>NZ_JANJTZ010000053.1 GCF_024710845.1 Mesorhizobium sp.
AGTCGGAAGATGCGGCTTGAGCTTCCCGAATTGCTCGTCCGTCAGCCAGAAGTGGTCCCGATTCATCGCTCGCCTCCATTCGGAGACGGTGAATCACATCACGCCGCTCGATGAAACCTATTTATGGGTCCGGGCCCTAGCACGTCCTCACCAGTTAAGTAACTCTGCATGGCGCGGAACGCAGGACGACTTGGGCCCATCGCTTGGAAGTAGCGAAAGGTGCTTTCTCGCAGGCCGGGCTCTGAATGCAGCCTATCCACCGCATAGCGAAGTGCGTGGGAATCTTGATTGACGGAGAAGTGCGTCAGATACCGCTTTACGACCTTATCCGAGTGCCCGTAGCCGGGCTTGGAAACAAACTTGTCGAATCTTTTCCTTACATTGGCGAGTAGCTTTGTCGCTCTTGCGCTCCCACGACCATACCGGTCAATGCGCTTCTTTACAGTGTCAAGGTATTCATTCTCTATAACGTGGAAATACCGGCGAGCTTCGTGAACTGACAAGATTTGGGTCTTACCTGCATTCAAGCGGAGACCTCTTGTCATCAAAAGATGATCTATATCTCTCAGAAGGGCCTTCCCCTTGGAATGAGAATTGACCGCTACGGTGATGTCGTCGACCCACCTAACAAAGCTATCACCAGTCTCCCCTTTTAGATACGCATCCACTTCAAAAAGGTAGACATGACTCAGTAGTCGCGGAGCATCAAAATTCACTTGCGGGAGACTTCGTCCAGGAGATGGAAGATAATCGGGCCGCCAACTGATTCTATCTAAAACACTAAACAAAATATCCAAAATCACCTCATCAATATTATCGATCGACGATATTATATTACGCAGTTGAGAATAATCTATATTGTCAAAATAATTCGCTACGTCAGTTGTACAAACGTGAGAATGTGTGCTCATCAATTGCAGTCTGACGTTTGAAAATTTAGCCCAACGCCGAAACCATATATAGTCGCGCTCAAACTTAAAGGATGAACCGCTAAAACCATGACTGCGGCTGAAGAAAGAATTTGTGGACGGTTGCTTTCGCAGGGCAGACGGCAGTATGTACTCCACTATACACTGCAGTACTATGCAATCTTCGGGACTGGGTAGGACAAGTGTTCTTGTGACGCCTAATCGTTTCTCCACCCGAACAGGAGTAGACTGCTGTGGTGTAAAACGTCCCGAGCAAAGTGAGGTGTGAAGCTTATCAAATATGCGGTCTCGGTCCCAGTGAACGTCATTGAAGTCGTGAAGGTCAAGTATTTCTTGGTCCCGGAGTCCAGGCCGGACATACGCTTTCCACACTCTCTGCATGGCAGTGACTGAGAACACGTTCTCGATAGCTGCGAGGCGACCCGCTAAGCGCCGAGTATGAAAAGACTGTGTGTAGAGCGTTGATTTTACCATGTGCCCCCGGCCGCCTTAGTTATCTACTCGGTAGCTTGCGCGGGGATTTATCGCAACGTAAGTGGAGCGGGGATAAGCTTCCTAGAAACATCAGCGGGACACGCGCCAACCGCTAATCCTCGCTCTCGACAACCTGCGGACTGTTAGGGACGTGGTTGTGTTCTGTGGAAGCCGAAACGTAACGGGCTATCGGCTTTGCCGCATAGCGTGGAAAGCGCTCCATTGCCTTCGCCTTCGCCACCACGGTAGAGCCGCCATACTTCTCCCCCTCCGTCCGCATTGAGTGGCCGCATATCGCGTCCAGGACACGCTCCGGAAGTTCCGCCTCCAGGCCGATAGTCTTGAAGGTGTGCCGCCAACCGTGATTTGGCTGGACGTTCGTGTCAGGCACGACTTTACGCGCCGCCTTGGCCATCTGGTTTTTCACAGTGCGCCAAGCCGCTCGACCCTCTCCAGACCACATGAACAGAAAGCCATCGGGAGCCGCCCTCACGAACTCCAGGAAGCCCATCTCGACAAGGTGAGGGTGGATTGGCACCTCCCGACCATCACCACCCTTCACGGTGATTGCTTCCGGCGTAATGGCGATTATCCAGTGCCCGTCCACTTGTCGGACATCTTGCTTGCGCAACTGGACCATCTCGCCGACACGCGCCCCGGTGTAAGCGCAAAGCCAAGGCACCCAACGCCGCGCCTGAAAGCGCTGCGACGGTTCCTTGCGTCCCCGCACGGCCCCCGATGCTTGCTCCAGTAGGGCCTTACGTTCCGCCGCGTTGAACCAGCTATCCCGTAGGCGCGGCTTCTTGCCCGCCTTCATCCTGACATTCGCAGCCGCATTGGACGCGATCCGCTTGTGGCCTACCGCCCACCCGAGAACGTTCCTCACGCCCGACAGGTAGCTATCCTTGATGGTTTTAGCGCTAAGCGGCTTCCCCGTGCGGGGATTGATGGTGGCAATCAGGTGATCCTTGAAGCGGACAATATCGGCCTCTACCACCCGCGCGGCATCGTCGTGCCCAAGGAATGCCGCCAAGGCTCCAATCGCCGACCCGTAGCTTTCGTGGGTGCTGACAGACCGGCCAGCAGCCTTGGCTTCCGCCCACCATCCATCCACCAAGCCCCGCAGAGAGACAGCGGCCGGTTGCGCCTCCAGCGTCGGGGCTGGCACCGGGGCAGGGGACCATTCGGGGAAACGTCTGGCGGTGGGATCGGAGTCGAAGTCGCCCTCCGCCTTTGTGGCGCGGACCTGGAGCCCTTCGCTTAACGCCCTCCCGAACTCCCGCAGCAACAAGCCGCGCGTCTCGGAAGTCACCGACGAAATGCCCTTCCGCAACAGGAGCCGGTCCACGAGCGGCCCTAGCTGCCTCTCCCTGTCATCCCCTTGCAATTGCGCCAGCCGCTCCGCCTGTTGCCGCGCGACACCGGCTTGAAGCACCAGGTGCGTTTCGCGATCCAGCGTGGCGGGAATCCCATCATCGCGCGAGCTACTGGCGTCCAGAGAGGGCTCCAGGTCCGCCGTCCACGAACGATACAGGTCGCCCGACAAGGCCACACATTGACGATGCGTGAGGGATGCCGGTCGGTCGGCCTGGAGATTGGCGCAGACGCCCTCGAAGTAGGCGAGCGCCTCCGCCTGCCTCCGCTTCACCTCACGGGAATCATCCGTCCGCAGGGAAAACCTTATGGACTGCATCCTAGGGGTGATGGCGATCGGGACAAACTCACCATCCAGGGGAAACTCCAGGCGCATCCCTACCAGCCGCTCCCGCAGATCGGCGGGGATACGCTTGACGAACTGCCCTTTGCCTGAGTCGCTTCGCTTCATTGCCGTAGCCAGTCGCCAGCCCATGTTGCTCACCTTTGTTACACGGTAAGCTGCTTGCAACCAACTGATTTGGCTTAACTATTTGAACTCACTCAATCAGGAGAACAAATGGTGCCCAGTCTCGGATTCGAACCAAGGACACGCGGATTTTCAATCCGCTGCTCTACCAACTGAGCTAACTGGGCACTGGCCTTCGCGGGCGAAAGCGGACCGGAGGGATCTCCGGGCGGTGGCGTTGGCGGCCACCTGAAGCGGGCGGGTTATAGCACGGGATTCGCCCCTGTCCAGCGCTACGAACGACAATTCCGGAACTGAGCGGGAGGGACCGCGTCACCTTCGCGAGAGGCGTTGCATCACCCGCGCGACGCGTCGTCCCCGGCATCGCTGCTGACGTCGTTCTCCTCGTCCTCCCGACCCGGAATGACGTAGGCGCCGGAGAGCCAGCGGTGAAGATCGACATCCTTGCAGCGGGCCGAGCAGAACGGAAATGTCGCGCGCGCCGAGGGCTTGCCGCATTCCGGGCAAGGGCGCTTGGGCCGAAGCGGCGTGACGTTGGCGGAGTGTTCGGGCATCGGTGCAAGCCTGCCGGCTGGTTTCTGGGCCAGGGAGCCGAACGCGCTCAGGCGGCGCGGGTTCCCGACAGCCAGTTGAAATGGACCTTGTAGCCGTCGCCGGCGAGCAGGCCGACCGTCTCGTAGAGCGGCAGGCCGACGACATTGGTGTAGGAGCCGACCAGCTTGACCACGAAGGTGCCGGCAAGTCCCTGGATCGCGTAGCCGCCCGCCTTGCCGCGCCATTGACCCGAGGCGAGGTAGCTTTCCAGCTCTTCCCGCGACAGGCGCTTGAAGCGCACCCGGCTTTCGACCAGCTTCTGGCGCACCTTGCCGGACGGCGTGATCAGGCAGACGCCGGAATAGACGCGATGCGACCGGCCCGACAGAAGACGCAGGCAGTTGGACGCCTCGTCGATCAGGTCGGCCTTCGGCAGGATGCGGCGGCCGACGGCGACAACCGTGTCTGCGGCCAGGATATAGCCGCCTTCCCAGTCGCTCTCCTTCGACAGCTTCTCCTGGGCCTTCTCGGCCTTTTCCCGCGACAGGCGCTTGGCGAGCGAACGGGGGTGCTCGGCGCGCTGCGGCGTTTCGTCGACATCGGCCGGAACGATCCGGTCGGGTTCGATACCCGCCTGCTGCAACAGCTCGATACGGCGCGGCGACCCGGAGGCCAGAACCAGCTTCTGGAAGACGCTCATCGCTACGGAAGTCCCATCGAGGTGATGTGCGCGGTCGACCTGCCGCGCCGTGCGGCCGCTACTTGAAGCGGTAGGTGATGCGGCCCTTGGTGAGGTCGTAGGGCGTCATCTCGACGAGGACCTTGTCGCCGGTCAGCACGCGGATGCGGTTCTTGCGCATGCGCCCCGCCGTGTGCGCGATGATCTCGTGCTCGTTCTCGAGCTTGACGCGGAACATGGCATTGGGAAGCAATTCGGTCACGAGACCCGGAAATTCGAGGACTTCTTCCTTCGGCATTCGATACCTTTTTTTACGGAAAAGAGCCGGCACGACAGAGCCAGGATGAGTCTGAGGCCGGAATTCGCGCGGAACCTATATGATCTCGCGCATTTTGGGAACAGCGCTTATGTCGACGGCGAAGGGCGGTCGCCAGCGGCGGCAAACCTCTCCCGGATGCGGCGATCGAGCCTCGATGCGACGTCGCGATAGGCATTGAGAATCTGTTCGCGCGTGCCGGTCGCGGTCGTCGGATCCGGCATCGGCCAGTATTCGACGTCGGCCGCCACCGACCGCGTCAGGTCCAGGGCCTTGTGGTGGGCCTCGGGCGCGAGCGTCACGATCAGGTCGAAATAGGCGTCCTCCAAGTCGTCCAGCATTCGCGGCAGCCGGCTGCCCAGCGAAAATCCGCGCTCCGCTAGGACCGCGTCGACGAAGGGATCGCGCTCGCCGGGCCGGATGCCCGCCGACGCCACGAAGACCGATTTCGGCAAGAGATTGCGTGCGATCAGTTCCGCCATCGGCGAGCGGATGACATTCTGGCCGCACAGGAACAGCACGGAGCCGGGCAGTTTCGGGCCGGTCGGCGCGTCGGGCAAGATCGCTATCCGCGCCAGTGCAGCACGCAGACCAGCGTGAACAGCCGGCGCGCGGTGTCGAAATCGACCTCGATCTTGCCGGCGAGCCGGTCCATCAGCGTCTGGGAGCCTTCGTTGTGGAGGCCGCGGCGGCCCATGTCGATCGCCTCGATCTGCGACGGCGACGACGTGCGGATCGCGTCGTAATAGCTCTCGCAGATCATGTAATAGTCCTTGACGATCCGCCTGAACGGCGTCAGCGACAGGATGTGCGTCACCACCGGCTCGCCGTTTTCGCGCGAGATGGCGAAGACGAGGCGGGCTTCGACCAGCGACAGTTTCAGCTTGTAGGGGCCTTCGCCCGTATCGGTGACGGGGCGGAACGAGTTCTCCTCGACGAGGTCGAAGATCGCGACCGCCCGCTCGTGCTCGACGTCGGGCGTGGAGCGGCCGATCGATTCGTCGAGTTCGACATCGACCAGCCTGGCGTTGCTCGTCTCCCTCCCCATCGCCGCGCCTTCAGAGATTGAGACGGATGGCGACGGAACGCGCATGCGCGTCGAGCCCTTCGGCCTGCGCCAGCGCGATCGCCGCCGGCGCCAGCTCGCGCAACTGGTCGGGGCCGAGCTTGAGTATGGACGTGCGCTTCATGAAATCGAGAACCGACAGGCCCGAGGAGAAGCGGGCCGAGCGTGCCGTGGGCAGCACGTGGTTGGAGCCGCCGACATAGTCGCCGATGACTTCGGGCGTGTGCCGGCCGATAAAGATCGCGCCGGCGTTCCTGACCCTGGCGGCGTAGGCGTCCGCATCCTCGATCGCCAGTTCCAGATGTTCGGGCGCGATGCGGTTGACGAGGGGCATGGCCTCGTCGAAGCCGCGCACCAGGATGACGGCGCCGAAATCGCGCCAGCTCGCAGCGGCGGTGGCGCCACGCGGCAAGCGCGTAAGCTGGCGCTCGACCGCAGCCTCGACGGCTCGGCCGAAGGCGGCGTCGTCGGTGACGAGGATCGACTGCGCGCCGCTGTCGTGCTCGGCCTGTGCCAGCAGGTCGGCGGCGATCCACTCCGGATCGTTGGTCCCGTCGGCCAGTACCAGCACTTCGGAGGGGCCGGCGATCATGTCGATGCCGACGGTGCCGAACACCTGGCGCTTGGCTGCGGCGACATAGGCATTGCCCGGGCCGACGATCTTGACCACCGGGCGGATCGATTGGGTTCCATAGGCGAGTGCTGCAATGGCCTGCGCGCCGCCGACGCGGTGGATCTCGGACACGCCCGCCAGCCGCGCCGCCACCAGCACGAGCGGATTGACCACGCCTTCCGGCGCCGGCACCGCGATCACCACGCGCTCGACGCCGGCCACCTTGGCCGGAAGCGCGTTCATCAGCACGGAGGAAGGGTAGCTCGCGGTGCCGCCCGGGACGTAAAGCCCGGCCGATTCCACCGCCGTCCAGCGCGATCCGAGCCCGACGCCGATCGCGTCGGTGTAGAGGTCGTCTGCCGGCCTCTGGCGCGCGTGGTGCGCCGCGATGCGGTCCCGTGCGAGAGTCAGTGCTTCGAGCGTCTTGTTATCGACGCGATCAAAGGCGGCGTCGATCTCGGCCTGCGATACGGTCAGGCGGCCATTGCCAGGATCGAAACGGTCGAAGCGACGAGTGTAGTCGAACAGCGCTTCGTCGCCTTGCGAGCGCACCTTGCCAACGATGTCGCGAACGATAGCGTCGACATCTTCCGAGACCTCGCGCTTGGTCGACAGGAAGGCGCTGAATTTGCTCTCGAAATCGGCCGCGGATACGTCGAGCGTGATCGCCATGGCGTCAGGCTCCGTGCACGGGCCGCGACGAGGCCGCCCAGGCCGCACCCAGATCGGTGAGCCGCGTCTCGATGCATTCGACGTCGAGGGCGAGAGAGCCGCCGCCGGCGAAGAGCAGTTCGATTGTTCCGGCGGGCGCATCGTCCTCGGCAAAGCCGATGGTCAGCAAGGAGAGCACGTCCTGCGGCTTGGCGCGGTCTATGCCGGCGGAGCGCACGGCAAGCACGCGGTCGAAATGCAGCACGCTGCGCCGCCGCTCATTGTGCTTGCGAAAGGTCCCGCTGGCCTTTTCCCAGACGAAGCGGTTCATCTCGATGAGGAATCGCTTTTCCTTCGGCCGCCAGTCGAAGGCGCCGATCTGCATGACCGCGTCCTGGACATGGGCGGAGACGATCTCCAGGTCGTCCGCGTCGAGGGCTAGGAGTTTGAGCTGTTCCATGCGGGTCCGTCGCCTCTGCGGGCGCTGCTTGTCGATCTCGGCCCGTTGTTAGGCGGACTCTTGATGCTGCGCAACAATTACCGGGCCGGCGGCCTCAGTCGGAAATGCGCTCGACGAGCGCGCCGCAGCCGCTGAGCTTTTCCTCCAGCCGCTCGAAGCCGCGGTCGAGGTGATAAATGCGGTTGACGATCGTGTCGCCTTCGGCGGCGAGGCCGGCAATGACGAGCGAGACGGAGGCGCGCAGGTCCGTCGCCATCACGGGCGCGCCCTTGAGCTTCGCCACCCCCTCGACGACCGCGGTCTGGCCCGAGAGCGTGATGTGAGCGCCGAGCCGCGCGAGCTCCTGCACATGCATGAAGCGGTTTTCGAAGATCGTCTCGGTGATGCGCGAGCGGCCCTTCGACATGGTCATAAGACCCATGAACTGCGCCTGCAGGTCGGTCGGGAACCCGGGGAAGGGCGCCGTCGTGATGTCGACCGGCTCGATGGCGTGGCCGTTGCGGCGCACACGGATGCCGTGATTGAGCGGGGTGATCTCGGCGCCCGTCTGCGCGATCACGTCGAGCGCCGATTGAAGCAGCTCCGCCCGCGCGCCTTCAAGCACCACGTCGCCGCCGGTCATCGCCACCGCCATCGCATAGGTGCCGGTCTCGATGCGGTCGGGAATGATGCTGCAGGTCGCGCCGGAGAGCGAGTCGACGCCCTCGATGACGATGGTCGACGTGCCGGCGCCGGAAATCCTGGCGCCCATCAGGTTGAGGCATTCTGCGAGGTTGACGATTTCGGGTTCGCGCGCGGCGTTCTCGAGCACCGTCTCGCCGCGAGCAAGCGATGCCGCCATCATCAGCACATGGGTCGCGCCGACCGAGACCTTCGGGAAGACGAAGCGAGCGCCCTTGAGCCCATGCCGGGCATGGGAGACGACGTAGCCGTTGTCGACGTCGATTTCGGCGCCAAGCGCTGCCAGTCCCTCGAGGAACAGATCGACCGGACGCGTGCCGATGGCACAGCCGCCGGGCAGCGACACCTTTGCCTCGCCCATACGCGCCAGCAGCGGCCCGATCACCCAGAACGACGCGCGCATCTTCGACACCAGCTCATAGGGCGCGGTCGTGTCGACGATTTCGCCGGCGGTGAAGTTGACGGTGCGCGAATAGCCTTCCTTCTGGCTGCCGCGGCGGCCGTTGACCGATATGTCGACGCCGTGATTGCCGAGGATCTTGATCAACTGGTTGACGTCGGCGAGGTCGGGCACGTTCTCGAGCGTCAGCGTCTCGCGCGTGAGCAGCGAGGCGATCATCAGCGGCAGGGCTGCGTTCTTGGCGCCCGAAATCGGGATCACGCCCTCGAGCTTGCGTCCACCCGTGATCCTGATTCTGTCCATGAGAGATCTTTCGAAGAAGAAATGGCGTTCGTCGGGGAGGGTTGCACCGCGAGAGTCGCCGAAAACCACCGTCTAGCCCAAGCGATGCCCGGCTTCAAGGAACGGTCCTTTCGGAGGTCCGCGCGTCCCCTTCGCGGATCAGCCCATTCGCCAGCCCAATGCGGCGAAATTCCGGATCGCGGTCTCACTCCTGGCCGGTTTCGCCTTTGCCGGGAACGGCATGCGCCAGCGCGATGCCTTCGGGACGTTCGTCGGCGGCGCCTTCGCGCCGCGCCCGCGCCTGCGCCTTGCGGCGCATCAGATTGGCGCGCAACTGCTCCGACAGCCGGGACGGGCGCCCCTGCTTCGACTTCTGCGTCTGGTCTTTCGTCGACATCGGCCGGACCGGGAGACTGCTCGTGGATCGCGGCGCGACCAATAGCATCGGAACGCGGCTTGCGCATCAGGCCTTCGTGTGGCAAAAGCCGCCGCGTTCCTGGAGACGCTGCCGTAGCTCAGTGGTAGAGCACTCCCTTGGTAAGGGAGAGGTCGAGAGTTCAATCCTCTCTGGCAGCACCAGGATCTCTCTCGACATTTCAAGGAAATCACCGATCACAAAGCGGACAGCGTCCCGCATCCCGTTTTGACGTCACACGACGCGACCTATGCCGATCCCGCGCGGCCAACATGCGGGCAAGTCGGCGTTCAAATATCGCGGACGCTCGTTCGCGCTGCCGCGTCGGCGGGAAACGGCGACCACGGATCGTCGTCCGGATGCCTTGCGAGGCGGTCGGCGAGAAGGTCGATGAAGAGGCGCAGGCGGCTCGGGACGAAGCGGCGGTGGGGGTAGAGCGCGTAAATTGACAGATGGCCCCAGTCCCGGTCCGCCATGACCGGGACAAGCCGTCCGGACGCCAGATCGGCGCCGCAGACGAAGCTCGGCAGCTGGCTGAAGCCCGTACCGCGCAGGGCCGCGACGCGTAGCGCTTCGGCGCTCGACGATAGGAGGCGAGGGGCGACCCGAACCTGGCCCTGGTCCGGGCCGTCCCAGCCCCAGTCCAGTCGCGGCGCAGGGAAGGCGAAGGACAGGGTCGGCAGGGCGGCAAGCGCCTCCGGCGTCTGGGGCATGCCGGTTTTGGCGACGAGATCCGGGCTGGCGACGATGAAGAAGCGCGAGGTGGCAAGCTTGCGCCCGATTAGCCCTGTGTCGAGGGAGGCCGCCACGCGTATGGCGAGATCGAAGCCTTCCTGCACGAGATCGACGCTGCGATTGGTGAAATCGGAGACCACCGAAACATTCGGATGGAGCTCGATGAATTCGGCCACGAGCGGCGCGAGATGCCCCTGTCCGAACTCCACCGGCGCCGTCAGGCGCAGCCTGCCCCGGGGCGCCGCCGTGTCCGCGCCGGCTTCGGCTTCGGCCTCGTCGAGCGCGTCGAGGACCGCGACCACCCGTTCGTAATATGTTTGGCCGGCGACCGTTGGCCGAACCGAGCGCGTCGTCCTGTCCAGCAGGCGTGCGCCGGTCCGCTCCTCCAGGTTTCCCAGATGTTTGGCGACCATAGCCGGCGACATGCCGAGCGAACGCGCGGCTGCGGCCAGCCCGCCCAGCTCGACCACCCGCGCGTAGGTGCGCATGCTCGTGACCGTGTCCATCTCGTTCCACACCCTGAGTGTCGAGTGGCGCCACTTGCAGCCGGATTATCTAAAGATCAAGCCGGACGTATAGACCCCGGCATGGCCGCAGGGCCACCACCCTTGCAGACGCAAAGGACGTATCAGATGACGACTCTTCTTCAATTCGACTTCGGCTTCGACGGGCCGTGGGGCGCCGACCTCGAGGCCGCCTGCCGCGATCTCGCCGCCGACATCTCGGCCCAGCCAGGGCTGATCTGGAAGCTGTGGGGCGAGAACCGCGAGACCCGCCGCTCGGGCGGCGTGTATCTCTTCGAGACGCCGCAGGCCGCGGACGCCTATGTGGCGAAGCACACGCCCCGCCTTGCCGCTTTCGGCGTGGCCGATCCGGGGCTGTCGCGATTTACGCTCAACCTGCCGCTCTCGCGCGCCACCCGCGCGCCGCTTTGAGGAGATGGATTCCCATGTACACGACGCTTGCAGAAGTCGAGATCGAGGATCTCGCGCGTTTTCTGTCGATCTTCGCAACGGACGGAAGGGAAAAGCGGGAGGCGCACGGCAGCCGCGGCGCCGAGGTGCTGTCGGCCGCGGACGGTTCCGACCGGGTGATCGTCCTGATCGACTGGCAGGACGAGGAGGCCTACCAGCGCTTTGTCTCCGATCCAGCGGTGCCGCAGACGATGGCCCGCGGTGGAGCAAAGGGGCGCCCGCGTTTCACGCCCGTCACCAGGGTCGGCCGGTTCGCAGCGTGAGCTGGGCGCCGCGGCCGGCTGGTGTCGGCGAAGTCGAAGTCGTCGATATCCCTGGCCAGCGGCAGGTTGGCCAAGATGAGCCGGTATTTGAGGCAGCGCGCCTGCGTCTCGGCGATATCAACCGTCGGCGTGCCGCCGACGGTTGATATCGAGGCGCCCCTGCTTCGGGGCATCGTCCGAAAGTCAGCCTGCCAAGCCTGCCTCGTCACGGGCAGACAACAATCGCGCGTCGGAACGCCCGCCTCGCAGGACAGATATGAACTCCCATGCTACCAACGGGACACAACTTGTCGAGCGATGGGGGGCGCCAGACCATGCTCAAGCTGATGATCTATGGAGCGACCGGCTATGTCGGCGAGCATGTAGCCCGCACGGCTGCACGCGCAGGCGTGGCACCGATCCTTGCTGGCCGGAACATCGCGAAGCTTGACGAAATCTCCAGGGAGCTCAGCCTCGAGCGACGGGCGTTCGGCTTGGATGATCCGGCAGCTGTCGACCAGGCGCTGGCTGGCGTGGGTGTCCTGCTGAATTGCGCTGGACCATTCGAGGCGACCGCTCAAGCTCTCGCGGAAGCCTGTCTGCGATCGGGGACGCACTATCTCGACATCACCGGTGAAATTCCCGTCTACGAGATGCTTCAGCAGCACGACGGCCTGGCGAAATCGCGCGGTGTCCTGCTGCTCCCCGGTGTCGGTTTTGACGTCGTCCCGACCGACTGCCTGGCTCTTCACCTCAAGCAGCGATTGCCCAGCGCAACGCATCTCAGGATAGCGTTCCAGTCAGTGGGTCCCGCCGGTCTTCCGCCGGGGACGCAGAGGACGGCTATTCACATGCTGCATCACGGAGGCCGCGTTCGCGTCAACGGCAGGTTGGTCAAGCCGACAACGACGCAGGCGATTTCGGTGGATTTCGGCAAGGGTCCGATCCGTGCCGAACCGGTGCCATGGGGTGACGTGTTCACGGCCTACTACAGCACCGGCATCGGCAACATCTACGACTACATCGCCGCAACGGGCCCTCTGAGGCTTCAACTTGCATTTGGCCGGGTGCTTGCGCCGATCTCCCGGATTGCGCCGATCCGAAGACTCCTCCTTGCCACGATCCAGCCTGGCGCGAATGCCGAACAGCGGGGGAAGACCAGAACGCATATCTGGGGAGAAGTCACCGACGAGGACGGCAAGCGGGCGGCGGCGCGATTGCATGGGCCGGAAGCCGGCCTCGACTGGACGACGATCACAGCATTGGGCGCGGTATCAAAAGTCCTCGCCGGGGTCGCGCCGGCCGGCTACCAAACTCCAGCGTCCGCGTTTGGCGCAGACTTTGTCCTCGAGGGTGAAGGCGTTTCGCGCGAGGACATCCTGTGACCTCAGCTTGCTTCCCTGAGTAGCTAGTACCGCTCAAACATCTCGGTGTTCAGACTGCAAACCGGCGCCCGCAGTCTGCTCACAATGCCGACGCTCCCAAGTGAATCAACGACGTCGAGAGAACACAGAGGCGAAATCGACTCGTGCGGCGTTCCAGAGGCTTGCGACGGAAGCACGTGTTTCCTGGGGAATTCACCCGCGGTCTCGCGAACGGAGAACGCTCGACAGGGTGAAAGTGGCGGAGGGAGTGGGATTCGAACCCACGGTGAACTTGCGCCCACGCCGGTTTTCAAGACCGGTGCCTTAAACCGCTCGGCCATCCCTCCGGACGGCTCCGTTTAGCTTGAAACGTCGCGGCAACACAAGTCGCGCGCGCGCGTGGGAAATGTCGACAACCGCTTGTCCGGCGGCGCCGACACAGCACGACAGGGCCGGCATTCGCCGGCTTTCCCCACCGTCACAAATTTGCCCGCTTCGGGTCACAATCAATTAACATTGCGCTAAAGACTTGGGCGCTAGAAAAAAGATCGGAATGCCGGGCGGGGATTGGCCGGCATCCAAGGGAAGGCAGGCGCCGGTCCGGCCGGATTGGCGAAAGTCGCGGGGACGATCAGAGCATGACCGACAAGAGGGGCCGCGGGGCGCTCAAATCCGGCGCAATCATCTCGCTGATCGCCTTTGCCGCCGCCCTTGCCGGATGCACCTCGCACGAGCCCAAGGTGTCGCTCTCCAAGCGCCCGACATCCAAGGAATATTTCCCCGAATCCGTCTACGGCAAGGCGAGCCCCCGCATGACGAACCTGCGCTCGCGCCTGCCGCGCGGCGGCGGCCGAGACCAGCTCGGCAAGCCGTATCAGGTCGCCGGCAAATGGTACTATCCGAAGGAGCAGCCGGGCTATTCGAAGAAGGGCAAGGCGTCCTGGTATGGCGACGCCTTCCACGGGCGGCTCACCGCCAATGGCGAGATCTACGACATGACGCACCTGTCGGCGGCGCATCCGACAATGCCGCTGCCGAGCTATGCGCGGGTGACCAACCTGAAGAACGGCAGTTCCGTTATTGTGCGCGTTAACGATCGCGGACCCTTCGCCCATGGCCGCGTCATCGACCTGTCCAGCAAGGCGGCCGAAATGCTCGACTACAAGCACAGCGGCATCGCCGAGGTGAAGGTCGACTATGTCGGACGCGCGCCGCTCGAGGGCAGCGACGACGAGTATCTGCTGGCCTCCTACCGGCCGGGCAAGAACGGTCCCGATCCATCGGACGGGCTGGCGACAGGCGTGATGATCGCCATGGCCGGACCGACGCCCACGGTTGGAATCGGCGCGTCGCAGGCGGTGGCTGCGGCTTTCCCCGGGCAGATGACCAGTTCGGCGGCATTCAGCGACGAAGGCGCGCTGGAATTTCCCGAGAACGGTCCGGTCATCGCCGACCGGCCGCTCGCCCGTCTGGAAAGCCGGGATGGCAAGACGGTGGTTCTCGGCTATGCCGAAGAACATTCGGGCCGTTCGTCGGCTCCCTTCGACGAGGTCGCGAAGGGCGGGCTGTCGCCTGCGCAGATACTGTCGTCGCAGCCCGACCCGGCTGAATATGTCTCCGTCGGGACGTTTGCCGATCGCTCGGAAGCCGAGCGTCTGGTGAGCGAACTCGTGCCGCTCGCGCTGGCATCGATCGAGCAGAGCAGGGACGGTTCGACAGTCTGGTACTCGGTGACCGCTCGGCCGAAGCAGGCCATGTCCATCGACGATCTGCTTCGGTCGGCCTGGGCCAAAGGCGCAACCGACGCCTTCATCGTCCGCAACTGAGCGATCCGGCGCGGTCGCCCACAATTCTTCCGTCTTTGCGCCTTCCTGCCTCCACGCCAGACCGGTAGGATGATCTCCGGGATTTGGAGGGTAATCAGGTGGGACTGAATGTCGTGCGCGGCTTCAGGTCGATATTCGTCGCGGTCATCTGGCTTGGCCTGACGGCGTGCGCCGCGCTGGCGCAGTTCGAGACCAAGGCCGCGCGCGCCTTCATGATCGATGCGGAGACGGGCACGATCCTCTACGCCAAGGACCCGGACGCAACGTTTCCGCCGGCTTCGCTGGCCAAGCTGATGACGATGGAAGTCGTCTTCGAGGCGCTGAAATCGGGACGCGTCAGCCGTGAGACGACGTTCCAGGTCAGCGAACACGCGTGGCGGACCGGCGGCGCCCCTTCAAGAACCGCGACCATGTTCGCCGCGATCAAATCCTTCGTGCCGCTGGGCGACCTGATCCAGGGCGCGGTGGTGATCACGGCCAACGATGCCTGTATCGTCATGGCCGAGGGAATCTCCGGTTCCGAGGCGAAATTCACCGAGGCGATGAACGAAAGGGCAAAGCAGCTTGGCCTGACAAGGTCGGTCTTCGTCAACCCGACGGGACTGCCGGCCGACGGGCAATCGGTGACGGCGCGCGACCTCGTCACGCTCGCACGCCATATCTGGCAGGCCTATCCCGAGTTCTACCCGCTCTACGCACAGAGCGAATACAAGTGGAACAACATCAACCAGCAGAACCGCAACCCCTTGATCAAGCTGGGTATCGGCGCCGACGGTCTGGCGACGGGGTTCGCCGAAGGCTCGGGTTTCGGCATCGTCGCCTCGGCGGAAGGCGGCGGCAAGCGGCTCTTCCTCGCGATGAGCGGGCTGGCGACCGAAAAGGAACGCGTCGACGAATCGCGCAAGCTGATCGAATGGGGCATGCGCGCCTTCAGGAAGATCGACATCTTCGCGGCCGATGAAGCCGTGGGCGAAGCGAAGACCTTCGGCGGCGAGAAGTCCCACGTGAAGCTCGCCGCGCACGGTCCGGTTTCGCTGCTCGTGCCGGCGGAAAACCGCGACAAGGTGATCGCGCGTATCGTCTATGAGGGACCCGTAGAAGCGCCGATCCAGGCCGGGCAGCCGGTGGGCAGGCTGAAGATATGGGTCGGCGACATGCTGACCCAAGAGACGCCGCTCTACGCCGCCGAATCGATCGGGGTGGGAACGCTGTCGCAGCGCACGCTCGACGCGATCGAGGAACTCGCCATCGGCTGGCTGCGCTGAAGCCCGTGGACCTTTCCCGGCCGGGCGAATAAACGCTTGAACCGTGTTTCCGGCACGATGGTGGATTCTTGGCGCGCGGATTGTTCGTGACATTCGAGGGCGGCGAGGGCGCCGGCAAGTCGACGCAGATCGTGCGGCTGGCGGAATCCTTGCGCGCCGACGGTCTGGATGTGCTGGTGACCCGCGAACCAGGCGGCTCGCCGGGCGCAGAAGCCGTCCGCCACGTTCTGCTGTCGGGCGCCGCCGAGACGTTCGGCCCCGCGATGGAAGCGATCCTGTTCGCGGCGGCGCGTTCGGACCATGTCGAGCAGGTGATCCGTCCCGCCGTCGAGAAGGGCAGGGTCGTGCTGTGCGACCGTTTCCTCGATTCCTCGCGGGTCTACCAGGGCGTGACCGGCAATCTCGACGCCGGCTTCATGCGCGCGCTGGAGGCGGTGGCAATCAACGGCATGGTGCCGGACCTGACGGTGATCCTCGATCTCGATCCAGAGCTGGGGCTCGCGCGCGCGGCGGAGCGGCGTGGGGGCGAGACGGCAGACCGGTTCGAGAAGGAGACGCTCGACATCCACGAGCGGCGCCGGCAGGCGTTCCTCGACATTGCGAAGCGCGAGCCGGAACGCTGCGTCGTCGTCGATGCATCAGCGCCGGCCGGCAAGGTTGCGGCGGATATCGAACATGCGGTGCGTGCTCGTCTGGCTGCCCGGAGTGGCGCGAGGACTGCGCGGCGAGGGCAGAGCGCATGAGCGAGCGCCTCGCCCCCGAGCAGGCCGACAGCCTCCCCGATATCCCGGAGCCGGCCGAGAACCCGTATCTCTTCGGCCATGCCGAACACGCCGCCCAGATCGCGGCGGCCTATCGTGCCGGCAAGCTGCATCACGCCCTGCTTCTCACCGGGCCGAAGGGCATCGGCAAGGCGACGTTTGCCTTCCATCTCGCGCACCATCTCCTGTCGCATCCGCGGTCAGAGGACGCCCCGGAGACGTTTGGACGGCCAGATCCGGCCAGCGCGGTGGCGCGGCAGGTGGCGAGCGGCGCGCATCCGGCGGTGCTGCATCTGACGCGGCCCTATGACGACAAGACGAAGAAGTTCAAGAGCGCCATCACTGTCGACGAGGTGCGGCGCGTCGGCCGCTTCCTGTCGCTCAGGGCACATGACGATGCCTATCGTGTGGTGATCGTCGACGCGGCCGACGAGATGAACCGCAACGCCGCCAATGCGCTCCTGAAGAGCCTGGAGGAGCCGCCGGCGCGCGCCATCTTCCTGCTGATTTCGCATTCGCCGGGAACCTTGCTGCCGACCATCCGCTCCCGCTGTCTGGTCATGCGCTTTTCGCCGCTGTCGGAGACCGAAATCGGTGAGGTGCTCGGCTCGTTCGGCTCGGGCTTGCCAGACGCTCCCGAAGCCCGCCGCGCGCTCATCGATCGCGCCGGCGGCAGCGCGCGCCAGGCGATCCTGCTCGCCGAGCATGGCGGCTTCGACATCACCCAGGCGGCCGACCAGTTTATCGGCAAGGCGCGGCGCGATCCGCTCGATGCCTATAAGCTCGCCGACGCGGTGACCGGCCGCGACCAGACGGTGACGTTCGACATTCTCAACGAGCATCTGCTCGACAGGATCGCCCAGGCGGCGGCCGAGGCTGCTGTGCAGGGAGAGGGGAGGCACGCGGCCCGTCTGGCGGAACTGTGGGACGAGGCGAATGCGACGATCCGCGACACCGACACCTACAATCTCGACAAGCGCCAGCACGTCGTCGGGCTTCTGAACCGCATCGGCGAAGCCCTGGCCCGATAGGCCGACTCGATCCGGGATAGCAATGCGCCGGCCTATGCGCTATCTGACCGCGCAATCGTCATGTCCGCGGCCTCCCTGATGCAAAAAGAAAAATTCTATCTCACGACCCCGATCTTCTATCCGAACGGTCGGCCGCATATCGGCCATGCCTACACGGTGATCGCAACCGACGCGCTGGCGCGGTTTCACCGTCTCGACGGCAAGGACGTATTCTTCCTGTCGGGCACGGACGAGCACGGGCTCAAGATGCAGCAGACGGCCGAGAAGGAGGGCGTGACGCCACAGGAACTGGCGGACCGCAACTCGGCTATCTTCCGCACGATGGAGGAGATGCTCGGCAGCTCCAACGACGATTTCATCCGCACGACCGAGGAACGCCACAAGCGGTCCTGCCAGGCGATCTGGCAGCGCATGGCCGACAATGGCGACATCTATCTCGATCGCTACAGCGGTTGGTATTCGGTGCGCCAGGAAGCCTATTTCGACGAGGCCGAGACGACCGTCGGCGACGACGGCGTGCGCCGCGAGCCGCTCGGATCGCCGGTCGAGTGGAACGAGGAGGAAACCTACTTCTTCCGCCTCTCGGCCTACCAGGACAAGCTGCTCGAACTCTACGAGAGCCAGCCCGATTTCGTCGGTCCGTCCGAACGGCGCAACGAGGTGATGAGCTTCGTCAAGTCGGGTCTGAAGGACCTGTCGGTGTCGCGCTCGACCTTCAAGTGGGGCGTGCCGGTGCCTGGCGACGACAAGCATGTCATGTATGTCTGGGTCGACGCGCTGACCAACTACATCACCGCAGCGGGCTTTCCCGACAAGAGCAACCCGCGCTGGGGTTTCTGGCCGGCCGACGTGCACGTCATCGGCAAGGACATCGTTCGCTTTCACGCCGTCTACTGGCCGGCATTCCTGATGTCGGCGGGCGTGCCGCTACCGAAGCGCGTCTTTGCACACGGCTTCCTGTTCAACCGCGGCGAGAAGATGTCGAAGTCGGTCGGCAATGTCGTCGATCCGTTCTCGATGGTCGAGCATTACGGGCTGGACCAGGTCCGCTACTTCTTCCTGCGCGAGGTTCCGTTCGGCCAGGACGGCAGCTACAGCCACGAGGCGATCGTCAACCGCACCAATGCGGACTTGGCGAACGGCATCGGCAACCTGGCGCAGCGCTCGCTGTCGATGATTGCCAAGAACTGCGGCGGCAAGGTCCCCGCGCGCGGCGAGCTCAACGACGACGACCGGGCAGTGCTGGCCGAGGCTGACAAGGCGCTTGCGCAGGCGCGCAGGGCAATGTGCGAACAGGCGATCCATCTGGCCCTTGCCGGTGTGATTGCCGTGGTGAGCGAAGCCGATCGCTACTTCGACCGCCAGGCACCGTGGGCGCTGCGAAAGACCGATCCGGCGCGCATGGAGACCGTGCTGTGGACGACGGCGGAAGCCGTGCGCCGCATCGCCATCATGCTGCAGCCTTTCGTGCCGGGCTCGGCCTCCAAGCTGCTCGATCTGCTCGCGGTGGCGGCCGGTAAGCGCGAATTCGCCGACGCCGGCGATGCCGACGCGCTGGTGCCCGGGACGCCGCTGCCGGCGCCGGCGGGCGTGTTCCCGCGTTACGTCGAGGCGGCGGGCACCTGATCGCATGCTTGTCGACAGCCACTGCCACCTCGACTTTCCGGATTTCGCCTCTGAACGCGCGGACGTGATCGCCCGCGCCAAGGCCAATGGTGTCGGCGCGATGGTGACGATCTCGACGCGCGTGCGCCGCTTCGACGAGATCCGCGCCATCGCCGAAGCCTACCCGGAAATCTGGTGCTCGGTCGGCACGCATCCGCACAATGCGGGCGAGGAAGACGGCATCTCGGCCGACGAACTTGTCGCTCTGTCGGCGCACCCGCGCTGCGTAGCGATCGGCGAGGCCGGGCTCGACTATTTCTATGACAAGGCGCCGCGCGACGCGCAGGCGAGGGGGTTCCGCGCCCATATCGAGGCGGCGCGGCGCACCGGCTTGCCGCTGGTCATTCACGCCCGCGACGCGGACGCCGATATCGCCGCCATCCTCGAGGACGAAACGGGGAAGGGGCCCTTCCCCTTTCTTCTCCACTGCTTTTCCTCCGGCGCGGAACTGGCGCGTACCGGCGTCCGACTGGGCGGTTATGTTTCCTTCTCCGGCATCCTGACCTTCCGCAAGTCGGACGATCTGCGCGCCATCGCCCGCGAGTTGCCCCGTGACCGGCTGCTGGTCGAGACCGACGCGCCTTATCTCGCGCCGATGCCGCATCGCGGCAAGCGCAACGAGCCGGCCTTCGTACGCCACACGGCCGAGGTGCTGGCCGAGACGATCGGCGTGTCGTTCGACGAAATTGCGCGCATCACCACCGACAATTTCTACCGGCTGTTCTCCAAAGCCGTCCGGCCGGCGGCCGCCTGAGCGATGGCCGACACGCTGCGCCTCACCATCCTCGGCTGCGGCTCGTCGCCGGGCGTGCCGCGCATCACCGGCGACTGGGGCCAGTGCGACCCCGACAATCCGAAAAACCGCCGGCGCCGCGCTTCGGCCCTGGTCGAACGGATTTCGGAGCGCGGGGCGACGCGCGTCGTCATCGACACCGGACCCGATTTCCGCGACCAGATGCTGACGACGGGCATCAGCCGTCTCGACGCGGCGATCTATACCCATCCGCATGCCGACCATATCCACGGCATCGACGATCTGCGCGGCTTCGTCATCGAGCAGCGCCGGCTGATGCCGATCCATGCCGACATTCAGACCGCCAGCCGCCTGATGGAAGCCTTCGGCTATTGCTTCGTGACGCCTGAAGGCAGTTCCTATCCGCCGATCTTGAAGCATGTTCAGATCGAGCACGGCGTGCCGTTCGAGATCGCAGGCGAGGGGGGCTCGATCAGGTTCGAACCCCTGCCCCAGATCCACGGCGACATCGTCTCGCTCGGATTCCGCATCGGCGACCTGGCCTATTGCGCCGATGTCAGCGGCTTTCTCGATGCCACGTCGGAGCGCCTGAAGGACCTGGAGTGTCTCGTCATCGACGCGCTGCAGTACCGGCCGCATCCGAGCCATCTGTCGCTCGAGCAGGCGCTGCAATGGATCGACCGGCTCGACCCGAAGCGCGCCGTACTGACCCACATGCACACACCACTCGATTACGAGACTGTCCGCAGATCGACGCCAGATCATGTCGAGCCGGCGTTTGACGGGATGGTGATCGAGATGGACTACGCGACGTGAATGGCGGTTGCAGCGCAATTGCCATTGTGTCGTGGATCGAAAAACAAACGCAACGGATTGAAGCTGAAACGCTTTCGCTCGGCTTCGCGCATTCGCTGTAGTTCCATAATCTATCTTATGCGATCCATTCAAGTCGCATAGCGAGGGAGTTAGCTACGACCTCAGCGCCTACCCCTCGGATCGGCTCGTGCTGTCGCGATCGTGCTCGTATCGCCTCGCGACTGGAAACGGCGGCAGCCAGGACTCGCGACGGACGGTCCAGAGTTCGTAGGTCGGAACAAATTGATCGATAGCGTCCAGAGATCCAAGATTCACTTCGGTCTCGTCGCCGCTGCGTCCGAAAACGGACGAGCCGCATCGCGGACAGAAATGCCGCCCGGCATAATCGCGCGTCTCGCCCTCGATCGTCACTACGTCCTGCGGGAAGATCGCGGAAGCGTGGAAAAGAGCCCCGTGATGCTTGCGGCAGTCGAGGCAATGGCAGATCCCGACCCGATATGGGCGCCCCGACGCCACGATCCGGACATTGCCACACAGGCAGCCGCCCGTGAAACGGTCCATATTGCGTCTCCTCTGAAGTCAAGCCGCACCGCGCCTATAGTCCATTCTATCTTGGGTGGGCCGCCGAAGCGATCCGTCGTTTACATTGCGGCACCGGAAACGCTATTCGGCGTGGGCCAGATGCGCCGGGGAGCGTATTGGCGCTCTTCCTGCCCTTAGGGACCACCCCTCTCCTGTGATGCTCGGATGGACTGGACCACGGCCGTCGTTTTGACCGGAGCTGCTGCCGCGGGGCTTGCGCAGGGCGTGTCCGGCTTTGCCTTTTCCCTCGTCGCGTTGTCGATCTGGGTCTGGGCGATATCGCCGCAGCTGGCGGGTCCGATGGCCGTTTTCGGTTCGCTGGCCGGACAGATCGTCACCCTTCCGTGGGTATGGCGCGGCTTCGACCTCAGGCTGCTCCTGCCGCTCGTTACCGGTGGCTTGCTGGGTGTGCCGCTGGGCATCCTGCTATTGCACTGGCTCGACCCGGACCTTTTCAAGCTGATGCTCGGCGTCTTTCTGCTGATCTATTGTCCGATCGCCCTCACCTTGCCGCACGACTTCAAGCTGCATGCCGGCGGCCGGTTTGCCGATGGAATCGCGGGGTTTGTGGGCGGCGTCATGGGCGGATTATCGGGTGCGTCGGGTCCGATCCCGACACTCTGGACGACGCTCAGAGGTCTCGCCAAGGAAACCCAGCGCGGCGTATTGCAGGCCTTCAACATCTCGATGCACACCGCGACCCTGACGGGGTATGCGCTGACGGGCACGATCGACGAAGCGACGCTCGTCATGTTCGCGCTGATCACGCCGGCACTGACGATCCCCGCGGTAATCGGCGTGCAGATCTTCCGGCGCATGCCGACGCCGGCGTTCCGCCGCCTGGTGCTCATCTTTCTGTTCGTGTCCGGCCTGGTGCTGTGCGCCGGCAGCGTGGGGCCTTTCATCCGATCGCTGTGAGCCGAACTTGTCGCGTCAGTGAAGCCTGCCGGAGGCAATAAGAGCGTCGAGCAGACGGCGCAACTCGCGTGTGGTCGGGTTAGTCTCTCCGCACCGGTCTATCTTGTCGATCTCGGATCTCGCCGCCTCGATCCGGTCCAGACCGTCCGGCAGCCAGAGGAGCCAGGCCAGGAAGATGTCGTGCGCCTTGGGCCGCGGATTGTCGCGCGGATCGGGCGCGCCTGTCGACCTGACGATCTGATCCCACTGCGTGGCCATGCTCAGGCCTCGATCTGGACCGGGCCCAAGGGCCGCGAGCAGCATGCCAGGATGTAGCCTTCGGCAATCTCGTCGTCGAGGATACCGCCATTGTGCTGCATGTCGACGCGGCCATCGCACTTGACCTTGCAGGTGCCGCACAGGCCGAATTCGCACGCGGCGGCGATCCGCACCCCCGCCGACCGGGCCGTCTGGAGAACCGTCTGGCCGGACAGACAATTGGTTTCGACGGCGGAGAGCGAAAAGACGATCGGTGTTGCCGCCTCCGCCGCGCCGTCCACGGGCATGTCGGCCGCCGGCACATCTACTTTGGCCGGTGCGGAAAAGCTCTCCTGGTGATAGCGATCCATGTCGAAGCCGGCATTGTCGAGCATCGAACGGACGGCCTGCATGAACGGCTCCGGGCCGCAGCAGAACACCTCCCTCTCCCGGAAATCCGGCGACAAGAGCGGCAGGCGCACGGCGTCGATGCGACCCATATGGCCGAACCAGCTCTCGCGGCTCGACCGCTCCTCGATCAGGAAGCCGAGCGACAGCCCCGGCATGCGCGAGCCGAGCAGTTCGAGTTCCTTGCGAAAGATGATCTCCTCGGGACGACGCGCGCAGTTAACGAAGGCAATATCCGTCCAGGGCGCGCAATCGTTCAGCCAGCGCAGCATCGACATCATCGGCGTGACGCCGGAGCCCGCGGAAATGAAGAGGTATTTCGCCGCCGGATGGCGATGCAGCGTGAAATCGCCGGCCGGGCCGTAGGCCTTCAGCAGTGTGCCCGGCTTGACATTGTCGAACATCCAGCGCGCGCCGATGCTGCCCGGCTGCGCCTTGACCGTCACCGCGATCGAGAACGGTCGCGACGGGCTCGACGACAGCGTGTAGGTCCGCATCACCGGTTCGTCGCCGACCGGGAGTTCGAGGGTGACGAATTGCCCGGGCTGGTAGCGGAACCAGGTCTGGTTGTCGGAGCGGAACGTAAACGTCCTCACCTCCGGCGCCTCGTCCGACACGCCGATGCATTCCAGCACCTGGAGCCTGTCGTTCCACGGCACCATCTCGTCGAGGTGGCGGTAAAGGTTGGGCGCGGCGAAGGCGTTCATGGTCCCCTCCCCGTGCTCAGGCGACGCTTCTGAGCGCAGGCTTGCCAGTCTCCGACAGGCGCGGTTCGATGAACGAGCAGTACCATTCGACGAACTGGATCACGCCGCCCTCGTGACCGAGCGAGTAAGGCCCCGGCTCGTAGGCCGGCGACTTGATGCCGAAGGCGTTCTCCTCGACGATCCGCCGGTCCTGGTCGTTGGTCTCGGTCCAGACATGGGTCAGTTCGGCAAGGTCGTAGTCGACGCCTTCGACCGCATCCTTGTGGACCAGCCATTTGGTGGTCACTGCCGTCTCCGTGGCGCTGATCGGCAGGACGCGGAAGGTCACGGCATGGTCGCCGAGAATGTGGTTCCACGTCGTCGGGTAGTGGTAGAGCAATAGCGACCCGATGCGGTCTGCCGAGACGTCGGCCGACAGGTTCTTCCTGACCGCGCGTCTGCCCGTCATCGTGTAGCTGACGGCGTCGCGCAACAGCGGCACGCGCGTCGTGCGATACTGGCCGCTATCGGCGATCGTGAACGTGCTCGGCAGACCGGCCGCCTCGCAGCGCTGCCAGTGCGCGACGATCTCGGGATCGCTCTCCGCGCCCTGCACGCCGGTGACGGTCGGCGCTTCCGGGAAGGTCTTGCACAGTTCGGGATGGTTGCCGGCGCAGTGGTAGCACTCGCGGTTGTTCTCCCAGACGAGCTTCCAGTTGCCTTTCTCGACGATCGTGCTCTCAAAGGCGACCTTCGCTTCCGCGAGGCGATGTGGCTTGAAGAACGGCTCGATGGTTGCGCGGAACGTTGAAAAATCGGCCGGCTCGTCGGCAAGGCAGATGAAGATGTAGCCGCCGACAGTCTCGCAGGCGACGGGCTTCAGCGAGAATTTCGTCGGATCGAAGTCCGGCCCCATCTGGCGGGCGAAGAGCAGCTTGCCGTCAAGGTCATAGGTCCACTGGTGGTAGGGGCAGACGAGCCGCGCCGAGGCGCCTCGCTCGGAGGCGCAGACGCGGCTGCCGCGGTGGCGGCAGGAATTGTGGAACGCCCTCACCTGCCCCTGCCGGTCGCGCACGATAACCACCGGATAGTCGCCGACCTGCAGCGTCACGTAATTGCCGGGCTTCGGGATCTCGCAGTCATGCGCCGCGAACAGCCAGTCGCGATACCAGATGAGTTCAAGGTCGACCCGGTAGTAATCCGGGTCTGTGTAGAAGGCCTGTTCCAGGCTGTAACCGTCGCGCCGGTTGCGCAGCCGGCGCAGCATGTCGTTGCGGATGTCCATGTCCTGTCCTCGCTGTCCAAGGACTGAACTGGTGGTGTGATTTCAGGGACGAGTATTCGCACGCGGCAAGGCCGGGCGCGAAGATCCGCCGCTTGACCGCCCACCGCGATCAGTCGAATACGTCACGTCTACGGCTGGTTTCCGGGCTCCGGAGCCGTCCTGTCGGACTGTCTCGACACCTTCCCGGGTTCGTCACCCAGTGGTCTCCCGTCGAGACGTTAAGCTCCGCTACCGTTGCGGGGGCAGCGCCGGATTCTCACCGGCTTCCCAATTCTCCGGTGCGTTCATCGCGCACCGGCACCTCAGACGTCATGATCTAATCACCGACACCCGATTCCGGTCCTTACGAAAGCGACATCGGCAGGGTCAAAGACGACAGCGCCCCTTCGGCAAGGAATTTGAGGCGGGTGCTACTTCGTGGCCATCAAGGCGCGGTCGTATTTGAACTGCTGCCCGCCGTCGCCGAACCAGGTGGCGTCAAAAGCCTGCTGCTTGCGGTCGTGCCAGGCGCTCGATGCCTTCGCCAGCCGCTTCGCCTGATCGACCATGCCGGCGCAATCCCGTCTAGCGTCGCCGGACAATTTCTTGATGTCGCTTTCGACGCGCCGCGCATATTCAACCCCGATGTCGCGATGACGCTTCTCGTGCCGCCAGAGATGCGCCTCGAAGGCCGCCCAGGCCTTTCGAAGTGCCGGGCTCCCCTTCCCCGTCCACTTGGGGATCCGGTAGACGACATTGACATGGACATCGACGCCGGTGACGAGGCATCGAGTGCCTTTGATGCCTGCCTTCACTCCGCGCACATCGAAAGTCATGGTCGTCGTCGCGACCTTGTGGTCGCGCTGGCCAGAGACCCGCGGACCCTTCTTCCCGATCTGCGAATAGATCTCCTGGCCCGACCGGCCGTTCACCGTGTAGTGAATCGTCTTCTCGCCATAGGTGACTTTGGCGGCCGAGTCGGACAGGCTCGGAACCGTCATCAGGACGCCAAGGACAAGTGCTCTCAAGCCGGGCTTCACGCGTCGTCGTCTCCCCGCTCGCCGGGAGATCCGGAGCGTCGGACCAAACTATTGCGTGTGTGTGAACAAATGCAACCATCCAATGACATTGCCCGTCTGCTCGAGATCATGACCGCGCTGCGGACGCCGGAAACCGGCTGCCCATGGGACCTCGAGCAGAACTTCGCAACCATCGCGCCGTATACGATCGAGGAGGCCTACGAGGTTGCCGACGCGATCGCTCGCAGCGACATGACCGATCTCAGGGACGAACTCGGCGACCTCCTGCTTCAGGTCGTCTTCCATTCGCGCATGGCTGAGGAAGCCGGCGAATTCGACTTTGGCGATGTCGTCAATGCGATCACAGCCAAGATGATCCGCCGCCATCCGCATGTCTTCGGCGATGCCGACGCGCGCGCGGCGGGTTCCGCCAAGGGGCAGTGGGATCGCATTAAGTCCGAGGAGAAGGCAGAGAAGCGCGCGGCGCGGATAGCCAGGGGCGAGGACCCGGAGGATCATGGAAAGGGGTTTCTCGACGGAATTCCGGTCGCACTTCCCGCCCTCACCCGCGCGCTGAAGCTGCAGCAGAAGGCGGCGACCGTCGGCTTTGACTGGGGCGAGGCAGCGCCGATCCTCGACAAGATCGAGGAGGAGATCGGCGAGCTACGCGCCGCGATGGCCTCGAACCGGCAGTCGGAAATCGCCGACGAGTTCGGCGACGTTATTTTTGCGATCGTCAATCTCGGACGGCATCTCAGTGTCGACGCCGAAGCCGCGCTTGCCGGAACCAATGAAAAGTTCCGCTCGCGCTTCCACTACATCGAGAAGGAACTTTCGCAAGCGAATTCAAACCTTAAAGATGCATCTCTTGAGGAAATGGAAGAGCTTTGGAAAAACGCTAAGACGCAGACTTAAAATACTGATTTGATAGTTATTTCCGCTCGGATCTGACGCCCAATTCGGCCAGAGCCGCAGGCGTCGCTTGAAGTTCGAGCGTCACAGACCCGTCATCATTGTCTTTTCGCGACAGGACGGCGGCGTTGCGGTAGAGCCAGTCGACGACCGCAAGCTGGTCCGGCGACAGGGTCACCGTCGCGGGCGCAAGCGCGCCGGAAATGCGGGTTTCGATCAGATCGAGCAGTTGGGCGGTGCCTTCGCCGGTGATCGCGGAGATCGCGATCGGTGGTTCCTTGTCCGGCGCCCGGCCTTCGTCCAGCAGCCTCTGGCGGGTGCCTTCGTCGAGCAGGTCGACCTTGTTCCAGACTTCGATCACGCGCCGCCCGTCCGAGGCGTCGACGCCGAGGTCGGAAAGGATCCGCTCGACATCCTCGGCCTGCGCCGCCGTGTCCGGGTCGGATATGTCGCGCAGGTGGAGCACGAGATCCGCCTCGACCACCTCCTCCAGCGTCGCACGGAACGCGGCCACCAGATGGGTCGGCAGGTCAGAGATGAAGCCCACCGTGTCCGACAGGATCATGATGGTACCGTGCGGCAGCCGCACCCGGCGAAGCGTCGGATCGAGCGTTGCGAAGAGCATATCCTCGGCAAGGACCCCTGCCCCGGTCAACCGGTTGAAAAGGGTGGATTTCCCGGCATTGGTATAGCCGACGATCGCGACGATCGGATATGGCACCTTCTTGCGCTTGGCGCGGTGCAGTTCGCGCGTGCGCTTAACCGTCTCCAGCTCGCGCTTCAGGCGGATGATCTTCTCCTGCAGCAGGCGCCGGTCGGACTCGATCTGGGTTTCGCCCGGTCCGCCGAGGAAGCCCGCACCGCCGCGCTGACGCTCGAGGTGGGTCCACGAGCGGACCAGCCGGCCCTTCTGGTAGTTGAGATGCGCCAGCTCGACCTGCAACGCACCTTCCTTGGTGCGGGCGCGGCGGCCGAAGATCTCCAGGATAATGCCGGTGCGGTCGAGCACCTTGGCCTTCAGCTCCTTTTCGAGATTGCGCTGCTGGACCGGCGTCAGCGGGTGGTCGACGATCACCAGCTCGGCGTCCTTCTCGGCGACGATGGCCGCCAGATCCGCGATCTTGCCACTGCCGAGCAGGGTTGCGGGGCGCGGGTCGTTGACCGTGATGATCTCGGTGTGGACGGGCTCCAGATCGATGGCGAGCGCAAGGCCAACCGCTTCGTTGTGGCGCGCCTGCGGGGATCGCGAAAGCCTCGGACGCGAAGACGAATCAGCGGCCTCGTCGCTGCGCGGGTGCCGAGTGAGGACAGGCACAACAACCACAGCGCGGCCGGTGCTTTTGGAAACAGCTTCCGCGGAGCCGGCTTTGCGGCCCCGGGGTTTGTCGCCGGTTTCGCTCAATCAGGCGCCTTCTTCGCCGTCGAACATCTGCACCGGCTGGCTTGGCATGATCGTCGAGATCGCATGCTTGTAGACCAGCTGCGAGTGGCCGTCGCGGCGCAGCAGGACGCAGAAGTTGTCGAACGAGGTCACGACGCCGGTGAGTTTGACGCCGTTGATCAGGAAAATCGTGAGTGGATTTTTGCTCTTGCGAACCGAATTGAGGAACAGGTCCTGAAGGTTCTGCGATCGTTCCGCCATTTTTCTTATCTTTCGCCTTCGCCGCAAGTTCACCGACAGTAGCACCGAACAAGGGCGGGCTTGTCAAGCGTCGCGGACCTGAATCCGGCGCTCGGCAACCCAGCGTTTCGGTGGGGAACTCAACTTCAAGCCATAGCAGGCTCGCAATGCGGTTATCAGGCCGGAGTCTTTTCCGCAACGTCAAAAAAAGCCTGCCGCAGCGATTGGACGACCGAGCCCGGATAGCCGTTGGCAACGGGTGTCCCGTCGATCTCGACGACCGGCATCGCGATAGTCGTGGCGGAACTGATGAAGGCTTCCCGGGCCGCTTTTGCCTCGGCGACGGAGAAGCCGCGCTCCTCGATCGTCAATCCCAGTTTCTCGGCCACGTCGAACAGGGTCGTGCGGGTTATGCCGCGTAGGATACCGAATTCCGCCGGCCTGGTGACCAGGCAACCGTCCTTCGTGACGATCCAGGCGTTCGACGATCCGCCCTCCTTGACGTTGCCGTCGGTATCGACGAACCACGCCTCGTGCGCGCCCGCTTCCTTCGCGGATTGCTTGGCCAGCACGTTCGGCAGAAGTCCGACGGATTTGATATCGACGCGCTCCCAGCGGTTTTCCGGCAGGGTGATCACCTTGATGCCGGTTTCGGCGCGTCTGGCGGCGAAGCCTGGATCCACTTTCTTGGCGGTCACGACGAGCGACGGTGCGACATTCTCCGGGAAGACGAAGTCCCGGCTGGCGACGCCCCGCGTCACTTGCACATAGACCAAGCCGCTCCTGACGCGGTTGCGGGTGACCACTTCGCGCATGACCATCACCAGGGCCGAGCGATGCATCGGCCAGCCGATCCGCAGTTCGCGCAAGGATCTGTCGAGCCGGTCGAGATGGCGCGTTGCGTCCATAAGGTTGCCGTGCGCGACCTCGCAGACCTCGTAGACGCCGTCCGCGAACTGGTAGCCCCGGTCCTCGATGTGCACGGCGGCGTCCCGATGCGGGAGGTAGCGACCGTTGACATAGGCGATGCGGGGCATGGCGACTCCTTGGAGGTATTGAACGGGTAGCGCGCCTGCGTCAGAAGAACTCGAGGCTGACGCGGAACATCTGCTCCACTTGCCTGACTTCCTTCGCCATGGCGAAGATCACGACGCGATCCTTCGGCTTGATGCGCATGGCGCCGTCGGGCTTCAGCACAGCGCCGTCGCGATAGATCGCGCCGATGCGCATGCCCGACGGCAGATCGGCGTCGCGCAGGAGCGGGCCGACCAGCGGAGAGGTCTCGAGCGCCTCCGCCTCGATGATCTCCGCCGCACCCTTCTGCACGCTGTGAACCGCCCGGATACGGCCGCGGCGCACATGCTGCAGGACGCGGGAAATCGTGACGTTGCGCGGATTGATGTAGGCATCGACCCCGATCGTCTTGGTGAGATCGTGATAGGATGGATTGTTGATCAGGGCGAGGTTTGCCTTGCAGCCAAGCTGCTTGGCGATGACGCTCGACAGGATGTTGACCTGATCGTTGTTGGTTAGCGCAACCATCAGGTCGGCATCTTCGATGTCGGCCTCAAGCAGCAGTTTCTGGTCGAGCGCGCTACCGTGCAGCACGACGGTCTTCCTGAGCTGGTCGGCGATCACGATGGCGCGCTCACGCGTGTTTTCGATCAGTTTTACCCGCGTGCGGATCTGGCGTTGCTCCAGCGCCCTGGCGACGTAGAGGCCGATATTTCCGCCGCCGGCGATCACGATCCGCGACGCTTCGGTTTCCTCATGTCCGAACAGACCGAGCGTTCGGCGCACCTGTTCCTTGGTCGTCACGACATACGCCAGATCGCCAGCGAGGAGCTGATCGCCGGAATGCGGCACGAAGAGCTTGCCGGCGCGACTGACCCCTACGACGGTGGACGGCAGATCCGGAAACAGCTCGCTGAGCTGCGCCAGAGGCGTGTTGATGACCGGGCATTCTTCCAGGCACTCGATCGCGACCATCGCAACCTTGCCGTCGGCGAAGCGGACCACGTCCGTCGCGCCGGGCAGCGCGATGCGCCGCAGCACCATCTCGCCCACTTCCAGCTCCGGGGAGATCACGACGTCGATCGGCAGGTGCTCGCGGGAAAACAGATCCTGGTAGTGCGGCTGAAGGTAGGACTGCGACCGGATGCGGGCGATCTTGGTCGGCACGTTGAACAGCGAGTGTGCCACCTTGCACGCAATCATGTTCACTTCGTCGTAGAGGGTGACGGCGATGATCATGTCTGCCTCGGCCGCGCCCGCGGCTTCGAGCACATCGGGATGCGCACCGTGGCCGACGATGCCGCGCACGTCGAGCGAATCGCGGATGGCTCGGATCAGTTCGGGCGAGGTATCGATGACCGAGATGTCGTTGCGCTCGGCCGCAAGGCGCTCCGCGATGCCGTATCCGACTTGTCCAGCACCGCAGATGATAACCCGCATGAAATCAGACTCCGAGCGACTTCAGCTTACGATGAAGCGCGGAGCGTTCCATACCAATGAACTCGGCCGTGCGCGAGATGTTGCCGCCGAAGCGATTGATCTGGGCGATGAGATATTCCTTCTCGAACAGTTCCCGCGCCTCGCGCAGCGGCAGTGCCATGATGTGCTGGTCCGACTGGTTCGGAGCCCTCGGCATGACGTCGCCGATCTCGGACGGCAGGAGGTCCGCGGTGATCGGCGACTCAGCGTCGTCGCCGCGCGCCAGGATCATCAGGCGCTCGACATTGTTGCGCAGTTGGCGGACGTTTCCGGGCCAGTTGTGCGCCTGAAGCACGGCCATCGCATCGTCGCCCATGCGGCGCGGTTTGATGCCCGCCTGAGCGCCCATCATGGTCATGAAATGATGCACCAGCAACGGGATATCTTCGCGGCGCTCCGACAGGCCAGGCACGAAGATCGGCACCACGGCGAGCCGGTGATACAGATCCTCGCGGAAGCGGCCGTCCGCGATCATCGCCTCCAGATTGCTGGCGGTCGACGAGATGATCCGCACGTCCACCTTCACCCGTTTGGTGCCGCCGACGCGCTCGAACTGCTGGTCGACGAGGACACGCAGGATCTTGTTCTGCGTCTCGCGCGGCATGTCGGCGACCTCATCGAGATAGAGGATGCCGCGATGAGCCTCCTCGAGCGCGCCGATCTTGCGCTCGACACCGTTGGCTTCCGTGCCGAAGAGCTCAATCTCCATGCGTTCCGGCGTGATATTGGCCGAATTGACCGACACGAAAGGGCCACCTGCCCGCGTCGACTGGGCATGGATCGAGCGCGCCACCATCTCCTTGCCCGATCCGGATGGACCGATGATCATGACGCGGCTGTTGGTCGGCGCCACACGTTCGATCGTCTGGCGAAGCTGGTTCATCGCCGTCGACGTGCCGATCAGGTCGAAGGTTTCGCCGGTCCGACGTTTGATTTCGGAGACCTCACGGCGCAGATTCGAGGTCTCCAGCGCGCGTTCGGCGATCAGGATGAGGCGGTCGGCCTTGAACGGCTTCTCGATGAAGTCGTAGGCGCCGCGGCGGATCGCCGAGACGGCGGTCTCGATGTTGCCGTGGCCGGAGATCATGACCACAGGCAGCTCGGGATAGATGGTCTTGATCTCGTCGAGCAACGCCAGGCCGTCGAGGCGCGAGCCCTGCAGCCAGATATCGAGGAAGACGAGGCGGGGCATCCGGTCCGAGATCGCGGCGAGCGCGCTGTCGGCGTCGTGCGCGGTGCGCGTTTCGTGGCCCTCGTCATCGAGAATGCCCGCCACAAGCTCGCGGATGTCCTGTTCATCGTCAACAATCAGGATGTCAGACGCCATTGTGCACCTTCTCCGCTTGCTGTTCGCCCTCGGCCCGTCTGGCGGGTCGAGCGGCGGCCTGGGCGGCACCTATTCCCGGAAGGATCATCCGGATCATCGCACCACGACCACCGTGGAAATCGGCCGGTGCGTCGTGGAGTTCGAGCCGGCCTCCGTGGTCCTCCACGATCTTCTTGACGATAGCGAGGCCGAGCCCGGTGCCTTTTTCGCGCGTCGTCATGTAAGGCTCCAGCAGCCTTTGCCTGTTCTCGCGCGGCAGGCCCTTGCCGTTGTCGATCACGTCGACGGCGATGTAGCCCCTCGACTGCGTAGCACGGATACGAATCACCCCGGGCTCGCCGGCAGGTCTTTCGCCCGCGTCGATCGCTTCGGCTGCGTTCTTGATCACGTTGCCGAGCGCCTGGCCCATCAGACGGCTGTCGAACGTTCCCGTCAGGGGCTCATTGCCGAACTGCCGTTCGAAGACGATGTCGGAACGGCTGACCTCGACGAGGAAGGACGCCTCGCGCAGCGCTTCGCGCAGGTCCATCTGCTGCATCGTCGGCTTCGGCATGCGCGCGAAGGCGGAGAATTCGTCGACCATCCGGCCGATATCTCCGACCTGGCGGATGATCGTGTCCGTGCATTGGTCGAAGATCTCGCGATCCTCGATGATCACCTTGCCGAAGCGCCGGCGGATGCGCTCGGCCGAGAGCTGGATGGGCGTCAGCGGATTCTTGATCTCGTGAGCGATACGCCGCGCGACGTCTGCCCACGCAGTGGACCGCTGCGCCTGCACGAGATCGGTGATGTCGTCGACCGTCACCACATAGGCCCTGGGGTCATCGTGCCCGTCGCTGCCCTCGACCGTGATCTGCACGTTGAAGGTTCGCTCGGCGCCGGTGCGATAGAAGGTCACCTGCTCGCGATAGACGGGGCGCGACGAATCCCGGGCGATCTCGAACACACGGCCGACATGCGGCAGCACGACGCTGATGTTCTTGCCGATCGTTTCCGTGACAGGCAGCGCCAGCATGGTCTCGGCTGAGCGGTTGACGATGGTTACAAGGCCGTCCGAATCGACGCCGATAACGCCGGCGGTCACACCGGCGAGAACCGCTTCGGAAAACCGGCGGCGCTCGTCGATCTGGTCCTTGGCGCTCAGGAGTTCGTTGCGTTGGGACTTGAGCTCGGTGAGCATCGTGTTGAACGTCTGCGCCAGATAGCCGACGTCGCCGTCGGATGCCCGGACCGGAACCTGGATATCGAGATTTCCGGTCGAAACCTCGTCGGCCGCGCCGATCAGCTGTCGCACCGGCCTCACAAGGCGGTCCGCCATCGCGATGCCGGTCCAGATCGCCGACATGACAATGACCAGCGTCAGGCCGAGGTAGAGCAGTGCGAAAGCGATCTGGGTCGCGGTGCGGTTTTCCTCGAGACCGCGATAATCCTCGGCGTTGGCGCGGACGAGCTGCCGGGCACGGATGACCTCCTGATCGACCTCGCGGATCGTATAGAGATACGCGTCCGGGATCTGCCTCAGCTTGATGATGGCGCCGACGATGTTGCGGACGCGCGGCTCGATCAGCACCGGCTGCCCGTCGGCCGCAGTCTGGACGGCCTCGATCGGGGGGGCCGGCAGCTCAATGCTGCTGTTCGTCGCCGCCTGCATCATGACCGAGCCGTCGGCGAATATGAGCGCGGCATGCGCCAGCGCCCTGCCCTGCGCCTGCTGAGTCATCAGGGCTTCGAATCCGCCGCGGTCGAGATTGAACAGCGTCCGGTTTCCGTCGAGGTCGTTCGCCATCGACAGGGTCGTGCCCTGCAGGTTGCGCGCGTTCTCGCGGACATAGGCCTCGGCGATCGACAGAGACGAACTGATGATCGTCTTGGTGCGGATATCGAACCAGCGATCGAGACCGACATCGAGGGTGATCGAGGCGACGATGGCGACGAGGATTGCCGGCAACGCCGCCACCAGCGCGAACATCGCGACGATGCGCACATGCAGCCGCGACGCCGCCTTGCCGATCCGCCGCGCCATCAGGATGCGATGCGCTTCGCGGCCGATCAGCGCCAGCAGGACCAGGACGAACGCGGCGTTGATCGCGATCAGCACGAGCGTCGTGCGCTGGGTCGGCGCGATGCCGGTCAGGCCCATCAGGATGACGAAAGAGAGCGCCGCCGAGGCGAGCGAGCAGACGACCGTGACGATGCCGGGCCAGGCAAGCAGCCGCCGACCTTCGGCCGGTCGCGCGGCGGCAGCCGCCACGGGCAGCTCAGCCCCCGAGATGGCAGGGTCCACGGTTTGGTTCATTGCGGATCGCACTGCATGGTCTGCGTTGCAGCTATGCAACGCATTGTGGCGATTCTGCAACAATTCGATGGCGGGGCACAGTTTTCCCGTCAGCCCTGGCGGGACGTCCTGTAGACGTTGACGCCAAGCTCGCGGATCTTCTTGCGCAGCGTGTTGCGGTTGAGCCCGAGGAGCTCCGCCGCCCTGATCTGGTTTCCGCGCGTCGCCGTCATGGCCGCAAGCACGAGCGGATACTCCACTTCGGCGAGCATCCGCTGATAAAGGCCCGGCGGCGGAAGGTCTTCACCGAAACCGGTGAAATAGTGCTGCAGATAGTGTTCCACCGCCTGACTGACGGAGATGTCGTCCGGCAGGCTCGAAGAGCTTCCCACCGGCTGCGGCAGTTCCCCGGTGCGCAGCTCGTGCTCGATGATCTCGGCCGAGATCTCGTCCTGGGGATAGAGCGCGGCGAGCCGGCGGATCAGGTTTTCAAGCTCGCGCACGTTGCCGGGCCAGGGATAGCGCTTCATCAGCTCGATGCCCGCGCTGGTAATGCGCTTGCCGGCCAGGCCTTCGGCCTCGCCGAGCTTGAAGAAATGTCGGACGAGGTCCGGAATGTCCTCGGAGCGCTCCTTGAGCGCCGGCAGGCGCAGCGGCACGACGTTCAGGCGGTAGAACAGGTCTTCGCGGAACAGGCCCTGATTGATCAGCGTGCGCAGGTCCTTGTTGGTCGCGGCGACGATGCGCACGTCGGTCTTGATCGGCGTGCGTCCGCCGACGGTCGTGTATTCGCCCTGCTGGAGCACGCGCAGCAGGCGCGTCTGGGCCTCCATCGGCATGTCGCCGATCTCGTCGAGGAAGAGCGTGCCGCCCTCGGCCTGCTCGAAGCGGCCGGTCGATCGGTTCTGCGCGCCGGTGAAGGCGCCCTTCTCGTGGCCGAACAGTTCCGATTCGATCAAGTCACGCGGGATTGCCGCCATGTTGATCGCCACGAACGGGCCGTTGCGACGGCGGCCGAAATCGTGCAGCGCCCGCGCCACGAGCTCCTTGCCGGTGCCGGACTCGCCCGAGATCATCACCGTCAGGTCCGTCTGCATCATCCGCGCCAGCATGCGGTAGATGTCCTGCATGGCGGCCGAGCGGCCGACCAGAGGCATCGATTCCGGCGGCTCCTCGGCGCGGTCCGTCGTCGCCACCTTCTTCGGCTCGGACAGCGCACGGTTGACGATGTTGAGCAGTTCGGTGAGGTCGAACGGCTTCGGCAGGTATTCGTAGGCGCCTTTCTCGGAGGCGCGGATCGCCGTCATGAACGTGTTCTGCGCGCTCATGACGATCACCGGCAGGTCGGGCCGCGCCTTCTTGATGCGCGGCAGCATGTCGAATGCGTTTTCGTCCGGCATGACGACGTCGGTGATGACGAGGTCGCCCTCGCCCGCCTGGACCCACCGCCAGAGCGTCGCCGCGTTGGACGTGACGCGCACGTCGTGCCCGACGCGCGACAGCGCCTGGTTTAGGACGGTGCGGATCGCCGCATCGTCATCGGCAATGAGGATACTGCCGCGTGTCGTCATCCGTCGAGGCCTCCGTCCGGGTCATGGCCCAAGGGATAGGTGCTTTCTTTCCAGGCCGGCATCAGAATGCGGAACGTCGTCCCGGCCCGGGACGACTCACATTCGATGATGCCGCCGTGCTCGCCGACGATCTTGGCGACAAGCGCGAGACCGAGGCCGGAGCCGTTCTGCTTGGTGGTGATGAAGGGGTCGAACAGGATCGGGAGAATATCTTCCGAAACGCCCGGCCCATTGTCCGTGACGCAGAATTCGAGTGGCAGCGAAACGCGATCGGACGTCCCCGGCACCGAGAGCCGCATGCCGGGGCGGAACGCCGTCGACAGCTTGATCTCGCCCTTCGGATCCGATCCAATCGCCTCGGCCGCGTTCTTCACCAGATTGAGGAAGACCTGCACGAGCTGATCGCGGTTGGCGAAGACCGGCGGCAGGCTCGGATCGTATTCCTCGACGATGCGTATCCGGTTGGCGAAACCGTTCCTGGCAATCGCCTTTACCCGGTCCAGCACCGCATGGATGTTGACGGGGAAGCGCTCGATCGGCCGCTCGTCGGAAAAAATCTCCATCCGGTCGACGAGCGAGACGATGCGGTCGGTCTCCTCGGTGATCAGTCTGGTCAACGTGCGGTCCTCGTCAGGCACCACGGTCTCGAGGAGCTGCGCCGCGCCGCGTATGCCTGACAGCGGATTCTTGATCTCATGTGCGAGCATCGCCGCGAGTCCGGTGACCGATCGCGCCGCGCCACGATGCGTCATCTGACGGTCGATCTTCTCGGCCATCGACCGCTCCTGGAACATCACCACGACCGAGCCGGGAATCTCGACAACCGGAGCGACATAGATGTCGACGATCTTGTCGGGGCCGATGCGCGGGGAGGAGATATCGACGCGATACTCGTTCACGGCGGCCCTGCGCTCGCGCACCTGGTCGACGAGCGTCAGCAGAGGACTGCCGAACGGAACGAAATGGTCCAGCGTATTGCGCGACAGGATGACGGCGCTGGCCTTGAAGAAATCCTCGGCATCCGCATTGGCGAATGTGATGTGGCCGTCAGGGCCGACCATAATCACCGGGTGGCGAATCGTGTTCAGCACGATCTGGGCCGGGTCGGACATCGCCCTTCGGGACGTGGGTTGCGCGGTCATGCGGCGATCTCCACCTCGTCCAACGGCGCCTCCGACAGCGCGAGGCGAAGGCTGCGCTTCACCGTCGCCGGGTCCGTGCCGGTCATGATTGCGGCGCGGAATTCGTCCGATGTCTGGGGCGCATGCCGGTCGAGATACCAGCCGAGGTGCTTTCGCGCATGGCGCAACCCGGTCGCGACGCCGTAGTGGGCGAGCATGTCCTCGTAGTGAGCAACCACGTAGTCACAGAGATCGGCCGGCGACGCCGGCGCAGCCGCCTGTCGCTTACCGCCGGCGATCTCGCCCGCCAGCCACGGCGCACCGTAGTGGCCGCGGCCGATCATCACCGCGTCGGCCCCGGACCGGTCGAGGATGGCGGCGGCGTCATGCGCCGAGCAGACGTCCCCGTTGGCGACGACCGGGATCGACACCGCCTGCTTGACCGCGGCGATCGCGGTCCAGTCCGCACGGCCGGTATAGAACTGGCAGCGCGTGCGGCCATGCACCGTAACCATGCGCACGCCTGCTTCTTCGGCCCGCCTGGCGATGTGTGGGGCATTGATGGTCTCGTCGTCCCAGCCCAATCGCATCTTGACGGTCACCGGCACAGCGACCGCCGCCACGACCGCCTCGATCAGCGCCAGCGCATGGTCGGGCTCGCGCATCAGCGCCGAGCCGCAATAGCCACCAGTGACCTTCTTGGCCGGGCAGCCCATGTTGATGTCGATGATGTCCGCGCCCTCGCCTGCCGCGATCCGCGCGCCTTCCGCCAGCCAGTGGGCGTCGCGGCCGGCGAGTTGCACCATGTGCGGCCCATCGCCCGTGCGCTGAATGCGGCGGTTCGATTCGTCGTTGCGCTTGGCGAGTTCGCCGCTCGCAACCATCTCGGACACGACCAGGCCGGCGCCGTGCGCATAGGCCCGCTCACGAAACGGTCTGTCGGTGATCCCCGACATCGGCGCGAGGAACACCCGGTTGCTGAGCCTCACGTTACCGATATTCAGCGGTTCTGAGAGGAATGTTGAAAGCTGCATGCACAAAAACCGGGCAACTCTGGAGACTGCTTAGTCTCTAGACATATTCATCGAAAGGCGCAACGGGCAAGTGCTGCAATTTGCGCAGGACTGCCCTTTGCTCTGGTCAAGGCGAGCGTCGTGCCTTATCCGCAATCGCGGTTCAGAAATAAGGCATCCGTCGGCATGGAAAAATCCTCCGAGATCGCCGTCGTCATCGTGGCCGCCGGCCGTGGCGAACGGGCCGGCAGCCCGGAAGCGGGTCCGAAGCAGTACCGCTCCATCGGCGGCGAGCCGATTATTCGCCATACGATCAGGCAATTTGCCGCTCATCCCTCAATCGACCGGATCGTCGTCGCCCTTCACCGCGACGACCGCGCTCTGTTTGACGAGGCCATCGGAACCGCCTTTGAGCGGGTTCTCACCGTCATCGGCGGCGCGACCCGTCAGGAATCGACCTTGTTCGCGCTGCGGGCGCTGGCCGACCGGCCTCCGGGGATCGTCCTGATCCATGACGCGGTGCGCCCCTTCGTCGACCGCCATCTCATCGATCATGTCATTTCGGTCGCATCGCAAGGCGTCGGCGCGCTCCCGGCCCTTGCAGTCACGGATACGCTGAAGCGGACTACGGACAGCGGTCTCGTTACGGTCGACCGCAGCATGCTGTACGCGGCGCAGACACCACAGGGCTTTCCGTACGCCGCAATCTTCGCGGCCCACGAGTCGGCCCATGCTGCCGGCCGCGCCGACTTCACTGATGACGCCGCGATTGCCGAGTGGGCGGGGCTGCCGGTTCGCCTCGTCCCGGGATCTCCGGACAATTTCAAGCTGACCCATCCACGGGACCTGACTGCGGCTGATGAGAAGCTCAATCGGGGCGCATCCAACTTCCCTGACGTGCGGACCGGTAACGGCTACGACGTTCATGCCTTCGAAGCTGGCGATTCGGTGATGCTGTGCGGCGTCCGCATCGCCCACGACAAGAAGCTCTCCGGTCATTCGGATGCCGATGTCGGATTGCATGCGCTCACAGACGCGCTGCTGGCGACTTGCGGCGCGGGGGACATCGGCACGCATTTCCCGCCCTCGGATCCGCAGTGGCGTGGGGTCGCGTCCCGCGTCTTCGTCGAACACGCAGCCCGGATCGTCCGCGCCCAGGGCGGCCGCATCGCCAATGCCGACGTGACGCTGATCTGCGAAGTGCCGAAGATCGGCCCGCATCGTGCGGCGATGACGGCGGAACTGTCGGCGATGCTCGGCATTACAGCGGACAGGATCTCGATCAAGGCGACGACCAACGAGCGGCTGGGCTTCATCGGCCGCGAGGAGGGCATCGCCGCGATCGCGACCGCCAGCGTCGTCTATCCCGGGAGCCTGCCAGAATGACCGACCGCGCCGCGCTTGCCCGCACCTTCCTCGAGGCGTGCAAGGCACGCGGCATCCTTGTCGCGACCGCCGAGTCCTGCACGGGCGGCGGCATCATCGCGCTGATGACCGACCTGCCGGGATCGTCGACAATGGTGGACCGTGGCTTCGTCACCTATTCGAACGAGGCGAAGATGGACATGCTGGGCGTGCGCAAGGAGACGCTCGACCGTCACGGCGCCGTGTCCGAGGAGACTGCGCGCGAGATGGCCGAGGGCGCGCTCGCGCGGTCCCGCGCGGGCATCACCCTTGCGGTCACGGGTATCGCCGGACCGGATGGCGGATCGTCGGAGAAACCGGTCGGTCTGGTCTGGATCGGCGTCGCCGCCACCGGCGTTCCGACCGAGACGCGCCGCTACCTCTTCGGCAATCCGGGGCGCGACATCGTCCGGCGCGAAACGGGGATCGCAGCATTGCAGATGGGCATCGAAGCGCTGAAGCGCGGCGCGGGCTGATATCCGATCAGACTGCCTGCGGGGCACCGGCGGGCCGGCCGTAGATTTCGTCCGCACGCTTCTCGAAGGCGCTCGCGAACATCCTGAAGGCGCGGTCGAACACGGCGCCCATCAAGGCGCCCAGCATACGGCTCTTGAATTCATAGTCGATGTCGAAGCCGACATCGCAGCCGCCCGCGGGCGCTGGCGCAAAGGTCCACAGGTTCCGCAGGTATTTGAACGGGCCGTCGAGGTATTTGACGTCGATGAGGAGGTCGTCGGGTTTCAGCACGACCTGGCTGGTGAAGGTCTCGCGGATCGCCTTGTAGCCCACGCTCATGTCGGCAACGAGCACGGTTACCCCATCGCGCTCCTTGCGCGAGCGGACCGATAGCGCTTCGCACATCGGCAGGAACTGCGGGTATTTCTCCACGTCGGCGACGAGCGCGAACATCTGCTCGGGCGAATAGGGCACACGCCTGACGGTATCGAACTTCGGCATGTCTGTCGGTCGTCAGGCCCGGCGGACGAGGTGCGCTTCACGCGCGGCGCGCAGGCGGGCGAAATCCTCGCCGGCATGGTGCGAGGAACGCGTCAGCGGGCTCGCCGCGACGAGCAGGAACCCCTTCGAATAGGCGACAGTCTCATAGGACTTGAACTCGTCCGGCGTCACGAAGGCCTTCACTGGATGGTGCTTCTTCGACGGCTGCAGGTATTGGCCGATGGTCAGGAAATCGACATCGGCCGAGCGCAGGTCGTCCATCAGCTGCAACACCTCGTTCCGCTCCTCGCCGAGCCCGACCATGATGCCGGACTTGGTGAACATCGACGGGTCGAGTTCCTTGACCCGCTGCAACAGACGGATCGAGTGGAAGTAGCGTGCGCCGGGACGCACGGTGAGATAGTTCGACGGCACCGTTTCCAGGTTGTGGTTGAACACGTCCGGCTTCGCCGCGACCACCATTTCGAGCGCGCCGTCCTTGCGCAGGAAGTCGGGCGTCAGGATCTCGATCGTCGTGCCGGGCGCCGCGGCGCGTATGGCGCGGATCGTCTCGGCGAAATGCTCGGCGCCGCCGTCGTCGAGATCGTCGCGGTCGACGGAGGTGATGACGACGTGGGTGAGGCCCATCTGCGCGACCGCGCGGCCGACGCTGTCGGGTTCGGAGCGGTCAAGTGCGTTGGGCCGGCCGGTCGCGACATTGCAGAACGAGCAGGCGCGCGTGCAGATCTCGCCCATGATCATGAAGGTCGCGTGCTTCTTGTCCCAGCACTCGCCGATGTTCGGACAGCCGGCCTCTTCGCACACCGTGACGAGATTGTTGGAGCGCACGATCTCGCGCGTCTCGGCATAGCCACGCGATGTCGGGGCCTTGACGCGGATCCAGTCGGGTTTGCGCATCACCTCCTGGTCGGGGCGATGCGCCTTTTCCGGATGCCGCAGGCGCGGCTTGGCGATTGTGTCGATGACGGTGACCATGCTTCTCCCGGTCGCGTTTCAACAGCGCCGTTCAACGAGGCGCAGTGGACATTTAGGCGCAACCGGACAAAAGCGAAAGGCCGCGGGAGCGAATGCCACCGCGGCCTTTGTGCATAGCTCGCAGTCTCAGCGACGGAACAGCCGCCCGATCGCGATCAGGATACAGGCGCCGATGAAGCCGGCGATCAGGTAGCCGATCCAGCCACCCATGACGATGCCAAACGCGCCCAGCAGCGCATTGGCGACAATCGCGCCGACGATGCCGAGGATGATGTTCATCAGCAAGCCCATATTGCTCTTCATGAACATCTCGGCCAGCCAACCGGCGACACCGCCAATGATGATGGCTGCAATCCAGCCCACGCCCGCGTCTTCCATAAGAATTCTCCAGTTTCTGCACCGGCGACAACCGCCACCGCGACAACGCGGCGGCGCGCTTCAGGTTCCGGCGACTGGAATGCGGATCGGGACGTTCAGCGGGCGCTTTGCGCCCTGCCCCAGATCCAGAGAATGACGATCGCGCCTGCGATGGCGACCACCAGATTGCCGAGAAAGCCGTAGAAGGCGATGCCGAGCAGGCCGGCGAGGGTTCCGCCGACGAAGGACCCGGCAATGCCGACAAGAATGTTGGTCAGTATGCCGTGATCACGGTTCATCGTCCGTTCGGCGACGTAGCCGGCCAGGAAGCCGATCAACAGCATGCCGAAGAAGCCGACGCCCGGCATGCCGAGAATTCCGTAGGTTGGTTCCATGCGACTGCTCCCTCGTGGTTCGGCCGGCTGCGCCGTTAGATGTTCAGCGCCTGGCCATAGGCGTCGAGCACGCTTTCCTTCATCGTCTCCGACAGCGTCGGATGCGGGAAGATCGCATGCATGAGTTCCGCCTCGGTCGTCTCCAGGTTCATGGCGACGACGAAGCCCTGGATGAGCTCGGTGACCTCCGCGCCGACCATGTGCGCGCCGAGGAGCTGGCCGGTCTTCTTGTCGAAGATCGTCTTGACCAGGCCCTGATCCTCGTCGAGCGCCACGGCCTTGCCGTTGGCGACGAAGGGGAAGCGGCCGACGCGGATGTCCAAACCCTTCTCCTTGGCCTTCGCCTCGGTGAGGCCGACCGACGCCACCTGCGGATTGCAGTAGGTGCAGCCCGGCACCAGCAGCCGGTCGAGCGGATGCGGGTGAAGCCCGGCGATCTTCTCGACGCAGACTACGCCCTCGTGTTCGGCCTTGTGCGCCAGCATCGGCGGCCCTGCGACGTCGCCGATGGCATAGATGCCGGGCACGCTGGTGCGGCAGTATTCGTCGATCTTGACGATGCCGCGCTCGGTGGCGACCCCGACCGCCTCGAGGCCGATGGTCTCGATGTTGGCCTGCACGCCGACGGCCGAGATCAGCCGGTCGGCTGTCAGCTTCTCGACCTTGCCGTCCTTCAGCTCGACATGCGCGGTGACCGAGTTCGCGCCCTTCTCGACCTTCGTTACCTTGGCCTCGAGCAGGAACTTGATGCCCTGTTTCTCGAAGCGCTTTTGCGCGAACTTCGAGATCTCGGCGTCCTCGACCGGCATGACGTTGGCCATCAGCTCGACCACGGTCACGTCGACGCCCATCGTGCGGTAGAAGCTGGCGAACTCGATGCCGATCGCGCCGGAGCCCATGACAATCAGCGACTTGGGCATCTCCTTCGGGCTCATCGCCTCGAAATAGGTCCAGATCAGCTTGCCGTCGGGCTCGATGCCGGGCAGCGCGCGCGGCCGGGCACCGGTGGCGATAATGATGTGCTTGGCGGTGTAGGTCCCTTCGCCCTTGGTGTTCTTCGGCGGCGGCACCTGCGGTTCCATCGGCTTCTTGGTCGTCTTGGAGACGACGATTTCGTTCGGCTTGGTGATTTTCGCCTCGCCCCAGATGACGTCGACCTTGTTCTTCTTCATCAGGATGCCGACGCCGCCATTCATCCGCGCGGCAATGCCGCGCGAGCGCGCGACGATAGCCGCTAGGTCGGGCGTCACCTTACCCTCGATCTTGAGGCCGTAGTCGGTCGCGTGCTCGGCATAGTGCATGATCTCGGCCGAGCGCAGCAGCGCCTTCGTCGGAATGCAGCCCCAGTTGGAGCAGATGCCGGCAAGGTGTTCGCGTTCGACAACGGCGGTCTTCAGGCCGAGCTGCGCGGCGCGGATTGCTGCGACATAGCCGCCAGGACCGGCGCCGATGATGATCACGTCGTAGGATTCAGCCATATCGATCTCCTAAAGTCCCAGCATGACGCGGACAATCGGCTCCAGCCCGCGCCCGATCGCGCGCGTGTTGGCCGCGTCCAGATGCACGCCGTCCAGCGGCGAGGCCTTCGCGACCGACGCGGCGTCGAAGAAACCGCAGCCGGCAAGGTCGGCGAGGTCCGAATAGAGGCTCGCCAGCATTGCCGACTGCGCGACACCGCCCTCGAACATGGCGGCGAAGTCCGGATCGCCGGTGTCGCACAGCGGCGGCGGCGCGACGATGAGGATGTCCGGCGCATCCTCGCCCAGCGGATAGGCGTGGCCGCGCGCGATGTCGATGAGCCGCTGCATGCCCTGCTTGGCCGCGATGGCCCGCCCCGCGATCCACGGTTTCATGTCGTTTGCGCCAAGGAAAAGGATGAGCAGGTCTATCGGCGAATGGGTCGTCAGGATCGTGGGCAGCAGCCGCGCGCCGTTGCGGTCCGCCGAGCCGAGATGGTCGTCGAAGGCAGTGGTGCGGCCGTTCAGCCCTTCGGCGATCACCGTGACGTCGGAACCGAGTCCGGCCTGCAGCACGCTCGGCCAGCGATCGGCGAAGGCGTGGCGGCCCGGCCCATTCGGATCGTAGCCCCAGGTCAGCGAGTCGCCGTAGCACAGCACGGTCTTCATACAGTCGCTCCCGGGCCGCGGCCGAACAACATGGGCACAGGCGCCGGACGCGACCGCCAGCGGAACACCAACCACTGGACGAGCACCACTACCGCACTGCTGCCGAAGATGCCGACATAGAGCTGGACGCCTCGCCAGGCGGACGCGAGCGTCCCGTTGACGAAGAGTTCGAACACCGACAGCGCTGCGAACAGCAGCACCAGCAGCGCGAACGTGACGAAGGCGACACGATTGATCGCCCGCGCGGGCACGGGCCGGGTGGAGGCGACCAGGAAAAGAACCGCCGCGCCCAGCCCTGCCAGCGGGATCGCCATAAAGGCGAGGATGAACGACTCGTCGCCCCTTGCCCAGTCGGCGATCAGGGTCGCCGCCGCCGAGCCGCCCAGCCAGGACAGGATCAATGCGAGGACGATAGTGACGACGAGGCGCATGGCCTAGACCAGCATCGCCATCGGATTTTCGATATAGCGCTTGAAGGCGACCGCGAGTTCGGCTCCCAGCGCGCCGTCGATGACGCGATGGTCGAAGGCGAAGGTCGCGGTCATCACCGTGGCGATGGCGATCTCCTTGCCTTTCACCACCGGCTTCTCGATGCCGGCGCCGATCGAGACGATCGAGGCATGCGGCGGGTTGATGATCGAGGTGAAATTCGACACGCCGAACATGCCGAGATTGGACACGGCGGTCGACCCGCCCTGGTATTCCTCGGGCTTGAGCTTCTTGTCGCGGGCGCGCTTGGCCAGGTCCTTCATCTCGTTGGAGATGACGGACAACGTTTTTTGCTCGGCCTTGCGGACGATGGGGGTGATGAGCCCGTCGGGGATTGCCACCGCCACGCCGACATCGGCGGTTTTGTGGAAGACCCGCGCCGCGCTCGTCCACGACGCGTTGGCGGCCGGAACGTCACGCAGCGCCAGCGCCAGCGCCTTGATGATGAAGTCGTTGACCGACAGCTTGAACGCCGGAACGTCGCCCTTCTCCGTCTTGGTCACCGGCGCGGAGCGGTTGATCTCCTCGCGCAATTTGAGCAACGTGTCGATCGTGCAGTCCATCGACAGCAGGTAGGCCGGGATCGTCTGGTGGGACTCCGTCAGCCGGCTCGCGATCGTCTTGCGCATGTTGTCATGCGGCTTGAGCTCGTAAGAGCCCTCGGCGAAGAGCTTCAACACCGTTTCGTCGGACATTGGCTTGGCGGCGGGAGCTGCCGCAGCCGGCGCGCCGGCCGGTGCGGGAGGCGCGGCAGGGGCGGCCTTCTTCGCGCCGCCGCCGGCGATCGCAGCTTCGACGTCGGCCTTCACCACGCGGCCGTGCGGACCGGAGCCGGAGACGGCGGAGACGTCCACGCCGGCATCCTTGGCGATGCGGCGGGCAAGCGGCGAGGCAAAAGTGCGTTCGCCGGAAACCGAAGCGCTCGGTTGTGAAGCAGCCGGTGTGGCTTCCGGCTTCGCTGTCGGGGCCTCGGCCTTCGGTGCTTCAACCTTTGGCGCCTCTGTCTTGGCAGGCTCGGCTTTGGCGGTCTCAGCCTTGGCCTCAGCCTTAGCCGGCGTAGCGCCACCCTTAGCGGCCGCGCCGACATCCTCTCCCTCGCCGGCTAGGATCGCGATCACCGCGTTGACCTTCACGCCCTCGGTACCCGCCGGCACGACAAGCTTGGCCACGGTGCCTTCGTCAACGGCCTCGACCTCCATCGTAGCCTTGTCGGTTTCGATCTCGGCGATGACGTCGCCGGGCGAGACCTTGTCGCCCTCCTTGACCAGCCACTTGGCGAGATTGCCCTCCTCCATCGTGGGCGAGAGGGCCGGCATGGTGATGTTGATGGGCATGGCGTGCTCCTCAGCTCCTATACGTCACAGCCTTCACCGCCTCGATTACCTCGGCGACATTCGGCAGCGCGAGCTTTTCGAGGTTGGCGGCGTAGGGCATCGGCACGTCCTTGCCGGCGATGGTGATCACCGGAGCGTCGAGAAAGTCGAAGGCGCGCTGCGACACCTGATTGGCGATGTAGTCTCCGACTGAGGATTGCGGGAACCCTTCCTCGACCACGACCAGCCGGTTGGTCTTCTTCACGGACGCAATGACCGTCTCCAAGTCCATCGGGCGGATCGTGCGCAGGTCGATGATCTCGCAATCGATTCCCATGCCGCGCAGTTCGGCCTCAGCCTTGACGAGATAGGTCATGCCGATGCCGAACGAGACCATGGTCACGTCCTTGCCCGTCTTGTGGATGCGCGCCTTACCGATCGGCAGGACATAGTCGAGCTTCGGCACGTCGAATGTCTGGCCGTAGAGGATCTCGTTTTCCAGGAAGATCACCGGGTTCGGATCGCGGATCGCGGCCTTGAGCAGGCCTTTGGCGTCGGCCGCCGTATAGGGCTGGATGACCTTGAGGCCCGGCACATGGCTGTACCAGGCCGCATAGTCCTGGCTGTGCTGCGCGCCGACGCGGGCGGCTGCGCCATTGGGGCCGCGGAAGACGATCGGCGCGCCCATCTGGCCGCCGGACATGTAGAGCGTCTTGGCGGCCGAATTGATGATCTGGTCGATCGCCTGCATGGCGAAGTTGAAGGTCATGAACTCGACAATCGGCTTCAGCCCCGCCATCGCGGCGCCCACACCGACGCCGGCAAAGCCGTGCTCGGTGATCGGCGTGTCGACGACCCTCTTGGCGCCGAACTCCTGCAAGAGCCCCTGCGTGATCTTGTAGGCGCCCTGGTACTCGGCGACCTCCTCGCCCATGATGAAGACGTCCGCGTCGCGGCGCATTTCCTCGGCCATGGCGTCGCGCAGCGCCTCGCGCACAGTGGTCGGGACCATTTCGGTGCCGGCCGGGATGTCGGGATCTGCCGATGCCTCGGTCTTGGGCGCGGCAGGAACCTTCGCGACCTCCTTCGCAGCGGAGGGCTCGGCCGACGCCTCGCGTGCCTTGCCGCCGGCATCGTCGGCGGGCGCCGCTTCTGGCTTCGCCTCAGCCTTGGCGGGCTTGGCCGCGCCGATGTCGCTTGTGCTTTCGCCCTCCTGCAGCAGAATCGCGATCGGCGTGTTGACCTTTACGCCCTCCGTGCCGGCGGCGATCAGGATCTTGCCGAGCGTGCCTTCGTCGACGGCCTCGACTTCCATCGTCGCCTTGTCGGTCTCGATCTCGGCAATGACGTCGCCTGCAGCGACTTTGTCGCCCTCGTTCTTCAGCCATTTGGCGAGATTGCCCTCCTCCATGGTCGGCGAGAGTGCGGGCATCAGGATTTCGATCGGCATCTGGATCTCCAGGAGTTCAGCTGGATGCGGCGGTGTTGGGGGCGAGTGCGAGGGTCGTCGCGATTGCGGCGAGCACGCATGCGAAGAAGACGAGAAAGGCTTTGCGATAGCGGGCAACCGGCGCTCGCGACGCGGGACCAATTCGACCCTCAATCGCGCTGAAACGCCACCAGCCGAGGTCCATCAGCGTTGCGAAACGGCCGCCCGAAGGCGCGCGACCGAGAATCGTCACGGCGCTCGCCGCGGCGACCAGCCAAGCGGCGACGGCGAGGATCGCGAGAAGGACGAAAAACGCCTGCACGGCGCGTCCTCCCGGTCTCAGGACTCGACGTAGATGTCGGTGTAGAGCTCGGAAACATCCGGCTCCGGATCGGCCTGGGCGAAATCGGCCGCGTCGGCGACGACGTCGCGAACCTCCTTGTCGATCGCCTTCAGATCGTCCTCGGACGCCCATTTCTTGTCGGTCAGCCGCGCCTTCACCTGCTCGATCGGATCGTGCTCCGAGCGCATCTTCTGCACTTCGTCCTTGGAGCGGTATTTCGCCGGGTCCGACATCGAGTGGCCGCGATAGCGGTAGGTTTGCATCTCGAGGATGATCGGCCCCTTGCCCGACCGGCACCACTCCGTGGCGAGATCGGCGGCGGACTTCACCGCGCGCACGTCCATGCCGTCGACCTGGATGCCGGGGATCTTGAACGAGATGCCGCGATGGGAGAAATCGGTCTCGGCCGACGACCGATGCACCGCGGTGCCCATCGCGTAGCGGTTGTTTTCGATGACGTAGATCACCGGCAGTTTCCACAGCGAGGCCATGTTGAAGCTCTCGTAGACCTGGCCCTGGTTCGCCGCTCCGTCGCCGAAGAAGGTCACGCAGACGTTGCCGTTCTCGCGATACTTGTTGGCGAACGCCAACCCGGTGCCAAGCGACACCTGGGCGCCGACGATGCCGTGACCTCCGTAGAAACTCTTCTCTTTGGAGAACATGTGCATGGAGCCGCCCTTGCCGCGCGACAGGCCGCCGCGACGCCCGGTCAGTTCGGCCATCACGCCGCGCGGCGACAATTCCATCGCCAGCATGTGGCCGTGGTCGCGGTAGGCGGTGATCATCTGGTCGCCTTCGATCAGCGCCATCTTGAGGCCGGTGACGACCGCTTCCTGGCCGATATAGAGGTGGCAGAAACCGCCGATGAAGCCCATGCCATAGAGCTGGCCGGCCTTTTCCTCGAAGCGGCGGATGAGAAGCATGTCGCGATAGGCGCGAAGCTCGTCTTCCTTGTTGAATTCGGCCGGCTTCGGCGCCTTCAGCTGAGGCAGGCCCGTGTCGGCTTTCGATTTCGCGGGGGCTTTGCGGGCAGCCACGGCCATCGGTCACTCCCTTTTGCTGTCTCTTAACGGACATGGCGGGAGCAACTCTCCGGCCACTCCCATTGCTAAAAAACCTAGCACGGAGAAGTGCGTTCGGCCATGCCTAAAAATGCATGGCAGGTATGAGGCGAACTAATTGAATATACTTATCTATTCGGGAATTAACTGAAATTCAGTTAATGGGACGTTGGGCCGACTTGATGATGGTGACTTCATCCTTGGCGGTCAGGTTGAGCGCGCGGCGAGCCTGCTCATCGAGCATGTCCTTCTCGATCGTGCCGTCCTGCAGCAGCAGCACGCGCCCCTCGAGCGATTGCCTCTCGCTGCGCAACCCGGCGAGCTTCGCCTCGAGATCGGCCTTGCGGTCGACCAACTGGTAGCTGGAAAAGATGCCGAATTCGCCGTGCCAGGCGTGAAAACCGAAATAGGACAGGAACACGGTGGCGAGCGCCGGCACGATCAAGGCGCCGCTGCGCCGCTTCTTCCTCTGCTTAGTCCACATGCCGCGACTCCACACCTACGCCGTCGCCGACAGAATGAACCTGCCATGCTTAAAACGCGGTTACCGGAGCGGCGCGAAGACGCTCAGACAGTGAGGAAACGGCGGACTTCGGGCTTGTCGAGATCCTCGGCCGGACCGGTGTGCACGATCACGCCGCGATCCATGATGTTCACCTCGTCGGCAAGCTCGCGGCAGAAGTCGAGATACTGCTCGACCAGCAGGATGGCGATGCCGGCCTGGTCTCGCAGGAAGCGGATCGCTCGGCCGATGTCCTTGATGATCGACGGCTGGATGCCTTCGGTCGGCTCGTCGAGAACCAGGAGCTTCGGCCGCGTCACCAGCGCACGACCGATCGCGAGCTGCTGCTGCTGGCCGCCCGACAGGTCGCCGCCGCGCCGGCCGAGCATATCCTTCAGCACCGGAAACAGGTCGAACACATAATCCGGCACGTTCCGATCGCCACGCTTCACCGGCGCGTAGCCGGTTTCCAGGTTCTCCCTGACGGTGAGCGGCGGGAACACTTCGCGGCCCTGCGGAACGAAAGCGATGCCCGACCGGGCGCGGTCGTATGCCGCGCTCCGGTCGAGCGCCTTCCCCTCGAAGGCAATCGTTCCGCTCGTCAGCCGATGGTGGCCGACGATGGATCTCATCAAACTGGTCTTGCCGACGCCGTTGCGGCCGAGGACGCAGGTAATCCTGCCTGTCGCCGCAGTCAGCGAGACGCCGCGCAAGGCTTGCGCGGCGCCGTAGTGGAGCGTTGCGTCACGCACCTCAAGCATGACGCGGCTCCGTCCCGTGGAAGGCCGAGAACTGGTCCCCCTCCTCCCCCACGGAAACGGGGGAGGCTGGCGTCGCCAGGCGGAGGGGGTTCGTAAAAAGCGGCGGGAGCTGTTCGATGCTGCGCGCTAGCGACCAGAGCAGCTGAGCGCCGTCGATCGGCGCCGGCTCGATGGAATAGGGTATGCGCCAGTTCATGCTCATCTCCCCAGATAGACTTCGATGACGCGCTCGTCGGCGCTGACCGCGTCGAGTGTGCCCTCGGAGAGCACCGAGCCCTCGTGCAGGCAGGTGACGCGCACGTCGAGTTCGCGGACGAAATGCATGTCGTGCTCGACCACGACGACCGAATGCGTCATGGCGATCTCCTTCAAGAGCCGCGCGGTCTCTTCGGTCTCAGCGTCGGTCATGCCGGCCACCGGCTCGTCGACCAGAAGCAGCTTCGGGTCCTGTGCGAGCAGCATGCCGATCTCCAGCCACTGCTTCTGGCCATGCGAAAGATTGGCAGCCAGATCGTGCCGGCGCGATGCAAGACGGGTCGTGGCGAGGATCTCGTCGATGCGAGCGCTTTCTTGCGCGGAACGGCGGTGGAACAGCGCCGGGAAGATCGATCGCGGACCTTTGAGCGACAGGACTAGATTGTCCTCGACCGTGTGGCTTTCGAACACCGTCGGTTTCTGGAACTTTCGGCCGATGCCCATCATGGCGATCTCGGCCTCGTCGTGCTTGGTGAGGTCGATGTCGCCGTTGAAATAGACGTCGCCACTGTCCGGCCGGGTCTTGCCGGTGATGATGTCCATCATGGTCGTCTTGCCGGCACCATTGGGGCCGATGATCGCCCGCATCTCGCCCTTGCCGAGCACCAGCGCCAGATTGTTGATGGCGCGGAAGCCGTCAAAGGAAACTGACACGCCGTCGAGGTAGAGGATCGTTTCCTTGCGCGACATCGGCCTACTCCGCGGGCTGCGGCTCTGCGCCGCCGATGGCTGGACCGTTCTCGACGTCGGGCCGCGCCGAGGCGCGAACGACGGTCTCAGGGGTGCCGGCCGGCGGCGTCTGCGCCGCCGCGCGCTTTTCCCTGCCTGCCTTGCGCCAGTGGTCCCAGGTGCCGACGATGCCGCGCGGCAGGAACAGTGTGACGAAGATGAACAGCCCGCCGAGCGCAAACAACCAGTAGTCCGGTAGCGCACCGGTGAAATAGGTCTTTCCGAGATTGACGAGCACCGCCCCGATGATCGGGCCGACGATCGTGCCGCGCCCGCCGACGGCGGTCCACACGACGACCTCGATCGAGTTGGCGGGGTCGAACTCGCCCGGATTGATGATGCCGACCTGCGGCACGTAGAGCGCACCCGCGACGCCCGCCATCACCGCCGACACGGTGAAGGCGAACAGCTTCACGTTCTCGGGCCGCCAGCCGAGGAAGCGCGTGCGCGACTCGGCGTCGCGCACCGCGATCAACAGCTTGCCGTATTTGGACGAAACGATCGCGGCGGTCAGCGCCACGCCGATCGCCAGGGCAATCGCGCTTGCTGAAAACAGCGCGGATCGCGTGCCGCCCGCCTGCACGTTGAAGCCGAGAATGTCCTTGAAGTCGGTCAGGCCGTTGTTGCCACCGAAGCCCATGTCGTTGCGGAAGAAGGCGAGCAGGAGCGCGTAGGTCATCGCCTGGGTGATGATCGACAGATAGACGCCGGTGACGCGCGAGCGGAAGGCGAACCAGCCGAAGACAAAGGCGAGCAGGCCCGGCACCAGCATCACCATGACTGCCGCGAACCAGAACTGGTCGAAGCCGTACCAGAACCAGGGCAATTCCTTCCAGTTCAGGAACACCATGAAGTCCGGCAGGATCGGATTACCGTAGACGCCGCGGTCGCCGATCTGGCGCATCAGATACATGCCCATCGCATAGCCGCCGAGCGCGAAGAAGGCGCCATGGCCGAGCGAGAGGATGCCGCAATAGCCCCACACGAGATCCAGCGCGAGCGCCAGAAGCGCGTAGGTCAGGTATTTGCCGACGAGTGCGACGGCATAAGCGGGGATGTGGAACGCGCTGTCTGGCGGCACGGCCAGGTGCAGGATCGGTACCAACACCGCGATACCCAGCAGGATCAGGATCGTGATGACGATCCGGCGCGAGAAGCCGTCGGCGAAGAGACGGGAAAGGATCATGCTTCCACCGCCCTGCCCTTCAGCGCGAACAGGCCGCGCGGGCGCTTCTGGATGAACAGAATGATGAGAACGAGCACGATGATCTTGCCGAGCACGGCGCCGGCATAGGGCTCGAGGAACTTGTTGACGATGCCGAGCGAGAAGGCGCCGACCAGGGTGCCCCAGAGATTGCCGACGCCGCCGAAGACCACCACCATGAAGGAGTCGATGATGTAGCCCTGGCCGAGGTTCGGCGAGACATTGTCGATCTGGCTGAGCGCCACGCCAGCGATGCCCGCGATGCCGGAGCCCAGCGCAAAGGTGAACGCGTCGACCCAGGGCGTGCGGATACCCATCGAGGCGGCCATGCGCCGGTTCTGCGTGACAGCGCGCATGTGCAGGCCCCAGGATGTGCGCTTCATGACGAACAGCAGGATGGCGAAGACAGCGAGCGTGAACACCACGATCCACAGCCGGTTCCAGGTGATCGACAGCTGGCCGAGTTCGAAGGCGCCCGACATCCAGGACGGGTTGCCGACCTGCTGGTTCGTCGGCCCGAAAATGGTGCGCACCGCCTGCTGGAGGATCAGGGATACGCCCCAAGTTGCAAGCAGCGTTTCCAGAGGCCGGCCATAGAGGAAGCGGATAATGCCGCGCTCGATCGCAAGTCCGACCGCGCCCGCGACGAGAAAGGCGAGCGGCAGCGCGATCGCCAAAGACCAGTCGAACAGCCACGGCGCCTGCGAGCGGATGATCTCCTGCACCACGAAGGTGGTGTAGGCGCCGAGCATCACCATTTCGCCATGCGCCATGTTGATGACGCCCATGACGCCAAAGGTGATCGCGAGGCCGATCGCCGCCAGCAGCAGCACCGAGCCGAGTGAGATCCCGTACCAGACGTTCTCGCCGGCCTGCCAGAAGGCAAGCGACGCCTGAATGCGACCGACCGCGCGATCGACGGCGTCCTTGAGTTCGCCGTCCGCCTTTCCGCCGTAGGCCGTGAGCAGCGAGAGAGTGTTGCGGTCGCCGCGAAGTCCAAGCAGTTCGACCGCCGTCATCTTTTCCGAGTCGGGGCGATCGGAGACGAGCACCGCGGAGGCGCGGGCATCCTCGAGCTTCGCCTTGACCGCAGCGTTCGTCTCGGAAGCGATCGCCGCTTCGATCGCCTCGAGGTTGGCGGGGTCGGGATTGAGGAACATGGTCGTGGCGGCCGTCAGGCGAACCGCCGGATCCTCGGCACCGAGCGTCAATGCGCCGATCGCGTCGCGGATGGCGCGGCGCAGCGAATTGTTGACTTTCACCTTGGTGTAGGCGGCTTTCGGCGCTTCCCCGGCGGCTTCACCGGTCAGCGGATCGAACAGGCTGGCGGTCTGGCCTTTTTCCTGAACGATGAACACGGCGGAATCGGATTTGCGGAAGGCGACGTCGCCTTCGCCCAAGGCCAGGAGCAGCCGCTCGATGCGGGCATCGCCGATGGCGGCGAGTTCGCGAACGATTTCACCGGTTTCGGAAAAATTCTTGGCCGTCGCGAACTTCGCGATCGTGGCCCGGATCGAGGCGTCGTCGGCCAACGCCGTGGCGAGCATGGTGGCCAGGAAGCCGAGCACCAGACTGATCGCCCTGAAGCACTTCATGAATACTGCACCGCCGGTGGGGGTTGCGGGACGTTCCGGGCGGACTTGCCGCCCGGAACGAAAGTCGACTGAGCCGTCAGGACGGTCAGTTCACGCCCTTGCCGCCGCACTTGCCGGTGGCGACGTTGAAGTTTCCGCAGGACATCGGAGCACGCCAGTCGGAGATCAGGTCCTTCGAGTCCGGGAGGTAGTCGGACCACTCGTCACCGACCACCAGGCCGGAGGTCTGCCACACCGTCTCCATCTGGCCGTCGGCCTGGATTTCGCCGATCAGCACGGGCTTGGTGATGTGGTGGTTCGGCATCATGGTCGAGAAGCCGCCGGTCAGGTTCGGCACGGACACGCCGATGAGCGCGTCGATGACGGCGTCCGGATCGGTGGTTCCGGCCTTCTCGACAGCCTTCACCCACATGTTGAAGCCGATGACGTGGGCCTCCATCGGGTCGTTGGTGACGCGCTTGTCGTTCTTGATGAAGGTGCGCCATGCCTCGATGAAGGCGGTGTTTTCAGGGACGTCGACCGACTGGAAGTAGTTCCAGGCCGTCAGGTGGCCGACGAGCGGAGCGGTGTCGAGACCGGCGAGTTCTTCCTCACCGACCGAGAAGGCCACGACCGGAATGTCCTCGGCCTTGATGCCCGCATTGCCGAGTTCCTTGTAGAAGGGAACGTTGGCGTCGCCATTGATGGTCGAGACGACCGCCGTCTTCTTGCCGGCCGAACCGAACTTCTTGATGTCGGACACGATCGTCTGCCAGTCGGAATGACCGAACGGCGTGTAGTTGATCATGATGTCCTCGGCCTTGACGCCCTTCGCCTGCAGATAGGCTTCGAGGATCTTGTTGGTCGTGCGCGGATAGACGTAGTCGGTGCCGGCCAGCACCCAGCGTTCGACGCCTTCGTCGTTCATCAGATAGTCGACCGCCGGGATCGCCTGCTGGTTCGGCGCGGCGCCGGTGTAGAACACGTTGCGCTGGCTCTCCTCGCCCTCGTATTGGACCGGGTAGAAGAGGATGTTGTTGAGCTCTTCGAAGACCGGCAGCACCGACTTGCGGGACACCGAAGTCCAGCAGCCGAACACGGCCGAGACCTTGTTCACCGAGATCAACTCGCGCGCCTTTTCGGCGAAGAGCGGCCAGTCGGAGGCAGGGTCGACGACGACGGCTTCGAGCTTCTTGCCGAGCAGTCCACCCTTCTTGTTCTGCTCGTCGATGAGGAACAGCATCGTGTCCTTCAGCGTCGTCTCGGAAATGGCCATGGTGCCCGACAGCGAGTGCAGGACGCCGACCTTGATGGTGTCTTCCTGGGCGAAGACGGAAGACGCCGCGAGCATGCCCGCGGCAAATGCGCCTGCTTTGATCAGTCCTTTGAACGGCAAGTTGTAACCCCTCATGTTTTGAACCCTCCAGCGATGGGCTGTTGCACCGCAAGAATGCATGCAACGGCCATGCCAGATGCTCGAGGGGTAGCGATTTGCCCGGAGGTGCCGCGTTTTCAGCCGGTTCCGCAGGGTTACCCTGCCGTGCCGACCGCGGCCCGCATCCGAGTTAACGAATTGGTGACAAAGATTTACGCAACGGTATCAGGTTATGCCTACGGATTGGGCATATCGGACTATTGATCACCAATTAGGCAGGAGTAACGGCTACTCCGCCAGAATGTCTTTTACGACCGTGGCGAGCTGCTTGAGCGAGAAGGGCTTGGGCAGGAAGCCGAACTTCGCGTCCTCGGGCAGGTTTCGCGCAAACGCATCCTCGGCGTAGCCGGATACGAAGACGAACTTGATATCGGGGTTGCGCTTGCGCAGTTCGCCGAGCAGCGTCGGACCGTCCATCTCGGGCATGACGACGTCGGACACGACGATGTCGATCTTGCCCTCCAGCGCTTCGTAGATCTCCAGCGCCTCGACGCCCGAGGAAGCCTCGTGCACTTCGTAGCCGCGAGACCTCAGCGCGCGGACGCCACCCATGCGAACCGCGTCCTCGTCCTCGACCAGAAGGACCGTAGCCGAGCCGGACAAATCCTTCGAGGCATCGCTCTTGGCGGCCGACTGGGCCGCCTTCGTGTCCGCCGTCTTGGTGTCTCCTGCCGACTGCTCGGCGATCGCGGAGCCTGGCACATAGCGCGGCAGGAAGATGCGGAACACCGAGCCCTTGCCAACCTCGGAATCGCAGAAGATATAGCCGCCCGTCTGCTTGATGATGCCGTAGACCATGGAGAGGCCGAGGCCCGTGCCCTTGCCCACTTCCTTGGTGGTGAAGAACGGTTCGAAGATCTTCTTGAGCACCTCAGGCGGGATGCCGGTTCCGGTATCAGCGACTTCGACCAGCACATAATCGCCGGCGACGAGTTCGCGATAGCCGAAGTCAGCGCATTCGCCGGAGACGACGTTCCTGCTGCGGATGGTCACGTCGCCGCCCTCGGGCATGGCATCGCGCGCGTTGACCGCGAGATTGACGATGACCTGCTCGAACTGGCCGAGATCGGCCCGCACCGGCCAGAGATCCCGGCCATGATCGATCTTGAGCCGGACATTCCCGCCGACGAGGCGCGTCAACAGCATGCGCACGTCGGCGAGGACGTCCGTCAGGTTGAGCACCTCAGGCCGCAGCGTCTGGCGGCGCGAGAAGGCGAGCAGTTGGCGAACCAAAGACGCGGCGCGGTTCGCGTTCTGCTTGATGTTCATGATGTCGGGGAAGGACGGATCGGACGGCCTGTGATTCGTCAGCAGCAGGTCCGACGCCATGATGATCGCGGTGAGCACGTTGTTGAAGTCATGCGCGATGCCGCCGGCGAGTTGCCCCACTGCCTGCATCTTCTGGCCCTGGGCCATCTGCGCCTCGAGCGCCTTCTGCTCCGTCGTCTCGACCGCGTAGACGATCGCGGCTTCCTCGGCGCCCTGGGCGCCGCCTCCGTCGGCCACCGCGCTGACGTAGAAGCGCATGTGCCGCTCTTCATTGTCCGGCAGGACGGTGTCGATCGGCGCGATGTCGGCCTGCAACAGCTTTGCCCGCTCGATCGCGGCGGCAAACGATTCGCGGTCGCGCGGATGGATGACGGTGTCGAGCCGCGCACGGCTGTCCACAGCTGCCTGGTCGACGACGCTGGAAAACAGCATCAGGAACGGTGCGTTCGTCCGCAGGATCCTTCCCTTCGCGTCCACGCCCGCGATTGCCATCGGCGTCGAGTTGAAGAAGCGGGTGAAGCGGACCTCCGATGCCCGCAGATCGGCCGATGAATCCTCGCCCTGGGTCCGGTTGAGCACGATCGTTCGCGTAGCCCCCTGCACGCCTTCCCGGCTCGCCGTGACACGATGCATGAAGCGAACCGGCAATGCCTCGCCCTTGGTGGTCGCAAGATCGAGATCGATGACGGCGTTGCGGGTGGCACCAGGCTCAGCCTTCACCGCGCGCACCAGCGCCATCCCGTCGCCTGCAATGATCTCCGGCAAGGTGATGGCGCCCGGCACGAATCCCGCAAGATCTATCCCCAGCCATTCGGCAAGGGTGGCGTTGATGTAGGTGACGCGGCCGCTTGGGTCGGCGGAGAAAAAGCCTGCGGGCGCGTGATCGAGATGGTCGATCGCCTGCTGCAGGTCCTGGAAGAAGCGCTCCTGCTCCGCCCGCTCGGCGGAAACATCGGACAATTGCCAAGCATAGAGGGGCTGACGTCGGGAGCGCATGTTGAAAGTTCGCGCCCGCACCTTGTACCAGCGTGCGCCAGGTTCCGCTCCCGGACGAATCGCCTGGGACAGCCGGAACTCCCCGTCATCGGGCTTTCCGTCCTTCAATTGGGTGGCAAGGCGGACGATCGTCGATCCGGCCTCCGGATTGTCGGAGAGCAAGGCCTCGACGGTCTTGATATCGGCGGGGGCCGCGGCCCCGGTCATGTCGGCATAGGCGCGGTTGGCATAGATGATGCGTCCACGCCCGTCCGTGACGATGAGCCCCTGCCGCATCGAATCGACGAATGCTTTCGACAATTCGTCATTGGTCGACCGAGGCGCGAACTGGACGAAGCCGATCGCCGTCAGGAACAGGTAACCGACCCCGATCATGGCCAGCATGCCGAGCATTCCGATCAGGAAGGGGTCACCGAGTCTCTCGCGGAATGTCAGGAATATGACGGCGAGCGGGATGAGAACGACGGTGAAGACGATCAGCCGTGTAATCGCTCCGGGCCGAGAATTCTGATCGACGACCGGAGCCGGATAGAAATCGCGGCTTGTCTCTTTGGCCATTCTTCCCCAGCCTCGTGCGCCCCCGATGACGCGTGCGCGCCTCCGCAGAGCCGCTTGAATCATATTCTTGTACCGCCGGGAAGGCCTTGCCCATGCAGCAAGGCTTTTTCCCGCCGGAAACTGCGACCTTGCGGCGGGACGCACGGGGTGCATAAATCGTCGAAGCGGCGGGAGTTCCGGGGTATGGAATTGATTGAGACCATTCAAGACGCGCTGCCTGACGGCTATGCCAACGCCATATTGTGGATCGCGTTCGCGCTCCTGGCGCTGGTGGTGGTGCTTGGCCTGATCCGGCTGATTCGCGGAGTTCGCGGCGGGACGTTCGTCGCGGGCGGCCGCAACCGCAGAACCCGCCTCGCGGTCATGGACGCGGCCGCGATCGACAGCCGGCGCCGGCTCGTCCTCGTCCGGCGCGACGATGTCGAACATCTCGTGCTCATCGGAGGGCCGACGGACGTGGTGATCGAGCGCGACATCCGCATGGTGAACCGCGCGGCCAGGCATGGCGAGCAACACCACGAAACGGTCGCCGACCCCGCTCCCACATCGCCCGAACTCGAACGCGCCCGGGCGCAGGTCCGGCCGCCGCAGGCCGCGCCGCGCCCCGCACAGCCTCCCAGACCTGTCGAACCAGTCTTGCCAGCGCGACCTGCTTCAGCCACCTCGAACGTCACGCTTCCGCGACCGGCGATACCGATGCCGGCCCCGCCACCGCCTCCGGCCGCGGTTAGGTCGGGCGTATCGGCGCCGGCTGCCAGGCCGTTCGAAACGCCGAAGCCGGCGACGGCTTCCGCCTCACCTGCGCCGCGGATGCCGCAGGTGAACGCGCTGGATGACGCGCTGCTGAAGGAACTGTCATTGTCCCTGGAGCAGGAAGCGTCTTCGCCGGGTCGTGAAAAGAATGCAGCGCCGAAAAGGTCTGACGCTTCGCTCGACGAGCAGATGAACAAGCTGCTCGGTGAGATATCGAAAAGAAAGTAAGACGTTCCGAGCGGCCGTTTGAAGCCTGCGGTGCCGTCGACGACGAACCCTCAGTCGTCGCGATAGACCTTTTCGCGCCGCTCGTGGCGCTCCTGCGCCTCGATCGACAGGGTGGCGATCGGGCGGGCATCGAGGCGCTTCAGCGAGATCGGTTCGCCCGTCTCCTCGCAGTAGCCGTAAGTCCCCTCGTCGAGCCGCTGCAAGGCAGCGTCGATCTTCGCGATCAGCTTGCGCTGACGGTCCCGCGCCCGCAGCTCGATGGCACGATCGGTTTCCGATGAAGCCCTGTCGGCGAGGTCCGGATGGTTTGCGTTCTCCTGCTGGAGGACTTCAAGGGTCTCGCGAGCCTCCCTGAGGATGTCCCCCTTCCACGCGATCAGTTTGGAGCGGAAGTAGGCCTTCTGACGATCGTTCATAAACGGTTCGTCGTCAGTGGGCACATAGTTAAGTTCAGTGATCAAGCTCATCGAGTCACCCCAAAACACTTACCCGGGCGCCTATATATTCGCGGCGCCGGGACCGCACAAGCGGAAAGGCAAAAGCGTTCACGCAAAAGTCACGCCAGTTGAAGAATTGCGGCAAGCGCATTTCGCCGCAAGGTTCCAAAACCGATAGCGGCTACGCAACAAACTGTTTTGATTGCAGCTTTTGTCACAGTTCTTTCGGGACGAGCCAGCACCGCCCGGGACGGATTGCACGATATCGCGCCATTCACTAGACGATGGGGTGCGCTAAGGCCTGTCGGCCGGCGAGAGCGAGAGGTGCGCGGGAATGAGTCGTCTTCTGTTGTTGCGCCACGCCCGCGCCGCCTGGGCGGAACCCGGCATGCGCGACTTCGACCGTCCGCTCGACGCGACCGGCCGCGCCGATGCCGACGCCATAGGGGCGATGATGGCGCGAGACGGCGTGGTCCCGGACCGGGTCATCTGCTCGTCCGCGAGGCGCGCGCGCGAGACCTGGGATGCGGTCATGCGGCACTTGCCGGTGGCGGACGCGATCGTCACAGATCAGCTCTACATCACCGATGCTGCCGGATATCTGAATTTCATACGCGACAATGACGGGGTGGGCTCGCTGCTGATCGTCGGCCACAATCCGATGATAGAGGACGTGTGTTTCGCACTCGCGCGCGACGGTCGGGAGGACGCCACCGGCGCACGGGCCAACGGCTTTCCGACCTGCGGGCTCGCCGTCATCGATTTCCCGGAAGGCTTTGCCGGCGTCGCGCCATCAAAGGGATTTCTCGAGGCGTTCTACACGCCCGCCGGCTGATTGAAGAGCCCGGATCCCGCCGGCCCATTCCAAAGCCGATCGGCCTTGCCTATATCGGACGACAACGCCTCGCAGGCGGGGCATGACGAGGCAATCGAATTGGCGTCCCATACTACCCTGACGGACGAGGCGCGGATCGCGCTCGACACGCTTGCCGGACGCCTGACGGGTTTCGGGAGCCCTTCGCTGCGTCTCGGCGTCACCGGTCTGTCGCGAGCGGGGAAAACCGTCTTCATCACTGCACTGGTGCACAATCTGATCCATGGCGGCCGGCTTCCGCTGTTCGACGCGCGCAAGTCCGGAAGGCTGACCAAGGCCTTTCTCGAGCACCAGCCGGACGATGCGGTGCCGCGTTTCCAATACGAGGATCATGTCGCCGCGCTGCTGTCGGATCGCGTCTGGCCGGACTCCACCCGGGCGATCTCCGAATTGCGGCTGACCATCGAGTTCGAATCGGCGTCCGGATGGCGCAGGACGTTTGCTCCCGGGAGCCTGTCCCTCGACATTGTCGATTATCCGGGCGAATGGCTGCTCGACCTGCCGCTTCTCGGCAAGGACTATGACGATTTCTCGAGGGATTCGTTCGACCTCGCCGTCCTCGACGTCCGGGCCGATCTCTCCGACGCCTGGCGGCGCGAGGCGATGGAAGTCGATCCGGCGGCCGAGGCCGACGAGATGACGGCGCGACGGTTGGCTGGGAGTTTCACTGCTTATCTCAGGGCCTGCAAGGCTGACAACCGGGCGCTCTCCACCCTGCCGCCCGGCCGATTCCTCATGCCGGGCGATCTGGAGGGCTCTCCGGCCCTGACCTTCGCCCCCCTCCCCGGCCTCGCCGGGGCAAAGGCCCGGCACGGCTCCCTCCACGCCATGATGCAGCGTCGATACGAGGCCTATAAAACCCATGTGGTGAAGCCGTTCTTCCGCGAACACATCACCAGGCTCGATCGGCAGATCGTGCTGATCGACGCCATGCAGGCGTTGAACGCCGGCAGTGGCGCCGTTGCGGATCTCGAACGCGCCTTGACCGAAATCCTCGCCTGCTTCCGGCCCGGCTCGACCAATTTCCTGACGGGGCTCTTCTCGCGTCGGATTGACCGCATCCTGATCGCGGCGACCAAGGCCGACCATATTCATCATGAGAGCCACGACCGATTGCAGGCAATCGTCCGGCGGCTTGCGGACCGCGCGGTCCAGCGCGCCGACCTGACCGGTGCGCTGGTCGATGTTCTCGCCATGGCGGCGATCCGGGCGACGCGCGAAGGCACCGTGAAACAGCGCGGCGAGACGCTTCCCGTGATCATCGGCACCCCGCTCAAGGGCGAGACTATCGGCGACGAGACGTTCGACGGGGATACGGAGACGGCCATTTTCCCGGGAGACCTGCCCCGCAAGCCGGATTCGCTGTTCAAGGCGGACGGGGAAAGGACCGCGATCCGATTCGTGCGCTTCCGCCCTCCGAAGCTCGAGCGGACGGCGGACGGGCTGACTCTCTCGCTGCCGCATATCCGGCTCGACCGCGCCCTTCAATTCCTTATTGGAGATGCATTGGCATGACGCAACCACGCCAGCCGGCGTCCTTCCAGCTCACGCCGGAGCCAGAGGCGGCGCCGCCTAAACCGGAGCCCGCCCGCAAACCGCGTGCGATCCGCAAGGACGAGGTTGCGCTGGTCGTCCCCGCGGAAATCGACGTCTTCGAGACGGACGGCCTGGACGCCCTGGCGCCGCCAGCGCCGCTGAAGCCGCGACCGGCGTCGCGTCTAGGCACATTGTTCTTCGGCGCCCTCGTTACGCTCCTTTCGCTGGCAGCCGGCCTGTGGGCGGAGCAACTCATTCGCGACCTGTTCCGTCGAAGCGAATGGCTTGGCTGGCTGGGGATCGCGCTTGCCGCGATAGTCGTCGTCACTTTTCTGGCAATCCTCGTGCGCGAGCTTTACGCCCTGGCGCGCCTTGCGTCGGTGGAAGCGCTTCGCGAGCGGGCCGAACGCGCATCCCGGGCCAATGACAGCAAGGCCGCGCGCGCAGCGGTGGCCGACCTGGTCGTGCTCGTCGGCAAGAAGCCGGAAACCGCCGCCGGACGCCGCGCCATGGTCGAACTCAAGGGCGAAGTCATCGATGGCGTCGACTTTCTGCGCTACGCCGAGGCCGAGATCCTCGCCCCCCTGGATGAGAAGGCCAAGGACCTGATTCTCGACGCCGCCAAGCGGGTGTCGATCGTCACCGCCGTCAGCCCGCGGGCGCTGGTGGACCTCGGCTATGTGCTGTGGGAGGCCGGCCGGCTGGTGCGTCGCATGTCAGAACTCTACGGTGGCCGGCCCGGCACACTCGGCTTCTTCAGGTTGACACGCAGCGTGTTGGCACATCTGGCCGTCACGGGCTCCATCGCAGCCGGCGACAGCCTGATCCAACAGCTGGTCGGGCACGGGCTTGCCGCCCGAATCTCGGCCAAGCTCGGCGAAGGCGTCGTCAACGGAATGATGACGGTCCGAATCGGCATCGCCGCGATGGAGACCGCACGCCCCTTTCCCTTCGACGCCGTGAAGCGTCCCGGCATGGGGGATTTCGCCTCGGCGCTCGCTACGTTCGCCTCCCGGAAACGCGAGGTAGCGACCAGCGAGGACGTTTGATCTTGCGTCGCGCGGCTCCCTCGCGCATTGTATGAGACAAAGGACGGGTGACGAAGCATTAACCAATCGCGGCCATGCTCCGGTCGACCCCGCCCCCGAGAAATGCCGGACTCGACCCCATGCGCGTGAACCGAACTGCCATTCTTTCGTTCGCAGCCGTCCTTCCGGTGCTCGTAGCGCCGGTCGCGGGCTTCGCCGCCGACGGTGACGAACAGTTCTTCCGTTCGGTCCAAGGGGTTTGGACTGGACCAGGCGAAATCGTCGCCGGCAAGTACAAAGGCACGAAGTTCACCTGCCGCCTGAACGGATCGACGCCGGACGGCAAGATTGGAATGAAGCTCGACGGCTCCTGTCGCGTCGGCGTCTTCTCGCAGCGCATGTCGGCGACGGTCGAGCGCAAGGGCCGTGGCTATCGCGGAATCTTCCTCGACGGCGCCGCCGGCGAAGGGCTCGACATTGTCTCCGGAAGCGTCGATGGCAAGAAGGTTACGTTCTCGATCTCGCGCAACCAGTTGAATGGCGCGATGAGCGCACGCCTGCCGAACAAGGATTCGATGAACGTCAGCGTCTCCGTCAAGGTCGACCGCCAGATGGTCCGCGTGATTGCGATGGACCTGAAGCGGACAGGTGACGCGCCTGTGGCGACCGTAGCCGCCGAATAGTCACTCCTTCCACCAGGACCCATCTTCGGTCAGTTTTTCGATGCCGCTCGCATCGAGGCCGGTAAGATGGCTCGCCACCTTGACGTTGCGGATCGTCAGATCCGGGGCGATCTCCGCCAACGGTACAAGAACGAAAGCGCGCAGGAACATCCGTGGATGCGGTATTTCCAGCCCGAGTTCCTTCACCGATCGCGTTCCGTACAGGAGCACGTCGATGTCGATCAGTCTTGGGCCGAAGCGTTCGCCGCGAACCCGTTTAAGCTGGATTTCGGTATCGAGGCAGAGATCAAGAAGCGCCTTCGGCGATCGTTGGGTTCGCACTTCGGCCACGGCGTTCAGAAATGGCGGCTGGTCGAGCTTGCCCCACGGTGGGGTGCGGTAGAGCGAAGACACTCTGGCGATGTCGGTCATCCTGTCGGCGTCGATCGCGCGCAGGGCTTTCGTCATCGCCGTCCGAGGATCGCCGATATTGCCGCCAAGGCCCAGATAGGCCACCTCCTCACCGAGGCCAGGCAACGGTCACCTCGACATGATCCAGAACTCCGTTCACGGGTGCGTTCGGTTTCCTGATGGTGATGGCCGCCTGTACAATCATGGGAAACCGGTCGCACAAGGATCTGCCGATCTCCTGCGCCAGCGCCTCGATCAGAAATCTGCGCCGCCCGGTAACGATCTGTTCGATCAGGCTGAAAGCCGCGCCGTAGTCGACAGTCTCCGCGATACGATCCCGATCAAGCGCAGCATCGGCATCGACGGTCAGTTCGGCATCGACGTAGAAGCGCTGTCCCATGCGCTCCTCCTCGTCATGGACCCCATGCCGCGCAAAGAACGCGCAATTCCTGAGCCGGATCACATAGCTCATGATGTCGGGGAGCCTCCCTGACTCCGCAGAATCGCATCCGCCAGCTTCAACGCGTCGACGGATGACGCTACGTCATGCACCCTGAAGATGGAGGCTCCACGTAACCGGAGGATGGCGCTGGAGACAGCGGTCGCCGTGTCACGCTGGTCGACCGGACGTCCCGTGACATGGCCCAGGAATCGCTTCCGCGACGTCCCCACCAGCATCGGATAGCCCAGCCGCAGCAATTCGCCGAAACGGGCAATGATCTCGATGTTCTCATCCGGGTCTTTGGCAAAGCCGAAGCCGGGATCGAGAACGACCGCTTCGTCCGGTACGCCGGCCGCGCGGGCGATTTCGATCGAACGCTGGAAGAAGGTCAATTGATCATCGATCGGATCGGGGAGCCTGTCTCGATCCCGGCCATTGTGCATCGCCACCAGGCCGCATCCGCTGCGCGCTGCAAGCAGGGCGATGCCCTCCTCGCCCTGCAGCCCCCCGATATCGTTGATGATATGGGCACCGGCATCGATCGCGATCCGGGCGGTCTCGGCACGGTAAGTGTCTACCGAGATGATGATCTGCGGATGACGTGCCAGCTCCGCTACCACGGGAATCACGCGCCGCTGCTCTTCCAGCGCGGTGATCGATTCGCCTCCCGGCCGGGTCGATTCGCCACCCACATCGACGACTTCGGCGCCTGCCGATCGGAGATCCAGGGCAAGCTTGACCGCTGCCTCGATCGTCTCGACCCTGCCGCCGTCTGAAAAACTGTCCGGCGTGACGTTGACGATTCCCATGACGACGGCCGTGCTGCCGAAGGCGATCTGCCGACCGTGCGCTAGCGACCAGATTCTTCGTCCCATGGTTTTCGTACGACCGTTGGAAAAGTGGTGTTTGCGCATATCGGATAGCCAATGCAACGAAATTCATCACGAACTCGTGAACACGCTGGGGAAACCGGGATTGCCGTTCGCAGCAGGCTATCGCATGGTTCGGCCATGACCTTCCGGATATTCTTGATCACAACGATCGTTATGCCGATCGCGCTGTGCGTCGGCCTCGCAAATGCGGCGAGCGTATCGCGCTCTTACAGCTATTTCCGAATTGGTGGCGCCACCTTACCCGAGCTGCAGGACGAACTCACGTCTCGCGGGCCGACCGTCAAGAGCACCGGCCGGCGCCATCCCGGCGCGACGGAGATGCAGTTCGTCAATCGCCTCGACTATGACGGCGGCACCGGAAAGTGTCGCGTGTCGAAGGCGAGCATCTCGGTCAAGGCGAAGATCACCCTGCCGCGCTGGACGCGACCGGCTGGGGCAGCGGAAGACACAAGGCTGATCTGGGGCGCGCTCGCCGGTGATATCAAGCGGCATGAGGAGAGCCATGTGAGCATCGCGCGCGACTACGCCCGACAGATGGAGGATGCCCTGCTGGCCCTGACGGCGCAGAAGACGTGCGCAATCGCCGCCGACAAGGCGCAGGAGACGATCCGCAGGCTGCTTGCCTCGCATGACGCCGCGCAGGAGCGTTTCGACCGAATCGAGCGGATCAACTTCTCCGAGCGGATGGACCGCCTGATCCGCTACCGCATCGAACAGATTGAAGCTGGCCGGATCAGGAACTGACAGTCCTTCCCGTCTGGCTGCTGGACCAGCGCATCTTCCTTGCAATTGCGGTGGCTTTGTCGCAAACGACGCTCTGTTGCCGAAGCGCCGCGGCTGAAAAGTCCGTCCGTAACGGGTTGATACCCTAGCCGGACCGCGTCTCGCCCCATTTGGACCGATCGAAATGTCAGTCTCAGCGCTGGAAGGCCGCGCGACTCGCGCGGCGTGGATTGAGGAGATTCGCGCTACCGTCGGACTCGCATGGCCGATGGTCCTCACCAATGTCGCGCAGACGGCGATGACGGCGACCGACGTGATGATGATGGGGCGTCTCGGTGCCAATACGGTCGCCTCAGGCGCGCTTGGCTCCAACCTCTATTTCGCGCCGTTGATGTTCGGACTTGGCCTGATGCTGGCGACGTCGCCGATGATGGCGAGCGAGCTCGGCCGCCGTCGCCATTCGGTCCGCGACATCCGCCGGACGGTTCGCCAGGGACTTTGGACTGCGATCGCCGTTTGCGTGCCGATGTGGGCGATGCTCTGGCATGCCGAGAGCATACTGGTCGCGATGGGACAGCAGCCGGACCTGTCGGCGGATGCCGGCCGCTACATGCGGACGCTCATGTGGGGCATTCTCCCTTTCTATGGCTACATCGTCCTGCGCTCGTTCATCTCAGCGCTGGAGCGGCCCGGCTGGGCGCTTGCGATCGTCTTCGTGGCCGTCGGCTTCAACGTCCTCGCCAACTGGTGCCTGATGTTCGGCAATCTCGGCTTTCCCGCCATGGGGATCGCAGGTTCGGGGCTTGCCACCACCATGTCGAACCTTCTGATGCTCGGCGGGCTGGCTGCCGTCGTCACGATCGACGGCAAGTTCCGGCGCTACAGCCTGTTCGGCCGTTTCTGGCGCGCCGACTGGCCTCGCTTCCGCGCCTTGTGGAGGCTCGGATTGCCGATCGCCGCCATGGTCGCGTTTGAAGTGACCATCTTCAACGCGGCCGCGTTCATGATGGGACTGATCGACGCTCCGTCGCTTGCGGCCCATGCGATCGCACTGCAGATCGCCTCGATCAGCTTCATGGTGCCGCTGGGTCTCGGCCAGGCTGTCACCGTGCGCGTCGGCCGCGCCTGGGGAGCAGGCGACGCCGACGCCGTGGCCCGTGCCGGATGGACGGCCTATGTTCTCTCGCTGGCCTTCATGTCCACCATGGCGCTGACGATGTTTACCTTCCCGCGACAGCTCATCGGCGCGTTCCTCGACCTCGACGATCCGGCCAACGCGGTCGTGCTCGCGCTCGGCGTGTCGTTTCTGGCCTATGCGGCGCTCTTCCAGATCGTGGACGGCGCCCAGGCCGTCGGCAGCGGCATGCTGCGCGGTCTGCACGACACCGCCGTGCCGATGGTGTTCGCCGGGATCGGCTACTGGGGTATCGGGTTGCCGCTCGGTGCGCTTCTCGCGTTCCGGTTCGGCTTCGGTGGCATCGGCATCTGGATCGGCCTGTCGACGGGACTTGCCGTGGTCGCCCTGCTGCTACTGGTGCGGTGGCTGCGACGACCGTCTCCGCCGACGCGCGTCGTCTCTGCCTAAGACAGGGCGAGCAATCGAATCGGCTCGGTCTATATCCGTCGAGTGCCGAGAACCTATGCCTGACGCTCGGGGATCCTGACGATCAGGCCGTCGAGCGCATCCCTGACCTTGATCTGGCAGGACAGGCGCGAATTCGGCTGAACTTCATAGGCGAAGTCGAGCATGTCCTCCTCCATCGCTTCCGGTTCGCCGACTTCGTCGGTCCATGCCTCGTCGACATAGACATGGCACGTCGCACAGGCGCATGCGCCGCCGCACTCGGCCTCGATGCCGGGCACCGCGTTGCGGATCGCGTTCTCCATCACGGTGGAGCCGTTCTCCGCCTCGATATCGAAACGCGTGCCGTCGAAGGCGATGTAGGTCAGCTTTGTCATGAAATAGGCCCCGGAACCTGTGTCTGCGCGGAGATAGTCACTCCGCGAGCCGAGTCAACCGCGAGACTCAGCGGCTGATCGACGCGATGAAATCCTTCACCTCGTCGATTCGCGCGGCCAGATGCAGCAGCAGCGATTTGTCATCGGGATCGTGCTCGATCTCGGTCGCGGTCTTCGCAACTCCGAACGCTCCGATCCCCGAGGCCGAGCCCCGCAAGCCGTGTGCGAGGAATTTCCGTTCCGAAGCGTTGGCGCTCGAGATCCGATCGCGAACCATGGTCGCCTGCTGGACGAAAAGTGCCAGCACCTCGCGTTCAAGATCCCGGTCTCCGAGTGTTTGTTTTGCCAGGTGCACGAGATCGACCGGCCGCGTGCGCGAGGGCGGGCATTCCTCTCCGCCGGGATTGGCAAAGGCCACTGTCTGAAGATTCGCTTGCGGCATGCGCCCGGTCCCGATGTGCTCTGATGGAACAAACTTAGAGGAAGGCGACCAACAAGCCGTTAACGACGCTGGACGGCAATAGGGCCTCGGCCATGCCGATTTTCCCATATCCGTCGCGTTGTTAACCTTATGTTTAAAGTTTTACACATGGGTTGGAATGCAGGTTTCAATTGCCGGGTCGTGCCATTACGATACGAGCACGTGTAATTTCGCGTTGCGCGCGGGCTGTGGGGAGCCGGAAACGGTTGGGTCGCGCACTTAGTAGAGGGTTGTAGCTGCATGGCGCGTAAACCAAACACCACGTCTCCCATCGACCGCGACGTGGACAAGGAACTCGAAAAGGCCCTCGAATTCGACCTCAACGGCGTTGAGGAGATCGACTTCTCCTCGTCGATGGATGAACTCGAGGCGCAGATATCGCAGGCCGCCGACGACCTCGTCAAGGAAAGCCGCGGCGGCACGACATCCGCCAGCCCCCAGGCAGCATCCACGGGCTCCAGCAGTTCCCAGACCGCGACCGCCTCGCGCTCGGCCCCCAATGCTGCCGGCAAGGCGACGGCGAGCACTTCCAAGTCGGCGGCAAACACGCCTGCGGCCCCCTCGACTGCAAGCGCCGGGTCGGGCGCCAGGAAGGGCGAGCCGCTTCGCCCCGTCGAGGCACCCGCTTCGTCGTCGGCTCCTGGGCCGATCTCGTTCCAGCCCGCCAATGACGACCGTCAGCGCGAGTATCAGTCTGTCCAGCAGTCTCTGGCACGCGGGACATCGCGCACGCTTTCGGTTTCCATGGCGCTTCTCAGCGTAGCGTGGATCGCAGGCGGGCTCGCTCTCGGCCACGTTCTCTACGCGCCGCAGATATGGGCGATCCGCTCGATGCAGCAGCTTCTTGCCATGCCGCAGGTGATCGCGCTCGCCATTGGGATCGTCGTGCCGCTGCTCCTGTTCTGGGCGTTCGCCGCGATGATGCGTCGCGCGCAGGAGATGCGCCTCGCCGCACAGTCGATCGCCGAAGCGGCATTCCGCCTCACCGAGCCCGAGAACCTGGCCGAAGACCGTGTCCGCAAGGTCAGCCAGGCGGTCCGCCGCGAAGTCCAGGCCATGGGCGAAGGGATCGAGCGCACGCTCGCACGTGCGGTCGAACTCGAGACGCTGGTTCATACCGAGGTCAACGAACTCGAGCGTGCCTACAGCGAAAACGAAATGCGTATCCGCTCGCTCGTCGACGGGCTCGGCAGCGAGCGCGAAGCGGTGATCACGCATGCGGAGCGTGTGCGCGCCTCGATCTCCGGCGCTCACGAGCTGCTGAAGGAGCAGCTCACCTCCTCGAGCACCGTCATCCACGACAGCGTCGCCGATGCGTCGACCCGGCTGACCTCGATGATTTCCGGTTCGGGCGAAATACTGGTCAATCGCATCAACGACAGCGGCCGCGCGATCTACTCGGCGATCGATGAGCGGATGGACACGATCTCCGATCGGATCATCACATCGGGCGAAGCGTTCGCCAGCCTCCTCGACACGCGTATCGCCACCCTCACGGACCGTACCGACGAAGCCTCTCGTGCCCTGTCGGATATGCTCGACAGCCGCACCTCCGACATGGTGTCCCTCCTCGGTGGCACGTCCCGCACGCTGGCGGAAGAGTTCGATTCGCGCCTTGCCGGCATCGAGCGCACTCTGGCCGAGCGCGGGCAGACGCTGATCGGCGAATTCGAGACACGTGTCCAAGCGCTGGACCAGGGCACCGCCACACTCAACGCCGCGCTCGAGGCGCGCGCCCGCCAGATCAACGAGACCCTCATCGAGCGTGCCCGCGAGATCGCAGGCGCCTTCAGCGCCGGCAAGGAAGGCATGGCCGGGGTCATCGAGGAAACCAAGTCTCGCATCGGCGCGGATCTCGCCGAACTCGTCATGTCCACCTCGACGATGCTCGAAGGCCGGGCGAATGAGTTCACCCAGCGCCTCGAAGGTGGCCGACACCTCATCTCGACGGCACTCGACACGGATCTCGCCCGTCTCGCGGATGCGCGCGCCGCGCTCGACGAAACCGTCGGCGCCCATGCGATGAAGCTCGCCGAAGGCCGCAACTACCTGTCCAGCATCCTGCAGGAGGATCTGGCGCGCGTCGAGGAAACCCGCGCGGAACTCGACCAGCGCCTGGAGGGCCACGCCCAGATGCTGGCGCAGGGCCGCACCGTGCTCACCAACGCCCTGGACGACGACATGCGTCGCCTTGCCGAAGCCCGGGCCGAAATCGACGCCCGGATTGCCGACCATACGGCGACCCTCGACGAAGGCCGCAGCTTCCTGTCCCGGGTTCTCGATGAAGACCTGGCGAAGCTGGAGCAGATCCGCGGCGAGATCGACAGGCGCGTCGAAGCGCATTCGCACCTTCTCTCCGAGGGACGGAGCGTTCTGTCGGGCGTCATGGACGAGGATCTTGCGAAACTCGCCCAGGCTCGGGCCGCGATCGACGCGTCGGTGGAACGCCATGTCGAGAAGCTGGCCGAAGGCCGCGATATCATGACCCACGCGCTGCAGTCGGATCTGGAGAAGCTTGCCGCGACACGCGCCGAGATCGACAGCGCGATCCAGAGCGGCATCGCGCGCCTCGCCGACGGACAGGGCGACGTCGGTCAGGCCCTCTCGCTGGAGATGGCGAAGATAGAAGACGCATTCCGCTCCCAGATCGGAGTCGTCGAAGGGCGCACGCAGGCCATTGAAGCCGCATTGGCCAATGGCGTCGAGAATGTACGCACGGTTCTCGAGCGGAGCGCGGGAGCGGTCGCCGGTGCGCTGCGCGACCGGGTTCTGGAAATCACGGCGGCCCTCACCGAGGACGCCGGCCAGGCCTTCCAGGACGCGGACCAGAAGATCGCCGAACGCATCGATCTCGCCAATACCGCCTTTTCGGCGCGCGCGGCCGAGATCGCAAAGGCATTCGAAGAGGTGGACGGCAGGATCGTCGGCCGTATCGACCAGGTGTCGGATGCAATTTCGCGCCGCACGGACGAATTCGCTCTGACGATCGATCATGTCGACGGCAAGCTTGCCGGGCGGATCGACGCCGCTTCCGGGATCATCGCGAACCGGGCCGACGAGCTCTCGCGCGCCTTCGAACAGGTCGACGAGAAGCTCGGCGAGCGCATCCAGGAAGTGACCACCGTGGTGGCGACGCGCGTTGGAGATCTCTCGCGCGCAGTCGCGAAGGTTGACGAACGGCTTTCGGAGCGGATCGATCAGACCTCTTCGACGATCGCAGCACGGTCCGACGATCTGGTGCGCGTCATCGACCAGGCGGACGCCAGGTTCAGCGAACGCGTCGAAATGGCATCCGGCATGATCTCGGCCCGCGCCGACGACCTTGCCCGTGCCGTCGAGCAGATCGACGGCCGGCTGGTCGAGCGGATCGACCTGGTGACCAGCGCCGCCGACGCGCGCGCCGACGATCTCTCGAAGACCATCCAGCAGATCGACGGCAAGATTTCCGAACGCATCGTCCTCGCTTCCGATCTCATCAACGCGCGGGCGAACGACCTGTCGAACACGATCAGCCAGGTCGACGACCGGCTCGCCCAGCATGTCGACATCGCCGCCGACAAGCTCACCGAGCGCGCCCAGGATCTGGTGCGCACCTTCGATGATGCCGATTCGAAGATCGTCGAACGCATCGACTACGCTTCGGGTCTGTTCAACGCCCGGGCCGAGGATGTCGCCCGCACTTTCGCGAACGTCGATCGCGCAATCGAGGATCGCCTGAACGTCGCCGCCAGCACCATCACCGAAAAGGTGGGAGAGCTCGACCGCACCTTCAGCGACGCCGACCAAAAGTTCGCCGAACGCATCGACCTCGCGGCGGCCGCGATGGCCGCGCGCGCCGATGACCTGTCGCGGGCTTTCGACAATGTCGATCAGAAGCTCGTCGACCGGATCGACTATGCGGGCAGCGCGCTTTCCGCCCGTGCGGAGGACTTCGCCGGCGTCTTTGACGCAGCCGACCGCAAGCTCGCCATGCGTCTCGAGGAAGGTTCGGCCGCGCTGTCCGATCACGCCGACGGCATCGTGCGCGCTTTCGACGATGTCGACCGCAAGCTGGTCGAGCGTACCGAGCAGACTGCGGAGGAACTGCACTCGCGGGCCCGCGCCATCGAGGACACGCTCGTCAACATCGAGCACCGCCTCGGCGACAGCGCCGATTCGATCGTTGCGCAGATGGGCAACCAGATCGATTCGGTCGAGCGTCGTCTGGCGGAAGGTGCCGAACTCGTCGGCCAGAAGCTGATCGAACAGGTCTCGGTCTCCGAGGCTCAGCTCGTGTCGCGTGCAAACGTCATCGCCGAAACCTTCGCGGCGGTGAACAAGCATATCGGCCAGCGCACCAACGAGGCCGCTTCCACCTTCGATGCGCACACGCGCGAGCTGAGCGAGATGCTCGCCAATCGCACGGCCGAGATCGGCCGCGTGCTCGACGAACAGGCCAAGCCCCTCGTCGAGAAGTTCTCCGAGAGCGGCGGCGAACTGCAGCGCAGCCTCGAGGAGGCGACCCATGCCGCGACGGAGCGTCTGCGCACCGAGAATGCGGCCCTGGTCAACGCGCTCGCAAGCCGCACCGCCGAGACTCTGGCCGCGGTCGACAAGGCGCGCAACAGCCTTGGCGAAGGCGTTGCGGACCTGATCGACAGGCTGGCATCGTCGAACGCCCAGCTCGGACATCTGATCAACGTGGCGTCCAACAACCTCTCCGAGCTCGAGGAGCGGCTCTCGGGAACGACCCATTCCTTCGCCACCTCGGCGGAGAAGGCGGCGCAGACCTTCTCGAGTTCCGCGCGTCTCATCGACGTCAACGCGACGAAACTCACCGAGCTGTCGTCCAGCACGCTCAAGGACATCGCCGCGATCGCGCATCGCTTCGACGACCACAGCCGGGTGCTGGCCTCGGCGTCCGACCTCCTCGGTTCGGCGCAGTCCAACCTCGCCTCGACGCTCGACGACCGCCAGTCGGCACTCGAGACGCTGGCCGTCGGCCTCGTCAAGAAGTCCGAGGACATCGAGCGTGTCATGCGCTCCTTCGAGAACCTCGTGGAACGCGCCTTCGACAAGGCCGATGGGCGTGCCCGCGAGACGACCGAGCACATGCGCAACGCCGTCTCGGAGGTGGTGGAATCCGCGACCCAACGCTTCGCCGATGCGACGCAGGAAATCCGCCGCTCTGCCAGCACCATCCGCACTGAGCTGGAAGAGACCCGCAACGAGTTGCGCAAGGGTGTCCTCGACCTGCCGGAAGAGACCAAAGAGACGACCTCGGCAATGCGTCGCGCAGTCGCCGAACAGATCAACGCGCTCAAGGAACTGTCCGACATCGTGGCGCGCTCGGGCCGCACGTTCGACAATGGCGGCAAGTCTGCGTCGCTGCCACGGTCGGCGCCGCCCGCTGCCCGCCTCGACGCCCCGGCTCCCCGCGCGCCTGAGCCACAGAAGCGTCCGCCGGTTGAGCCGCAACGCGCCGAAGCGCCCCGCCCTGCAGCGCCGCGTGCGCCCGCTCCGCGGCAGCCGGAACCCGCCCAGGGCGGCTGGGTCAGCAACCTGCTGCGCCGTGCCTCGGAAGAAGGTGAAGCGGAACCTGTTGCGCCCGCCCCTGCCCGTGCCGAGGCGCCCCAGCGGTCGCCGCTGCACGTCGTCGAATCGCTCAACTCGCTGTCGGTCGATATCGCGCGCGCGATCGATCACGACGCGTCGATCGAACTGTGGGACAGGTATCGCCGGGGCGAGCGCAATGTGTTCACCCGCCGGCTCTACACGCTGAAAGGCCAGCAGACGTTCGACGAGATCCGTCGCAAATACGAGGCCGAGCCCGAGTTCCGCTCGGCGGTGGACCGCTACTGCGACGACTTCGAACGCCTGATCGCAGATGTCACCCGGACGGACCGCGATTCGATGATGGCGCAGACCTATCTCTCTTCCGACACCGGCAAGGTCTACACCATGCTGGCGCATGCGAGCGGACGCCTGAAATAGGCTCTATAATTGCTTGAATATCAAAACAAAGGGCGGTGCCGAGGCACCGCCCTTTTCATTCTGAGATTGCGCGTCTCAGCGCATCGGATCAGCCGCGCAGGATGCTCCTGCCGGCGTAGCGCGCCTGCTTGCCGAGCATTTCCTCGATGCGGATCAACTGGTTGTATTTGGCGAGCCGGTCGGAACGAGCGAGCGAGCCGGTCTTGATTTGTCCGCAGTTCGTGGCGACCGCGAGATCGGCGATGGTGGAATCCTCCGTTTCGCCCGAGCGGTGCGACATCACCGCCGTGTAGTGCGCCTTGTGCGCCGTCTCGACCGCGTCCAGCGTCTCGGTCAGCGAGCCGATCTGGTTGACCTTGACCAGGATCGAGTTGGCGACGCCCATGCGGATGCCATCGCGCAGCCGAGCCGAGTTGGTGACGAAGAGATCGTCGCCGACCAGCTGCACCTTCTTGCCGCAGAGGTCGGTGAGATATTTCCAGCCTTCCCAGTCGTCCTCGGCCATGCCGTCCTCGATCGAGATGATCGGGTAGTCGGCGGCGAGCTTGGCGAGATACTTCGCCTGCGTCTTGGGATCGCGCGTCTTGCGCTCGCCCTCGTAGACATAGTTGCCGTCCTTGAAGAACTCGGTCGCGGCGCAGTCCAGCGCCAGCGCGATCTCCTCGCCCGGCTTGAAGCCGGCCGCCTCGATCGACGCCATCACGAAGTCGAGCCCGGCCTGGGCGCTCTTCAGGTTCGGCGCGAAGCCGCCTTCGTCGCCGACATTGGTGTTGTGACCGGCGTCCTTGAGGCGCTTCTTCAGCGTATGAAAGACCTCGGAGCCCCAGCGCACCGCCTCCTTGAGCGAAGGTGCGCCGACCGGCATGATCATGAATTCCTGGAAATCGATCGGATTATCGGCATGCGCGCCGCCGTTGATGATGTTCATCATCGGCACCGGCAACACGCGGGCGGATGTGCCGCCGACATAGCGGTAAAGCGGCAGGCCGGCGGCATCAGCCGCGGCCTTCGCCACCGCCAGCGAGACGCCGAGGATGGCATTGGCCCCGAGCCTGCTCTTGTTCGGCGTGCCGTCGAGCTCGATCATCGTCTCGTCGATGTGGATCTGCTCTTCGGCTTCCATGCCGCCGATCGCTTCGAAGATCTCGCCGTTCACGGCCTCGACGGCGCGCAAGACGCCCTTGCCGAGATAGCGGGCTCCGCCGTCACGCAGTTCCATCGCCTCGTGCGCGCCGGTCGAGGCGCCCGACGGAACCGCGGCGCGGCCGAACGAGCCGTCCTCGAGGGTCACGTCCACCTCGACCGTCGGGTTGCCCCGGCTGTCGAGGATCTCTCGGCCGACAATGTCGATGATGGCGGTCATGGGGTTCGGTCCTTTGCAAACGTTGGGGAAAGGTCGCCCCGCTCTTATCGAATGCGCAAAGGCAAGAAAATCCCGACATCGAAAGAAAACGGCCCCGCCGAAGGCGGAGCCGCAGATTGGCACCCGGGTGCCGCCGCCAGACGGCGATCAGTACCAGTAGGGCGGGACCTTGTAGTAGTCGTAGGAGGCATCCCGCGCGGCCTTACCGTCGTCGCCGGTGAGTTCGTTGATCGAATAGGCGGGCGCAGCCTTCAACTGCTCCTGTGAGAACGGCACGACATAGCCGCCGCGGCTCTTCTCGTAGTCGAGCGTCGACCACGGGATCGCGTGATACTTCTCGCCGATGCCGAGGAACCCGCCGAAGCCGATGACGGCGAACATGATGCCGTTGGAGGATTTCTCCAGCATGACGTCCTCGATGACGCCGATCTTCTGGCCCGCCGTGCTGAAGACGTCCGTGCCGATCACCCTGGAGGCGGGGATGGCGTTCGTGTGTCCTGTATGGGTGTTCATGAGGGCTCCCTTCGAGTCATTGCGTTCGACGAGAGAACGAACGCGGGCTCGAGCGGTTGCTCTCACATTGGCTCACGTTAAGTAATATTGAGAAATATTTCGTGATCGTGTACTGCGAAACCAGTTCGCTCAGCGCGACCGTTTGGCGATGCGATCAAATTCCATCAGCCGTTCGATCAGCGCCCGCATATCCTTGAGCGGTACCATATTCGGCCCGTCCGACGAGGTCGAGTTGTCAGGATCCTGATGCGTCTCGATGAAGACGCCGGCGACGCCCACCGCTACCGCGGCGCGTGCCAAAGTCTCCACGAAACGACGCTCGCCCCCGGACGAGCCGCCCTGGCCGCCGGGCTGCTGCACCGAATGCGTCGCGTCGAAGATCACGGGGGCGCCGATCTCGGCCATGATCGGCAGCGCGCGCATGTCGGAGACCAGCGTGTTGTAGCCGAACGAGACGCCGCGTTCGGTTACCAGCACGTTCGGATTGCCGGAACCGGTTATCTTGGCGACGACGTTCTTCATGTCCCAAGGGGCGAGGAACTGGCCCTTCTTGACGTTGACGACCTTGCCGGTCCTCGCCGTCGCGACCAGCATATCGGTCTGGCGCGACAGGAACGCGGGGATCTGCAGCACGTCGACCACATCGGCGACGATCGCGCATTGCTCCTCGGTGTGAACGTCAGTCAGGATCGAGATGCCAAGAGCCTCCCGTAGATCGGCGAATACCGGCAATGCCGCGTCGAGGCCCGCGCCTCGAGTGGCGCCGAGCGAGGTGCGGTTGGCCTTGTCGTAGCTCGTCTTGTAGACGAAGCCGATGCCGAGTTCGGCAGTCAACTCCTTCAACGCACCTGCCATGTCGAAAGCGTGCTGGCGGGATTCGAGCTGGCAAGGGCCGGCAATGAGCGTCAGCGGCCCTGAATTGGAGAAGCTCGCGGTTCCGACCGTCACGTTTGCGTTGGGCTGCATCAGTTCGGTCTCCTGAAGATGAAGGTCGCGCCTTGCCCCTTGGCCGGCGGAACCACCAGCCCAGCGGGGGTCGCTTGAAATCCGATACCGCCGGCATCGAGAGCTCGCCGTGTCGCTTCGATATCCGAGACGTTGAAGACGATCGCGGCCAGCGTCGCATCGCTTTGCGCGATCCCGGCGGGGTCATCGGGCCGCAACAGTCTGAGCGTCGCGTTCGTGAACTCGGCCGTGTGCGTCGTGTCATGCGGCGTCCGGCCGACGGCGCGCTCGATCAGCCCGACGAAGGAGCTTGCGTGCTCGCCTGCGATGATCTCGCCAATCCCCGTCGCGCCATTGGCGTGCCGCTCAAGCGAACTGCGGTCGATGGTCGGCGCATTGATCCGCTGGCAGGTGAACAGGAAAGCGTCGGCGGTCTCGATGTCAGCCGCAAAGGCAAGCTTGAAGGTCGCGGTGTCGATGTTGCCGAGCGCATCGGCCGCAGGGCGGGAGAAATTGAGCATGTCTCCTCCCGAAATGTCCGCCCTGGCAAAAGCAGAGTGGTCGCGGTCCGCGTCGTCAGAGGCCAGGACGACCGCCGAGAACCCTTCCTCGCCCCGCATTGCGCGATAGACATGGTCGCGTGCGACGAAGACGTTGCCGTGTGCAATCGCCGAGGCGGCCGTTTCGCCTTCGCCAACCGCGAGCGCCTCCAGAAACGTCCCACCCGGAAAGTAGACGCAGGCGTTGACGGTGCCGAACGGATGCACGCCCGTCGGCGCGACAGTGAAGCCGAGCCGCGTCAGCCTCTCGCGGGCCGCGTCGAGGCTGGCGGTGGGCAAAACGAGATGGTCAAGCGCGCGCTGGGTCATCGCGGCACCATGTGGCCCAGAACGGTGCCGAATGGAAGCCCGCCGAAGCGGTCAATGCCCGATGGTCAGTGATTGTCGCGCGGAACGCCGCTCGTGTGCGCCACGTCGCGATATTTGACCGCCGGTTTCAGGACCATGCCTTCGGAAAGCTGGTCGACCATACCGCGCTGGATCTCCTGCCAGGGCGTCTGGTGCTTCGGATAACGATAGCCGCCATTGTTCTGCAGTTCGGCGCGCCGACGCGTGATCTCGTCGTCGGTGACGAGGATGTCGGCCGTGCCTTTCCTGAGATCGACGCGGACACGATCGCCCGAGCGCAACAACGCCAGCCCGCCGCCGACCGCCGCCTCCGGCGAGGCGTTGAGGATCGACGGACTGCCCGAGGTGCCGGATTGCCGTCCGTCGCCGATGCACGGCAGCGAGTGGATGCCTTGCCGGATGAGGTAGGCCGGGGGCTGCATATTCACCACCTCTGCCGCGCCCGGATAGCCGACCGGACCGGCGCCGCGCATGAACAGGATCGTGTTTTCGGTGAGGCCGAGAGCCGGGTCGTCGATGCGCGCGTGGTATTCCTCGGGTCCGTCGAAAACCTGCGCCGTGCCTTCGAAGGCGTCCGGATCGCGTGGATTGGACAGGTAGCGCAGACGGAACTCTTCCGAGATCACGCTGGTCTTCATGATCGCGGAATCGAACAGGTTGCCCTTCAGGTTGATGAAGCCCGCGTCTTTCTTCAGAGGGGCCGAAACGGTCCGGATCACCTTCTCGTCCATGTTTTCGACATTGGCGCAGTTCGCGCCCATCGTCTTGCCGTTGACCGTCATCGCATCCGGGTTCGGCAGCAGTCCGCCCTTCATCAGTTCCGCCACCACCGCCGGAACGCCGCCGGCATGATGATAGTCCTCGCCGAGATATTCGCCCGCCGGCTGCAGGTTGACCAGCAGCGGGATCTTGTGTCCGACCGCCTGCCAGTCGTCGTTGTCGAGCTTTACGCCGAGATGGCGCGCGATCGCGTTCAGATGGATCGGAGCGTTGGTGGAGCCGCCGATCGCGGAATTGACGACGATCGCGTTCTCGAAGGCTTGGCGGGTCATGATGTCCGAGGGCTTCAGGTCCTCATGCACCATCGCGACGATGCGCTTGCCGGTTTCGTAGGAGATCTGTCCACGCTCGCGATAGGGAGCGGGAATGGCCGCGGCGCCGGGCAGCTGCATGCCGAGGGCCTCGGCAAGGCTGTTCATCGTCGTCGCGGTGCCCATCGTGTTGCAGTAGCCAACCGATGGCGCCGACGACGCGACGATGTCCATGAACTGGTCGTAGTCGATTTCGCCGGCAGCGAGCTTCTCGCGCGATTTCCAGACGATCGTGCCCGAGCCGGTGCGTTCGCCGCGATGCCAGCCGTTGAGCATCGGGCCGACCGAAAGCGCGATCGCCGGGATGTTCACCGTCGCGGCCGCCATCAAGAGCGCCGGCGTGGTCTTGTCGCAGCCGATGGTCAGCACGACGCCGTCCAGCGGATAGCCGTACAGAACCTCGACGAGGCTGAGATAGGCCAGATTGCGGTCGAGCGAGGCCGTCGGACGCTTGCCGGTCTCCTGGATCGGGTGGCAGGGGAACTCGAACGGCACGCCGCCGGCGGCCTCGATGCCGGCGCGCACCCGCTTGGCGAGCTCGATATGGTGCCGGTTGCAGGGCGAAAGGTCGGATCCGGTCTGCGCAATGCCGATCAACGGCTTGCCGGACTGCAGTTCCTCGCGGGTCAGGCCGAAGTTCAGGTAGCGTTCGAGGTAGAGCGCCGTCATGCCCGGATTGTCGGGATTGTCGAACCACTCACGCGAGCGCAAGCGCCTGGTTCCGTTTCCAACCGACATGTCATCCTCCGCAATCTGCCATACTAGTGAAATGGCGCCATAGGGATATGGCATCGCATTTGCGCCCGCAAGCGTGTCCGCCGACCCGAGAGGGGCGGACTTTGGTGCGATAGACAAGGAGGACCCCCTCCGCTACTCCCACTCAAGATAGAAATCGGGAGGAAGCCATGGCAGTCGACATGCAGGGTGAAGAGCGAATCGAAGCTCCCATCGCCAAGGTATGGGCAGCACTGAACGATCCGGACGTATTGAAAGCCTGCATTCCGGGCTGCGAAACGCTGGAGAAGAAGTCGGACACCCAGCTCGCTGCGACCGTAGCGCTCAAGATCGGCCCGATCAAGGCGCGGTTTGCGGGCGAAGTGGAACTGCAGAACCTGAAGCCGCCGCATTCCTACACGATCGCGGGCGAAGGCAAGGGCGGAATCGCGGGCTTTGCCAAGGGCGGCGCGGACGTGGTGCTGAAGGAGGACGGCGAGAACGCGACGCTGCTCACCTACACCGCCAAGGCGGATGTTGGCGGCAAGATCGCGCAGCTCGGCAGCCGGCTGATCCAGTCGACGTCGAAGAAGCTCGCGGGGCAGTTCTTCTCGGAGTTCAACAAAAAGGTGAGCGCGGGCTGATAACAGTCCGCGCCAACGCCCGAATCCCGGCTAGACCAGCCGGCTCTGCTCAACCGCCGCGCCGATAAAACTCGAGAACAGCGGGTGCGGCTCGAACGGCTTGGACTTCAGCTCAGGGTGATACTGGACGCCGATGAACCAGGGATGGTCAGGGTATTCGACCGTCTCGGGCAGGATGCCGTCCGGCGACATGCCGGCAAAGACCAGGCCGCAATTCTCCAGCCGCTCCCTGTAGTCGATATTGACCTCGTAGCGGTGGCGGTGGCGCTCCGAAATGGTCGTGCCGCCGTAGACCTCTGCGATCCGCGAGCCAGGCGCCAACTTCGCCTCATAAGCTCCGAGGCGCATCGTGCCGCCGAGATCGCCAGCCGCCTGGCGCTTCTCCAGCATGTTGCCCTTGAGCCATTCGGTCATCAGGCCGACGACAGGCTCCTTCGACGGTCCGAACTCGGTGGAGGACGCCGCTTCGATGCCGGCGAGCGACCGCGCCGCCTCGATGCAGGCCATCTGCATGCCGAAGCAGATGCCGAAATAGGGCACCTTGCGCTCGCGCGCGAACTTGGCGGCGAGAATCTTGCCCTCCGAGCCGCGCTCGCCGAAGCCGCCCGGCACCAGGATGCCGTGAACTTTTTCCAGCCAGGGCGCCGGGTCTTCCTTTTCGAAGATCTCGCTCTCGATCCAGTCGAGCTTGACGCGGACCTTGTTGGCCATGCCGCCATGCGACAACGCTTCGATCAGCGATTTGTACGCGTCCTTCAGCCCGGTATATTTGCCGACGATCGCGATCGTGACCTCGCCTTCCGGATTGTGGATGAGACGCGAAACCTCGTGCCAGCGCTCCATGCGCGGCTTGGGCGCGGGATCGATGCCGAATGCGGCGAGCACCTCGGAATCGAGGCCTTCCTTGTGATAGGCGATCGGCACGTCGTAGATATGCGCGACGTCCAGCGCCTGGATGACGGCGCTTTCCCGGACATTGCAGAACAGCGAGAGTTTGCGCCGCTCCTCCTTCGGGATCGGCCGGTCGGCGCGCACCAGAAGAATGTCCGGCGCGATGCCGATGGAGCGCAGTTCCTTGACCGAATGCTGGGTAGGTTTGGTCTTCAGTTCGCCCGCCGCCGGAATATAGGGCATCAGCGTCAGGTGGATGTAGACGGCCCCTCCCCGCGGCAGTTCGTTGCCGAGCTGGCGGATGGCTTCCAGGAACGGCATGGCCTCGATGTCGCCGACCGTGCCGCCGATCTCGCACAGGACGAAGTCGTAGTCGTCGTTACCCTCGAGGACGAAGTTCTTGATCTCGTCGGTGACGTGGGGAATCACCTGCACGGTCGCGCCGAGATAGTCGCCGCGCCGCTCCTTCTCGATGATGTTCTTGTAGATGCGTCCGGTGGTGATGTTGTCCTGCTTGTTTGCGGACCGGCCGGTGAAGCGCTCGTAATGTCCGAGGTCGAGATCGGTCTCGGCGCCGTCATCCGTGACGAAGACCTCGCCGTGCTGATACGGCGACATCGTTCCCGGGTCGACGTTGAGGTAGGGATCGAGCTTGCGGATGCGGCATCGGTAGCCGCGCGCCTGCAGGAGTGCACCGAGTGCAGCTGCGGCGATGCCTTTTCCAAGTGAGGAAACCACGCCGCCTGTGATGAATACATATCGCGCCATGGGAGTCATCGCATAGCGCCAGGGACCTGATTCCGCCAGTCGAAAATCGATCCGATGGACTTTTCCCCCGCATAGCGGCCATGCAAAAAGGCCGGGCGAACCCGGCCTTCACTTATCGCAGGAATTGCAAGGAGTTAGAGGACGACGACGTTCGCGCCCATGCGCACGCGATTGTAGAGGTCCATGACGTGCTCATTGACCATCCGGAAGCAGCCGTTCGAAGAATCGGTGCCGATCGTCCAGGGCTGGTTGGTGCCGTGGATGCGGATGTGGGTGTCCTTCTTGCCCTGGTAGAGATACATCGCCCGCGCCCCGAGCGGGTTTTCCGGACCACCGGGCATCCCATCCTTGTATTTCCCGTATTTCGCAGGATCGCGTTCCTGCATTTCCTTGGTCGGAATCCAGCGCGGCCATTCCTGCTTGTCCTGGATCTTGCCCGTGCCCTTGAACTTCAGGCCATCCTTGCCGACGGCGATCGCGTAGCGACGCGCCTTGCCGGAGGACTCGACCAAGTAAAGATACTTTTCGGACGTGTTCACAACGATGGTGCCGCGCGAATACGAGCTGCTGTAGTCGACCACCTGCGGCTGGAAATCGGCCTTTACCTTGAATTTCTTGCCTTTTTTCAGCTCACGCTCGCGCAGTTCCTGGTCGCGCCTCTGTGTCTCCGGCAGCATCTGAGGCGCACCGCCAAAGAGCGCGCTGAACAGGCCCCGCTCCTGGGTGTCGCTGCGCAATTCGGTCGGCGCGGTGACGACTGCCACTTCGACCGTCTTTTCCTTCTTGCTGGAGGCCGCGCCATTCTTCTCGGCCTTGGCTACTTTCTGTACCGACTTGCCAGGCTTCTGCTCAGCCTTCTTGTCCACCTTCTTTTCAGGTTGTGTCGCAGATGCCGTGCTCTTGACCGTCATCGTGAACGCGGAACCGCCCGACTCCGCGAAAGCCGGCGTGCCGAGGCAGAAGGACGAAACCATCCCCGCCACAACGATAGTCCTGATTCTCATTTCAACAACCCCACTCCAATGGTCTCTGGCCGCCCAACAGCCCTGGTAGCAGACCTCGCGCTCGCGACGTCGTGCAAACCTATGGGGTCCTTATAGTTGCGAATCGGTCAAGCTCTCAAGCGGTTGCGAAGGTCGCCATCCTTCACATTGGCGTCAGATCGAAAGTAAATTGCTAAAAGGTCACAGTTTGTGGCGCGGCCGCAACAGTACATGCGTCCGCGAGACGATGCGCGTTTCGGATCGGCCGTTTACTGTCCGCTCGGGACGGCAGGCGTCGCCGGCACAATCGGCGCCAGGGGAGCGATAGGAACCGCGCCCTGCCCTTCCGCCGGGGCGGTCGTGGATGGCGCAGGCGCCTGCTGCTCCCCGGCCGGCGCGGTCGAGGGCGCACCCTGGCCGCCCAACTGGTCCAGAACGCCGTTGCCCGAAGGGGCCTGCTGCTGACCGGTCGTCGAAGGCACCCGGTCGAGGATGTCGATCGGCCGCTCACCGTAGCGGGCCATGATCGACAGGATCAGGGAGGTCGCAAAGAAGGCCGCCGCGAGGATTGCCGTCGCGCGCGTGAGCGCATTGGCTGCGCCCCGCGCCGTCATGAAGCCCGAACCACCGCCGATGCCAAGTCCGCCGCCCTCCGAGCGCTGGAGCAGCACGACGCCGACCAGCGCGAGCACGACCATGAGGTGAATGACGATGACGACGGTTTCCATGCGGGTATCCGGGCAATCTTGGCTGGGTCTACGCGCAGACCGGCGCGTGGCCGCGGGTCAATACACGGCTTTGCCCGCAAATCCAACCCCCGCGGCGATCTGAGTGCCGGATATGGGAACTTCCCGGGCCGTTGCAATGGCCCTGATCGCAAACCTCAACGGATCGAGACGTAGGCCTCGGCAATCGCAAGGAAGTCGACCGCCTTCAGGCTAGCTCCGCCAACCAGCGCGCCGTTGACATTGTCGATGGCGAGCAGTTCGCGCGCGTTCGACGGCTTGACCGACCCGCCGTAGAGTATCCGCATGCCGGACGCCCGTTCGCCGATCAGTTTCGACAACTCGGCCCGGATATGTGCGTGCGCCTCGGCGACGTCCTGCAGCGTAGGCGTCAGGCCCGTGCCGATCGCCCAGACCGGTTCATAGGCAATGACGGTGTTCTTCGGGGTCGCGGTCGCGGGAACGGACCCGGCAATCTGGCGCGAGAGCACGGAAAGAGTCTTGCCGGCTTCGCGCTCGGCCTTGGTCTCGCCGATGCAGATGATGGCCGTAAGCCCGGCGCGCCACGCGGCGTCGGCCTTGGCGTGGACGATCGCATCCGTCTCCGCATGATCGGTGCGGCGCTCGGAGTGCCCGACGATGACATAGCTTGCCCCGGCGTCCTTCAGCATCGGCGCGGAGATATCGCCCGTATGGGCGCCGCTGTCGTTCACATGGCAATCCTGGCCCCCGACCTTCACCGGCGATGACTCGAGCACATCGGCAGCCCGGGCGAGCAGCGTGGCCGGAACGCAGATGAGCGCCTCGGCTTCCGCGTCGAGCCCTTGCATGAATCCGTTGGCGATCGCATGAAGTTCGGGCATGGAAGCCGACGTCCCGTGCATCTTCCAGTTGCCTGCGACGAGGGGACGGATCGTGCGCGTCATATGCTGCCTCCTGGCGTTCTTCGCCGCGGTGACTACCAAAATGCCGCCATAAAGCAATCGACAGTCGCCCGGAAGGGCGCTATTGCCGGACCGGCAACGCAGAATGTGCCGTTCGTGGCGGAAATTCCGGGAGTTTTGATGCTCGACTCATTGAGAAATGCCGCTGGCACCTGGGTCGCCAAGCTCCTCCTGCTGCTGCTCGTGATGAGCTTCGCCGTGTGGGGAATATCCGGCCAGTTGATGACGGGGGGCGGCGGCAACGCCGTGATTACCGCCGGCGACACCGAGGTCTCAGTCGCCGACTACCGGCTCGCCTATGATCGCCAGGTACAGGTTATGTCGCAGCAGCTCGGCCAGCGGATCACCCGCGAACAGGCGACGATGTTCGGCATCGACCAGCAGGTGCTCGCGCAGCTGACCGCCGGCGCGGTGCTCGACGAACAGGCCCGGCGGATCGGCCTGGGCGTTTCGCGCGACAAGATCGCCGAACTGACCGCCGAGGATCCGGCCTTCCGCGGATCGAGCGGCCAGTTCGACCGCCAGCAGTTCGAATATGTCCTGCGCCAGGTTGGCATGCGGCCGGAGGATTATTTCCGCAACCGCGAGCAGGTGGCGGTGCGCCAGCAGATCGTCGAAGCCGTTTCGGACGGCATGAAGGCGCCGGACACGTTCCTCCGTGCGGTTTCCCTCTATCAGGGCGAGAACCGTACCATCGAGTACGTCACACTGCAGAAGTCGATCGTAGGCACGGTGGCCGCGCCGGCCGACGATGTGCTGGCAAAGTGGTTCGAGGCCAACAAAGCGAAATACGCCGCGCCCGAATACCGCAAGATCGCTTATGTAAAGCTCGAGCCGGAGGATATCGCCGACCCTTCGGCGATCACCGACGAGGATGTAGCCAAGGACTACGAGGCGAGAAAGAAGCGCTTCACCACGCCCGAAACGCGCACGATCGAACAACTGGTGTTCACCGACAAGGCCGCGGCGGACGCCGCCGTCGAGAGCATCCGCGGCGGCTCGACCTTCGATTCCCTCGTCACTGCCCAGGGCAAGACGATGGCCGACGTTCAGCTCGGCACGTTCGAGAAGGACAAGGTCGCGGATCCGGCCGTCGCCGAGGCTGCCTTCAAGCTGTCGCTCAACGAGGTGAGCCCGGTTGTCGACGGTGCATTCGGGCCAGTGCTCCTGCGCGTCACTGACATCAAGCCCGAAATCGTCAAGCCGCTTGCGGAAGTTGCCCCTCAGATCCGCCAGGACCTGGCGCTGGTGGAGGCGAATACGCAGTTGCTCGACGTCCACGACCGCTACGAGGATGCCCGCGCGGCCGGTCAGACGATTGAGGAAGCCGCAGCCGCCACCAAGCTCAAACTCGTCACGATCGAAGCAGTCGACCGCAATGCGCAGGATCCGAGCGGCGCCGTGATCCCGACCATCCCCGCCTCCCGCGAACTGCTTCAGGGCGCCTTCGAGACACAGCCGAACGTTGAAAACCCTCCGCTTGCGCTCGGATCGAACGGTTTCGTCTTCTACGAGGTCAAGGGAGTCACGCCGGCTCGCGACCGGACGCTGGACGAGGTCAAGGACAAGGCGGTTGCGGACTGGATCACCGAGGAAACCGATCGCCTGTTCTCCACCAAGGCCGCAGAACTCGAGAAGCGAGTCAGGGACAGCAACTCGCTCGATCAGGTTGCGAGCGAACTTGGCCTGGAAAAGCAGGTCAAGCGGGGCTTGAAGCGCGGGGCGGAGGACGTCGATCTCGGTCCGGACGGCGCAGCCGCCGTGTTTGCCGTGACGCAGGGCGGCGCCGGCGTCATGGCCCCCGCCGATGGCAACACGAAGCTCCTCTTCCGCGTGACGGAAGTGTTCGAGCCGGCGGGCGCGGGTGCCGATGCCGTATCGGCCGAGAACCAGCAGGCCTATGCTTCCGGCATGGCCGACGACCTCCTGGACCAGCTCGTCTCGCGTCTCCAGGGCGAAATCGGCGTCACCAACAACCCCGCCGCAATCCAGCAGGCGCTGAGCTTCTGACGGGATCGCCATGGCCGACTTCAAATCCTTCATCGCCAAGGTCGCCGCCGGCAAGGCGCTGACCTTCGAGGAGGCACGCGAAGCCTTCGATATCGTGATGTCCGGCGAAGCGACCCCCTCGCAGATCGGCGGCTTCCTGATGGCGCTGAGAGTGCGCGGCGAAACGGTGCCTGAAATCATGGGCGCGATCGCGACCATGCGCGACAAGATGCTGCGCGTCGAAGCGCCGGCCAACGCGATCGACATTGTCGGCACTGGAGGCGACGGCCAGCACAGCCTCAACATCTCGACCGGCTCGGCCTTCGTCATCGCCGGCTACGGCGTGCCGGTGGCAAAGCATGGCAACCGCAATCTCTCCTCGCAGTCGGGAGCCGCCGATGTGCTGATGGCGCTCGGCATCCGGATCGACCTGGCGCCCGATGCGATCTCCCGCTGCATTTCCGAGGCCGGCATCGGCTTCATGTTCGCGCCGGCGCATCATCCGGCGATGAAGTATGTCGGTCCTTCGCGCGTCGAACTCGGCACACGGACGATCTTCAACATCCTCGGGCCGCTCTCCAATCCCGGCGGCGTGACGCGCCAGCTGGTTGGCGTCTTTGCATCTGAATGGGTGAGGCCGATCGCCGACGCGTTGAAGGAACTCGGCGCTGAGAGCGTCTGGGTGGTCTACGGCGACGGCTATGACGAGATCACCACGACCGGCGAGACGCATGTGGCGGAGCTTGCGGACGGAACCATCCGGGAATTCACGATCACGCCGGCGCAGTATGGGCTCGGCTGGCACACGCAGGCGGAGCTCAAGGGCGGCGACAGCGCGTTCAACGCCAAGGCTCTCCGCGATATGCTGTCGGGTGTTCCCGGCGCCTATCGCGACACGGTGCTGATGAACGCCGGCGCTGGGCTCATCGTTGCCGGCATTGCAGCGGACCTGAAGGAAGGCATCGCGCTTGCCGCGCAATCGATCGACAGCGGCAAGGCTCTGGCGCGGCTGGAGAAACTGGTCCAGGTGTCGAACGCATGACCGATATCCTGCGCAAGATAGAAGCGTATAAGCGCGAAGAAATCGCCGCAGCCAAGTCGCGTGTGCCGCTGGCTGATCTCAAGGCGCGCATTTCGGACGGCGACAAGCCGCGCGGCTTTCTCGACGCCCTTCGCGCCAAACAAGCGGCGGGCCAGTTCGCGCTGATCGCCGAGATCAAGAAGGCGAGCCCGTCCAAGGGGTTGATCCGTCCGGACTTCGATCCGCCTTCGCTCGCCACCGCCTACGAGGCCGGCGGCGCGGCATGTCTGTCGGTTCTCACCGACACGCCGTCCTTCCAGGGCGCGCCGGAATTCCTGACGAATGCCCGCCACGCCTGCGCGCTGCCCGCCCTGCGCAAGGACTTCATGTTCGACACCTACCAGGTCTTCGAGGCGCGGGCCTGGGGTGCCGACGCCATCCTGCTGATCATGGCCAGCCTGTCGGACGACGATGCGAGATTGCTCGAGGCCTGCGCTTTCGAGCTTGGAATGGATGTGCTCGTCGAAGTCCATGACGAGGCGGAGATGGAGCGGGCGCTGCAGCTCGACTCGCCGATGATCGGCGTGAACAACCGCAATCTGCGCACGTTCGAGGTCTCGCTCGAAGTCTCCGAGCGTCTCGCCCGGATGGTTCCGCCGGACAGGCATCTCGTCGGTGAAAGCGGTATCTTCACGCATGACGACTGCCTCAGACTGGCGCGCCATGGCATCGGCACCTTCCTCGTCGGCGAAAGCCTGATGCGGCAGGCGGACGTCGCAGCCGCGACCCGCCTTCTCCTCAATGGCGCCGCAGCAGCGGCGGCGGAGTGACCATGGCCGCCCCTGCCCTGACCCATATCGGCGCCGACGGGCAGGCCGACATGGTCGACGTCGGGGCGAAGGCGGAGACTCAGCGGATCGCGGTTGCCGAGGGCGCGGTGATCATGAAACGCGAGACGCTGGACATGATCCTCGCCGGCAATGCAAAGAAGGGCGACGTGATCGGCGTCGCTCGGATCGCCGGCATCATGGCGGCCAAGCGCACCCATGAACTCATCCCGCTGTGCCATCCGCTGCTTCTCGACAAGGTCGGCGTCGAGATCGAACCGGATCCTTCGCTTCCGGGCCTCAGGGTCACCGCCACCGCACGCGTTACCGGGAAGACCGGCGTGGAGATGGAAGCGCTCACCGCTGCCTCCGTCGCCTGCCTGACGATCTACGACATGGCCAAAGCCGTCGACCGCGAGATGGAACTCAGCGGCATACGGCTGGTCGAGAAGACCGGCGGCAAATCGGGCGACTATCGCCGCGCAGGGCGCTGACCCATGGCGCTGATGCCCGTTCCGGAAGCATTGGAGCGGCTGCTCGACGGCGCCGCGCCGCTTCCGGCCGAAACCGTCGCGATCGACAAAGCGGCCTGGCGCGTGCTCGCGTCGGACATCGCAGCGCTGCGCACCCAGCCACCATTCGACGCCTCGGCGATGGACGGTTACGCGGTGCGTGCGGCCGATGTCGCGTCTCCGCCCGTGAGCCTCAAGATCGTAGGCGAGGCACCGGCCGGTAAGGGCTTCAAAGGCCAGGTCGGCCCAGGCGAAGCGGTCCGCATCTTTACCGGCGCTCCGGTTCCGCACGGCGCCGACGCCGTGCTCATCCAGGAAAACGCCCGCGCCGTTTCGCCGGGAGTGGTCGAAGCGCTCGAACCCGTTGCGGTTCTGCGCAACATTCGCCACGCAGGCCTCGATTTTCGCGAGGGCGAACCTCTGCTTGAGGCGGGGCGTGTCCTCGACGCCGCAGCCCTGTCGCTGGCGGCGGCCGCCAATCACGCGACCCTGCCCGTCGTACGCCGGCCGATCGTGGCGATTCTCGCCACCGGGGACGAATTGCTGCCTCCCGGCAGCGAGACCGGCCCGGACCAGATCATTGCGTCAAACGCCTACGGCGTCGCCGCGATCGTCGAGCGAACCGGCGGCGTGCCACTCGATTTAGGCATCGTCCGCGACGACCGTGCGGCGATCGATGCTGCGGTTCGCCGCGCGATCGATGCCGGCGCCAATATCATCGTGACGCTCGGCGGCGCCTCGGTCGGCGACCACGATCTGGTGCGCGAAGTTCTGACGTCAGCGGGAATGTCGCTCGATTTCTGGAAGATCGCGATGCGCCCGGGCAAGCCGTTGATGTTCGGCCGTCTCGGCGAGGTCCGCGTGCTCGGTCTGCCCGGCAATCCGGTCGCCTCGCTCGTCTGCTCGCATCTCTTCGTCGCGCCGCTGGTCGCCCGCCTCGCCGGCCGGCCCTATGCGGTCGACCTGCGCGACGCCGTCCTTGGAGTCGGCATGAACGGAAACGACCAGCGGGAAGACTATGTGCGGGCCCGCGGCGAGTGGCGCAACGGACACCTGGTCGTGTCGCCTTTTCCGGTTCAGGATTCGTCGATGCTCAGAACATTGGCCGAGGCGAATATCCTCATCGTTCGGCCGCCGTTCGCCCCGGCGGCGCCGGCCGGAACACCATGCCGGGTCGTCATGCTGCGCTAAAGCGCGATTTGGGCGAATAGCCTGAACGAACGGTAAACAAATTCATTAAAATTTAAGCAGTTGCAGAACACATATCGAACAGATAGTGTTTGTTCTGGTTTTGTTTGTAGACGATTCCCGGAGGGCGAGATGCTGACACGCAAGCAACATGAGTTGCTGATGTTCATCCACGAACGGATGAAGGAGTCCGGCATTCCTCCGTCGTTCGACGAGATGAAGGAGGCGCTCGACCTCGCCTCGAAGTCGGGCATACATCGCCTCATCATGGCGCTGGAGGAGCGAGGCTTTATCCGCCGGCTGCCGAATCGGGCGCGGGCGCTCGAGGTGATCCGGTTGCCCGAATCGATGTCGCCGGCTTTTTCCAGTCCCAAGAAGTTCTCGCCCAGCATCATCCAGGGCAGTCTCGGCCAGAAGCCTGCGGAGGCGCCGCGCGCGCCGGTCGCCAGCAATGACGCAGGCAGCGCGATCTCGATCCCCGTCATGGGCCGCATCGCCGCCGGTGTGCCGATCGACGCGATCCAGCACCAGACGCACGCGATCATGGTGCCGCCGGAGATGCTCTCGGCCGGCGAACATTATGCGCTTGAAGTCAAAGGCGACTCGATGATCGAGGCCGGAATCTTCGACGGCGACACCGTGATCATCCGCAACACCAACAATGCGACGCCCGGCGATATCGTCGTTGCCCTGGTCGACGACGAGGAGGCGACGCTCAAGCGTTTCCGCCGCAAGGGCGCGTCGATCGCACTGGAGGCGGCGAATCCCGCCTATGAGACGAGGATCTTCGGTCCCGACCGGATCAAGGTGCAGGGCCGTCTGGTCGGTCTTATCCGCAAATATTGAGCGGCGCGGCGCCTGCGGGCGGATGCGATCTGTTTAGGGAGCCGGTAGCGAACCGGCCTTCTTGCTCTTGGGCTCGTAGGGCGCGAGGCCGCGTGCCGTTCGCGAGAAACGGCGGTGATCGTGCCAAGGGCGCGGTTTTCCCTCCGCGATTGTGTGTCTCACCGTCGCATTGCCAGACCTGTCGAAGCGGATCTCGGCGCTTCCATTGAGGGCCAGTCGTCGCGCGGTGATGACGCTGGTCGTGCTGTGCGGACACGGGTTCGCCGCCGTCGCATCGCCGATGACGATCACGCTCGCAATGCCACATGCCCGTTCCGCCGCGGGCATTGTCTCAGCATGGGCGACGACGCCACCGGATGAATGGCGGATCCGGCACAGGCCATCCGCGCAGGCGAATCTGTCCGAAGGAACCGCCGTCGTGTCTGCCTGTTTCTCCGGCCTGACCAATTGCGGCGCAGACAATGCGCGCGACCAGTCTTCGGTCGCGAACGCATTCGGCCGGCTCCGGTTGACCGCGAGCAATCCGGCGTCCGTCCGCACGCCGATCAACCGTCCGTCTTCCGACACCAAAGCATCGGGCGGATCGCGCAGGCCGATGGTCACGAAGCCCGCCAGCAGAAGGGGGATCGCGGCGAGGCGCATCGCATTCGTTGTCGCCAGGGTGAGTGGCACGAGCGCGAGGGAAAGCAGAATGACGGAAAGCAGGGGGATCGCCCCGATCGCATCGATCGGCGTCCGTTCCGCGAGCCAGCCGGCGATCGACAGCGCCAGTGACAGGCCCTGCCCCATTATCCCGAATGCCCAGCCGTCAAGACCGAACGGCATCAGCACCATGCCCGCGACGGCGGCCGGCATCACGACGACCGAGAACACGGGCATCGCGGCGAGATTCGCAACGAGGCCTAGAGGCGACACGCGCTGAAAATGCCACGCACCGAAGATGCCGGTCGCCGTTCCGGCAATGAGAGAGGTTGCCGCAAGCCCTGCCGCGTAGATCGCAACGGTATGGACGATGCGGACCGGCCTGCTCCGTGTCGCCGGATTGACATGCGGCTTGCCGGCGCGGCGCTCGGCCCACCAGGCATAGGCGGAGACGAGGGCGGCCGTTGCCGCGAAGGACATCTGGAAACTCGGGCCGACGACCTCGTGCGGCGAAACCAGGATGATCAGCAGCGCCGCGATGGCGAGGTTGCGCATTGTGAGAGCCGCCCGATCGAAGAGCAGTGCAACCAGCATCACCGCGATCATCAGGAAGCTGCGCTCGGCCGCGACCTGCGAGCCGGAGATCAGGAGATAGGCGGCGAGCGCACCGAGTGCTCCCGCCGCCGCGTATTTGCGCACGGATCGGCGCGAGGCGAACCCCGGAAAGGCCGCGAAGCCGAGCCGCAGCGATCCGATCACGACGCCTGCCACCAGTGCCATGTGGAGTCCGGAAATCGACAGCACATGCGCAAGGCCGGTGACGCGCAGCGTTTCGTTGACCTCTTCGGGTATCCCCGCGCGTACGCCTGCGACCAGCGCCGCGGCGATCTCGCCTTCCGGCCCGTCGATATGGCCCCGAATGCGCTCGGCAAGGCCGATCCGCCGTCCCTCGATCCATGCATTCAGCAGTTGGCCGATGGAGGGTGGGACATTGTGCCCAGCGAATTCCGGCGCCTTCAGGAAGAACCCGTTCGCTCCGATGCCGTCGAAATAGCTCTCGAAAGCAAAGTCGTACGAATCCGGCCGTAGCGGTCCGAGCGGCGGCGCCAGGCGCGCCAGTCCGGTCACCACCATCCCCGGTTCGAGCCCTTGAGGCACGGAGCGGGCGGTCAGCCGCACCTTGTCCGGCTGGTAGCGCAGCTTCGGCCGCTCGGTGTCCAGCACCGCCAGGGTGAGCCGCACGCGGCCGTTGTCCCGCTTCTCGATCGTTTCGACACGCGCGGTGACCCGTGTCGTGATCTCTCCGCCGATCACCTTGGTCCCGGCCCGCCACGTCTCGATCTTCCCGGCCACGACGCCTGCGATGATCAGAAGCAGTGCCAGGAGCGCGTATCGCACAGGCGGATAGGCGCGCGCGAGCCAGGCGCCGGCAGCCAGGATTGAGGCCGACGACAGGACCGGCGTCCAGCCTGGTTCGGTGTCCGCCGCGAAATAGGCGACGGAGCCGACACATAGAAGCACGGGCACGAGCAGGAACGCCGCGCCCCGATCGAGCTCGAGACTGACCGCGGAGGCCAGCTTTCGCCCATAGGTAGACCAACGGACAGACCGTGGACTAGCGTTCGCCCCGGTTCGACCGGCCACCGCCGCGCCGTCACCAAGCGGTTCGATCCTGCCTGGGCGCCACGGCGAAATCTCCGCTCCGCGAGTGCCGAACGGCGGCGGTGCGAACAGAACACGCTCGTCCTGCCGTTGATCGCTCCCCTCGCCGTCCATGCGACAGCCACCCGACGACCTTGCGCCCCAGACGCTTCATGCTACATGAACCGCAACGAAACGCTATCCGCGCGGCTTCCGCGCCGCCATCCGGAACATTCAATGTCCAGTCCTGTCGTCACGCGCTTTGCGCCCTCCCCCACGGGCTACCTCCATATTGGCGGCGCCCGCACCGCGCTCTTCAACTGGCTCTACGCAAGACACACCGGCGGCAAGATGCTGCTACGCATCGAGGACACCGACCGCGAGCGCTCGACGGACGCCGCGACGGCCGCGATTCTCGAAGGCCTGACCTGGCTCGGCCTCACATGGGACGGCGAGCCGATCTCGCAGTTCGAGCGTGCGCCGCGCCACCGCGAGGTGGCCGAGCAGCTGGTCGCCATGGGCAAGGCATATTACTGCTACGCCACGCCCGAAGAACTGAACGAGATGCGCGAGAAGGCGAAGGCCGAAGGCCGGCCGCCGCGTTATGACGGGCGCTGGCGCGACCGCGACCCCTCCGAGGCACCTGCCGGCGCCAAGGGCGCGATCCGCATCAAGGCGCCGCAGGTGGGCGAGACCGTCGTCCATGACCGGGTCCAGGGCGAGGTCCGCTTCCCGAACAAGGATCTCGACGACTTCATCATCCTGCGCTCCGACGGCAACCCGACCTACATGCATGCCGTGGTCGTGGACGACCATGACATGGGCGTCACCCACATCATCCGCGGCGACGATCACCTGACCAATGCCGCGCGGCAGACCATCATCTACCAGGCGATGGGCTGGGACGTGCCGTCGATGGCGCATATCCCGCTGATCCACGGCGCCGACGGAGCCAAGCTGTCGAAACGCCACGGCGCTCTCGGCGTCGAGGCTTATCGGGCGATGGGCTACCTGCCCAAGGCGCTGCTCAACTATCTGGCGCGTCTCGGCTGGAGCCATGGCGATGACGAGGTGATGTCGATCGAGGACATGGTCTCCTGGTTCGAGATCGAGGACGTGAACAAAGGCGCAGCGCGTTTCGACTTCGCCAAGCTCGAGGCGCTGAACGGCCTGTGGATGCGCCGCACCGACGATGCCGAACTGACCGATGCGCTGATCGCGACGCTTCCCTTCCTGCAGGGCGGCGAAGCGACCCTCTCCGCGCTTTCGGACGAGAAGCGCGCGCAACTGCTTGCCGCCATGCCCGGTCTCAAGGAACGCGCGAAAACACTGGTCGAGCTTGCCGACAGCGCCGGCTATCTGTTCGCGCACCGTCCTCTCGACATAGATGAGAAGGCGGCCGCGATCCTGGACGCAGATGCGCGGTCGATCCTCTCCAAGGCGGCCGACGCGCTTGCCTCGGTCAGCGACTGGACGGCGCAGGAGACCGAAGCAGCGGTTCGCACCGTCGCCGAGGCGGCCGGCCTGAAGCTCGGCAAGGTCGCGCAGCCATTGCGCGCCGCGCTCACCGGCAGAAGCACGTCACCAGGCGTCTTCGACGTGCTCGCCATTCTCGGACGCGAGGAATCGCTCGGACGCATTCGCGATCAGGCACGATAAATAACAGCATAGGGGGAACCGCGGATGTACAAGCTCTACGGCAGGCCGGGCTCCGGCTCAGGAGCGGTCGAAGCCGTTCTGCGTTTTGCGGATATCGATTGCGAGATCGTCGATCTGCCGCGCTGGCCAGAGGGCGAGCCGCCGGCCGAACTGCTTGCGGTCAATCCTCTCGGGCAGGTGCCGACGCTGATCCTGCCCAATGGCGGCATCATGACGGAATCGGCCGCGATATGCGTCTTCCTCGCGGACCTCCACCCGTCTTGCGGCCTTTCACCTTCAATCAGCGAGCCTTCACGCGCAGCCTTCCTGCGCTGGATGTTCTATCTCGCGGCGAACGTCTACATGAGCGAGTTGAGATGCTACTACCCGCATCGCTACACGGCCGACGCCGGCGCTGCGGATGCGATCAGACAATCGGCGCTGGAGCGCCGGACCTTTGAGTGGTCCGTCTTCGCCGATGCTCTCGGCGACAGGCCCTTCGCGCTCGGAGACAAGCTGTCGGCGGTCGACATCTACGCGGCCATGCTGATCAGTTGGGTCGATGATCTGGACGTGTTCTGCGAGCGCTTTCCCGCACTTAGAGCCCTTTATGCGCGCGTCGCGGAGGAGCCCGCGATCGCGAAAGTGTGGTCGCGGCACGGCATGCCGGTCTGAGGCGATAAATTCTCTCCGGCGGCCGGAGAATCTTCTGGACCGACCGGATTTTGCATTGCAGCATCAGCCCAACGGTCAGCTTGGCACCTTGTCGTAAATGCGATAGCACATGCCGGGAAAAACACCGGGGCGGGTTTTTCTCTTCGCGCCTCATCATCCTCCAGGCGCGTTCTTTTGGGGCATTCGAAGGGAGTTGCTATGACGAATAAAACTGCGAAATTGGAATTTGGCGGCAAGTCCCTCGATCTCAAAGTGCGAAGCGGGTCCGTCGGGCCGGATGTCATCGACATCGCTCCGCTGTTTAAGGAGACGGGAGCCTTCACCTACGATCCGGGCTTCACGTCGACGGCTTCGTGCGATTCCGCCATCACCTATATCGACGGCGATGAGGGCATCCTGCTGCACCGCGGCTACCCGATCGACCAGCTTGCCGAGCACGGCGATTTCCTCGAAACCTGTTACCTGCTGCTCTACGGAGAATTGCCGACCAAGACGCAGAAGGAGGATTTCGACTATCGCGTCACGCGCCACACCATGGTGCACGAGCAGATGGTGAACTTTTTCCGCGGCTTTCGCCGCGACGCGCACCCGATGGCCGTGATGTGCGGCGTGGTCGGCGCTCTGTCAGCCTTCTATCACGACTCGACCGATATTTCCGATCCGCATCAGCGCATGGTCGCCTCGATCCGGCTGATCGCAAAGATGCCGACGATCGCTGCGATGGCCTACAAATACCATATCGGCCAGCCATTCGTGTATCCGCGAAACGATCTCTCTTACGCGGCGAACTTTCTGCGGATGTGCTTCGCGGTGCCGGCCGAGGAATACCAGGCCAATCCGGTGCTCGCCCGCGCGATGGAGCGCATCTTCATCCTCCACGCCGATCATGAGCAGAATGCATCGACCTCGACCGTACGTCTCGCCGGCTCGTCCGGCGCCAATCCGTTCGCCTGCATAGCAGCCGGCATCGCGTGCCTGTGGGGGCCGGCGCATGGCGGCGCAAACGAAGCCGCGCTCAACATGCTTTCCGAGATCGGGACGGTCGACCGCATCCCGGAATACATTGCCCGCGCCAAGGACAAGAACGATCCGTTCCGGCTGATGGGCTTCGGCCACCGCGTCTACAAGAACTACGACCCGCGCGCGAAGATCATGCAGCGCACCACGCACGAGGTTCTCGGCGAACTCGGCATCAAGGATGATCCGCTGCTCGACGTCGCGATGGAACTCGAGAGGATCGCTCTTACCGACGAATACTTCATCGAGAAGAAGCTCTACCCGAACATCGACTTCTATTCCGGCATCACGCTGAAGGCGCTCGGCTTCCCCACCACCATGTTCACGGTGCTTTTCGCGGTGGCCCGCACCGTCGGCTGGATCGCCCAGTGGAAGGAGATGATCGAGGATCCGCTGCAGAAGATCGGCCGGCCACGCCAGCTTTACACCGGCGCCCCGGAACGGGACTACGTGCCGATCGCCAAGCGCTGATCGACCCTCGGAATAGAACGAACGGGCGCTCAGGCGCCCGTTCTGCGTTCTATCTCCGAGATGACCACATTCGCGGCGATCTCTCCCGGCGGACGGTCCGTGGCAAGCCGTCGACGGATTTCGGCAAATCCCGCCTTCTGCCAAGCTCGCATCTCGTTATCGGCGAAGAGGCACTCGAGAACGCGGGCCAAATGCTCCGGCCTGACGTACTGGTTGTAGTATTCTGGCGCGACCGGACGATCGGCGATCAGGTTCGGCAGCAAGGCGGACCAGGTCGTGATCCAGCCTTCCACCTGGCGGGAGAGCCAGTCGAACTTGTAGCAGGAGACGAGCGGTACACCCGCCAGCGCCAACTCGAGCGAAACAGTGCCCGATGCGATCAGCGCCGCATCCGCCTCGCCGAATGCCCGCCATTTCTCGTCCGCGCCGACCACGATCTCCGGGGCCTGAGCCCAGTCCTTCACGCCGGCCGCCACACGCTCGCGTAGGCGCGGCAACGTCGGCAATACGATGCGGAAACGGTTTCCGCGCGCGCGCAGCACGTCGATGGTCTCGCCGAACGGCACGAGAAGCTGGGCGATTTCCGTTCCGCGGGAGCCCGGTAGGACGAGCAGCGTCTTCTCGCGCTCAGCGCCCATGTCACGCGGCACGCTCTGCGCGGAGGCGGCGGACAGAACACCGGGATCTGCAGTCAGCCGATGCCCGACGAAGGTCCCTTGCGGTCCTCCAAGCCGTTGCAGGACATCGGGCTCGAACGGGAGAACGCACAGGATATGGTCGACATAGGGCTTGATCGCCTTCGCCCGCCCCGGCCGCCAGGCCCAGACGCTTGGACTGACATAGTGGACGATCGGGATGGACGGGTCGGCGGCGCGCACCTTCTTTGCGACACGCAGGGAGAAGTCCGGACTGTCGATGGTCACCAGGCAGTCCGGCTTCGCACGGACGATCTCGCGCGCTGTCCGCCCGATACGGCGGATCAAACGCGGCAGGTCGCGGACCACCGCGGTCACGCCCATGAGGGCGATCTCGGACGAGTTGAAGAGCGAGGTCAGACCCTGAGCCTCAAGATGTCTGCCGCCCAGACCCGTGAGCTCGACCTTCCGGCCGGAGGAAGCGCGCAGCGCGGCGACAAGATCGGCTCCCAGAAGGTCGCCAGACTCCTCGCCTGCCACAACCGCGAGCTTCAGCGGCCTGCCGTTCATTCGGCCCAATCCTTTTCGACGAGGCCGATCACGAACAGTCCCAGTTCGTCGGCCTTCGATACCACGGCCCCCATATCGAGCACGATCGACCGGTCTGCTTCGATCCCGATGCCGGCAAGTCCTGCTGCATGTGCCAGTTCCACCGTTCCGACGCCAATCGTGGGAAGGTCGGCTCGCAATTCCTGCGACGGCTTGGCGCATTTCACCAGCACTCCGCCGCTGGCGCCCGCGATGCGACCGTTCGTTCTGAGGGCGACCGTTCGCTGCAACAGTCCGTCCGTGCCTTCGATGCCTTCGAGCGCGACCGCCCTGCCCCCGACAGCAACCGCCGCCTGTCCGATGTCGAGCGCGCCGATGGCGCGGGCTGCGGTCGCGGCGGCCTTCAGATCCACCCGGTCGCGCGCTTTTGGCGCCCGGGTCGTGAGAACGCCCGGCGGCGCCAGCAGATCGGGCATTATGTCGTGGGCACCGACCACGGTTATCCCCAGTCCCTCATAGTAGCGGACGATCGCCCGCAGCAGGTTGTCGTCGCCGCGTGCAAGAGACGCAGCGACACGGGGCACCATACGCAGGATACCGAGGCTCGGCCTGAGGGAGCTCAGGCGCAGGCGGCGGCTTACACCTCCGGCCATGACGAGGTGAGTCACCCCCTCGCGCCTAAACCTCGCCGCCGCCTTGCCGATATGCTCGAGAGGCATGATCCAGTGGTCCTGCCCGGTCAGCACAGGCGAGGTCGCATCGGCTTCGCCTTCGATCAGGACCACGAAAGGCCGGTGCCCCATGGCGACGAGCCTCTCGACCAACTCGATCGGGAGCCGGCCGGCGCCCGCGCCAACGGCGATGCGCTCGCCAGGGCGAATCTCGAATGCCGGTGAGCCTTCAGTCCTCGCCATTGTCGTCAGACTGGTCCTTCGCGCCTCGCCACGGCGTGGCGAAGGAGCGGTGCCCGGCCGAGCGCATGAAGGTGAGCACATCCTGCACTGCCGGCGAATCCGCGAATGCCCGCTCCGCCTCCGACATGTTTTCGTCCATGGTGTGGGAACGGTCGAAGATGGCCTTGAAGGCGTTGCGAACCGCGTGGATCTCCGAGCGGGGCATGCCTGAGCGCTTCATGCCGATCAGGTTCAGGCCGCGAAGTGCGCCAATCGTGCCCCGCACCATTCCGTACGGTATTACGTCCTCGAACGCCGCCGACAAGCCGCCGATAAAGGCGTGGTGGCCGATTCGGACATTCTGGTGCGCTGCGGAGAAGCCGCCGAATCCGACATAGTCGCCGACGACAACATGACCTGCCAGCGTCGCGAGGTTGGCCATCGTGACATTGTTGCCCACGACACAGTCGTGAGCGACGTGGGTGTAGGCGAGAAAATACCCATTGTCGCCGACGGTCGTCTCGCCCCGGCTCGTATCGGTGCCAAGATGCATCGTGACGCCTTCGCGGATCGTGCAATTGCGCCCGATGACCAGTGTCGTCCGTCCGCCCTTGTGCTTGGTGTTCTGCGGCGGCGCACCGAGCACGGCCTGCGGATAGACCTTGCATCCGGCACCGATAGTCGTGGCGCCCATGATCGACACATGGCTCACCAGTTCGACCTTGTCTCCCAGCGTCGCATCGGCGCCGACATGGCAGAACGGTCCGATCTTCACGCCGGCCCCGAGTGTCGCCCCCGGCTCGACGATCGCCAGAGGATGAATGACTGTATCGCCTGCCACTTCGCTCAGACTCCGGTCTCGATTACCGGGGTCGTCATTGCCGAGATAACGGCTTCCGCCACCTTGTTACCGTCCACTTTCGCCTCGCATTTGAATTTCCAGACGTTGGCGCGTTGCCGTTCCTTCACGACGCGGATCTCGAGACGGTCGCCGGGCACGACGGGCCTGCGGAACTTCGCTCCGTCGATCGTCAGGAAATAGACCAGAGAAGGCTTCGCCGAGCCGACCGAATGCAGACAGATCGCGCCGGCTGTCTGCGCCATCGCTTCGACGATGAGCACACCCGGCATCACCGGACGCTCGGGAAAATGACCCTGGAAATGCGGCTCGTTCATGGTGACGTTCTTGATACCGGTGGCGGAACGGTCCCCGTCGATGTCGACGATCTTGTCGATGAGCAGGAATGGGTATCGATGCGGCAGCAGCCGCAGCAGCTGGCCGATGTCGAGACTCTCCAGTTGCTTCGCACCGGGTTCAGCCATTGCCGTCTTGCTTCCTCGACTTGTCGCGCACCATGCCGCGGAGCACCGATACCTCGCGCAGCCAACCCTTGATCGGCTGGGCAGGCGCCCCTCCCCATCTCTCGCCGGCCGGAACGTCATGCATCAGCCCGCTGCCGGCGGCAATCTGAGCGCCGCTGCCGATCGTCAGATGATCGCCGATGCCGACCCGTCCGCCCAGCATCACATAATCGCCAATGACGACGGATCCGGAGATACCGACCTGGGCCGCGATCGCACAGCTTCGCCCAATGCGCACGTTGTGTCCGATCTGGACGAGATTGTCGATCTTGGTTCCGTCTCCGATGATCGTATCGCCGAGAGCGCCGCGGTCGATCGTCGTGTTTGCGCCGATCTCGACATTGTCCTGGATGACGACGCGGCCGATCTGCGGCACCTTCTCAAGACCCGTCCGCCCGGAAATGAAGCCAAACCCGTCCGTTCCGATCCGCACGCCGGCGTGAATGATGACACGGTCGCCGATCAATGCCGCCTGGATGCTCGCGCCCGGTCCGACATAGGTGTTTCTGCCGATCTGGCAGGATGGGCCGATCACTGCGTTCGGAGCAATCACCGCGCCGGCGCCGATCGTGGCGCCCGGCCCGACGACTGCACCCGCCTCAACGACCGCACCCGCCTCCACATGAGCATCGTGTGCGATATGCGCGGCCGGCGAAATTCCGGCTGTGACCAGCCACGGTCGCGGCATCGTTGCCTCTGGAAAGAGGCTGCGCGCCACGAGGGCGAAAGCCTGCTGCGGTCGCGGCGTGATGAGGACGGCAATGTCGGACGAAATGGATGCTGCGAGTTCAGCCGTGCAAAGCACCGCGCCGGCCCGCAGACGCGGCAGTAGTTCGGCTCCCCGCCGCCCTTCGAGAAACACTATATCGCCGGGGCCGCCCTGCTCCGCGGAGGCGATACCGGTGATCACTGTTCCAGATGTGTCGGGATTCGCCAGCGAAGCTCCGCAAAGCTCCGCCACCTGTGCCGCATCGATCCGGCGGACGGGCGAGAAAAACACCGGATCGCTCATAAATGCCCCAGACCTCCGGGCCGAACGCCCGGAAGGGTAGTCAGGATTTCCTAGAACTTCGCCGACATGCCGAAATTTAGGTTCTGCACGATGTCGGTGTCCTCTTTCAGGACCGGGATCGCATAGTCGATGCGGATCGGACCGAACGGCGAAGCCCAGATCACGCCGGCGCCAACCGATGCGCGCCAGCGCATGTCGAAGGAGGCCTGATTGGCACCCGGCACCGCAGCCGCCACACCGTTGTCAACGCCAAAAAGAGTAGCGGCATCGGCGAAGATCGCACCCTTTACACCAAGGCTTTCCGGAAGCGCCGGCATCGGAAACTGCGCTTCCGCCGTGGCATGGAAATAGGTCGTGCCTCCAAGATGATCGTAATTGTCTTCGTTTGTAGAGCCATTCGTATCGACGGGGCCAAAACCGTTATACGCAAAGCCGCGAATCATACGATCCGTGCCTTTGAACTGGTCGAAAACCCGAAGACCATTATCGGTAAACGGCTGAATATGTCCGCCCCCGAGCGTCAGCAACCCTACAATATCCTGCTGCTCGGACAGGGTACGGTAATAATTGCCACGTGCCGTGATCTTTGCCCATTTGGCGTCGCCACCGAGGCCCGCGACCTCGCCCGTCAACGTCGCGTAGATACCCGAATGGGGGTTCTTCATGTCGTCGATCGAATTGTACTGCAGAGTGGCACTTACCGACGACTTTATCCATTGCCCATAGGCAATAGCATCTTGGATGGGCTGGGAAATGATACATCCCGGATCCGGAATGCCATTATTGTTCGCGTCACATGACTCGGTGTAGTTATACTCTTCCGACGTCAAGTTGTACGCCAACTGCGTCGTCAGGTTCTGCGTGATCGGCAGACCGAAACGGACCGTAGCGCCGGAAGTCGCCGATTCGTAGTTCGTATACTTCTGGGTCTGCCGGTAGACATCGAATCCGGCTGCGATGCGCCGGCCCAGGAAATACGGCTCGGTGAACGACAGCGCGTAGTTGCGCGTATCCTTGCCTCCGCCCGCCGAGATGCGAATGAACTGGCCCCGGCCGAGGAAGTTGCGCTCGCTGACCGAGCCTTCAACCGAGAATCCCGCGTTCTCGCCCGTGGTGTAGCCGCCGCCGACCGAGAACTCGCCGGTCGACTTCTCGACCAGGTCCACCACCAGAATAACCTGGTCAGGCTCCGAGCCAGGGGCCGTCGCGATGTTCACGGTCTCAAAGAAATCAAGGCGCTCCAGCCGCCGCTTCGCGCGCTGGATCAGCACCTGATTGAACGCATCGCCTTCCGAAACGTCGAACTCGCGGCGGATGACGTAATCGCGCGTGCGCTCGTTGCCGCGGATCTCGATGCGCTCGATGTAGGTGCGAGGACCCTGATCGATAGTATAGACGACCGAAATGGTCCGGGTTTCGAAGTTGCGGTCGCCGCGCGGCGTCACCTGGGCGAAGGCATAGCCTGCGCCGGCGACCCGTTCGGTCAGGCCGATGATCGTGTCCTCGACGTTCTTGGCGCTGTAGACGTCGCCGGATCGCGTCTCGATGGCAGAGTTCAGCGTCGTCGAATCGACGCCATCGATCGAGGATTCGATCGTCACATCGCCGAACGTGTAGCGCTCGCCTTCGTCGACCGTGAAGTTGACCGTGTACTCGTTCGTCGCCTCGTCGAGCTCGGCCGAGGACGACACGACCTGGAAGTCCGCATAGCCGCGATCGTAGTAGAAGCGGCGCAGCGTCTCCTCGTCCGCCCGCAGACGGTTCTCATCGTAGATGTCGTCGCGGAATACGAAAGACAGGATGTTCGAGCGCTTCGTCGAGATCACATCGGCGAGACGCCGATCGCCGAAAGCGTTGTTACCAACGAAATTGACGGCCCTGATCTTGGTGCGCCCGCCTTCGTTGACGGTGAAGACGACGTTCACGCGGTTCTCGCCGAGGTCTATGACCTGGGTCTGAACCTCCGCATCGTCGCGGCCGATGGCGCTGTATGCAGCCTTGATCGCCTCGACGTCGGCTTCCATCTGCGCCTGCGAGAAAGGCCCACGCGGCTTCAGCTGCACGGCGCGCGCCAGATCGGCGTCCTTGCGCTTCTTGTTGCCCTGGAAGAGCACCTGGTTGACGACGGGATATTCCTCGACCTGGACGACCAGGGTCCCGCCCGACTGCGTCACCCGCACGTCGGAGAACAGTCCGGTCGCGAACAGCCGCTTCACCGCCTCGTCGATATCCGCCGCCGAGAAGCTGCGTCCAGGCTGGATGCCGATGTTGCCCCGAATCGTCTCGGCATCGACGCGCTGGTTACCCTGCACGGAAATGCTGCTGACGACCGCTGCATGCGCCGCGGAAACCGCGGCGACCTGCACGAAGAGTGAGGCTGAAAACACCATTCCAGCGGTAAGGGCTACCGCGGATGCCGCGCCCATCAGTCTTTTAGTTGCCTTCATAGGGCTGTCTTACCTTGTTTTCTCGTAGTCCCCACGGCGAGAAACCGGACGTGACGGTCATACCGCCTACCGTAATAGCCGGATTTTCCCTACACGCAAGGCTTCTGGTTAATTTGCGTTTACGAAGCCACGGACCGTGGCTTTCTCGTCACGCCAAATCCCCACCATGGTTAATAAGTGTCGAATTTTCATTGGCTTCAGCATCCGAACAGGTCATTCCAGACGACAAAGCCCATGAACAGCAGAACGGCCAGAAGCCCGATTCTGTAGACCGCCTCCATCGCCCTCTCGGGCACGGGACGACGGGTCGCGGCCTCTATCCCGTAGAAGAGCAGATGGCCGCCGTCGAGCGGCGGAATCGGCAGCAGATTGAGGAAGCCGATGCCGACCGACAGCAGCGCCACGAGGTTGATCAGCCACAGGAATCCGAGCTGCGCGGCCTGCCCGGACATCTTCGCGATCTTGATCGGCCCTCCGAGCTGACACTTGTCCTCGCGGCCGAATGCGAATCGCTTCAGGAATTGTCCGGTCCGGCTGATGATCGATCCGGTTTCGACAATCGCCTGGCCGACTGCCTCGACCGGTCCATAGTGCTCCACCCTGCCCTCGCCGACCTCCTGGTTGGTCGCGACACCGATCACCCCGACCTTGATCGTATTGCCGAGCGCGTCTTTCTGCTCGGTCAGTCTCGGCGCCGCGGTGAGCGTGACTTCCTTCCCGTCGCGCAGCATTACGAAGACGAGCGGATCGTCCGTTCGGCCGGACACGTAGCGCTGGACGTCGGCAAACGTTTCGACCGGACTTCCATCGACCGAGACGAAACGGTCGCCGGGCCTGAAGCCGGCCGCTTCGGCAGCACTTCCCACCACCACTTCCGCCACCACCGGCTGGATCACCGGCTTTCCGTAAGTGCCGAAAAGAACAGCGAAAACGGCGATCGTGAGCAGGAAGTTGAAGACCGGACCGGCAACCACGGTCAGCGCCCGCTTCCACACCGGCTGGGTGTGGAAGGCAACCTTCTTCTCCGCCTCGGTGAGTGATTCTATCTCTTCGGGGTCCGGAGTGGAGGTCGCATTCATGTCGCCGGTAAACTTGACATAGCCGCCGAGAGGAATGGCAGACAGCTTCCACCGCGTGCCGTGACGATCGTTGAAGCCGAAAAGTTCGGGGCCGAAGCCGACCGAGAATGCCTTGACGCCGATGCCGCACCAGCGGCCGACGAGATAGTGCCCCATCTCGTGAACGAAGACGACGACGGTGAGCACGAACAGAAACGGCACGATCGTACCGAGGATCAGCCCGTTCGTGCCTACGATCGAATTCAGAATGTCACCCAAATGGAATGTCCCGAAATGTGCGGCGGGCCGCGAAGGTGTGAGGTTGCGACGCCAAACCGGGCGAATCCGTGACCTCTTCGGTGCCGCTCAGATGGGAAACAGCCCCGACACCGGAGCAGCCGGACCGGCGAGAAACCAGCCCGCGAGATACAGTGCCACCGCCGCCGCGACAAGCCCGTCGACCCGGTCCATCACGCCACCGTGTCCGGGAATGAGCTGGCTCGAATCCTTTGCGCCGAACCGCCGCTTGAAGCCGGATTCGAAGAGATCCCCCGCCTGCGAGACGACAGACAGAGGCAAGGCAAGAAGCCCCATGAGCACCGGCGAGGGGTGCCCGGCAGAATAGGCGACAATCCAGCCGGCAACCAGTGCGGCGACCGCGCCGCCCACTGCTCCGCTCCAGGTCTTGCCTGGAGATATCGACGGCGCGAGTTTTGGTCCGCCGACTGCACGGCCGACGAAAAAGGCGAAGATATCCGTGCCCCAGACGACCGCGAAAAGGTAGAGAATCGCCAGCAGTCCCGAAGTGTCGCCGCCACGCAGGAACGCCAAAGCAACGGCTGGAAGCACGGCATAGGCCATACCGATCGCCGCTAGGGTGCCAAGCTCGCGAACTTGCCCGATCGCAAGCAGCAGGAGCGTCGGCACGATCGCGAGAATCAGCATCGGATAGCCGTTCAGCCCTGCGGCAAGCGCCACCAGCATGACCGCCACGACAATCCACGCAGCGAGCCAGAGCGGCCAATCGCGCTTGAGATTCGACACGGTCGTCCATTCGTAGAAGACGAGCGCCCCGATCGCGGCGGCGAGCAGCCGGAACGGCAGGCCCCCTGTCCAGGTGAGCGCGAGCACGATGACGGCGAGAACGACGCCCGAAACGATTCTGAGCTGGAGGTTGCTCACGACGCTACGCCCGCGGCGGGCACGCCGCCGAAGCGGCGCTCGCGCGCCGCGAAGGTCTGGATCGCCTCGACGAGATGGGCCTTGCCGAAATCCGGCCAGTAGCAGGAAAGAAAGACGAGTTCGGCATAGGCCGCCTGCCAGAGCAGGAAATTCGACAGGCGGATCTCGCCGCCGGTGCGGATGATCAAGTCAGGATCGGGGATGTCGGCGGTATCGAGGAAGGCGCCGAAGCTCTCGGGCGTGACGTCGCGGGGGTCGAGTTGTCCCGCGACGGCGGCCTCGGCGATCCTGGTCGCAGCCCTCGCGATCTCGTCGCGCGAGCCGTAGTTGAAGGCGATGACGAGGTTCAGCGCGCTGTTGTCCCGCGTCAGAAGCTCTGCCTCGTCCAGCAGCGCGGCGATATCGGGCTGCAGGCTTTGGCGCTCGCCGATGACGCGCACCTTCACGCCGTTCTGGTGCAGTTCCGCCAGATCGCGCCTGATGAACAGCTTCAGCAGGCCCATCAAATCCGAAACTTCGGATTTTGGGCGCGACCAGTTTTCCGAGGAAAAGGCATACACCGTGATCCAGCGGATCCCGAGATCGTCGGCGTTCCGGACGGTCTGGCGAAGAGCCTCGACACCCGCGCGATGCCCGGCCGCGCGAGGCAGGCCCCTCGCCTTCGCCCAGCGGCCATTGCCGTCCATGATGATCGCGATGTGCTCAGGCTTCAATTTCAATCGAGCACTCCGGGGTAGACGGCATTTGCGCCGCCGACATTGCCGATGATCGTCAGACCTGCATGATCTCGGCTTCCTTCTCGGTGAGAAGGCTGTCGATCATAGAGATCGTGTCGTCCGTCATCTTCTGGACCCTGTCCGAGCCGACGCGCATGTCGTCCTGGCTGATGACGTGGTCCTTTTCCGACTTCTTCAGGGCGTCGATGCCGTCGCGCCGCACGTGCCGCGCCGCGACGCGGGCCGATTCGGCGTACTGGTGCGCGATCTTGACCAGTTCCTTGCGCCGCTGCTCGTTCAGTTCCGGCAAGGGGATGCGCAGCGTCGTGCCGTCCATGATCGGATTGAAGCCGAGATTCGCCTCCCTGATCGCGCGGTCGACCGCGCCGACGAGCGAGCGGTCCCAGACGCTGACGCTGATCATGCGCGGTTCCGGCACGCTGACCGACGCCACCTGATTGATAGGAGTCGGCGCACCATAGGCCTGCACGACAATCGGGTCGAGCAGATTGGACGAAGCACGACCGGTGCGCAGCGAAGCGAGGTCGTGCTTGTACGCGCTGATCGCGCCGTCCATGCGGCGCTGGAGATCCTTGAAATCCACTCCGTCAGCCATGTGTTTCTCCCGGTCTCTTGGTGGTTGCGCCCTGTCTGGCGTCAGGCGTCCGCGACGATCGTGCAGTGGCCTTCACCACGCAGAATTGCGCCGAACCCACCTTTTTCGTGAATCGAGTAGACGATTATCGGAATGTTGTTCTCGCGCGCAAGCGCAATCGCCGCGGTATCCATGACCTGCAAGCCCTGGCTTAACACTTCACGATGGGTGATGCGTTCATACCGAACGGCGTTCGGGTCCTTCTTCGGGTCCGCCGAATAGATTCCGTCGACCTGGGTGCCCTTGAACAGCGCGTCGGCCCCGATTTCCGCCGAGCGCAAGGCAGCGGCGGAATCGGTGGTGAAGAACGGATTGCCTGTGCCGCCGGCGAAGATAACGACCTTGCCGGAGTTCATGTAGGCGGTCGCCTGGCGCTGGGAAAAGCTCTCGCACAGTTCCGGCATCGCGATCGCCGACAACACCACCGTATCGACGCCGAGCTTGACCAGCGAGGTCCGCATCGCGAGGGAATTGATCACGGTCGCCAGCATGCCCATGTGGTCGCCGGTGACGCGGTCGCCGCCTTTCGACGCCACAGCAAGGCCGCGGAAGATGTTGCCGCCGCCGATGACGAGGCCGACTTCCACGCCCATTTCCCGGGCTTCAGCGATGTCGGAAGCGATCCGGTCGGCGACAGAGACGTCGATGCCGAAATGCTGGTCGCCCATCAGCGCCTCTCCCGATGCCTTGAGAAGAACGCGGCGATAGAGAGGCTTAGCCGACATCGAATGCTTTCTCTTGAATACAGGCGCTCGGAAACGGTGCTGCGATACACGAAGGGCGCCGCGATGTCACGCGGCGCCCCTCTTTATCCAGGCAATGCCGTGGAGGAGTTACTTCTTGATCGTCGCAGCGACTTCGGCCGCGAAATCGGTCTCTTCCTTCTCGATGCCCTCGCCGACGGCGTAGCGTACGAAGCCGGTGATCTTCGCCGCAGCGCCGATTTCCTTCTCGGATTCCTTCAGCGCCTTCTCGACCGTCAGGTCCGGGTTCATCACGAAGGCCTGCTTCAGAAGCACGACTTCCTCGTAGAACTTGCGCAGGCGACCTTCGACCATCTTCTCGATGATGTTCTCGGGCTTGCCCGACGCGCGCGCCTGATCGGAGAAGATCGCCTTCTCGCGTTCCACGGCAGCCGGATCGAGCGCGTCGATGTCGAGCGACATGGGGTTGGTCGCAGCGACATGCATTGCGACCTGGCGCGCAAACGCCCTGGCGGCCTCCGCCTTGCCTTCGGTCTCGATCGCAACGAGCACGCCGATTCTGCCGAGGCCGTCGGCAACCGCGTTGTGGACATAGGTCGCGACCACGCCCTTGGACACAGACAGCTTCGTCGAGCGGCGGAAGTTCAAATTCTCGCCGATCGTGCCGACGGCGTCCTTGATCGTCTCCGTCACGGTCTTGTCCGATCCGGGATAGCGGGCGGCGGCAACCTTCTCCGTCTCGCCGAATGCAAGCGCCACCTTGGCGACGTTGCTGACGATGTCCTGGAACTGGTCGTTGCGGGCGACGAAGTCGGTTTCCGAGTTGACCTCGACAACCGCAGCCTCATGGACGCCCGCGTCGACGCCGATCAGGCCTTCGGCGGCCGTGCGGCTCGCCTTCTTGTCCGCCTTCGCGATACCCTTCTTGCGCAGCCAGTCGACCGCCGCCTCCATATCGCCGCCAGTCTCAGTCAGCGCCGCCTTGCAGTCCATCATTCCCGCGCCGCTCAGTTCGCGCAGTTCCTTGACCTGTGCCGCCGTAATGCTCATCTCAGCCTCTTCATCTCAAAAAATGACGGCGCGCGATTGGCATCGTGCGCCTGGAATGGGTGGGCGCGGCCGAAGCCGCGCCCGTCATATGGGATCGGCTCAGGCCGACGGGGCTTCTTCCAGCGCCGGCTCGACAGGCGCCTCGGCCGAAGCGCCGATATCGATGCCGTAATTGCCCTGCTGGCGCGCGATGCCGTCGATCGCCGCACGCGCAATGAGGTCGCAGTAGAGCGCGATGGCGCGCTGCGCGTCGTCATTGCCCGGGATCGGGTAGTCGATCTTGTCCGGATCGCAGTTCGAATCGATGATCGCGACGACCGGAATGCCGAGACGCTTGGCTTCCAGGATCGCGATCGCTTCCTTGTTGGTGTCGATCACGAACATCAGGTCCGGGGTCGAGCCCATATCCTTGATGCCGCCGAGCGCCTTGTTCAGCTTCTCGCGTTCGCGATCGAGGTTCAGGCGCTCCTTCTTGGTGAAGCCCTGTGCCTCGCCGGCCAGCAGTTCGTCGAGCTTGCGCAGACGCTGGATCGAGTTCGAGATCGTCTTCCAGTTGGTGAGCATGCCGCCCAGCCAGCGCGAATTGACGTAGTACTGGGCAGAACGCTGCGCGGCGTCCGCCACGATGTCCGAGGCCTGGCGCTTGGTGCCCACGAAGAGCACGCGGCCGCCGGCAGCGACGGTGTCAGAGACGACCTTCAACGCCTGGTGCAGCAGCGGAACCGTCTGCGACAGATCGATGACGTGGATGTTGTTGCGGGCGCCAAAAATGAAGGGCGCCATCTTGGGGTTCCAGCGGTGGGTCTGGTGTCCGAAGTGGACGCCAGCATCCAATAGCTGGCGCATGCTGAAATCAGGCAGAGCCATGTCTTATCCTTTTCCGGTTAGCCTCCACGGACACTTGACGCTCGGATTTCTCGTCGCGCCACCGGAGGCGTCAGCCGGATTTCTCCCGGAAGACCACCCAAGTCCGTGTGTGGAATGGTCGCGCATATAGAGGCGTTATACGGGAAACGCAAGCGGTCCACCGATCCTGGACCGGCGGCGGCGCGTGTCAGGTCGTCGCGAGATACTTGCCGAGCGCCGCGAGATCGACATTGCCGCCGCTGAGCACGATGCCGACGCGCTTGCCTTTGCACTCGACCTTGCCGGACAGGATCGCGGCAGCGGCCAGGCAACCGGTCGGCTCGACGACGATCTTCATCCGCTCGGCGAAGAAGCGCACCGCCGAGACGAGATCCTCGTCGGGAACGGTCACGACCGCCTCGACTTTCTCCCGGATGATCGGGAAAGTATGCAGCCCGAGCGCCGTCGTCAGCGCTCCGTCGGCGATCGACCGCGGTACCGGGATGGTCACGATCTCGCCTCTGGCCATCGATTGCTGGCCGTCATTGCCCGCCTCAGGCTCGACGCCGATGACCCGGCAGGCTGGCGACAGGCCCTTCGCCGCGAGCGCGCTGCCGGCCAGAAGCCCGCCGCCGCCGAGCGGCGTGAGGACGATGTCGAGATCGCCGACTTCCTCGACGAGCTCGAGCACCGCCGTGCCCTGTCCGGCGATGACGTCCGGATGATCGAAGGGCGGGATGATCGCCGCGCCGGTTTCCTCAGCGATGCGCCGGGTGACCTCCTGCCGGTCTTCCTTGTAGCGGTCGTAGAACACGATCTTCGCGCCATAGCCGCGGGTGCCGGCGACCTTCACAGCCGGCGCATCGGTCGGCATGACGATGGTGGACGCAACGCCGAGCAGCTTTGCCGCATAAGCGACCGCCTGGGCATGATTGCCGGAAGAGAACGCCAGAACGCCGCGCAACCTCGCATCGGCGTCGAGCGCGGCGATCGCATTGTAGGCGCCGCGGAACTTGAACGCCCCTCCCCGCTGCAGATTCTCCGCCTTGAAGAACAGCGATGCGCCAGTGCGCTGATCCGCCGTGCGCGAGGTCAGCACCGGCGTCCGGTGCGCATGGCCCGCGATACGCAACTGTGCCGTCCGCACGTCCGCGAAGGTCGGAATGCGCAGCCCTTCGGGCACGGAATGTACGGTCACGATCAGCTCCGGGATCTGGTGAGGCTCGTCTGGGAGGAGCCTACTCGGGCTTCTTGCAGCCGTCCTTGCTGTCGAGCAGGTCGAGCCCGACCAGCTTCGCCTTGATGGAGAACTCGCCGTAGCTCATCGTCAGGTCGCGGGTGAAGCCGTTGTCGTAGAGCTTGAACGAGATCGCATAGTCCGGCACTTCCTCGCCATCGTCCTTGCTCAGGTCGAAATAGGCGATCGAGACCGGCCAGTACTGCTCTGATTTCAATGTCTTGAGCGCGGGCAACTCCGGATCGTTGGCCGCCGGCGTCGTCTTCTTGCCGATCACCACCGTGGTCGTCATCACCTTGTTGGCGTCGTCCGACCCGTCGAAGATCGAGGTCTCGTAGAAATTCTCGCCACCCTTCGCCTTGTCGATCAACTCGATCATATGCTGCGTGGGAAAACGCGTCGCCGGGAGTTCGACCGTCTGAGCCTGCGGCTTCTGCAGCTTGACCGCCATGCCCTTGGGGTCGATCGAGGCCGAGCCCTTGGTCTCCTTGTCGAGCCCGTCGTCGACGAAGAACTTCGTCACGAAGTCGAACGACTTGCCCTCGCCGTCTTCGAAAGTGGTCATCTGGTAGTCGTTCATGCGCTGCGTCTCTTCGACGTTCATCCGGGAGACGAAGCGATAGTTGGTGGAATAGCCTTCGCAGCGAGATCCAGTGAACTCGTAGACGATGCGGCCCGTCACGCCGGTTACGCCTGATTTCTCCGACGCCTCGCCGAGATCGAGGTCGTAGACCGCGCGGTGGGCCAGCAACGCGCCCGCGGCAGTGGCGAATTCGACGGGAAACACGGCGGCGAAGACGACGGCAGGAAGGACAAGGCGCAAGGCGCTCATCTAGTGCTCTCCGGTGGCCGCATCCGCTCGGGACCGCCAGTTAAGTTGACTCTGCCGCATCCTCCACAATAGTCGTGGCCGAAGCGAGGCGAGCATAATGGCTTCGTCCGCGCAGGATGCCACGAGTCCCGTTCCCGAGGAAAGCAATTGGTTGACACAATCGAAGCCCGCCTCGCCGCCGAGGGCGTAACCTTGCCGGCCGCAGCGGCCCCCGCCGCGAACTACGTCCCGTTCATGCGGACCGGGAACCTGCTCTTCACCTCCGGACAATTGCCCCTGTCCGACGGCAAACTCGTCGCGACCGGACTGCTCGGCCGCGATCTCGACACGGAGGCCGGCAAACTGGCGGCGCGCGCCTGCGCGATCAACATCCTCGCCCAGGTCAAGGCCGCCACCGGCGACCTGGAGAAGATCGCGCGCATCGTCAAGATCACCGTCTTCGTCGCCTCGGCACCCGGCTTCACCGAGCAGCATCTGGTCGCCAACGGCGCCTCCGACCTGCTGGCGAAGGTGCTGGGCGAGCGCGGCAGGCACGCCCGCGCGGCGGTCGGCACGGCTTCGCTGCCGCTCGACGCGCCGGTCGAGATCGAAGCGATCGTCGAACTCGCCTGAGGCCCGCCCAGATGACCGACATTTCCTGGCTCACCGCCCGTCCGATCGCGCATCGCGGCTATCACGACCTGAACAAGACCCGCTGGGAGAACACGCTCTCGGCCTTCGACGCCGCGGCGCGCCGGAATTTCGCCATCGAATGCGACGTGGCGCTCTGCGCCGACGGGGTGCCGGTGATCTTCCACGATCACGATCTGCAGCGGCTTGCCGGCCAGGGCGGGCTCGTCTGGCAGAAGACCGCCGCCGAGATGGGTGCCCTGAAGATCGGCGGCACGGAAGACCATGCGCCGACGCTGAGGGAGATGCTCAACCTCGTCGCCGGACGCGTGCCGCTCGTCATCGAACTCAAGGGCATTCCGGGGCACGACGACGGGTTGGTGCAGGCGGTCGCGAAGGAACTGCGCGCCTATGAAGGCAAGGCTGCGATCATGTCCTTCGACCACTGGCTGATCCGCCAGTTCCCGGTTCATGCGGCGGGCATCCCCGCCGGCCTCACCGCCTGGGGCGACAAGCCGCATGAGATCGAGGCGCATTTCTCGATGCTGGCCAATGGCCTCTCTTTCACCTCCTACCACTACGGCCACCTGCCAAACCGGTTCGTCACCTTCCTGCGCGAGACGCTCCGACTGCCGGTCATCACCTGGACGGTCCGCGACGGCGACGCCGTCAGGACCACATTCGCCAATGCCGACCAGATGACGTTCGAGGGATTCGATCCGGACGCGGTTGCCTGACTCTCGCGCCGCGAGGCCCTTGCCGGATCGGTGTGCAGCGCACACATTGGTGCCATGGATACAGGGACATTCGGCGGGACAGGTGGGCATGGCGAGGTCACGCTGAAGGTCGTGACCGGCATGGAAGCCTTCACCGGCGAGGAATGGTCAGGCCTTGGCGGCGCCTCTCGCGAGGACCTGCAGACACCGTACAACCCGTTCATTTCGCACGCGTTCCTGTCGATCGTCGAAGAGTCGGGGACCGTGTCGCGCAACACGGGCTGGCAGCCGCAGCACCTGCGCCTGGAAGCCGCCGACGGCACGCTCCTCGGCGCGGCCCCCTGCTATCTCAAGTCGCACAGCCAGGGCGAATACGTGTTCGACCACGGCTGGGCCGACGCATTCGAACGGGCGGGCGGGCGCTACTATCCGAAGCTGCAGGTCGCGGTGCCTTTCACGCCGGCGACGGGCCCTCGCCTGCTGGCGTCGGGCGTGTCCGCCACGCCGATCCGGGCGGCTCTCGCCGGTGGCCTGAAGACGCTCACCGACCGGCTCGGCGTCTCGTCGGCCCACGTCACCTTCGCGGCCAACGAGGACATCGAGCAGCTGGACGCGGCCGGCTTCCTGCTACGCACCGACCAGCAATTCCATTTCCGCAACGAGGCCTATCGCGACTATGCCGATTTCCTCGACACGCTTGCCTCGCGAAAGCGCAAGGCGCTGCGCAAGGAGCGCGCCGCCGCGGTCCAGGACGGCATCACCATCGACCGGCTCACGGGCAAGGACCTGACCGAGTCGGTCTGGGACGACTTCTTCCGCTTCTACATGGATACCGGCAGCCGCAAATGGGGCCGGCCCTACCTCAACCGCAAATTCTTCTCGCTGGTCGGCGAACGCATGGCCGGCGACGTTCTTTTGGTGATGGCGAAGCGCAACGGCCGATACGTCGCCGGCGCGATCAACTTCATTGGCGGCGACCGCCTGTTCGGGCGCAACTGGGGCTGCGTCGAGGACCACCCTTTCCTGCATTTCGAGGTCTGCTACCATCAGGCGATCGATTTCGCGATCGAGCGGGGGCTGAAGGTGGTCGAGGCCGGCGCGCAGGGCGAACACAAGCTAGCGCGGGGCTATATGCCGGTCACCACACGGTCGGCGCACTACATCGCCCATCCCGGCCTGCGCCGCGCCGTCGCCGACTATCTTGAACGCGAGCGGCAGGAAGTCGCCCAGGTCGGCGAGTATCTGGAAGAGCACGGACCGTTCCGGCGCGGAGAACTGCAGGAGCGGGAATAAGCGGCGAGCGAACGCGCCCGCTTGCCAATTCTCGCCTTGGCCATAGCACAAATCCATGTCTCTCGATTCCGTCCGCGCCTTCTTCGGCCAACACGCACCCGACATCGACGTCATCGTCACCGAAGCCAGTTCGGCGACCGTGGCCTTGGCTGCTGAGGCGCACGGGGTCGAGCCGGCGCAGATCGCCAAGACCATCTGTCTGCGCGCCGGCGACGAGACGCTTCTGCTGGTCACCAGCGGCACCGAGCGGCTGAGCAACCGCAAGTTCAAGGAGCGCTTCGGCGGCAAGCCGCGCATGCTCGATGCCGAACAGGTGCTGGAACTGACCAGCCACCCTGTCGGCGGGGTCTGCCCGTTCGGCCTGCCTGCACCCTTGCCCGTCTATTGCGATGTGTCGCTCAGGCGCTTCGACGAGGTGGTGCCGGCGGCAGGCGCCACCAACGCGGCGGTGCGGCTGGCGCCCGACCGCGTCGCCGCGCTCACCGCTGCGCGGTGGGTTGACGTGTGCGGCGAATAGCTGACAAGAAATCGCGGTCTTCGCTTACGGAGTGGATGAACCAGATGGCTCCCGCCTACGATCCTTCGAATGTCTTCGGAAAAATCCTGCGCGGCGAGCTTCCCGCCTACAAGCTCTACGAGGACGCGGACACCTTCGCCCTCATGGACATCATGCCACGCGGCGACGGCCACTGCCTCGTCATCCCGAAGGCGCCGTCGCGCAACATTCTCGACGTTTCGGAAGACAGCCTCCTCGCCGTCGCGCGGACCACGCAGAAGCTCGCCCGCGCCGTCGTCAAGGCATTCGCGGCGGATGGCGTCACCGTCCAGCAGTTCAACGAGAGCGCCGGCGGGCAGGTCGTGTTCCACCTGCACGTCCACATCATCCCGCGCTTCCAGGGCGTGTCGCTGAAGCCGCACACGGGCCAGATGGAGAAGCCGGAAGTGCTGTCCGCAAACGCGGAGAAGATCCGCGCGGCCCTGCAGTAGACCTGGCGTCAGACCGGATTCGGCGTGGCGACCGGTCGCGGTTGGGCGGCAAGGCGTGTCTGCGCGTCGTAGATCTTCAGGCCCGCAATCCACGAACCGACAGTGATCGCAACGCCCGCCAGGACGTCGGTCAGGTTGTGTCCGCCATGGACCAGGATCGCCGGGAAGAGCAGCAGGCAGACGCCGATCAGGACGAGGCGGGCGATCAGGTACGGCCAGAGCGCAATAAGCGAAATCAACGCCATCACAGTGTGGAACGACGGGAAGCCGACCAGCCCGGTCACTCCCATTGCCGACAGGTCCGTCACCCCTTCGCGGAAAAGCCGATTGAGCTCCGCGCCATAGGCCGGATTCACCACGGGCCGGACGATGCGCTCGACCTCGGGATCGAGGGTCCAATACGCCGCCGCGCCGCCGGAAGGAAACAGCGCCCAGCAGAAGATCGTCGCGAGGGAGGCAAAAACGGTGCCGAGCGCGGCGGCATGAAGTCGCCGGCGGTCGAGCAGTGCGCCGAGGACGATGAAAGCACATAGCAGCTGGATCAGCGTCAGTGCGTAGACCCGCCTGACGACATCGTTGAGGGCCGGATGCTCCGCGAACCAGGAAACGAACGCCGGCCAGGAATAGCCGAGCCATGCATCTATCCTGACCAGCGCCGCGTCGATCGGGGCTGTCGGGCGCGGCAAGAGGACGATATTGAACAGCACGCCAAAGGCCGAATAGGCAACGAAAAGACCCAGGACATGAGTCACCAGCGCGATCCGCTCGCTGTCGCGAAACTGCCGGTAGATCTGGCCGACGCCGATCATCACCGCGGCGAAGCCGGCGGAAAACGTGAAGAATTCCGGCCCGACGGCAATGCCCTTCCACCATACGAGGAAGAAGCTCGCGACGCCAAGCGCCCCGGTTATCAGTAGGATTGTCCGTTCTGCCGGATGAAATACCAAGATCTGCGTCCTCGCGGTCGAGAGGACCATAGTGGCTTGCGGTTAAGCGGCGGTAAGCCCGGATTCGATTTCGCCACTATGTTTGGCCAATGAGCATCCCTGCGATCAGGACGGCTTCCGCCGCAATGATGCCCGCCAGCATGCTGTGCCGGAGTGCCAGATAGGCGGCGAACCCGGCTACCGCCGCTCCGACGCGCAGCGCCATCGGCGTGTCTGCCAATACCCCGCCTGGAAAGACGATCAGATTGGCGATCACCGCGGCCACCAGCGCGGTCGCGATGGTGCGCACCAGCACCATCGCATCCGAATCCTCCGAAACGCGTCCGCCGATGAAGACGCCGAGAAACCGCCACACGTCCGTTGCGAGCCAGCCGGCGACCAGAATGAACAGATAGGGCCACCACCAGGCATCGTTGCCGAAGAAGGTCATGTCGCACCCCATCGCCGGCTGGCCAGGTGATATCCGAACGCGCCAAACCCGCCGACAAGGCCGGCCGCCAGGAGGTCGAAGCCGGGCGTCCACAGATGGAACAGCGGGCCGAACGCAAGGCCCAGAACCATCGCGACATACCCTGCCCTCTCCCGCGCCGAGCTCCACAGCGAGGTCAGGAAGTAGATCGGCGTCAGAAGCAGCAGCGCCGCGGAAGCGAGCGGAGGCAGATCGCCGGCAAGCGCGAACGCGACAGCGACGGCAATCATGTTCACCAACACCAGCGTGCCACCGAGGCCGGCGTACCAAGCCGTGCGCATTTCGCGCGGCACGCCGCGAATGGCCTGCATGGCAATGACCCATGAGGTCACCGCCACGAAATGGGACAGCAGATAGAGCACCCATGTCCGCGTTCTGGAACCGCGCATCTCCGGAACCAGCGCCACCACCATCGGCGTCAGCCGGATCGAGGACAAGGCCACCGCAAAGGCCGCCGCCGGCAGGCCGGCTCCGCCGATGATGGCGCCGACCAGCACCACATTGGCCGGCAGCGCCCAGACGATTCCCGTCGCGAACACGATCTGCGTCAGCGTCAGTCCCGCCTCGCGCGCCAGCCCGGCAAAACCGACATGGGCCGCCACCAGCATCAGGAGCGGCAGCGAGAACGCGGCGCGCACCCCGCGCCGGAACCAGGTCGCAGTAGAAAAATCCGTGATTGGAGACGATGGGTTGCCAGACATCAGCTCGATGCCTAGCCGAAGTTCTTTCGGTGGTGAACCGCCAATGTTGCAGGGCATGTCGGGCCAAACGAAAAGGCCGGCGACAGCTGCGCCGGCCTCATCGTATCGTTTACACGCCTCATTTCCTCGGAAGCTGAGGCACCATGCTGCGCTTGGCCGGCTCACCCGGCTTCCCCGGCTTGGACTTGGCAACCGGTAGCGGCTTCGCCGCGGCCTTGGCTTTGGCTTTCCTGGCGGCAGGCTTCTTAGGCTTCGGCGCCGGCTCTTCCTTCTTCGGCCGAACCGGAACCTCGTCAGCGACCGCTTCGAGTTTGAGCTTGCTGTCGACGCCGCTGCCTTCGACGGTTATCCGAACCGTGCCGCCCTTCCTGAGCTTGCCAAACAGCACTTCGTCCGCGAGCGGCTTCTTGATGTGCTCCTGGATCACGCGGCCAAGCGGCCTTGCACCCATCTTTTCATCATAGCCCTTGTCGGCCAGCCAGGCGATCGCCTCCTGCGCAAGGTCGAAGGTCACGCCACGATCGGCGAGCTGCGCCTCGAGCTGCATGACGAACTTCTGCACCACCTGATGGATCACGGGCACCGGCAGCGAGCCGAACGGGATGATTGCGTCGAGACGGTTGCGGAACTCCGGCGTGAACAGCTTGTTGATGGCCTCCACGTCGTCGCCTTCGCGCTTGGTCGAGCCGAAGCCGATCGCTGCGCGCTGCGCGTCGAACGCGCCCGCATTGGTCGTCATGATCAGGATCACGTTGCGGAAGTCGATCTTCTTGCCGTTGTGGTCGGTCAGCTTGCCGTGGTCCATCACCTGCAGCAGGATGTTGAACAGGTCCGGATGCGCCTTCTCGATCTCGTCGAGCAGCAGCACGCAATGCGGGTGCTGGTCGACGCCGTCGGTGAGCAGACCGCCCTGGTCGAAGCCGACATAGCCCGGAGGCGCACCGATCAGCCTGGAGACCGTGTGACGCTCCATGTATTCCGACATGTCGAAGCGGATAAGCTCAACGCCGAGCGAGGCGGCCAGCTGCTTGGCGACTTCCGTCTTGCCGACGCCGGTCGGACCCGAGAACAGGTAGGAGCCGATCGGCTTCTCCGGTTCGCGCAGGCCCGCGCGGGCAAGCTTGATGGCAGAGGCGAGCGCGGTGATCGCCGTCTCCTGGCCATAGACGACGCGCTTGAGCTCGGCCTCGAGGTTGGCCAGCACCTTCTCGTCGTCGGCGGAAACCGTCTTAGGCGGGATGCGGGCCATCGTCGCGATCGTGTGCTCGATCTCCTTGATCGTGATCGTCTTCTTCCGCTTGCCTTCCGGCAGCAGCATCTGGGAAGCGCCGGTCTCGTCGATCACGTCGATCGCCTTGTCGGGCAGCTTGCGGTCATTGATGTAGCGCGCCGAGAGTTCCACCGCGGCCTTGATGGCTTCGTTGGTGTATTTCACCTTGTGGAAGTCCTCATAGTAAGGCTTGAGGCCCTTCATGATCTCGATCGCGTCTACGATGGAGGGTTCGTTGACGTCGATCTTCTGGAAGCGACGCACCAGCGCCCGGTCCTTCTCGAAGAACTGGCGGAACTCCTTGTAGGTGGTCGAGCCGATGCAGCGGATCGAGCCGGAGGACAGCGCCGGCTTAAGCAGGTTCGACGCGTCCATCGCGCCGCCCGACGTCGCGCCGGCGCCGATGACCGTATGGATCTCGTCGATGAACAGCACGGCGCCCGGATATTCCTCGAGTTCCTTCACGACCTGCTTCAGCCGCTCCTCGAAATCGCCGCGGTACCGCGTGCCGGCAAGCAGCGTGCCCATGTCGAGCGCGAAGATCGTCGCGTTGAGCAGCACGCTTGGCACGTCGCCCTCGACGATGCGCTTGGCCAGCCCCTCGGCGATCGCCGTTTTGCCGACGCCCGGATCGCCGACATAGAGCGGGTTGTTCTTCGACCGGCGGCAGAGGATCTGGATCGTCCGGTTGATCTCGTTGGCGCGGCCGATCAGCGGGTCGATCTTGCCGGCCTTGGCTTTCTGGTTGAGGTTGACGCAATAGGCGGTAAGTGCGTCCTGCTGCTTCTTGTTCTTGCCGCTTTCCTCCGGCTGTTCGCCGTTGCGCTCGCCGGGCTGGTCCTCCTCGGCTCCGCGGGGCGTGCGTGATTCGGAGGCGCCCGGCCGCTTGGCGATGCCGTGCGAGATGTAGTTGACCGCGTCGTAGCGGGTCATCTGCTGTTCCTGCAGGAAATAGGCGGCGTGGCTCTCGCGCTCGGCAAAGATTGCGACGAGCACGTTGGCGCCCGAGACTTCCTCTCGGCCGGACGACTGGACGTGGATCACGGCGCGCTGGATGACGCGCTGGAAACCGGCGGTCGGCTTCGAATCCTCGTCGTAGCCGGTGATCAGGTTGTCGAGCTCCTTGTCGACATAGCCCACCACCGTCTTGCGCAGTTCATCCAGGTCGACATTGCAGGCACGCATGACGGCGGCCGCGTCGGTATCGTCGATCAGCGCCAGGAGCAGATGCTCCAGCGTCGCATATTCGTGATGCCGCTCGTTGGCGAACGTCAGCGCCTGGTGAAGCGCCCGCTCTAGGCTCTGGGAGAAAGCCGGCATTCAATACCTCGCTTGTTCTCCGTCTTGGCGCGGTGGGAGTCCGCGCGGACGGACTTCATTTCTTCTCCATCACGCATTGCAGCGGATGCTGGTGCTGACGGGCGAAATCCATGACTTGCGTCACTTTGGTCTCGGCGACCTCGAATGTATAGACCCCGCATTCGCCCACTCCGTGATTGTGAACATGCAGCATGATGCGGGTCGCGGCTTCCCGATCCTTCTGGAAGAACCGCTCGAGGATATGCACGACAAACTCCATCGGAGTGTAGTCGTCATTGAGAATGAGCACGCGGTAGAGGCTGGGCTTCTTCGTCTTGGTCTTGGTGCGCGTGATGACGGAGGTTCCCCGACCCGGAACGCCTCTGTCATTGTCGCCTGCCTGCATGCGTCCGTCCTGGAACCGCATTGGCGCCCCGCCGATCGTCAATCTCTGCCCACCCTTGCGCGTGCCCGGACTCGAACACGAATGTAGGTGTTCGGCTGTCGATTTTAAGGCCTTCTTTCGCGCTGACAATATGCCCGGTCGGTCAGGTCGCGGAAAACGGGCGAGACGAAAGGCGGATGACCGCACGGCCAAGCGGTGTGCCGAGGCTGCGCCGCCTCTATCTGGGAGAGGTTTGAGCCAGGATCAATGAAAGCGGATGCGGTCCGCGGAATCAGGCGACGACGACCGTCGCCTTCGGGCCGACGCGATTGTAGAGGTCGATCACATCCTGGTTCATCATGCGGATACAGCCCGATGACATGTTCTGGCCGATCGACTGCCATTCCGGCGAGCCGTGGATACGGTATCCAGTGTCGGCGCCGTCCTTGAAGAGGTAGAGCGCCCGGGCCCCGAGCGGATTGTCCGGGCCTCCCGGCTGACCCGTGCGCCATTTTTCCAACTCGGGCCGACGCGCGATCATTTCCGCGGGCGGCGTCCACACCGGCCATTCCTTCTTGTACTGGACCACCGCCCTGCCCGACCATTCGAAGCCGGCCTTGCCGATGCCGACGCCGTAGCGCAGCGCGTCGCCGCCCTCCTGCACGAGATAGAGATGGTGTTCGGCCAGACGCACGACGACCGTCCCCGGCGCCTCGCCGGTCGGGTCCTGGACGATCTGGCGCTGAAACTGCCGCGGAACCTGCTTGTATGGGATCGCCGGCAGGGCGAAGCTCCCCTCCTGCACGGAGGCATACATCACGTCCGGATCAGTGAAGGCCTTGTCGACGCTGATCTTCGGACGGATGGAGCCCGTCGCCTCCATGTCGAGACCAAGGTCCGGCATGTCGAGACTGGTCGAACAACCGGCAAGCGCCACACCACCCAACGCGAGGAAAAAACCTCTGCGCGTCAACTCGACCGGATCACTCATGAACACGCCCACTCCAAACACTGGGTGAACTCTAACGCGATCATGGTTCATAAATGGATAATGCACCCCGCCGCGTGCCCGTGAAACGTCGTCATCGCACGCATCGCACCCGGCGCTGTTGATCGCATCGCGCGGCGGTGGTTCACACTCGACGCCAAGCAGGTTGCGATTCGCCGAAAGACCAGACGATGGGTAAGACACTGACGAGCTTCGCCCTGACCGCCGTGCTCACGGCGATCCTCATGGCGCTTGCCCTCTATCTCGCGCAGAAGGCGTATCCGTTCGGCGCGACAGGCGTCGGCCGGCTGGAAAGCCTGGCGAGTTCCGCGAGCTTCATCCCACTGGCCGCGCTTTATTTCTTTTCGGCGGCGTTGCTGATGGTTTTGCCGCTTCGCGCGGCAGCCTTCGTCCTCGTCAACGCCACGGACCGGCTCTATTTCGTGGCGGTCGCCCTGTTTGCGACCATTGTCGGCTGCCTCCTGGCACGGACGGCCTTCGGCATGCCGCGCTCGCTTTGGCAGCTGTGGGACTGGCAGTTCATCTTCGTGCCGGCCATGGTCGCGAGCCATCTCCTGCTCAACGAGATCAGGCGCAATGTGCTGTTGCGCGGGTTGGGGCTGGTGGTCTTCGTCCTCGCGGCGCTGGCCTGCCTGTTCTGGTCGTTCCGCTTCTGACGCGGCTCTGTCACTCGTCTCGTACGGGTAGAGGCGTCACGTCGATCGGCGGCTGTTCCATTGCCGCGGTCATCTCGAGCTCGTGGATCCATTCCCGCCAGATTGCCACCAGCAGCGCCATCAGCACCGGACCGACGAACAGGCCGAGAAAGCCCATCGTCTTCACGCCGCCGACCAGGCCGAAGATCGTCGGCAGGAACGGCAGCTTGATCGGCCCCCCGACCAGTTTCGGGCGGATCGTCTTGTCGACGACAAACAGTTCGATCGTTCCCCAGGCAAACAGCGCCAGGCCGGCGAAAGGCGATCCGCTCGCGGCGAGGTAGATCGACACGAGCGTCATGGACAGCGGCGCTCCGCCGGGGATCAGGGCCATGACGCCGGTGATCACGCCGAGCGTCACCGGCGACGGCACCCCGGCGATGTAGTAGGCGACACCGAGCACGATCCCCTCGCCAAATGCAATGATCGTCATGCCGGTGACGGTCGAGCTGATCGTCGCCGGCACGACGCGCGAAATCCGATCCCAGCGGCCGGGCAGCACGCGTTCGCCGATCAGGTCGACCTGGTGCAGGAAGCGCGCGCCGTCGCGATATGCGAAGAAAAGGACGATCAGCATGAACAGGATCGTCAGCATCAGCGAAAAGGCGCTGCCGCCCGCGGCCAGAACCGTCAGGTAGATATTGCGGATGTTCGATCCGCTGACCGTCTGCACGACCTCGCCGAATCCGCCGGGATGGCCGAAATAGTGCGTCCACTGCTCGCTCAACAGTTCGCCGATCCAGGGCAGCGTGGCGATCCACTCCGGCGTCGAAACCCCGGTGCGATTCGCTTCGAGCACCCATGTCACCCATTGCTGGATCTCGGCCACCGCATAGCGGCTGACGAGCACGATGGGCGCGATGAGGAAGGCAAGGATCAGCATCAACGCGATCGTGGCGGCAATTGACCTGTTGCCTTCGACGGCCGCGAGCAGCCGCCGGTAAACCGGCCAAGTGGCCAGCGCGATCACCAGCGCCGCAAGCACCGGGACGATGAAGCCGTGAAAGAAATAGGCCCCGGCCGCGAACACCAGGACGAGCAGCCAACGCGCCGCCGTGAGCGGCGGCAGGACCGCGGGGCGCGCGGACCGAGTGGGTCCGAACAGTGGTATCTGCTTTTGCATCCGATCTCCGGGCCTATCTAGTCCTACCGGACCGGCCAGCGCCCTCGTCATGGCCTCCGATCCGACCTTATGGCCGCATTTATCTATATTATCATGTCGGCGAGGACGCGCGGCTTCAATCGAATCGTCGGATTCGGCCTGGAAGGCCGATTCCGCTGATCCCGAGAAGCAGAAGCCGCGCAAACCCGCGCCGCTATCTCTGGCAATTCGCCGCAGGCCCTGCAATGCTAGTGAGACGGCAGCCGCCCATTGCACGTTCTATGGACGAGATGCCAATGGCCGAGCGATGATCGAGTCGCCTCAACGACCACGTTGAGCTGTGTTACTGGGAGACAGGAATGAGCCGGCTGCACCGCGAGAATCACCTTGTTTCGCGCATTGGCTGGCTGCGCGCCGCCGTCCTCGGAGCCAATGACGGGATCGTCTCAACGGCGAGCCTCATCGTCGGCGTCGCATCCGCCGCGGCCGGGAGTTCCGAGGTGCTGGTCGCCGGCGTAGCAGGTCTTGTCGCGGGCGCCATGTCGATGGCGGCGGGCGAATATGTCTCGGTCAGTTCCCAATCGGACACGGAACTGGCCGACCTCGCTCGCGAGCGGTCCGAGTTGGTGACACAACCCGAGTTCGAGCGCGAAGAACTGGCGCAGATCTACGTGAAGCGCGGTGTGACGCCGGAGCTTGCACGCCAGGTTGCCGATCAGCTGATGGCGAAGGATGCGCTGGCCGCCCACGCGCATGACGAACTGGGCATCTCTGAGATGACCACGGCGCGCCCCATCCAGGCGGCCCTCACGTCGGCGGCGACCTTTGCCGTCGGCGCCGCAATGCCGCTCGCCATGGTGCTGCTGGCGCCCGCCGCCTCGCTTGTGTGGGTCGTGTCAGTCGCTTCGCTCCTGTTCCTCGCGCTGCTCGGTGCGATCGGGGCGAAAGCCGGCGGAGCTAACGTGATGAAGGCGACGCTGCGCGTCACGTTCTGGGGCGCATTCGCCATGGCACTGACCGCCGGTATCGGCGCGCTGGTCGGCACGGCTGTCTGAGGCGACCGCAGGATCGCAAAACGCAAGTTACTTCAGAGGTTAAGCTGGAGCGGGTGAAGGGAATCGAACCCTCGTATTCAGCTTGGAAGGCTGCTGCTCTACCATTGAGCTACACCCGCATTCCGCCTTGTCCGCTCTGATCCGGCCATGGGGCCAGTATGCGAGGCTTCCGGGGCGCAGTGGTGGAGGGAGTTGGATTTGAACCAACGTAGGCTGAGCCAACGGATTTACAGTCCGTCCCCTTTAACCACTCGGGCATCCCTCCGTACTGCGCCGGAGCCTTGCAACGAGGCAAACGCGGCAGGCCCGAAAGGGCAAACCGCGATGCGCCTTATGGCGGCAAGGTCCAGGACTGTCAACACGCGCGGGGGCGAAAACCGGGCCGGGAAACGAACTTCCCCGCCGCCATAGGCAAGGCGCAGGCGCGGGTCTATAAGCGCCCGATGACCGATGACAGCAAGCCCCGCACCGCCAAGGACACCCACTACGCCAAACTGCGCCGCGCCTATCGCGACGAGAAGGCGGGCGGCACGCCGCAGTTCCGCGCCCGCCAGCCGGTCGCGCCCGGCGAGGCGCCGTCGGACGGGCTGGTGCGCCTCTATGGCCTGCACACCGTCCGCGCCGCGATCGACAATCCCAGGCGCAAGATCCAGCGCATGATGGTGACCCGCAATGCACTGGAGCGGCTCGAGATCGCCGACGTCTCAGCCCTGCCCTTCCCAACCGAGATCGTCGAGCCGCGCGACATCGACAAGATCACCGGCAGCGACGCGGTGCACCAGGGCGTACTAATCGAAGCGAAGCCCCTGAAGCCGAAATCGCTCGCCGATCTGAAGGACACTCCACTGGTCGTCGTGCTCGACCAGGTGACCGATCCGCACAATGTCGGCGCGGTGATCCGTTCGGCGGTCGCGTTCGGCGCAGGTGCGCTCGTCGTCACGGCGCGCCACAGCCCACAGGAATCGGGCGTGCTGGCGAAGGCCGCCTCCGGCGCGCTCGAACATCTCGACGTGATCGAAGTGAGGAACCTGGCCGATGCGCTGGGCGAACTGCACGATGCGGGCTTCCGCACGATCGGGCTCGATTCGGAAGGCGCTGAGCCGTTCGAGGGGGCGTTGTCCGGCGATCGCATCGCCCTCGTCCTCGGCGCCGAGGGCAAGGGCCTGCGCCAGAAGACGCGTGAGACGGTGAATGTGCTGGCGCGGCTCGACATGCCCGGCCCGATCCGCTCGCTCAACGTGTCGAACGCGGCGGCCGTGTCGCTCTATGCGGCCCGCCGCCATCTGGCCGGACAGGGCTGAACTCAGTTGAACTCGAAGATCGACCGGAAGATGCCCGGCGCGATCACAGAGATCGGATTGACCTGCACCTGCGGCGACTTGGCGTTGCCGGCAACTTTGTAGGTGATCCCGATCAGGCCGCGGTCGCGGCCGTTTCCGAGCAACTGGCCGAGCAGCGGTATTTCGCCGAACAGACGGTTGAGCCCGTAGGCGGGCATGAAGGTTCCGGTGATCGCCATGTTACCTTTGGCGTCATAGACGGATCCCTGGAACGTCGAGCCGATCGACGGCCCTCTCAGCACACCGCTATCGATGGAAAGGTAGCCCTTTCCCTTCTCGATGCGGGCGAAGCCGCGCTCGAAGCGGACCCGCGACGTGTCGAGGTCGCCGCGCACCGCTTCGTTGAGGCTTCTGGTGTCGCCCTCCGGTCGGGTCGCCACGATCGAACGAAGCCGCGGCTCGTTGACCAGGGTGAAGTCGCGAGCGTCTATCTGGCCACGCAGCGGCGAATCGCCGTTCGAGGCAAGTGCCAAGGTGATCCGGCCGCCCTCCATATACGGATAGATGTCGAGAAAGCGCAGCACCGCCCCGGCGTTTCCGGAGGCCATGTTCACCGCACGCTGTCCGGCATCCGTTCCATCCGACACGGTCAGTTCGTCTCCGGACCGGGTCGTCCCGGACGCCTTCAGGTTCAGCACGCGGGAGCCGGACCCGCGATAGGCGACCTTGACGTTCGTCAACGCCTCGTCCTGGAAACCGGACACGTAGGCGACGTCGGCGTCGAGCGTCACCCTGGTCTGCTTCGAGCCGCCTTCACCGCCTCCGGTCGTATCAAGCATCTGCTTGATGATCGAGCGCGCGTCAAACACCTTGCCGCGCACGGTTACGGCGTAGCCGTCGTCGTTGCGGCGGATATCGACGGAGATGTCGTCGTTGCGGTTGAGCTTCACCCCTTCGAACCGGGCGCGCGACAGGCCGGATTTGGTGACTGTCGCCGAACCGGACAACGAGAAAGACTCGCCCGAGAGTTTGATGTCGGAGATTCGATTCTCCCCATCGACGGTCGTGTAGGCGAACGCCAGCTTTGCCGGGATACCCGGCCCTTTCGACCATCCCGCCCATGGAATGCTGACCCGCGCATCCGCCAGGTCCGCAGTGATCTGCCGCGTCGAACCTTCTCCCGAAAGCTTCACGCTCACCGGACCGTCCAGCATCGAGTCGAGCCCGGGAACGATCGCCTCGCGGGCCTTGGCGTCCAGAACCAGCGAAATGTCGCGTCGCCGCTCTTCGCCGCTCCCGCCGAGCGGCTCGGAAATGTCGAGGGTGGCCGGGATTCCATTGAGCTTTGCCGTTGCCTTGACGTGCGCCACCGTCGGTACGACCTCGATGGTTCCCGACGCATCGCTAACGGTCTGGCCCTCGAACGGCTTTGCGATCGACAACCCCTTGTAGGAGAGCTTCACCGCCCAGCCGAGATTGGTCATGTCGACGCCGGCCTGGAGGGGAATGCGAGCCTTGACGTGGCCGCTGACCTCGCCGGAGAGTTCCTCCGGCGCGAGCGAGAGATGCCGCATCGCATCGATTGGCTTGTAGCTGGCGAGTTCGCCGACTGCATCGGCGGACCCGGCGACGTCGATGTCGAGTTCGCCGATGACGGGCGGGAGTTCCCCGTGGCGGATAACGAACGTGCCGTTGCTCGCCGCCACGGTCCGTCCCGTGGGCAGGAACACGGTGCCGGATGAGATCCTGATGTCGGCATCGGTCCCGTCGAAACTGATTGTTCCGATCCCGTCTCTTACTGGGGGTATCTGTCCGGTCACATCGAACCGGGTGCCGTAGACCTCGAAATACCCGGATACCTCGTTCTCGGTCAGTGCAATTCCGCTGCCGATCCGGCCCGGTGCAACGGACATGGCGAGCCGCGAATTCTTGACGATGCCGCCGAACAGGTTCGCCTTCGCCCAGTTGTGGGCGCCATAGGCCGCGAACCACGGCCAGATCTGCTTGACGTTGCTCACAGACATCTCCGGCACGGACAGCGCAAGGTCGACACCGGGCGTGCGGCCTTCGGCGAAGGCGACGATTGCCGTTCCCATCACCTGGCCGCTGGACGTCCGCAGCCCGATCTCGTTCGCGTTCAGCCGCCGCGTCTGCGGGTCATACGTTCCTGCGAATCGTGCAAGGACGGTCAGGTCGGGTTCAGCCGATCCGTCGGGCGCCAGAAGAGAGCCGTCGCTAACCAGTTCGTAGCGATAATGCGCGCCCGTCCCGTCAGCCGCGGGCGCCGGCCCGATCGCGCCATGGCCGACGAAGCGCGACCGGCCGACTGCCAGTTCGGCGCGCTCGATCTCTATCTTGCGTGCCTGTGACTGAAAGGACGCCGCGATGCTGCCGCCGCCGTGCATCGCCTGCCCGTTTGCAAACTCCAAGCTCGCATCGTCGAGCTTGGCTTCGACCCGCAGTTGCCCCGGTTCGCCGACGATCTCCCTGCCTGTGAGCATCAGACGAGCTGCACCGCCGAGCCGCCTGACGGCGAACTGACCGTTGTCCTTCAGCGCTACGAGGTCTCGTTCCAATACCGTCCGGTCGACATTGAGGTCTGCCTTGAACGAGACAGGCTCCGGATCGGCTCCATCGCGGTCGGCGGTTCCTTCGAGCCGAAAAGCTCGCCCGCCCCATGTCGCATCCGCCTCGAATGCGATTGCGCCCGAAGCCTCGCGCTCGATCTTCGCGGTTTCCAGATGCAGGCTCCCGCCAGGTATGCCCTTCGGCAGGACGACTTCCACATTGGCGAAATCGACCTTGCGGGTCGACCCCGCGTCGAAGCCGTCGAAGGCGCGGTGGATGGCCATGAACACGGCCTTCATCACCAGGCCCGGATCGATCAGCCCGTCCGGGCCGGTCACTGCTCCGAGAGCGGCGTTTGCGCCTCCGCTTCCCGGAAGCGACGGAAGCCTGATGATCGCATCCTCCACCCCGGCACTGCCAAGCTGGACCTTCCCGGAGAGCAGAGGCAGAAAACGCAGCCCGAACCGCAGCGATCCGGCCTCGACGAGGCTGGTGCCTTCCCGGCCGTCGCTGATGCGGACGTCATCGACCTGAAGCGCGAGGAAGCGCGACCCGTCGACGGAAAGTCGCGGATCGCCCATCTCGGCGTCCACGTCGAAACCGGCTAGGCGGGTCAAGGCGGCCTCCGCCTCGGCGCGGATGCGTTCGCCGCCGATGCCGGGGATGCCGAACAGGAAAAGGGCTGCCGGAATGGCGCAGGCGACGACGAGGAGAAACGCCAGCATCCAGCCTATGACGACCACTATCCCGAAACTCGCCTTAGGTTCGGGGACGATGCGCTCCTGCCCTCCCGCGGACGGCAGATCGCCCAGCCGGACGATCTCCTCGCGGCGGAACCTGATCTTCTCGTGTTTGGGGGCGATATGCTCCAACAAGCTACCTGGTCGGCCTCGGGACTGCCTTCGACATGGACGAATCCTCCTCGATCACTGTATGCGCGAAACCCGGCGGATAATCATCAACAAGGGCGCAGTTATGGCTGATCTGGATGAAGGCGGCGTCGCTCCCGGTTTCGAGCTTCCGAAGGCAGGCGGCGGTGTAGGCAGACTGGCGGACTCGAAGGGCAAGCCGCTGGTCCTCTACTTCTTCTGCAAGGACGGCGGCGACGCCTGCGTCAGCGAGGCGAAGGACTTCTCCAGGCTGAAACCCGAGTTCGACGACATCGGCGTCGACGTCATCGGCATTTCCCCCGACGGTCCAAAGACGAAGGAGCGCTTCCGCGCCAAACATGGCGTGACTGTCGACCTCCTCTCCGACGAGACGCGGCAGACGGTCGAGGACTACGGCGTGTGGACGAAGAAGAGCATGTACGGACGCGAGTATATGGGGGTCGAACGAACCACCTTCCTGATCGACCCCGCCGGCAGGATCGTCCGAATCTGGCGAAAGGTCCGGGTCGCTGGCCACGCGGAAGAGGTCCTCGCCGCGGCCAGAACGCTCGGCAACGCCGAATAGGCGCGGCTATTGCCGAAAATCTGGGCAATGCCGGGCTGCCGAAAAACCTTTGTTAACCCTAACAATGTGTAATCGCACTCGTCTCCAGGTGAGAAGAGTGACCCCAGTGAGCCAGTCTCGTCAGTCCACGATCTTCGGCAAGCGCAAGGAACCGCATACCGTCATCATCGCCAGGGGCGATCAGATCCGTCACTTCACCGTCAGGCCGTGGATCGCGGCGGCGGCTGGGTCGGCTTTCGCCGCGGTTGCCATCGGCTATCTTCTGGCCACATCCTATCTTGTCCTGCGCGATGACCTGATCGGCGCGACCGTCGCGCGGCAAGCCCGCATGCAGCAGGCTTATGAAGACCGCATCTCGGCCCTGCGATCCCAGGTCGACCGCATCACCAGCCGGCAGCTCCTCGATCAGCAGATGATGGAAGAGAAGGTCGGCGAGCTGATCTCCCGTCAGCAGGAATTGGCGGAGCGCCAGGCCAAGATCGGGCCTCTCCTCGATGGCGCGGACGGTCTGAAGAGCCTGTCCGAAGACGCAGTCCCGACACCCTTGCCGCGCCCCGATGTCCGCGCCGGGCTCGGCACCGCCATATCGCCGACGATCGCCAGCCTCTTCCCGGAACTGCGGCCCGGAAGCCAGAACCTTTCGGCGGCGGACAATGCCGACCGCCTGTTCGTCTCGATCAATCAATCCCTGCGCTCGATCGAGACCGACCAGGTCGAGCGGCTGAAGTCGATGACGGAGAAGGCCTATCGCACCGCTGGCGCCATCTCCGATGCGCTTGAAGATGCTGGCCTGTCAGCCGCCAAGGAATACGGGACGAATTCGGTCGGCGGTCCGCTGGTTCCTCTCGACAAGACCATGCAGTTCGACGCCGTCGTCGACGAACTCGACGAGGCGCTCACCGCCCTTGACGCCGTCAAGTCGAAAGCCCGGCAGCTGCCGATCTCGAACCCGGCCCCCGGCAAGCAGGTGTCCAGCAGCTTCGGCGTCCGCAAGGATCCGCTGCTCGGCACCCCTGCCCTGCATGCCGGGATGGACTTCCGCGCCACGACCGGCTCGAGCGTCCGCGCCTCCGGCGCCGGCACCGTGGTGTCGGCCGGCTGGAACGGCGGCTACGGCCGAATGGTCGAAGTCGATCACGGAAACGGGCTGACCACCCGCTATGCCCACATGAGCAAGATCCTCGTCGCCGTCGGCGACAAGCTCGAACCGGGCGACGTGGTCGGCCGGGTCGGCACGACTGGACGGTCGACAGGTCCCCACCTCCACTACGAGGTTCGCCGCGACGGCAAACCTCTCAACCCGCTCAAGTTCATTAAGGCGGGCAAAGCGATCGCCGACCTGATCTGATCAGGTCAGTCGATGTCGGCGACGGCTTCTCCGGCGCTGCCGGATATCCGCTGCGCCAGCGACGCTTCCATGAAATCATCGATCTTGCCGTCGAGCACGTCCGACGGGCTCGAGCTTTCCATGCCCGTGCGCAGGTCTTTCACCATCTGGTAGGGCTGCAGCACGTAGGACCGGATCTGGTGGCCCCAGCCGATGTCCGCCTTCGACGCCTCCGAAGCGTTCGCAGCCGCTTCGCGTTTCTTCAGCTCTTCCTCATAGAGGCGCGAGCGCAGCATTTCCCAGGCCTTCGCCTTGTTCTTGTGCTGCGACCGTTCCGCCTGGCAGGCAACTGCGATCCCGGTCGCGATATGGGTGATGCGGACCGCCGAATCGGTCGTGTTGACGTGCTGTCCGCCGGAGCCGGAGGCGCGATAGGTGTCGATGCGGACATCCGCCTCGCTCACCTGGATGTCGATCGAATCGTCGATGACCGGATAGACCCAGACACTGGCGAACGACGTATGGCGCCGGGCATTCGAATCGTAGGGGCTGATGCGAACGAGACGATGCACGCCCGATTCGGTCTTCAACCAGCCATAGGCATTGTGCCCCTTGATCAGGACGGTGGCCGATTTGATGCCCGCCTCTTCACCGGCGTGATCCTCGAGGTATTCCACCTTGAAGCCCCGGCGCTCCGCCCAGCGCGTATACATGCGCAGGAGCATTGACGCCCAGTCCTGGCTCTCGGTGCCGCCGGCGCCGGCGTGGACTTCGAGATAGGTGTCGTTGGCATCCGCCTCGCCCGAGAGCATCGTTTCGATCTGCCGGGCACGAACCTCGCCCGACATCGACTGGATGGAGGCTTCCGCTTCGTCCACGATGGACTGGTCGCCCTCTTCCTCGCCCATCTTGATCAGCTCGATATTGTCCTCGAGCTTGCGGGTGAGTTCGGTCACGGCGCGAATGCCGTCGTCGAGGCCCTGGCGTTCGCGCATCAGGGCCTGGGCTTCCGCCGGCTTGTTCCAGAGATCGCCGTCCTCGGCGCGGTTGTTCAGATAGTCGAGCCTCTTGACTGCCTGATCCCAGTCAAAGATGCCTCCTCAGCAGGCTTATGGCCTGCCTGATCTCGTCGACGCGTTTTTCGGTTTCGGCGCGCATGCGCTGTTCTTTTCCTGCATGGGGTTTTGAATCGGCGCGGACCATAGGGACGGCCCGCGCAGGTGTAAAGGAAAGTCTGGCGAGGAAACCCGGGCAGCTCGACAGGTCAGTAAAGACCACCGCCGCCAGTCTGGATCGCCCGGTTCGCCGAGGGCGATATCTCCTCGGCGGAGCCCGCGGCCATGTCGGAGCCGATCACCCAGTAGGTGTCGGCCGGGCCGGTGCCGGGCTTGAACGCCTCGATGATGGCGCCGGGCTCGCCCTTGCCGGCGCGCATGCCGGTCTTGCGGTTGACGGCGATGAGCTTCATCCCCTCCGGCACACGGAAGTCCACGGGACGCTTGTCCTTGAGCACGACCTGCATGAATTCCTTGAAGATCGGCGCCGCCAGACCGCCGCCGGTCGAACCCTTGCCCATCGGCACGGGGTTGTCGTAGCCCATGAATACACCCACCACGAGATCGGGCGTGAAACCGACGAACCAGGCATCCTTCTCCTCGTTCGTCGTTCCGGTCTTGCCCGCGATCGGGTGACCGAGGTCGGACAGGATCACCGCCGTTCCGCGCTTGATGACGCCTTCCATCATCGAGGTGATCTGATAGGCGGTCATCGGATCGAGCACCTGCTCGGAATTGTCGACGATGTTCGGTTCCGGCTGGTCCTGCCAGCTTTCGGCAACGCAACCTTCGCATGAGCGCGAATCATGCTTGTAGACCGACTTGCCGTAGCGGTCCTGGATGCGGTCGATCAGCGATGGCTTCACTTCCTTGCCGCCGTTGGCGATGATCGCATAGGCCGTGACCAGCCGCATGACCGTGGTCTCGCCGGCGCCAAGCGCCATCGGCAGATAAGGCGCCAGATTGTCGTAGATGCCGAAACGCTCGGAATATTCCGCAACGAGCTTCATGCCCATGTCGTTGGCCAGGCGCACCGTCATCAGGTTACGCGAGCGCTCGATGCCGGCACGAAGCGTCGACGGTCCTGCCGACTCGCCGCCATAATTCTTCGGCTCCCACACCTGATTGCCCTGCCGGATCGTGATCGGCGCGTCGAGCACAACCGAGGCCGGCGTATAGCCGTTGTCGAGGGCGGCCGCGTAGACGAAAGGCTTGAACGAAGAGCCCGGCTGACGCATCGCCTGCGTCGCACGATTGAATTCCGACGAGGCGAATGAGAAGCCGCCGGCCATGGCCAGCACGCGGCCGGTGTGCGGGTCCATTGCGATGAGCGCGCCTTCCACCGACGGACGTTGCCTCAGGATCCACCCGCCATTCTCGCCGGCTTTCTCGACATAGACCACGTCTCCGGGCGCAAGCACCTCGGCGGGTGACTTCGCCTTGACGCGCTGCCCCTTGACTACATGCCGCATTGCCCAGCTCATGTCGGCTTCGGTGAGGCTGATCTCCTCGCGCTCCTTCGACAGGTCGCCGGAGACTTCGCGGCCCGGCTGCAATCCCAGCCTGATCCCGGTGTCGTCGGCCGCGAGCACGACGGCAAGCCGCCATTCGGGCACGTCATAAAGCGCCTTGACCTCGCCCAGCGGAACGCCCCAGTCGCCGGAGATGTCGATTTGCTTTTCCGGGCCGCGATAGCCGCGCAGCGTGTCGAACTTGATCAGGCCGTTGTGCAGTGCCTGACGGGCCTCGATCTGCATCTGCGGATCGATGGTTGCGCGAACCGAAAGACCGCCTTCGTAGAGCGCTGTTTCGCCATAGCGGGCGATGATCTCGCGCCTCACTTCTTCGGTAAAATACTCGCCCGCGAAGAGATAGGTGCCGGTTCGGCGCGGCTTCACGTCCAGTCCGGTCGCCTTGGCCTTTTCGCCTTCGTCCTTCGACACGTAGCCGTTGTCGACCATCTGGTCGATCACCCAATTGCGGCGCTCGATCGCGCGATCGGTGTGACGGAAGGGATGATAGTTGGACGGTCCCTTGGGCAGCGCAGCGAGATAGGCGGCTTCCGCGACCGTCAGTTCGTTCACCGACTTGTCGTAATAGGTCAACGCAGCGCCGGCGATGCCGTAGGCATTCAGCCCGAAGAAGATCTCATTCAGATAGAGTTCGAAGATCCGGTCCTTCGAATAGGCCTGCTCGATGCGGAACGAGAGGATCATTTCGCGGATCTTGCGATCGTAGCTCTGTGTCGAATCGAGCAGGAAGTTCTTCGCGACCTGCTGCGTGATCGTCGAAGCGCCGACGGGACGGCGGCCGGAGCCGGCATTCTTGATGTTGGTGACGACGGCGCGGAAGAGGCCAGTCACGTCGACACCCGGATGCTGATAGAAATTCTTGTCCTCGGCCGACAGGAACGCCGCCTTGACGCGGTCGGGCACGGCCTGGATCGGCAGGAAGAGGCGCTTTTCGCGCGCAAACTCGGCCATCAGCGCGCCATCGGATGCGTGAATGCGCGTGGTGACAGGCGGCTCGTAGTTCGCCAGCACCTCGTAATCGGGAAGGTCCTTCGTCACCTGCGACAGGTAGACGGCAACGCCGCCGGCCACGAGCAGGGCCAGCGCGACGCCGATGCCGAAGAAATATCCGATCAGTCGAATCATGCTCGCTCCACTACCGATCCGGCCCTACGCAATTGCGACCGCGTCGCAGCAAGCGTCCGCCGCTCCCGGGCTGCGCCTCGGGCTTTCCTTGTGCGCGCCTTGTGTGGAAATTGCGGCAAGGTCCAGCCTTCTTCGAAGGAACAAGGGCTTATTGGCACCGATGTAGCCTTCCTGCAACGCGATGCAAGACCGGCTTCCTCATCCTCCGGCTCCCGCGCGATCACCGGCAAAGGCGGCGATCGCGGACGAAATGCTGCCTATCGCCTTCTTTCGCCATTCCGGATCATTCAGCCTCATCTCGTCGCCGGCGTCGGAAAGATAGCCGAGTTCGACCAGGACGGAAGGAACATCGGGCGCGCGCAGCACACGGAATCCGGCCGAGCGATGCGGGTTCTTGATCATCTCGATCTCTGTCGAAAGCTCGCCCACCAGCGATCTCGCAAACCGCAGCGAGAAGGAGTGGGTTTCGCGCCGGACAAGATCGGTGAGGATGTCGGCAACATCGCGATTCTCGTCCGAAACGTCGATCCCCGCCACTTGGTCGGCAAGGTTCTCGCGCTCTGCGAGCGCACGGGCGTCTTCGTCGGAGGCGCGGTCGGACACAGTGTAGACCGTGGCGCCATTCACACCGCGTGCGTGGATCGTGTCGGCGTGTATCGAAATGAACAGATCCGCCTCCGCCTGCCGCGCGATACGAACACGGTCATCGAGGCGCAGGAACTCGTCCTTCTCGCGCGTCATCACCGTGGCGTATCGGCCGGACTGATCGAGGCTCTGTTTCAACTCGAACGCGAAGGCGAGCGTGATGTCCTTCTCGACGGTGCCGGTCAGCCCCGCGGCCCCGCCATCGATTCCGCCATGACCCGCATCGAGCACGATCGTGAAGCGCTTCGGCGCCGTCGAGGTCGCAGGTTCGCCGAGACGGTCGCCCTTTGGAGCCGCGGTCGAACCGGTCTTGTCCGCCTGAAGCAGGAGTGCCTCCTCGAACTGCCTTTCGCCCGCGGCCGTCAGATCGACGACGAGCCGGTAGCCGGGCGACGTCTCGTTCTTCAGCACGTCAAACGCTTCGACCTTGAACGGCCCCTTGCCTCCGACGATCATGCGCGAACGGCCCGCGTCGATCTGGCCGTAGCGGATGTCACGCACCAGTCCTCGCGACGTGAGGGTTGCCGGATCGATCGCGAATGCCGCTTCGGGGAAGTCAATCACAAGGCGGTGCGGCGAGCGCAGCAGGAACCATCGCGCAGGAGGCTCGCGGTCGAAATGCAGCACCAGCCGCACTCGGGTCGCGTCGCCCGCAATGGTGAATTGCGTTGCGCGCAGCAAATCGCCACGCGGTTCTTCGGCCCGCGCGAGGCCGCCGAGAATCACCAGACAAAAAACCGCCGCGAGAATCCGCGCCGCAAAGCCGGAGACAAACCCAGGAAAAGGCAAGAAACGGCCTGGCAGACTGGACAATTGCGCTCCCCCTGGTTTGCGGCCGCCCGGCCTTCCTATGTTCTTGAGGCACCTACGCGTTCGTTAACGATTGGTAGCGACATTTGGTTAACCAAGCATTGCCATTGTCGGTCGGCGGGCGACCGGTTCAGGGTCGTTTTGCCGGCGTGGAAATCAGGGTTGCCATCGCCCCTGTCAAACCATAAAAGCAACCCTAGGGTCACTTCAATGCCCGGAGCCGCGCGGCTCAGCTGCCAGCATGTCCTCACTATGCCGGCCAGCAAAGACCGCGAGCGACGTTCCGAACCAGGTCGAAGCGACTTTCTTGAATTTCTTCAGGGCGTTTCCGGTTGTTCGGAACCCTTTATGTGAGGAAAACGGCCGAAACGCCTGTTTCGCGCCGGCTCTGTATGAGCAAAAGAGCTGGTCCGGCATTTTCGGGCCTTGGTTGAAAAAAGGAGCCGCCGGGCCACACCATGTTATCAGGCGCCACCACGAGATTCCTGGGACGTTCCCGCGCCATTTCGGCCGCGCGTGCCCGGATTTCGGCGCCGATGAGCCCGAACGCGGACATTTCATTATCCGGCACGATCGACGACCGCCCCTCGCAGCAAATGCTGCGGCGTATGGCGCGGCTTCCGGCTGCCGGGGAGACAGGACATAATGCCCAACAAGATGCTGATAGACGCCTCCCACCCGGAGGAAACACGTGTCGTCGTCACCCGCGGTAACCGGATCGAAGAATTCGATTTCGAATCGAGAGACAAGAAACAGCTTCGCGGCAATATCTATCTCGCCCGCGTAACGCGGGTCGAGCCGTCGCTGCAGGCGGCTTTCGTCGAATATGGCGGCAACCGCCACGGCTTCCTCGCCTTTAGCGAGATCCATCCCGACTACTACCAGATACCGCTGGCCGACCGGCAGGCCTTGCTGAAGGCGGATGCCGAAGACGCCGAAGCCGACGAGGCCGAGGAAGACGACAAGAAGTCCCGCCGCCGCCGCGGCGGAAAGAACCGGGGCCGGAACAGCGACCAGAGCCGACGCGGTCCCGAACAAGCAGTGAAGGCCGACTCCGAGGTCGAGGAGGGCGAAGAAGCCCAGCCTGCGGCCTTTGACGAGCCGCAAGAGGCGGCCGGCGATGCGTTTGCAGCGCCCGAGTCCGAAGCGTCGGACGCTTCGCCTGTGTTCGACGAGTCGCCCGAACCGTCGGACGAGCCGGATGAGGGCAAGACGATGCTTGCCGCGACCGACTCCGAGAGCGTTTCGGAGAGCGTCGACGAGGCCGCGCGAAACAACGAGTCCGATTCGGATCATTCGGGCGATGTCGAAGAGATCTCCGGCGCCGGCAACGGCGAAGAGGACGTCGAGTCCGTCGGTGCCGAGGATGCGCTCGAAGAATTGCCGAGCCGCGCGCCGCGCCGCCCGAATCGCCGCCAGTACAAGATCCAGGAAGTGATCAAGCGCCGGCAGATCCTGCTGGTGCAGGTCGTCAAGGAAGAGCGCGGCAACAAGGGCGCGGCGCTGACCACCTATCTGTCGCTTGCCGGGCGCTATTCGGTGCTGATGCCGAACACCGCGCGCGGTGGCGGCATCTCGCGCAAGATCACTTCGGCCGTCGACCGAAAGCGCCTGAAGGATCTCGTCGAGGATCTCGAGGTTCCGCAGGGCATGGGCGTGATCCTGCGCACCGCCGGCGCAAACCGGACCAAGGCCGAGATCAAGCGCGACTACGAGTACCTGATGCGGATGTGGGAGACCGTGCGCACCCTGACGCTGCAGTCGACGGCCCCTGCCCTCGTCTATGAGGAAGGCTCGCTGATCAAACGCTCGGTTCGCGATCTCTACAACAAGGACATCGAGGAAATCCTTGTCGCCGGCGATGAAGGCTATCGCGAGGCCAAGGACTTCATGCGGATGCTGATGCCGAGCCACGCCAAGGTGGTTCAGCCCTACCGCGACCCCATACCGATGTTCGCGCGCAACGGCATCGAGGCGCAGCTCGACCGCATGCTGCAGCCGCAGGTGACGCTCAAGTCGGGCGGCTACATCATCATCAACCAGACCGAGGCGCTGGTCGCGATCGACGTCAACTCGGGGCGCTCCACCAAGGAACACTCCATCGAAGAGACGGCGCTCCACACCAACCTGGAGGCGGCCGAGGAAGTCGCCCGCCAGTTGCGCCTGCGCGATCTGGCCGGCCTGATCGTCATTGACTTCATCGACATGGAGGAGAACCGCAACAATCGCGCGGTCGAGAAGAAGCTCAAGGACAATCTGAAGAACGATCGGGCGCGCATCCAGGTCGGGCGCATCTCACATTTCGGCCTGCTCGAAATGTCGCGCCAGCGTATCCGCGCCAGCGTGCTCGAATCGACGATGAAGCCCTGCCCTCATTGCGGCGGCACCGGCCACATCCGTTCCGACTCGTCGGTTGCGCTGCATGTCGTTCGCGCGATCGAGGAGTTCCTGATCAAGGATGCGCGCAGCCACATCACAGTGCGCACGCCGTCGGCGACCGCGCTCTACGTGCTCAACCACAAGCGCCGCAACCTGTCCGAACTCGAGGAGCGCTTCGGCCTGACGATCTCGATGGAGGCGGACGAGACGCTGGGCAGCCAGCTCTACGCGATCACGCGCGGCGCCCCTGTCGAGCGGCCGGTCGTGACGACCATCACCGAACTTCCGATCGCCGCCCCGGTGGAGGAAGAAGACGAGATCATCGATGAGGTCGAGGAGCAGGAGGACGTCGTCGAGAGCGAGGCCCGCGAACGCCCGGCCCAGCAGGCCCAGGGCGAGCGCCGGGACGGCGAAGCCGATGATGGTTCGCGCAAGAAGCGGCGCCGGCGCCGGCGTCGGCGCGGCGGTCGCGACCGCGATGGCGCCGAGCAGGCCCAGCGTCCGGCCGATCAGGCAGGTTTCGACGCCGCTTCGTCCGACGAGGACGGTGAAGGCGGAGTCGAAGTCGAAGATGTCGGTGGCGACGAGGAGGATGGCGCCGAAGCCACGGTCGCATCGGCACCTGCGAGCCCAGATGGCGACGGCAAGAAGCGCCGTAGGGGCAAGCGGGGCGGCAAGCGAAATCGCCGTGATACGGACGAAGTTGCAGGCGAGGCCCAGAGCACCGAGCTGGAATTTGCCGAGGAGGAGGGCTTCATCGCCCCCGCTCCGGCTGTCGCGGTAGTGCAGGAGCAGCCCGAAGTCACGGCGGCAGTCGTAGAAGCCGAGACCGCTGTTGAAGCCGAGGCCCCGGCCAAGAAGCCCAAGCGCGCACCGCGCAAGGCGAAGGCTGTCGCAGAAGCCGAGGTCGCTGTTGCTGCACCGGTCGTCGCCGAGCCGGAGCCCGTCGCTGCCACCGCCGAACAGGTGGAAGCCCCGGTCGCCGAGGAGCAGCCCGCGCGGCCGACACGCCGGCGCGTCACCGCTGCCGACATCGACGCCCCGGTCGTTCCGAAGGTCAGTTCGACCGTGGTCGAACCGGTGCCCGAGGACAAGCCCAAGAAGGGCGGTTGGTGGCAGCGCAAGAGCTTCTTCTGATCGTTGAAAACTTGTGAAAAGCCCGCGCAGCCGACAGGCCACGCGGGCTTTTCATTTTCTGGATCAGGATTCGGACGGAAAACTTGTCGGCCGGGATTGCCGAGGCGCTTGGGGGTCACATCGCCTGCGGTGGCCTGGGCGCGAAGAGCGACCAGTTCATCGCCTTGGCGAGCTTTTCCAGCGCGATCGATCCGAGCTTGGAGTTGCCGTTCTGGTTGAGGCCGGGCGACCAGACCGCGATCGATGCCACCCCCGGCACGATGCACAGGATGCCGCCACCGACGCCGCTCTTGCCTGGAATGCCGACGCGAAAGGCGAAATCCCCCGATCCGTCATAGTGGCCGCAGGTGAGCATCAGCGCGCAGATGCGACGCGCGCGTTCTGCCGAGACCACCGAATGACCGGTATCGGGATGGCGCCCGCCGTGGGCCAGGAAGCGCCCCGCCAGCGCGAGCTGGCGGCACGACATCGCAATGGCGCAATGATGATAGTAGACCCCAAGCGACATTTCCGGCGCATGGGTGATGTTGCCGAACGAGCGCATGTAGTTGGCCAGCGCCACGTTGCGGTATCCGGTCGCCTGTTCCGACGCGGCGACCTCGCGGTCGATGTAGATCGTCTCGTCATCCGCTAGGAACTGGATGAAGCGCAGGATCTCGCCGATCGCTTCGCGCGGTTCGTGGCCGGCAAGGACGACATCCGTGACGACGACGGCACCCGCATTGATGAACGGATTGCGCGGAATGCCGTGCTCGTGCTCCAGCTGGACGATCGAGTTGAACGGGTTGCCGGACGGTTCGCGCCCGACCCGCTTCCACAGCGTATCGCCGATCTTCCCGAGCGCCAGCGTCAAGGTGAAGACCTTGGACACGCTCTGGATCGAGAACGGGACGTCGGCGTCGCCGCTTGCGATCAGCCGGCCATCATTCAACGCGACAGCGATGCCGAACTGGCCGACATTCACTTTGGCCAGTTGCGGAATATAGGTCGCGACCTCGCCCCGGTCGGGACGGGCCGCCATCTCCGCGGCGATGTCGGCCAGGACGCTCTCGATATCGGCGGCCACGTCGCTCACTTCAGCCACTCGTCCAGCCGGTGCATGGCGGTCTCCATTTCTTCGAAGCTCCCCGCATAGGAGAACCGCATGAAGCGGTTGCCGTTGGCGACATCGAAATCGTGGCCCGGCGTCGCCGCGACATGCGCTTCTGCGATCATGCGCCGCGCGAAATCCATGCTGTCATTCGTGTGGGCCGATACGTCGCAGTAGGCGTAGAACGCACCGTCCATCGGCGCGGCGATGCGGAAGCCCAGTTCCGGCAGCCGCCGTAGCAGCAACTCGCGGTTCCGGCGGTAGGTGTCCTTGATCGCCTCCAGCTCCGCCGTCGCCCCGAAAGCTTCGCAGGCGGCGATCTGCGACAGTTCCGGAGCGGAGATGTAGAGGCTCTGCTGCAATCGCTCGATCGCACGGACGAGTTCGTCGGGCACGATCATCCAGCCGATCCGCCAGCCCGTCATGCAGTAGTATTTCGAGAAGGAGTTGATGACGACCATGTCGTCACCCAGGCTGAGCGCGGTCATGTCGGGGGCGGCATAGGCAAGGCGGTGATAGATCTCGTCCGAAATGACGGAGATGGCGAGCGCTCTCGCCTTCTCGACAATGCGGGACAATTCGTCGGCGGGAATGACCGCGCCCGTGGGGTTCGCGGGACTGGCGAACAGCACACCCGCGAGCGGCGACCTCGCATGCGCCTGCTCCAGCAGATCCGCGGTCAGATAACCGGCATCGCCGAGCTCGATCTCGACCACTTCGAGCCCTAGCGCCGCGAGAATGTTCCGATACGCCGGATAGCCCGGCGACGTGATCGCCACCCGGTCGCCGGGATCGAACATCGCCAGGAATGCGAGGTTGAAGGCCGCGGACGAGCCGGTCGTCACGATGACACGCCCCGGCGCTACCTCGATCCCGTAATGGTCGGCGTAGTGGTGCGCGATGGCGTCCCGCAACGCCGCCGTCCCCAAGGCGTCGGTATAGCCGATGCGCCCGGTGGCAAGCGCGCGGACGGCCGCCTCCCTCACCGCTATTGGCGCTGCCCCGGACGGCTGTCCGACGGCCATCGAGATGACGTCCAGACCTTGCTGGCGCAGCCGGTTCGCCTCCGCAAGCACGTCCATCGCGTGGAACGGCTCGATATGGCTGCGGCGGGAGATTGATATTGCCATGAATGCTCCGGTCTGCAGGGTGCGCCGCACATTTGCCGGAATGGTGTGGGGATCACAAGTTCAGGAACGCCCCGTTTCGCCTTTTAATCGTCCCGATGCTCGTCTAGGTGTAGCCCCCGACATGACCGCTCACAGACCGAACAGCAGCTGGGTGAAGCGCTTTTCGCGCGCCGCGCTCGCGGCTGCGGTCGCGGTTCCGACGACGTGGTTTGCACCTTCCGCGAATGCGCAGCAGCGCAGCCTTCCGATCGTCCGCGACGCCGAGATCGAAGCGCTTGTTCGCGACTATGTCCGCCCGATCTTGAAGGTCGCCGGCTTGACCAAGGCCGGCGTCGACATCGTCCTCGTCAACGACGACAGCTTCAACGCTTTCGTCGCAGGCCGCCGCATGTTCATCAACACCGGCGCGCTGATGACGGCTGAGACCCCCAACGAGATCATCGGCGTCATCGCGCACGAGGCCGGCCACCTCGCCGACAATCACCAGGAACGGCTGCGCGACCAGCTCGCCCGCGCCCAGACCATGGCCATCGTCGCCTCCCTGCTCGGCATCGGGGCGTCGGTCGCGGGCGCGGCGACCAATTCCGGCGATCTGGGGCGTGCCGGCACCGGCATCGCCATGGGCGGCGCGGAGGCCGCGCGTCGCACGCTGCTGGGCTACCAGCGCACGGAGGAGTCCGCGGCCGACATCGCGGCCCTTCGCTACCTCGATGCGACCGGCCAGTCGGCGCAAGGCATGCTGAAGACCTTCGGGCGTTTCCAGAGCGCGCTGGCGCTGAGCGGCGCGCGCGTCGACCCCTACCAGGTCAGCCACCCGATGCCGCGCGACCGTATCGCCAACCTGACCGAGCGCGCGAAGAAGAGCTCGAATTTCGACAAGACGGACCCGCCGGCGCTACAGCTCAGGCATGATATGATGCGCGCGAAGATCGCCGCCTTCACCGGCGGCCAGGGTGCGACGTCGCGCATGTTCCGCAAGGATTCGCGCGGACTGCCGGCTCTCTACGGCGACGCGATCACGACCTATCTCTACGGCAATCCGCGCGCTGCGCTGACCAAGATCGAGGCGCTGATCAAGCAGCAGCCGCAGAATGCCTATTTTCACGAGCTGCGCGGCGACATCCTGATGAAGGCGAACAGGGCTTCCGATGCCGCCGACGCCTATGCCAAAGCCGTCAAGCTCGACGCCTCCCATTCCGGGCTGCTCAATGTCAGCTACGGACAGGCACTGCTCGCCATCGGCAAGCCGGACGCCGTGAAACGCGCGGCGGCCGAAATCAGCAAGGGCATCGAGCGCGACCGGGAAAACCCGTCCGCCTACCGGCCGCTGGCGCAGGCCTACGGCCAGATGGGGGAAATCGGCCTGGCCGAGCTCGCCAGCGCCGAAGGCGAGTATTATTCGGGCAAGTATCTCGACGCCAAGGTCTTTGCCGCGCGGGCCCAGACGAAGCTCAAGCAGGGCTCGCCGGGATGGATACGCGCCCAGGACATCATCAACTTCCGCGAAGCGGGCAAGAAGCGTAAATGACCCGTTCGCGGGCGCAGGAAGGACTGGAACCAAGATGAAAAAGACACTCGCATTCGGCCTGGCGGGGCTTGCGATCTCCGCCGCGATGCTTGGTTTCGGCTTCTACTCCGGCCAGCGGCCGGCGGTCGCAGCCGCTCCGCCGACCGAGATGATGACGTCAGACGGCGGACGCGCTCAGATCGAAGAGGTCGTGCGCGATTATCTTCTCGCCAACCCCGAGCTGATGGTCGAGGTCCAGGCCGCGCTGGAGGCGAAGCAGGAAGAAAAGCAGAAGATCGCCCAACAGTCGACGATTCTGACCCAGAAGGACCAGATCTTCAGCGGCAAGAACGACGGCTGGGGCGGAAATCCGCAGGGAAACGTCACCCTTGTCGAGTTCTTCGATTACAATTGCGGTTACTGCAAACGCGCTTTCCCCGACATGCAGGCGCTGGTGAAGGACGACCCGAACGTCCGCGTCGTCTACAAGGAATTCCCGATCCTCGGACCTGACTCGCAGAAGGCCCACGTCGTCTCGACCGCGTTCCGCGCGCTGATGCCTGAAAGATGGTCCGAGTTCCATCTGGCGCTCATGGGCGCGTCTCGCGCGACTGAGGAGAGCGCGATGCGCATCGCCCTGTCCCTCGGGGCCGATGAAGCCGCCCTGCGCAAGGAAATGCAGAACCCGCAGATTGTCGCCGGCTTCGAGGCGACGTTCGATCTCGCCAACAAGCTGGCGATCACCGGCACCCCGTCCTACGTGGTCGGCAAGGAGGTCGTTTTCGGAGCACTCGGCAAGGCAGTGCTCGAGGAAAAGGTTGCGCTCGCCCGGGGCTGTGGTAGCGAAACCTGCTGAAATACCCGCCATTCGCGCCGCGCGTTTGTGGACATTGCGACAAGGGCCTTGCGCTTGGCGGCGCACACTTTAAGCCGAACCGGTGGGCGGCCCGCGCCCGCGGCCACCGTGCCGGAATGGATTGCTGAATGACGAAACTGATTTACGTCCTCAACGGCCCGAACCTCAACATGCTGGGCATTCGCGAGCCCGGCATCTATGGCGGCAAGACGCTGGCGATGATTGAGGAAGATTGCAGGGCGGAAGCAGCCCGGCTCGGCCTTGACGTCGAATTCCGCCAGTCGAACCACGAGGGCGCGCTGGTCGACTGGATTCAGGAGGCAGGATCGAAGGCGAAGGGTCTCGTCATCAATCCCGGCGCCTACGGTCACACCTCCATTGCCCTCCACGACGCGATCCGCGCTGTCCAGCCGTTGCCGGTCGCCGAAGTCCATCTCTCCAACATCCACGCCCGCGAGGAATTCCGCCATAAGACCATGATCGCGCCTGTCGCGACCGGAATGATCTGCGGTTTCGGTCCGCTCGGCTATGTCCTGGCTCTCCAGGCGCTCGCCGCGCGGATCTGACCAAACGATAAGGAAACGCCATATGTCGACCAAGAAAGCCGGTATCGACCAGCAGCTGATCCGCGATCTGGCCAGCATCCTGGATGACACCAATCTGTCCGAGATCGAGGTCGAGCAGGGAGACCTGCGCATCCGCGTGTCGCGACAGATCAATGTGCAGGCCTATGCGGCTCCCGCCGCCCCAATCCCGGCGGCGGCCCCTGCCGCCGCAGCCGCTCCGTTGGCGCCGGCTGCCGCGGCCGATCCTTCGAAGAATGCCGTCCCCTCGCCGATGGTCGGCACCGCCTATTCGGCGCCCTCGCCCGACGCCAAGCCTTTCATCGAGGTCGGCCAGCAGGTCCGCGAGGGCCAGACGCTCCTCATCATCGAGGCGATGAAGACCATGAACCAGATCCCCTCGCCGCGCTCCGGCACGGTAACGGCGATCCTGTTCAAGGATGCTCAGCCGGTCGAATATGGCGAACCTCTCGTCGTGATCGAGTAGGGACGGAAAGGCGCACGCCATGTTCCAGAAGATACTCATCGCCAATCGCGGCGAGATCGCGCTCAGAGTCCTGCGCGCCTGCAAGGAACTCGGCATCCAGACGGTCGTGGTCCATTCCACCGCCGACGCCGACGCAATGCATGTGCGCCTCGCCGACGAAAGCGTCTGCATCGGCCCGCCGGCGGCGCGCGACAGCTACCTCAATATTCACCAGATCGTCGCCGCCTGCGAGATCACCGGAGCCGACGCCGTCCATCCCGGCTACGGCTTCCTGTCGGAGAATGCGAAGTTCGCCGATATCCTGAAAGCGCACGGCATCACCTTCATCGGTCCGTCCGGCGACCACATCCGCATCATGGGCGACAAGATCGAGGCCAAGCGCACTGCCAAGCGCCTCGGCATTCCGGTCGTGCCAGGCTCGGAAGGCGCTGTCAGCGACCCGGCCGACGCCAGGCGGATCGCCGCGGAGATCGGTTATCCCGTCATCATCAAGGCGACTGCCGGTGGCGGTGGCCGCGGCATGAAGGTGGCGCGCAGCGAGGAAGATCTGGTCCAGGCCTTGCAGACGGCAAGCACCGAGGCTGGCGCCGCTTTCGGCAATGACGAAGTCTACATCGAAAAATACCTCGAAAAGCCCCGCCACATCGAAGTGCAGGTGTTCGGCGACGGCATCGGCGGCGCCATCCATCTCGGCGAACGCGATTGCTCCCTGCAGCGCCGCCACCAGAAGGTCTGGGAAGAGGCGCCCTCGCCCGCTCTTAACGCAGAGGAGCGCGAACGCATCGGCGCAACCTGCGCCAAGGCGATCGCCGACCTCGGCTATTCCGGCGCCGGCACGATCGAGTTCCTCTACGAGAACGGCGAGTTCTATTTCATCGAGATGAACACTCGTCTTCAGGTCGAGCATCCCGTCACCGAGGCCATCACCGGCATCGATCTCGTCCACGAGCAGATCCGCGTGGCCTCGGGCGCCGGGCTCTCCGTGACGCAGGACGAGGTTCGCTTCCAGGGCCACGCGATCGAGTGCCGCATCAATGCCGAGGATCCGCGCACCTTCACGCCCTCGCCGGGCACGATCACCCATTTCCACACGCCGGGCGGCCTCGGCATCCGCGTCGATTCCGGCGTCTATTCCGGCTACAAGATCCCGCCCTATTACGACAGCCTGATCGGCAAGCTGATCGTGCACGGCCGCAATCGGGTCGAATGCATGATGCGGTTGCGCCGTGCGCTCGACGAGTTCGTCGTCGACGGGATCAAGACGACGCTGCCGCTGTTCCGCGACCTCGTCGGCAATCCCGACATTGCGAACGGCGACTACGACATCCACTGGCTCGAGAACTACCTGGCCGACGAGGAGCCGTAGCCGGCGGCGATGTCCCGTCCCTTCGCGCCCGGAGAACGCATCCCGACCGACCTTCTCCTGAAGGCCTATGCGTCGGGCGTCTTTCCGATGGCCGACAGCGCCGACGATCCCGAAGTCTTCTGGGTCCGGCCGGAATCGCGCGGGGTCATTCCGCTCGACGGATTTCACGTGCCGAAGAGCCTCGCCAAAGTCGTCCGCCAACGCCGTTTCGAGATCGCCTTCGACCGCGATTTTTCCGGTGTGATCGACGGCTGCGCCGAGAGTCGTGACGTGCGCCGCTCGACCTGGATCAACGGCCCGATCCGCGAAGCCTACGGCCGTCTGTTCGAACTCGGCAACTGCCATACGGTCGAAGCCTGGCGCGAAGGCCGCCTAGTCGGCGGGCTCTACGGTGTCTCGCTCGGCCGCGCTTTCTTCGGCGAGAGCATGTTCTCGCGCGAGACCGACGCTTCGAAGGTCTGCCTCGTGCATCTGGTGCAGCGCCTGCGCGAGCGAGGCTTCGTGCTCCTCGATACCCAGTTCACGACCGAGCACCTCAAGCGCTTCGGCGCGGTCGACGTGCCGCGCCGCAAATATGAGCGGATGTTGGAGGAAGCCCTGTCCGGCGAGGCGCGGTTCGCGCCGTAACGCGCCTCAACTACGCTGAAGGGCGACGTTCAGTCCAAGCCCGACGAGAACCGTTCCTCCCGCGCGCTGCATCCATCGCTGGGCGCGCGCCGATCCTTTGAGGCGGGCGATCAGGCTTCCGGCGAGCAGAACACAGACGATGTCGGCGAACGAGAAGGTGAGATTGACGATCGTGCCCAGGACGAGGAACTGCAGCCAGACCGGAAATCCGGCGGACGCATCGATGAACTGCGGCAGGAAGGCCATGAAGAAGATCGCCGTTTTCGGATTCAGCACCTCGACGCCGATACTCTCTGCAAAGGCGCGCCGAGCGGATTTGGGCTGCACGGAAGGCAGGCCCGCCTGGGCCGCAGGCGCTGAGCGGAACAGCGCGATGCCAAGCCAGACGAGATAGGCCGCGCCGGCCAGCTTCACGGCCAGATAGAGCAGCGGCACGGCGTGGAAGAGGATGGACAGGCCGGCCGCCGCGGCGACGACATGCACGTAACACCCGAGGTGGATGCCCAGCGTCGCCATCATCCCCGACATCCGTCCGCCCGCCAGCGTGCGCGCCGCGGCGTAGAGCATCGCCGGTCCCGGGATGAAGGCGAAGACCGCGGTGGTCGCCATGAAGGCGAGAAGCATCTCGGTGGATGGCATGGTCTGGCCTGCGCGACCCGCGCTAGTTCGTCTTCGCCGCCTCGGGCGCCGGGACTTCGGACTTCTGCTTGCAGGACTTCAGCCACACGTCATAGACGGGATGTTCGACGGCGTTTAGGCCCGGGCTTTCGGCCAGCATGTAGCCGGTGAAGATGCGCCGGATCTTGCGGTCGAGCGTGATCTCATCGACCTCGACGAAACTGTCGGTCTTCGGCTCTTCCGTGACCGGCCGCGAATAGCAGACACGCGGCGTCACCTGCAGCGCGCCGAACTGCACGGTTTCGTTGATGTAGACGTCGAAGGTGATGATACGGCCGGTGATCTTGTCGACACCGGTGAACTCCGCGACCGGGTTGGAAATCTGCGTCGGCCCCTTGGGAGCCTCGATCGTCTGCTCTTCGGGAGCTCCCTCGGCCGGAGCCTCCCCCTCCTGGGCATGCGCCAGCGATGCGAGGACCGTGGCGGCGCCAATCAGGATCGATGCTTTCAGGATAGGCGGCATGGATGTCTCACCCCTGTCGGCCGAATCCGCGCGACGGCCTTGCGAAGCAATCCGGTAGCCGTGAATTATGGCGACAAAAGGCGGCGCTCAGTTGCCCGGCGTCCAGGCGTCGTAGTCGCCGGTCACGCGAGGCCGCTCCTGATGTCCGAGGATCGACCCCTTCGGCCGATAGGCCGCGGGCGAACCGGTCAGGTTGGGTTCGTGCGGCTTTTGCCATTCGCGCGGCTTGTAGTCTTCCTTGCTCGGCAGGATATCGGTGCGATGGTGCATCCAGCCGTGCCAGCCGGGGGGAATGGCGGTCGCATCCGAGTAGCCATTGTAGATCACCCAGCGGCGCTGCTGCCCGTCGGAGTTGATGCCGCCGGTGTAGTAGATGTTGCCCATCTCGTCGCGGCCGACCTCGGTCCCGCGCCGCCATGTATGGAAGCGCGTGTTGAGTGTCTGTCCGTTCCACCAGGTGAAGAACTGGGTGAGGAATTTCAGCATGCCGGCCCCATGGTCGAACGCTTAAAGCACTGCCGCTTATGACCTCATGGCGTCCGCAAGGCAAGGGGTAGCACGCGGGACAAACCGGCGCGCCTTCGACCGCCGCGCCCCTCAGAGGACGATCCTGAATCCGGCGTGACTCTGCTCGAAGCCGAGACGCCGGTAGAAACGGTGGGCGTCAGCTCGCGCGAGATTCGACGTCAGCTTCACCTGACAGGCGCCAAGCTCCCTGCCCCTTTCGATCGCATACCGCATCATCGCCTCGCCGATGCCGCGCCCGCGCATGTCCGTCCTGGTCTGCACGGCGGCGACCGTCAGATGCGCTTCGCCGCGATTGGAGAGCGATCGTCCGAAAACGGTCTGGAAGGTACCGACCACCTGGTCATCATGCTCCGCCACGAAGATCGTGTTTGTCAGGCTGGCGTCGATCCAATCGAACGCCGCGAGGTAGGCCGGCAAGGCAGACGGATCCGTCGTATCGCCGTGGCTACCGAGTGTGTCGTCCGCGAACAAGCGGACGAGCGCGGGCACATCCTCGCGCCGGGCCGTTCGGATGCTCACCTTCACCGATGCGCCTTTCCAAAAAGCCCGAACAAAATATCCTCTTATTCCAAGGTATTAGCTGGTCGATCAAGCCGGTTACAATCCCGCCTCATTCAAAGTATAACGCGGCTGCGCCGGCAAATGACCGGGGCTATGGGGGCATCCATGTTGACCGATACGATTGCGCGCCAGGGCGAGTGGCTGTTCCGCTGGCGCAGCTATATACTCCTCTCTTTCATTCCGCTCGGCATCTACGCGATCAGCACGCATGAACCGATCGAAGCGAATTTCGGCGAGATCGCCGACCGAGCGTGGGAGATATTCTGCATCGCGCTCGCTTTCGTCGGCCTCGGAATACGAATGCTGACCATCGGCCACACGCCCCGCGGCACGTCGGGCCGCAATACCAAGGAACAGGTCGCCGAAACACTGAACACGACAGGGATGTATTCCATCACCCGCAATCCGCTCTATCTCGGCAACGCGATTACCTACATGGCGATGGCACTTCTCACGCAAAGCCTTTACTTCACGCTCGTGATGGCTCTGTTCCTCGTCATCTATCTGGAACGTATTATTGCCACCGAAGAGCGGTTCCTCGCGAACAAGTTTGGCGAGGAGTATCGCGCCTGGACCGCACGCGTTCCCGTCTTCTTCCCGAAATTCTCGCTCTGGACGCCGCCCGCATTGTCCTTCTCGATGCGCAACGTCCTGCGACGCGAGTATTCCGGCTTCTTTGCCATCATAGCCGCTGCCGTGGCGATCAATTATGCGCATGAGGCGCTCGGCGAGGGCGACACCCGGATCGGTGCCTTCTGGATCGCTTTCTTCCTGTTCGGTGCTACGGTCTACGTAGTGCTCCGGTCGCTCAAGAAGCACACCGATGTTCTGACCGTCGAAGGCCGCTAGGGCGAACCAAGTCGATCAGACAGGCCCGAAATCCGTTTCCGGATTTCGGGCCTGTCCTGCAATGCGATGCCGGTCAGGAGATCGGCGCGAGCTGGATCTCGACGCGGCGGTTCTGAGCGCGACCAGATTCCGTGGAGTTCGATGCGATCGGCTGCGTCTCGCCGAAGCCGAGCACCGAGAAACGTCGCGGATCGTTGCCCTGGGAGGTCAGGTAGTTGGCGACCGACAGCGCGCGGCGCTCGGACAGGCGGTAGTTATGGTTGTCGTCGCCGGTCGAGTCGGTATGGCCGTTCACGTCGACCAGCGTGCGGTTGTATTTCCGCAGCACAGTCGCGACCGCATTGAGCGTCGGATAGAAGCCCGAATTGATCTGGTCCTGATCGGTGGCGAACGTGATGTTCGACGGCATGATCAGCGACAGATTGTTGCCGTTGCGCACGACGCCGACGCCGGTGCCCTGCAGGCTCTGGCGCAGTTCCGCCTCCTGCTGGTCCATATAGGCGCCGATCGCCCCGCCGGTCAGAGCGCCAACACCGGCGCCGATCAGCACTGCGTTGCGCTGCGCGCGCGGTGAGCCGCCAACCGCGAGACCGGCAAGCGCGCCGACACCCGCGCCGAGCAAGGCGCCGCCAGCCGTATTCGATATCTTCTGTTCGCCCGTATAAGGGTCGGTGGTGCAGGCGCTGGCAAACAGCGCGGCTGCAAAGGCCGCGGCGATCCTGGTCTTCATGAGTTCCCTCTCCTTGCTCGTCCGCGCCTTCGCGCGGGCCTGTCCCCGTCATTCGTCTTGTAGCACGGAATGCGGCGGAAAATGGAAGCCGGTTGGCCTGCCCTCACAGGAAAGGCCTCCAAAGGCTGCCTGTATGTAGCGAACGCCCGCAAACGACAGAGGGGGCCTGCCGGCCCCTCTGCATAGGTGAAGTGCGCGAAGGCTAGGCGCTGGCTTTCGCCACCGCGCGCTTGGCCATCACCGTGATCAGGCTCGAGCGGTATTCGGCCGACGCGTGCATGTCGGACATCAGGCCGCTGGCGGGGATCGCCAGGCCGTCGAGCGATGCCGGAACGAACGACTTCGTCAAAGCCGCCTCCATGCCCTTGGCACGGAAGACGCCCTCGTCGCCAGCGCCGGTGACCGCCACACGCACGCCGTCCTTGCCCTTGGCCACGAACACGCCGACGATGGCGTAGCGCGAGGCCGGGTTGCGGAACTTCTCGTAGGCCGCCTGAGCAGGTGCGGTGAACGACACGCCGGTGACAATCTCTCCGTCCTTCAGCGCAGTCTCGAACAGGCCGGTGAAGAACTTGTCCGCGGCGATTTCGCGCTTGTTGGTGATGATGGTGGCGCCGAGCGCCAGCATCGCCGCCGGATAGTCGGCCGCCGGATCGTTGTTGGCGATCGAGCCGCCGATCGTGCCCTTGTGGCGCACATGCGGGTCGCCGATGTGGCTCGCCAGGTAGCTGAGTGCCGGGCACACCGCCTTGAGCTTGGCGTCGGTCGCGACCTCGGCATGGGTAGTGCCGCCGCCGATGGTCACGGTCTTGCCCGAGACCTTGATCCCCTTCATCTCGGCGATGTGGGCAAGATCGACGAGGTCCGAAGGGGCCGCGAGGCGCGATTTCATCGCCGGGATCAGCGTCATGCCGCCCGAGACGAACTTGGCGTCTTCACCCTTCTTCTGCAGCTTCACGGCGTCTGCGACGGAGGACGCGCGGTGGTAATTGAGTGAATACATGGTCGTGCTCCCTCAGTGCTTCTTCGCTGCGCGAACCGCGGCCCAGACCTTCTGCGGCGTCGCCGGCATGGTCAGGTCGTTGTTGCCGATGGCGTCGGTGATCGCGTTCATCACCGCCGGTGGCGAGCCGATTGCGCCTGCCTCGCCGCAGCCCTTGATGCCAAGCGGATTGGACGGACAAGGCGTGTTCGAGGTCGACACCTGGAACGACGGAAGATCGTCGGCGCGCGGCATGGCGTAGTCCATGTAGCTTGCCGTCACGAGCTGTCCAGAGGCGCCGTCGTAGGACGCGCCTTCGAGCAGCGCCTGGCCGACGCCCTGGGCGATGCCGCCATGCACCTGGCCCTCGACGATCATCGGGTTGATGATGTTGCCGAAATCGTCCGCCGCGACGAACTGCACGATCTCCGTGACGCCCGTCTCCGGATCGACCTCCACCTCGCAGATGTAGCAGCCGGCGGGGAAAGTGAAGTTTGACGGATCGTAGAACGCGCCCTCCTTCAGGCCCGGCTCCATGCCGGCCGGCAGGTTGTGCGCGGTGTAGGCGGCGAGCGCCACCTGGAACCACGGCACGTTCTTGTCGGTGCCGGCAACCTTGGCGACGCCGTTCTCGATGACGATGTCGCCCTCGTCGGCCTCCATCAGGTGGGCGGCGATCTTCTTGGCCTTCTTCTCGACCTTGTCGAGCGCCTTGACGATCGCCGACATGCCGACGGCGCCCGAGCGCGAGCCATAGGTGCCCATGCCCATCTGCACCTTGTCGGTGTCGCCGTGGACGATCGAAACCGAGTCGATCGGTACGCCGAACCGGTCGGCGACGAGCTGGGCGAAGGTCGTCTCGTGGCCCTGGCCGTGGCTGTGCGAGCCGGTAAGCACCTCGATCGTGCCGACGCCGTTGACACGCACTTCGGCCGATTCCCACAGGCCGACGCCGGCGCCGAGCGAGCCGACCGCGGCCGACGGTGCAATGCCGCAGGCTTCGATGTAGTTGGACATGCCGATGCCGCGCAGCTTGCCCTTCTTGGCGGCCGCAGCCTTTCGCTTGGCAAAGCCGGCATAGTCCGCCGCCTTCATCGCCGCGTCGAGCGAAGCCGCGTAGTCGCCGGCGTCGTAGCACATGATCACCGGCGTCTGGTACGGGAAGGTGGTGATGAAGTTCTTGCGGCGCAGGTCCGCGGGCGAAACGCCGAGTTCGCGCGCGGCCGTCTCGACGGTGCGTTCGAGCAGATAGGTCGCCTCCGGCCGCCCTGCCCCGCGATAGGCATCGACCGGCGCGGTGTTGGTATAGACTGCGCGCACATTCGCATGGATCGCCGGGATCACGTACTGGCCCGACAGCAGCGTCGCGTAGAGATAGGTCGGCACCGCGGACGAGAACAGCGACATGTAGGCGCCAAAATTGGCGATCGTGTCGACCTTCAGCGCGGTGATCTTGTTGTCCTTGTCGAAGGCCATCTGCACTTCGGTGACATGGTCGCGGCCATGTGCGTCGGTGAGGAAGCTCTCGGTGCGGTCTGCGACCCATTTGACCGGCACGCCGGTCTTCTTCGAGGCCCAGAGGCAGACGATCTCTTCGGGGTAGATGTAGATCTTGGAGCCGAAGCCGCCGCCGACGTCTGGCGCGATCACCCGCAGCTTGTTCTCAGGCGCGACGTTGTAGAAGGCGCTCATCACCAGGCGGGCGACATGCGGATTCTGGGACGTCGTCCAGCAGGTGTAATGGTCCTCGGCCTTGTCGTAGTGGCCGAGCGCGGCGCGCGGCTCCATCGCGTTCGGAACCAGCCGGTTGTTGACGATGTGCATCTTCGTCACATGCGCGGCCTTGGCGATCGCCGCGTCCGTCGCCTTCGCGTCGCCGATCTCCCAGTCATAGATCAGGTTGCCGTCGGCCTCGGGATGGATCTGCGGCGCGCCCTTCTTCAGCGCGTCTACCGCTTCCGTGACCGATTTCAGCTCCTTGTAGGTGATCTCGACGGCTTCGGCCGCATCGCGCGCCTGGCTTTTGGTCTCGGCGACCACGATGGCGACGGCGTCGCCGACGTAGCGGACACGATCGACCGCGAGCGGCGACCAGGCACCCATCTTCATCGGCGTGCCGTCCTTGGAGTGGATCATCCAGCCGCAGATCAGATTGCCGATGCCGTCGGTCTTCAGCTCCTTGCCCAAGAGCACGTCGATGACGCCAGGCATTGCCTTCGCTTTCTTCACGTCGATCTTCTTGATCTCGGCATGCGCGTGCGGGCTGCGCACGAATGCGGCATGCTTCATGCCGGGAACCACCATGTCATCGACATAGCGTCCCGCTCCGGTGATGAACCGGCGGTCTTCCTTTCGCGCAACCCGTGCGCCGATGCCTTCGATACCCATCTTACGTCTCCTCCCGGGAGTGATGTCTGGTGAACCGTGGGTCGCTGATCCGGATCGCCGTGTGTCGGCGACCGCGTCGATCAGGCGGCTTTGGCCTTGCCCTTGGACTTCGACATCGTTTTCGATGCCGCGAGGACCGCCTTGACGATATTGTGGTAGCCGGTGCAGCGGCAGATATTGCCCTCGAGCTCGGCGCGGACCGTCGCCTCGTCGAGGCCCTCCGGATGGCGGCGGATCATGTCGGTCGCCGACATGATCATGCCCGGCGTGCAGAAGCCGCACTGCAGGCCGTGGTGCTCCTTGAACGCCGCCTGCACCGGATGCAGTTCCGCGCCGTTGGCGAGCCCTTCGATCGTGACCACCTCGGAGCCCGAGGCCTGGACGGCCAGTATCGTGCAGGACTTGACCGCCTTGCCGTCGACATGGACCACGCATGCGCCGCACTGCGACGTGTCGCAGCCGACATGCGTTCCCGTCAGGCCCAGATTCTCACGCAGAAAATGAACGAGCAGCGTTCGATCCTCGACGCTGCCCGACACTTTGCGGCCGTTCACAACCAGCGAAACGTCAGACATGAAACCTCCCATTGGACGAAACCGACACGAACCTCCCCGCGGCGGCCGGACGGAAGACGACGGCTAAGCCCGTTCTTCGTCTCCCAAATCACACGCGGTCGAGAATGCTATCCGACCTCGCAAGCGTATATTGTACTTTCGGTCGGAGCCCGGCAACCGCGCCATTGCCAAGGTCGGTGATTATGACAAGTATGCTCGCCGTCGCTCGGGCGAAGAGGCGCGACAGCCGAGCGGGCAAGGCTTCTGTGGGAGGAATGCCGCTGGTCCAGTCGAAGACTATCTATGGCTGCGGGGTCGTCGCGCTGGCGACGGACTCGGCGGACGCCGAGCTGTTCGCGGCCGACATCGGCAGCGAGGCGCAGGCGGTCGATGCCGGGTTCGCTCTCATCTTCTTTTCGCAGGCCCTGATCGGCGCGGACCGTCTCGCCGCTGCGCTGCGGCGCCAGGCGCCGTGGCTTTCCTATGCCGCCTGTTCGACCGCTGGCGAGATCACTCCGGCCGGACTGGAGGAAGGCCAGGCGATCGCGATCCTGCTGCCGGCCTCCTCGTTCACCGTCGACAGCATCATGGTCCGCGATCTGTCCACCGCCGGCATGAGCGACATCACCGCTGAGGTCGAAGCCCTCAAGCGGACAAGTCGGGAACGCGAGGATTTTCGGCAGCGGCCCGGCCTGTTCGCGCTCTGCTTCATCGACGGCATGTCCTTTGCCGAGGAGGCGGTCACCTCGGCATTGCACTGGGGACTGGACGACATCCCGCTGATCGGAGGCTCGGCCGGCGACGATCTCAAATTCGAAACGACGACGCTGATCCTCAACGGTGCCGTCGCGCGCGACTGCGCGATCGTGGCGCTCGTTTCGACCGACCTGCCCTTCCAGGTCTTCAAGACGGAGAACTTCGTGCCGACAGGCGAGAAGCTCGTCGTCACCGCATCCGACCCGGACCGGCGGGTGGTGAGGGAGTTCAATGCCGCGGGCGCGGCGGACGAGTTCGCCGCCGCCATCGGCATTGAAGCCGGCTCGCTGACGCCGATGAGCTTCGCCTCGCATCCGGTCGTCGTGCGCGTCGGCGGCGAATATTACTGCCGATCGATCCAGAAGGTGAATGCCGACGGATCCCTCACCTTCTTCTGCGCCATCGACGACGGTATTGTCCTGACGATCGCGCAACCGACAGGCATGGTAGAATCGACCCGGCAGGCGCTGCGTAATGTCGCCGACACGCTCGGCGGGATAGACATGGTGCTCGGCTTCGACTGCGTGCTGCGCCGCCTCGACGCGCAGAACAGGCAGGTGTTCAGGGAAATGTCGGAACTCTACCGCGCCAATAACGTCATCGGCTTCGGCACCTATGGCGAGCAGTACCGCTCCATGCACCTGAACCAGACCTTTACCGGCATCGCCTTCGGGCACAGGCTGGCGGCCGAGTGATGAGCATTTCGCAGATCGACGATGTCGAGCGGCTGAAGCGCATCAACCAGGCTCTGATCAGCCGCGTCGAGCGTTCGATGGAACAGCAGGGCAACGCCTTCTCGCTGTTCCAGACGGCGATCAACCTCGAAGGCCGGGTTCGCCAGCATACCGAGGATCTGCGCGGCGCGCTTCGCCGGCTCGAGCAATCGAACATCGATCTCGTTTCGGCCAAGGAGAACGCCGAGCAGGCCAACCTCTCCAAGACCCGGTTCCTGGCGGCGGCGAGCCACGACGTCCTGCAGCCGCTGAACGCCGCCCACCTGTCCGTGTCCGCCTTGTCGGAGCTGCAGACGACGGTCGAGGGCAAGCAGCTCGTCACCCAGGTCGAGCGCGCGTTGGAGACGATGGACGACCTGCTGCGCACCTTGCTCGACATTTCGAAGCTCGACGCCGGCGTGGTGCGACCCGAGATCGGAAACGTAGCGCTCCAACCGCTGTTCCATTCGCTCGAATCCGATTTTCGGCCGATCGCGGACAAGAAGGGTCTCGATCTGCGATTTCGCGCGACGGATGCGGTTATCCGCACAGACCGTCCCATGTTCCGCCGCATCCTGCAGAACGTGATCTCCAATGCGCTCCGCTACACCGAGACAGGCGGCGTTCTGGTCGGCGCGCGCCGCCGCGGCGACCATGTGCTCATCAATGTCGTCGATACGGGCACCGGCATCCCGCCGGATCAGTACGAGGCGGTCTATGAGGAGTTCCACCGCGGCGCCAACGCGCTCGAGGGAGACCGCGCCGGCATGGGCGCGGGCCTTGGCCTCGGGCTTGCGATCGTGCGCCGGCTCGTCGATGCGCTGAAGCACGACATCGCGTTCACCTCGCGGGTCGGCAAGGGGACGGCCTTCCGGATTCTCGCCCCGGCGGCGCCCGCCTCCCACCGCAGCGGCCGCGCCGACGTCGCGCCGGCGGCTCCCCGCGGCTATGGATTGTACGGCACCAAGGTGCTCGTCGTCGAAAACGACCAGGCGGTCAGGGAAGCAATGGCCGCTCTTCTGTCACGCTGGAACTGCGAGGTGCAGGTCGCTGCAACCCGCCACGCTGCACTTGCCTGCCTGGACGGCGGTTGGCGGCCGGACCTGATCATCGCCGACCAGCATCTCGACCATGGAGATCTCGGCTCCCAGACCATCCGCCACGCCCGCATCAAGGCGGGCCGCGCGGTTCCCGCCCTCCTGGTCACCGCCGATCCTTCCGACGCACTGGCTGTCGAGGCGCGCCGCTCTGGCATCGAACTGATGCACAAGCCGGTGAAGCCGGCGGAACTGCGCGCGCTGATGGCGCATCTGCTGGCCTGACCCGGCTCAGACGACGGTGTCGGCTTCGCGGAACAGGTCCGCCTGGTCGAGGCGGGACACTTCGATCACCGCCTGGGTGCGGCTGTAGACATGCAGCTTGCGCAGGATTTCCGAGACATGCGCCTTGACCGTCGTCTCGCCGACCTGGAGTTCGTAGGCGATCTGCTTGTTGAGCAGGCCCTGGCGAAGCATGTTCAAGACCCGCATCTGCTGCGGTGTCAGCGTGCTGAGACGGCGGACCAGTTCCGACCTGTCCTCGTCGCGCGCCGCGCCCGGCTGCGGCTGGTACGATTGCGGCACATAGACCGCGCCCTCCATCACGTCGCGAATCGCCGAGGCGAGATCTGCCTTGCGGCTGGATTTCGGGATGAAGCCGGCCGCGCCGTAGGACAGGGCCTGTGAGATGATGCGGTTGTCCTCATGGCCGGAGACAATGACCACAGGCAGGCGTGGATGGCTGGTGCGGATTTGCAGCAGCCCGTCAAAACCTTGGACGCCCGGTATGTTGAGGTCGAGCAAGGCAAGGTCGAACGGCGCGCCGCCCTTCAACGTCTCCAGCGCCTCCGCCACCGTCGTCGCCTCGATCGTCTCCACCTTCGGATAGGCCATACTGACCGCGCTGTGCAGCGCCTCGCGGAACAGCGGGTGGTCGTCGATGATCAGGAAGCGCGCGGTCGTATCGGTCGCGAAAGTCGGACGGGTTTCCATGCTCGGTTATCCCTTCGCGCCGGAGGGTCTGAACCAACTGGCGGACGCGGGCAGTGTCGACCTCGGAATCGATCGCCGCAACTGTCAAATAGTGCAAGGGAGCGGACGGCAAAGCGGCAAGTGAACGGCTGGTGCCCCCGGCAGGGATTGAACCCGCGACCTTCGGTTTACAAAACCGCTGCTCTACCGCTGAGCTACAAGGGCATGGCGGTGCGTTAGCAAATTTCCTCGCGGGAGAAAACCACGAAGTCTTTAGGTCTCGGACTCATCGCCAAACGCAGCTCTAGGGCAGTCTCGCCTTCGGAAGACCCCTCGCTATGCATCCATAGTCCGGCATGCTAGGCGGAAAAGTGGAGGAGCCGGCCGCCTTATGTCCATACCGCAGTTCGACAGTTTCGCGTTCGTTGCGTCCGACACCCCTGGAGCCAGGGAGGCTGCCGCCCGCCTCGCGGTGCTCTACGGCCAGAACGACATCGCAGAGGCCACCGTCATCGTCGCGCTCGGCGGCGACGGCTTCATGCTGCAGACGCTGCGCGAGACGATGAACTCGGGCAAGCGCGTCTACGGCATGAACCGTGGTACGGTCGGCTTCCTGATGAACGAATATGCCGAGGAGCATCTGCGCGAACGCGTCACCGCCGCCGTTCCCGAAACGATTCGGCCGCTCGAAATGCGGGCGGTGGACGAAGCCGGAAACGTGACGACGGCGCTGGCGATCAACGAGGTCTCGCTCTTCCGGCAATCCTACCAGGCGGCCAAGCTGCGCATCTCGGTCGACGGGCGCGAGCGGCTGAACGATCTGATCTGCGACGGGGTGATGGTGGCGACGCCCGCCGGCTCGACGGCCTACAATCTCTCGGCCCACGGCCCGATCCTGCCGCTCGACGCGCCGCTCCTGGCGCTCACCCCGGTCAGTCCGTTCCGGCCGCGGCGCTGGCGCGGCGCGCTCTTGCCCAACAAGGCGGTGGTGCATTTCGAAATCCTGGAGATCGACAAGCGGCCGGTCAACGCGGTGGCGGACAATGCCGAGGTGAAATCGGTCGTCAGCGTCACCGTGCGCGAGGCGCCCGACACGACCGCGACCATCCTGTTCGACGCCAGCCATTCCTGGGACGAGCGCATTCTGGCAGAGCAGTTCCGCTACTGAGACAGGCCCGCGTTAGGGTAAATGGCGGAAATCTCGGCCAATTGTTCGAAACACGACGCCTGGACGTTCCTGTTCTGTTGACATTTGGTGCGCCGCAACGTAACCGCATGGTCAATCCTTGGACGGCGGACATTCCGCAGGTCCGGCATATGCGAGCAGCCGAGACGGCCCTCGCCACCCGAAGCCAAAGACAACCAACACCGTGTCATCAGACAACCAGACTGCGCAAGAAGCGCTCACCTTTGCGGACCTCGGTCTCTCGCCAAAGGTTCTCTCCGCCGTAACCGATGCCGGCTACACAGTGCCGACACCGATCCAGGCCGGAGCCATTCCCCACGCCCTGCTCGGCAAGGACATTCTCGGCATAGCTCAGACGGGCACCGGCAAGACCGCCGCCTTCGTCCTGCCGATGATCACCCGTCTGGAAAAGGGCCGTGCCCGGGCCCGCATGCCGCGCACGCTGATCCTCGAGCCGACGCGCGAACTCGCCGCGCAGGTCGAGGAGAACTTCGTCAAATACGGCAAGAACCACAAGCTCAACATCGCGCTCCTGATCGGCGGCGTGTCGTTCGACGAACAGGAAAAGAAGCTGGAGCGCGGCGCCGACGTCCTGATCGCGACGCCCGGCCGCCTGCTCGACCACCGCGAGCGCGGCAAGCTTCTGCTCAACGGCGTCGAGATCCTCGTCATCGACGAGGCCGACCGCATGCTCGACATGGGTTTCATCCCCGACATCGAGCGTATCTGCGAGATGATCCCCTTCACCCGCCAGACGCTGTTCTTCTCGGCCACGATGCCGCCGGAGATCACCAAGCTGACGGAAAAGTTCCTGCAGGCGCCGGTCCGCATCGAGGTGTCGAAAGCCGCGAGCACCGGTACCAACATCACGCAGAGGCTGGTGAAGTCGGGCTCGAAGGGCTGGGACAAGCGCGAGACGCTGCGCCGGATCATCCGCGAGGAAGACGCGAACATCAAGAACGCGATCATCTTCTGCAACCGCAAGGTCGAGGTGGCCGAGCTTTTCCGTTCTCTCGTGAAGCACGATTTCGACGCGGGCGCATTGCATGGCGACATGGACCAGCGGGCACGTATGGCGATGCTGGCCGGATTCCGTGAAGGCAAGCTGAAGCTGCTCGTCGCGTCCGACGTCGCCGCGCGCGGTCTCGACATCCCCGATGTCAGTCATGTCTTCAACTACGATGTTCCGATCCATGCCGAGGACTATGTCCACCGCATCGGCCGCACCGGCCGCGCCGGCCGCGCGGGCAAGGCGTTCACGATCGTCACGAGCAATGACCGCAAGTATCTCGATGCGATCGAGAAACTGACCGGCCTCAAGATCGACTGGCACGACGGCGACCTGTCGACGGTCGTCGCGACGCCGGAAGACGAGTCTGCGCCCCGCCGCTCGCGCGGCGGCAAGCCGGAGCGGGCAAGCCGCTCGCGCACCGGCGAGAAGCGCGAGCGCGGCCGCAGCGGCAGGCTGCCGAGCGAGCCGGCGTCGATGGAGAAATACGTTCCCAGCGACGATCTCGGAACTGCCCCCGTGGCGGAACTGCCGGGTGCGCCCCGGGCGGAGAAGCCCCAGCCGGTGCAGCAGCCCCGCGTTGCGGAAGAGCGCAAACCGCGCGAAGTCGCCGAACGCAAACCGCAGGACGTCGAAGACCACAAGCCGCAGTCGGCCCGCAACGACAACCGGCCCCGCCGCGACGACCGTCCGCGTCGCGATGAGCGTCCGAGCCGGGACGAAACACCGCGCCCGCGCCGCCGCGACGACGACCTGGACGACGGCACCGTCGGCTTCGGCAACGACCTGCCGGCCTTCATGAAGGTGTCCGGGAAGGTCTAGACCTTCCCGCTCCGGCGCGCGGCCTCGATCGCCTTGCGCGCCCACACGGTCATTTCATCGGGATCATCGAGCGCGCTGTCGGGCGCGGTCCAGTAAGGCATGGCGACCGTCTTGCCGTGGCGCTTGCCGACATAGTGCCAGCGCTCCATCCCCGCCGCCTCGTAGTCGGCGGCAACCTCGGCATCGCCCTTCAGCATCAGTTGATCGCGCAGCACGACGGCGAAGATCATACCGTCGCGATAGATGCCATGGCCGCCGAACATGCGGCGGAAGGTGACGGGTGCGACGCCCTCGAAGAGGTCGCGCAGATGATCCTGGTCCATCCGGCAATGATGTCCGAGTCCCGCCGTCTTGTCACCGGATCACCGATGGCCGCAGACTGCGTCGCCACGCCGGATGGAGATACGCGATGCCGATGAGACTGAATGGGTCATGCCGCTGCGGAGCGGTATCGTTCGAAGTCGACAGCCACACGCCGGTTCCCTATCAGCGCTGCTACTGCTCGATCTGCCGCAAGCAGCAGGGCGGCGGAGGCTACGCGATCAATCTGGGCGCCCTGTCCCGGACCCTGAAGGTCGAGGGCAAACGGAGCCTCGGCCTCTACAGGGCCGAGATCGAGGACGACGAACATCCCACTTGCGAGATTTCGAGCGGCGAGCGGCGCTTCTGCCGCAAATGCGGCTCGGCGCTCTGGCTCTACGACCCGACCTGGCCTGACCTGGTCCATCCGTTCGCCTCAGCCATCGACAGCGATCTGCCGGTGCCGAAATCCAGCGTTCATCTGATGCTGAAATACAAGGCGAACTGGGTCGAACCCGATATCCGCAAGGGCGATCTGAGCTTCGAGCTTTATCCGGAGGAGTCGATCGCAGACTGGCACCGACGGCACGGCGCCTGGGTCGAATGAGGCAATGGCATTGGATGGCCGTTCCTATTGAACTTGCCGTCGATGCCCTAGCGAAACCCACTCATCTATCTGGACCTTGGAGACGCCATCGTTCTGGGCGGCGAAAAGCGGATGATCGGTCTCGTGCAATTCGACGCGCGGTCGCTGATTGTTCGGTTGAAAAACGACGCTGCAATGCAGGAGAGTCGAACCGGGGTACCCGGGAATCTCATGCATCAGGTATCCGAAGCACTTCTCCGTCGGATACTCTCCGGTTTCGTAGCCCGACCGATAATTTCGCCAGCTTGTCTCGGAAACCGAGATCCAGACGCCGAAGGTGAATTCTTCATCGATATCGAGCACCGGGATAGGAAGAACGCACCTGATGAAGCGGTCCGTCTCCCCGCTGTTGTGCTTGACCTCGCAGAAGTCGGAGTCCTTACGGGAGCGCCACTTCTCGAGCCGGCTGAGCTTGTCCCATTGCACCGGGACATCGAATGCGAGACTCGGCAGCCCCTCAAACTCTTTCCCGCAGCAGGCGCACGTCCATATCTTCTGGACGCGGTTCGACACCGGGGATCAGGCCGCGCTGGCGCGGGCCTCGGCCAGCGCCTTGAGGTCGGCGGGCTTGAGCTCCACCGATTCGCCGCAGCCGCAGGCCGAGCTCTGGTTCGGATTGTTGAAGGTGAAACCGGTGCGCAGCGTCGTCACCTCGAAATCCATCTCGGTGCCGAGCAGGTAAAGCGCTGCTTCGGGCGCGACCCAGACGTCGGCGCCGGCGCGCTCGATATGGTCGTCCTTCGGGTTCGGCTCGGTCACCAGATCGACCGTGTATTCCATGCCGGCGCAGCCGCCCTTCTTGACGCCCACGCGCACGCCCTTGGCGTTGTCGCGCGCCGAGACGATCTCGCGCACGCGATCGGCCGCGGCATCGGTCATGGTCATGATTGCAAAACGGCTCATCGGTCTTTCTCCATTGCCGCCGGGTTCAAGGCCCGGGGAACGAACATGCATCTAAGATGGTGAAAAACCCGTCGGGCTTCAACCCGAATCACGTCGAGTAGCGCCGAAGGACGTCAGCGACGAAGACATTGATCCGGCGCTCGTCTTCGCCGTGGCAAGCCATGATGATTTTGACGAGGTCATCGTCAATGTCGCGTAGTTCGATTCCCTCTTGTTCCAGAACTGTCATCCGCTTCTGGTGGTCCCGTGGAAAGACCGGACCAAGCCTGGCGATCGCAGCACTGACCAAGTCGGCGATATCATGGAGGCCGACGAGCCGCAGCACCTCAACAGCCTCCGGGGCAGCGGTGCCAAACGAGTTCCAGAGACATTGATCAACGCCGCCGTTGTAGATGTCGCCATATACGGAGCTTACCGAGAGCGCGAGGGCCATGTCCCGCGGCGTGACAGCAAGCCAAGCGGCGAAATCGTTTTCATCGTCCAACGTTTTGAGAAAGGCGGCGCCCCAACGATCGAGCATCTCGATGCAGGCCCAGTTGGGTTCCCTTTCCTCGGGGTCCACTGCCTCAATACCACCCCACCGCGACCTGCGCCTCTTCGGACATGCGGTCCGGCGTCCACGGCGGATCGAACACCATCTTCACGTCGACGCCCGAGACGCCTTCGACAGTGCCGACGGCGTTTTCCACCCAACCCGGCATCTCGCCGGCGACCGGGCAGCCCGGGGCGGTCAGCGTCATGTCGATTTTGACCGAGCGGTCGTCCTCGATGTCGATCCGGTAGATCAGACCGAGCTCATAGATGTCAGCCGGGATTTCGGGGTCGTAGACCGTTTTCAGCGCCGAGACGATATCGTCGGTCAGCCGCGCCAGTTCCTCGGCAGGAATGGCCGACGATGCCAGTATCTCGTCTCTTCCAACGGTCTCGTTCATGGCGTTCACCCGAAGAATTTCCGCGCCTTTTCCAGCGCTTCGGCCAAGGCGTCGACCTCGGCGCGCGTATTATACATGCCGAACGACGCCCTGCACGTGGAGGTGACGCCGAATCGTTTCAAGAGCGGCTGGGCGCAATGCGTGCCCGCGCGCACCGCGACGCCGGACCGGTCGATCACCATCGACACGTCGTGCGCATGGATTCCCTGCAGCTCGAACGAGACGATCGCGCCCTTGCCCGGCGCGGTGCCGAAGATGCGCAGCGAGTTGATGCGCGACAGGCGCTCGTGGGCATAATCGCGCAGGGAAGCCTCATGCGCGGCGATGCGGTCGCGGCCGACGCTCTCCATATAGTCGAGGGCCGCGCCCAACCCGATCGCCTGGACGATCGGCGGCGTGCCGGCCTCGAATCGGTGCGGCGGGTCGTTGTAGGTAACGATGTCCTCGGTGACGTCGAAGATCATCTCGCCGCCGCCCTGGAAGGGCCGCATCGATTCCAGCCGCTCCTTCCTGCCGTAGAGAACGCCGATGCCCGACGGGCCGTAGAGCTTGTGGCCGGTCATCACGAACCAGTCGCAGCCGAGGTCCTGCACGTCGATCGGCATATGCACCGCCGACTGGCTTCCGTCGACCAGCACCGGAATGCCGCGCGCGTGCGCGATCCGCACGATCTCCTTGATCGGCGTCACGGTGCCGAGCGCATTCGACATCTGAGTGATGGCGACGAGCTTCGTGCGCGGCGTCAGAGATTTCTCGAAGTCCTCGATGTGGAAGGCGCCCTCGTCGTCCACCGGCACCCAGACCAGCTTGGCACCCTGCCGCTCGCGGATGAAATGCCAGGGCACGATGTTGGAGTGATGCTCCATGATGGAGACGACGATCTCGTCGCCCTCGCCGATGTTGGGCATGCCCCAGCCATAGGCGACGGTATTGATGGCCGACGTCGTGTTCGAGGTGAAGACGATCGTATCGACCGAAGGCGCATTCAGGAAACGCCGAACCGTCTCGCGGGCCTTCTCGTAGGCGTCCGTCGCGGCATTCGAGAGGAAATGCAGGCCGCGGTGGACGTTGGCGTATTCGTGGGCGTAGGCATGCTGGATCGTGTCCAGCACCACCTGCGGCTTCTGCGCCGACGCGCCATTGTCGAGATAGACCAGCGGTTTGCCGTAGACCTCACGCGACAGGATCGGAAAGTCGCGGCGGATCGCCTCGACGTCGTAAGGGCCCTGACGCACGATCTGGTCCATCTCAGACATGCTCCGCGAACCAGTCGTCGAGGATGCCTTCCAGCACCTCGACGGTCGCTTCGTCCTCCAGTTCCTCGATGATCTCGGCCACGAAGGCCTTCACCAGAAGGCCCCTCGCCGTCTTCTCGTCGATGCCGCGCGCCATCAGGTAGAAGAGATGGTTGCGGTCGATTTCGGTCACGGTCGCGCCGTGGCCGCAGGCGACGTCATCGGCGAAGATCTCCAACTCCGGCTTGGTCGAGAACTCCGCCTCGTCGGAGAGCAGCAGCGTGTTGCACGCCATCTTGGCGTCGGTCTTCTGCGCGTCCTTGGCGACCTTGATCTGGCCCTGGAACACGCCCTTGGCCGCGCCATTGGCGACGTTGCGGACGATCTCGGTCGACGTCGTGTTCTCGGCGAGGTGGTCGAGCATCATCGTCACGTCGCAATGCGTGTCGCCGGACAAAAGATTGATGCCGCGCAGCTTGAAGTCGGCGCCCTCGCCCGGCATGCGAACGCGGATCTCCTGGCGTACCAGCTTGGAGCCGGCGTTCATGAAGAACAGCGTCAGCCTGGAACCCTTGGCCAACTCGGCATTGAACTGACTGAGGCAGGTCGCACCGTCCGGCTGGTCCTGCACGATGATCCACAAAAGCTCGGCATCCTCGCCAAGCGTCAGATGGCTGATCGAACTTGTCAGCGCATTGCCCGCGCCGGTCTGGCGCTCGACGATCGTCGCCTTCGCCCCTTGCCCCACCCGAACCGGGAAACGGCTGTGGGTCTGGCCACCGGCCTGGACGTTCTGGATCTCGATCGGAGCCGCGATTTCGGCTCCGGCCGCGATGTCGATGAAGTAGCCGTCCGCGACAAAGGCGGTATTGAGCGCGCCAACCGTGTCGGCCGGCTCCCGGGGTCCGAGCGCGGGCGCGAAGGAGCCGTCCAGAAGCTTGTCGACGAGGCGGGTCACCGTGGCGCCATCGATGCTGGCGCCAGCGCCGGATACCCCGTTCAGCACGGGCAGCACGGTCGAGCCGGCGAGCAGCGCCGGCTTCGCACGGGCGGCGAGCGTCGAGTCATAGCCAGGAACGTTTGTGAGCAAGCGGCGCAGGTCGGTGTAGTGCCAGGCCTCGACTCGACGGGTCGGCAGGCCGGCCTTCAGCGCCTCGACGGCGTCGTCGCGCTTGACGGCGACGGTCGCGTCGCCGGGCAGCTCCGAGAAGCGCTCGCCGAAGGCGTCGATCAGCGCCGTCTCGGCCGCCGTCAGCTTCGGGGTGGAGTGGATGTTCATATCTCCCGCCTCAAGCCGCCTCGCCGATCAGGCCAGCATAGCCGTCCCTCTCGAGTTCGAGCGCCAGATCCTTGTCGCCGGACTTGATCACCTGGCCCTTGTAGAGCACGTGCACCGTATCCGGCACGATCAGGTCGAGCAGCCGCTGGTAGTGGGTGATCACGACCATCGCCCGGTCGGGCGAGCGCAGCGCGTTCACGCCGTCGGCGACGACCTTCAGCGCGTCGATGTCGAGGCCGGAATCGGTTTCGTCGAGAACGCAGAGCTTCGGCTCCAGCAATTTCATCTGCAGGATCTCGGCGCGCTTCTTCTCGCCGCCGGAGAAGCCGACATTGAGCGGGCGCTTGAGCATGGCGAAATCGATGCCGAGGCTGGCCGCCTCTTCCTTCACGCGCCTGATGAACTCCGGCACCTTCAGCTCGGCCTCACCGCGCGCCTTGCGCTGCGAATTCACCGCGACCTTGAGGAATTCCATCGTCGCAACGCCCGGTATCTCCATCGGATACTGGAAGGCGAGGAAGACGCCCTTCGCCGCGCGCTCGGCCGGGTCCATCTCGAGGATCGACTCGCCATTGTAGAGAATGTCGCCCTCGGTGACCTCGTAGTCCTCGCGGCCGGCGATAACGTAGGACAGCGTCGACTTGCCGGAGCCGTTCGGACCCATGATGGCCGCGACCTCACCGGCTTTCACCGTCAGGTTCAGGCCGCGGATGATCTCGACGCCGCTCTCGGCGATACGCGCGTGGAGGTTCCTGATTTCAAGCATGTTCTTGTTCTTTCAAATCCTGTGGGTCAGCCGACCGAGCCTTCGAGCGAAATGCCGATCAGCTTCTGCGCCTCGACGGCGAATTCCATCGGCAGTTCCTGGATGACGTCCTTGACGAAGCCGTTGACGATCAGCGCGATGGCTTCCTCCTCGGGGATGCCGCGCTGCATCACGTAGAACTTCTGGTCGTCCGAGATCTTCGAGGTCGTCGCCTCGTGCTCCACCTGGGCGCTCGAGTTCTTCACTTCGATATAGGGCACCGTGTGCGCGCCGCAGTCGTTGCCGATCAGCAGCGAGTCGCAATTGGTGAAGTTGCGCGCATTGGTCGCCCGGCGGTTGACCGAGACCTGGCCGCGATAGGTGTTGTTCGAATGCCCGGCCGAAATACCCTTGGAGATGATGCGGCTCGACGTGTTCTTGCCGAGATGGATCATCTTGGTACCGCTGTCGACCTGCTGGTAGCCGTTCGACACCGCGATCGAATAGAACTCGCCGCGCGAGTCGTCGCCGCGCAGGATGCAGGATGGATACTTCCAGGTGATCGCCGAGCCGGTCTCGACCTGCGTCCACGAGATCTTCGACCGGTCGCCGCGGCAGTCGCCGCGCTTGGTGACGAAATTGTAGATGCCGCCCTTGCCGTCCTTGTCGCCGGGATACCAGTTCTGGACCGTCGAGTACTTGATCTCGGCGTCGTCGAGCGCGACGAGCTCGACCACGGCCGCGTGCAGCTGGTTCTCGTCGCGCTGCGGCGCGGTGCAGCCCTCGAGGTAGGACACGTAGGCGCCCTCCTCTGCGATGATCAGCGTCCGCTCGAACTGGCCGGTGTTCTTCTCGTTGATGCGGAAATAGGTCGACAGTTCCATCGGGCAGCGCACGCCCTTGGGAATGAAGACGAAGGACCCGTCGGTGAAGACGGCCGAATTCAGCGTCGCATAGTAATTGTCGGTCGTGGGCACGACCGAGCCGAGATATTTCCTGACGATCTCGGGGTGCTCCTTGATCGCCTCGGACATCGACATGAACAACACGCCGGCCTTGGCGAGCTCGGCCCTGAACGTGGTGACGACGGAGACGGAATCGAACACCGCGTCGACGGCGACACGGCCGGACTTGTAGACGTTGTCGCTCGCTTCGCCGTCGTCGGTGGGCTTCTGCACGCCAGCGAGGATTTCCTGCTCCTTCAGCGGAATGCCGAGCTTCTCGTAGACCTTGAGAATTTCGGGATCGACGTCGCCGAGCGAGGTCGGGCCGGGCGTGCTCTTCGGCGCGGCGTAGTAGTAGATGTCCTGGAAATCGATCTTCGGATAGTGGACGCGCGCCCAGGTCGGCTCTTCGAGAGTCAGCCAGCGGCGAAAGGCGCCGAGACGCCATTCAAGCATCCAGTCGGGCTCGCCCTTCTTGGCCGAAATGAAGCGGATCGTCTCCTCGGACAGGCCTTTTGGCGCCTTGTCCATCTCGATGAAGGATTCGAATCCGTATTTGTACTGATCCACATCGATATTGCGGACCTGCTCGATGGTCTCCTGCACTGCAGGCATCAGCGTTCTCCATCCATGTCGGGTTCAAGGCCCGACCGTTTTCAAACCTGGCGGCGCCGTTGGGCACACGCCTCATTTAGTGTTTCTGGCGGGAAAATACAGGCCCATCTCGACAAGGCCGGTATTCGCAAACCGCATCACGCGGCCTTGACCGCCCTCCTCGCGATCAGTTTCCTGAGCGCACCGACGAAGGCCGCGAGATCTTCGTCCGACGTCTGATGCCCGATCGACACGCGCAGCGCGCCGCCATACGCGCCATGGCCCATCGCGGCAAGGACATGACTGGGGCCCACCTTGCCGGACGAGCACGCGGAACCCGCCGAGAGGGCCACACCTTCGAGGTCGAAGGCGATCTGGGCGGTTTCGGCCTTGATGCCCGGAATGGCAAAGTAGGTGGTGTTGGGCAGCCTCGGCGCGACGCGACCGAAGATCACGGCGCCGGGCACGAGGTCGACGATCGCCGCCTCGAAGCGGTCGCGCAGGCGCGCAATGTCCGGAGAGTTCGAGAGACGAGCCTTCGCCTCGTGCGCGGCAGCGCCAAACCCCGCGATGGCGGCGACGTTCTCGGTGCCGGCCCGGTGGCCATGCTCCTGCCCGCCCCCCCTGATCAACGGCTCCGGCATCAGGACACCACCCGCCGAAACGACAGCGCCGGCACCCTTCGGGCCGCCGATCTTGTGCGAGGATAAAATCAGGAAATCTGCGCAACCGTCGGAAATATCGAGCGCAATTCGCCCGGCGGCCTGGACCGCGTCCAGAACCAGGATGCCGCCCGCCTCGCGCACCATAGCGGCGATCTTCGCGACCGGCTGCACGACGCCCGTCTCGTTGTTGGCGAAATGGATCGCAACCAACACCTGGCCTGCACTGCGATCGTGGCTCGCCAATTCGGAAGCCAGTTCGTCGAGGCGAAGTACGCCGTCCGCATCGACGCTGAGGCGTGTCACCCGGTCCGGCGAAAAGTGGCCGCCATTCAGCGTCGCAGGATGGTCCGCGGCGCTGACGATCAGCCTGGATACGTTGAGCGGTGCGCGGCCCATCCGCCAATTCGGCGTCAGCAGCCAGGAGGCCGCTTCCGTGGCGCCCGAGGTGAAGACGACGTTGGCCGGATCGCCGTTGGCGAGCGCCGCAACCTCGCGGCGCGCGGTCTCGACGACACGCCGCGCGTCGCGCCCTTCGGTGTGAACCGAGGACGGATTGGCGTCGATCGCCAGCGCATCGACCATCGCCGCGCGCGCGCCATCGCTCAGCGGCGCGCTCGCATTGTGGTCGAGATAGGTCCGTCTGGCCGCCATGACGCGCCTGGTTCGCTCCTGGAGCGACAATCGTGCGACTGCCGCGCAATTTCCTTGAATTTCAAAGGGCGGGCGTCCTATTTAGCCCCTCGAACGAGCGGACGACCATTCCCAGTTTTGAACTGTTCTAAACTGGTTAATAGGAAGAGCCCGCCCCGGCGTCAAGCTGGAACCACAAGAGTCGGACCGCAGCAGCGGTCCGACAGTTGGAGTATACATGCCCGAAGTCATTTTCAACGGCCCTGCCGGCCGCCTCGAAGGCCGTTATCAGCCATCGACGGAAAAGAACGCCCCGATCGCCATCGTGCTCCATCCGCATCCACAGTTCGGCGGCACGATGAACAACAAGATCGTCTACGACCTGTTCTACATGTTCCAGAAGCGCGCCTTCACGACGCTCCGCTTCAATTTCCGCGGCATCGGCCGCAGCCAGGGCGAGTTCGACCATGGGTCGGGCGAGCTCTCCGACGCCGCCGCCGCGCTCGACTGGGTGCAGTCGCTGCATCCGGACTCGAAGAGCTGCTGGGTCGCCGGCTACTCCTTCGGCGCCTGGATCGGCATGCAGCTCTTGATGCGCCGCCCCGAGGTCGAGGGCTTCATTTCGGTCGCCCCGCAGCCCAACATCTACGATTTCTCCTTCCTGGCGCCCTGCCCTTCGTCCGGGCTGATCATCCACGGCGACGCCGACAAGGTCGCACCGCCCAAGGATGTCCAGGGCCTCGTCGACAAGCTGCACACGCAGAAGGGCATCACCATCACGCAGAAGACGATCCCGGGCGCGAACCATTTCTTCTCGAATGATGCCGACGTGCTGATCGAGGAGTGCTCGGACTATCTCGACCGCCGGCTCGCCGGCGAGCTCGCCGACCCTCGTCCGAAGCGGCTGCGCTAGCGCAAGGTCCTGACGAGACTGTGGGAAAGATGAGGTCGGGCCGGACAAAAAGTTCCGGCCCGATCTAGTCTGTGCACTGCAGCAACGGCTTTCCTCGACAGTAGAGTGGCGAAGTGTCACCTTTTGCCGGTAAACGAATCATCGCTCCAATCAAGGGGGACCCTGCTGTGAGCAAATTCGAAGTCTACAAGGACAAGAAAGGCGAGACGCGCTTCCGGTTTCGTGCCGGCAATGGCGAGATCGTCTTCACGTCCGAAAGCTACAAGGCCAAGGCCTCGGCCATGAAGACCATCGAGTCGATCAAGAAGAGCGTGCCCGATGCTCCGGTCGAGACTGTAGAGGCGGCGGCCAAGAAGGCTCCGGCGAAAGCCGCGGCGAAGCCGGCCGCCAAGGCAGCGGCAGCCAAGCCAGCCGCCAAACCGGCTGCGAAGGCCGCCGCGGCGATGCCCGCAAAGGCGGCCGCTGCGCCCAAGGCTGCGGCGAAACCAGCTGCCAAGGCGGCCCCCGCCAAGGCAAAGGCGCCTGCCAAGGCCAAGGCACCCGCCAAGGCGAAAGCTCCGGCGAAGAAGTAGTCATCGACCGACCTGGCCTGCCGTCTCCTGCGGCAGGCTCAGCACCCCGCCGGTGACCGGTGCGCGGCATCCGGTCGTCGTCGGGAATGTGAGCGGGAGGTTATTTCGGGAGCGCACGGCGAGGTATGCCCACGCCTCGGCCTCCATGGAATCGCCGTCCAGTCCCGCATCCTCCGCAAGGATCACCGAAGCGCCTTCGGCCTCGGCGCCTCGCCGCAGGTCGCCGACGATGTGCGGGTTCTTCCGGCCACCGCCGCAGACGATCCACAGTCTTGGAGCCGCGGGCATCTGCTTCGCCGCCAGAAGAGCAGCCTGCGCCGAAACGGCGGCCAGCGTCCTGGCACCGTCCGCCAGTTCCAGGCCCGCGACGAGATCCAGCGTGAAATCGTTGCGGTCGAGCGACTTCGGCGCGGCGCGGGAGAAGAACGGGTTCGCCAGATAGGTCTCGACCACGTCCCGGATCACGCCGCCTTCCGACGCAATCATACCGTTCTCGTCGAAAGGCAGCCCCCCTTCCCGCGCCACCCACTGATCGATGAGCGCGTTGCCCGGCCCCGAATCGAAGGCGACCGGATCGCCTTCTTCAGGCACCCAGGTGACGTTCGAGATGCCGCCGATGTTGACGAAGGCTATGGGGAGACTCGTGCGCAGATCCGCCGGCAGCGAGTGGGCGAGTGCCGCGTGATAGGCCGGCACCAGCGGCGCGCCCTGCCCTCCATGCCGCATGTCGTTGGCGCGCATGTCATGGACGACGGGAAGACCGGTCTTCCTGGCGAGCAGGGCACCGTCGCCGAGCTGGACGGTCACGCCACGCTCCGGGCGATGCAGGACGGTCTGGCCGTGGAAGCCGATGAGCCGGACGTCGGCCCATCGTCCGGACAGGCTCGACCGGAACGCCGTCACCGCGTCTGCGTGGCGAAGCGTGATCTGGCGTTCGAGCGCGGCGAGATCCCCGGGGCGCTCCAAGCGTTCGCTGATAGACTTCGCATCTTCCAGAGCGGCCTCGATGCGACGCCGGAATGGGGCTTCGTATGGCACGAAATGCGACGGGCCGCGTTCGACGAGGTTCACGCCATTGGTCCTGATCGCGGCAAGGTCGATTCCGTCCATCGACGTGCCGCTCATCAGCCCGATCGCACAGATTGCCGCCATGTCCCTCAATCCTTGTGATTCCGGGCCCACTGATGCTAAACGCCCGGGCGCGCCGGGGCCAATGCCCCGGCGTCCAACACAGTCCGGAAAGCCGCCATGTCCGCCTTCAAGTCCGATTTCCTGCACATCATGTCCGAGCGCGGCTTCATCCATCAGATCTCCGACGAGAACGGCCTTGACGACCTGTTCCGCACGACAAGCGTCTCGGCCTATATCGGCTTCGACGCAACCGCGAAAAGTCTGCATGCCGGCTCGCTGATTCAGATCATGATGCTGCACTGGATGCAGAAGACCGGCCACAAGCCGATCGCGCTGATGGGCGGCGGCACCTCGATGATCGGCGATCCGTCGTTCAAGGACGAGGCGCGCAAGCTTCTGACGCCGCAGGACATCGACGACAACCTCGCCGGCATCCGCCGCAACTTCGCGTCATACCTGACCTTCGGCGAGGGTCCCGGCAAGGCGTCGATGGTCAACAATGCCGACTGGCTGATGGACATCAAGTATGTCGAGTTCCTGCGCGACGTCGGCCGGCATTTTTCCGTCAACCGGATGCTGTCCTTCGATTCCGTCAAGCTCAGGCTGGACCGCGAGCAGTCGCTGTCCTTCCTCGAGTTCAACTACATGATCCTCCAGGCCTACGACTTCGTCGAGCTGAACAAGCGCTACGGCACGCGGCTGCAAATGGGCGGCTCGGACCAGTGGGGCAACATCGTCAACGGCATCGATCTCGGCCACCGCATGGGCACGCCGCAGCTCTACGCGATGACGACGCCGCTGCTCACCAGTTCCTCCGGCGCCAAGATGGGCAAGTCGGCATCCGGCGCCGTCTGGCTCGATGCGGAGATGCTGAGCCCCTACGATTTCTGGCAGTACTGGCGCAACACCGAGGACGCCGATGTCGAGCGTTTCCTGAAGCTCTATACGACGATGCCGATGGACGAGGTGAAGCGGCTCGCGGCACTCGGCGGCTCCGAGATCAACGACGCGAAGAAGGTGCTCGCCACCGAGATCACGGCGATGCTTCACGGACGCGGAGCAGCTGAACAAGCGGCGGAGACGGCGCGGAAAACCTTCGAGGAAGGCTCCGTGTCGGACGACCTGCCGACCGTGACCGTCCCGCAGGCGACGCTGGACGCCGGCGTCGGCATCCTGGCGCTGTTCGTCACCGCGGGGCTTGCCGCCTCGAACGGCGAGGCGCGGCGGCACGTCCAGGGCGGCGCGGTCAGGGTCAATGACAAGCCGGTGTCGGATGAACGGATGCAGATCACGGCAGCCGACATCGGCAGCAACGGCGCGATCAAGCTGTCGCTCGGCAAGAAGAAGCACGTGCTGGTGCGGGCGCAGTAGGCGCGGATTCAGGACGTGTCCGCGAACGCCGGCAAGCGTTCGCGGCTGGCATCGGTGACATTGCCCCTGTCGACAGGCGTCGCCCACCGGATGCAATGGGCTTCCGTCCCGTGGATCGATTTCTGCCTGTTCTCCCCAACCCCTTGTTTCCGCTCGCCCGCCAACTTTTTCGATCCACACCCTTCCGGCATGCATGACACTGGCGGCGGTCAAACGGGAGCCGGCGATGGGTTGGAAGGCGAAGACAGGGAGGGAGCAGCAGGTGCTGAAGAGCATCGTCTCGACCCTGCTTGCCCTCGCCGCTCTCGCCGAAAAGTCTGCCGGAGATACGCCCTGGGTCCGCTTCTGCGTGCTATGGGCCGCCCGGCAGGCCGATCTGATCGCAAGAGACTACGTCGCCGGCTCGACATGGAATACGGCCGGCCGGCTCTGGTCGCCCGCTCTCCCGGCAGTCCGCTACGGCACCGCTCCGGCCGACGCGCTGGATCTCGCCGCCTCGCTGCGTGCTCTCGCGCTCGTCGTCTGCGGCATGGCGGCGTACTTCCGCCGCGTTTCTTTCTGGCGGCAGGGTCAGGCATCCGGCGAGGTCGTCCGTGACAGCCGCCTGCTCCACGGCCTTGACGCAGTCCTGCGGAGACTTCGGGATGTCGCGGCGCCAGCGGTCGAAACCCGCGACACCTCCTAGAAAGCGTCCCTCCCTTGCGCGGGAGGGCGCATCATTCGAACGATCTCACTTACTTCCGCAAAAAGATGCCGTGCGGTCGACGACCTTGCACGGCCGAACATCGACACGCCCCGACGTCGCGCCTCTTCCTCCGTCATTCCAGGACCGCGCAGCGGGACCTGGAATCCAGAGCCGTGACCTCGGAGCGGAGACTGCGTATTCGACGACACTTAGGCCGGAGCGCCGGAGGACCTGCCCTGTGAACTGGCGAACGAGCCCTCAACTCGCCGCCAGCAAACTCGCATTGCCGCCGGCTGCCGTCGTGTCGACGCAGACCGACCGCTCATGCGCGTACGCCGCCGGAAAAATCGTCTCGGCGATCAACGGCACGATCGGGCCGGGTTTCTCCGCGAGGATTCGACGAATCTCCCGCGCGGTCGCTCCCGCCCTCGAAAAGGCCACGGCATCCACCGTCGTCGCGGCGAGTTCGCCCTGCATCAACGTGCCGTCCAGCACCTCCAGCGGCAGTGCCTTCCCGGTGAGCGGTTGCAGCGCGGCTGTCGCCTTCGGCGCGACGGCGACTACCGAGTTTCCCGCGGCAAGCGCTTGCACGACCTGCGCCAGAAGCGAATCGGGATCGGGGCCGAGGCACAACACCTTGCCGCGCGGCACCAGCGTCAGCGTGTTGGATTCGCCGGTCGGTCCCGGCAGGTCGACCGGGCCGAACTCCGTCGCCGCCGCCGCCGCGATCGCCTCGCCCGCCTTGCCGCGCAGATGCTTGCGCAGGATGGCGATGCGGTCGCTGCGCGTCGACCAGTTGTCCATCCGCGCGTCGGGGAACCGGCGCGGCAACGCAACCGCATCGGCCTGGCCGACGTCTCCTGTCGCCACGGCCGACTTGCGGAAGCGGCGCAGATAGTTCGGCCCGCCCGCCTTCGGCCCGGTCCCCGACAGTCCCTCGCCGCCGAACGGCTGCGAGCCGACCACCGCGCCGATCTGGTTGCGATTGACATAGACATTGCCGGCATGAATCCGGTCGATGATCCGCTGCACCCGCGCCTCGATGCGGGTGTGCAGGCCGAAGGTCAGCCCGTAGCCCCTGGCATTGATGTTCGCCACCACGAGGTCGAGTTCCTCCGGCTCGAACGTCGCGACATGCAGCACCGGCCCGAAGATCTCCCGCTCCATCTCGGCAATGCCCGAGACGCGGAAGATATGCGGCGGCACGAACAGCCCTTCGCCGGGCGCTTCGAGCTTGGCGATCAGCCGACCCTTCGCCTCCATCGCCTCGCAATAGGCGGCGATCGAATCGCGCGCCTCCGCGTCGATCACTGGCCCGACATCGGTGGCATAGAGCCACGGATCGCCGACGGTCAGCGCCTTCATCGCGCCGGTCAGCATTTCGAGCACCTTGTCCTCGACGTCGGACTGCACATAGAGGATGCGCAGCGCCGAGCAGCGCTGGCCGGCGCTCTGGAAGGCGGATGCCAGGATGTCGCGCACCGCCTGCTCGGGCAGCGCCGTCGAATCGACCACCATCGCGTTGAGCCCGCCGGTCTCGGCGATCAGCATCGCGTCGGGCGCCGCCGTCTCGGCGAGCTGCCGTTCGATGATGCGGGCAACGTCCGTCGAGCCGGTGAAGCAGACGCCCGCGATGCGCGGATCTGCCGTCAGCGGTGCGCCGACCGATGGCCCGTCGCCCGGCACAAGCTGCAGCGCGTCCGGCGGCACGCCCGCCTCGTGCAGCAGGTCGACGGCCCGCGCGGCGATCAGCGGCGTCTGCTCGGCCGGCTTGGCGATCACCGCATTGCCGGTGACGAGGGCGGCCGCCACCTGGCCGGTGAAGATCGCCAGCGGAAAATTCCACGGCGAGATGCAGGCGATCACGCCGCGCGCCGAAGTCGCCACCTCCGCCTTCGCCGCTTCGGCCGCATAGTAGCGCAGGAAGTCGACCGCCTCGCGCACTTCGGCCACGCCGTCGGCGAGCGTCTTGCCGGCCTCCCGCGCGCAGAGCGCGAAGAACTCCGCCTCATGCGCCTCGTAGAGATCGGCCGCGCGCAGCAGCATCGCGGCGCGCTCATTGACCGGCGTTGCCGCCCACGCCGGGAATGCCGCGGCGGCCCGTCCGACGGCGGCTTTCACCGCTTCGCCGTCCGCCTCGCGCACGGTGCCGACGACGTCATCGGGTTTCGCCGGGTTGACGATCGGCCGCTCGCTTCCCGCGACACCCGCCGTCCAGCGGTTCTGCTCCGAAAACTGTCCACGTCTGCCGTGGATGTCCGACAATGCGACCGTGTCATTGAGGTCGTGCCCGATGGAGTTCTTGCGGGCAGGAAGGAAGATGTCGGACGGGAAAGGAATGAGTGAATTATGCGCGCTCCCCTGGCTCTCCACGATGTCGAATGGATCGCGAGCGATGAGTTCGGCACTCACCTCCTCGTCGACGATCTGATGGACGAAGGACGAGTTGGCGCCATTTTCGAGCAGGCGCCGCACCAGATAGGCAAGCAGGTCGGAATGGGAGCCGACCGGCGCGTAGATGCGGCAGCGCGTGCCCTCGCTCGCCCGCACCGCCTCGTGCAGCGCCTCGCCCATGCCGTGCAGCCGCTGGAACTCGAAGGCCGACTTGTCCTCCGCCATCGCCAGGATCGCGGCGACCGTGTGCGCATTGTGGGTGGCGAACTGCGGATAGATCCGGTCGGTCATGCCGAGCAGCTTCTTGGCGCAGGCAATATACGAGACATCGGTGTTGGCCTTGCGTGTGAACACCGGATAGCCGGCAAGGCCCAAGGTCTGCGCCCGCTTGATCTCGGTATCCCAGTAGGCGCCCTTGACGAGGCGGACCATGATGCGCCGGTCGAGCCGCTTCGACAGTGCGTAGAGCCAGTCGATGACGTAGTGCGCCCTCTTTCCGTAGGCCTGCACAACGACGCCGAAGCCATCCCAGTCGGTCAGTTCCGGATCGGCGAGCACGCGTTCAACGACGTCGAGCGACAGGTCGAGCCGGTCCGCCTCCTCGGCGTCGATGTTGAGGCCCATGCGCGCGTGCCGCGCCGCATGGCAAAGCGACGTGAGCCGCTCTGCCATCACCGGCAGCATCGTCTCGCGCTGCGACTGCTCGTAGCGCGGGTGCAGCGCCGACAGCTTCACCGAGATGCCGGAATTGTAGCGGATGTTGGTGCTCGACGCGCCGCTGTTGAGCGAGGAGATCGCATCCGCATAGGCGCGATGGTACCGCAGCGCGTCGGCTTCTGTGCGCGCAGCCTCGCCCAGCATGTCGAACGAATAGAGATAGCCCTTGCGGCTATACGGCTTGCCACGCCGCACCGCCTCCTCGATCGTGCGGCCGAGCACGAACTGCTCGCCCATCTCGCGCATGGCGGCGGAGACAGCGGTGCGAATGACGGGCTCGCCGAGCCTGCGCACCATGCCGCGAAGCGTCCGCTCGATACCGCCCTCGCCCTCGTCCAACACGCGGCCGGTCAGCGCCAGCGCCCAGGTCGACGCATTGACGAAGATCGAGCTCGATTCACCCGAATGCGCAGACCAGTCGTGCGGCGCGATCTTGTCCTGGATCAGGTCGTCCATCGTCTCGGCGTCGGGCACGCGCAGCAGCGCCTCGGCCAGGCACATCAGCGCCACGCCCTCCTTGGTCGAGAGCCCGTATTCGGAGAGGAACACCTCCATCAGTTTCGGGTCGGAGGACGACCGCACCGCCTCGACGAGCTTCACCGCGCGGCCGGAGATCGCCGCACGCTGGCCCGGATCGAGCGCCGCCTGCTCGATCAGCCCCCTCAGAACGGCATCCTCGTCGGCGAGATAGGCTTGGCGCAGGTCGTCCCGGAGCGAAGCGAGCGTCGGCATGTGCGGTCAGGTCCCGGATTGTGTCTCAAGCGATCGCGCGAAGATAGCACAGGCTGCGCCGCAGGCCGGTCCGAACATGTTGACGTCACGCGTCGAATGGACCAACGATGGTCGACACTTCGGCTCATTCGGACTGCGCACATGGATAGTCTGGACCATCTGGACCGCATCGATCGCAACATCATCGCGGCGCTTTCGGCCGACGGGCGTCTGTCGATGGCCGCGCTGGGCGCGAAGGTCGGCCTGTCGAAGACGCCGGTGCAGGCCCGCGTCCGCAAACTCGAGGAAAGCGGCTACATCCGTGGCTACCAGGCGATCGTCGACCGCGAGAAGATGGGCGAAGGTCATGTCGCCTTCGTGCAGGTCAAGCTGTCGGACACGCGATCCGACGCGCTCGACGCGTTCAACCGCGCCGTGCGCCTCGTGCCCGAGATCGAGCAGTGCCACATGATCGCGGCGAATTTCGACTACCTGCTCAAGGTGCGCACCCGCGACATCGGCGCCTACCGCCGCGTGCTCGGCGAGCGCATCTCCGCCCTGCCCCACGTGGCGCAGACCTCGACCTATGTCGCGATGGAGACGGTGAAGGACAGGTAGTGCCGCAGCTCTGCCAGATAAGCCTGTCCCTCAGTTGGATAGCGGCCTGCCCGTATCCAGCGTCTTCAAGAAGGCCACCAGTGCCTTCTTCTCGCGCTCCGACAGCGTCAGCGGCTGCAGCTCGCTTTCGCCCTTCGGCGGCTTGGGTGCCGAGGAATAGTGCTCGATCACGTCCTCGATCGTCGCGATCTGACCCGAGTGCATATAAGGCGGACGCGAGACGGCGCCGCGCAGCGACGGCGTCTTGAACGCCCGCACCATCAGCGGGTCGTCCTTGGCGACGAAGCGCAGTTCGCCGCACTGCTCCGGCTTGGCGTCGCTGTAGCGGCCGAGACAGTTGAACGGATCGGCCAGCGCCTTCGGGATGCCCGCGGCACGGCCTGAATCCTCCGGCAGTTCCGGCGGCTGCGGCACGCCGGTATTATGGAAATGCTCGTCGCTGAAGCGCGGGCCGGCGTGACAGGTGACGCAATTGGCGCGGCCGATGAACAGCTTCAGGCCGAGCCGCTCGGATTCGTCGAGCGCAGCGTCTCCCTGCGGCGCCTCACCCGCCGCGATCGCCCGCGCAAAGCGGTCGAAGCGCGTCTCCTCATGCCGGATCGAGCGCTCGAAGGCCGCGATCGACTTGCCGATATTGGCGAAGACCGTGTCGATCTCGGCGCGCTTGGCTTCGGGAATGGCCTGCCATGCCGCCTTTTCCTCGGCGGTGCCGAGCGGTCCCGCATTGCGCGGCACACCCGCCAGGTCCGGCAGCGGCCCGAAGATGCGCTCGTAGCGGTCCTTCAGCGACGCGGTGACGAAATGCGCATAGGCCGTGCGGTTGCCGGCATGCTCTCGTGCATCCTCCAGCGGTCCGAGCGCCTGCGCCCACAGGCTGTCCTTGCGGCCGTCCCAGAACTGCCAGGGACTGAAGGCGACGCCGGCGAGCGGCATGGTGCGCCGGTCGGTCAACCCCACTGCGCGGCCGAGCGGCCGGCCGTCCTGGAACTGCCGGTCAACCTGATGGCAGGTCGAGCACGACACGTCGCCGTGACCCGACAGGCGCGGCTCGAAAAACAGGGTGGCGCCGAAGGCCGCCGCCAGCCGGTCGTCGGCGAAGCGGTTGGACGGATCGGCCGGCAGCGGCGGCAGTCGATCGAGTGAGAGCGAGGCGATTGTCGCCTTCTCGGAGTCGGTGAATTCGTCGCCCGAACACCCGGCCGCCAGTACGAGCATGGTAACGGCAATACTCGCGAGCGCCCGGCGTAAAGCCTCAGAGGCTGAGATTAAACGTGACATCGTCTTCTCCGGCCGCCGCCTTGATGTGCAGCTTGAACTCCCACCAGCCCGACATGTTGAAGCGCACGCCCTCTATCCGGTAGCGCCCGTCGCCCAGCGCAGCCGTCACTTGCGGCGCCGTGGGCAGGCCGTGACCGTGCTGCGGCATACCGCCGTCCACCGCGATCTCGGCGCCCTCGACCGGCGCGCCGTCCGCCGTCGTCACGGTCACGACCCAGCTGTGCAGCGTGTTGCGCTCGAACGCCGGATTCTCGGGCGCGATTTCGACGGCATAGAGGCCTTTCGCCGTCTTCTTGCTCCGGGCTAGGTCCAGGTCCGAGGGCGGCGCCATCGCGAACATCATGTAGCCGACCGCCGCCGCGACGGCGAGGACGACCGCGCCGAGAGCAATGCCGATCCTGCCCTTTAGACCCATCCGAAACCTCCTTTTTCCGACGTGTTCCAACGTCTCGTCGATCACCTAGGGCCTCCCGGTACTGGAGGGTCAAGCATCTTTTTCCAGCCTTGCCGCCGGACCGATGGAACACCTATAGACGGTGCATCGAATGGAGGGGATCGGATGGATCGCAAGGGCGTCGCGTCGGTCGGTGAATGCATGCTGGAGCTCTCGGCGCGACCGGACGGTGCCTGGAACCTCGGCTATGCCGGCGACACGTTCAACACGCTGTGGGCCATCCGTGCGCTGACCGGGCATCCCTGCGACTACGTCTCCGCCTTCGGCGACGATCCGTTCTCGGCAAAGCAGATATCTTTCCTGGCGGAAGCCGGGATTGGCGTCGCGGCGAGCCCGGTAATCGCCGGTGCCCGGCCGGGGCTCTATGCGATCAGTCTCACGGGCGCAGAGCGGTCCTTCACCTACTGGCGCTCCGATTCAGCCGCGAATCAGCTCGCCTCGCAGCCTGCACAATTGGCGAAAAGCCTTGAAGACCGGGCACTTGTCTATTTTTCCGGAATCACCTTGGCAATTCTGTCGCCTCAGGCGCGCGAAACGCTCCTTGCCGCTGTGGCGGTTGCCCGGACGGCCGGAAGCCTCGTCGCCTTCGATCCGAACTACCGCCCTCGCCTCTGGGCGTCCCCAGACGAGGCCAAGGCGGCGATCGACGCCGCACTCGCCGTGTGCGACATCGCCCTGCCGACCTTTCCGGACGAACAGATGCTCTATAGCGACCCCTCCCAGGAGGCCACGGCCGATCGACTGGTCCGGGCCGGCGTGCGCGAGATCGTCGTGAAAGACGGGGCGGACCCCTGCCTGGTCGTGACGGAAAAGGACCGCTCCAAAGTTCCGGCGGTCCATGTGGCTAACCCGGTGGACACGACCGGCGCCGGCGACAGCTTCAACGGCGGCTATCTCTCCGCGCGACTCCTCGGCCATTCGCCTGCCGAGGCGGCTGCGCTGGCACACAGTGTCGCCGCGGCCGTCGTACAGGTGCGCGGCGCGCTGGCACCCTACGAGACATTGCGGTCGGCGTTCACGCACTCCTAGACGGTCTTCTTGCCCGAAAGCCGGCGTCGAAGCCGAGCAAGCCCCAGGAAGAAGCCGCCGATCCCGTTCGGCCCATATGGCTCGTAGGCACGCAAGGCGGCTATCAGCCCGTCTTTCGTCTCGATGACAAAGACTTGCGGAAACTTGAGGTTCTGGCCGGAACTCAACGTATGGTCGGTGTCGATCTCGACGGCGCCCGACAGTCCGTCTTCGGAGCCGAAGAAATGTCTGATTTGGAAGCCGAAACGCTTCATCACCGACAGGCCCCAGTCGATGCCTTCCTCGATCTCGGCTAGACCGGCCATGAGCGGCTGCGGATAGTGCGGATCGAAAAGTACCGCACCAGGCGCGAAAGAGGCGAGCACCGCCGCCTTGTCCCGCGCTTCAAGCGCTCGAAAGGTCCGCTCGAGAACTGCCCACGCCTGAGACACCGCGATCCTCCGATTGACCGGCCGAACGCTATGCGGATTCTTGCCCTTAGGGAAGCGTGCTATCCCAGCCTGAACCGGTATTCCGTCACATGCCGGTAGCGGTCGCCGGGCCACAGGATCGCCTGCGGAAAATACGGCCTGTTAGGCGAATCGGGCCAGGCCTGCGCCTCGAGGCAGAAGCCGGCCCAGGCCTTGTACTTGCGGCCCTGTAGACCCGGCACCTCCCTCGCTACCTTGTGACCGGCATAGAACTGTACGCCGGGCTCGGTAGTCCACATCTCCATCTCGACGCCCGATGAAGCCCCTTGCGCCCACACTGCCTGCCGCAGCGGCCCGCGCTGCGAGGAAAGACAGAAATTGTGGTCGTAGATCACCTGTTCGCCGGCCATTTCAAGCCGGATCGGACGCGACAGCTGGAAGTCGAAATCGGTACCTTCCACCGGCTGGACCACGCCGGTCGGGATCAGTTCGTCGTCGACCGGCAGGTAGGCTGCGGCATTGATCACCAGCCGATGGTCGAGGACCGAGTCCGCTCCGCCGTCATCCAGGTTGAAATAGGAGTGGTTGGTGAGGTTGCACAGCGTCGGCTGGTCTGTCGTCGCTGACATCTCGATCGATAGCGTTCCCGGGAGTTTCAGCCGGTAGGTGCAGGTGATCTCCAGGTTGCCCGGAAAGCCCATGAACCCGTCCGGGTCGTGCAGCCGGAGCGTGATGAAGTCGCTGCCGCGCATATCCAGCGACCAGAGACGCTTGCCGGTGCTCGCCGAGCCGCCGTGCAGCGTGTGTTTGCCGAGGAAATTGGTATCGGCCCGGAAGCGGTGGCCGTCGATGATGAACTTGCCATTGGCGATACGGTTGGCATAGCGCCCTGCGATCGCCCCGAAATAAGGCGACGAGGCCGGGTAGTCCTCGAAGCGGTCGAAGCCCAACACCAGCGGCGCATTATGGCCGTCGAGGCGCAGATCCTGCAGGACCGCGCCCCATTCCATGACGGTGGCGGTCAGCCCGCCACCGGAGATGTGATAGCGATGGACGGTCTCGCCTTCCGCGGTTGTCCCGAAGACTTCGCCTTCCATCGCTTTTCCCCGCTACTTCAGGCCGCCGATGCAGACGTACTTGGTATCGAGATAGTCCTCGATGCCCTGATGTCCACCTTCCTTGCCGAGGCCCGACTCCTTGACCCCGCCGAAAGGCGCCTCGACGGTGGTGATCAGACCCTCGTTAATGCCGACCATGCCGTATTTCAGCCCCTCCATCACCCGGAAGGCGCGGTTAAGGCTGCCGGTATAGGCATAGGACGCGAGGCCGAACTGGGTGTCGTTCGCCAGCCGGATCGCCTCTTCCTCGGTCTTGAAGCGGAAGACGGGCGCGAGCGGCCCGAAAATCTCCTCCTTCATGAACATCATTCCGGGTTCGGCGTCGGCGATGACGGTGGGCTGGAAGAACGAGCCGCCAAGCTCGTGGCGCTTGCCGCCGGCGACGACCTTGGCACCCTTCGATGTCGCATCCTGGATGAACTCCTCGACCTTCGCGACGGCCTTCTCGTCGATCAGCGGCCCCTGCTGAACTCCCGCCTCGAGGCCGTTGCCGACCTTGAGCTTGTCCGAGGCGGCGGCCAGCTTCTCGACGAATTCGTCATAGACGCCCTCCTGGACGAAGAAGCGGTTGGTGCAGACGCAGGTCTGGCCGGAATTGCGGAACTTGGCGACCATCGCGCCTTCAACCGCCTTGTCGATGTCGGCATCGTCGAAGACGAGGAACGGCGCATTGCCGCCGAGCTCCATGGAGACTTTCTTCACGGTCGCGGCGCACTTCTCCATCAGGATCTTGCCGACCTCGGTGGAGCCGGTGAAGGTCAGCTTGCGCACCAGAGGATTGGCGCAGATCTCGTCGCCGATCTCGCCGGCAGAACCGGTGACGATGTTGACGACACCCTTCGGGAAGCCGGCTTCCTCGCACAGCGCGCCCCAGGCGAGGCCCGAATAGGGCGTCTGCGAGGCGGGCTTGACCACGACCGTGCAGCCGGCGGCGAGCGCCGGGCCGATCTTGCGCGCGAGCATCGAAGACGGGAAATTCCACGGCGTAATCGCTGCGACGACGCCCACCGGCTCCTTGGTCACGAGGATGCGCCGCTCAGCCCATGGGCTCGGCACCGTGTCGCCATAGGTGCGACGGCCTTCCTCTGCGAACCAGAGCACATAGGCGGCGGAGATGCCGACCTCGCCCTTGGCCTCGGCCAGCGACTTGCCCTGCTCCATCGTCAGGAGCTCGGCCAGCGCGTCCTGGTTTTCGAGGATCAGGTCGTGCAGCCTGCGCAACAGCTTCGAGCGGTCATTTGCCGTCGTCTTCCTCCAGCTCTCGAAGGCCGTCTGCGCCGCCTCGATGGCGCGCCGTGTCTCGGCCTTGCCGGATTTCGGCACGGTGCCGATCTTCAGCGTCGTCGCCGGATTGGTGACATTGATTGTGGCGCCCGAATCCGCCTGGACCCATTCGCCGCCGATCAGGTTGGCCTGGCGCATGTAATGGCTGGTCTTCTGGAGCATGTCCTCGCCTCCTGCCGCCGCTCAGCGCGCGGCGATCTGTCTGATTTCGTCTAGCAACGCGGTGTCGACCGGGATGCCGTCGCGCTTCAATCGCGCGCGCAGCTCGTGGCGTTTCGCTCCCGGCACGCGTGCACCGTTCACCTGTTCGATAGCCTGCGCCATCTCGGCAAACCGTGCCACGGCTCTTACCCCACCGAAGGCTTCAGGATCAATCGCAATGATCAACTGACCGCTTCCGGGCGGCGCGCCCTCGGCGTCGAAGAACGAGGTCTGCTCATAGGCATAGTTCGCGCCGGTCAGCCCGGCGGCGAGCAGTTCGACCATCAGGGCCAGTGCCGTGCCCTTGGCGTCGCCGGTCGGAACCATCGTGCCGGCCAACGCCTCCTTCGCGTCTGTGGTCGGATTGCCGTCACGGTCGAACGCCCAGCCCTCCGGGATCGGCTCGCCTTTCTGGCTCGCGGCCATGATCTTGCCGCGCGCCACCTTGGACAGAGACAGGTCGACGACGACCGGGAGGCCGCCCTCCTGCGGACAGGCGAATGCGATCGGATCGGTGCCGTAAAGCGGCGTCCGGCCGCCCCAGGGCGAGATGCTGGCCGGCGCGTTAGCGAACATCAGAGCGACAAGCCCCGCGTCGGCGAGCGCCTCGACGGCAAGGCCGGTGACGCCTGCGTGATGCGACCGGAAGATGCCGGCCGCCGCGATGCCCTGCGCCTTCGCCGCCTCCCGCAACTCCCTCGCCGCGAGGTCGAACGCCGGATAGGCGAAGCCGTGGGCAGCATCGATGTGGAACGCGGACGGCCTGGTCCGCAGCAGGCACGGCACCGCGTAGCCGTCGACCTTGCCGGCGCGCGCCTGCGCCGAGTAGGCCGCCACGCGACGAAGCCCATGGCCGCCCTGCCCGACCAGTTCGGCCCCGACCAGCGCATCGGCCACTGCCAGAGCATTTTCGACCGAGGTGTTCGACGCGGTCAGTGCCGCGGCAACGAGGGCATGCGCGGCTTCGACCGAGAGGATTTCCTGAGCCATTGCGAGATGTCCGTCCTGCTCAAAAGCGGCCTCAGCCGAACACCATCTGGGCAACCGCGAGCCAGAAGGCGGTCGACGCCACCGCCATGGCCGTGCCGATGGTCATCGCGTTGGAGGCGAGCGCCTGTCCGGTGCCGAATTGCGTCGCGATCAGATAGGAGTTGACCCCCGCCGGCAACGACGCGGCCGCCACCGCGACCTTGGCGGTCAGCGGCGGCAGGCCGAACAGCCACGCCGTGACCAATGCCAGCGCCGGCATGAGGAACAGCTTGACGAGGGCGAGCGCCGTGCCCGCCTTCACGTTGCGGGCGATGCCGTATTTGCGCAGGCTCAGGCCCAGGGCGAACAACGCAACGGGTGCCGCGACATTGGCCAGCGCGTCCACGAGCCTCATCGCGATGCCGGGCAGAGGCAGGCCAGTCACCCTCACGGCAAGGCCGGCGAGGATGCCGATGACCAGCGGATTCGTGAACATCCGCTTCAGGAAGGCGCGCACGAGCGGGCCGAAGCGGAACGCCTCGCCTTCCTTGCGTCCCACCAGTTCGAACAGAAGGATGGACGCGGCGATCATGACCGGCAGATGGACGGAAAGCAGCAGGGACAGGATCTCGAACCCGGCCTGGCCGTAGACGCCGAGCATAAAGGGTATCCCCAGAAGCGCGATGTTGGAGAACGCCGCGGTGACGCCGCCAACCACCCCTGCCCGCGCATCGCGACCGAAACCCTTGACGGTCAGAACCTGCCCGACCGCCCAAGTGACGACGGCGGCGGAAAAATAAGCTCCCCAGAACGCCCAAGGGGCGGCGCCATGGAAATCGGCGCCCATCATCGTGCGGAACAGAAGCAGCGGCAACGCGACGGCCACGGCGAACTCCGCCACCGCATCGCCGACCTCCACCCTGAGGTAGCCTGTCAGGCCGGCGAGGTACCCCGCCGCGACGAGGCCGAAGACGAAGAGGACGGTTTCCGCGACGGACGACATGTGTCGGGTTTAGGCGAGGCGCCGCGCGCGCGCAATCGGTGCAATCCGAACGGTCCGGCTGGTCCAACGCACGTCCCGATGCCGGGCGGGAAGTCCGAATGTCTTTGATTCCCGTCGTTCGACCCTATATCCATGCCTGCCTACAGGGGTTTGCATGCTGAGAAGTCTGATACTTGCGCTGGCTCTGCTCGCGGCGACGGCAGCCGGCGCGACGGAGGCGGGCTGGGCTCTCCTGCGCGAAGGCGGACATGTCGTGCTGTTGCGCCACGCCTTCGCTCCCGGCTCCGGCGAACCCGCCAATTTCGATATCGAGAAGTGCAATACCCAGCGCAACCTGTCGGACGCCGGGCGCCAGCAGGCGCGCAAGATCGGCGCGCTGTTCGCGGCCCGCGCGGCACCCGTTGAGAGAGTGCTGACGAGTCGCTGGTGCCGCACCACGGAGACTGCGCGCCTGGCGTTCCGCCCGGACAATCTTGAGCCATTCGCCGCGCTCGACCCGTTTGCCGCCGATTCTCCGTCGAAGGATGCGCAGACGAAGGAAGTGCTCGAGCAGATCCGCAACTGGAGCGGGTCAGGCAACATGGTGATGGTCACCCATCAGGAAAACATCGCCGCGCTCACCGGCGAATCCTCGCGCGACGGCGAGGCGTTCATCGTCCGTCCGCAGGCCGATGGTCTGCACGTGCTCGGACGCATCCGCTTCTGAGGTTGCGGAGGGGCATCCAGCCATGAAGATCGTTCACATCTCCGACATCCACATCAATGCCGACCCGATCGCGGGCAAGAACTCCGTCGCCGAGTTCGAGGCCTGCCTCGCCCATGTCGAAAAACGCCACGCCGATGCAGACGCGATCGTCATCTCCGGCGACCTCACCCATCACGGGAAGCGCGAGGCCTATGAGAAGCTGCGCCAGATTCTCGCGGCATCCCCTCTCGAACCGATCCTTATGATTGGCAACCACGACCATCGCGAGACCTTCAGGGAGATCTTTCCGGACGCGCCGGTCGACCCGGACGGGCACATCCAGCATGTGCGGGAAATCGTCGGCCATGTCCTGATCTTCCTGGACACCAACCTCGCCGGCAACCACAGCGGCCGCCTGGGGCCTCGGCGGCTCGCCTGGCTGTCGGCGCACCTTGACGAGGCCGAGCGCGAGCGCAAGCCGGCGCTGGTCTTCATGCACCACCATCCGGTCCAGATCGGCGTCCTGGCGACTGATATCCTGGCGCTGGTCCAGAAGAAGGAATTCGCCGCGGTTCTGCGCCGCCACCGCGATACGATCCGGCACATCTTCTTCGGCCATTGTCACATGTCGCTATCTGGCTCGATCGAGGGCGTTCCCTTTTCGGCTCCCCGCTCGACCAGTCACCCGGGCTGGCCCGAGTTCGAGGGTCGCTTCGCCTACGGCCACGGGCCGATCGAGCCGAGCTACAATCTTGTCCTGATCGACGCGACCACGGTCGTGGTCCACACAATCGAATACCGGCTGGATGACAAGATCGAATGGGAGCCGCTCACCGGCGGCGAAGCGGGCACGGTGACCGTCCCGCCGGGGGAATGAGCCGGCGGGCTCCCGGCGTCATGTCTTTGCCAAATAGCCGAGCCAATAAGCCCTACGCTGCGGGATGTCTTTCTGCCCCGGAAAGTCACCCTTCTACCGGAAGACCCTGCGAATTCGCCCTTTTCCTTTGGGTCGAAAACGACTAGACGCTGATCTCCATCCGCCTGCGACCGACTCCAAGAGGTATAGTTTGACGACGACATTCGAAAAAGTTGCCGATCTGATCGCGGAGACGACCGAGATCGATCGCGACAAGATCACCCCCGAGAGCCACACGATCGACGATCTCGGCATCGACAGCCTGGACTTCCTCGATACGGTCTTTGCGATCGACAAGGAGTTCGGAATCAAGATTCCGCTCGAGAAGTGGACGCAGGATGTCAATGAAGGCCGCGTTTCGACGGAGGAATACTTCGTCCTGAAGAACCTTTGCGCCAAGATCGACGCGCTCGTGGCCGCCAAGAAGGCGGCCTGACGTCACCAAGCTTGACGATGCGGGCGCGTTGCCGCACATGAGCGGACAATGAGCCCACACGACGTCGTCATCACCGGTATCGGCCTTGTCTCTTGCCTCGGCGAAGGTGCCGAGCTGCATTGGAAGGCGTTCAAGACGCCTTCTCTTCCCCCGCCGATCGACAGCGAGCGATTCGCCCCCTATACCGTCCACCCCCTTCCCGAGATCGACTGGTCGCTGCAGATCCCGAAGAAGGGCGATCAGCGCCAGATGGAGACCTGGCAGCGGCTTGGCGTCTACACCGCCGGTCTCGCCCTCGACGATGCCGGGCTGAAAACGGACGAGGCGCTTTGCGCCACCATGGACATGATCGTCGCCGCGGGCGGTGGCGAGCGCGACGAGGATGTCGACGAGAACATCCTCGAAGCATCGCTTGCGCGTAACGACAACGGGGTCCTTCTCAACGAGAAGCTGACGAACGACCTTCGCCCGACCCTGTTCCTTGCTCAGTTGTCGAACCTGATGGCCGGCAACATCTCGATCGTTCACAAGATCACGGGATCCTCCCGCACCTTCATGGGAGAGGAAGGCGCGGGCGTCTCGGCCCTGCAGACGGCCGTCGCACGCCTGGCCTCGGGCCAGTCGACCCATATCCTGGTTGGCGGAGCGTTCCAGACGGAACATCCCGACATGCTCTTGGGTTACGAATTGGCGGGCTATCTGCACCGGGGCTCCTGGGAACCGCTATGGGCGCGCAGCGGCGACGGCGGCGGCGTCATCACAGGTTCCGGCGGCGCTTTCCTGGTGCTCGAGACACGCGAGCATGCCGAAGCGCGCGGCGGGCGGATCTACGCGGTCGTCGACACGGTAGTCTCGGGCTTGTCGCCGCGATCCGAAGCCACTTTCGCAGGCGATATCGCGGCACTGGTCGGCGCGCTCGGAGCAGAGCCCGGCCAGCTGCTGATTTCCGGCGCCTCGGGTGCGAATAGGGCGACGGGAACGGAACGCGAGGCGCTCGGGGACTTCTCGCTTCGAGGCTTTTCGGGCCTGACGGGGCATCTGAAGGAGGCGCAGCTTCCGTTCGCCGTGGCGCTCGCTGCGCTGGCCATATCCAACGGCGAGGCGCCCGGGGTCCTGGCAGATGTCGAAACGCCGTATTCGGCCGCACCTGAACGGGTGCTGACCACGGCAATCGGGCACCACCGCGGCGAAGGCGCCGCGCTCGTTCGAAAGGCTTGACGCACCATGGCGAGCTACAAGGATCATCTCGGACGGCCCCTCATCGCCGTCACCGGCATGGGCGTCGTCACCTCGCTGGGCGCCGGCAAGGCGGAGAATTGGGCGGCACTTACATCGGGAAAGTCGGGGATTCACGCGGTCACCCGCTTCCCGGTCGACCATATGAAGACCACGATCGCAGGCACCGTCGACTTCCTGCCGGAAAGCAATGAGGGCATGTCGGCGCTGACCTACGAACTGGCCGCGATCGCGGGCCGGGAGGCGGTCGCGCAGGCAGGCATCGGCTCGGATTTCGCCGGGCCGCTCTTCCTCGCCTCCCCGCCGATCGAGCTGTCCTGGGCTGATCGGCTTGCGATGTATCGCAGTTCCGACAAGGGGGCGGGTTACCAGCGTCTCTTCGACGCTGCGCGCGCAGGCCATGGCAGGGCGATTTTCGACGAGACGCAGTTCGGCACGGTCGCCGACCGCCTGGCCGTTCTGTTCGGCACGCGCGGTCTGCCGGTCACCACATCGACGGCCTGCGCGTCCGGCGCGACCGCGATCCAGCTCGGGGTCGAGGCCATCAGGCGCGGCGAAGCCGACCGGGCACTCGCCATCGGCGCCGACGGCTCGGCCAGTGCCGAATCGATGATCCGCTTCTCGCTTCTCTCGGCCCTGTCGATGCAGAACGACCGGCCGGAGCGCGCGTCCAAACCCTTCTCGCGCGACCGCGACGGTTTCGTGCTTGCCGAAGGCGGCGCCGCGCTGGTTCTGGAATCCCTCGAAAGCGCCGTGGCACGCGGGGCCGAAGTGCTGGGCATCATGCGCGGCTGTGGCGAGAAGGCGGACGATTTCCACCGCACCCGGTCGAAGCCCGACGGTTCGCCGGCGATTGCAGCGGTCAAGCTGGCGCTCGCGGATGCCGGCATGTCCGAGGACGAGATCGACTACGTCAACGCGCACGGCACGTCGACGCCCGAGAACGATAAGATGGAGCATCTGTCGCTTTCGACCGTCTTCGGCCCGCGCATCAGGTCGGTCCCCGTCTCGTCCAACAAGTCGATGATCGGCCACACCCTCTCGGCCGCCGGCGCGGTGGAGGCCGTGTTTTCGCTGATGACCATGCGTGAAGGCGTCATCCCTCCCACGATCAATTACGACCAGCCGGATCCGGCGATCGATCTCGATGTGGTGCCGAACGTCAAGCGCGACGCGGACGTGAAGACCGTCCTCTCGAACTCCTTCGGCTTCGGCGGCCAGAACGCCTGCCTTGTCATGGCGCGCGAACCCGTCTAAGCGGCGCGGTCAGGTCTAGAACCCGCCCGCAGGAACAGCACTACATCATGCGCGCATTGCAGCTCGTCGCAGACCGCCGCATCGAGGCGGTCGACATCCCGCCGCCACCGCCACCCGGTCCCGGCGAGGCGACGGTTGCGATCAGCGCGGTTGCATTGAACCATATCGATGTCTGGGGCTGGCGGGGCATGGCTTTTGCCAAGCGCAAGATGCCGCTGGTGGTTGGTGCCGAAGCCTGCGGCGTGATCGAATCGATCGGCGAAGGCGTGACGGGGTTCCAGCCGGGTCAACTGGTCGCGATCTACGGCGCGCGCACCTGCGGCCACTGCAAGGCCTGCCGCGAGAAGCGTGACAATCTCTGCGAAAATGTGGAGGGCGTGCATGGCTTTCACCTCGACGGTTTTGCACAGGAATTGATGAATATCCCTGTGCGCCAGCTCGTGCCCGCGCCCGACGGCGCGGACGCAACAGCTGCCGCCGTGACGCCGATCACCTTTGGCACAGTCGAGCACATGCTCTTCGACAATGCAAAGCTCGAGGCCGGCGAGACGGTGCTGGTCCACGCCGGAGGGTCGGGCATCGGCTCCGCGGCGATCCAGCTGGCAAAACTCGCCGGCGCGACCGTCATCACCACCGTCGGCTCGGACGCCAAGATCGAGCGTGCGAAAGCGCTGGGCGCCGACCATGTCATCAACTACCGCACGGACCGGTTCGAGGGCGTCGTCCGCAAGCTGACGGGCAAGAAGGGCGTCGACGTCGTTTTCGAGCATGTCGGCGCCGACACCTGGGCCGGATCGATGTTCTCGATGAAACGCGGCGGACGCCTCGTCACCTGTGGGTCGACATCAGGCGTCTCGACCACGATCAACCTGATGCAGCTCTTCCAGCAGCAGTTGCGCATCATCGGCTCGTTCGGCTGCCGGATCGACAACATGGCGACCGTTATGGCCAAGCTCGCGACGGGCAAGGTACATCCGGTCATCGATTCCGAAACGGATTTCGACCGGGTCGGCGAGGCGCTCGCCCGCATGGAGAGCCGCGACGTCTTCGGCAAGATCCTGCTGCGGATCGCCTAGGAAATGAGCCTGCCTGCGCTTTCGCGCCGCATCGCCAGATCGGTTGCCTTCCGCGCACGCCGGGCCAATCACTGGCTGGTTGCCAAGGTCGTAGTTGCGATCTTCAGCGTGTTGCAGAAGCTGCCGGTCGACAAGGCGCTCGACGTTTCGGATCGGATCGCGCGCCGTATCGGGCCATGGACCGGCCGCGATCGCATCGCGATGGACAATCTTCGCAAGGCTTATCCCGAAAAGAGCGAAGCCGAATGCCGCGAGATCGCGTCCGACATGTGGGGCAATATGGCCCGACTCGCGGTCGAGTATGTCTTCCTCGACCAGCTCTTCGACTACGACTTCGAGTCGGATACGCCCGGCAGGGTCGAGGTGAAGGGCCGCGACATCTTCCTGGGGATGCACAAGCTCGAGCGTCCGCGGGTATTCTTCACGGCGCATACCGGCAATTTCGAGATGTTCCCGATCGCGGCGTCTTCCTTCGGAATGCCGGTCGCGTCGCTGTTCCGGGCGCCGAACAACCCCTACGTCGCCGAACAGGTCAGCACGAAGCGGAAGATTTCGGGCTCGCGCATGGTACCCTCGCGGGCCGGGGCCGCCTACGTGCTGGCCCGCATCCTGAGCAATAATGGCAATATCGGCGCCCTCGTCGATCAGAAATTCAGCCGCGGCGTGCCGACCACCTTCTTCGGCCGGCGCTGCGAGACGAGCCCTCTCCTGCCACGGCTGGCGCGCCAGTACGAGGCGGACATCTATCCGGTCCGGTCCATCCGTCTGCCGAACAACCGCTACAGGCTGGAACTGTTCGACAAGCTCGATCCGCCGCGCGACGCCGACGGACAGATCGACGCCGACAAGCTGTGCCAGATGATGAACGACATCGTCGAAGGCTGGGTGCGCGAATACCCCGGACAGTGGATGTGGTTTCACCGCAGGTGGGACGTCCGGGCGCCGCACGCCGCGACCTCGAAGGTCGAGGAAGACGATCAGCTGCCGTAGTAGTTCATTACCGAGTGCCGGGCTTCGGCGAAGAACAGCCAACGCTCCACCAGCGTGCCGCCGAATATGAGAAGCACCGCGACGCCTGACATTGCGACGGCTGGCGCCCCGGAGATGTCGCCTGACAGCGCAAGCACTGCCAGCAACAGGGCGGGAAGAACGCCGCCGCTGATGACGGCGATTTGCCTGAGCCTGGCCGCGTGCTTGCGCGCGACGCGAAAGCCCATTTCGTTGGTGAGATAGTTGCCGTTCATGTGTGGTGGCTCGAGCAGTCGCACCTTGCCGATAGCACCCAGCCCCGTCGCCGTCTCGGGCGTCGACAGCACCGCCATCGCCCGCAGACGCGCCCACCAGTAGGCTTTGGCGAGCCAGGCCGCGCCGATCGCCATCGCCGTCAGCAAAGGCAGCAGCGGATACGCATTGCCGCCGAGAGCCGAGAAGAAGCTGGCGAGAACGAGGCCACCGGCAAGCGCGAACAGCAGATAGGACACCGGCGTCCACTCCGTGTTCCAGGCCTGGACCGACCTCAGCGAAGCGTAGATCATGGCGGTACAGTAGACCGTGACGCCGCAGAAAACCGCTCCGATCAGACCAGGCAAAGGCAAGTAGCGCCCGCTCCAGACCGACGCGATCGCGTTGATGCCGAGCGGGACGAAGGTCAGGACCGCCATCACCCCCTCCCGTGACAGCCAGCTCGACCGCCATTGCGAGAATGCCCGCCAGGCGCGCTGCGGATTGCCGAGATGCAGCGTGGACGACACCAGCCCGCCGGCGATCAGGGCGAGCGCCAGGATATGCGCGAACTTCGTCGCGATTGCCGATGGGTCGAGAAGCCCGAACCCGAGCACGGCCGCGAGCCCGTAGCCGAGGCCGGACAGCGTGGTGAAGAGGATGATCGATGGAGCGGGGTGCATGATCTCAGATGCGGTCCAGCATGCCGTCGAGCCAGGCGAAGAATCCCTTGGCGCCGTCCGTGTTCTCGGCCAGCGGCAGCGTGCTCGCGAGCGGCTTGCGCGGGCGCGGCGGCAGATATTTGTTGACCGGCCGCGTGCCCTGCTCCGGCATGAGATCGATGCCGCCGCGCTCGGCGACCATCATCGAGACCTTGGAAGTCGGATCGGCGAAGTCGCCATAATGCCGGGCGTTCGCCGGGCAGGTGCGAACGCAGGACGGCACCCGGTCGATTTCCTGAAGCGTCTCGTTGTAGATCCGATCGACGCAGAGCGTGCACTTTTTCATGACGCCGGCAGCGAGGTCCATCTCGCGAGCGCCGTATGGACAGGCCCAGGCGCACAGTCCGCAGCCGATGCACTTGTCCTCGTCGACCAGCACGATGCCGTCGGCGGACCGCTTGTAGGATGCGCCGGTCGGGCAGACCGTCACGCAGGACGCGTCCTCGCAATGCAGGCAGCTCTTCGGGAAATGAACGATCCGCGCATCGCCGGCCTCTCCCACGACCTCGCCGCCTTCCGGCACCACCTCGAATGTGTGGATCCGGTTGAGGAACGTCCCCGAGACCTGTGATCCATAGGGATCCTGATCCGACAGCGCCGCGCCGTAGCCGCCGGTGTTCCACTCCTTGCAGGAGATCACGCAGGCATGGCAGCCGACGCAGACGTCGAGGTCGATGACGAGGCCGAGTTTCTTCGGCGTCGGCAGCGTGGGAAGCATGGTCATTCGGACCACTCCTGGCCGTAGCGCAACTCGGCAGGCGACGGGTGCGTGCTGCCCGCCCTGCCCACATGCGCGAAGGTGGGTCGCGACACTTCGTCCGGCTCTGCCTTCTCGATCCTGACGCGGAGGTCGTACCAGGCCGCCTGCCCCGTCACCGGATCGGAATTCGACCAGCGCATGCCGTCGCCTTTGGGCGGCAGGAGTTCATGAATCAGATGATTGAGCAGGAAGCCGCGATTGCTCTCCGGCGCGTCGTTCGACAGGCCCCAGGCACCCTTGCGCTTGCCGATGGCGTTCCAGGTCCACATCGTGTCGCGATTGACCGCGTCGGAACGCGCGATCTCGACCTTGATCCGCCCGTGATGCGAGATAATCCAGGCCCAATCGCCGGTGGAAAGCCCAACCTCATCGCAGATCGCACCGGGCACGTACATGACGTTGCGCGTATGGATCTGCCGCAGCCAGGCGTTCATCGAGCCCCAGGAATGGTACATCGCCATCGGCCGCTGCGTGACCGCGTGGTAGGGGAACTCGGCGCGGTCGACGCCCGCTTCCTCCAGTGGCCGGCACCAGTCCGGCAGCGGATCGAAGGCCATTTCCAGCCGCTCGCGATGGGTCTCCGGCGCGACCGGCTCGCGCAGGCCTTGCGCCGACAGGCGGAACTTCTGGCAGATCTCGCTGTAGAGCTGGAACGTCACCGGCTGCGGCGTGTCGAAAAAGCCCATCTTCACCGCGAAATCCTGGTAGGCGCGGTTGGCGTGCTTGAAGAACTGCGCCTCCAGCGGGATGTGCGCCGAGAAGAATGCTCCGTTCTCAATGTATCGCTTTAACTGGTCCGGGTTCGACGCCCCTCGCCCAACCCGGTCTCCGGCCACACCCCGGAAGCCCGCCAGCGGCCCGATGCCCGGCCGGCGCTCATGCCGCACGATGTAGTCCGCGAAATCCTTGTAGAGCGGCACGCCGCGGCTGTCGACGAAGCCTGGCAGCTTCAGCCGTCCGGCAAGGTCGATCAGCACCGACTGGAAGCCGCGCACGTCGCGGTCGGGCTCGACCACCGGCCAGCGGATCGCGTCGTTGACCGAGTCCGGCTCCGAGATCGGCCGGTCGAGCAGCGAGATGCAGTCGTGGCGTTCGAGATAGGTTGTGTCGGGCAGCACCAGATCGGCATAGGCAACCATCTCGGAAGCATAGGCATCGCTATAGATGATCTTCGGGATGACATATTCCCCCGTCGCCTCGTCCCGGTCCTCCAGCATCTTAATGACGCCGGCCGTGTTCATTGACGAGTTCCAGGCCATGTTGGCCATATACATGAACAGGAGATCGATCCTGTATGGGTCGCCCGCATGCGCGTTGGCGATGACCATGTGCATCAGCCCGTGGGCCGAGATCGGCGCATCCCAGGAAAATGCCTTGTCGATCCGGTTGGGCACCCCGTCGGGGCCGATCAGCAAATCCTCCGGCCCGCGCGGAAAGCCGAGGTGCGGGCCTGACAGCGGCTTGTTGGAGCCGAAATGCTCGGCCTTGCCGTGCGGCGTCGGATGCGCCTCGACAGGCTTCGGATAGGGCGGCTCGAAGCGGAAGGCGCCGGGGCAATCGACCGCGCCGATCAGCGCCTGCAGCACGTGGATCGCCCGCGCCGTCTGGAAGCCGTTCGAATGGGCCGAGATGCCACGCATGGCGTGGAAGGACACCGGCCGGCCGATGAAGCTTGCATGCCTCTCGCCGTTCATGTCGGTCCAGGGATGTGCGATCTCGATCGACTCGTCGAAAGCGACGCGCGCAATCTCCGCCGCGAGCCCGCGGATGACGTCGGCAGACACCCCAGTCTCGACGGCAGCGAGGTCCGGCGCGTAGCGGTCGTCGAGATACTTTTCGGCAAGAAGCTGGAACGACGGCACGGCAAAGCGTCCATCTTCGAGCTGATACCTGCCCGAAAGCGAGGCCCGTGCTCCCTTGGTGCCGTTGGCGACCTCCCTCTCCGTCACGCTTTCCCAGACGAGGGCCTTGCCCTCGTCATCGCGCGCGAAAAGCCCGTGCTCGGCCGTGCCCGGCGCGTCGACCACCAGCCACGGCGCATTCGTGTAGCGCACGAGGAAATCGACATCGATCTTCCGCGCCTTGAGCAGTTCGTGGATGACCGACAGGACGAGCAGTCCGTCGGTGCCGGGGCGGATACCGATCCAGCTGTCGGCGATCGACGAATAGCCGGTGCGCACCGGATTGACCGAGACGAAGCGCGCGCCGCGCGACTTCAGCTTCGAAATGCCGATCTTGATCGGGTTCGAATCGTGGTCTTCCGCCACGCCGAACATGACGAACAGCTTGGTGCGATCCCAGTCGGGTGACCCGAACTCCCAGAATCCGCCGCCGAGCGTCATGATGCCGGCGGCCGCCATGTTGACCGAGCAGAAGCCGCCATGCGCCGCGTAGTTCGGCGTGCCGAACTGCTGGGCGAAGAAACCGGTCAGCGACTGCGACTGGTCGCGGCCGGTGAAGAAGGCCAGCTTCTTCGGGTCGCGCGCCCTCACTTCGCCCATCCAGTCGACGGCAAGCGCCAGCGCCTCGTCCCAGGAAATCGCCTTGAATTGGCCTGAGCCGCGCGGGCCGGTGCGCAGCAGTGGCGAGGACAGGCGCGCCGGCGCATAGTGCTGCATGATACCGGCGGAACCCTTGGCGCAGAGCACACCCTTGTTCACGGGATGGTCGCGGTTGCCCTCGATGTAACGGACCTTGCCGTCCTTGATATGGACGTCGATGCCGCACCGGCAGGCGCACATGTAGCAGGTCGTCTTGCGCACCTCGTCGGAGACGGGCTTCGAGAGCGCAAGGCGCGGTTCAGGACTCATGAATCGTATGCTCCCACCGCCCTCTCATATAGCCGGCGGTGGGTCATGGCAAAGCCGCTGGAACGGCATTGCCGGTCGCGAGGTCGAAAGCGCTACTTCGTTACAATGATCCGCGTATTTCCAGGACCAAGTTCCTTGACAAGGGAATAGAATGTCTCGGCATTCACTGTGGCGAGCCTGACGCAGCCATGCGAGGCGGGGGTTCCGAGCCGGCTCTCGGCGGTCGTCCCGTGCACCGCGTAGCCGCCGTGGTAGAAGACGGCGAAGGGCATCGGCGCCATCTCGTATTTGCGCGAATGCCACATGCGGTGCATGCGGTACGGCCGCCACTCGCCGGACGGTGTGATGTAGCCGCTGCGCGCCGTCGACACCTTCCAGGTGTAGATGACCTTGCCGTGCTTCTTCACCGTCATGGTCTGGGTGGCGACGTCGATGTTCGCGATCAAAGCCGCCGCCTGCGTCGCGGCAGGCAGGCTGATCGTCGAAACTGCCGCCAGGAAAGCGCCGAGTATGGTGCCTCTCACAGTCATGGAATCCCCCATCCGAATGCCCACATGTGGATTTCTAGCCGCTCCCGGCTGAAGAGTGTATGAACGAATGCACACATTCAGGTGAATGAGACAGGTTCTGGTCCAATCGCATTTCGCGCCTGAAACGAAATGCCCCGCTTGCGCACGCGCATCCGCCCGGCTCAAATCGCGCCATGAACGAAAAGACTTTCGAGATCATCGATTCCCGCGCCAACGAACTGGCCGAGCTCACCGCCGACCTGATTCGTTTCCCGACGATCAACCCTCCCGGCGAGGCCTACACGCCCTGTGCGGAATATGTCGGCGAGCGCCTGCGCAAGCGCGGGTTCAACGTCGAGTACGTCCGCGGTTTCGGCACCCCCGGCGACAGTGACCGCTATCCGCGCACGAATGTGGTCGCCCGTTTCGAAGGCCGCTCGCCCGGCAAGACCGTGCATTTCAATTCCCATATCGATGTGGTCGAGGCCGGCGAAGGCTGGACGCTCGATCCCTTTGCCGGCGTGATCAAGGACGGCCGCGTCTATGGCCGCGGCGCCTGTGACATGAAAGGCGGGCTGGCCGCCTCGATCATCGCGGCCGAGACCTATATCGATATGAATCCGGATTTCGCCGGGGCTATCGAGATCTCCGGAACGGCGGACGAGGAGTCCGGCGGCTTCGGCGGCGTCGCCTACCTCGCCGAGAAGGGATACTTCTCCCCGCCCCGCGTCGACCACGTCATCATCCCTGAGCCGCTGAACAAGGACCGCATCTGCCTCGGCCATCGCGGCGTCTGGTGGGCGGAGATCGAAACCAAGGGCCAGATCGCACATGGCTCGATGCCGTTCCTCGGCGACAGCGCCGTGCGCCACATGGGCGCGGTGCTGGCCGCGTTCGAAGTCGAGCTGTTCCCCGCGCTCGACCGCAAGCAGACACGCATGCCGGTCGTGCCCGAGGGCGCGCGCCGCTCGACCATGAACATCAACTCCATCCACGGCGGGCAGACGGACGACTATTTCCCGGGCCTGCCCTCGCCCAACGTGCCGGATTCCTGCAAGATCGTCATCGACCGGCGTTTCCTGCTGGAAGAAAGCCTCGACGAGGTGAAGTCCGAAGTCACGTCGATCCTCGACCGGCTGAAATGGGAGCGCCCTCGCTTCGACTACCGGATGCGGGATATGATGGTCGTGCATCCGGGAATGACCGACGAGGACGCTCCGGTGCCCCGTGCGATCGCCGGCGGAATCCGGCGCGTGTTCGGACGCGATCCGCAATATGTCATCTCGCCCGGCACTTACGACCAGAAACATATCGCGCGCATCGGCAAGCTGCACGACTGCGTCGCCTACGGTCCGGGAATTCTCGACCTCGCGCACCGGCCCGACGAATGGGTCGGCATCGCGGATATGGTCGAGAGCGCCAAGGTCATGGCGCATGGGTTGGATGTGCTGCTGCGCGGCGAACCCCGTGAATAGGTTCGGCGTACGGGTGCCAAGTCCTTCCCTGTAAACCATGAAATCACATCTTCGCGTCTTCGCGCGACGATCGGTTGCGCGCGTGTATTCGCGCAACTAGTCTGCCCCTGGGTGCAAGAGGGGTTTGGAAGATGCTGGGCAAGGTCATTGCAGGTCTTTCGCTGGTAGTGGCCGCAGCCGCATTCCAGCCATCGGCGGCGGTAGCGGCCAGGGTCGTCGCGTCGGTCGATCTGTCCTCGCAGACGATGACCGTCACGCATGGCGGCGTTGTGAAGTATCGCTGGCCGGTGTCGACCGCCCGCAGGGGCAAGGTTACGCCGACGGGGAGCTGGTCGGCGAAGTGGCTTTCCAGGTACCACCGTTCCAGCCGCTATCACAATGCGCCGATGCCCTACTCCATCTTCTTCACCGGCAACTACGCCGTCCACGGCACGAACCAGGTGAGCCGCCTCGGGCGCCCCGCATCGGCGGGCTGCATCCGCCTCCATCCGTCGAACGCAGCGATCCTCTATTCGATGGCGCAGCGCGAAGGCCTGCGCAACGTGAGGATCGTCGTCCACCGCTGATTGCTGGACCGACGAAAAATTCCGTTCCGGATCGGTAGGTTGGCACAAAGCCGATTTACTCTCGGCGCGTTTCGGGCTTCAATCCGGCGTCACACCATTCCGGAGTCCGTTTCCATGAAAACCTGGTCTTCCATTCTCGCTGCGGCAGCGATCGCGCTCGCGTCGTCGACGGCGGTTTACGCCGCTCGGACCGACATCGTTCTCGGCCTTCCGCTGGAGCCGCCCCATCTTGACCCGACCGCGGGCGCCGCCGCCGCGATCGACGAAGTCGGCTATGCCAACATTTTCGAGGGCCTGACCCGTATCGGCTCGAAGGGTGAAGTCCTGCCTGACCTCGCCGAAAGCTGGACGATCAGCGAGGACGGCAAGGTCTATACGTTCAAGCTGCATACCGGCGTGAAATTCCACGACGGCAGCGAGTTCAACGCCGACGACGTCAAGTTCTCGCTCGACCGCGCCCGCGCCGAAAACTCCACCAACGCCCAGAAGGCTCTGTTCGCGCAGATCGACACCGTCGAGGTCGTCGATCCCGCCACCGTCAAGGTGACGCTGAAGCAGCCGCAGGGCGCCTTCCTCTACAACATGGGCTGGGGCGACGCGGTGATCGTCGCGCCGGAGAGCGCCGAAACCAACAAGGACAAGCCGGTCGGCACGGGACCGTTCAAGTTCGTCAACTGGGCCAAGGGCTCGTCGATCACGATCGAGAAGAACGCCGACTACTGGGGCGAGCCGGTCTATCTCGACAAGGCCGAGTTCCGCATCATTCCGGATGCCGCCGCCGCCGTTCCGGCGCTACTCTCGGGCGACGTTCAGGCCTTCGCCAATGTCGGCCTCGGCGACGCGCTGGCGCAGGTCGAATCCGACCCCCGCTTCAAGGTCGTGATCGGCTCGACCGAAGGCGAGACGATCCTCTCGACCAACAACAAGAAGCCGCCCTTCGACAATCTCAAGGTTCGCCAGGCGATTGCGCACGCGCTCAACCGCGAAGAGATCATCAAGGGCGCTTCCTCCGGCCTTGGCACGCCGATCGGTTCGCATTTCTCGCCCGGCAACGCCGCCTATGTCGATCTCACCGGCACCTATCCGCATGACATCGCCAAGGCCAAGGCGCTGATGAAGGAAGCCGGCCTCGAGAACGGCTTCAAGGCGACCCTCAAAATGCCGCCCCCGGCCTATGCGCGCGACGGCGGCCAGATCATCGCCTCGCAGCTGAAGGAAATCGGCATCGAGCTCGAACTGATCCCGGTCGAATGGGCCGACTGGCTGAAGCAGGTCTTCACCGACAAGGACTACGACCTGACCATCATCAGCCATGTCGAGCCGAACGACATCGGCATCTATGCCCGCAAGGACTACTACTTCCAGTACGACAATCCGGCCTTCGATAAGGTCATGGCCGAACTCGACGTGACCGCCGACGAGGCCAAGCGCAACGAACTCTACGGTCAGGCGCAGAAGATCCTCGCCGACGACGCGGTCAACGGCTTCCTTTTCCAGCTACCGAAGATCGGCGTCTGGGACGCCAAGATCGAGGGCATGTGGGAGAATACCCCCACCCCGGCCTTCGACCTGACCAAGGTCAAGTGGGTGGACTGATGGGCTTATCTTCTCCCCGCTCACGGGGAGAAGATGCCGGCAGGCAGATGAGGGGCTGCGCCATCGTTCATATGTTCGCGTCGCCCCTCTTCCGGCCCTTCGGGTCACCTTCTCCCCGCGAACGGGGAGAAGGAAAAGCCCGGCTTTTCCCATGACCGCTTTTCTCCTCAAACGACTGCTCATCGGCCTCGCGACGCTGCTCGTCGCGTCGATGGTGGTATTCGGCGTGATGGAAGTCCTGCCGGGCGATCCAGCCCTCCTCATGCTGGGCATGAACGCGTCGCCGGACGCGCTTGAATCGCTTCGCCAGCAGATGGGACTGAACGACCCGGTCGTGATCCGCTACGTTCACTGGATCGGCGGGCTTGCGATTGGCGACTTCGGACGCTCCTACACCTACTCCTCCCCGGTGATCGAACTGATCGGCGAGCGGGCGGCCGTCTCGTTGCCGTTGGCGATCATGTCGCTCGTGCTATCGACCGTGATCGCCATTCCGGTCGGCCTCTATTCGGCATCCCGGCGGGGCAGGCTGTCGGATACGCTTGCCATGGGCACCGCGCAGGTCGGCGTCGCCATTCCGAACTTCTGGTTCGCGCTGCTCTTGATCTATGTCTTCGCCGTCTGGCTGCGGCTGGTGCCCGCGGGCGGTTTCCCCGGCTGGGGCGCGGGCATCTGGCCGGGCATCAAATCGCTCATTCTCCCCGCCGTGGCGCTCGCCCTGCCGCAGGCGGCGATACTGGCCCGTGTCACCCGTTCGGCGCTGCTCGAGGTGCTCGGCGAAGACTATATCCGCACGGCCCGCGCCAAGGGCATGCCGCGCAGTGCGGTGCTGTGGCGGCACGCGCTGCGCAACGCGATGATCCCGGTGCTGACGATCCTCGGCCTGCAGTTCGCCTTCCTGCTTGCCGGCACCATCATCATCGAGAACGTGTTCTACCTGCCGGGTCTCGGTCGCCTGATCTTCCAGGCGATCACCCAGCGTGACCTGATTGTCGTCGAAGGCGTCGTCATGCTGCTGGTCGCAACCGTCGTCGTCGTCAATCTGCTGGTCGACCTCGCCTATGCGCTGGTCGATCCCCGCTTGCGGGTGCGCACATGAGCACCGGGCCTCTTGCCACGCCGGTCGAGGAAAGCGTGCTGCGGCTCGCTCTGATGAACCGCTCCTTCCTCTTCGGTCTTGTCATCACCGCGCTGATCGCGGCGATGGCGCTGATCTCGTTCGTCTGGACGCCCTACGACATTACCAATCTGATCGTCGCCAACCGGATGAAACCGCCCTCGGCTGAATTCCTGTTCGGCACCGATCATTTCGGCCGCGACATCCTGTCGATGATCATGGTCGGCTCGCGCAATTCGATCGCCGTCGCCTTCGTCGCGGTCGGCATCGGCATGGCCATCGGTATTCCGCTCGGCTGCTGGGCAGCGGCGCGGGGCGGCTGGGTCGACGAGACGCTGATGCGCTTCAACGATCTCGTCTTCGCCTTCCCCGCCCTCCTCTCGGCCGTGATGATCACCGCCATCTTCGGCCCCGGTGCGGTCAACGCCATCATCGCCATCGGCATCTTCAACATCCCGGTCTTCGCCCGCGTCGCCCGCGCCGGCGCCATGGCGCTGTGGCCGCGCGAGTTCATCCTCGCGGCGCGCGCGTCGGGCAAAGGCAAGACCCAGATCACGATCGAGCACATCCTGCCCAACATCGTCTCCATGCTGCTCGTCCAAGGCACGATCCAGTTCGCACTCGGCATCCTCGCCGAGGCCGGCCTGTCCTATCTCGGGCTCGGCGCCCAGCCCCCGATGGTGTCGTGGGGGCGCATGCTGTTCGACGCGCAGACGCGCATGATGGTGGCGCCCTACCTGGCGCTTTTCCCCGGCATGGCCATCGTCATCACCGTGCTCGGCCTCAACCTGCTCGGCGACGGCCTGCGCGACGTCCTCGACCCGAAGCTGAGGCGCGAACGGTGAGCCTGCTCGAGATCGAGAAGCTGAAGCTCGACATCGGCGGAACGCCGATTCTGAAGGGCATCGACCTCGCCATCGAGAAGGGCCAGGTCATGGGTCTCGTCGGCGAGTCGGGATCGGGCAAGTCGATGACAGCGTTGGCGATCATGCGGCTCATGCCGCACGCCGCGCGGGCGTCGGGTCGGCTGACCTTCGACGGTATCGACATCCTTGCGTCCACGGAAGAGGCGATGTGCCGGCTGCGCGGCGACGATATCGGCATGGTGTTCCAGGAACCCATGACGGCGCTCAATCCGGTCAAGACGATCGGCGAGCAGGTCGCCGAGGGCATCCGCTGGCACACCGGCGCCAACCGCGCCGACGCCGAAGCGCGCGCCCGCCAGATCCTCGACCGCGTCGGCCTGCCGGAAGCGAAATTCCCGCTGTCGCGCTACCCGCACGAACTCTCGGGCGGCCAGCGCCAGCGCGTCGTTATCGCCATCGCCTGCGCGCTGAAGCCGAAGCTTTTGATCGCCGACGAGCCGACGACCGCCCTCGACGTAGTGCTGCAGAAGCAGATCCTCGAACTGCTGAAGGATCTCGTCGACGAGCAGAAGATGGGCCTGCTTCTGATCAGCCACGATCTCGCCGTCGTGGCCGACATGGCCGATCGCGTCACCATCATGCGCCATGGCGAAGTGATGGAGGACGGCGAGACCGCGCGCACCCTGTCGGAACAGGTTCACCCCTACACCCGCCAGCTTGCACAGGCCTCGATGCACGTGCCTGACCGGCCGCACACGACAGCCGCCAGTTCGACGGCCGAAAACCTGCTCGAGATCCGCAATGTCAGCAGGGACTATCCCGGCCGCCGCGTCTCGCTGTTCAAGAAGGGTGAGCCGTTCCGGGCCGTCAATGACGTCTCCTTCTCGCTTAAGCCGGGACAGTCCGTAGCGCTCGTCGGTCGCTCCGGTTGCGGCAAGTCCACGCTTGCCCGCATGATCCTGGCGCTCGATCACCCGACGTCCGGCGACATCCGCTTCATGGGCGAGAGCCTCCTCGGCAAGGACGAAACGGCGCTCCGGCCCTTCCGCCGCAACATGCAGGTCGTGTTCCAGGATCCTTACGGCTCCTTCAATCCGCGCCACAAGGTCGAGCGTCTGGTCTCGGAGCCGCTGCATCTGCTGGACGAGACGCCCACGCCGGCAGCACGGCGCGAAATGGTCGCGGCGGCGCTGCATGAGGTCGGGCTGAAGCCGTCCGACATGGAAAAATACCCGCACGAATTCTCCGGCGGCCAGCGCCAGCGCATCTCGATTGCGCGCGCCATCATCACCAGGCCGAAGCTGATCGTCGCCGACGAGCCGGTTTCCGCCCTCGACGTGTCCATCCGCGCCCAGGTGCTCGACCTCTTCGCCGACCTCAACCAGCGGCTCGGCGTGGCCTATCTGTTCATCACCCACGACCTGACCGTTGCGCGCGCCATCACCGACGAGGTCATGGTGATGCATGACGGGATTATGGTCGAGGAAGGCGGCACCGCGGACATCCTCGACCATCCGAAATCCGATGCGGCCAAGGCTCTCGTCGACGCCGCGCCGGATCTGCACCGTGCAATCGCACGGCGATTGCAGGAGCAGGGCTGAAACCTATTCCGGACGGACCAGGTCGCGCGGGTCGATGTGCAGCAGCGACACGGTCCGCTTGAGCAGATCGATCTCCTGATCCGACAGCTTCTCGTCCGCCTTGGCGATCTCGGTCATGTGGCGGGCGAGCGCAATGCGGCGTGACAGCGGCAGCTGGCCGAACTCGCCAAGCGAACGCGCGGTGGTGTTCTCATAGCCGTAGTCCTGCAGATAGGTGAGCACGTCCTCGAGGCTCTCCTCGCCGATGCCGAACGCGTCGCGACAGATGCGCCGGAACGTCTCCATCTCCGCGCCACCGGCCTCCCCGTCCGCCAGGACCATCCGGAACAGCAGCATTAGTTCGGCGGTGAGTACGGGATCGTCGGCGACCCGCCTGACCGCCGGATCTCCCTCGAACAGCAACCTTATTTTTTCGACGAAGCCCGCGAACATTTGCCGTTCCTTATTTCCGAGTTGTCCCAACCTAGACCGAATCCGGTGCCACCGAAACGGCCCGCATGGGGCCGCTCAGAACCTTTGCCGTCAGGGTTGTGCGGACCGGCCTATTCCACTTGGTTTCTAATACCAAAGTCGTAAGCTTCCCATGCGTGAGTCGGATGCTCCGCAGAGCGCGAACACGCAAACGAGGAGAGGAAGAGAAGATGAACCTGTCTGCCCCAACCATGGTGGTCTTCATCATCGCGCTGGTCATTGCGATCATCGCCCTGCTGATGTTCCTCAACGTCGTCACCTTCATACCGGTCGCCGCATTCTGGGTGATGACGCTTGCCTATGTCGTCCTCGCGGGCGGCTGTCTGTTCAAGGGCGCCTGACGCCCCGCTTCGGGTGAAGCGCGTCCCGGCCGTCGGGGCGCGCTTCAATTTCGGCTGGATTTCGCCGCCCGTTGCCGCGATGATGGGTGATGGACCGGCCTTCTGCGCCTGACGTTTCTCAATTGCCTTCGCCCGGCGGACATGAGGTCTTGCGTCGGGGAGCAGGGACCGACATCGCAGCCTGGGTCCAGGACATAATCCACTATCGCGAGACGAGCCCGGGCCTGTTCAGGCAGGTCGAGACGGCGTCGATGGTCGTTCCCCTCGTCATCAGCTTCGGCGGACCATTCTCGATCGGCCTTGGCCGCGACCCGGACGCATCCGAGAGCTTCTGCAGCTTCACCTCGGGCCTCTATGCCGGGCCGGTGTTCATCCGCTCGGCGGGAACGGCGGAGTGCGTCCAGGTCAATTTCACCCCTCTCGGGGCATGGCGTTTCTTCGGCGTTCCGATGAGCGAACTGGCCGGGCGGATGGTCACGCTCGATGATCTCGCCGACCGTGAGATGACCGGACTGCGTCATCGCCTTGCCGACTTGCCGGACGCAACGCGCCGGCTCGATCTCGTCGAGGCATTCGTCGCCGACCGCATCAAACGTGCGAAGCCGTGCGACGGCGCGATCGAAGCCGCCTACGATATCCTTATCTTCCGCAAGGGCGACCTGCGCCTCGGCCGCCTTGCCGATCATCTTGATATGAGCCGCAAGCACCTCGCGGACCGTTTCCGGGTCACTGTCGGACTGCCGCCGAAAGCGGTCGCACGCATCATCCGCTTCGGGCACGCCCAGGCTCTCGCCCGGCAAGGCGAAGCCTGGGCCGACGTCGCGGCCGCCTGCGGCTATGCCGACCAGGCCCATCTGGCGCGCGAATTCGTTAGTCTGGCAGGGGCGACACCCACCGGGTGGAAGAACGCCGCCTGAAGGTTACAAATCTTCAAGACCGCCGGAGTTGGCAGGGCTAATTCTCCTTCAAAACCATGAAGGAGATACGAGATGAACATCGAAGCCCCGCGACTCTATCCCACGTTCCGCTATCGCGACGCCTCGCGAATGATCGATTGGCTGTGCGAAGCTTTCGGGTTCAGAGTCGACGCCCGGTTCATGGACGGTGATCTTGTCGGCCATGCACAGCTCTCCTTCGGCACGTCGGTGATCATGCTCGGCAGCGTCCGCGACGACGCCTACGGCCGCATGGTCGGCACGCCGGGCGACAACGGCGGCAAGTCCGTCTACGTCGCCGTCGACGATTGCGACACGGCTTATGCCAAGGCCAGAGCCGCAGGCGCCAAGATCCTGGAGGAACCAAGGGATCGCGACTTTGGCAGCCGCGAGTTCATCTGCGCCGACCCAGAGGGCATCGTCTGGTCGTTCGGAACCTACTGGCCGAAGGCCGGCGGAAATGGCTGATCCGATGGCGGAGGCGTCGACCATCGTGCTCGGACCCGGTGAGGGCCGCAGCTACGAGATGCCCGACATGCGGGCAGTCTTCAAGGCCGATGGGCACGAGACCGGAGATCGCTACTGCGTCTCCGAATGGTGGGTGAAACCCGGCGGCAACGGTCCGGGCGCGCACATGCACGCGGCGAACGACGAGATCTTCTACGGCATCGCCGGCACGATGTCGCTGCTCGCTGGCGACGCCTGGCACGACCTTGCGCCCGGCGGTTTCCTCCGCATCCCGGCGGGCGTCGTCCATGATTTTCGCAACCTGACATCCGAACCGGCGGGCGTACTGAATGTCATCATTCCCGGCGGATTCGAGCGCGACATGCCGGCGATCCTGCAATGGTTCGAAGAGAACGGCTGACGCTACTCAGGGTGAAGCTACCTCGCGGCAGCGAGGATCGCATCGACGTCCAGGCATCGTTCCAGATGCGCCGCGATGGCATCGAGCGCATCTTCGACCTTTTGCCTGTGATCGAATCCGCCGCCTTCCACACCGAGCCTGGCGAGGAAGGCGCGGCGGAACGCCGAACTTCCAAAAAGGCCGTGCAGATAGGTTCCCATGACCTTGCCGTCGGCCGACATCGCGCCGTCATTGTGGCCATCGAGGAGCGTGAGCGGCCGGGCGCAGTCGGGCCCGAAGGTCCGTCCGAGGTGGATCTCATAGCCGCTCACCCCGGCGCCGAAGGCCGGCGAGGTTCCGGCTACCTCGCGAACCGTCTTTTCCGGCTCCAGCACCGTGCTGACTTTGAGAAAGCCGAGGCCTTCGGCCTCCCGCCACTCGCCTTCCGCGCCGTGCGGATCGCGCACGGTCAGGCCCAGCATCTGGTAGCCGCCGCACAGGCCCAGCACGTGGCCGCCGCGCGCGACATGCGCTGACAGATCCTGTGACCACCCCAACTCCCGGAAGCTCGCGAGATCGGCGATCGTCGCCTTTGAGCCGGGGATCACGACGAGGGCGGCATCCGCCGGGAGAGGGCTGCCCGGCGGGACGAACACGATCTCCACGCCGGGTTCGGCCCGCAGCGGATCGAGATCGTCGAAATTAGCGATGCGCGGCAGCATCGGCACGACTACTTTCAAGGCCTTGCTACTGCCGCCCGCGAGACGGTCAAGCACGACCGCGTCCTCCGACGGCAGCAGCGCGGCCTCGCGCAACCAAGGTACCACCCCGAACGACCGCCAGCCGGTGAAGTGGGTGATCGCCTCCAGCCCGTCGTCGAAGAGCGAAAGGTCGCCGCGGAACTTGTTGATCAGGAAGCCCACGACCATCTGCCGATCCTCCTCGGGCAGGATCAGATGCGTACCGGCAATTGCCGCGATCACCCCTCCCCGGTCGATGTCTCCGACCAGCACGACCGGCACCTCGGCCCGTGTGGCAAAGCCCATGTTGGCGATGTCGCGGTCGCGCAGATTGATCTCGGCCGGCGACCCCGCGCCTTCGACGATAACCAGATCGGCGTCTTCGCAAAGCCTCTCCCAGCTTTGCATCACCGCGCCCATCAGCCGGCCCTTGAGGTCCTGGTAATCACGCGCGCCGGCCTCGCCCGCGACGCGGCCGTGCACGATCACCTGCGCGCCGACATCCGATTGCGGCTTGAGCAGGACCGGGTTCATGTCGACACTCGGCGCGACCCCGCAGGCGAGCGCCTGCAGCCATTGTGCCCGGCCGATCTCGCCCGTCCCGCCGTCGGGATGCGCGGCGACGGCGGCGTTGTTCGACATGTTCTGCGGCTTGAACGGCAGCACCCTGATGCCACGACGCATCGCCGCCCGGCACAGACCGGCCACCAGCACCGTCTTGCCGACGTCGGAACCGGTGCCTTGCAGCATGATGGACTTGGCCATCAGTCGGTCCTGCCGGTCACGGTGGAACGCGCCGCGAGGGGTCCGCCCCGCCAGAGATAGAGCGCCAGCAGCGGCTCGCCGGCGGTCTTCATCGCATGGCTGACATTCGACCGATGGTGGATCACTTCACCCGGTTCGCGATAGGCAAAGTCGCCATCGCCCATTCGCCACATCGCGCCGGTGAGCGGGACGTAGATTTCCTCGGCCTCATGGTGATGGTCCGGATAGTGCACGTTCGGTCCCAGCAGGAGGAAGCCGCAGGCGACACTGTCGTCGGCGAAATGTCCCCGCGTTCCCACGAGTTCGACCCAGCCGTAATTGTCGATAAACGCCGTGCCGAAATCATCCGCGGTGTAGGTCTGTCCCCAGCGGAGACGTTGCCCGCGCTCGGCAAGGAGCCGCGCGATCTCCTCGCCTGCGGTGCCTTCGGCGTTCGCCGCGCAGGCATCGAGATGGCGTAGACAGGCAAGCGAGGCGCTGTCGAGCTGTCGTTCGGGCAGATCCTCCGCCCAGGGTGAGATGAAGTCTGCGACGGTCGGCCCCAATCCACCGACGTAAGCACGAACCTCCGCAAGCAGCTCCTGTGCGATTTTTCCCATTCGCTCCCCTCCGCGCGCTAAATCGTGCACACCGGTTGCTGCAGATAGGTGTGGGCGAGCCGGTTGCACGACCTTTCCATTGGTCTAGACTGTCGCGCCAACAAGACAAGATGCCAGGGAGGCGAGCATGGACGCGACGGTCGACCAGGCCTCGGGCCAATTCGAGCTGAATGCGGATCAGCGCGCGATCCAGGAGATGGCGGCGGCCTTTGCCGAGGACCGTGTTGCGCCGAACGCGCTCGAATGGGACAGGAAGCGTTATTTCCCGTCCGACGTTGTGCGCGAAACCGGGGCGCTCGGCCTTGGCGGCATCTATATCCGCGACGATGTTGGCGGTTCCGGCCTTGGCCGCATGGACGCCGTGCTGATCTTCGAGGCGCTGGCACGGGCCTGCCCGGCCTTTTCCGCCTTCATCTCGATCCACAACATGGCCGCCTGGATGATCGACACCTTCGGCGACGAAGATCAGCGCCAACGTTTCCTGCCGAAGATCACCTCGATGGAATGGCTGGCAAGCTATGCGCTGACCGAGCCGTCGGCGGGGTCCGATGCGGCGGCGCTGAAAACCCGAGCTGTGCGCGGTCCAGGCAATGGGGCCGATTATACGCTCAACGGCACCAAGCAGTTCATCTCGGGCGCCGGCGACAACGACATCTATGTCGTCATGGCCCGCACCGGCGAGGATGGTCCCAAGGGCGTGTCCACCTTCGTCATCCCGAAGGACGCACCGGGCCTCAAGTTCGGCGCGCTGGAATCGAAGATGGGCTGGCACATGCAGCCGACCCGGCAGGTGATCTTCGAAGACTGCAAGGTGCCTGCGGAAAACCGGCTCGCGGACGAAGGCATGGGTTTCCGCATCGCCATGGCCGGGCTCGATGGCGGCAGGTTGAACATTGCCGCCTGCTCGCTCGGCGGCGCCCAGTCAGCGCTCGACAAGGCGCTTCAATATGCATCCGAACGCCAGGCGTTCGGCCAGGCCATCGACCGTTTCCAGTCGATGCAGTTCAGGCTCGCCGACATGGAGACGGAGCTTCAGGCGTCCCGCATCTTCCTCTACGCCGCCGCCACCAAGCTCGATGCCAAGGCGCATGACGCCGGCAAATGGTCCGCCATGGCCAAGCGCTTCGTTACCGACGCCGGCTTCAAGGTCGCCAACGACGCCCTCCAGGTTCTGGGTGGCTACGGCTATCTGCACGATTACGGAATCGAGAAACTGGTGCGCGATCTTCGCGTCCATCAGATCCTCGAAGGCACCAACGAGATCATGCGCGTCATCATCGCGAGGCATTTGATCGGGAGGTAGGGGAATAGGGCAGTAAGGCAGTAGGGGAAGGTCGGCCGCGGCCCTGCCCCATCCCTCTTCCTCCTCACGAGCCTTATTGCCCCACTGCCCTATTCCCCTATTCCCTTGTTTTCGGAGGAAACCAATGACCACTATCGCCTTCATCGGCCTCGGCAACATGGGCAACCCCATGGCCGCCAACCTCGTCAAGGCCGGCCACACCGTTTTTGGTTTCGACCTCGTTCCGGCCAATCTCGACGCCGCGACGAAAAACGGCGTCACGGTGATGGCCAATGCGCCCGCGGCGGTGAAGGACGCCGACATCGTCATCACTATGCTGCCGGCCGGCAAGCACGTCCTGTCCGTCTATGAGGACATCGCGACAAAGGCGAAGCCGGGCGCGCTGTTCATCGATTCCTCCACCATCGATGTCGATTCGGCACGCAAGGCTCACGCGATTGCCGCGCGGCACGGCCTGCTCTCGGTTGACGCGCCGGTGTCCGGCGGCACCGGCGGCGCGACCGCCGGCACGCTGACCTTCATGGCCGGCGGCTCGAAGGAGGCGTTCGCCAAGGCGGAGCCGATCCTGAAGCCGATGGCAGGCAAGATCGTCCATTGCGGCGACGCCGGCGCCGGTCAGGCCGCCAAGATTTGCAACAACATGATCCTCGGCATCTCGATGATCGGCGTCGGCGAGGCCTTTGTGCTCGCCGAAAAGCTCGGCCTGTCGCACCAGGCGCTGTTCGACGTGGCGTCCACCTCGTCGGGTCAGTGCTGGTCGCTGACCACCTATTGCCCGGTCCCCGGCCCCGTCCCGACATCGCCGGCCAATCGCGATTACAAGCCCGGTTTTGCGGCGGCGCTGATGCTGAAGGATCTGAAGCTCGCGCAGGAGGCAGCCTCCTCGTCGGGCGCGGTTACGCCGCTCGGTGCGGAAGCGGCGCAGCTCTACGCGCTCTTCGCGGCGCAGGGCGGCGGCGACACCGATTTTTCGGGCATCATCCGCTTCCTGCGCGGCGAATGAGCGAACCTTTCGCTCATCTTAATGTAAGTATACGGAAATTAACGAAGATTTTCGCTGCTTCGACGAGAAAGATCGGCGATTCATCCTTTGCTAAGCACTCGATAACCGCCCGGTAACGATATGCCTCTAGAACGGATGGCGAGGCGGAGATCAACGACCCGCCCGGTTCCGGATCAGGTCTCGCGTCCCGGAACCCGAAGTTTTCGAGTGTAGCGCTTCCTGCGTATCGGGGCATTGGCCGCGTCCTTCCGGAAGACCGGAGGCGCGGCTTTTGTGCATCTCGATTGCCGATCGACCTACCTTCAGAGGTCGATCGCCGCGTTCGGAATCTGGACGTTGTTCTTGTTCCGCAGCACGATCGGCACATTGCTGCCGTCCGCCCGCACGACCAGCAGCAACAGATCCCAGGCGCCGCCTGTCTTAACGGCTTGCACATAGGCGCTGCCTGCGCCTTTCGAACCGGAGAGCGGAATGGACAGTTCAGCCCGGCCCGTTCCGCCGGCGGACACGGAAATGTTGCCCCAGACCCAGAAGCCGGCCGCGATGTCGTCGCCGAGCGCCTGTTTGACCTTCTCGTCGGCCTGGATGAGCTCCATGCTCATCTGGTAGGCCTCGCTGCGCTTCATCATCGGGACGATGCTGGCGAATAAACCGGCTGCGCCACCGATCACGACGAGCCAGATCGCCAGCCCGGCAATCGCCCATCTGCGCTGCGTCTTGCGGAAATGCTCCGCATCCCGCCAGTAGCGGTTGCGCCAGGCCCAGCGGCTGCCGCGCATGCCGAGCACGATCATCATGATGACATTGATGCCGGGAATCAGCGCCAAAAGCGCGATCAGCGTGCTGTTGCCGATGCCCCAGATCCAGTTGAGGAGGAAGGCCCCCCAGTTCCATCGGTCCAGCTCAGGCGGAATCTCGGCCGGATTGTTCAAGGGTTCACTCGCCATTTCAGCTCCGCGTGTCGGTTTTTTCAAACCGACCGTAGGCCTTGCGCGACATGACCTCAATCGTGTTGAGAGCGCCATCGACAGGAAGCGGCACGAGTCCGCATTCATAGCCGGACAATTCGAGGGGCCAAGCTTAGCGACTCAGGACGTCGCCGGCCAATCCGGCGGCGCGTTGGTCGATTTCCAATCCGGCACCGCGGCGACGTCGAGGCATCTGACGTAGCGTCTGCAAGGAGATAGGTTGCGGAGGGAGCGCTTCCAGATCCGCCGGTTTGATTTGCACGCTAATAATCCTCATGCTCGTACCGCTAACTCGTATAATTTGCATACACTCTTTTTATAAAATAGAATAGATTGAAATGCATATAAATAGATCCATCGGCATAACGTTTGTATACATGCGTCGATTAGGCCAAAATATACTTCGCACACTAATAATCCAATACTTAACTAAGATGAAAACTGCAGACCTGTTATCAAATTTACCCCCCGAAATAAACCATCGATTAATGCGGGAATTCTATCCTTTCCGTAGAGGGTTTGGAGGGGTCCGCATGAGAAGTCTTAGTGCCAGCCGCAATTTTGCCGGGTCCGTCGACGGGGCGACCGCAGTAGAGTTCGCGATGATCGCGCCCGTATTCATCGCGTTCATGCTGGGCATGACTGCCTACGGCATCTATTTCGGCGCCGCGCACTCCGTGCAGCAGCTGTCCGCGGACGCGGCGCGCGTCGCCCTGGCGGGAGTGAACGACACCGAGGCACGAACCTCGTCCGGGACTATGTGAAGAAGAACTCCGAGGACTATCTCTTCCTCCGCACGGACGCGATCACCGCCAACGTTTCGGCGAACGCCGCCGATCCTTCGCAATCCAATGTGTCGATCTCCTACGACGCGAGGCTTCTGCCGATCTGGAATCTCTACCCGCCATTGCCCCTTCCGGGTCAGACGATCAGCCGAACATCCACGATCCGCATTGGGGGGATTTGAACATGCAAGATCCGGCTGCTTTCTCCGTCCGCCTCCGCCGTGCCCGCGCCAAGTTCGCCTCCGGCACTTCCGGCAACATCGCCATCATGGGTGCGGCGTTCTTCTCGACCGCGCTCGTCATTGCGGCGTTCGCGGTGGATGAAGTCGCGCTGCACCTCGAGAAACGTCGTCTTCAGAGCATCACGGACATCGCCGCCATCCAGGCCGCGCGCGTCCCCGGCTCGGCGGATGCCCTTGTCCTGCAGACGCTGATCGACAACGGCATGTCCGGCGCGGAGCAGAAGGCAAGTGCCGGGGATCTGTCGACCTGGTTGCTTGGAGATAGTCACCGCGCGACCTATGAGCTCAAGGTCGGGCGGTATGTCGCCGATCCGGCGATCGCCCCGGACAAGCGGTTCATTCCGAACGGCGAGCCGGCGGATGCGGTCAAGGTGATCACCCGCAAGAGCGGCACCCTCTTCTTCGCCGGCAGTTTCATGGACAAACCGCTGATCTCGACCACCGGCACGGCCTATGCGTCGTCGCAGGCGGCGTTCTCGATCGGCTCGCGCCTCGCCAGCCTTGACGGCGGTCTCCTGAACGCACTCCTCAACGGCCTTCTCGGCACCAACATCTCGCTCAACGTGATGGACTATCGCGCTTTGGTCGACGCTCGGATCGATGCGCTCAAATTCCTGGACGGTCTCGCGGCGGAAATCGGCCTCACGGCTGCCACCTACGACGATGTCCTGAACTCGTCCGTCACGGTCGGCCAGATCGTCGAGGTCATGGCCGACATGACCGACCCCGCCGACCTGACCGCCTCCGCTGCCTTGAAGAAGATCCTGAAAGGGAATCCGTCGGCGAAACTGACTATTCCGGTTGGGCAACTGATCGAGGTCGGCACACTGCGCGCGGTTCGTGTCGGAGCGAAGCCCAGCGGGATAGCCGCCATGTTCGACGCTATGCAGATGCTGACCGCGTCCGCGGCCCTCGCCAATGGCGAGCATCAGATAGCCGTCTCATTGGGCGTGAACGTTCCGGGCCTCACGAGCGTGGGTGTCCGTCTTGCGATCGGCGAGCCTGAGCAGAAGACGGCGTTCCTGTCTGTCGGCGAGAAGGGCGACACGGTCCACACGGCGCAGACGCGGCTGTTGATAGAGGCAAAAGTCGGCGGCGAGGGCATACTGGCGGGGGTTACGATCCAACTGCCGATCTATATCGAACTCGCCTATGCCGACGCCAAGCTGGCGAGCGTCTCCTGCCCGGCCGGCACGCCCGAGAGCGCTAAAGTGACGGTGACGGCCAAGCCCGGCGTCGCCCAGTTGTGGATCGGGAACGTCCCGACCGCCGATCTCACAGACTTTTCCTCCTCGCCCGTCGACGGATCCGCCAAGCTGGTGGATGTCCTGGGCATCAAGGTCAACGCCACCGCCCATGTCGCGGCGACGAACGTCAAGGCCAAGGACCTGACATTCAGCCACAATGACATCTTGAACCTGACCGCGAAATCGGTCTCCACGAGCAACCTCCTGGAGACCGCGGTGTCTTCGCTGCTCGGCGACCTCAGCCTCAGCGTGCAGGTTGGCGGGCTGCAGATCGGCCTGTCGGGGCTGGTCAGCACAGCGCTCGGAAAGACCCTGTCGGCCGTCTCCGCTCCCATGGACTCGCTGGTCTACAACCTGCTGCTCGCCCTCGGGATCAAGATCGGCGAGGCGGACGTGCGCGTGAACGGCGTCGCCTGCCAGCGCGCCGTCCTGGTTCAGTAGCCCCTTCGCCGCTGCGTCCGGAACGGCGGCGGCTCAACCCTTGGGCAGGAATTGCGAATCGACCGGTGGACGCAATGCGTTCGCCAGCCGGTTCGTCTCGTTCGCCTTTCCTGCCACGGCCATGACTTCCATCAGCATCGCGTCGGTCATCCCCTTCGCACGCGCCGAGGCGGTATGCGAATAGGTGCAGTATTCGCATCCGTTCGTCGCAGACACAGCGATGTAGATCAGCTCCTTGGTCAGCGGGTCGAGCGCGCCCGGCCCCATGACCACCTTCAGCGCTTCCCAGGTGCGCTTCAGGTTTGCCGGGTCGTGCGCCAGCACCTTCCAGAAATTGTTGACCCAGTCGCTCTTCCGCGTCGCCATGATGTCGTCGTAGACGGCGCGGACCTCGGCCGAAGCGTCAGCATATTCGACCAGCGGGACGATCGATGGATTGCTCATCACGCTCTCCCCAGGTCGCGGGCGGCGAGATCGAGCGCCTTCTCGATCCGGCCGGCGGCGATGTCGATCGTCTCTCGGGTCCAGATCAGCGGCGGTGAGAGGATCATGGTATCGCCGGTCGCCCGCAGCATCAGGTTTTGCGCGATGGCATGGTCGCGCACCCTGACCGCGGCGCTGCCCGAGGGCAGGAAGCGCTCGCGCGTCTCCTTGTCGGCGACGATCTCGATCGCACCGAGCAGGCCGAAGGTGCGCACCTGTCCGACGATCGGATGGGTCGAGAGCCGTTCCATCAGCGTCTTGCGGAAATAGGGGCCGGTGTCGTTCCGTACGCGGTCGACCAATCCCTCCCGCTCGATGATCTCGAGGTTCTTCAGCGCCACCGCACAGGCGACGGGATGTCCCGAATAGGTGTAGCCGTGGAAGAACTCGCCACCCTTGTCTACCAAGGTCGATGCAATCCGGTCGCCAATGAAGAGGGCCGACAGCGGCTGGTAGCCCGAGGTCAGCGCCTTGGCCGTGGTGATCGTGTCTGCCTCAATGCCCATCGACTGCGCCGCGAACCACTCGCCGGTGCGGCCGTAGCCGGTGATCACCTCGTCGAGCATCAGCAGGATGTCATATTTCCGGCAGATCCTCTGGATCTCTGGCCAGTAGCTCTCCGGCGGGATCTTGACGCCCCCCGCCCCCATGATCGGCTCGCCGATGAACGCGGCGACGTTGTCGGCCCCCGCCTCGAGGATCGCCTCCTCCACGGCCCGCGCGGCGCGGATGCCGAAATCGAAGTCGCTTTCGCCCGGCAGAGCCAGCTCGAAAGCGTAGGGCGGCATCACATGGACGATATTCGGCACCGCGCCGCCAAGCTGCTCGTGCATATGCGACATGCCGCCGAGCGACGCGCCGGCGATCGTCGAGCCGTGATAGGCCATCTGGCGCGATATGATGCGGTTCTTCTCCGGCCTGCCCTCCAACGCCCAGTAGTGACGAACGACGCGCAGCGCTGTGTCGTTGGCCTCGGATCCCGAGGAACCGTAGAAGACCTGGTTCATGTTCGGAGGCGCGATCTCAGCCAGCTTCTGGGAGAGCAGAACCGGCATCGGAGTCGAGCATTTGAAGAAGGAGTTGTAGTAGGGCAGTTCCTTCATCTGTTCGTAGGCGGCCTCGGCCAGCTCAGTGCGGCCGTACCCGGCGTTGACGCACCACAGGCCCGCCATGCCGTCGAGGATTTCGTTGCCCTCGGAATCGTAGATGAACGCCCCGTTGGCACGCACGATCATGCGCGAGCCGGCGTGCCGCAATTCCTTGTGGTCGGTGAACGGGTGGAGATGATGCGCGGCATCGATCTCCTGCAACTGCTTCAGGGAAAAGTTCTGGTAGGACATTGTCTTGCGCCTCTTTGCTGAATCGATCCGGCAAGGCCGGGGCGGATTCAGGACGCGGGCGGCGAATAGCCGATGCGGGCACACAGCCGCAGCAGTTCGACGCGCAGCGTCCGCCTGGACGGCGTCGAAGGATGACCGGCAAGATATCGGCGGCGGGCGCTCATGGCGCGAATGTAGTCGAAGCTCCTTGACCCTATCAAGACGCCCTGCGTACGGCCGCCCGGTAGATCGCGAAAACGATAAGGACGGTGCTCAGGCCTGCACTCACCATCGGCAGGCCGATCGGACCGAAAGCTTGGATCGCCGCGCCCGAGCCGGGTGGCCCGGCAATCCCGCCCACGCCCCACATCAGCGCAAAGGCCGAGTTTCCAGCGACCAGAGCCTGGCCCCTGAACCGGTTGCCGAGTTCGACCAGCGACATCGTGTAGACACCGTAGCCGACGCCGCCCATCGCCAGCAGCACCGGCCAGACGAGCGGCCCCTCGATGAGAAACGGTAGCGACAGCACGCAGACCGCATTGAGGGCTGCGCAGGCGATGATCATCGTCCGCGCTCCCAGCCGTTCTGCAAGGAAGCCGAGCGGCACCTGAAGCAGGATGTTGCCGAGCGAGAGCATCGTGATCAGTGCGGCGAGCCTGGCCTCCTGCAGCCCGTAGCCGGCGCCGAAGACCGGCATAAGCGAAAAGGCGCTCTGCTGGGTGGCGGCCGATACGCCGACGGCGAGCAGCAGCGCCGGCGCGAGCGTCCAGAAGCTCCATATCCCGGATGCCGGTTTCCCTTCTTCGTCGGGTTCGAAGCCGCGCAGCCCTTTGGTCGTCAGGAACAGCAGCGCCGCGCAGGCGGTGAAACCGAAGATCGCGACGGAGAGCGGCGGCCAGCCGTCCGTTCCGACCAGCGTCAGTGTCAGCGGACCCGCTGCGTAGCCGACGCCGGTGACCGCGTTGAAGATTCCCATGATCCGGCCCCGCCGCGCGTCGGGAGCGAGCGCCATCATCCAGACTTCGCCGAGAATGTAGAGCGGATTGATCGCCAGCCCGATCAGGAAGCGCAGCAGATACCAGGCGACCCAGTTCTGCAGGGCGCCCACCAGAAGAAAGAGCAGCGCCCCGCTGAGCGCGGCGATGACCGCCAGCCGGCGCCCGCCGAGCCGGCGCACCAGTTCGGGCACGAACATCGCGGAAAGGATCAGCCCCAGCGGCGTCATGGCCGCGGAGAGGCCGATTTCGGCCGGTGTCATGCCTTGCCGCTGCATCAGGAAGGTGAACAGCGGATAAGACAGGCCCTGCGCCAGCGCGAACGCCGTCACCGCCGCAGTCAGGCCGGCAAGGCCACCGACGGGCAGGGTCGCCGTCTTGGGAGTCTCTTGGGTCATGCCGGGAGGCCGCCGCTTGGGTTTCGCGCGGTCGTAGCCGCCGCCCTCGGGCGGCACAAGAGGGAGCGTCGGGACCGCTCAGGCCAGCGGCTACTGCCGTCCCGTCGTTCTGCTGGCCTCAGACCAGACCGAGCGCGATCAGGCTGCGGGCCAATGCCGGCGCCGATTCGCTTAGCGGGATGAAGTCCATCCCAAGCGCCTTGCGCGTCTGCGAATTGTCGAAGCGCGTGTGAAGCCCGAGCTTAGGAACGGAGGCGCGGGCGGCGGGATCGAAAAGAGCGACCATCTTCACTACGAAGTCCGGCAATTCGCGGTTGGGCACCTTGCGTGCGCCCTCGCCCAGCCTCGCCCGCAGGGCGCGCGCGATGTCGATCATCCAGGCCGGCTCCGAGGCGACAAGATAGCGTCCTCCCGAGGGCTGGCTCGTCTCCAGTGCAAGCCGATGCGCCTTCGCGACATCGCGCACGTCGACCACCGGGAAGCTCAAGCGTGGCATGCCGGGGTATTTTCCTCTCAGCATCATCAGCACGAGGTCGGCCGAGGCGCCGACATCGGTATCGAGCGCGGGGCCGAGAACGAAGCCGGGATTGACGGTCGAATAGTGGAACGAAGGGCCGGCCTCGGTAGCCATCGCCCTGCCCTCCCGTTCGGCCAGCGTCTTCGAGCGCTCATAGGCGGTGACACCGGGACGGTCCACGATGGTCCAGTCGGCCTCCGTGTAGGGCGCCTCGCGCTCCCGCGGATGGCCGGCCAAGATCGCGGCGACCGAAGACGTCTGGACGAACCGTCCGACGCCGGCGTGTATCGCGGCCCCAAGCACTCGACGCGTGCCTTCGACCGCCGGCCGCACCAGCTCGTCCGGGTCCGCGGGCTGGATCAGCGGAAAGGGCGAAGCGAGATGCAGCACGCCGTCGACGCCTTGCATGGCCGCCGCCCAGCCGTTGTCCGCCAGCAGGTCGGCCTCTGCAAAATCGAGCCGTTCAGTATCGGCATGGGCCGCGAGCGTCGTGCGAACGCTTTCTGCCTTGGAGAGGTCGCGCACCGTACCGCGCACCCGGTAGCCGGACGCCAGCATTTCCAAGGCGCAATGCTTGGCGATGAAGCCGGAGATGCCGGTGATCAATACTGTCTTTGTCAACCGGCTTTCGTCTCCAGCTGGAGCGATGATGTCCGGCGGAGCGTAGCCCACGAACAAGGCGCCGCCAAGCTCGTAGATTCCGCCATCACCTCAGGGACGCCGCGGCACCGATGCTTCCACGACAGATACGCGGGATCCGGCCACGGCATAGTCCGATACATCGACCAGCAGAGTCCCGACGCCCGCCACTCTGCGCCCTGCCGAGCCGGCTTTGGCAAAGACCGGCCGCTGCGGCCAAGCGGCAAGCGAGCCGACCGGCGAGGTATGCGAGGTATGGAGCAGGCGATCGCACTCGGTTCGAGATCATCTCCCAGTACCCAACGCCTTGTCCCGGATGTCGTGAGACGCGCCCACGACCAGACGTGCCGGCCATCTGGTTTCATTGAGGATCCTACGGCAGCACAATCTCGAAACATTGGAGGCTGATCGTCTATCCATCGCTCGAGAACAGGTCCGGGCCACGGAGGCAACTCATGTCGATGCGCTATCAGGTCCGCGTTCGCAATCCGGAGAATCCGCACGTGTTTGCCCTGCGGATGAACGCATGTCGTGGCGGTTCTTTGGATCCGAACACAGGCGAGAACCGGCGCGAAGGGCCGCCATCAACGAACCGCGGTAGGGTCCTTGACGTGCGCCAAGTGCCGCACTCGATCAGGGTCATCGAAAGAGGTTGAGCCGATCGCGCCGCTGGATGGCGGCGCGGCCAAGATCGGCTACTTTGACAGAACGACCGATGTGGCCGATCCGGAGCCGCCGCCCGCTCTCTTCGGCGAGCAGGCGCCCTCCGGTGTCATGTCGCATCCTTCGTGCTTGTGGTCGCCGCTCCCGCTATCGCGAAGACCCGCACCGTCCAATATGGCCCCGAACTCTGTCAGCCTGTCGGGGAATTGCATGTCCGAAGCCTCAGCCGATGCCGCACCCGCGGCCCGCGCCCGCAGCGGTGGCCGCGCCGGCAAGCGCGCCGGTGGCTCGGCCGCATTCGAACAGCCACCGTTCCGCCGCCTGAAGCGCGCGTTTGCACCGACGAATATCGTCTCGGAAGACCAGCTTGAATCGATCCATTTCGCTTCGCTGCGCGTTCTGTCCGAGATCGGACTCGACGTGTTGCACGAGGAGGCGCGCCGCATCATGAAGGGAGCCGGCGCCGATGTGCGTGAGGGCTCGGAGCGCGTCCGCTTCGATCCCGACATGGTGCTGGAATGGGTATCGCACGCGCCGTCGGAGTTCCGGGTGCATGCGCGCAATCCCGACCATTCGATCGATTTCGGCGGCGACAACCTCGTGTTCGCTCAGGTGGCGTCGGCGCCGAACTGCTCCGACCTCGACAACGGCCGGCGCCCAGGCAACCAGAAAGATTTTCGCAATCTGGTCAAGCTCGCTCAGATGCACAATGTCATCTCGGCGACGGGCGGCTATCCGGTCGAGCCGATCGACATCCATCCTTCGATCCGCCACCTAGAATGCATCCGCGACCTGGCGACGCTGACCGACAAGGTGTTCCACATCTATTCGCTCGGCCGTGAGCGCAACCTCGACGGCATCGAGATCGGCCGCATCGCCAACGGCTTGACCCACGATCAACTCCTCGACACGCCCGTCTGCTACACGATCATCAACACCAACTCGCCGCTGAAGCTCGACGTCCCGATGATGGAGGGCATCATCCAGATGTCGTCGCACGGGCAGCTTGTGATCGTCACACCGTTCACGCTGGCGGGCGCCATGGCGCCGGTGACGATGGCGGGCGCCGTCGTTCAGCAGAACGCCGAAGCGCTGGCGGGGATCGCCTTCACCCAGATGGTGCGCAAAGGCGCACCGGTCGGCTACGGCGGCTTCACTTCCAATGTCGACATGAAGTCGGGCGCGCCGGCCTTCGGCACGCCGGAATACATGAAGGCGCAGATGCTGGGCGGCCAGCTTGCGCGGAAATACAACATTCCCTACCGAACATCGAATACCTGCGCCGCCAACGCGGTCGATGCGCAGGCCGCCTACGAAAGCGTCTTTTCGCTCTGGGGGGCGGTGCAGGGTGGCGGCAATTTCGTTCTCCACGCTGCCGGCTGGCTCGAAGGGGGCCTGCGCGCTTCCTACGAGAAGATGATCCTCGACATTGACCTGCTGCAGATGGTCAGCGAGATGCTGACCCCGCTCGACCTGTCCGAGGATGCGCTCGCCGTCGAAGCGATCCGCGATGTCGGCCCGGGCGGCCACTTCTTCGGCACCCAGCACACCCAGGACCGCTACAAGACGGCCTTCTACGCGCCTATCCTGTCCGACTGGCGCAATTACGAGACCTGGGCCGAGGCCGGTTCGCCGACCGCGGTGGAGAAGGCAAACCGCGTCTGGAAGGAGCGGCTGGCGAGCTTCGAGGCGCCCGCCATGGACCCTGCGCGGCGCGAGGAGCTTGACGATTTCGTCGAGAAGCGCATCGCCGCCGGCGGCGCCCCGACGGATTTCTGAGGCGGCGCGATGAAACTCACTCCCATCAATGCCCCCGATGCGCCGCAACCGGTCGGAGGCTACGCGCAAACGATGGAAGTCACCGGCGCGTCGCGCATCCTCTATGTCAGCGGCCAGATTCCGGCTGCGACCGACGGTTCGGTGCCCGACAGCTTCGAAGCTCAGGCCCGCCTCTGCTGGGCCAATGTCATCGCCCAGTTGCGGGCCGCCGGAATGACGCTCGACAACCTCGTGAAGGTGACGATCTTCCTGTCCGACCGCAAACACATCGCCGACTACCGTAAGGTGCGGATCGAGGTTCTGGAGGGCCGCCAGATCGGCCTCACCACCACCATCACCGGGATTTTCGACGAGAAATGGCTGCTCGAGATCGAGGCGATCGCTGCCGCCTGACCTGAATCAGTTTTCCAAGCCACGGACCCATCTCCATGAAATCTCACGTCAAAGCGGTAGTCATCGGCGGCGGTGTCGTCGGCTGCTCGGTGCTCTACCACCTCGCCCGCGCGGGCTGGACCGACATCATGCTGATCGAGCGGTCGGAGCTGACGTCCGGCTCGTCCTGGCACGCGGCCGGCGGCTTCCATACGCTGAACGGCGATCCGAACGTCGCCAAGCTGCAGGCCTACACCGTGCAGCTCTACAAGGAACTGGAGGAGCTCTCCGGCCAGTCCTGCTCGCTGCACCTGACCGGCGGCGTCATGCTGGCCGACAGCCCCGAGCGCATGGACTTCCTGCGGCTGGCCCATGCCAAAGGCCGCTATCTCGGCATGGACACCGAGCTGATCACGCCGTCCGAGGCGAAATCGATGTTTCCCTTCATGGACGAGAGCCATTTCGTCGGCGCCATGTGGGACCCGGTCGAGGGCCATCTTGACCCGTCCGGCACCACGATCGCCTATTCCAAGGCCGCCAAGAAGCTCGGCGCCGAGATCGTGCTGCGCAACCCGGTCAAGGAGCTGACGCAGCAGCCCGACGGCACCTGGAACGTGATCACCGAGCAGGGCACCGTGCACGCCGAGCATGTTGTCAACTGCGGCGGGCTGTGGGCGCGCGAGATCGGGCGCATGGTCGGCGTCGAGCTGCCGGTGCTCGCCATGGAGCACATGTATCTCTTGACCGAGCCGATGCCCGAGGTCGAGGCCTTCAACAAGGCAACCGGCCGCGAGATGGTCGGCGTGCTCGACTTCAAGGGCGAGATCTACACCCGCCAGGAGCGCAACGGCATCCTGCTCGGCACCTACGAGAAGGCCTGCAAGCCGTGGTCGCCGGTCAATACGCCCTGGGACTTCGGCCACGAGCTGCTGGCGCCCGACCTCGACCGCATCGCGCCGTCGCTCGAACTCGGCTTCAAACATTTCCCCGGAATCGCGAACGCCGGCATCAAACAGGTCATCAACGGTCCCTTCACCTTCGCGCCGGACGGCAATCCGCTGGTCGGCCCGGTGCAGGGCCTGACCAATTTCTGGGTCGCCTGCGGCGTCATGGCCGGCTTCTCCCAGGGCGGCGGCGTCGGGCTGGCGCTATCGAACTGGATGGTCAACGGCGATCCCGGTTTCGACGTCTGGGGCATGGACGTCGCGCGCTGGGGCGAATGGGCAAGCCTGCGCTACACCAACGCCAAGGTGCGCGAGAACTATTCGCGCCGCTTCTCGATCCGTTTCCCCAACGAGGAACTGCCCGCCGCCCGCCCCGCGCAGACCACGCCGCTCTACGACACGATGGTCGCTCAGAACGCGGTCATGGGCGACTCCTGGGGCCTGGAAACCCCACTCTGGTTCGCGCCGAAAGGCACGGAGCCGAAAGATATCGTCTCCTTCCATCGTTCCAACGATTTCGAGCATGTCGGCAACGAGGTGCGAGCGACGCGCGAGAGCGTCGGCATCACCGAGATCGCCAACTTCGCCAAATACGAGGTCTCGGGCCCGGGCGCCGAGGACTTCCTCAACCGGCTGATGACCAACAGGATGCCGAAGACCGGCCGCATCGTCCTGACGCCGATGCTGAACGAGTTCGGCAAGCTGATCGGCGACTTCACCATCGCCAAGACGGGCGACGAGCGCTTCATGATCTGGGGCTCCTCGGCGGCGCAGAAATACCACATGCGCTGGTTCGAGACGCACCTGTCGAAGGACGGGTCGGTGCGCATCCACCGCTTCGACCAAACGCTCGTCGGCCTCTCCATCGCCGGCCCGAACGCGCAGAAGCTGTTGCAGAAGCTGGTCGATGTGGACATTTCGTCCAAGGCGTTCCGCTTCATGGACTTCCGCGAGATGGCCGTCGGCGGGGCACCCTGCATGGTCAACCGCATCACCTACACGGGCGACCTCGGCTACGAGATCTGGATGGCGCCGGCCTATGAGCGGCTGGTCTATGCCGAGATCAAGAAAGCCGGAGCAGAGTTCGGCATCGTCGACTTCGGCATGCGCGCGCTGCTGTCCATGCGCCTGGAAAAGAACTTTCCGACCTGGTTCCGCGAGCTTCGGCCGATCTATGGCCCCTTCGAAGGCGGCATGGACCGCTTCATCAAGATGGAGAAGAACGACTTCATCGGCCGCGACGCCGCCGCGAAGGAACTCGCCGACGGCCCGAAGCTGCGCCGAGTCTCGCTCATCGTCAACGCGGTCGACGCCGACGTCATGGGCGACGAGCCGATCTGGGCGAAGGTGAACGGCAAGGATTTCGGCACCGTCGGCAAGACACACGAGTTTGGCGCACCCCGCTTCGACGCGGCGGGCAAGGAAGTGCGCGGTTCGGCGGCCGCGACCGGCGCGTCGGCCGTGCGAGGCCTGCATGACGGCGAATGGTCGGTCGTCGGCTGGGTGACGTCGGGCGGCTATGCGCACTATGTGCAGAAGTCGATGGCGCAGGGCTATGTGCCTGCCGAACTCGCCAGTGACGAGAGCGAAGGCCTGTTCGAGATTGAGATCCTCGGCCACCGCCGCAAGGCCCGCATCACTCTCGAGCCGCCGTTCGATCCGTCGGGCGAGAAGATGCGGGGGTGAGGGCGAGAGCGCGATGACCGAGCCGGGGCGTTCCACCTCTTTCGGCCGCCACCGCAAGATTGCGCCGTTCGAGCCGGGCTCGGCCGATGCCCCGCGCGAAGCATCCCGCGACAAGGCCTCGCTTAACCAGCACGTCCTCGGCTACGGCGCACAGGCCGAGGCCGAGTGGGCGTTGGCTGGCATCGCCGCGCCGGACCTGCCGGCGATGCGCAAATACCGTCTCGAGCGCATCCGCGCCGAGCTCAGGCGCCGCGGCTATGCCGGTGCCCTCCTCTACGACCCGATCAACATCCGCTATGCGACCGACTCGACCAACATGCAGCTCTGGGTCGCTCACAATCCGACCCGTCACTGCTTCGTCGCGACCGACGGGCCGGTCGTCCTGTTCGACTACTTCTCCTGCGAACACCTGTCCGACCATTCCGGCGTCGTCGACGAGGTTCGCCCGGCGGTCTCGTGGATGTACATGTATGGCGGCGAGTTGACGGACCGGCGCGTCGCGCGCTGGGCGGCCGGCATCGCCGACCTGGTGCGCGAGCACGGCGGCGGCAACGCCCGCATCGCCGTCGATCACCTCAACCCCGAAGGCGCCACCGAACTCGCCCGCCTCGGCATTTCGGTCGGCAATGGCGAGGCGGTGATGGAAAGCGCGCGCCTGATCAAGTCGCCGGACGAGATCCTCGCCATGCGCCGCGCGATCGTCGCCTGCGAGGCCGCGATGGGCGAGATGCAGGCGCAGCTCAGGCCCGGCATCAGCGAAAACGAACTCTGGGCCGAACTTCACCGCGCCAACATCGCGCGCGGCGGCGAATGGATCGAGACGCGACTTCTATCGTCAGGCCCGCGCACCAACCCGTGGTTCCAGGAGTGCTCGTCGCGGATCATAGAGGCGGGCGACCTCGTCGCCTTCGATACCGACCTCATCGGCCCCTACGGCTTCTGCGCCGACCTGTCGCGCACCTGGCTCTGCGGCGATGTCCGGCCGACCAATGAGCAGCGCGACCTCTTCCGCATCGCCGCCGACCAGATCGCGCACAACACCGCGCTGCTACGACCGGGCATCTCGTTTCGCGATCTCGCCGAGCGGTCGGTCGTTCCGCCGTCCGACTGCTTCCCGACCCGCTACGGCGTACTCTATCACGGTGTCGGTCTCGCCGACGAATACCCCACCCTGCCGCACGCCGCCGATTGGACTGACGACACGCCCGACGGCGTTCTGGAATCCGGTATGGTCCTGTGCGTGGAAAGCTATATCGGCCGGCTCGGCGGGCATGAAGGCGTCAAGATTGAAGAGCAGGTATTGATCACCGAGACAGGTTCGCAACAGCTGTCGTCGTATCCGCTGGACGAGCGGCTGTTGCGCTGAACTCAGCCCGGAAGCGCGCTTCGCAGTGCGTCTTGGAGGTCGCGCAGAGCTGGGGCCATGATGAGCGGCAGCCCCATTCGGCAGGCTGTCCAGCCCACCGCGCGCAGCGTCTGTGCGCCCGGCTCGTGCATCAAAGCCAGCGCCCAGCTGCGGCAATCGATAGCCGCCACATCCGCGCGGCCCTCGGCGATGGCCCGGACGGAAAATCTGTGTCCTCCGGTTTCGATCTGTTCCGAAAAGATCGTCAATGCCTCCCCAGCTGCCTCCAGGTCGGCCTTCAGTCCCAATCGCCCCGACAACGAATGCAGGTCGTTGAAGGCGAAGCGCGCGCCACGCAGCAGGTCGAGCGGCAGCATGGCCGACCCGTCGGGCGGCGCCGGCGTCCCGGTCTGTTCCGACCGCATTACGATCGCGCTCGAGTAGTAGGTTCCCCGGCCGCCCTCGACGCCAGAATAGTCTGGCTGCGCCACGACGCAGACATGCGACTGCAGATCGGTCTCGATCATGGGTCCCCAGCAGGTCTGGGAGAGCAGCAGGCCGGGGTGCCGCCAGAGCGTCTCCAGATCGAATTCGTCCGGCGGAAGGGTCGCCGGATCTCGCGCGATCAGATTACCCTGCTGGTCGCGAATTCCGCCGGGCACCGGCGGCAGGTCGGCATTGCGACGCGCAAGATTCTCCGGCGCGTCGATACCGGCCACTCTGAGACGGTCGCGGATGGCGCTCCACTCGGCGTCGACTTCGAGCCGCCGCTCAGGCCAGTCGTACATCGGCAAAGAGGCGACGAGCGAATTCATGCCTCAGACATGTCCTCATCCTTTGCGGCGCGCAAGACTCGCCGCAATCACTCCTTGGGTGGCTCCGCCGGCACCGGGGCGGTGCCGAGGCCGCCGAGGCTGCGCTGCCTGACGCGTGGGCGGAACGCCCGGCCAGGCTCCGGCTGCTGCCTGAGCACCGGATGCACCACGGGTTCCTTCGCCCGGAAGGCATAGCTTTTCAACAGCGCGAAATAGTTCGGATAGACGTAGCCGCCGTTCATCGCCGCCCATTCCTCCCGCCGCTCCCGGAACAGCGCCGGCAGCTTGTACCAGGCGGCCGTCGGCAGCTTGTGGTGCACGAGATGCAGATTGTTGTTGAGGAAGAAGAAGGAGAGCGGCGACCGCTCGACGATGATCGTGCGCCCGTCGGGCCGCTCCGACCACTGGTGCTCGGCATAGGTGCGCACGGCGATGATCGACTGCCCGATCCAGACCGGCACGAGCACATAGAGCCAGAGCGGTATGCCGAACGCGAAGACGACGACGGGCAGGACGACCGCGAGGCCGATGGCGTGGTGCATCCAGGCGCGCCGCACCGTCGGGTCGCCTGCCATGAGCAGGCGCACATCGGACGCGAGGAACCCCGCAGTGGCCAACGGCGGCCCGAACACGAGCCGGCCGACCATCGAATTGTTGATGCGTAGCAGAACCTGCAGCCAGCGCGGCATCGTCTCGTGCTGCCAGCGGGCCTTGTAGTAGCTTTCCGGATCCTCGAACGGATCCGTCAGCCGCTCGTCGGCATGGTGCTGGAGATGCAGCGACTTGTAGCGCCGGTAAGGATAGACGAGGCCGAGGGGCAGACCGACGAGGAGTTCGTTGATCCAGCCCGTCCGTGTCGGATGTCCGTGCAAGGCCTCGTGGATGAGCGAGGAATGAAGTGCCAGCGTCAGGGAAAGAAGAACCAGTGCCGCGACCGGCCAAACGGGGTAGAGAAACAGTCCCCCGGCGAGCCAGGTGCCGTAACTGCCGACGATCAATGCCACCGTCGGCCATTCGACACCCGGCCCGCGCCCCCGTTGCCCCCCGTCACGACCCGCCATTTTGCCCCTTCGACTGCTTTTCTTGTTCGGAACCGCCCGATTCCTGACAGCATCCTGTCAGGAGGAATTCCATGCTGCAATGCGACAATGCGCATAATTCGTTGACATTGCGCATAAGAATCTCCAGTTGTTTCGTGTTGTAAACAATTGAGGCAATTGTCATGGACAAGCGGGATCTGTCCGGACTCTTCCGCGAGCGGCTGGCGAGGCTCGTCGAGCGCGCCGGCACGAGCCAGTCGGCCTTCGCCGCCTCGGTCGGCATCGACCGTTCGGCGCTGTCCCAACTCCTGTCGGGCTCTACGACGCGACTGCCGCGAGCCGAAACGCTGCTGTCGATCGCCGCCGAGCACAAGGTCTCGCTCGACTGGCTGCTCGGCCTCTCGCAGGACGAGGGTTCGACCGGCGAACTCAGGGCGAGCCTCGAGATCGAGGAGGAACAGGGCGGCTACGACCAGACCTTGCTGGCCAAATGGCACGCGGAAGCTGCCGGAACCAAGATCCGCTACGTTCCCGCCGGCCTGCCCGACCTGCTGCGCTCGGACGAACTGATCGCCTACGAGGCCCACCTCTCCCATCGCAATCTGGAAGCCAAGATCGACGAGGCGCAGTACCGTGTCGACTACAACCGCCGCCCCGAGACCGACATGGAAGTTTGCATGCCCCGGCACACGCTGGAAATCTTCGCCGAGGGCCGTGGCATCTGGTCGGGCGCCCCGGCCGCCCTGCGCCGCCGGCAGCTCGCCCACATGGCCGACCTCATCGACGAGCTTTACCCGGCCTTCCGTCTCTATCTCTACGACGGGCGCGTCCGCTACTCGATCCCCTATACGATCTTCGGATCCATCCGCGCCGCGATCTATGTCGGCGACATGTATCTCGTGCTCAACGCCACCCAGCCGATCCGCACCCTGACCCGCCATTTCGACAATCTCATTCGCGCGGCCGACGTCAACGCGCACGAGGTAGCCGCCTTCGCGCGCGGCTTGCGCGACGGAGTGATTGACCGGATATAAAGACTTCTTTATATCGTTATCCGATCAGCCATTTCGGAAAGTGCCGGCCATGACCAACCCGATCGACGCCCTCCTTGCGGAAAAGGGCGTGTTGCTCGCCGACGGCGCCACCGGCACGAACCTGTTCGCGATGGGCCTAGCGGCGGGCGAAGCGCCCGAACTGTGGAACACGGCCGATCCGGACAAGATCGTCGCCCTGCATCAGGGTTTCGTCGACGCGGGAGCCGACATCATCCTCACCAACTCCTTCGGTGGCACGCGCCATCGACTTAAGCTGCACAATGCGCATGAGCGCGTGCACGAGCTCAACAAGGCGGCGGCGGCGATCGCGCGTAGCGTCGCCGACAAGGCTGGCCGCACCGTGATCGTGGCGGGCTCGGTCGGTCCGACCGGCGAGCTGCTCGAACCGCTCGGCGCGATGACCTATGCGCAAGCTGTCGAGGCCTTTGCCGAACAGATCGAGGGCCTGAAGGCCGGCGGCGCCGACGTCGCCTGGATCGAGACCATGTCGGCGCCAGACGAGATCCGTGCGGCGGCCGAGGCAGCGATAAGCGTCGGCCTGCCCTACACCTACACCGCCTCGTTCGACACGGCTGGCCGCTCGATGATGGGCCTGCACCCGAAGGACATCCACGGCGTGGTTTCCGGCTTGACGCACTCGCCGGTCGCCGTCGGCGCCAATTGCGGTGTCGGCGCGTCCGATATCCTGTCCTCGCTTCTCGACATGACCGAGGCCGCTCCCGAGGCGACCGTGGTGGTCAAAGGCAACTGCGGCATTCCCGAATTCCGCGGCGCGGAAATCTACTATTCCGGCACGCCCGACCTGATGGGCGACTATGCGCGACTGGCCATAGACGCTGGCGCCAGGATCATCGGCGGCTGCTGCGGCACCTCTTTCGTGCATCTTAAGGCGATGCGCGACGCCATCGACGCACATGTGAAATCGGTCCGCCCGAGCGTCGCGGATGTCGTCACCCGCATCGGCCCGATGCGCAACAAGCCGGCCAACGAGAGCGGCGCCGGCTCGGGCGGCGAACGCCGCGAACGCAGGCGCGGGCGCGGGTGACGAACGAAACGGCCGGCATCGCTGCCGGCCGACTGCACTTTACAGGTCCTCGATGTCGCGCTTTGCCTTCTTGAGGATCTCGCGCACCTTTTCGACCTGTTCGCGCGACCACTCGCCGCCCCTGAGCTTCGAGCGCAGCATCCAGCCCATCTCGCGAATCTCTTCGCCGATCGCAGCACCGCCCATCCGGCCGGAGACATGTCGGATCTGCGCCTTGATGCCGTCGAGTTCGGCCGCGTTCTCGGAGAGATAGGACGTGCCCGCTTCGGTGATCTTGTAGAGGCGCTTGTTGCCGTCGGCCTCGGAAGCGACGAGGTCGGCCTCTTCGAGCATCTGCAGCATCGGATAGATCGCGCCCGGGCTCGGGCTGTAGGTGCCCTCGAACATCGCCTCCAGCGCCTTGATGATGTCGTAGCCGTGGCGCGGCTCCTCGGCGATTAGGCCGAGCACGACCAGCCTCAGCGCGCCTGGATCGAACCTGCGCGGTCCGCGGCCGCCGAAGGGTCCGCCGTGGTGGCGCCCGAACGGGCCGCCGCGACCGCCGGGTCCGCGGCCGAACGGGCCACGCCCTTCCGGTCCGCCCATATGCCAGTCGCCGCAGGCTTGCTTATGATGTCGTCCAAACATGGAATACTCCTTTCAAAGATATATCGTTGCTACGTCATATCGTACAAAAGATATATCTTTCAAGAGGCGCCCTGAGACAGAAAAGGCCGGCGGGGTCGCCCCCGCCGGCCTGCCTCACCCGCCCATGGGCGGCACGATCCCGGAAAGACCTGTGCGGGAGGCGCCGCCCCTCGCCGCTACCGCCTGCCGTCGAGCGCCGAGGCAAGGCGCACGAGGGAGAGGAACTCCGCGCGATAGCCGAACGTGTCGGCTCCGCGCGCGGCGGCGGCGATCTCGGAAATCCTGTCGTAACCGTAGCCAGCAACCTGGCTGGTGCCGCGCAGCTTCTGCCCGAAGGCTGCGACCGCGACCGAGAAGCGCTGGTCGACGGACGCCGCGTCGAAGCTCGCGACCTCATTGGCGGCGGTCACCGGCGTGGTGATCAGCTTGCTCACGTCCCCGTCCGGCAGCTTGTAGCGGATCTTCACGAAGGCATATTCGCCCGCATTGGCGATGCCGGCGGGATTGTCGGTCCTGGCCTGGCCGTAGCGCAGGTCGTCGATCTGCTGCGCCGGGCTCCCCTTCGGCGTGATCTCGTAGATTGCAGTCACGGAATGGCCCGAGCCGATCTCGCCCGCATCGACACGGTCGTCGTTGAAATCCTCGCGGTTCAGCGCCCGCGTCTCGTAGCCGATCAGGCGGTATTCCGCGACTGCCTGCGGATTGAACTCGACCTGCAGCTTGACGTCTTTGGCGATGGGGAACAGCGTCGAGCCCGCCTCCTCGACCAGCGCCTTCTCGGCCTCGGCCAGCGTGTCGATATAGGCGGCCTGGCCGTTACCGTTCTGGGCGATCTCCTGCATCATCCGGTCGTTGAGATTGCCCCGGCCGAAGCCCAACACGGAGAGGAACACGCCGCTCTCGCGCTTGTCCTCGATCAGCCGCTTCAGATCGTCGTCGTCGCTCTGGCCGACATTGAAATCGCCGTCCGTCGCCAGCATCACGCGGTTGACGCCGCCCTTGACGAAGGATTGCTGCGCCAGCCGGTAGGCCTCGCGCAACCCCGCCTCGCCGGCCGTCGAGCCGCCGGGCGACAGCGTGTCGATCGCCGCCAGGATCTTCTCCTTGTCGGACGCCTTCGTCGGCTCCAGCACGGTGCCGGCGTTGCCCGCATAGGTGACGATCGACACCGTGTCGTCGGCCGCGAGCTTGTCGACCAGCATCCGGAACGACGACTTGAGCAGCGGCAGCTTGTCGGGCGCGTCCATGGAGCCCGACACGTCGATCAGGAAGACGAGGTTCGCCTTCGGCTTCTCGGCCGGCTTCACGTCGTAGCCCTTGATGGCAATGTGCATCAGCTTGGTGTTGGCGTTCCACGGCGACGGCATGACGGTGACGGTCGACTTGAACGGCTCGGCGCGATCGGCAGGACCCGCCCAATCATAAGGGAAGTAGTTGACCATCTCCTCGACGCGCACCGTGTCGGCCTGCGGCAGCAGGCCCTCCTTCAGCGAGCGCCGCACGAAGGCATAGGACGCGGTGTCGACGTCGATCGAGAAGGTCGAAACCGGGCTTTCCAGCGCCGACTTCACCGGATTGGTGTCGAACTCGGTCAACCGTTCCGTGTTCGGCGTCTGGCCGATGAAGGCGTCGGCATCCGGCGACGGCGGCGCGATCATCCTCTCCTGCGCGGCAAGCGGAGCGATGGCGCGGTTCGGCGCGGCCTGGCGGCTCGCCGCCCCGCCGAGGTCCGACATCGACTCCGGTGCAGCTCCCGCCGCAGGATGTCCCGCGACCGGCGGCGGCGCCGCCTCGCTTTCCTGGATCGACGTGGAAAGATCGACCTCCTTGCGCGCTTCAGCCTGCGGCGCGGTCTGCGGCTTCGGCTTCTCCGTCGGGGCCGCGACGCGTCCGGGTCCGCCGGTGTCCAGCCCCTGTGTCAGCGGCGAAGTCTGCATGAAGTAGAAGGCCGAATACCCGGCGATCGGCAGGGCGATCAGGGCCGCCATGGCGGGGTTGGCGATGAGTTTGCGCGACATGAGAGACCTCCAAAGCATGATTGCTTTGTCGGTGAGACGCGCGGCCCGGCGCATTCCTTGGGGCGCGGGAGAGATTTTTTCGTCGAAGGCGTCCAGCGCGGCCGAAAGCGCGCGGTCCCGCGCCGCCTTGGAGGGCGTCGGAGCCTTCGTGCGGCCGAGCCGCGAAAGATCGTCGTCGTCCATCATCACGTATCCCCGGCCGATCGCATGAGTACCTTCAGCCGTTTCTTCGCTTCGTGGATGTGCCAGGAGACGGTCGCCTCCGCGCATCCCATGATCTCTGCCGCATCGCCGTGCGGGAGTTCCTCGCCATAGACGAGCAGCACCGCCTCGCGCTGGTTGTCCGGCAGCTTGCGCACCGCATCCCACAAGGCATCGGACCGATCGTCGGGTTCCGGCATCGCCTCGCCGAAGGCGGCGGCGTGGATGCCAAACGCTTCCGCCTTGCGGCTCTCGCGCGTCGCCTTACGCCCCTGGTCCCGCGCGACGTTGAGCGTCAGCGCGTAGAGCCACGTCGTGAACGCTCCCTGCCCGGCAAAGGAGCGGATGGACCGGCCGAGCCGCGCGCAGACCTCCTGCGCGATGTCTTCGGCGTCGGCCTTCTTCCCGCACCATTTCCACGCCACGCGGAAGATGAAGTCGTAGTGGCGCGTCACGAGCTCGGCGAATGCACCGCGGTCGCCCGCTTTCGCGTGCGCGATCAGCACAGTGTCCGGCGCGCCGGTGTTGTCCGCAGCCAAGGCCATGTCTGTTCCTTGGACGATGGCTTTAGGGCATTCCTTGGGTGAGCAGCTGAATTTCTCTCGCTGCGGAAAACTCGAAGACGTTCATTCTGGCAATCCGCCTCTGCCTGAACCTCGAACACTTACAATTCAAGTATTCGCATATACCGGATTGCAATTCGTCGTCTGCAAGCTGAAGTTGAAGAGCGGAGGATTTCCAATGCGCATGCTTTTCGCTGCCGCGAGTCTGGCCCTGGCCACGCTGCCGTCAGCTTACGCAGACGACAGAATTACCCGACACGAACTCACCGACGAGGTATCGGCTGCATACTACGCAGAGCAGTTCGATGAGCTCGACAGGATGGCCGAGCGCTTCAGAGCGGATGATCAACGCACCGAGAGCGGCCTCTGGAAGCTGACGATCTTCTATCACGCATTGGACAATCCGACATCCCTGAACCAGACCGAAGGTCCTCCAAGTCTGCTTGAACTCGAAGATCGCAAGGAAAGGGCTATGCGATGGATCGTGGCAAAGCCTCAATCTCCCGCGGCACACATCGCCTATGCCTCGTCACTTTATAAGATCGCCTGGTACCATCGCGGTACCCGCTATGTCTCGGAGACGAAACCGGCACAGCTCCGGTCTTTTCAGGAAAACTCCATGCTGGCGCTCGAACATCTTTACAGCAACAAGGAAGTCGCATCCGTAGACCCGGCCTGGTACGCCACGGCGATCCGAATTGCGACGACACAGGGCTGGCCGGAATATGCCTTCATCGAACTCTATGATGAGGGAGCCACCAGACACCCATATTACTACGACATCTACTTCAACGCGCTCACGCGCACGTATCCCGAATGGGGCGGCAGCGTGGAGGCCATAGATCGGCTTATTCAGGATGCCGTCGAGCGCACCGGCGAGCGCGACGGAGACATCATGTATGCGCGTGCCTACTGGGTTGTGTCGGATGTGCGTTACGGACCGACCCTGTTCCGGTCGACCCTGGCCGACTGGCCGAAGCTCAAGCGGGCGTTCGGCAACATGCTGAAGCAGTATCCCGACCAGTGGAACTTCAACCGCTACTACAGGTTCGCCTGCGACGCGGTGGGTGAAGCCCGCTTTGAAGCTGAAGTGCGGTATGCTCAGGAACTGGTCCCGGACAACAAATGGTACTTCGATCCGGATTACTGCAGGCAGCTATCATCGGCGAAGTGAAGAGTACATAGCGCCGCCGACAAACGCCGCCATATGGAACGCCTGCTGGTCCGTGGAGTAGCGGTAGGCTTGGCCATACGGGCACGCGTTTCGATCGAGGCAGCCGTTGCGCATGCACGCCACCCCGCCGAGGGATCGGACGTGGCCGAGGCAGTCTTGATAGTCGAAGCCCGCCTTCGAATAGGCACCGACAGGACAGGCGTGAAGGCAGGGTTTTCCGTCACATCCGTCGCACAGATGAGTCGGAATACCAACCGCGCTGAGGTCTTCCAATCCGTCCGGCACGGTCCCGAACAGCAGCGCGCCGCGATAGGCGTGCCAGAGCCCGAATTCGGGATGCATGAGGATGCCGAGCGGCGATGGACGCAACCCTTCCGCCCGCATCGCCCATTGCTGGAACGGCAGGTAGGGCCGGTCGGATGGCGAGACTGCGTGGGCGCCGAACCGCGCGGCGACATCTCCAATCACCTCGCGCGACCATGTGTCGAGGGGATCGGACATGTCTGCCGGCTGTTTCTCCCGCCATGCCTGGAAATGCGGCCAGAGCGTCGGGCCGCCATGGCCCACCAGTAGCACCGCGCGGGCGCTAGCGGCACCCGCGGGCACCTCCTCGCCGGGCGCGAAGGCGAAGCCGCCGCGCAGGATCAGGCCGCTCTCGGCGAGTTGGCTGGATATCTCGGCGATCATGCTGTATGCGCGCGTTCCCTCGGGAGCCGATCCTATGACGAAACCGACGACAAAGACATTGTGGCGGCCGGTCGGACCGGCGGAACTGAAATTGATCGAGGAGGCAGGAATGCGGGCATTCCCGCCCCGGCTTCCTGACCAGCCGATCTTCTACCCCGTTCTCTCGGAGGAATACGCGATTCAGATCGCTCGCGAATGGAACGTTCCGGCAAGCGGATCGGGTTTCGTCACGCGGTTCGAGGTGCGCGCCGACTTTCTCGACCGCTACGACGTACAGCATGCCGGCAGCAGGGCCCATCTCGAATACTGGATTCCCGCCGAGGACCTGCCGTCATTCAACGATGCAATCATTGGCGAGATCGTGGTGACCGCGTCGTTTGGCGACGCGGCAAAGTAATCTACGCCAAGGAGGAACAGGCGCATATTCAGGACGTGTCGCGGAATTCGACCGGCGAAACGTCGGAGGCCGGCAAATGCCGGGGGACGACACAGGTCCGTCGGCCCTCATTGCCGGCCTCGTCCGATCCGCCACCCCGCTGCAGGAACGACAGGCGGCTGATCTGCGCCGCAATCGCCCGCATCACGAGCGCAAGCGCCCTGAGCGAGGCGGCGAGGTCCTGCGCGTCGTCGGGATGGCTGCCGAATCCGGCCGGCATGTGGACGGGCGACCAGTGCCTGCCCGCAGGGTTCCGTGCGGAGCCCTCGACGTAATCCCTCAGAAGCGCATTCGCCTGCCAGGCGGCCCACAATATGCACCAGCGGACCCAGGGGGAGCGCAGGGCGGCGTCTTCGGCCATATCGGCAAACGAGAGCAGACGCATGATGATGCTGCTCAGCACCTGCTGCTCCCTCCCTGCCTTCGCCCTCCAGCCCAAAGTAAGCTCCTTTCCGTCGCACTGGTCCTATGGTCCGTCGGATCGCAAGGGGTGGGGATAAGTATTTTTGAATGTCGAACGGAAAGAAGGGCTTGGCGGAAAAGGGCGGAGATTTGATCCACAGGGCGGGCGGTGTTTTGGCCGCAGCCACCCTCGCGCGGCGTCTTCCCGGCGGCCGGAGGCCAGCCGGGAACTATTGATTGCCGGGAGAAAGGTGCCGTCGGTCATGCCGCGAAGGGGTTTTCGGCGTGTAACCGGAGAGAAGAATGGATACCGGCTGGCCTCCGGCCGCCGGCATGACGGAAGAGAGGTTAAGAGACCGTCGTCGGAAAAAATAGAATCGTCGGGCGGCCGGAAAACATCGCCAAACCTGGCCGTCGGCCAGCCGGTCACAGAAATATTCGACTGCACGAGCGGGTAAGGGGAAATGCCGGACGTTCCGTTCAGCTCGACTGACCGGCCCCCGCTCACCCCCGCAGCGTCTCGTCGAACACCGTCGTAAGCCGCTTCCAGTGCCTATCGGCGCCTGCCTCGTCGTAGACCGAATGGTCCGGCACGCACCAGCCGTGCTTCATGCCGACATAGTTCTCGACCGTGTGGTCGACCTCGGCCTCGCGGAAGGCCTGGGCGAAGCGCGCCGACTGTTCGGGCGGGAAGCTGCCGTCGACGCCGGCGACGCCGACGTAGACGCGCGCCTTGATCTTCGCGGCGTTGGCGGCGGGGCTGTCGGGCGCGTCACTGGCGAGGTTGCCGCCGTGCAGGCTCGCCGCAGCGACGATGCGATCGGGATGGGCCGTCGCCGCGTTGAGCGCGCGGCCGCCGCCCATGCAGTAGCCAACCGTGCCAACCTTGCCGGAGAACCCCTCCTCCGCCAGCGCGTCGAGCAAATGGCCGGTATCGGCCATCGTCATCGCTTGCGTCGTCTCGGCGATCATCCTGCGCAGGAACTGTCCGGTCTCCGCGTTGGAAAAGGCAGTCTTCGCGTCGAACGGGCCGTGGGCGCCGAAGCGGTAGAACAGGTCGGGCACCAGCACCGCATGCCCCTGCCCCGCCAGCCGCGCGGCCATCTCGTCCATCGCCGGCCGCGGCCCGAAGGCGTCCATGTAGAGGATGACAGCAGAGCCGGAGGGCTTGCCGGATGGGGCGAAGAGAGAAGCCGGGCAGATGCCGTCGGCTGTCGTGATGGAGATACTGCGGCCGGACATCTCAGCTCCTGTTTCGTGGAGCGGACGAAACTATCCACGCCCGCACGAAGTGGCCAGAGCCAGATGGCCAAAATCACTCCGCTCCACCGCCCCTCACGGCGCTGCGCCAGACTTCGTCGTGGATGATCTTGGCGACTTTAGCCCCGCCTGAATCGGGCTCGCTTCACGTGAAGGCGTCGGGCATCGACTCCTTCTTCTGGCGGATGAAGGCGAGCAGCGCCTCGTCGATGGACTGGTCGAGCGCCGGCGCTTCGTAGGTTTCGAGCCAGCGGCGCGCCAGTTCGTTGGCGCGCTGGTGGGCGGGCTTCGATCCTTCCGCTTCCCATTGTTCGAACGAATTGTTGTCGGCGATCGAGGAGCGGTAGAACGCCGTCTGGAAGTTCGCCTGCGTGTGGTCGCAGCCGAGATAATGGCTGCCCGGCCCGACCTGGCGGATTGCGTCCATCGCCTGTCCGTTCTCGGACAGGTCCACCCCTTGCGCGAACTTCTGCGTCATGCCGAGCTGGTCGATGTCCATCATGAATTTTTCGTAGCAGGAGGCGAGGCCGCCCTCGAGCCAGCCGGCCGAATGGAGCACGAAATTGGTGCCGGCCAGAATGGTCGAGTTCAGCGTGTTGGCGCTCTCATAGGCCGCCTGCGCGTCCGGGATCTTGGAGGCGCAGAGCGAGCCGCCGGTGCGGAACGGCAGGCCGAGGCGGCGGGCAAGCTGTGCTGCGCCGTAGGACACCAGCGACGGCTCCGGCGTGCCGAAGGTCGGCGCGCCCGACTGCATCGAGATCGAGGAAGCGAAGGTGCCGAACAGCACCGGGGCGCCGGGGCGCACGAGCTGCGTCACCGCCGCGCCCGCCAGCACCTCAGCCAGCACCTGCGTGAGCGTGCCGGCGACCGTCACCGGGCTCATCGCACCCGCAAGGATGAAGGGCGTGACGATGCAGGCCTGGTTGTGGCGGGCATAGACCTTGAGCGCGCCGAGCATCGTGTCGTCGAACACCATCGGCGAGTTGGCGTTGATCAGCGAGGTCAGCACCGTGTTGTTCTCGACGAAATCGTCGCCGAATACGAGCTTGGCCATCGCGACCGTGTCCTCCGCGCGCTCGGGCGCGGTGACCGAGCCCATGAACGGCTTGTCGGAATATTTGATGTGGCTGTAGATCATGTCGAGGTGGCGCTTGTTGACCGGCACGTCGACCGGCTCGCACACCGTGCCGCCCGAATGGTGGATCGACGGCGCCATGTAGGCGAGCTTCACGAAATTGCGGAAATCCTCGATCGTCGCATAGCGGCGGTTGCCGTCGAGATCGCGCACGAAGGGCGGGCCGTAGACCGGCGCGAAGACGGTGGCATTGCCGCCGATCTGCACCGAACGCTCGGGATTGCGGGCGTGCTGCGTGTAGACCGACGGGGCGGTCTTGAGCAGCGAGCGCGGCAGGCCCTTGGGGAAATGCACCCGGTCGCCGCGCACGTCGGCGCCGGCGTCCTTCCACAGCGCAAGCGTCTCGGGGTCGTCGCGGAAGATGATGCCGGTTTCTTCCAAGACCGTGTCGGCATTGGCCTCGATGAGGGAAATACCCTCCTCGTTGAGCACCTCGTAGATTGGAATCTCGCGCTTGATGTAGGTGAGCTGCTGGCCAGGGCCGCCGCCCGAGCGCGCCGCGCGCCTGGCCGCGGCACCGCCGCTGTGGCGATCGCCCCGCCCGCGCCGTGTGCCGCCCGTCTCCTGCTCGCTCATTCCGAGGTCAACTGCCGCCGGCTCGCTCATCGTCGTTCTTCCCTGAATGAAAGCCGCGGCCGTAACGCCGCTTGTCGGCGGATCGTAGCCATGGTCCCTTCGCGAACAGTCTCGCGAACGCCAGACGGTGTCGCAAAATCGACACGGCAAGCTGCTGAATTCCAGTCGCTTTCGTTTTGCACGGCGTCGCAAATCAGCTATGCGGCCATGCCGTTTGCGGAATAGATATGCTCACGAAGTTCGAGTGGACGGAAGTCCCCTCGTTCGCATCTCACCTGGAGCCCCGGCAATGTCCGACGACGAGATCATTCTCTCCGAGCTTTCCGACGACGAACTCGTGCAGCAGATGCACGACGATCTCTATGACGGGCTGAAGGAGGAGATCGAGGAAGGCACGAACATCCTGCTCGAGCGCGGCTGGGCGCCCTACAAGGTGCTGACGGAGGCGCTGGTCGAGGGCATGCGTATCGTCGGCGAGGATTTCCGCGACGGCATCCTGTTCGTGCCGGAAGTGCTGCTCTCCGCCAATGCGATGAAGGCCGGCATGTTCATCCTGCGCCCGCTGCTCGCCGCCACCGGCGCGCCGAAACAGGGCAAGCTGGTCATCGGCACCGTCAAGGGCGACATCCACGACATCGGCAAGAACCTCGTCGGCATGATGATGGAGGGCGCCGGCTTCGACGTCGTCGACCTCGGCATCAATAACCCGGTCGAGAAATACCTGGCCGCCATCGAAGAGCACAAGCCAGACATTCTCGGCATGTCGGCGCTTTTGACCACCACCATGCCCTACATGAAGGTCGTGATCGATACGCTGAAGGAAAAGGGCATCCGCGACGACTACGTGGTGCTCGTCGGCGGCGCGCCGCTCAACGAGGAATTCGGCAAGGCCGTCGGCGCCGACGCCTACTGCCGCGACGCGGCGGTGGCCGTCGAGACGGCGAAGGACTACATGAAGCGCAAGCACAACCAGCGCGCCACGGCCTGATTTCCGCCTCCTGGCGCACTATGTTGAAGGGCGGCGCAACGGCCGCCCTTCGTCGTTTCGAGGATCAGTCGACGGAGTCTTCCACCGCATCGGCGGTTGCGTTCACGTCGCGACCTATCCCGCGAACGGTATTGGCGCAGGCCGAAAGCGTCATGACGCAGATCAGGGCGAGAATGGGAACGAGGCGTATCGTGGTCATTGGAGGAGCTTCCTTGTTTGCCGGCGCAGCCGATGATCGCCAACGACCTCGTGGAGGCTTGGTTCCGTGAGCGTGACGCCAGACGCGGATAAGTCCGGGAAGGTGCTGGTCATCGCCTGCGGGATGATCGCCCGCGAGGTGCTGGCGGTGAAGGCGCAGTTGAGGCTCGACCATCTCGACCTCACCTGCCTGCCGGCCGAGTTCCACTATTTTCCGGACCGTATCCCCCCCGCGATGGACAAGGCGATCGTCGAGGCAAAGGCCGAAGGCTACCGGCACATCATCGCCGGCTATGCCGATTGCGGCACCGGCGGCTTGCTCGACAGGGTGCTGGAGAAACATGGCGTCGAGCGCATCGCCGGGCCGCACTGCTTCGCCTTCTACCAGGGCATGAGCGCCTTCGAGGCGATCGGCGACGACGACATGACGACCTTCTACATGACCGACTTCCTGTGCCGGCAGTTCGACGCTTTCTTCATGAAGCCGCTCGGCCTCGACCGCCATCCGGAACTGGCGAAGGACTATTTCGGCCATTACGAGAAGCTGGTCTATCTGGCGCAGACCGACGATCCGGCGCTCGACCCGGTCGCGGAAAAGGCCGCGACAATGCTCGGCCTCGCCTACGAGAAGCGGCGGACGGGCTATGGCGACCTCGCGCCGGCCCTGGCGAAGACCGCGGCCGCAACATGAAAGCGCCGGAATCGTCGTCCGAGGTGACGGCGAACGGAGAACTCAGATGACGCCGCGCCTCCTCGCTCTTGCCGCCCTCGCCCTCCTCCTGGCTGCCACTCCATCCCGGGCGACCGGCGAGATCGAGGGGCTGATCACCCAGGCCGACCGGGAGAGGCTTTCGAACTATGAGAGCACGCGCGCGGAAGCGCTGAAGGAGGCGCGCGAGGGCGGCAGCGCGGAGGATATCGCGGTCCTCGACAAGGTCGTCGACGCGCGCCAGAAGTCCTGGTCCGGCTTCGACATGACCGGCGACTGGCAGTGCCGCACCATCAAGGCCGGCGGTCTCGCACAACTCGTCGTCTACGGCTGGTTCAAATGCCGCGTCACCGACGACGGCTCGGGCTGGACGCTGACCAAGCTCACCGGCTCGCAGAAGACCAAGGGCCGCTTCTTCACTGACAGCGACTTCCGCCGGACCTATCTCGGCACCTTCGCCGTCAACGACGACCCTTTTCCCGCCTACGGCAAGGGTCCGGAGACCGACCAGGCCGGATACGCCTTCCTGATGTCGCCGAAATCCTGGCGGGTCGAGTTTCCCGCGCCCTACTACGAGTCGAAGCTCGACATCCTCGAATTCCGCCGCTGACGGCGCGGAGAGGCGCGATTTGCGTTATGTCATCAAGGATTAACGGCTGTTTGCGCATTCTGTGGCAGAAACGCGGGAGGGGCGCCCAGCGGGGCCGTTTGTGAGACAGGGCATGGGTGAATACGAGCAACAGGCGCTGCCTGGGACGCCGCGACGGCCCCCGCCGGCCCGCCTGTCGTCGCTGTTCGAGCGCCTTGCCGCCGAGGGCGACGGGCCGATCACCGTTGCCGAAATCCGCACCGCGCTCGGCGACCGCAGCCTGGCGACGCTGCTGATCTTCTTCGCCGTCATCAACCTGATCCCGCTGCCGCCGCCGTCCTCCGCCATCCTCGGACTGCCGCTGCTGATCGTCGCCGCGCAGATGCTCTACGGCTCGACCAGCGTCTGGCTGCCGAAGCGCATCCTGGCGATCTCGCTGACGAGGGCGCAGTTCCAGGGCGCGATGGGGCGCATCGTGCCCTGGCTCGTCTGGCTGGAGAAATACATCCGCCCGCGCTACTGGCCGTTCTGGCCGAAGCAGGGCGAGCGCGTCGTCGGCGCGCTGTCGCTGTTCCTGGCGGTCGTTGTCACCCTGCCGATACCGCTGGGCAACTGGTTCCCGGCCTTCGCGATCACCCTGCTCGGCTTCGCCCTGTCGGAACGCGACGGCGTGCTTCTCGGCGTCGGCGCGGTCGTCGGCCTGTTTTCGTTGCTCCTGATCGGCCTGGTGATCGGCTCGGCCGGCGCGCTGCTCGGCTACTTCTGGTCGCACATGGGCGCGATCTTCTAGAATACCTGCTGCCAAAGCGCTGAAAGCGGCGTCGTTTTTGAATGCGCCCGCGTCGTGCCACAACAAGCAGCCCGGCGGCGCTTCGGCGATGCTCGCCGCGCAATGGAGGAGCGTGGCCAATGGCCGATCTGATCGTCGTCTACTGGCGGGACATTCCCGCGCAGGTGATCGTGAAAAAGGGCCGCCAGACCGCCAAGCGCGAGCTGTCGCTGCGCTTCACGGAAGCGATCGACATGGCCGCGATGCGCTCGGGCGCGGGCGACACCGACGCCTATCTCGCCGAATGGCGCAAGGCCAATCCGGTGCCGGTCGGCGACGATCTGGAATCCGAGGCAGACAAGGCCATGGCCGAGATCGAAGCAGGCTTCGACCGCGACCGCCTCGTGGCGCTGGCCAAGAACGGAGGCCGCGACAATGCCTGAGACCCTGAAGTCGACGACGGCCGCCGGCCCGGCAGACGCGACAGCTGCCATCCCGCCGTCGGCGCCCGCCGGCATCACGCAGGCGACGGTCGTCAAGAAATCGGCGCCGAAGAGCGACTACAAGCCGGCCGACGTGTCGCCACAGCGCCGCGTGCAGCGCTCCTATGCGATCCGGCTGTGGTCGATCCGCCATTCGCGCGCGCTCGAATGGTTCTATGCGAAATTTGCGGACGTCTTCCTCCTGCTCCATCCGGTCTGGAAGGGCATCGGCTACGGCCGCGTCGAGGCGCCGGTGAAGTTCGTCGAGAAAAGGGTGAAGGGGTTCATGTTCGACTGCCGCATGTGCGGCCAGTGCATCCTGTCCTCGACCGGCATGTCCTGCCCGATGAACTGCCCGAAGCAGCTGCGCAACGGCCCCTGCGGCGGCGTGCGCGCCAACGGCAATTGCGAGGTTGAACCCGACATGCCTTGCGTCTGGGTCAAGGCCTGGGAAGGCTCGCGCAACATGGTCCATGGCGACGCGATCCTCAACCTGCAGAAGCCGGTCGACCAGTCGCTGCGCGAGACCTCGGCCTGGCTGCGCGTGACGGCCCAGGCGGGCGCGGCGAAGGACCAGGCCCGCTCGGGAGCCGGCGCATGACGCCCATCCTCCCCTTGCATCCCGACGAGAACCCGGCGGGCATTCATCTGCCGCTGGAGCCCTTGCCCGGCCATACCTCGCGCGGCCGGCTGGAGCGCATCCTGCGCCGCGGCGAGTTCGCCGTCACCACCGAGCTCAACCCACCCGATTCCGCCGATCCGGAGGACGTCTACAACCGGGCACGGATCTTTGACGGCTGGGTGGACGGGATCAACGCGGTCGACGCGTCGGGCGCCAACTGCCACATGTCATCCGTCGGCATCTGCGCGCTTCTGACCCGCATGGGCTATGCGCCGATCATGCAGATCGCCTGCCGCGACAAGAACCGCATCGCTATCCAGGGCGACGTGCTGGGTGCAGCCGCCATGGGCGTCGCCAACATTCTGTGCCTCACCGGCGACGGCGTGCAGGCGGGTGACCAGCCGGGCGCCAAGCCGGTCTTCGACCTCGATTCGATCTCGCTGCTCGAGACGATCCGGATCATGCGCGACAACGGCAAGTTCCTGTCCGGCCGCAAGCTGACGACGCCGCCGCAGCTCTTCCTCGGCGCGGCCGTCAATCCCTTTGCCCCGCCCTACGACTTTCGCCCGATTCACCTCGGCAAGAAGATCGCCGCCGGCGCACAGTTCGTGCAGACGCAGTACTGTTTCGACGTGCCGATGCTGAAGACCTTCATGACGAAGGCCGGCGACCTCGGCTTCCTCGACCAGATCTTCCTGCTGGTCGGCGTCGGGCCGCTGGCGTCGGCCAAGACCGCCAAATGGATCCGCTCCAACGTGCCGGGCATCCATATCCCGGACTCGGTCATCAAGCGGCTCGAAGGCGCGCAGGACCAGAAGAAGGAAGGCAAGCAGATCTGCATCGACATCATCAACGAGGTGAAGGAGATCGCAGGCGTCTCCGGCATTCACGTAATGGCCTACCGCCAGGAGGAGTATGTCGCCGAGATCGTTTCGGAATCGGGCGTGCTAAGAGGCCGCAAGCCGTGGAACCGCGAGGCCGCGCGCGACGAAGTGGTGGTCGCCGAACGCATGCGCCATTTGCGCGACGACGCTCCGGACCAGGCACCCCAGAATATTGTCGAGCGGGTGGGTCACTGACCTCGCTTGACACCACCAGACAACGACTGAACAAGACACTGCACCTTTGAGGAGAGTGGAATGACCCGCACGATCGTCGCCTCGGCGACCCGCGAAATCGTCATCGGTTTCGACCAGCCCTTCTGCGTGATCGGCGAGCGGATCAATCCGACCGGCCGCAAGAAGCTGGCCGCCGAGATGCAGGCCGGCAATTTCGACACCGTCATCAAGGACGCGCTGGAGCAGGCGGCTGCCGGAGCGACCATGCTGGACGTCAATGCCGGCGTCACCGCGGTCGACCCGAATGCGACCGAACCCGGCCTGCTGGTCCAGACGCTGGAGATCGTTCAGGGTTTGGTCGACCTGCCGCTGTCGATCGACAGCTCCGTCACCGCTGCGATCGAGGCGGCGCTCAAGGTCGCCAAGGGCCGCCCGCTGGTCAACTCCGTCACCGGCGAGGAGGAGAAGCTGGAAGCCATCCTGCCGCTGATCAAGAAATACAACGTCCCCGTCGTCGCCATCTCCAACGACGAGACGGGCATCTCGATGGACCCCGACGTGCGCTTCGCGGTGGCTAAGAAGATCGTCGAGCGCTGCGCCGACTTCGGCATCCCGGCCCATGACGTGGTGGTCGATCCGCTGGTCATGCCGATCGGCGCGCTGGGCGACGCCGGCCGTCAGGTGTTCCAGCTCCTCTACCGGCTGCGCAACGAGCTCAAGGTCAACACCACCTGCGGTCTGTCCAACATCTCCTTCGGCCTGCCCCACCGCCACGGCATCAACGCCGCCTTCATCCCGATGGTCATCGGCGCCGGCATGACGAGCGCCATCATGAACCCCTGCCGCCCGCAGGAGATGGAAGCCGTGCGCGGCGCCAACGTCTTGAACGGCACCGACGAGAACTGCACGACCTGGATCAAGACCTACAAAGACTACAAGCCGGGCGAGACGCACGCCCCTGCCCCGGTCCAGGTCAACGCGCCGGGCGACGGCGCGGCCGCCGGCGGCCGCCGCCGCGGCGGGCGTGAAGCGCGGATGGGCCGGGGATAAGAACCCAATTGAACGCCTCCCCCACCGATCCTCTCGTCCTGTTCATGCCGTCGGGCAAGCGCGGCCGCTTCCCGGTCGGCACACCGGTGCTCGACGCCGCGCGCCAGCTCGGCGTCTATATCGAGAGCGTGTGCGGCGGGCGCGCCACCTGCGGCCGCTGCCAGATCGAGGTGCAGGAAGGCAATTTCGCCAAGCACAAGATCGTCTCGTCCAACGACCACATCTCGCCGCGCGGCGCCAAGGAAGAACGCTACGACCGCGTGCGCGGACTGCCCGAAAGCCGCCGCCTCTCCTGTTCTTCGATGATCCTCGGCGATCTCGTCATCGACGTGCCGCAGGACACGGTCGTCAACGCGCAGGTGGTGCGCAAGTCTGCTTCCGACCGGGTGATCGAGCGCGATCCGGCGATCCAGCTGTGCTACGTCGAGGTGGACGAGCCCGACATGCACAAGCCGCTCGGCGACCTTGACCGCCTGAAGGTCATGTTGGGCAAGGACTGGGGCTTCGACAACCTCCTCGTCTCCCAGCACCTGATCCCCGAGGTCCAGAAGATCCTGCGCAAGGGCAAGTGGGGCGTCACCGCCGCGATCCACCGCGACCTCGAGGCATCGCGGCCGAACATCATCGCGCTGTGGCCCGGCCTGCACAACGAAGCCTACGGCATTGCCTGCGACATCGGCTCGACGACGATCGCCATGCACCTGGTCTCGCTGTTGTCCGGCCGCATCGTCGCCTCGTCGGGCACGTCCAACCCTCAGATCCGCTTCGGCGAGGATCTGATGAGCCGGGTCTCCTACGTGATGATGAATCCGGACGGGCGCGAAGCGATGACGAAGGCGGTCCGCGACGCGATCAGCGACCTGATCGTCAAGGTCTGCGCCGAAGGGGGAGTAGACCCCGACAACATCCTCGACGCCGTCTTCGTCGGCAATCCGATCATGCACCACCTGTTCCTGGGTATCGACCCGACGGAGCTCGGCCAGGCGCCCTTTGCGCTGGCCGTCTCCGGGGCCGTGCATACCTGGGCGCGCGACATCGGCATCAAGATGAACTACGGCGCGCGCATTTACATGCTGCCCTGCATCGCCGGCCATGTCGGCGCGGACGCGGCGGGCGCCACGCTCTCGGAAGGTCCCTATCGCCAGGACCGGATGATGCTCCTGGTCGACGTCGGGACCAATGCCGAGATCGTGCTCGGCAACAGGCAAAGGGTCTTGGCGGCTTCGTCCCCCACCGGCCCGGCCTTCGAGGGCGCGGAGATTTCGTCTGGCCAGCGCGCCGCGCCGGGCGCGATCGAGCGCATCCGCATCGATCCCGAAACACTCGAACCGCGCTACAAGGTCATTGGCACCGAGCAGTGGTCCGACGAGCCGGGCTTCGACGACGAATCCTGGAAGACGGGCGTCACCGGCATCTGCGGCTCGGCGATCATCGAGGTCGTGGCGGAAATGTATCTCTCCGGCATCATTTCCGAGGACGGCGTCATCGACGGTTCGCTCGCGACCCGCAGCCCGCGCATTATTCAAAACGGCCGCACCTGGTCGTACCTGCTGCGCGAGGGGCGCCAGGGCGAACCGCGCATCACCGTCACCCAGAACGACATCCGCGCGATTCAGCTTGCCAAGGCGGCGCTCTATGCCGGCGTCAAGCTGCTGATGGAGAAGCAGGGCGTCGAGACCGTCGACACGATCCGCTTCGCCGGGGCCTTCGGCTCCTTCATCGACCCGAAATACGCGATGGTGCTGGGGCTGATCCCGGACTGCGACCTGTCGGAGGTCAAGGCCGTCGGCAACGCCGCCGGCACCGGCGCGCTGATGGCGCTCCTGAACCGCAACCACCGCCGCGAGATCGAGGCGGAGGTGCGCCGCATCGAGAAGATCGAAACGGCGCTGGAGCCGCATTTCCAGCAGCTCTTCATCGACGCGATGGCCTTGCCCAACAAGGTCGACCCGTTCCCGAAACTGTCGGCCGCGGTGAAACTGCCGCCGCGCAAGACGGTGAGCGCCGACGGCGTCGCGGGCGATTCGACGCCGCGCCGGCGCGGCCGCGAGGGTCACGCGGCCCGGCGGGCAAGGGAGTGACCGCTCGCGGCGCATAAAGCGCCGCGCACGAACGTGAATTGACCCAGCCGGCAAAGAGACTGATCGTACCAGGCGTGGAGGAACGAACGCCCGTCGAGCGAGTTAGCGCGAATGCCCAGTCTCAAGTCCCGCGTCGTCTCAACCTATCTGCGTCACACCCGCAAGAAGGCTTTCTCCAGCGCGGCTGAGATGAACCGCTGGATCGAGCGCGCGCGGACGCTCGAGGATCATCGTCCTCCAGCCGCGGTGGCAAAGCGTGTCGATATCTCCCGCCGAGACGTCGCCGGATCGCCCGTCTACGAGGTGCGCCCCCGGAACGCGAATGCCAACGACAGGCGGATTCTCTACCTGCACGGCGGCGCCTATGTCTTTGAAATCACCCCGTTTCACTGGCGCCTGATCGCCGAGATGGCCGAGCGCCTGCAGGCGCGGATCACGGTTCCAATCTACCCGATCGCGCCAGAGCATCGCTTCGAGGACATGTTCGGCATGGTCGCCGAGACCTATCGCGCCATGCTGGACGAGACGCCCGCTCAGGAGATCGTGTTCATGGGCGATTCCGCCGGCGGCAACATGGCCGTCGTGCTGACGATGATGGCGGCCGAGGAAGGCCTGCCCTTGCCCGCCCGGCATGTGCTGATCTCGCCCGGCCTCGACATGACGCTGGAAAACCCGGAATTGGTCGAGGCCGCGGCGCGCGATCCCTGGCTCGACATCGAAGGCGGGCTGGAGGCGATCCGGCACTATGCGCCGCACATTGACCGCGCCGACTGGCGCATCAGCCCGATCAAGGGCGACCTTTCCGTGCTGCCGCCGACGCTGATCCTCGCCGGCGGCCTCGACCTGCTCACCGTCGACACCGTCCGCTTCGCAGAACTGGCACGCGCAGCCGGCGTCGAGGTCGACCTCGTCGTCGAGGCCGGCATGGTGCATGTCTGGCCACTGATCGACATGCCGGAAGCGAGAAAGGCCCGCGCCCGGATCGTGGCGTGGCTGGGCGTCGAGGAAGCCAAGCCTCGGATGAGGGACCGGCAAACACCTCTGCCGCAGGGGCTGCGTTGGCCCTCGCTCACCGATGCCTCGTCCTACCTGGCAAGCTGGACGAACCGCTCCGGAGCGTGAAGGCGTCGATTCTCCGGCCCTTCGGTTGGAACGACTGGGTTCTGCCCAGAGGCTGCGCCACCCTCCGCGCCGTCATGCTCGGGCTTGACCCGAGGATCTACTGCCGTCGACAACGTGTTGCATGCGCTAATCGCCAGCGCAGCAGATCCTCGGGTCAAGCCCGAGGATGACGTGGGTGGAACCTGAGGCGACGCGCCTGATCAGCGATCTCAGCTGGCGCTCGCGACCTTCTCAATCATCGCCCTGGTGATCGACTGCCTCCAGCCTTCGCTGTCCTTCCACGGATCGGCCATCGCAAGGCGCTTCTCCATGTCGACGATATGGAACGAGTTGGCCGCATCGAGCGACTTGAGTTCGTCCCACGACACCGGTGTCGCCACCGGCGCGCCGCTGCGGCGGCGCGTCGAATAGGGACAGATCGCGGTCGAGCCGCGCTCGTTGCGCAGATAGTCGACGAAGATGCGCCCCTTTCGCTTTGCCTTCGACATGTTGGCGACGTAGCGATCCGGCGCCTCGTCCTCGAGCATCTTGGCAAAACCCTTGGCGAACTCCTTCACGTCAGGCCATTCCACCCGCGGCGCGATCGGTGCGATGACGTGGACGCCCTTGCCGCCGGTGACCAGCGGCACCGTTTTCAGGCCAATCTTCTCCAGCCTGTCGCGCAGGTCGAAAGCGGCGTCGCGGACATCGGCAAAACCCAGCCCCTCGTCGGGGTCGAGATCGAACACCAGCCGGTCGGGCTTCTCGATGTCGCTGATGCGCGATCCCCAGATATGGAACTCCAGCGTGCCCATCTGCACGCCCGCGATCAGCGCGGAAATATCCTCGGCATAGAGGTAGTTGTCCCGCTTGCCGTCGCTCTCGGCGATCTCCATGCGCTTGAGTTCGTCGGGGAAGCCGCGCGAATCGTGCTTCTGGAAAAAGCACTGGCCACTCTCTCCCTCCGGGCAGCGCACGAGGCTGAGCAGCCGTCGTGATACGTGGGGCAGGATGCGTTCGGCGACACGCTCGTAATGCGCGGCGAGATCGGCCTTGGTCACGCCCTGCTCCGCAAACAGCACCTTTTGCGGGTTCGAGAGCTTCACTCCGGCGAAGGTGTCGCGCATCTCGTGTTCCATCGGAACCTCCTTCGGCATCTCCAGCACAACGTCCTTGGCGGCCTTGTCGCCGCGGATGCCCTTCACCACGCCGTGCCGGATGATACCGTCCGAAGTGAATTCCGCCATATCGACCTCGATCACCAGCTCCGGCTTGAGCCAGACTGCGCCGCGCGCCATCTCGCGGGGCACGGAGGCGAAAGGAGGGGTCTTCCGCTCGCGCGACGCGACGAGCGTCTCGACCTCCGCCAGCGTATCGCCCTCGAAGGCCCCAACGCGTCCCTTGTAGGCAAGCTTGTCCTTCTCCATCACGCCGACGAGCAGCGAGCGGACCTTGCGGCCGCGCTTGTCGGACGGCGCAAAGCCGCCGACGACGAACTCCTGCCGCTTGGTGCATTTCACCTTCAGCCAGCTTCGCCCGCGACGCGAGCGATAGGGATCGTCGGCGCGCTTGGCGACGATGCCTTCGTGGCCGGCGGCGCAGACCTGCCTGAACACGTCGGCCGCCTTGCCGGTGATGTGGGCGGAATAGAGCAGCGGCTCGTTGCCGGAGCCGATCAGCGCCTCGAGCTTCGCCTTGCGCTCGATGAGCGGCAGCCCCGTCAGATCCTGCCCGTCCAGTTCGAGCAGATCGAAGGCGAAGCAGGACAGGCCCTTGCCGCCGGCCTTGATCGCCTTCTGCAGCGTCGAGAAGTCGGTCTTTCCGTTCCTGTCGAAGGCGACGATCTCGCTGTCGATCAGCGCGGAGCCGACATCGAGTGCCGTGGCCGCCGCCGCGATGCCGGGAAACTTGTCGGTCCAGTCGAGTCCGTTGCGCGTGAAGATCCGTGCCTTGCCGCCGGCGACCGCGATCAGCGCGCGGTAACCGTCATACTTCATCTCGGCGAGCCACTGGCCGCCATCGGGCGCTTCGCCGACGAGCGTGGCGAGTTGCGGCTCCCGCCAGCGCGGCAAGGCAAGACGGCGGCAGGGCTTCGACACGCGCTCGGGCGTGGCCCTCGCGACCCTCCCCGTCAGGCCCTCGGCCGGACGCTTCGCCGCAAGATCGCTCTTGGCCAAGGACCGTCCGCCCTTGGCGATCTGCGCCATGGTGCGGCCTGACGCGACGCTCTTGGTGAACGTGTTCAGGATGTCTCCGCGCGGCGGGACAAAACCATCCTCGCGGTGCTTGATCATCAGCCAGTTCTCGCGCTTCTCCTTGGCGCGCGGCTTCATGCGGACCAGCGTCCATTCGCCCTTGAGGCGTTCGCCGTCGAGGCGGAAGACCAGCTTGCCCTCCTTCAGCCCCTCGGCGAAATCGCCGACCGGCTCCCAGGTCCCGCGATCCCACAGCATCACCGTGCCACCGCCATACTCGTCCTCGGGGATGGTGCCCTCGAAGGCGCCGTAGGCGATCGGATGGTCTTCGGTTCGCACCGCGAGCCGCTTTTCGGCCGGATCGTAGCTCGGCCCGCGCGTTACGGCCCAGCTTTTCAGAACGCCGTCCCATTCGAGGCGGAAGTCGTAGTGAAGGCGCGTCGCGTCATGTTTCTGGACGACGAAGGCAAGCCCCTCGCCTCCGTCAGGCGCGGGCGCATGGTCGGGCTCGGCGGTCTTCGAGAAATCCCGCTTTGAACGGTATTCCTTGAGCAGTTCGTCGACGGCGAGCCGTGCCATGACGGATTACGCCGACTTCTTCTGCCGCGCGGCCGGCTTCTTCGCCGCCGGTTTGCTCGCGTCGCTGGCCGGCTTCTTCGCAGGCTTGGCCTTGCCGGAGCCTTCGAGACTCGACTTCAGCGCGGCCATCAGGTCGACGACGTTGCCGCCCTTGAAGCGCGGCTCGGCCTCGTCCTTGGTCTTCTTCGGCTTGTAGCCCTTGGCCTTACGCTCGACCAGTTCGCGGATCGCATCCGCGTAGTGGTCCTCGAACGCGCCGGCGTCGAATGCGCCGCTCTTCTTTTCGATCAGCTGCTTGGCAACGTCGAGAAGGTCCTTCTCGGCCGGCTTCCCGGAGATCGACGAGAAGAAGGGATCGGTCTTGCGGATCTCGTCCTCGTAGTGGAGCGTCTCGAGCAGCAGGCCGCTGCCGCAGGGCCGCACGGCGACGAGGTATTCCTGCCCGCGCATGGCCAACTGGCCGATGCCCGCCTTGCCGGTCTGCTTCAGGGCGTCGCGCACGACGCGGAAGGCGTCCTCGGCGAGATCGTCCGTCGGCGCGAGGAAATAGGGCTTGTCGAAATAGATCGGCGGAATGTCGGAAATATCGACGAACTGGACGAGTTCGAGCGTCTTTTTCGTTTCGAGCCTGATGGCGTCGATCTCCTCCGGCTCGATCAGCACGTACTCGTCATTGTCGACTTCGTAGCCCTTCCAGATATCGTCCGGCTTGACCGGCCCGACTCCCGCGACGACCTTCTGCAGCTGGATCGGCTTGCCGGACGGCTTGTGGATCTGCCGGAACGCAATGCGGGCACGCGAATTGGTGGCCGAATACATCTCGACCGGAATGGAAACCAGCGAAAGGCGCAACTGGCCTTTCCAGACGGGACGCTCTGCCATGACCAACCCCTCGACGCACCAAACGGCGGCCGGTGGCGGCCGCCGCTTCAACAACCCGAAGCGAGCGAGGAAGTTCCCCGGTCACGCAGCCATGGCGAAGCGGCCCTTCTCCTTGAACGCTTCCATCGTCGCGCGGATGTGGTCCGCGGCCGCCCTGACCGGCGCGCTCGCGTCCGGACGCACGATCATCACCAGGCTGTAGTTGCCCAGTTCCGGCAGCCCGTCGCGGGGGCCCAGCGCCACGATATCGTCGCCGATGAACGACTTCGGCAGCGGTGCGACGGCGAGGTCGGCGAGGATCGCCGAGCGCTGGCCCGACGTGTGGGCGCTCATATAGGCGATGCGATAGTCGCGTCCGCTGGCGCTCAGCGCGTCGAGCGCGCGGATGCGCCAGGCGCAGCCCTCTTCCCAAAGCGACACCGGCAAGGGCTGGCGCATATGCGCGCAGCCACCCTTGGCGCCCGCCCAGACGATCTGCTCGGTCAAGAGGATCTCGGCGTCGACCGGGATGACCTTGCCCGAGCAGGTCATCAGCGTGATGTCGAGCTGGCGATCGTCGAGCCGCCGGCGGAGGTTGCCGCTCTGGTCTATGACCACGTCGACGGCGACCGACGGATGCGACTGCGCGAAGCGGCGCAGGACGTCGGGCAGCACCCGCTCGCCATAATCGTCCGGCGAACCGAGGCGCACCACGCCTTGAATGTCAGGCATGACAAACTTGGAGACCGCCTCGCGGTTGATGGCGAGAAGCCGGCGCGCATAGCCGATGAGGATCTCGCCGTCGGCGGTGAGCGACACGGACCGCGCGTCGCGCGTGAACAGCGCGCGGCCGAGCATCTCCTCCAGCTTCTTGATCTGCATCGAAACCGCGGACGGCGTGCGGAACACGGCGTTCGCCGCGAGCGTGAAACTGCCGGTTTCGGCGATCGCGACGAAGGTGCGCAGAACGTCCAGTTCCAGAAGCGGTAGCGGATGGTTGAGCGGAGCGTTCATCGTCCCTCCAGTTCAGTTTCATTGATCCAATCGATCATTTCAATTCGTTTGATTGAACCTCATAGTGACCGCATAGTCAACTCCATGGAAGGACGAGACGCCCTTTCGCCCATGCAAAAGGAGAAAAGTCATGTCGTTTTACAGCGCACTCACCCGGTTCGTCGCCACCCAGCGCGCCCGCCGGCTTCACGTCCGCACCGCAATGCGCATCGCCGACCTGCCGCGCGGCATGCAGAAGGACATCGGCTGGCCGGACGGCATCGATTTCGATCGCGATTTTCGCGGTCGCGCCTGAATCGTCACCGAAAGGCCGCAATGATGGAATGAAGCAGCGCCGGATCCATGTTGCATTGCAACACGGCAACTGCCTCCGAATTCGGCGAACGGAAACAGAAAGCCTCCCTTTCGGTAACCGTCCGTCATCCGATCGCAATACTTTTGAAACAAGAACTGCCTAAACAGCGCGCAATCCGAGCGGTCCTCCCAAGACCCTCACCTGCGAACCCTAGGAGAGAAAAATGTCCCTCATGACTGCACTGGGCCGCTTCGCGGCCGACTACCGCGCCGCCCGCGCTCGCCAGGAAACCGAGCGTTCGATCCGCGCTCTGCCGTTTGAGATCCAGAAGGATATCGGCTGGCCGGAAGCCTACCGCCACAACACGGTCAACAAGGTCGTGACCGGCGGCTGGTACTGATTTCGTCAGGACTGCCGGCCGGCATCCGTCGGCCGTCCAAAAAGTCCCGCCCGCGGCCCGCGGCGGGACTTTTGTTTTGCCCAAATGCCAGGCTGGATGCCCGCGACCCATGCAAGGCTCGCATGACGCATATGAGCAAGGCGCATGGCGTCCTTACCTGACTATTAATATCGTTTAATATCAGCAGCTTGCATCTTCGTTCGGCGCCCCGCCGAAAAGCCGCCTGTTGCGTTTGCGACGTCGCTGTTCGCTTTTCCTGCTGCAAAGATCCGGGCAGATGCCTAGATACACGGCATGAAAAGAGCCGCTTGACGCAGACATCGCGCCGGCCGTTCCGAGTAAACAGCCATTTGCTTGGAGAGCTACCATGAAGTTCATCTCGTTCCTGTTCCGCAGCCGTGCGGCCGGCAACCTCAACACGAGCCTCGAGCGCGCGCGCTTGGGTCGCACGATGCCCGGCCAGACCGCGGCGCTGGCGGCGAACCGTCTCGGCGGTCTTGTGATGTAAGAAGGCTCGGAGCCGGCCTTCCCGGCTCCGCTTTCCCCGCTGTTACTTGCCTCGCCCGCGCAGCTTTGCTTCGCGGGCTTCCATTCGTTTCCATGCAAATCGACCGTATGTCGCAAACGGACATCCGGCTGCCGCAATCACATTGACATTTCAGGGCGTTCGGGATGACACTTTCCCAATCGCGACGATGACAGCCGTCTGACGATAGCCAGGTTTCCGGGAGTGTTTCGTGACCGTCAAGCCAGCCATCAAACGCTCGATCGTCTTCTTTCTCGTTCCCAATTTCACGCTCATCGCCTTTTCGACGGCCATCGAACCGCTGCGCCTGGCCAACCGCACGCTGGGCTGCGACGCCTACTCCTGGCGGCTCGCCAGCGCCGACGGCGCGCCGGTGAAAGCCTCCTGCGGCGTCGAAATCGCGGTTCAGTCCTCGCTCGAGGATGAGCGCCGCAAAATGAGCGGCCCCGACCGTCCGTCGATGGTGATCGTCTGCTCCGGCATCAACGTCGAGAAGTACCAGAACCGCTCCGCCTTTGCCTGGCTGCGGGAGGAATACAACCGCGGCGTGGCGATCGGCGGCCTGTGCACCGGCGCCCATGTGCTGGCATCCGCCGGCCTTCTCTCCAACAAGCGCTGCGCCATCCACTGGGAGAACCTGCCCGGCTTCTCCGAGGCGTTTCCCAAGGCAAACGTCTTCGCCGATCTCTTCGAGGTCGACCAGAACATCTACACCTGCGCCGGCGGCACCGCCGCGCTCGACATGATGCTGAAGCTGATCGGCGACGATTTCGACGAGGCGCTGGTCAACCGCGTCTGCGAGCAGGTGCTCACCGACCGAGTGCGCAGCCCGACGGACCGCCAGCGCCTGCCGCTGCGCGCCCGCCTCGGCGTGCAGAACACCAAGGTCCTGTCAATCATCGAACTGATGGAGATGAACCTCTCCGAGCCGCTGTCGTTGATCGAAATCGCCGACAATGTCGGCCTGTCGCGACGCCAGATCGAGCGCCTGTTCCAGCAGGAAATGGGTCGCTCACCGGCGCGCTACTATCTCGAGATCCGGCTCGACCGCGCGCGCCACTTGCTCATCCAGTCGTCCCTGCCGGTGGTCGAGGTGGCTGTCGCCTGCGGCTTCGTCTCGGCATCGCATTTCTCCAAATGCTACCGCGAACTCTACGCTCGCTCGCCCCAGCAGGAACGCGCCGACCGCAAGCAGCTGCTGGCGGCGTAGGAAAACCTCATACAAACCTGCGGACAGCCGTCGTTCCGGCTGGATTTTCGTGCATCATGCATTATGTCGGAGCGATACCGCGCGTGAAACCGCGCGGATCGGTACGATGGCCCTCGGGCCGACCAACCACAAGGAGGCCGGACCGTGACAGCCGAGACCCGACAGAAATCCGTCTTCCGCGAGTTCCTCGACAGCGAATCCTCTGGCGGTATCGTCCTGATGGCGGCGGCCGCGCTGGCGCTCATCGTCGCCAACTCCCCTCTTGCGCCCACCTATCTCGCCGCGCTGAAGGCCTATATCGGGCCGCTCAGCGTCGCGCACTGGATCAACGACGCGCTGATGGCGGTGTTCTTCCTGCTGGTTGGGCTCGAAATCAAGCGCGAGGTGCTGGACGGGCAGCTCTCCACCTGGCCGCGGCGCATCCTGCCCGGGCTGGCGGCTGCCGGCGGCATGGCCGTGCCGGCGCTTATCTATGTCGGCCTGAACTGGGGCAACGCCGAAACGATGCGCGGCTGGGCGATCCCGACCGCGACCGACATCGCGTTCGCGCTGGGCGTCCTGTCGCTGCTGGGCAGCCGCGTCCCGGCCTCGATGAAGGTGTTCCTGACCGCGCTGGCGATCATCGACGACCTCGGCGCCGTCGTCATCATCGCGATCTTCTACACGGCCGACTTGCAGATGGCCTATCTGGCCGGCGCATTCGCGGTACTCGGCATACTCTATGCCATGAACCGGATGGGGGTGCTCAGCCTCCTGCCCTATCTCGCGCTCGGCGTCGTGCTCTGGATCCTGGTTCTCCAATCGGGCGTGCACGCGACGCTTGCCGGCGTGGCACTGGCGCTCACGATCCCGCTGCGCCGGACGCCCGGCATCGAGCACGACACCGAAACCTCCCCCCTGCATCGCCTCGAACATGCCCTGCACGGGGTGGTGCCCTTCGTCATCGTGCCGGTCTTCGGCTTCGCCAATGCCGGCGTCTCGTTCACGGGCATGTCGGCCGACACGCTGGTCGACCCGCTGACGCTGGGCGTCGCCGCCGGGCTCGTCATCGGCAAGCTCGTCGGCGTCTTCGGAACCTCCTATGCAGCGATCAGGCTCGGCTTCGCCGACATGCCCGCGAACGCCGCGCGCATGCACCTGCTCGGCGTCTCTCTACTCTGCGGCATCGGCTTCACGATGAGCCTGTTCATCGGCCTGCTTGCCTTCGCCGACAACCCAACACTGCAGGACGACGTCAAGGTGGGTATCCTGCTCGGCTCCGTTGTCGCGGCGCTGCTGGGATCGCTGGTGATGATGCTTGCCCCACGCCCAGGCGGCCCGGAATCGCGGGAGGACTGAACACGCGGCTACTGGATGTCGATCCAGCCGCGGTTGTTCCACATTTTCTCGCCAATCTGGCAGTCGGTCGTGAAGGTGGAGGCAGCCCTGATGACCGGCGGATGCTCCGCTTCCATCGCGGCGCGGATCGGGTGGCCGGCGCCGGCGAGTTCGAGCACCAACTTGCGCCGGATCGCCTCCGGGAACTGCGCCCAGCCATTGACCGGGATCATGAAGGCGCCCGGCCCGCCGATGACGCAGTCGGTGTAGTAGCTGTCGAGGTTGCTGATGTCGTAGGCCGATATCATGCCGCCGTCATTGGTCATCAGCGGCAGGCCGTTGATCGTGATGCCTTTCGCGGCGATGCGATCGCGGGTCTGGTCCACCGGGCCGCCCTGGTTGTTCGGTCCGTCACCGGACACGTCGATCACCCGCTTGGTGCCGCGATATCCACTGTTCTCGAACAGCAATCCGGCGAACTCCAATGCCGCCGAGATCGACGTGCGCCGGGCGCTACGCGGCGGCGTCGCGGTCATCTTCGCGACGAAAGCCCCCGCATCCTCCGCCGTCGCGATCACCGACCACGGCACGACCACCTGCTGTACGGTGGCGCCTGCCCACTCGACATAGGTCACCGCAATCCGGCCGTGCAGCCCTTCCGCGATGGCCTTGAGCACCGCCCCGTCGGTCAGCGCCGCAACATAGCCGTCGCGTTGGATGACGAGCTCGTCGGGCGACATCGAGAGCGAGACGTCGACGGCCAGAACGAGCTCGACGTCGACGACCTGTACGTCGGCCGGCGCGCCCCCGGCGGAGAGCGTCAGTATCAGCGCGGCCCCGCAAAGCAGCGCAGATCTGGCTGGCAGGCGTGACATGAGCCCATGATACGCCCATCGACCGGAGGAAAAAGCTGGCGTTGGCGTCAGGCATTCACGAAATCGCGAGGGATGCGACCGCCTCTACGCCCGCTCCTCAGCTCCGCGGCTTCGCATTCTCCGGGTCGTAGAGCGGCGCGTAGCCAACACCCGCCACCTTCACCGGGTATCGTTCGCCGAAATACTCGATCTCGAAATCGTTGCCCTTCACCGCCTTCTCGTGCGGCAGGTAGGCCAGCATGATCGTCTTGCCGATGGTCGGGCCGAAGGCCATCGAGGTGGTGAAGGAGCGCCGGCCGAGCGAATCGACTAGCGTCTCGCCGGTCGCGGGATCCAGGATCGGGCTGGTGCCGACCGGATAGCGGGCGACGCCCTTCGAATCGACGTTCTGCTCGAGCGTCAGCGTGCACAGGATCGCCGGCTGGTGCGGCCGGGCGCGGTGTTCGAGATGCCTCGCCTTGCCGCGGAAATCCGCCTCCTTGACCTTCGGTCGCTGCAGGTCGGCTTCGAGCAGGTTGTATTCGGTCAGGAGGTCGGCGTTCTGGAGGCGCAGGCTTTTCTCCATGCGGCGCGAATTGGCATAGGTCTCGACGCCGAAGGCCATGACGCTGGTCGAGCGCAATGCATCCCAGACGGCGAGACCGTCCTCGTAGCGCATGTGCAACTCCCAGCCCTGCTCGCCGACATAGGAGATACGGAAGGCGGTGACGTCCTTGCCGGCAATCCTGATCGGCTTGATCGCGGCGAAGGCGAAGTTTTCGGGATCGAGGCCGGCCGGATCCTCGACCACCTTCTTCAAGGTCACGCGCGCGTTCGGTCCCCAGATGCCGATGGTGACGAACTTCTCCGACACGTCGGTGACCGTCACGTCGAGGCCGCGGTCCTCGGCGATGCGGCGCATGTAGTGGAAGTCGCGCGGGCCGGCGTCGGCGCCGTTCACCAGGCGGCAGCGGTCGGCCATGCGGAAGACGGTGAAGTCGGCGCGCACCATGCCCTCGTCGTCGAGGAAGTGGGTATAGACGCCCTTGCCGATATTGGCATCGCCGCCGATCCTGGCCGCGCACAGCCATTCGAGCAGCTCGACATGGTCGGGCCCGGCAATGTCGACCATGTGGAAATGAGACAGGTTGACGATGCCGCAATCCTCGCTCATGGCGAGGTGCTCGGCGTTGGAGACACGCCAGAAATGGCGGTTGTCCCACTCGTTCGCGCGGACCGGAACGCGGTCCCCGTATTTCTCCAGCAGGTGCTCGTTGGCGGCGTAGCCGTGCGCGCGCTCCCAGCCGCCGAGTTCCATGAAGTAGCCGCCGAGTTCCTTCTCGCGCTCGTAGAAGGGAGAGCGCTTGATGTTGCGGCCGGTCGCATAGGGTTCGCGCGGATGGACGGCCGGGTTGTAGACCTTCTGCGCCGCCTCGCCGCAGCGGCCGGCGATGAAGTCTTCCTTCAGCTGGTGCGGGTAGTAGCGCGCATAGTCGATCCGGTTGTGGTCGATCTCGGTGCGCCCGTCGGTCATCCAGTCGGCGACGAGCTTGGCCATGCCGGGCGCGTCCTTGACCCAGATGGCGACGGCATACCAGAGCCCCCTGACCTTCTGGCTCTCGCCGATCGACGGGCCGCCGTCGGCGGTCACCTGGAGAAGTCCGTTGAAGGAACGGCGTTCGTCATAGCCGAGCTCGCCCAGGATCGGCGTCAATTCGATGGCGCGCTCCAGCGGCGCGATGATCTGCTCCATGTCGAGGTCGCGCTGCGACGGCGACAGGCGCGCCTGGTCTTTCTCCAGCAGCTCGCGCGGATGGACGAGGCGCGGATTGTGCTCCTCGTAGTAGCCCCATTCGATCATCCCGCCTTCGGCGGTGACCGGATCGCCGGTGTCGCGCATGTAGGCGGAATTGCCCTGGTCGCGCAGCAGCGGATAGCCGATCTCCTTGCCGGTGCCGGCGAATTCGTTGAACGGACCGAAAAAGGTTAGCGGATGGTCGATCGGCATCACCGGCAGGTCCTCGCCGGCCATCGCCGCGATCAGCCGGCCCCACAGGCCGGCGCAGACGACGACGTAGTCCGCCATGATTGTGCCGCGGTCGGTGACGACGCCCTTGATGCGACCGTCCTCGATCACCAGCGATTTTGCCGGCGTGTTGGCAAAGGCTCTCAGCTTGCCCGACTTCTCGCCCATGTCGACGAGCTTGTGGGCCACCGTCTGCGAACGCGGGATGACGAGGCCGGCGTCGGGATCCCACAGGCCGCCCTGCACCACCGATTCCTCGATGAGCGGGAATTTCTGCTTGATCTCGGCCGGCTCGGCGAGCCGCGCGCGCGTCCCGAAGGCCTTGGCTGAGGCGATCTTGCGCCTGATCTCGTCCATGCGCGCATCGTCGCCGACGCGCGCCACCTCCAGCCCGCCGATGCGCTCGTAATGGCCGAGCCTGTCGTAGAAATCGATCGAGTAGAGCGAGGTCCAGCACGACAGGAAATCGTGGCTGGTCATGTAGCAGAAGTCCGACGCATGCGCAGTCGAGCCGATGTCGGTCGGGATGCCCGACTTGTCGATGCCGACGATGTCGTCCCAGCCGCGCTCGATGAGGTGATGCGCGACCGCCGCGCCGACGATGCCGCCGAGACCGATGATGACGACCTTCGCCTTGGTCGGAAACCCTGCCATGGGACTGCTGCTCCGAAACGAGAATTCGGCGCAGACTATAGACGGGTTCGGCGCGAGTGCAGCCTGTTTGCGACATCGGCGGAAGGCCGCGCGACTACCTGCGGAAGCAACCCGTCGAGCGACCTCAAATCCGCCGCCGTCCGGATTGCGACAGGGTTGTGGATGCGATCACGTCGCGCGGTCAGCTCGCCCCGAACCGCGGCTTCCACGCCGCCGCGAGCACGATTGCCATTCCCGAGATGAAGACGAAGTAGAAGCGGTCGTCGGGCAGCGGGAAAGAGGCAAACTTGCCGAGCGTGCCGATGGCGAGCGCGAAGGCGAGCGCATTTGCGCGGCCGTCGCGCATCATGCCGAATCTGGCGAGCAGCGCCCAGGCGGCAGTGAGCAACGCCAGTAGCGCCGGCCAGTCGTTGTTCTGGATCGAGACGATGACGCCGCGCGCATAGCCCTTGGCGAAGGCGACGAGCGAGAAGTCCGGATGGAAGTTCGCCATCGAGTTCTGGATCTGGACGCAGGAGAAGTAGAAATGCGCCCACCAGCCGGGATGGTCGCCCAGCTTCGAGATCACGCTGATCGCGATCATCGAGGCGACGAAGGTGATCGCCATGGGCAGCCAGCGCCAGGAGAACAGCACGGCCGCGATCAGCAGCGCGAAGATCAGGATGATGTTGTCCGGCCGGATGAAGACCGAGGCGAAGAGCAGCGCGCCGGCAAGGCCGTCGCGACCGCGCAGCAGGCTGTAGAGGGCGGCAAGCGAGATCAGCGCCAAGAGCATGTCAGGCGTGACCGCGGTCGTCATTCGCGAATAATCGGCGATCAGCAGCACGGGGATCAGCACGAAGGCCGCCTGCAGCGCGTCCTCGCGGCGCAGCCACCACAGAGCGAGCAGGCCGAACCCGATGCCCGGTACCACGCTGAGCAGGACCGAGGCGTTGACGAGGCCCGTCACCGGCTCCAGCGCGCGCAGGAGCCAGACATAGCCGATCTTGACTCGGTACATCGACAGCTGCGACTGGAAGTCCGCCGGGTTCTCCCACTGGTGCAGGTTGTAGGGGTTGGACTGCTTCAGCTTGAACTGCTGCTCCGGCGAGGAGCCGGCATCGATCTGCGCCCAGGTTTCCCGGTGCAGTTCGACCGGATCCTGGACGCGGTCTTCCAGCGCGGTCGCGATATAGGCGACCATGTCCCAGTTGTAGTCCGGCTTGAAGGTCGCATAGGCGGCGATCGCGGCGATCGACAGCACCATGAACAGCGCGGCCAACCTATCGAGCAGGCTTTGCCGCGACACCGTCCGGACGACGGTTTCGCCGATGCCCGTCTGCAATGCCCAGCCGATCAGCGATGCTTGCTGTGCCCCCAGCATGGCGTCGTCCCCCTGCCCCGACATGCGACCGACCATCCCCGGATCAGGTCATCTGGCTCTTCACGAAATCCTTGACGATCGAGACGATGCCGCGGCCGAGCAGGCTGTCGAGCGCACCGACGAAGGTGTCGACGTTCTCGCGCGTGCAGATCAGCGGCGGCTCGAGCCGGATGACGTTGCGGTTGTATTCGGTGAAGGCGACCAGGCAATTGTAGTCGCGCAGAAGGAGCGCGCCGACGAAGCCCGACAGCGAGCCCTTCAGCTTGTCGTCGAGCATCGCCACGACCGGCCGCAGCACCATCGGCAGCGTCTGCGAGAAATCGTGGAACTCGAGCCCGATCATCAGGCCGCGTCCCCGCACGTCCTTGATGATCTGCGGATACTTTGCCTTCAGTCCGTTCAAGCGGTCGAGCAGGTAGTCGCCGACATCGGCCGCGTTGTCGATCAGGCCCTCGTCGTAGAGGATGTTCAATGCCTCGATCGACGTGGCGCAGGCCTCGCCCATGCCGCCGAAGGTGGCGGGCGCATGGATCATCGCCGTCTTGGGCGTACCGTAGGCCTTCATGAAGATGTCGCGCCTGGCGATCATGGCGCCCATTGCCGTCTTGCCGCCGCCGAGCGACTTTGCCAGCGCGGTGATGTCCGGCACGACGTTATAGTGCTCGAAGGCATAGAAGCGGCCGGTCCGCCCGTAGCCGCACTGCACCTCGTCGGCGACCCAGATCACACCGTACTGGTCGCAGAGCGCGCGCAGCTTGGTCCAGAATTCGGGCGTGGCCTGGATGATGCCGCCGCCGCCCTGGATCGTCTCCAGCACGATGACGCCGATTTCAGGATCGGTCTTGAACACGTTCTCGATCGCGTCGATGTCGCCGAAAGGCACCTTGACCGTATTGCCGGTGAGCTTGAATTCGCCGCGGTAGAGCTGGCCGTCGGTGATGGCCAACACGCCCTTGGTCTTTCCGTGGAAGGAATTTTCCGCATAGACAATCTTGGGCCGCTTCGGCCCGGCGGCGCGCTCGGCGAGCTTCACCGCCGCCTCCATCGCCTCGGAACCCGAGGAACCGAGGAACACCATGTCGAGATCGCCAGGCGAGCAGGCAGCGAGGTTGTGAGCGAAGGCCGCTTGGTACTGCGACATGAAGGCGATCGCGATCTCGTGCCGCTTCTCGTCCTGGAATTTCTTGCGGGCCTCGAGGAGGCGCGGATGGTTGTGGCCGAAGGCAAGCGAGCCGAAACCGCCGAAGAAGTCGAGGATCTTCCGGCCGTTCTGGTCGATGTAATACATCCCCTCGGCGCGCTCGACCTTGATCTTGTGGAAGCCGAGCAGCTTCATGAAATGCAGCTGGCCCGGGTTCTGGTGCGCCTTGAACAGGTCCGTCATGCGGACCACGTCCATGCCCTTCGCCTCCTCGACCGAGATCAGCTTCGGCTTGCGGGTGGCGTTGGGGGTGAGCGTCGGCGCATCGACGAGAGTGCGCGCGGTCGTCGTTTCCGGCTTGGTCATCACGGTCATGTTCCGCTTCTTTCCTATGTTCACTCGGCCGGCACGGAGTGCGCGGCGGCGACGGCCTTGCCGTCCTTCTTGGCCCTGTATTCGCGGTAGGCCGCGATCAGCATGTCTTCGTCGCGGTATTGCGGCACCCAGCCGAGTTCGCGCTTGCCCTTCGACACGTCGAGCAGGCAGTCTTCGTCGGCGATCAGATACTGCTCCGGATCCATGATCGGCATGTTCATCCAGTCGAGCAGGTCGAGCGTGCGCTTCACCGCCCAGCCCGGCGTCGGGATCAGGATCGACTTCGAGCCGGCATGCTTGATCAGGTCGCCGAGCAGCTTGCGCACCGACGGCGGATTGAGCGAGCCGAGATTGTAGGCCTCGTTGGGCACCCCCGCCTTCCAGGCGAGCCGCGCCGCCTCGGCACAGTCGAACACCGAGATGAACTGATAGGGGTTCTTCCCCGAACCGATCATCGGCACCGGCAGGTTCATGTCGATCAGCTTGAACAGCTTTTCGAGGATGCCGAGGCGGCCGGGACCGATGATCAGCCGCGGGCGGAACAGCGAGATGTTCATGCCCTGCGCGCGCCAGTCGGCGGCCAGCTCCTCGGTCTTCAGCTTCGACAGGCCGTATTCGCCGAGCGGCGCGACCGGATGGTCTTCCGTCATCGGCTGGTAGACGGTGTGGCCGTAGATCATGTCGGTGGTGAAATGCACCAGCTTCGGGGCATCGGCGCGCGCCATCGCATGGATGATGTTCTCCGTGCCGTGGACATTGACCGGCCAGAAGAAGTCGTGCCGTTTCGCCCTCACCTGGATGGGCGACAGCATCTTGGCCGACAGATTGTAGACCATGTCGTCGGAACGGATGCCGACGGCATTAACCTGTTCCGGATCGGTCACATCGCAGCGCACGAAGCGGGCCTTGGCGTAATGCGGCAGGTCGCTCTTCACGATGTCGGCGACGACGACGTCTTCGCCGTCCGCGACCAGCTTCGGTGCAAGGTGGCGGCCGACGAATCCGTCGCCGCCGAAGATGATGTGTCTCATTGGGCAAGCTCGCTGGTCTGGACAGACTTGGGGTTCGAACGATCGGAGGGTTCCGCGTGGCCGCTGCCGCCCTGGGCGATCAGGATCGTGCCGACGCAGATCGCCGCGATCCCCGCAATTCGGTAGGCGTTGAGATCCTCGCGGAAGACGAAATAGGCGAATACGGCGACGGCCACATAGGCCAGGCTGAGGAACGGATAGGCGAAGGAAAGCTCGACCTTGGAGAGCACGAAGAGATGCGACGCCATCGAGATGACGAAGGTGCAAAGTCCCAGGAACACCCAGGGGCTGAACACGATCTGAAGGATCTTGATCACCGGGTTGGTGCCGGCGAACGAAATGTCGCCGAGCGACATCATGCCCTGCTTGAGCATGACTTGCGCCGCCGCATTGGTCATCACCGTGAACAGGATGAAGCCTAGGTATTTCATGCTCTTTCCTCGTCCTCGAGCCGGTCTTACCAGACAGATGGAAACGAACTGGTGAAGGGGTCTTTCAAATTTTACTCAACGCCATGGATAGCATCACTGTCCCGCTATGGCACAGACGTCCATCTTCCTCGCGGCCTACTCGGCCGCAGTTGCAAGGCCTGGGCCGGATCGCTGGAGAACCAAAGCGGTGCGGCGCCAGAAGTCCGAGACGAAGGCCGGGTCGCGCAGCGCCTCGAGTTCGCGCCAGCGCGGAAACGAGGCCGCGAACGCCGCCGGTCCCATCCGCGCATCCTTGTACGGATTGACCGCGCCGCCCGCCTCGACGGTGATCTGGTCGAGCGTATCGAGCAGCGCACGGGTCGATTGGCCCCGGTTGGGGAAATCGAGCGTCAGTGTGTAGCCCGGCCGCGGGAATGACAGGATGCCGGGCGAAGGCAGGTCGCCGAAGCGCTTCAATACGGTCAGGAACGACCCCTGCCCCGCTTTCCGCGCCGCGTCGAACAACGCCGGGATCGCCTGGCGCGCGGTCGCCGGCGGCACCACGCTCTGGTGCTGGAACAGGCCGCGCGGGCCGTAGAGGCGGTTCCAATCGCGCACACCGTCGAGCGGAAAGAAGAAGCCCTGATAGCCGGACACCGCCACGTCCTTGCGGCGGCCCTTCGCCAGCCGGTAGGCCATGTTGAACGCCATCAGCGCCGGCCGGTTGAGCATGTTGAGTGGCGGCTGGAACGGCACGGCGAGCCTGCCGCCCGGCTCCCGCGCCTGCCGCGAACCGCCCTCGGCATGGTTGCCGGCGAGCAGCAGTCCCCGGCCCGTTCCGCGCCCGCCGGCAAGCTGGTCGATCCATGCGACGGCATATTCGTTCTGCGCATCCGCGGCTTCAGCCATCGCGAAGAATTCGTCGAGATTGCCGAACGGCTGGATCATCTCCGCGACGTCCAGCGACGGGACCGGCATCAGCCGGATCGCCGCGCGCAGGATCATGCCGGTCAGCCCCATGCCGCCCACCGTCGCGGCGAACAGCGCCGGGTTCTCCTGCAGGCTGCAGCGGCGGACCTGCCCGTCCGAGCGCATCAGGTCGAGCCAGAGCACGTGGCGTCCGAACGTGCCGCGGCGATGATGGTTCTTGCCGTGCACGTCGTTGGCGATGGCGCCGCCGAGCGTGATGAGCTGGGTTCCCGGCACCACCGGCGGGAAGAAGCCATGCGGTGCGCCGGCTGCGATGATCTCGGGCAGCATGATGCCCGCCTCGGCCTCGAGGATTCCGGTTTCCGGATCGAGCGAGACGAGGCCGTTCATCGACCGCATGTCGACGATCGTGCCCGACGAATTGAGGCAGGAATCGCCGTAGGAGCGCAGATTGCCGACTGCGAGCATCGCGCCGTTCTTCTGCCGGCCGTCCCTGAGGCGGCGGGCGGCTTCGGGAGGCTCCATCAGCGCGGTCGCGGCCGGAAAGACGCGGCCGAAGGATTGGTGCCGTACGCTCACTTGATCAGAACCGCGGCGATCAGCAGCACGGCTCCGAAGGCCGCCACGAGCTGGCTGCGCCAGTCGCGGATGATGAAGACGATCGGATCGTCGTGCATCTCGTCCCGGCGGGCGAGGATCCAGATGCGCATCGTCATGTAGAGCACGATCGGAGCCAGCGGCCAGATCAGCGCCGGCTGCGTGTACTGTTCCTTGATCACGTCGCTGTCGATGTAGAGCGCCAGCACCAGCGCGGAGGCAAAAGCCGAGGCCATGCCGGCCTGGGCCAGGATCTCCTGGTCCTCGGCGCGATAGCCGCGGCCGGCGATGCGCTCGCCGACCTTGATCACCGTGGTGCGCAGCTCGACGTAACGCTTCACCAGCGCGAGCGACAGGAAGAAGAAGATAGAGAAGGCGAGCAGCCAGAACGAGACTTCGGTCCCGGTCGCCGCCGCACCGGCCAGGATGCGCATCGTGTAGAGGCCCGCGAGCGTCATCACGTCGACCAGGAGCATGCGCTTCAGCGAGAGCGAATAGGCCGTTGTCGCCACCAGATAGGCGCCGAGCACCGCGCCGAATTCCCACGGCAGGAACATCGCGGCGCCGACGCTGATCAGCAGTAGCACTGCCGCGCAGGCCATACCGAACGGCATTGACAGGAGGCCGCTGGCGAAGGGCCGGTTGCGTTTGGTCGCGTGGCGGCGATCGAGCGCCAGGTCGAAGAAATCGTTGACGATGTAGATCGCCGACGCGGCGCTGGAGAACGATACGAAGGCGATCGCGCAGGCGAGCAGCATCTGCGGATTGAAATACTCGTGGCTGAGCACCATCGGCACCGCGATCAGCACGTTCTTCAGCCACTGGTGGACGCGCAGCATCTTCAGGAGCGTCCTGGCGGTCGCCTTCGGCGTCTCGATCAGTTCGCCGCCATTGCGGCGGTGCCAACGCGACGCGGCGCGGTCGGGCGCCACGATCCAGGCGGTCCGTGCCTTGTCGAACACGGCGAGGTCGTGCCGGCTGTTGCCGGCATAGTCGAAGCCCCCGTCGCCGAAGGCGTCCTCAAGTGCGGCGCATTTGCGCTTCGAGGTGAGGTTGCCGAGGCGGTCGGTGGCCAGCACCAGGTCGAAAAGTCCGAGATGATTGGCGATGGCGTCGGCGAATTTGCGCGGTGTGCCGGTAGCCAGGACGAGGCGGCGGCCGGCGGCTTGCTCCTCGCGCAGCCGCGCAATGACCTCAGGCCGGTACGGAAGGGCGGAGGGATCGATGTCGATACGCTCAGCGATCTCGCACTTGAGACGTGCCGGTCCTCCCGAAAGCGCCCAGTAGAACGCGGCGAACAGGTAGAGCGGATTCCTGCGGATCAGCAGGAACAGGCCTTCCCACAGAAGGTCGGTCGCGACCAGCGTTCCGTCGAGATCGACGGCGAGCGGAATTGCGGCGTTCTCCGTCCTGGCGTCCATATGCGAGCGATCCTGCGTCATTTTCCGCGCATCTCTCTCTTCGGCGCGGTTGGCCGGACAATAGTCGGAGGAGGCTACGGAAAGCTGAATCGGGCTGGCCGCGAAAGGGTGGCCCCGACCGGAATCGACAATCAGGCTTAACGAAGTATTTCCGGAAAACGTAAAAGGCCGGGCATTAGCCCGGCCTCGAAAAGATCAATCGTGTCAGATGTTTAGCGGATTCGCATCTTGCCGCCGCTGATTTCCAGCTGCTCGGTGCCGAGCAGCGTTTCGCGCTCGCCGGATAGCGAGACGAAGCAGCCGTTCGGGCAGAATTCGGCGCTCTCGCCGCCCGCCAGCGAAAGCTCCTGCTGGCTGCTGCCCTCGGTCACGACGACCGTGCGCGCCTCGCTGTCATTGTTGACGATGCTCGCGGCATTCCCCTGCGAGGTCAGCGCCACCAGCGCCGCAGTCATCACCAGAAACTTCTTCATTGCGTAAACCGGTGTTTCCACCGCCTTCTGTCCAATGCGAGGACGAGATCGTCCGTTGCAAGGGAGCTTATATTCAATCGAGCATGAACGGCAACTGAACGCGGCATTCAGGTCTCGTCGTCGGCTTCGGCCTCGAGATCGAGATCGGGGGAAGCTCGCCGCCGGCGCCTTGAAGAAGGCTTTGCGGCGATCTTCGCCGGTTTCGGACCTTCCTGTGCGGGCGAGCCTTGCGCGTCCGCAGGCGCTGTCGCGCGGGCCAGGTCATCCTGTCCGATGATGAGCGTGCGATGGGGATACGGTATCTCGACAGAATGCTCCGCAAACGCCTCCAGAATGGCGAAACGGATATCGTTCTGCACCCGCACGCCGTTGGTGACGTCCGACAGGAACACCCTTATTTCAAAATCCAGAGAGGAATCGCCGAATCGCAGGAACGCCACGGAAGGCTCCGGATTCTTCAGGACCATCGGGTGAGCGGACGCGATCTCCATCAGGAGCGCATGCACTTTGCGCGCATCCGAACCGTAGGCGACGCCGATTCCGATCTCTATGCGGCCGAGCTTGTTCCTGTGCGTCCAGTTGCCGACGGCGGCGTTGATCAGCTCCGAATTGGGCATGATCACCGTCTGGCGCTGGAACGTCTCGATCTCGGTCGCGCGCACGCTGATCTTCTTCACCGTGCCGGACACGGCGCCCGCCACCACCCAGTCGCCCACCTTGAACGGCCGCTCGGCGAGCAGGATCAGGCCGGAGACGAAGTTCGACACGACGTTCTGCAGGCCGAAGCCGATGCCGAGCGACAACGCGCCGGCGATCAGCGCGAGGTTGGACAGGTCGATGCCGGCGGCCGAGATGCCGATCAGTCCTGCCAGCGCCACGCCCGCATAGCCGACCGCGGTGCGGATCGAGTTGCGCACGCCGGCGTCGACCCGGCCGCGCGTCATGACCGAATCGTCGAGCCAGCCCTGGAACCAGCGCGTGGCGAAGAAACCGATGGCGAACACCGCGATTCCGGTGACGATGCCGATCAGCGAGAAGGAGACCGTGCCGACGCGGATTTCGGTCGCGATCGAATAGGCCCAAGCGCGGATGTCGCCCCACTGGAAACCCCATTGCAGCAGGATCAGCGGCAGGCCGACGAACAGCACGAAGAGGTTGATCAGGATGCTGGTGGCGAGCCCGATCTGGTCGAACGTCGCCTCCTCGACCCGCCAGCGCCCGCCGAGGCGCCGACCGAGCGCGGTCTCGGCGAAGGCGCCTTCCTCGGCGACGGCGCGACCGCTCAGCACGCCAATATACATCATGGCGAGGATCGCGCCGGTGATGACGATCTGCTGCGAGACGAACTTGGCCAGCCCGATAAAGCCGAGCAGCGCGGCCAGCACCGTCGCTGCGCCGACGACGTAGAAGGCGATGCGCAGCAAAAGAGGCCAAGCCTTTGGCCGACCTTCTGCGTCGGCAAACGGTTTCACGGTCGCGATCAGGATGAGGAGGATGCCGACGATGACGGTGGCGGCGAGCGACTCCCCGACGGTCAGCGCCAGCGCCGCGCCGCGAATGCGGAACACTTCGCCGAACAGGTAGTCGAAGCCGGTGGCGATCGCCATCGCGGTGATCAGCCAGACCAGCAGCCGCGCCGGGCGGGGCTCGATCTCGACCAGCCGCCAGTTCGGCAGCCGGGGCGACAACACCGCATGCGCAAGCCGGTTGACGAAAAGCACCAGCGCGAGGACGACGAAAAGCGCGAAGAGCATGGCGCCGATATCGCCGCGCAGCACATCGAAATAATCGAAGAAGAACCAGGTGCTGAGGAAGAACACGGCAATAGCGGCGGACCGCAGAAAGGTCGACCAGAACGCCACCGACAGGCGGCTGATATAGGGCGGATCGGGATCGGCCGGATCGACGTTGAGCAGGCTGCCGAACAGCCGCCCGCCGCCGATCATCAGCACGACGGCGCCGGCCACAGCGAAGAACGCGGCTGCCAGCACCGACGACAATTTGTACTGGACGACGAACTTCAGCCAGGCCGCGACCGTCATGTAGAGCCTCGAGAGCTCATCCGTCAGGTCGGTGACGACCTCACCGAGCAGCGCGTAGTCGATGTCGTACCGCTTCGACAGAGTGTTGGCGAAGAGATCGCGCCGCATCTGGGCGATCTCGGCGATCAGCCGGTTGACGCGCAGCGAGATCGTTTCCGCCTCACCGATGAGCACGTTGATCTGGCTCTTTTCGCTGAGTAGCGCCTGCCGTTCCTTCGCCACCAATTCCGCCTCGGGCGGCTGGCCTTCCGCCGGCGCGGCGCCGAGAGGCTCAAGGCGCGTGTTGATCTCGGTCAGCCGGGGCCGGAAGGCGACGCCGGCCTTCAGCAGGTCCTTGGCGAGCACGTCCAGTTCGATGCGCAGATCGGCGAGGCGCCCGTCATTGCCGGTATTTGCCTCGACCCGCTTTTCGAGCTCGTCGGTCTTCGCGCCCAGGTCGGCGATCACCGCCTGCTGCGTCGCAACGATCTCCGGCACCGCCTGCTGCGCTGCAACGGGAGTCACGGCCAGAACTGCGGCCGTCAGCAGCGCGATGAGGAATGCCGCCAGTCTGTCGAGAGGATATTTGTTCAAACGCGTTCACGTCGCCGGATTCGTCCGGCCCATCAATAGTTGCGCCCGCCGGTCGGGGCAAGGCGGGTGGACCCTGGGCGGGTCGACGGGTCGGCCTTTCGAAAAGCGATGGCGTATTCCTCGCCTTCGCCCCCAAGCCTGCTCTATAGTCTGCGGCAACAATCGCGAGGCACGGGCATTCATGGCGGAGTATTCTGTCTTTTCTCTGCTACGGAATGCCTTTTCGGCTCAGCCGGACTGGAAACCCGCCTGGCGCAAGCCGGACCCCAAGCCCGAATACGACGTGGTGATCGTCGGCGGCGGCGGTCACGGCCTGTCCACCGCCTACTATCTCGCCAAGGAACACGGCATCACCAATGTCGCGGTGGTGGAGCGTGGCTGGCTCGGCCAGGGCAATATCGGCCGCAACACCACGATGATCCGCTCGAACTACCTTTTGCCGCAGAACCAGCACTTCTACGAGCACTCGATGAAGCTGTGGGAGAACCTCGCCCACGACCTCAACTACAATGTCATGTTCTCGCAGCGCGGCTGCCTCAACCTCGCCAATTCGCCGTCGCAGCTCGACGACTTCGCCCGGCGCGGCAATGCCATGCGCCATGTCGGCATCGACGCGGAACTGATGACGCCCGAACAGATCAAGGCCTTCCTGCCCGCCCTCGATCTCAACATCGGTGGCCGCTTCCCGGTCTATGGCGGCATGGTCCAGCGCCGCGCCGGCACGGCCCGTCACGATGCGGTCGCCTGGGGCTATGCGCGCGGCGCCGACCGGCGGGGCGTCGACATGCTGGAGAACTGCGAGGTTACCGGCTTTCTGCGCGACGGCGACAGGATCACGGGCGTCAGGACGACGCGCGGCGAGATCCGCGCCAAGAAGGTCGCCGTTGCGGTCGCCGGCCACACGGGCCAGCTGATGAAGATGGCCGACATCGACCGCCTGCCGATCGAGAGCCATGTGCTGCAGGCCTTCGTATCGGAGGGCCTGAAACCGTTCATGGACACGGTCGTCACCTTCGGCGCCGGCCACCTCTACGTCACCCAGTCCGACAAGGGCGGCATGGTCTTCGGCGGCGACATCGACGGCTACAACACCTACGCTCAGCGCGGCAATCTGCCGATCGTCGAGGACGTGATGAGCGAGCTCGCCGCCATGTTCCCGGGCCTGGCGCGCGTGCGGCTGCTTCGCTCCTGGGGCGGCATCATGGACATGTCGATGGACGGCTCGCCCATCATCACCACCGGCCCCCTGCCCGGCATGTATTTGAACACCGGCTGGTGCTACGGCGGCTTCAAGGCGACGCCAGCGTCGGGCTGGTGCTTCGCCTGGACGATCGCCCGCGACGAACCGCACCCCTACAACGCCGCCTTCACCCTAGACCGCTTCCACCGCGGCCTCGTCATCGATGAAAAGGGCCAGGGCTCGACGCCCCGGCTGCACTGAGATGTCCCGCCCATGCTGATCACCTGTCCCTATTGCGGGCCGCGCGACGTCATCGAGTTCACCTACCAGGGTGACGCCAACCGCACGCGCCCGGATCCGGCTTCGACCGACCAGGCCGCCTGGAACGTCTACACCTATGACCGCGTCAACACGCTGGGCGACCACGCCGAATACTGGCAGCACTCGGGCGGCTGCCGCTCGCATCTGAAGCTCGTCCGCTCGACTCTGACCCATGCGATTTCCTCGACCGCTTTCGTGCGCGACCACGGCGAGAAGAAATCGGCCAGCCGCCGCAAGCCGGGGGCCGCCACATGAGCCCGCGTCGCGCCAATGCGCCCGGCCGCGTCGACCGCTCGCGCTCGATCCGCTTCTCCTTCGACGGCAAGATCTACACCGGCCATCCGGGCGACACGCTCGCCTCCGCCCTGATGACGAACGGGGTCACGCTGTTCGGCCGCTCGTTCAAGTATCATCGCCCGCGCGGCGTCATGACGGCTGGCGTCGACGAACCGAATGCGCTGGTGACCCTCATTCGCGGTGAGATACGCGAACCGAACCTGCCGACGACCCTGGTCGAGATCTACGAGGGCCTCGAAGCCGTCTCGCAGAACCGCTTCCCGTCGCTGTCCTTCGATGTCGGCGCGGTCAACCAGTTGGGCGGCAAGCTGCTTGGCGCCGGCTTCTATTACAAGACCTTCATGGGTCCGGTGATCGGACCGCTGAAGGGCACCCGCTTCTGGATGTTCTGCGAGCACTTCATCCGCCGCGCCGCGGGCCTCGGCCGTGCCGGGACGGCGAAGGACACCGCCCGCTATGAGCGCATGAACGCCTTCTGCGACGTGCTCGTGGTCGGCTCCGGACCCGCCGGGCTCAAGGCCGCGCGCGAGGCTGCCGGCGACGGCGGCCGCGTCATCCTGCTCGAGATGGACTCGCTGCTGGGCGGCTCGGCCCGCTGGTCGGGCGGACGCATAGAGGGTGCGGAAGCCGCGCATTGGGTCGACGAGACCGTCTCGGGCCTGCGCGAACTGCCCAACGTACGCACGCTCACCCGCACGACGGCCTGGGGCTACTACGACGGCAATACGATCGCGGCGACCGAGCGCGTCGCCGACCACAAGCGCGATGCGGCGAAGGGCGAACCGCGCCAGCGCCACTGGGTGGTCCGCGCGAAGAAAGTCGTGCTCGCCACCGGCGCCTTCGAGCGCCCGATCGTCTTCCCCGGCAACGACCGGCCGGGTGTCATGCTGGCTTCGGCTGCCGCGCGCTACGCGAACGATTTCGGCGTGCTGCCCGGCGAGCGGATTGCCGTTTTTGCCAACAATGACAGCGCCTATGCCAATGCCGCGCTGCTGCGCGACGCGGGTGCGACGATTGTCGCCATCGTCGACGTGCGCGCCGCGATCTCCGATGAGGCTCGGCGGTTGGCGTCCCAATGCGGCGGCGACCTGCTCACCGGCCACGCGGTGGTTGCGACCGAGGGCGGCAAGGGCCTGACCGGCTTCAAGGTCCAGAAGTTCGACGCCGCGACGAACAGCCTGTCCGGCGACGCACGTGTGATTTCGGCCGATCTGCTCGCCGTCTCGGGCGGCTGGTCGCCGGCGATCCACCTCGCCAGCCAGGCCGGCGCCGGCAAGGCCGAATGGGACGCGACGCTGCAGGCCTTCCTGCCGCCGAAACCGGCGCAGGACTGGACCGCCGTCGGCACGGCGGCCGGCGACTTCTCGGGAGGGCACGGCCTCGACATCGCCCCTGCTCCGGTCTTCGAGATCAAGGCCGCCGGCAAGGCCTTCGTCGATCTCCAACACGACGTGACCGCCGACGACGTGCGCCTTGCCCACCGCGAAGGTTTTATCTCGGTCGAACACCTGAAGCGCTACACCACGCTCGGCATGGCGACCGACCAGGGCAAGACCTCCAACGTGCCCGGCCTCGCGATCATGGCCGAGGCCCTGGGCAAGCCGATCCCCGAGGTCGGCACGACGCGCTTCCGCGCGCCGTTCTCGCCCGTGTCGATCGGCGCGATCGGCGCCGAGCGCATCGGCGATTTGCGTCCCGACCGTCTGACGCCGATGCACGACTGGCATGTCGAACAGGGCGCGAAGATGTATCCGGCAGGCCTGTGGCACCGGCCCGCCATTTACGGCGCCCCGGGCGAGACGGTAGAACAGGCATATATCCGCGAGACGAAGGCCACGCGGTCGGCCGCCGGCATCGTCGACGTCTCGACGCTCGGCAAGATCATGGTGCAGGGGCCGGACGCCGCCGAGTTCCTCGACCGCGTCTACACCAACCTGTTCTCGACCCTGCCGGTGAACAAGGCGCGCTACGGGCTGATGCTGCGCGAGGACGGCATCGCCTATGACGACGGCACCACCTGGCGTCTGGCCGAGCACGATTTCCTCATGACCACGACGACGGCGAACGCCGGCAAGGTCATGCAGAACCTCGAATATTTCCTCGACGTCTACTGGCCGGAACTGAAGGTGACGCTGACCTCCGTCACCGACGAGTGGGCGGGCGCATCGATTGCCGGACCGCGCGCCCGCGAGATCCTGGCCGCCTGCGTCACGGGCACTGCGGTCGACACTGAAACGCTGCCCTTCATGGGCATCGTGCGCGGCGAGGTGGCGGGCGTGCCGGTGATGATCTGCCGCCTCTCCTTCTCCGGCGAGCTCGCCTACGAGGTCTATTCCGGCGCCGGTCACGGCCAGCAGGTGTGGGATGCGCTGATCGAGGCGGGCCAGCCGTTCGGCATGGTGCCTTACGGCCTGGAAGCGCTCGGCACGATGCGCATCGAGAAGGGCCATGTCACCGGCGCCGAGATCGACGGCCGCACCACCGCGCGCGACCTCTATCTCGACTGGATGCTGTCGAAGAAGAAGCCCTTCATCGGCGCGGCGATGATGGACCGCGAAGGCCTCGTCGACGAGAACCGCATCCGCCTAGTCGGCCTCGTCTCGCTTGACGGCCGCCCGCTCAACGGCGGCGCGCATCTGGTCGAGCACAACGACCCGGCAGCGCTGCGCGATTCGATCGGCCACATCACCGCCGTCTGCTTCTCGCCCTCGCTGGGCAAATATATCGGCCTCGCGCTGGTCAAGGGCGGCAAGAAGCGGCACGGCACCCGCGCTTATGTCTCCGATCCGCTGCGCGGCCGGTTCGGCCCGGTCGAGATCGTGAGCCATCACATGTTCGATCCCGAAGGGAAACGCATGCATGGTTGAGCAAGTGTCTCCCCTCGGCCCCGCCTGGAAATCCGGCCGCCACAACGTGACAGGCACGGCGCCGGGCGTGACGCTGGCCGAGACGCGCCCCGGCTCGATCGTCCAGGTCGCCGCCTGGCCGGGCGAGGAGAAGGCGGTCATCGACGCCGTCCGCGCGGTGACCGGGCTGAAACTGCCGGACGGCGCCGGCGGCGGCATCGCTACCGAGCACAAGGCCGCCTTCGGCTTCGCGCCGGGGAAGTTCATGGTGGTGACGCAGGTCGAGGGTATCGAGGCGGAACTCCTCAAGGCGATCCCGAACAATGTCGGCACCGTCACCGGCCTCTCCCACGGACGCACCGCGCTCCGCGTCTCCGGCCCGAAGGCCGAATGGGTGCTCGGCAAGCTCTACGCGATCGACTTCGCGCTGCCGGCTTTCCCCCTCCACGCCGGCCGCTCGACCATGCACCACGACGTCTTCACCCAGATCCAGCGCACCGGCGCCGACCAGTTCGACCTCTACGTCTTCCGCTCGTTCGCGCGCTCGTTCTGGACGACGCTGTGCCATGCGGCCGAAGAGGTGGGATACGAGGTGAGGTAGTTGACCGGATCTGATTTCTACCTCAGCGTCTCACTCGCCGGTTGAATGCATCTACCGTTTCACCAAATTCAGCGATCGCCTTCGATCCCAGTTCATCAAAGTGACCTTTGAGTACCTGGCACGAAAGAAATTCCTCCACTACCGATTTGTACCGCTCAAACTGATTGCTGCAACTTGTCTGTGCGGTGGGCGAGGAAAACTGACCCAAGGGTTGGACACACCGAGGCGGTGACGGCTTTACGCATTCAGCCAAAGCTTCCTGCTGCGAGAAGATCAATATGATAGCCGCACCGACCGAATTCGTCCGCATGCAACCGCCGTACCATAATTGCCGTCTGCTCAGAATATTCAGTGCCAACAAGTAGAATGCAAGGCAGCTTCCCGACCTCAGTCTTGTGAGGCTTGATCTGGTTATGCTGTCCGCTACCCCCCGCTGATCGCCGTGATGATGAACACCTCCGCCCCGCGCGGGATCTCGGTCTCCAGCCTCGCCCTCTCGCCCTCGACAAAGACGTTCATATGCTTGCGGATGGCCGGGCGCGTGTCGCGGATGCGGTCGCCCATGCCGGGCCAGCGGCGGTCGAGTTCGTCGATCATCTCGGCCACCGTGCGCGCCGACATCTCGACACGGCGCGGCGCGCCCGGGAACAGGTCGACCATCACGCCCTGAAGCCGCGCGACGATCGGGTGGTCGCCGCTGTTATGGCCGATCTCCATCAGTCGATCACATAGGTCTCGACCGACGAGATGGTCGGCAGGTGGTCTGCGATCGAGACCCAGTTCTCGCCCTCGTCGGCGCTGGCAAACAGCGTGCCGGTTCCCGTGCCGAAATAGACGCCGGCCGGCTCCAGCCGGTCGGTCGCCATCGCCTGGCGCAGCACGCCGAAATAGGCATTCTCCTGCGGCAGGCCGTTGCGCAGGTCGGCCCAGGTCCTGCCGCCGTCGCGGGTGCGCCAGACGGCTGCCTTGCCGTCCGGCACGAAGCGGCCCTTTTCGGCGCCGTTGAGCGGGATGAGGAACAGCGTCTCGGGATCGCGCGGATGCGCGCCCGCCGGAAAGCCGAAGTCAGACGGCAGGCCCTCCTCGATGCTCTGCCAGCTCTGTCCGGCGTCGTCCGAACGGTACATGCCGCAATGGTTCTGCTGGTAGAGCCGGTCGCTGCCGGCGGCGCGGACCAGGTTGTGCACGCACTGGCCGAATTCGGGATAGCGCTGGTCCTCGGGGAAGAAGTCGGCGCGCGTGCCCTTGTTGCGCGGCTCCCAGGTCTTGCCGCCGTCCTCGGTGTAGAACACGCCGGCCGACGAGATGCCGATCCAGATCCGCTCGGGATCCTTCGGGTCGAACACGATCGAATGCAGGATCAGCCCTGCCCCGCCCGGGTTCCACTCCGGCCGCGTCGGGTGGTTCTGCAAGCCCTCGATGTGTTCGAAGGTCTCGCCGCCGTCGGTCGAGCGGAACAAGCCGGCTGGCTGCACACCGGCGTAGAGTTCGCCGTTTCTCGGGGCCACGCTCCACGCCGCCGCCACCGGCTCCTTGCCCGCCTCGTAGGCAAGGCCCTGGCTCGAATGGGTCCACGTTTCGCCGAGATCGCGGCTGGTCCAAATCGCCGGGCCGAACCATTCGTTGCCACCCGCGCCGTGCAGTGCGCCCGTCGCGGGATCGGCGATGAAATGATGGATCGGCCACATGTTGCAGAACGGCCCGCGCAGCGACCATTCCTTGCGCGCCTCGTCGCTCTCGGCAATGAATGCGCCCTTCTTGGTGCCGATCAGAACCATCACTTTCGCCATGCTCAATCCTCCCATCCGTGACTGCGGGAATTCGTCGCTATCCTGCTTATCCTATGGACTTTTCCGTTGATATCAACGTAATCGAGGCATGACCTTAGACAAGCTGCCGGCTCCTGACATTCTCACGACGCTGCATGTGCGCGACACATGCCTGTGCCTGCATGCCCAGCGCGCGGCTCGGGTTCTCGCCCGCCGCTTCGACGAGGCGCTGCGCCCGGCGGGTCTCACCAACGGCCAGTTCTCGATGCTGATGTCGATGAACCGCCCGGGACCGGTTAGGATGCGCGACGTGGCAACACTTCTCGGCATGGACCGCACGACGGTGACGGCAGCGCTGAAGACGCTGGAAAAGCGCGGTCTGGTGACGACAGAGCCCGACCCGGAGGACCGCCGCGGCCGCCTGCTGGTGCTGAGCGCGGCCGGCCGCGAACGGCTGGCGGAGGCCTTGCCGATCTGGGTGGAGACCCACCGCGCAGTGGAGGCGCCGCTCGACGAGCCGGGTCTGCTGCGGACCCAACTCAACGCCCTCGCCGCCAGTGGGCGCTAGCGTCCAGCGCCAACGAGTCAGAAGCGGCCCTGGTTGGCTGTGGCCAGCACGTCGAGCGCATCCGAGTCGGGCACGAACGTGCCGCCGGGCGCTGCGCGCCGATAGGTGACCGAGATTGTCCGCCGCGTCGCCTCGAGCCTGGGCTCACCGCACTCCTCTTCGCCGGGCACCGTCTCGATCGCGACGGTGACGACGAAGGCGTCGGGGCCAGCGGGCAGGAATGCCGGTCGCTGCGTCGACACCCCCGCGCAGGATTGCTCGTTGAAGGTCGAGACCGTGTCGACCAGCTCCAGCCGCCCCTTGTCCAGGCTCAGTACGGCATGCGTGACATAGGCCTGGTTGCTGTTGAAATGCGTGCTGGTCGTCACGACCAGTCCGTCACGCTCGGGCGACAGCCCCGTCTCGGCAAAGCCGGTGTGACGATCAAAGGCAACATCGGCCGCATCGGCCAGGCGCGGGCGGCCCGACAGGTCGAACAGGGCCAGCGGCGCCAGCCCCTCGGCGAAATCCGCATAGCTGCCGAGATCGATGAGCATGAGGGCGAAGCGGCGATCCGGCGCACCAAAGGCGATGACCGGCACGCTGGCGAGCGGAAACCGTTCCGGCGTCGCGCCGCCATAGTCGGCCGCGGCATGGCGAAGCTCGATCAGCCTGGAGCCCGAATAGCCGCCTTGGGCCTCGGCCAGATCAGGTACGAGCTGACGCACGAGATCGGCATAGGTAACGCCGGGCGCGGCTTCGGCGTCCAGCGATACGGACTGCTGCGCATCTGCCCGGACCGTCTGCGAAGCGCCGACCGCCACCGCGAAAAGAAGTCCGACCGCAACCAGGGCGCGCCGGTTCATCCTGCTACCGCACGAAGGTGACGAATTCGTCGAGTGAGGCGCGTTCCGTGCGAAAGCTGTTTTCGGGCTTTGAAACGTCTTCGTAGCCGATCGCCATGCCGCAGGTGATGATCTCCTCGTCGGGAATGTCGAGCACCGGCCGGATCTGCTTGTGGTAGGGCGCGAACGCCGCCTGCGGGCAGGTGTGCAGGCCTCTGCCTCGCGCCGCGATCATGATCGATTGGAGGAACATGCCGTGATCGATCCACGAGCCCTGGTTCAAGCGCCGGTCGATGGTGAAGATCAGCCCCATCGGCGCGTCGAAGAACACGAAGTTGCGGTCGTGCTGCGCCCGCATCTGGTTGACGTCGCGCTTGGGGATGCCGAGCGCATCGTAGAGCGCGAAGCCGACCGCGCGGCGGCGCGCATAGTACGGCTCGAAGAACTTGTCCGGATAGTATTTGTATTCGTCCCAGGCGATCTTCTCTGCGCGGATGCCGGAGTTCAGCACCGCGTCGGACACCGCCTTCAGCCTCTCGCCGGTGACGACATAGACTTTCCATGGCTGCATGTTGGTGCCCGACGGGGCGCGGGACGCCACGGCGAGGATGTCGCGGATCGTCTCCTCGTCGACCGGGTCGGGCAGGAAGGCGCGGACGGACCGCCGCGACGTGATCGCCTCGTCGACGATCGCGGTCTCGTCGACGATGTCCGGCTTCATCTGGGGTGCTGCCATCGAACGGCCTTTCGCCTCTGTGCCGCCTGCCGCTTTCGAAAGCAGGGAATTCAGCAATTCGCATGGCCGGACCGCATTTCGCAACCCCTGTGCCATTCGTGAAATTCGGCTTGATTTTTTCACGTGCGACGTGAATATGAAAACCGTGAGCCAGATTTCACGAATTCCCCGGGAACAACCGCCTCGTATCCGGCATCTCGCGTCGGATTTGCGTGCTTTGCGCAAGGCGCGAGGCATGACGCTCTCGGAACTCGCGGCCCGCGTCGGCCGATCGCTCGGCTGGGTAAGCCAGGTCGAGCGCGGCATTTCAAGCCCGGCAATCGCCGATCTGCGGGCGTTGGCGACCGTATACGGCGTGCCGCTCAGCCTGTTCTTCGCCAATGATGATGGGCCCGACGCCGAGCGCGGCGTCATCGTCCGCGCTGTCGGCCGCCGGCGGTTGGGTTCCACCGATACGGGGCTAGTTGAGGAACTCCTGTCACCCGACCTCGGCGGCAGTTTCGAGATCCTGCGCTCGGAATTCGCGCCGGGTGCTGTTCTGGACCGGCCGTCGCTGCGCGCGACCGAGGAGGCCGGATACCTCGTGTCGGGCCGGTTCGAGATCGAAATCGACGGCGTCTGGCATTCGCTGAAGGAAGGCGATTCGTTCCGCTTCCACGAAAAGCCGTTCCGGTGGCGCAATCCGGGCACGGTGCCGGCGGTCGTCATCTGGGTCGTCTCGCCGCCGGTCTATTGAGGAGGAGTGCATGGCTGAATTCCCCACCCAGGCGCGCGTGGTCATCATCGGCGGCGGTGCAGTCGGCGTTTCCTCGCTCTATCATCTCGCCAATGCTGGCTGGTCCGACTGCGTGCTGCTGGAAAAAAACGAGCTGACCTCCGGCTCGACCTGGCATGCCGCAGGCAATGTGCCGACCTTCTCCTCGTCCTGGTCGCTGATGAACATGCAGCGCTATTCGGCGACGCTCTATCGTGGGCTCGCCGACGCCGTCGGTTATCCGATGAACTACCACGTCACCGGCTCGCTGCGCCTGGCCCACGGGCGCGAACGGATGCGCGAGTTCGAGCGCGCCAAGGGCATGGGCCGCTACCAGGGCATGGCGATCGACGTCATCGGCCCGAACGAGATCAAGGCGAAATACCCCTTCCTCGAACTGCACGACCTCGAAGGCGCGCTCTACGATCCAAACGACGGCGACATCGACCCGGCACAGCTGACCCAGGCGCTCGCCAAGGGCGCGCGCGACCTCGGCGCGCGGATCGAGAGGTTCTGTCCGGTCACGGCCGTGCGCCGCGACAAGGACGAATGGATCGTCTCGACGCCCAAGGGCGACATCCGCTGCGAGAAGGTCGTCAACGCCGCCGGCTACCGCGCCGCCGAAGTCGGAAAGCTGTTCGGCCGCGACATCCCGATGATGGTGATGAGCCACCAGTACATCCTGTTCGAGGAGATCCCCGAGCTCGCCGCCTGGACAAAGGAGGTCGGCCACAAGCTGCCGCTGCTGCGCGACGTCGACACGTCCTACTATCTGCGCCAGGAGAAGGCCGGCATGAATCTCGGCCCCTACGAGCGCAACTGCCGCGCCCACTGGGCGACGCCCGACGACAGGATGCCGGACGACTTCTCCTTCCAGCTCTTCCCCGACGATCTGGAGCGTCTGGAATGGTATCTGAACGATGCCATTGCGCGCGTGCCGATCCTGGGCACCGCCGGATTGTCCAAGGTCATCAACGGCCCGATCCCCTATGCGCCCGACGGCAATCCGTTGATCGGCCCGATGCCGGGCGTGCCGAACGCCTATGAAGCCTGCGTCTTCACCTTCGGCATCGCCCAGGCGGGCGGCGCGGGCAAGGTGCTGGCCGAATGGGTGACCGAGGGCGCGACCGAGTGGGACATGTGGTCCTGCGACCCCCGCCGCTTCACCGCCTATGCCTCCGCCCCCGACTACGCCGTCGCCAAGGGCATGGAGGTCTATGGTCACGAATACGCCATCTCCTTCCCGCGCCATGCCTGGCCGGCGGCACGCAACCGCAAGCTTTCCGCCATTCATGACCGCACCGCTGCCCTCGGCGCGCAGTTCGCGCCCTACAACGGCTGGGAGCGCGCCACCTGGTATGCGCGACCGGGCGACGATACGTCCGAGGCCTCCACCCAGACCTTCGACCGCGACGGCCCCTGGCAAAAGCGCATCCGCGAGGAATGCCTCGCCGTTCGCGACGCCGCCGGCATCCTCGACCTGCCCGGTTTCTCCCGCTTCAGGGTGCAGGGCGAAGGCGCCCGCGAGTGGCTGTCCGGCCTGATCACCGGCGTCGTGCCCAAGCCCGGTCGCATCGGCCTCGGCTATTTCGCAGACGACAAGGGCCGCATCGTCACCGAGATGTCGATCATGGCGCTCGATGAGGATTTCTTCTTCCTCATCACCGCGGCGGTGGCCGAGGTGCACGACTTCGAGTGGCTCGCGAACCATCTGCCGCAACCGACTCAGGTGACTCTGCAAAACGCCACCGACGCCTTCTCGTGTCAAATCCTCACCGGCCCCCGCGCGAGGGATATCCTCGCCTCCGTCACGGATACCGACCTGACGAAACCCTGGCTCACGCACCAGTCCTGCCAGATCGCCGGCAGGTGGCTGCAGCTCGTCCGCGTCTCCTTCGCCGGCGAGCTCGGCTGGGAGCTGCACACCAAGGTCGAGGACACCGCGACTGTCTTCGACGCCGTCTGGGAGGCCGGCCAGAAGCACGGGCTGAAGCCCTTCGGCATGTTCGCGCTGGATTCGCTCAGGCTCGAAAAATCCTACCGCGCCTGGAAGCAGGACCTGTCGACCGACTACACGATCCTCCAGGGCGGACTCGAACGCTTCGTCAAATGGGACAAGCCCGACTTCAAGGGCAAGGCCGCGCTTCTGAACGAGAAGCAGCAGGGCGTGTCGAAGCGCTTCGTCCACCTGGGCCACGGAAACCCCCGCCCCGGCGGGGAATTAAAACACCAACCCAAACCCCTACGCCCCCCCCCCAATGGCCGCCACATACCAAAAGAAAACCAACAAGCAACAGTACCCCCCCCACGCCCACCACACCCCCGCCCCCCCCCCGAGCGCCCCCGAGAGGGACCAGACAGAACGGCACAGACAACAGAAGCCAAACAGACTAGAACACCACCCACCCCCCCCCCCCAC
>NZ_JANJTZ010000061.1 GCF_024710845.1 Mesorhizobium sp.
AGGCGGGGAAATCGATCGCCAACCGATGATCTTCTACGCCACGGACCCCTGCGAGGTTCTCCGCCAGGATTCGAGAAGCGCACCGTTCCTCTTCCGAGTTCACGGTCCCCCAGAAGGAGACGAAGCCGTCGCGCACCTCGACGCCGATCTGTGTTGCGCTTGCCCAGGGCTGAAGCCCGAGCTCCTCCAACAGCCGTGTTCGTATGCCCTCGTCGCTCAGATGCGCATCCGTTTCCTCCGGCTTCGCGCCCGCGATAGCCTTGACGAGGTCCGCCCTGCTGACGATGCCCACCACTGCGCCGCCCCGAGTCACAGGAACCCGCTTGATCCGGGCGCGGTCCATGAGCTCCGCGATCTGTTCGACTGACGCTTTCTCCTCCACCGATCGGACGGTTCGGGTCATCAGATCTGCGACGTGTCTGGAGTGGGACCGGGCGTATTCGTTGGCCATAGTCGACGGGTCCCGGAAAAGAGTGAGCCACCAGGAGCGGCTTCGCTCCGCGGTTCCGATCTCGGCGCGGTGAACGAGATCCCCCTCGCTGATAATCCCCACGAGCAGACCATGATCGACCACCGGGACGGCGCTGATCCGGTGACGGACCATTTGGGCCGCAGCCTCTGAAATCGTGCTGTCTGATCGAACGGTGACGACCTTGCGGGTCATGATGTCTTGCGCGAGCAGCATGTCGACGCCTCCTTGGTTGAGGGCGACCACATGCACGGGCCTCGACCCTCGCTCGCATCGTCGCGCCTCGGTCGTCTTCAATCAAACGAATAGAAATGCAGCCTGAATCCGCATTCCTTGCACTGTCCCGCACCAAACTTTGGCGACGGGTGTCATGGTCCGAGCACAACATGCGCCTGGCTCCAGTGGCCGCTGTGATGTTGGCTAGGAGGCGAAGGCAGCTCTTCCTAGTGGCATGGCATTGAGCCTACGAACTCATCAATCCTGGCAAGTGGCCACAAGGATCCAGTTGACGTCACCGCTCTCCAACTGGCGCGCGAAGGTCCATACCTCGTCCGTCCCCTTTACGGCGGAGGGTTCCCCGCTCACCACGGCGCCCGTCGCCGACAGGACCGCGCTCACGATTTCGGCCCGAAAGCGCACGCCGATCTCTGCTTGATCGCCGTCCACTGCCACGAACTCGATTTCGGCGGACGCGAGGCCCACGTAGGCGAAGACGACCGTTTCACCTCGTTCATCCTGAGCTTTCCTGACCTCGGAAAAGGCCTCATGGACCTCCGCCGAGATCAGCGGTCTGAGGGCTTCCAGATCGGCGTTTGCGTACAGGTTCAGTATCTCTTCGTAAGCTCGTGCCGCACCCGCAAGGAACGTGTCCAAGTCGAACCCGGGATCGACCGCACACAGGGCTTCCAGGCGGGGATCGCGCTGGTTCTGTCGATCCGGCGGCACCCCAGACGCCGGGATCTGGTGCTGCGCCTTTTCCGATTTGTCGCGCGACAGGCGTCGATCGAGCGCGGAAACCACTGCCCACCAGAATGACAGGAGGATTATCGCTGGAAGGTTGGCGACGAGTTCGCTGGATTCGTTCATGACCGTGTTCTCAGCGTATCAGTGGCAGCTGGCTGAATTGGTGCGTCGGCGGAGGCGAGGACAGCGTCCATTCCAGCGTCGTCGCGCCTTCCCCCCAAGGATTCGCGCCCGCCGCGCGCTTCCTTGCGAATGCTTCGACCACCGCGACAAGAAAGACGCACAGGCCGGCTGCCGAAATGTAGGATCCGATCGAAGAGACGAGGTTCCAGCCTGCGAACGCGTCGGGGTAGTCGGCGTAGCGGCGCGGCATGCCGGCGAGGCCGAGGAAATGCTGGGGGAAGAAGACGAGATTGACTCCCACGAAGGTGAGCCAGAAGTGAAGCTTCCCGAGCGTCTCGCTCATCAAGTAGCCGCTCATCTTCGGGAACCAGTAGTACCAGCCCGCGAAAATGGCGAAAGCGGCGCCGAGAGACAGCACATAGTGGAAGTGGGCGACGACATAGTAGGTATCGTGCAGGACCCGGTCGACGCCAGGGTTTGCGAGAACCACGCCCGTCACGCCGCCGATCGTGAACAGCAGAACGAAGCCCGCCGCCCAGAACATGGGCGTCCTCATCGTGATGGAGCCGCCCCACATCGTGGCGAGCCAGGAGAAGACTTTCACGCCGGTCGGCACAGCGATGACCATGGAGGCGAAAGCGAAATACCGCTGGCTGTCCAAAGAGAGGCCGACGGTGAACATGTGGTGTGCCCAGACGACGAAGCCGATCATGCCGATCGCCACCATCGCATATGCCATGCCGAGATAGCCGAAGATCGGCTTTTTCGCGAACGTCGAAATCACGTGGCTTACGATGCCGAAGGCTGGGAGGATCATGATGTAGACCTCCGGGTGACCGAAGAACCAGAACAGGTGCTGGTACAGGATGGGGTCGCCGCCGCCTTCCGGCACGAAGAAAGTCGTGCCGAAATTGCGGTCCGTCAGGAGCATGGTGATCGCGCCTGCGAGAACTGGAAGAGCCAGCAGCAGCATAAAGGCGGTCACAAGCATGGACCACGCGAAGAGTGGCATCTTGTGCAGCGTCATGCCGGGCGCCCGCATGTTGAAAATGGTGGTGATGAAGTTGATAGCGCCGAGTACTGACGACGCCCCGGAAAGGTGGATCGAGAGGATGACGAAGTCGACGGCGGGGCCGGACTGGCCAGTGCTCGAGTATGGCGGGTAGAGCGTCCAGCCGCCGCCGTGTCCAGAAATGCCGGGCGCTCCGGGTACGAAAATCGAGCAGGCGAACAGGACCAGGGAAGCCACCAGGAGCCAGAACGAGACGTTGTTCAAGCGTGGAAACGCCATATCCGGCGCGCCGATCATGATCGGCACGAACCAGTTGCCGAAGCCGCCGATGAGCGCCGGCATGATGACGAAGAAGATCATCACAAGCCCGTGCGCACTCACCACCACGTTGAACAGTCCAGCATCGGCAAATATCTGCATCCCCGGTTCCTGCAGTTCCATGCGCAGGGCAACTGAAAGCCCGGTACCGAGCACTCCCGACAGCATCGCAAGGACCAGATAGAGCGTTCCGATATCCTTATGGTTGGTGGAGAAAACCCATCGCACGAAGAAGCGAGGCCGCTGGTCCTCTCCGGTCGTTGCAGTGTCCGACATCATGTCCTGCCTTTCGGGACCGCAGACGCGGCAGCTTGACGGCGATGCCGTCGCAGCCATCTGTCCGCAGGCCATGCCTGCCTTCCGTGGTCAGTCGGTGACGATCGTATCCATGGGAATGTCGTGCGGTTGCGGGTAGATGGTCGCAATCTTCGCGGTGTCGAAGCCGATACCGATCCTGAGAGGCATTCGCGGCATTGCCGCCAGCGTTCGATCGAAATAGCCTCCGCCATGCCCCAGGCGATAGTTTGCCGTGTCGAAACCGACGACCGGCGCGATCACGACGTCCGGAAGGACGGCTGGTCCGCGGGACGGGACCAGAATGTTCCAGACGCCTCGCTCCAGCGGATCTCCCGGTTGCCAGATGCGGAATTCCAGGGGCTCTGCCTTCCGAAGAACGACAGGCAGCGCGATCCGTCCGCCTCGTTCGATCACCTTTATAGCCCAGTTGCGAAGGTCCGGTTCGCCACGAAACGGCCAGTAGCTTGAGACGATGCGACCCGAGACTCGGCCGATGGCCTGGTCAAGTTTTTCCGCGAGACGCTCGGACCGAGCGATACGGTCCGCCGATTTCAGCGCCATGCGCTCGCCGATCAGCCGCCTGCGCTCCGCGTTCCTCCACCGTGAGACATCGTCCCATGCATCGCTGCGGTTGGGCGCGAGCGGCGCGTCCCATGGCAGCTCGTGCATGAAGCACGGAGGGGATGCGTATTCCGGCAGGTCGGTTTCGTCCTCGTCTGACATCAGGGACCGTTTCGTCGTTAAGGTGCGGCTTGAAGCTGCGCCCGAGGAAACCTTAAGGCAAACGAAATTAAATGCGCTATCAATGCAAAACAGTTGCTTTGAAGAGGAGACCGACGTGGATGTCGATCGCGCACGCACGTTTCTCGAGATCGTCCATACCGGGAGCTTTCTCAAGGCTTCCGATCGACTCCACGTCACCCAGACGACCGTAAGCGCCCGTATTCGCACGTTGGAAGAAAGCCTCGGGAAACGGCTATTCGTGCGCAGCCGCAGCGGGGTGACACTGACTGCCGCAGGCCGAGAGTTCGAGCGTTACGCGCAGTCTTTCGTCCAGGTGTGGGAGCGTGCGAGACAACAGCTTTCGGTGCCGCCGGGGCGCACCAGTCTCATCGCAATGGGTGGAGAACTCAGTCTTTGGAGTCCCGTGCTGCTCGACTGGCTGGTCTGGATGAAGAAACGATATCCTGAGATAGGCATCCGGGCCAGCATTGGCGTTCCCGACCAACTTATTGAACAGCTTCGTACAGGCGTTCTCGACATCGCCGTTTTATACGCACCACCGCTGCTACCGGGCTTCAGGATCGAGCTCGTTGAAGAGGAAGAACTGGTGCTCGTGCGTACGCCGGAACGCCACGAGGATGGAAATCAGCCTGACTACGTCCACGTAGATTGGGGTCCGCAGTTTGCCGCGGCGCACGGTTTCGCGAGCGCAACTACCGAGGCTCCGGGTCTCGCGGTAGGGCTTGGACCGTTGGGCCTGAGCTATATCCTTCGCGCAGGCGGCATGGGTTATTTTCGCAGGGGGGCGGTGAAACCGCATCTTGAAAAGGCAGAGCTCGAGCTCGTTGTGGATGCGCCGCGCTACACCTATCCGGCGTACGCAATCTATCCCGACGATAGCGAGGTGCGCGGAGATCTCCAGGCGGCCATTGAAGGTCTCAAGCAGGTGGTTCGGTGACGATCTGGGAGGAAAGGAGCGCTGAAATCGCAAGCTCGCGTCCCTTCCTGCTGATGCCCAATCCTGAAGGGAGTCTTGACGCGAGACCCAGACAGAGCAATCGAGCGCTGGTCACCCGATCGATCCCGAGGCAATGGCCTCGGTTGAGACGCATGAGCCCGGCCTGTTCTGCCCGGCCGAGCTGATCCCACGCAACAGCCGCTTCGGAGCGGTCCTCGTCGGGTCGGAGCGTGAGCGGCGTTCGTTCCCGAAGGACCGCGCCGCGGCCGCGTCGGGTCATTTCCGCTGCTCTCCCATCCGCGCGAGCAGGCCTTGCGCGTCAGCGGCAAGCTGCCGTGTGAGTTCGCCTGCGGGAAGCTCGCGGCAGAGCCTTGCCGCCTGACCGGACCACAGCGACATGAACTCGCCGGACCCCGACTTCTCTGTCGCGGCCCTCAGAGGCGCCAGCGCTCCGCCCGCCAACGGGAAAGAAGGAGCGTCCGAGCTCATTGGACCAAGCTCACGCATGACGCGATTGAGGATGCCTCGTGCGGGCCGTCCGCTGAACACGTTGGTCAGCGCAGTCTCTTCGGCACGTTCGTCTCGCAATGCCTGTCGATGCGGCGTCGCGAGACGTGCTTCGGGGGTGAACAGATAGGCCGTGCCGATCTGCACGGCGGATGCTCCTAGCGCCAGGGCCGCCACAATGCCGCGAGCGTCGGCGATGCCTCCCGCTGCGATGACTGGCACCCGCACGGCATCTACCACCTGTGGAACGAGGGCAAAGGTGCCGACCTGGGTCGCCATGTCTGCCGCTAGGAAGCTGCCCCTGTGTCCTCCTGCTTCGAACCCTTGCGCGATGATGGCATCGCAGCCATTCAGTTCCAGCCAGCGCGCTTCATTGACCGTCGTGGCGGACGAAAGCACCTTGGCGCCGGTGGACTTCACCCGCTCGAGCAGCGGCCTTGAAGGAAGGCCGAAGTGAAAGCTCACCACTTCCGGGCGGAACTCTTCGACCAACCCGCAGAATTCATCGTCGAAAGGGTTCCGGCTCGACGACACGTAAGGCGCCTGCGGGTCGAGGCCGAATTCGCGGTAGTAGGGTTCCAGGGCTCGTCTCCAGGCTATGTCCCTCCCGGGCTCGTCAGCGGGCTGATCATGGCAGAAGAAGTTGACGTTGATCGGCCGCGAGGTCCTTTCCCGTATCCTCGCAAGCTCCGATCGCGCAAGCTCGGCCGTCATCGTGGCGCATGGCAGCGACCCAAGGCCGCCAGCCTCCGAGACCGCCACAACCATGTCGGCGAAGACAGGACCTGCCATCGGTGCCTGAATGATCGGCAGTTCCATGCCGATCGTCTCGAGGAGTCCTTTGTTCGGCCAGTCCATGTGAATGCTTCCGCGCCCGTAGGGGTTTTGTCAGAGCTCACTATTTGCGTCACTGGAACGCCTGACAAACGAAATTATCTTGGGCTAGGGGACAGCTTTCTTGCACCATCAACACGCCGGGCACGGAACCTAGGCTGGTGTGCGCGTTTCTATGGAAGTAGGGGCGGCCTGCTGCAACCAAGGTCGGCCAACCGACCATCGCGCAGCCCGTATATCCATCCGTGAACCCTGATCCGGCTTCCCCGTTTCCATGCCGATCGCATGATCGTCGAGTTGCAGAGTCGATCCACCTGCGATCTTACGGAAAGCTGGCAGAGCCGATCTGCCCGCGTCAACGGGGCTTGGATACGATCGAGGTCGGCCGCGTGCAGGTCCGCGAGTTCACGTACGGGCTGTAGCCAATGATCAACAAGACCGTGGGGCTGGTCCTCCATCGCTGCCTGTATGCCACCACAGCCATAATGCCCGCACACGATCACGTGGCGTATGTGCAAAACCTCGATCGCGTACTCGAGCACGGAAAGCAGGTTCAGGTCGCCGGGATGAACAAGGTTGGCAACGTTTCGATGAACGAAAACTTCACCAGGCTGCAATCCCGCAATCACGTTGGCGGGCACCCGGCTGTCGGAGCACCCGATCCACAGATATTCAGGCCGCTGCAAAGACGCTAGTCTCTCGAAATAGCCAGGATCATTCTCGACCTGCGCCGCAGCCCACACGCGGTTGTTCTCGAGCAAATCGGACAGCATCATTTCACTCCATCGGCAACACTTTATCAGTATATATTGCCACCGATCGCCCCTGCCCGCTGGCAACTCAATGGAATTTTTCTTGCTACGTTCAGTCATAAAATTTCGTTCGACGGACCAAGCTGACCACCCACACAACATGAACTGAAAACCGGGCAGCCGTAAAAATACTTCCGTGTTAACGCCGCGGTCACTCAAGGGAACATACCGCAAGCAATCGGCATCTCCACCAACTGAGCGAGCGTCGTCGGTTGATCATGTTTCAATGCGTTGGTGATCGTCGCCGCGAGCCAAAGGCGGGTCGCAGCTCCGGCTTCGTTCTCGTGAACGCGCTTGCCCGACTTAGCGCGGTCCTAACGGCTCCCGCCTTGGAGGGCGCGCGCCGTTCCGCCGATGCCTCATCCTTCGGCATCGCGAAGGATGAGGCTGCAAGGCATTCCTTAAGGGGCCGCCACCATTATGCGGCCCTTCATGTTGGGGTGAAAGCGGCAAATGTAATCAATCGTTTCCGCCTTCTGCACGACGATGCTGCCTGACTTTTTGACCGGAAGCATCACTTCCCAGCCGCCCTTTACGGTGGCCGTATGGACAAACTTATCCTTATTCACCCACTCGATCGTGTCGCCGACCTTGGCGTTGATCTCGGTCGGCGAGAAAGCCATCTTGTCGACCGTCACTGTTATGGTTTCGGCCTGCGCCGAGACCGCGCCCGTGGCCACCGCCAGCACCACGGGTGCCCAAAAATGCCGTTTCGACAACATGGCGCAAATCCTTATTTCAGACCGGCCGCGACCGTCTCGGCATGCTGCTCGTGACCCTGGAAGATCTTCAGGCCGGTTTCCAGCAGGCTCTTGAGTTCAGCGTTCTGCGCCGAGGGGATCAGCAAGGTCTCGAGCGCACCGTTGACCTGCTTGTGATAGGCGACCTCATTGTCGACATAGGCCTTGTCGAAGGCGGCTCCGTCGAGCTTTTCGAGCTTCGCGCGCTCGGCGGCGGTGGCGTCAGTCAGCGCCTTGCTAGTAGCGTTGTCCTCAGGGGTGACGTTGAGTTTCTTGACCAGGTCGAGCGCCTGCACGTTCACGGCCTCGTGATCACGCACCATGGACTCGGCAAAGTCCAGGACATCCTTGTTCTTGGATTTCGAAATGGCGAGCCTGCCCATGTCGACGTCGAGCGCACCGGCGGTGTAGGCGATGTGCGCGATCTGCGGGTCGGTGGGCATGTCGGCGGCTTGCGCCAGCGGCGCGGCCCCGAGCAGGCAGAGTGCGGCCAGCGCCGCGATCGGTCGAATGTGCATGAGAACCTCCTTGACCCGACAGGCCGAATGGCGCCGGGCTTTGCTTTCAGTTGACGATCATTGGATGCGGCGTAGAAGGAAACGTTCCCGGAAAATTCAAGCATTTCCGACAGAATCCGCTGGGCCAGGCCCTGCCGCAGGCGCTATTGCGGAAAGCCGAGCCGCTTCATCACCGCTGTCGTCAGGCGCTCGCAGCGCTGGCCGGCAAACGGGAACGCATCCATCAGGACCGGGCCGATCTGCTCGTCGAGCTGTTTACGCACGCGAGCCCGAGCGCGGTGCAGCCGGGTCTTCACTGTCTCCGGCCGTATGCCCAGAAGCTGCGCCGTCTCGTCGATGCTCAGGCCCTCGATCACTCTGGCGACGAAGACCGTCCGGTAGACGTCGGGAAGATTGTCGGTCGCCCGTTCGACGAGTTGCAGTATCTGTCGTTGCGCCATGGTCCGCTCCGGATCGGAGGTCGCTGTGTTGCGGGGAAATTGAATGATCTGGGCCTCGGCGCTGAGATCGCCCGATTGCGCAAGATCCGGAGCGCGCCGCGTCCTGCGCAGACGCCCCAACGCCTCGTTGAGGACGATGCGGGAAAGCCACGTCGCCAGCGAGGACTTGCCGCGGAAACTCGCCAGGTGGGCAAAGGCGCTGACATAGGCTTCCTGGACGATGTCCTCGGCTTCGCTGTTGTTGCGCACGACGCCGCGGGCAAGGCGGTATAGCCGCTGGTTATGCGTCGTCATGATGGTGCGGAATGCATCACCGTCGCGCGCAAGAGCCCGGCGCGCCAGTTCCAGGTCGTCGGGAGCGGCGACGATTTCGACCAAATCTTGTCGAGCGTGGGACATGAACAGTCTCCTTATCACAGCGTCGGATGGCACTCGACGCAAAAGGTTCCCGGAAATCGTCACATGCCGATAGAGGACAGGAATTCGCGTCGGAGGCCGGCATCCGTGTCGAAGACGTCCAGCGGGCGCTTGGTGACTATACGTGTGCCGTGCACGTGGACGCCGCGCGTGGACATGCAGCCGTGCTTGGCTTCGATGACGACGGCGACCCCGCCAGGCCGCAGCCCTTCGTCGATGGCGCGGGCAATCTCGTCCGTCAGACGTTCCTGTATCTGGAGACGCCGCGCGTAGGCTTCGACAATCTCACCCCCGCTGACGTCAACTTCGGGCGCGGCGAGATCATTACGCTGGAAAGGCACGGGATCAAACGCGAAACCATCAAACAGCGCCGCTTGCTTCATCGAGAAGCGGCAGCCTAATATGACAACCCTCATGGGCCAGAGCCGCCGTTAGCTTACCGCGCCAGTTGTCCCAAAAACCCTGATGACGGACAATGCTGGTGATCTCACCGAGTCGTATCAGCTGCGGGATCTGCGCCGCATCAAGTCCCAGACCCATGGCCACGACCGAGGCGTCGATCTCGACCGCCTCCGGCGTGACAGCGGCGACGGCCGCAAGGCCCTCGGCCCTCATTGCGGTGCTCCCTGACCATCGATGCGCTGACCGGCACATGCAGCGAAGGCAGCGAGCCAGTCCTCCATTAGCCGGCGATCCTCCTTCGAGAAGCGGGCCCGATTGCATAGGTCTTCGAACGTATCGTCCGGACGGCACCGCTCGTATCGGGCCGCCACCACGCGAAGCAGGTCATGCCGCTCTGGGATGGACCTGGCGCCGGCTTCCCGGAAGCTGTTCGTGGCGGGAAGAATGGTCAAGTGGGCTCTCCTTCGATTGCTGGCAATCCTTAATTAGGACAGCGTCTCGCGTGCTACGTTGTTCTTCAGTAAACCGGACCTATAACGTCGCAGATCGCTAGGCAGTGCCGGGTTTGCACGCAAGGAGCAGCCGATGGTCCGCGCGCCGTAGCCTCCTCGGCAGGGACAGTGCCAAGGGTTCTGGCTTCATGTAGGGTGAGGCATCTGGAAGCGGTCCTCCACGCAATCGCGGGATGCATCGAGATTGTTGAGCGGACCACCCCTCCCTCATGACGGTAACGAGAGCAGACACAAATCATGCCATTCAACGAACGCTCCAGCCACATTACCCAGGGGATCGCCCGCTCGCCGAACCGCGCGATGTACTATGCCCTCGGTTATGACAGGGCCGACTTCGACAAGCCGATGATCGGCGTGGCCAACGGCCACTCCACCATCACGCCATGCAATGCCGGGCTGCAGCCCCTTGCCGACGCGGCGGTTGACGCAATCAAGGCGGCGGACGCCAATCCCCAGGTTTTCGGGACACCCACCATATCCGACGGAATGTCGATGGGGACCGAGGGCATGAAATACTCGCTGGTATCGCGCGAGGTGATTGCTGACTGCGTGGAGCTCTCGGTCCAGGGCCAGTGGATGGACGGCGTGCTGGTGCTGGGTGGCTGCGACAAGAATATGCCGGGCGGCATGATCGGCATACTGCGTGCCAATGTGCCGGCTATCTACGTCTATGGCGGTACCATTAGACCGGGGCGCTGGAAGGGAGAGGACCTCTCCATCGTCTCGGCGTTTGAGGCTGTCGGCGCTTTCATGGCCGGCACGATGAGCGAGGAGGATTTCAACGGCATCGAGCGCAATGCCTGTCCCACGACGGGATCCTGTGGCGGAATGTACACCGCCAACACGATGAGCTCGTCCTTCGAGGCGCTTGGCATGTCGTTGATGTACTCCTCGACAATGGCAAGCCCGGACCGCGAGAAGGTCGACAACGCGACCGAGTCGGGGCGCGTGCTGGTCGAAGCGGTCAAGAAGGGCATTCGGCCACTCGACATCGTCACGCGCGACTCGATCGAGAATGCGGTGGCACTGATCATGGCGCTGGGCGGCTCAACAAACGCGGTGCTGCACTATCTCGCCATCGCTTTGGCCGCCGGCATCGACTGGACGCTGGACGACTTCGAGCGCGTGCGCCGCAAGGTGCCTGTATTGTGCGACCTCAAACCCTCCGGCAAGTACATGGCTGTTGACCTGCACAGTGCCGGTGGCGTTCCACAAGTGCTGAAGATCCTGCTCAACGCCGGCCTGCTGCACGGAAACTGCCTGACGATCACGGGGCGGACGCTAGCCGAGGAACTCCACGACGTGCCGGACGCGCCCCGCACGGATCAGGACGTCATTATGCCGATGGAGCGTGCGCTCTATCGGGAGGGCCACCTGGCGATCCTCAGGGGCAACCTGGCCGAAGACGGCGCAGTAGCCAAAATCACTGGCTTGAAGAGCCCGGCCATCACCGGGCCGGCCCGTGTCTTCGACGACGAGCAGTCGGCGCTCGAGGCGATCCTTGCAGATCGCATAAGGCCCGGCGACGTGATGGTGTTGCGCTATCTCGGGCCGAGGGGCGGTCCCGGAATGCCGGAGATGTTGGCGCCGACCTCCGCACTGATCGGGCGCGGCTTGGGCGAGTCGGTCGGCCTGGTAACGGACGGCCGTTTCTCCGGCGGCACCTGGGGAATGGTGGTAGGGCATGTCGCGCCGGAAGCCTATGAAGGAGGCGCCATTGCGCTGGTCGAGGAGGGCGACATCATTTCCATCGATGCCCGCGAGCTACTTCTGCAATTGCACGTGGACGAGGCAGAACTCGAAAGGCGCCGCGCCGCCTGGACGCAACCACCGCCGCGCTATAAGCGAGGCGTTCTGGCCAAGTTCGCGATGCTGGCCCGTCCCGCCAACGAAGGCGCGTTGACCGGCTGACACCCCGCTCAGCGCGTCGCAGGCTATGCCGCCTCACTCGACTGCGTCGCCATGGCGTTCAATTCCTTGCGGTCTGGCCACTAAATAATGAGGCGGACGATACTAGCAAACAGAAGCGGCAGTGATGTTCATGTCCACCTAACGGAGGGAGGCCAAACGATCAAAGGCGAGAAGATGCTCGCCAATTGGCCGAGTTGGATGTCCGCGCCAACAGATCTCGTCCCAGGCCTCGCACCTTCTGAAAGAGGAACCTGAAGTTCCGGCGGGGCAAGCCAGGCCGAAGCGCGGCACCGGTCGGCGTGGAGGAACTGCACGCGAACATCGGCGAATTGAAGCTCATGAGCGCTGGCCGACGCACTCATCAAGGCGGGGATCAGTAAGCGCATGACAATTTTTTAGCGCCAGCACCATCTGCCCCGTCAGGAAGGAGGCGTCGGTTCTCGGATCACCGGGGAACCGCCTATTGCTTGCCGCGACCGGTCCTCACCTTTGATCGGGCGTTGATGCCACGGATCGATAGACTGCATCTGGATTTCCCCGTTACACGAACCACATGACTGCGACCATACCGACAACAATTAGAGCGAGGCCGGCTATAAGCATCGGAAGCAGGCGTTTTTCATCATCGGATCCCCCGGGATCGGTATTCATTCGGTGGACTTTTTTCGAACCTGCCATTTTGTTATTCCTCATCTGGTCTCGTTATCGGTCGAATGTAGAAGTGGGCGTGGCTGTGGCCGGACCTATCGACGTTCAGCAGAAGCCGCATCGGCACCCGCACCCGCTGACCACTGCTGGAGATCGGGGCGCGCCGCGCCTTCCGCCCCCTGTTCGAGATAGATCCAGTCGAAGAGAACGGGGAACCTCGCCTCACTCTGGTAATTGAACCGGGTGCCCCTCGGCCGCGGTCTCAAGCACCCGCCGGTGTCGCTCGAAGCGGAGGGTGGCCGGACATCGACGGTAGGGATTTCGGCAAAGTTCGTCGCTGGTCATACCTAAGGCTCCAGGATTCAACCCAACGAACGACACGTGTACCATTCCGCCCGCCTCGGGACTCTAACGAACCCGGCGCGATCCTTGTTTGTCGAAGCGCAAACTCAAGCGACGGGGTCAGGGAGGAGGAGGCAAAGACCATGTCCTTCTACAGGCACCATTCGCTCAGAAGAGGCCGATCGCGACCGCCGCCAGGTTTACCGCCAGCGCCGCGAGCGCCGGGACCATAACAGCCGCTCCCGCGACAACGGAGAGCGCGGCGATCCAGTCGAACTTCCTGTCGGCCGTTATTCCCATTTTCGTTCCCTTATCTCCTCAACCTCTGTCTTCCGATGTCGTTCCGTTGCGGGCAACGGCGCGTCATTGGCCTGATGAAGGACGCGCTCCGCCGCCCCGTCGAGATCTTCGAGCTGTCCGCTCTTCATCGACCACAGGAAGGCAAGCAGGCCTACCAGGCCCATGCCCAGGGCCAGGGGAACCAGCCACGCCAGGAGGCCGGTCATGCCGTCGCCGGACGCAGGACGTCCGCCCTCGATTCCGGCGATGGCTCGCGCCTGTCAGAAAGCACTCGTAGCGAGTTGGCCACGACCAGGATCGACGAGGTCGACATCGCGATGGCCGCGACGAGCGGCGTGACGTAGCCCGACACCGCGAGGGGCAGCGCCATGGCGTTGTAGGCGATCGAGATTGCGAGGTTCTGCCGGAAGAGGCGCATCGACTTCCTTGCCACGGATATCGCGTCCGGCACGCTGCGCACGCTGGAACCCAGGAAGACGAGATCGGCCGCGCTGCGTCCGACATCGGCTGCCGTCGACGGTGCCATCGAGACGTGCGCCGCCCCAAGGGCAGGCGCATCGTTGATGCCGTCGCCGACCATCAGTACCCGTCTCCCCTCGCGGCGGAGCGTTTCCAGACGGCTGACCTTGTCTTCCGGACGCTGCCTGCCCGCCATCTGCCCGATGCCCGTTAGCTTCGCGACCCGCCGGGTCTCTTCCTCGGCGTCCCCCGACAGCAGTTCCACCGACAGGCCCGTACCCTTCAAGGTCGTCACCGCCGCGGCGGCTCCCTCGCGCAACGTGTCCGACACGTCGAAACGGCCGACGAAGATGCCGTCGCGGGAAAGCCAGGGGCCCGAGCCGCTCAGATCACCGTCTCCTTCGACTGCCCAGCCGGGCCTGCCGAGCCGCCAGAGGCACGCTCCGATCCGGGCTTCGATACCGTCTCCCGGGATCTCGCGCGCCTCGAAAGCCTGGACGTCTTCGCCGCCGCCAAGCGCCGCGACCGCAACGGCTGCCGGATGGCGTGACAGCCGCGCCAGGGCGGCAGCGACAGGCAGTTCCGTCTGGAGAACGTCATGCGAAGAGACCCGCATCCGTCCGGTCGTCAGCGTTCCCGTCTTGTCGAGGACGACGTGGTCGATCTCCGCAAGCCGCTCGAGCGCGCTGCCGTCCTTCATGGTAACGCCGATCCCGAACAGACGGCGCGCAGCCGCCGCCTGGACCATGGGGACGGCGAGGCCAAGCGCACAAGGACAGGTGATGATGAGGACGGCGATCGCAAGCGTCAGCGAACGGTGCCAGTCGCCGGTCGCCACGAACCAGCCCGCGAACGTCGCCAGCGCGACCGCATGGATGACAGGCGAATAGAGGGCCGCGGCGCGATCGACGATCCTGCGGTATCGTGCGCGGCTGCCTTCGGCTGCTTCCATCAGCCTGACTATATCCGCCAGGAAGGAGTCGCCGGGGCGACGGTCAATGCGCAGCTCGATTGGGCCATTGAGGTTCAACGCTCCCGAGAGCACCCGCGACCCCGGCTCGATGCTCTCGGGCGAGGTCTCTCCGGTCACGATGGAGAGGTCCAGAGCTCCTTTGCCCTTGAGAACGGTGCCGTCGGCAGGAATCCGGTCACCGGCCGCCACGAACACCGTGTCTCCCTCGCGCAGCGACTGGATATCGATGAAATCGCGTCCGCCGTCCCGGTCCAAGACGGTCGCCCCGCGCGGCATCATGCGCGCCAGCGACTGCACGGCGTCCCGGGCCCTGCCTCTCATCGAATGGTCCAGCGCGCGCCCGGCAAGCAGGAAGAAAAGCAGCGACGTCACCGCGTCGAAGTAGGCGTGCTCTCCCCTGGTAAGGGTGTCATAGGTGCTGAGGACGAACGCCAGGAGGATGCCCACGCTGATCGGCACATCCATGTTCGTGCAGCCCGCCCGCAGCGCGGCCCAGGCGGAAGCGAAGAAGATGCGGCCGGAATATGCGACCGCGGCCAGCGCGAGGGCGGCGGAAACCAGGTGGAAGGCGTGGCGCGTGCCCGCCTCCGCCCCGGACCAGATCGATACGGACAGAAGCATGATGTTCATGGCGGCGAAGCCTGCGACCGCCGTCGCGCGCAGTAGGCGCCCCATTTCGGGATCGCTCCCGCGATCGGCGTCCGCCAGGGCCGCCTCATATCCCGCTCTCCTCAGGGCATCGATCATCGGCGGCACCGCGCCATCGCTCCGCCACCTCGCCGCGACCCGTTTCGAGGTCAAATTCAGGCGGGCGGCGGTCATGCCCGGGAGCGTTCCAAGCGCGTCTTCGATAGCGACGATGCAGGCGCCGCAGTGCGCACCGGGAACGCTCAGGTCGGTCTGCATGATGCCGCCGCCGAGGTCGCGGCTAGCCAGCCGGATCTCCTCGGCGGGCATGTCCCGGCCCGGCCCTACCATCAGGGCAGCCTCTGCTCCGGGCGCGCAGCAGCTCATCGCATCAGGGCTCGGGCCGCGCCACGGCGACATAGGCATGCCATGTTGCATGGCCGAGCAGCGGAAAGATCACGACCATGCCCAGCAGTCCGGTGGCGACGCAGAGCGCGAAGAGCGCGATGACAATCGCCCCCCATCCGATCATTGCCGGAAGATTGTTCCAAACCAGCTTCATGCTCGTGCCCATGGCCGTGAGCGCGTCGACCCTGCGGTCGAGCATCATCGGCACGGAAAACACGCTGATCGAGAAGGCGAAGGCTGCGAATAGCCCGCCAATGGCCGTCCCGACGGCCAGCATCGCCCACCCGTAGGCGGAGCCGATCAGCACGCCAATCACGTTGTCCAGGCCCGGAAAGGCGGTGACCCCGAAGAACAGCGCCCACAGAAGCACCGCCGCCCTTGTCCAGAGCAGCATGAGCAGGCTGAGCAGCAGTCCGGCGAAGAACACCTGAGGTCCGGCGTTCGGGCGAGTCCTGAGCATTGACGCAAGCCCGACCGTCCGACCTTCGCCAAGGGCCCGGCTCTTCGCGTAGAGGCCGATCGCAAGGAACGGGGCGACGATCAGGAAGCCCGCGAGCGACGGGAACAGGATGTAGTCTCGTCCGAACTCGAACAGCGTCCAGACGAAGGCGGCGGACAGCAGGAACACGCCCACGCCGTAGGCGATGCTGGTCAACGGTCCGCGCCAGAAATCGCGCCAGCCCAGCGCCAGCCACCGCAGGCCAGCCGTTACTGGCAGCCCTCGCTGGAGCGCAGGGTCGCGCGTCTCGCCGATCCCAGATGTCTCGCTCAAGAGCCAGTAGGACTTGTCGGTCTCGCTCATCGAAACTCCTCCCTCAGCACGCCGACTTGGCTGCCCGGTAGTTGCCGGCAGCTCCCGCCTCCTTGAGATGAGGCACGCAGTCCGGCTGCGACCTAACGGCCACGTAGACGAGATGGGCGTTCGCCGCCGCGACGAGCAGCAGCCCGGTCGGAACCAGCAGCCATGGCGACGTCCAGCGTCGGCGCCCGTCGGCGGCCCGAGCCGTCATGGCCGACCCGTCCCGAGATCGTGTACGTAGAGCGCGAGCGTCCGGATCTCGGCGTCGGTCATCCGTTCGTCCCAGGTCGGCATGTGGCCCTGCCTGCCGCCATGGACGGATGCGATGATGGTCTGTAAGTCGCCGCCGTAGACCCAGCGCGCGTCCGTCAGGTTCGGAGCGCCGAGTTCGCGGTTGCCTTCGGCGTTGTCGCCGTGGCACGCCGCGCATGTCGTCGCGAAGACCTCGCGTCCGGCCTCGATCCGCTCCAAGTTCTCCTCAGTCGAATAGTCGGGGTTGGTGAGTGAGTAGACATAGGCCGCGACGCTGCGAACCTGGTCCCGCTCCAGCATCCCGTCGCGTCCGAAGGCGGGCATCTGCGCGATCCTCGTGTCGGGATGGGTGGTGTTGATGCCGTAGCGCAGCGTCTGCTCGATCAGTTCGGGACCGCCGCCCCACAGCCAGTCGTCATCAGTCAGGTCTGGATAGCCGGCGCGTCCGCGTCCATCGCGCCCGTGACAGGCGGCGCAGTTGTCGCCGAAGAGCTGCCGACCCGTGCCACGAACGGTCTGCATTAGCGCCTCGTCAGCCAGGATGGCCTCGTAGGGCTCGGATTCCAGACGGCTCATCCAGACCGATCTTTCCTGCTGGCCTTCGACGACACGCTCTTCGACGGTCTTACGCTGATCGACACCGAGAAGTCCCTTGGTGTAGGTCGTGCCTAGCGGCCAGGCAGGTACGAAGAACCACCAGGCGATGGCCCAGATATGGGTTACGATCAGGAACATCAGCACGCCGCGCGGGACGGGCGTGTCCAGTTCCTTGATGCCGTTCCATTCGTGCCCGGTCGTTTCCCTTCCGGTGACGGGATCGCGCTCGTTCACTTCCATGGCTTGTCGTCCCTGTCGAGGATGCTGGTCTTCGCCCTGTCGAAGCGCTTCCGGTTCGAGGGCCAGAAGGCGTAGGCGACGACGCACAGGAAGAAGCCCATCAGGTAGAACAGGCCCCAGCTCTTGGAGAAGGCGACGAGGGTCTCGTGGCTGATCTCGAACATGGCTCAGTCCTCCGCGTCGGGCGCTTGTTCGGTCGCGGCCGTGTCGCGGAACGCGGCGTCTGTCAACCTGCCCAGAACCTGCAGGTACGCCACGAGCGCGTCCATCTCGGTCAGCCGCGTGGCGACCCCGTCGAAGGCGCTCACCTGGGTGGTCTCGCCATAGCGTTCGCTCACCCCTGAGGCCGCCTCGCTGTCCGGGAAAGCCTGGCCGTAGGCGTCCCGCGCCGCGTTGGCCACCATCTCATCGGTGTAGGGCACTCCCAAGGCCTGCTGGGCTGCAAGATGCTGCCCGAGATCGCTCGTCCGAAGCTCGGTCCGCGCGAGGAAGGCGTAGGCCGGCATATTAGACTCCGGCACGACGTCGCGTGGATTGATGAGGTGGGCGACGTGCCAGAAATCGGAATACTTGCCGCCGACGCGCGCCAGGTCTGGACCTGTCCGCTTCGATCCCCATAACATCGGGCGGTCGTACTGAGACTCGACGGCCAGAGAGTAAGGGCCGTAGCGCTCGACTTCGTCGCGAAGCGTGCGGATCATCTGGCTATGGCAAGCGTAGCAGCCTTCGCGCACGTAGATGTTGCGCCCGGCGAGTTCGAGGGGCGTGTAGACCCGCATGTCGGGCGCCTCTTCGACCGTCTCGTCAATCGTGAAGAGGGGCGCGATCTCGACGATGCCGCCGACGCTGGCAGCCGCGATGATCGCCAGCACGAACCCGATCGCCGAGCGTTCCAGCTTGCGGTGGAAGAGTTCAGGCATCTCTCATTCTCCCGGGAGGGCGACGGCCGCGGGCACATCGCTCTCGAGGCGCTTCGCCAAGGGCACGGTTCGGACCGTCATCCAGATGTTGTAGCAGCAGACGACCGCTCCGATCAGGAACAGAAGGCCGCCGAAGGCGCGGGCGATGTAGTAGGGATACATCGCGACCAGCGAATCCACGAAGGAATAGGCAAGCGCGCCGTCCTCGGTGTAGGTCCGCCACATCAAGCCCTGAATGATGCCGGAGTTCCACATCGCGAAGACGTAGATCAGCGTTCCGGCGATCGCCAGCCAGAAGTGGACCTCGACGAGCCTCGCCGAATACATGCCCTCGCGGTTCCAGAGGGTCGGCACGAGCGTGTAAAACGAACCGAAGGTGATCAGTGCCACCCAACCGAGAGCGCCCGCGTGTACGTGGCCGACCGTCCAGTCCGTGTAGTGGCTGAGCGCGTTCACCGGGCGGATCGCCATGAACGAGCCTTCGAATGTCGAAAGCCCATAAAAGACAGCCGCCGCCATCATGAAGCGCAGCGTCGCGTCGTCGCGGACCCGGTGCCATGCGCCATTCAGTGTCAGAAGCGCGTTGCCTGCCGAAGCCCAGGACGGAACTAGAAGCATGACAGAAAACGTCATGCCGAGCGTCTGAACCCAATGCGGCAGCGCCGTATAATGAAGGTGGTGGGAGCCTGCCCACATGTAGAAGAAGGTGATGCCCCAGAAACTGAGGATCGAGAGGCGGTAGGAAAAGATCGGCCGCTGCGCCCGCACGGGGAGATAGTAATAGAGCATCCCGAGGAAGCCCGCGGTGAGGAAAAATGCGACTGCGTTGTGCCCGTACCACCACTGCACCATCGCGTCCTGGACGCCCGGCCAGATGGTGTAGCTCTTGGCATGGCCCCACGAGACCGGAACGGCCAGGTTGTTGACGATGTGGAGGATTGCGACCACCACGATGAAGGCCATGAAATACCAGTTCGCCACGTAGATGTGGGGCTCGCGGCGGCGGGCGATGGTGCGCAGAAACAGGACGAAGTAGGTGACCCAGACCACGACGAGCCAGAGGTCGGCATACCACTCGGCCTCGGCGTATTCCTTCGATTGCGTCACGCCGAGCAGATAGCCGGACACGGCGAGCAAGCAGAAGAGGTTGAAGCCGAAGAGGACGAACCACGGGCTGAACTGCCCTGCGAGGCGCGCGCGCGACGTGCGCTGCACGACATGGAATGACGTGGCGATCAGGGCGTTGCCGCCGAAGCCGAAGATGACCCCGGAGGTGTGCGTCGGCCGCAGCCTTCCGAAGGTCGACCAGGCCGCGTCGAATGCGAGGTCCGGCCAGGCAAGCTGGGCAGCGACCCAGACCCCCATGGACATGCCGAACACGGCCCACGCCATCGACAGCACGATACCCACCTTGATCGGGTCGTCGTAATAGGAGGCCTCGCGGTCCTCGGTCGGCTCGGGCTCGTAGAACCCGGACAGGACCGGGTAGAGCAGTCCTCCCGCGAATAGGATCACCAGCAGGCCGTGAACGCCCAAGGTGTCGCTCCTGCCGAGCGCGGCCATCCCGATCCCGGCGGCGAGCAGCATGACGAGGACGACCGCCGCGTACTGTCTTTCCGTGGAGCTGAGTTTCCCGATCATGGCGCCCTCTGAAAATCGCTCATGCTGGCTCCGAAGTCTCGCCGGTGAGGCCAAGCAGGCCTGCAAGAGCAGCCCTGTTTCCGGCAATGTCCGCCAGCGAATAATCGTCGAAAACGGATACGAACGCCGCGACCGCTTTCTTGACAACCCCCCTGAGCCGACAGGCGGAAGATATTGCACAGCTTCCGCCGTCGCAGCGCATACATTCGACCAACGCGAAATCGTGTTCGGTCTGCCGTACAACATCACCGAGATTGATCTCTTCCGGCTTCCTTGCGAGCGCGATGCCACCTGACCGTCCGCGCACGCTCGTCAGGTAGCCGAGACGTCCGAGGTGCAGGGCCACCTTGAGCAGGTGGTTGCGGGAGATGCCGTAGCTTTCGGCGACGTCGCCGACGCGGGAAGGCCGGCCCGGGTTCAGCGCTAGGTAGACCAGCATGCGCAGCGCGTAGTCGGTGTGATAGGTCAGGCGCACTGCTGCCTCCCCGGTTCGGAGGGCGCGATCGCCGCATCGCGGCTGGCGGCCGTCATCGATCAGCTCCCGAAGGGCGCTGCAGGCGGAAGAACATCGCGAGCTTCAAGCTTTTCGCTATGCGCTCGGCTCGGTCGACGAATGGCTGCGCTACCCCGTCAGGGTAGACCTCTTCCGCGGTGGCGCGGAAATGCCCTAACCAGACGTCGAAGTCTGCCTCGCGCACCTGTTCGAGCTTCGTGTGTGCGGGCACGGGGCGCCCGCTGTACGAGCCGTCCTTCAGGACCACCGAGCACCAGAAGTCAGTCAACTTCTCCAGATGCGGCTCCCAGCTTCCTACGATCTCGGCCGCGAAGATGGGCCCCAGCCGATCGTCCTGGCGGACGCGCCCGTAGAACTCGCGCACCAGGCGGCCGATGAAAGCCCGATCGACATCCGGATAGACGAAAGCTCGTTCCTCGGGTGGGCGCTGCAACTGCACGGATGCTCGCAAGATCAATGTGGTATCTCCTATGCCACTTTTTAGGGTCGGCTCGCCCTGAAGGAAAGCTCCCAGATGTCGCAGCCCGCTTTCGTAAAGCGCTTTGCGCGGGAACAGCGTTCGGCCTGGCACGGCCGGCTAGGTTTTTGACTTGAGGGGAGATCGTGGATAATGCCTCCCGCCATAAGCCCTGAAATGTCGGTCAACGAGATCATGCACAGATAGCCTACGACCATCCGGGTCATGATCCGCCATCGAATGCTGTGCATTGGCTGCCCGATCGACATCTTCCACACCGTGGCGGACGCGGCCGCCGCCCATGCGGCGGACGAGGCTGCCTTCTCGGCCAAGCTGCTCACCGGCATGAGAGCAGACCCGTTTGCGGATGCACCGTCCGCGTTCGAAGCAGACGCTCCCGAACCAGAAACCCGCGAAGGAGAAGCATCATACGCGTGATTGAAGCCGTCGGGGCCCGACTCGACCGGTCCGTCAAGATGGCGGCCACGGCCGTTCCTACCTGATGTTCTGGTTGAACATGATTCTTTGCCTCTCGGTCATGTACGTCGTCATGTTCACGATGATCGACGGACTGGGCGACTTCATGAATAACCTGAACATGTTCTACATGGCAGTCACCATGTGGGCGCCGATGGGCATCTTCATGCTGGAGACGATGCCAGGCATGTTCCCCAAGTGGCGCGTGAACTTCACCCTTTACATCCTCTTTGCGATTCTGCCTGCGACGTCCCGCTGGGCGACGCGGGCCCAAGCAGTCATCGATGATCGTCAGTTCATCGCATCGAAGATCCCGCACCAACCACGGGCAATCCTGATGTGCCGGGAAGCCATCCTGTGTCATCCCGGGCTCTTACACTTGTGCGGTGAGATCACACAGGCGCAGCGCGAGGAAATCGATCAGATGGAACGGATCGCGGCCCGGCTTCGTTAAACGATATCAAAGGTGCGAGCGGTGGTTCCACACTGCCCTTTTATGCGGCTTTTTGAGCACAAATGGCGAACGAGATTAGCTATGAGCACCGTTCGTTAGGGGACTCTGATTGAACGACCTATGGAGTGCACCCCTACGGGTGGACAGATTGATGGAAGGGCATTGACCGGTCGGCCGGGCTTTCGAAGGATGGAAGCCCATGGTTCGACATCGCACACACAGCATCGAGTTCAAGCGTCAGGTAGTGCAGGATTATCTTGCCGGCGAGACACTCCACAGCCTCGGCAGGCGGCATGATCTGTCACGGGATTTGATCCGCATCTGGATCCAGAAGTTCGAGGCCGGAACATTTGACGACGAAGCCACGGCAGCCGACACGATCCAGACCTACGAGGCCAGGCCGCCCTGGAGCGGCTCGTCGGAGGGCAGGCTCTGGAGATCGAGTTTCTAAAGGGGGCTCTGAAGCACGGACAGTGGCCGAAAAGCGCGACTACATCCGTGATCGCCGGCCCTGGGGCATCTCGGTCGCAGAAGGATGCCACCTGATGGGAATTGCGCGCTCGACCTTCTATGACCGGCCGGCCGTGAGCTTCGACGACACCGCGCGAGGTTTTCGACAAGGCTCATGACAAAGCAGTCCTCGACGGAGGCTTCGATCACGATGGCCGGAATTTCCGCTTGACCCAAGGCGATAAACGCTTCGAGCCGGCCTTGCCCGAAAACCAGATTGTAGCCTGGGCCAGCTGCAACTTGCCGTGCCGGCGCGGATTTACTACAGTTACCTGTTCGGCGAACAGGCGCCGCTGGGGCAGATGCTCCTTCTGCTTGCCTCAGCTATGGTCGCGGCCGCCATCGGCGCCGCGCTGACTGGCGGCATTCAGCCGCTCCGACCCAGAACCGAGCGGCCGATCCGGCGCAACAGCCCCGCCATGCCCAGCAGCCACGCCGTGAGCGCGACGAAGACTAGCACTTCCGGGATAGGGTCGAGGAAACCATAGCCCATCGCGCGATCGAACTGATAGGTGCTTGTGGTGTACATGCCCAAGGGAAACACCATCCCCCAAACTGCCGGCTCGTAGATGAACCGGTCCTTCATCCAGACGTACCGCCAGATCATTAACGCAAAGAGGAACGGAATCCACCAACTCGCCACCGCCCAGAAGAAGAAGGTGAAGCCTTTAAGGAATGGCAACAGCGGCGTGACCATCGTCCAGGTCCCGCCGCGCAGGATAAGGATCGATCCTGCGAGCGCCGTGATCGCCACTGCCCCCATGTTGATCCAGTAGGGAGGGCTGAAATCCTCACGGCTGAGCGGCACGAAGGTCAGCCGGTAGAAGATCAGCGGAATGATCGCCAAGTAGAGCATGCAGCCGATCATGAACATCGCGATGACTTGGAACTGTATCACCACGGGCGGCGCGGCAGAGCCGTCGATCACGCCGCGCAGCACGACCACCGATTGGGTCGAGACCGCCGCGATCAGCCAAGCCCCATTGATGCCGCGTGCGAGCGTCGGCTTGCGCACCCGCACCGTGACCGCGGTAAAAAAGGCATACATGACTGCGAACCACAGCCCGAGGCCCAGCCACCAGAGCGCCGTAGCGAGCCCGACCGCGCCCGCTACGACGACGTTCTGCGTGCCGAGAACGCAGGTCCCCGCCACGATGGTGAAGAAGCCGGGCGCGCGCTGGTGGTCCGAGATGTCGCGCAGGAGTAGCTCGCGGAACCTGAGCGCCCGCAGCAGTGTCAGCGCCCAGAGCGCCGGATAGGCCACCCAGTTCACCGCAACCAACGCGAGCGCGAGGGGGCGCATCCCGAGAAGTTGGCAGGCGATGGACACCACGCCTGTCGCCATCACGAGCGCGAAATACCCCGGAAAGAGCGAGGCAGCCCCGTCGAGGATCAGGCGGTGAAGGCGTCGCGCGGCGGCGATGGCCGAGGCCCCCTCCGATGCCACCCTATCCTTGCCCATATCGCACCAACAGATCGAACTGCAGAAAAACAAGGACAAGCGCAGTGTTCAGCCCCCAAGCCACGGTCAACCATCGTGCCATGGTGCCCCAGAACGGAGACGCGTTCTCTGCACAGCGCCAGATTACGAACAAAATCCACCACGTGTAGAGCACAGAAAGAAAGATAAGGGCTTGTTGGAACAGCAGTTGTCCTCGATCAAGCGTTCTTGCGTGCAGAACGGCGAGCACGCAGCTTGCAAGCACGCCATGGCCCCAGAAAACCACAGCCAAAGGCATTTCCCCGCGCCAAGCTCGAATCTCGGGATCGAAGAAACGCGCAAGAAACCGCCAAACACAGGATCCCGATCTCGTCATCTCTCTGCCATTTGAAATCAGTCTGGACTCCTGTGCGGGACGTCGGCACAGTAACGAAGGGACGTCGCGCATCCCAGTCTCAGTTGCATTCACGCACCTGATGTCGACCCTTCTTCAGGGCCTCAGCCGCCTTGGCCCCGGCGTACGACATCTCAACCATCTGCCTCAACTCAACTTGCGCGTCACGCATGTCGACCGCGAGTATTATTCGGACAGATTGCAGGCCACTTGTTTTGGACAATGCCTGATTGTTCGAAACGAGAACAGTATTTTCACGCGGTCGTACATCTTCTTTTGTCTTTCAATCCTGCTAAACATTTCTTGCCTGCTGACAGCTTCCAGCAACAATGCGACATAATTGTCCTCGGGAAGCAGGTCGACGACCTGAGATCTGTCGCTAGGCTGGGTCACAATTCTAAGATGATTGATCGCATTTTCATCCACAACGACACGTGACCATTCCAACAAAACCGTTAAATCATCTCTCTGCTCAAGTTTTAGACAGTTTGACGATGTTTCATTACCAGCCCAAAAAGAAGAACTTCGTCCATGGAGAGCGTTTCAACGAACGAGTTGAATGTGGCTTGCGAAATGAAGGATATGCATCTGTAGACATATTTGCCGCGATCATTCTGTTTATGCAATTTTTCCGTGCAGATGTGGATCCTGCTGCCGAACGGGTTGTATTTTGGGTATTGAAGAAGCGGAGCTTCCTTGGTTTGGAAGGCAGGAGCCGACGTCACTTGGGTTAGCAACCCATAAGCCAACGCCAGCAACAGCGCCCACTTGCTGCATGCTCTTCTCGAGGACCGAAGCATCAGCATCGCCCCTTGTTCTCAATGACCTCTTGCGGCTCGCCTCAGGCGGACAAGGCACGGACAGTCCCGGCGACCTGCAAAGATGCCCCGTACGCAGCCCATCGCCAAAGTATCAAAATTACCACTGAATTTTCTGGAGAATTTGATCCAGGTCAATCAAGGGCACGTCAGTGTGGCCAGTCGCGGAGTGGAGACGAGAAGACGCACCACAATGGCGAGCGCGGCCAAGCTGTCAAATCGGCGCGGGGTCTCGGCGCTGATCGGCATACCAAGCCATTGAGATGTCAGTGGCCGGTGACGTCATGCCAAGACGCCTATTCACTTCCACACGGCCCAACTGAGCAGTCATCCACCTGCTCGACCGACAAACGCATCCAGATCCTTCGCGGCGCTCTGCTGTCTGGCGCCGGATATCACTCCAGGCCCGAAGCATCGGAACCACGATCCGCGCCAGCTTGTCCTCACCCTGAAGAAGGGCGCAAACGTTGCGCTCGAACACGCTGCCGGCGCCTTTGGGCACGACGAGGCCGAACGTTTTCATCAACCCACGAATCTGGTTGGATATTTGCAAACGCATCTTGAGAAGCTGGCGCCGCGCTGTGATCAGTGTGCGGATCAGCATGCTGTCAAATCTTTGACTCGAACCTCTCGGTAGAAGCCAACCTCGGCCAGATGTGCCAGGCCATCCGCGTCATTCGAATCGGTCTTGTTCGCGGCCATATCCAGCGCGGCCTTGGCATGTCGCGCGTCGATGCAGATCACCGGCAGGCCCTCTGCCGTCAGCGAATGGTAGAACCACACCGACAGCGGCCCAGTCTCAAACACGACCCGCCGGGCATTCGGTGCGCGCTTGCGGATCAGCGCCGCGAGCAGTTGGGAGTCGGACGCGCACTTACCCCGCCAGATCCTCTTGCCGTCCTGCCGGATCGAGATTGCCGTCTCTTTCATGGAGACGTCGAGACCGATATACTGTTTCACAGCTGTCCTCCGTTCGATGCCTGGGTCCGGTGCCGATCGTGAGCCCGTTCTTCATCCTATCGCGGGACAGCCAGCCGGCTAGAGGTTCGAACATCGCCGCCATCTCTCAGGTGGCCACCGCTCCCGCGATTACGTCATGTTCGTTCAACGGCCCCAGATCTGCCGGTCAGCAACGCGCCCCCAACACGGGCATAGGTATCGGCTTCGGATCTTCCTGAAAGCAGACGCCTGCCCGAAGGCGGTACCATAGAGTTGAAGCCGGGCCTGTTTGGCGAAATTGGATCGGGCGTGCTACGAGGACGGAGCTGCGACGCCACCGAAACCGAACAGCAGGTTGCGCGCTCATCAGTCGGTTCGCAATCAATTAAGGGTGTCGGTGGCAGCGGCGGTGCCGGCTACGGAGCCGAAGGCGATAGCCGTCAGCAGACCGTTGCCTGAGAGATAACCCGACACGGGCGGACCCGATACGCCGCAAGCGGCGCCACCTGCAGCGAACAAATTGGCGATGGCGGCACCGTCACAACGCAGGGCCCGCCCTTGGTCGTCGATCATCAGCCCACCCTGGGTGTGGAACAGCGCGCCTGTCACCTTGACCGCCTGATACGGTGGCGCGAGTGGCGCACCACCTGTGAAATCGCGCCCGAAGCGATCGACCGCCTGGCCCTTTTGGCAGGCCTCAATCGTAGCGAGGGTCGCCGCCAGCCTCCTCTCAGGCAGCCCCGTCGCCGCCGCGAATCCCGCAACGTCCGGTGCCGTGCGGATCGCGCCAGCTTTGTCCGCTTCCGCGTAGTCTGGAAAGGCCAGCGCAAACTCATGGATGGCACGGTCGTAGATGTCCCACGCGATGCCATCCGGCTGCGCCAGCACATGCACTGCTTGCTCCGAATAGCCGCCGCTCTCGTCCGAGAAACGCTCGCCGAAAATGTTGACCTGGACCCCACCACGCATCATCAGCGCCCAGGAGATCAAAATGCCGTGCGGATGGGCAAGCGAGCCATGGCCCTGGTAGCCCGAGAGATGTTCGAGCCGGGCGCCAAGCGCCTCGCCCCACAAGAGCGCGTCGCCCGTGTTGCCGGCATGGCCGTAGTAGAGACCGTCGGCGATCTCGGGGATGTTTCTGGCGACAAGCTCGGCATTGCCGCCAAAGCCGCTGCAGTCGAGCACCAGCGCCTTGCAGTCGATCACTTCGCAGGCACCGTCGGGCCGCGCGATCTCGACCGCCGCGATATTGTCCGACCCGCCGACGAAGAGCCGCGTCGCGCGTGCCTCGGTGACGATGGTAATGCCAGCGGCCTTAGCCGCAGCAAGCAGGCGGGCGTGCAGCGCCGCGCCGGTCTTCTCCGGCACTGCATGCATGCGGTGGCGTGCGTGTCCGAGATAAAGGAAGTCGTCGAGCACGATCCAGTCGATGCCGTGTGCGTCGGCGAGCCACTCGAGTGCCGGGCCGAAATGAACTTTATGGTCCTGGGTTCCATGACAGAGCGCTCCACCATCCAGCCTCTGTTTTTCGTCAAGTTTCTGTAGCGACTTAAATAGCGCCGCAAATTCAGGCGCTTCGGCGCGGGGCTGTACGAGTTCGTGGACTGGAAGCGTCTCAAGTCAGCGATCTCCGCTGCTTTTTTCGCCCGCGTCTCAGAGGCGCCAATTCGATTTCCACTATTTCGGAACGGCGATGGTCGCGAGATGCGTGTGCTCCGAGACGATTACATGCGGCCGCTACTGCCGATTCGGTTGCTCGTAGCAACGAGACGCCGCGAGCCTTTACCCTGGAGGCTCTGATCGAAGGTTTTCGTAGATGGGCTCGGCGCCGAGAACCTGTTCCTGGGCTTTCCAGGTGATCGGAAGGTCGATCTCGCGGGTAAGATATCGCGCTGTCAGATCGGCCGGTTGCCGTCCAGTCAGGATGGCGTCGACGATCCGCGGCGACAGGAAAGCAAGCGGCAGCAGGCGACTGACGTCTTCTGGATGCACCCCATAGTGGGCTGCGATCTCTGCACGGTCTCGTCCAGAGGCGAGCGCATCGAGGTAGATGTGCGCCCTCGCAACAAGATCGATCAGCGTGTGATCCAGTCGAGCGCGAGAGGGGTTTTGACCTTCGATGACCAATCGACGCTCCACGCCGCGCTGTCGAATCGCGAGCGGAAGGTCGATTCGATGGAGATCGCGATCATCGTCGGAGTTGCCGTCGAATGTGGCGTTGGCGACCGAGGTAGGATCAACGGTTCCTGATGCGGGGCCAGCGTTCGTTGGGCTACCCGCTGGTGTTGTCTCCACCAGCCAGGCAACGACGGCGCTCCTCATAACGAGCAGGCTGATGGAATCGGTAGCGATGTCGATGCGACGGACGAGCCCGGCGATCGGTTCTCGGAGTTGATGGGGTTCCGAGCCTTCAGTCAGCAGGCGGTACCGTTCTGCAGCTGTTGTAAGGCCCGCTTCGATGCCGTGCGGGTAACCTGCCTCATGCATCCACCGCGACAGCATGGCCGTGTCGCAGAGCACCAGCTTGAGCTGGTTAAGCACGATTGCCTCGATCTCGACTGCCGGGATACGCCAACCGTCGTTACGGTTGGCACGTCCATCCTTGAGGCGCGAAGAGACATAGTAACGATAACGCTTGCCCTGCTTGGTCGCGTGGATGGGGCTCAGCCGATCTCCGGTCTCGTCGAAGACGAGGCCGTTCAGCAGATGAATGTCACGGTTGACCGCGGTCCCTCTTGGGCGTGGCGCGTGATCGGCCAGCCTTGCCTGGACCGCCTCGAACGTGGCGTCGGTGATGATCGCCTCATGCTCACCTGGATGAGTCTCGGCGCCATGCCGGATCCTCCCTATATAAATGGGATTGGCGAGCATGTAGTACAGCTTTCCATTGCCAATCCTTCTGGAGGGTCTGCGACGGCCCTGCCCCGTGTCGCTTTGAATGAGGCGCATGGTGCTCCCCACCGGACCCGATCGATCGTTCAGCTCCCGGGCCAGTGAAGGTACTGACCCGAGTTCGAGATAGCGGACAAACAGCTTCTGGACTTCGGCGGCCTCGGCATCCTCGACGACCAGCTTTCTCTCCCGCACGCGATAGCCGAAAGAGACTGTCCCTCCCATCCACATGCCCTTCTTCTTCGAGGCCGCGATCTTGTCGCGAATGCGCTCGGCAGTGACTTCGCGCTCAAACTGGGCAAACGAGAGCAGCACGTTGAGGGTCAGCCGCCCCATGGAAGTGGTTGTGTTGAACTGCTGGGTGACGGAGACGAAGGAGGCGCCGGCAACGTCGAACACCTCGACGATCTTGGCGAAGTCGGCGAGCGACCGGGTGAGGCGGTCGATCTTGTAAACGACTACGACATCGATCTTCCGGTCGCGGATGTCCTGGAGGAGCCGCTGCAACGCGGGGCGCTCCAGCGTGCCGCCTGAGATGCCCCCATCGTCGTAGCGGTCCGGCACAAGCTTCCAGCCGAGACCCACCTGCGAGGCGATGTAGGCGGCACAGGCCTCGCGCTGCGCATCGAGCGAGTTGAACTCCTGCTCGAGACCATCCTCGGTCGACTTGCGGGTGTAGACCGCGCAGCGCAGGCGAGGCTGCGACGGTCGAGTGGCAGACGCGGATCGAGACGTGCCGGTCATAGCCCGAAGAACCGTGGTCCCGACCAGTGGGCGCCGGTGATTCTGCCGGCGACGGCAGTCAGCGAGGGGTAGACCTTCGCCTCGAATACATAGCCGCCCTCGACCACATCGACGACATGGGTCCTGCCGCCCCACTCTCGGATCAGCCGCGCACCCGGGCTCAAGCGTCGACGCTGGCGTGGCGGTGTTGCCACATTCGCACAGCCACCATCGTCGACAGCGGTTTCGCTGTCCTGCACCTCTTTGATCTGTGCATCACTCACGTTACCCGATCGCTTGTTGGGAGCGACTCTCTCGTTCTCAACCCTGCTGACGGCGGACCTGAGCAGGCGACGCGTCTCGGCGGACAATCCGCCGAGACGCTTTGCCTGTAGATGCCAGGCAGCGGATCGGACCAGCAGGTCGCGACGCACGCCCTTGGGCGGCGGAGTGCCGTGTGCCTTCGTCCAAAGGACTGCCAGTTCGTCCCGCGCGAGGTCGCCGAGGGCGGCGACCTCCTGCTCCAAGTTGCTGCGGCTCGCTCGCATGGTCAGCTCACCGCGCCGTCTGCGATGCGGTAGCGACGCACCCCGTCCTTGCCCGTCTCGCTGGTCAGATTGAGGCTCATCTTCTTGCGGACCACCGCAGAGAGGAAGCCGCGTACCGAGTGGGCCTGCCAGCCGGTCGCCTCGACCAGCTGTTCGATGCTGACACCCTTGGCGAGACGGAGCTTCTTCACCACCAACTCGGTCTTTGAACCATCTTTGGCGATGCCACCGCCCTTTCTGGACTGGTGGGTGCCAGGCTCGGCCGCCCCGACCTTGGTGGCATCGGTCCTATTGAGTTTGCTGGTGGGATCGGCCTTGGTTGTGGCGCGCGCTGTCATCTTCGGACCCGCTGCTTCGGTGGCCGCCACTGCGACCTTGGCCTTACAGTCAGAACCGGCATTGGAAGCAGGCGCGGCGCTCGTTCCCGGGGCGGTCTCGTTGGCCCGTCCGGCCTTCGCCGCGCGGGGCATCGTGTTCTCGGCATCCTGCGCCGAAACGGAGGCGGCTGCGGGCTCAGTTTCTGCCTGCGTCCGGGTTGCCGCAGGTGCCCTGCCCTTGCGCTTGCGTGCCGGCACCGGCTCGCCTGGCTGGTCGGTCCGCGCCGCGCCGACGGGCGCAGCATCGTTCAAATCGAAGGTTTGCTTGGTGGTCATCTCGGGTCTCCGTCACAAGGCCGCCCACCGCGGGCGGTTGCACTGACGCAAGCCCGCTCGCAGGCGGGCTTCGACCTTACCACCGGCTCAGCCAGCCTCCGCCGCCCTTACCGCACGAGCAGCAATGCTTCCTCTACGAGCGAAGTCCAGTCGATCCTGAATTGCCCCTGAAGATTCCGCTCCGCCCACCGGCATTGGAGCGAAATCGAGAGCCGGTGGTGCAACGGCCGGATGGGGGCCGGAAGGAGACTGTCAGGTCTCGGCGCAGTTGCGCAGATAGCTGCCTTTCTGCAGCCGCCCATTCCGGTCGTCTCATGATCGCTGACGGTTTCCCGTAACCCGACTTCGCAGGTACGCCCCACTTGTCGGCGTGATCGGGGTTGTTTCCAGACAATCCGACTTCGGATTATGCTCGGCGAACAACCGCCATTCAGCGAGTGGGACTCATCTCTGCCGTTCCAAGATGCAGGCCTCAACCTGACCGTCCGAGAGATCCTTGGCTTCCCACGGACCACACCCGGGCTTTGATCGCATTTGCCAGTAGTGTGTATTCTGAGGGGAAGGTGTTGCCCTCAGGCAGGAAGTCCGTTCAGCTTGCGGATGCTCTTGTCGAAGGCGGAAGCGGGCACGAACCGGCGCAGCAGGCTGACCTGACGGGCTCGCTTGCCGGCCGCATAGCGCAGTCTGGGGGCGGCGTCGGTGGCAGCCTTCACCACCGTCAACGCGACCTCGGCGGGATCGTCGCCAGCCGCCACCGCCTCGCGCAACAGCCCCTCCACCCGGCTCCTGATGGCGTCATGGGCGTGTGACGGCTGGTCCGGCTTCAGCGCGTTGCCCTCGAAGGATGTGCGCGTGAAAGCCGGCTCGACCAGAACCGCCCGGATGCCTTGTGCCCGCAGTTCGTGGTCGAGGGATTCGGTGTAGCCTTCGATCGCATGTTTGGTTGCCGCATAGAGCGCAGAATATGGCGCGGGAATCAGGCCGAGGACCGAGCTTACATTGACGATCCTCCCGGATCCCTGCCGCCGCATCACGGGAAGAACCGCCTTGGTGAGGCGCACTACGCCGAAGACATTGATGTCGAAGATGGCCTGTGCCTGCCCGATGGAGGATTCCTCCGCAGCGCCGACGAGCCCTGTACCGGCATTGTTGACCAACAGGTCGATGCGGCCCGCTTGTGTTAGGACGTCGGCGATGAGGCGCTGGACGCTGCTGCCGTCGGTGACGTCGCAGGCGAGCATCGAGATCGATCCGGCTTTCTCGCGGGCGCTTCGGCTCGTGCCGAAGACCCTGAAGCCCTTCGCGTCGAGGGCGTGCGCTGTTTCGAGACCTATTCCGGAGGATGCGCCGGTCACGATGGCGACGGGTCGGTTGCTGGTCACTGTTGTCTCTCCCACTGATTGCGATGAGGCGGCGTCAGCCCGCGGCTGAACGTCGTCGTAACTCAATGATGTCGGCCGAATGCCGGCGTCCGGCGGCGACGACGGATACGCGACACCTGCCTTTGAGGGCGTCGTCGAAGACCGCGCCCAGGATGATTTCCGCGTCGGGATCGACGCATTCGCGAACCGCCGTTGCCGCCTGGTCGACGTCGAAGAGCGTCAGATCCGCCCCCCCTGCTATTGATACAAGAACCCCTGTCGCGTCCCGGATCGATGTACCTTCGAGGAGCGGGTTGGACATCGCTGCTTCCGCCGCCGCCTTGGCGCGCTCGGGGCCGGCAGATTCGCCGGTTCCCATCATCGCACGGCCCATGCCGCTCATCACTGTGCGCACGTCTGCGAAATCGAGGTTGATGAGGCCTTCGTTGAGGACAAGGTCGGTGATGCTGCGCACGCCGGATAGCAACACACCATCCGCCTTCACGAATGCATCGGCAAATGTCAGGTGCGCGTCGGCAATGCGGAACAGATTCTGGTTCGGGATGACGATTAGCGTGTCGACTGCCTGCCGGAGTTGTTCCAGCCCCTTCTCAGCGACGCGCATTCGACGGGCGCCTTCGAAGGCGAAGGGCAGCGTGACGACGCCCAGGGTCAGAATGCCCATCTGTCGGGCTGCGCGACCGATGACGGGCGCGGCGCCCGTACCAGTTCCGCCGCCCATACCAGCGGTAACGAAGCACATATGGGCGCCCTTGAGGTGTTCGACGATCTCGTCGATCGACTCTTCGGCGGCCGCGCCTCCGATCTCCGCAAGTGACCCTGCGCCGAGTCCCTCGGTGACGTTCGGCCCCAGCTGGATCAGGCGCGAGGCCTTCGACATCAAGAGTGCCTGGGCGTCGGTGTTGGCAGACAGGAACTCTACGCCTTGGAGGCCCTGCGCGATCATGTTGTTGACCGCGTTGCCGCCGGCGCCGCCGACGCCTGCGACCATGATCCTCTGACCGTACGATGTCCTGCCCGGCTTCTTTTGCATGGGGTTTCCTGGTCGGCTTTCGTGGATCGCTATTGCATCCAGCGGCGGAAAACAGCGCTGGCGTTGACGCCGCCGAACCCGAAACCGTTCGAGATCGCGAACTCGGTATCGAGGGCGCGAGACCGATGGGCTACGAAATCTATCCCGTCGCCAGCCATGTCAGGCGTGTCGAGATTGAGCGTCGGCGGCGCCATCTGGTCTCTGAGGGCAAGTATCGCGAAGATGGCTTCGATGCCGCCTGCTGCGCCGAGCAGGTGGCCCGTGGCGGACTTCGTGGCGCTGACGGCAATGGCTCCGTCCCGGCCGAAGACGCATTTAATCGCCTCGATCTCCCCGAGATCGCCCACGGGTGTGGATGTCGCATGGGCATTGAGGTGACCGATCTGACCGGTCGAGATGCCGGCCTGCGCAATCGCGATCGACATCGCGCGCCGCGCTCCGTCGCCGTCTTCGGGCCCCGAGGTGATGTGATGTGCGTCGGCCGTGGTGCCGTAACCCACCATTTCAGCAATCGGGGCGGCGCCCCTGGCAATTGCGTGATTGAGTTCCTCAAGGACGAGGATGCCGGCGCCTTCGCCCATTACGAAGCCGTCGCGGTGCTGGTCGAAGGGGCGCGATGCCCGTTCGGGGCGGTCGTTGAACCCAGTCGATAACGACCTTGCAGCGGCAAATCCACTGAGGCTGACGATGTTCATGCAGGCCTCGGTGCCACCGCAGATGGCAACATCCGCCTCGCCAGCTCGGATGAGCCTTGCGCCATCGCCAATTGCCTGCACGCCTGCGGCGCAGGCCGTGACCGGTGCGCCAAGCACGCCTTTAAAGCCGTGCCTGATGGACACGTGAGCGGCGGCCAGGTTGACCAGAAACGACGGTACGGTGAAGGGCGACAGGCGCCGCGGCCCGCGCTCATCCACCGTCCGCACGGCTTGCGTTATTGCGGGAAATCCGCCGATGCCGGACGCAATGATGGTGGCAGTGCGCTGCCGGTCCTGTTCGGTGCCAGGTTTCCAGCCGGACTGCGCGACCGCCTCGTCGGCAGCGGCGAGGGCGAAGAGGATAAACCTGTCGACCTTGCGCTGGTCCTTCGGCGGCATGACGGTGTCGGGGTCGAGGCCGGAGTCTGCTTCGGACTTCGAGGGCACAACGCCGCCGACCCGCGCAGGCAGGTCACGAACCGTTTCATCCGATAGCGCACGGATGCCGGACCGGCCTTCAAGCAGACGCTTCCAGGATAGCTCGACGCCAGATCCAAGCGGCGTAACCGCACCCATGCCTGTGACTACAACGCGCTTCATGACGGCTTCCCTGCAAGTTCGGGTTCTGTGTCCGGTCGGGGCGCATTGGAGAGGCCGAGAAATACAGGACCAAAGGCTATGACCGCCAGCGATGCTCCCACGCTCATGACGACCGCCAGTGACAGGAAGGGAGTCAGCGGCAGTACGCTGGTCAACGCCGCGCCGATCGCTGCGCAGGCCATCTGAAGGAAGCCAAGCAGTGCCGATGCCAGCCCCGCCTGATACCCAAAGGGGCTGAGCGTGATTGCGGTGCCGAGCGGATTGACCAGGCCCATGCCGAGCAGGAAGAGCCCGAGCGCCACCGTGTGCGAGGCGATGCTTGGGGCCGTCGCTACCCAGAAGAGTGACAGGGCGCCCAAGAGCGCTGTGCCGAGACCCGCCATGGCGACCGACTTGGCTCGCCATCGTCGCGCAAAACGGGGCGCGAGGAAACCGGCAGCGAACACGATCAGCACCGTGGCGGCAAAGTACAGGCCGAGCTGCAGGCCGGAGAGGCCGAGCTGGTCCATCATCAGGCTCGGGGCCGCGGCGAAGAACGTATAGAGGCTGCCGATGATGAAGCTCACTGCGATCCCCGGTAGTATGAAGCGCGGATCGATGGCGAGGCGCACATAGGCGCCGCCGATCTTTGAGAGGGGAACGACTGTCCGGCGGTCGGGAGACAAGGTCTCCCCTGCGCGGTGAGCGTAGAAAGCGGCGAGTGCGACACTGGCCGTGGCGACGACGAGAAATGTCACGCGCCAGCCGGCGACAGCCTCGAGGCCGCTGCCGACGAGCGGCGCGAAGCCCGGTGCGGCAGCTCCCGCCACCATGATGAAGGCCAGCGCGCGGGCCAGCGCGTCGCCGTCGAAGAGGTCGCGGGCAATAGCGCGCGACAAGACCGAAGCTGCGCACGCGCCGAGTGCCTGAACGACCCGACCCGCTACCAGCATGGGCAGAGAGGGTGCCATGGCGCATATCACGCTGCCGGCAAGGAACAACACGAGACCGCCGAGCACCAGGGTACGTCGGCCCAAGCGATCGGAAAGCGGCCCCACGAGCAGTTGGCCGAGCGCGAAGGCGATGAAAAAGCTGCTCAGTGCCAGGCCGAGTTCGCGCGACGACACGCCGAGATCGACACCCATTTGTGGAAAGGCGGGGAGGATGATGTTGGTCGCCAGCGCACCGACCGCCGACAGGCCCGCGAGGATGAACAGGATCCCGCCGTCAACTCTGGGCGCCGACGGCTTGGCGGGAATGGGGTCTTGAATTTTCGGGCAGGCCGGGCTCACTGCCGCTCTCCTCCACCGATGGCGTTCGCTGCCGCCCTTAGGAGGCCGCTGGCGAGATCAACATCGTTCACCGCGCGCGCCAGCACGATGGCGCCGACCATCGTGGAAAGAGTTGCCAGGGCGTGTTCGGAGGGAGCGCCGTCGGGCTCGCCATGCCAGCGGTCGAGCAATCGTAGATAGGCGAGCATCCCCGCCTCGAACGACGCCTTCACCTCGGCCGGCTGCCGGGCGGCTTCCGCACCGAGCGCCGCTGCGGGGCACCCGTCGAGCCGCTCGTCGCGGTGGCGCATGCTGAGATACAACGCGACCACCTCGCCCAGCGGATCGGACGGGTTCTTCTCGGCAGCCATGCTTAGGCGCTGGCCGGCTCTCTCGAACGCTCTACTGGAAGCCTGAGCAATCAGGTCCTGCTTGGAGGCGAACTGCTTGTAGAAGGCGCCCTGGGTTAAGCCCGCAGCCTCCATTAGATCCTTCAGTCCGATGCCGTCGAATCCGTGCTGCCGGAACAGTCTGCTCGCCGCTTCGATCACGGCATCCCTGTTCTCAGCGGCCTTGGCACGGTTCATTCTCATCGGGATGTCCACATTTAGATTGCGAGCGACATCCATACCCTCATTAGAGTATGATCGCAATCTAAATTCGCGCTCCAACTTCTGGCCCGCACGAGTTGAAATCCTGCTTGAGCTGTCAAGCAAATCGAGGGGTGGGGAGACGAACAGAAGACGCAGCATTGTGGTCAGGGCAAAGTTGCCGGAGCGTCTACGAAGGCGTCGCGTCTCCGCCGAAGCTCGCGGGCCAAAAAGCAGCGTCCACAACTAGCCGCCTGGTATCTGCCGTCCCTATCCACCCCAAGCCCGATCTTGCCGCGCAATAAGGCCGTTGCGCGAAGCGTCGCTGTGCTCGGATGACCGCCACAGTGTAAGATTTCAGTTCGCTATGCCATGCTAGGCGCGTTGCGCCACTGCCCCGCCGGGCGCCGGCCAGCCCGAACTTGACAATCGCCGGCCTCCCATAGGTAATCCACACTACTCGCCCCACCGGCAGAAGGACGACCTATGGGGGTTTTGAGACTGTGCGGCTTTGTCCTGACGTTCCTCGTCGCCTTCGGAGCGATTGCTCAGGACAACTCCGAAGAATTTGTGCGCCTTGGATTCTTCCCGCCTATGGACGAGGACATTGTCTTTCGCATCCAGAGTGTCCAGAAACATAGCTTCCGCGGCGACCAGCGGCGCGCGGAATGGACGCACGAACTGCATTTGCGGCTGACCGGCGAAGAACCGCCCGACATGCTGAAGGGAAGCTATTCTATCCGCGCCGTCCGGGCGGTCGAGAATGTAGAGCGCGATATCGCCTACCTTTTCGCCAGAGCGATCGAAAACGAAACCTATCCTTTCAAGATGCTACGGCTCGGCGCTCCGGTGGAAATTGACTGGGCGCGCGTGAAGGTCCGGTTCGCCGAGCGGCTGCCCGCTCTGACGGATCCAGCAACCGCGGCGGCGATCGAGCGTCTGCTGCCGTTCTTCGCGCCCGACGGGATCGGCGCCGTCATGCGCCCGCTCTGGGTCACTTCGGTGGCGCACCTGCGCCCGTTCCGCCGGGACGCGACATGGATGGTGACGGAAGGGCTGGATCTCCCGGCGTGGTTCTTCGTGCCAGGATCGAAGCTCGAGACCTATGGCGGGCGGGAGGAGAGCAGCGAGGATCTGCTGTTCGTCTGGCGTATCACCCCCAACCCGCATGCAGCCCGCGACACGCTCGGCCCCGAGCTTGCCACCCTGGCCGCGCAGGCTGGCGGGCTGGACGCTCCCGAGGCGGAAGCCCTGGTGGCACAGGCCACCGCCAACGGAATGAGCGTGGTCGAGGGCGGCATTGTGACGTATGATCCCACGCCGGGACTGATACGCACCGTCGAATTCGAGGCGCGACTTGGCGCTGGTGACATCAACCGCCGGGTCGAGATCAGAATTGAGCGGCTAAAACCGGAGTAGCGGTGGCCGTTGCCACGCCCTGCTTTCGCCGTCTGGCCATTGAGTGTGCCTTCAAAGACGCAGGTCGGAACTATGTTCGCCATACGTTTGGACGATCCAGACGAAGACTGCGTCGTGCAGCGAGCACATTGTGAAAGCGTCAGCGATGAACTTTTCGCTCGCCTAGTTTAGCGGTACGGTTTGCCAATCACGAAGGATGGCCATTCATGAGCCTACCGGTTTGGGGCCGACATCGGACTGTCCGGTTCTGGGGATCGGCAAGGGGTAAGCTGCCGTTCTGCGTCCGACCTCATTACGGTCGTACACGCGCTGAGCGTTGAGTCCCGAGAGCTGCCATGACCCGGCAGGAAGCCGAGGCAATCTCTGCACTCAGCCGCCCCTGCCCGCGGTTACCAACTCGCTAACACGCCAAAAATGGCGTTTTGCTGCTAGTAGCCAAATTTGATCTGATCATTTCAGATCTATTGTCCGCAGCATATTACGCGGCTATTCCTGTATAATGCCGACCACAGACCTTTCTATCGGGCGCGAACCCGTTCTCGACTTTGAATGCTCCGGCTGGCCCGCGGGAAAGCGTCAGGAATTGTTCCAAGCAGTCCGAGCGATTCGAGGCGTGACCAACGTCAGCGGTGCTGGCGTCAGTACAATGCGCGTTCGATACGATTCGTCGATCACCAATCCCTCGGCGCTGACGCTGGCCGTAGATAAGTCTGCGGACGACATTCTGCCGGGACACAATTTCTCGATCTAAGGCGCTGGTGCAAATTCTAGGGCGGAAAGGTTGCAGTTGCGACCGGGCCGCAAAGGGGAAATCAAAGTTGGCTACCGCTCAGGAACCGGCTACAGCCGTCTGGCCGCTAGGCGTCAGTTTGCGATTGCTTGGCGATTCGGAAACTGAAGCAGTCGTCAATATACAAGCCGGCATTAATACTCTAGTGGGACCCAACGGTAGCGGAAAGACGCGCGCACTGCGCGGTATCAAGTCAGTGCTACAATCGAACAACAGTATTACTTCGCTAGGGCGTAAAGTTCATTTTCTGGCTGCGGGCCGAAGCAGTCCTCTTGAGGCTTACCGAGCGTCAGTCAACTCGCCGGGCGGTATAAACAGCGATGACGCGGCGGTCGGGAACGCCAGCTATCGTCGGCAATGGTGGGAAATCGAAAGCGTGACCGGCCCCTTGTTGGCGCTAGACGCGCGTGCCGAACTGCGACTTAAAGTTGAGGCGCGATTGCAACAGTTATTAGATCGTAGTGTCAAATTGTCATGGTCGCAGCAGGGCCTAAATGTTCGGATAGCGCCCGTAGGCGGCGGCCCTTCCTACGCGGCCAACTACAAGGCAAGCGGTATTCTTCAACTAGTTGCATTGCTGGCGGCCATTCACAATGACGAAATTGGCGTGTTGCTGATTGACGAACCCGAAATCTCGCTACATCCGCAGCATCAGGCCTTCCTCTTGGAGGAAATGGAACGGGTAGCGGGCGATCCGATAGAGCCGACGCGCAAGATTATCGTAGTCGCAACGCATTCTCCGACGCTTCTGCCGCTATCCTCCGCAAGTGCGGAGACGAGGTTGCGCCCGAAGTATCCCCCCGCTAGCCGGGCCCACCCCCATCTCCGTCAGCTCGGCTGCGAAGCCGATCATCTCGCGCAGCAGATCGGCGACACGTGTCTTCTCGACAAGCGCGCGCAGGTTCATCATGCCTGTCATCGGCGGTCCTTCCAATGAGGAGCTGCTATCGACAAACAGACCCGACCGCAAAGCACCGATGACTAGCGCGCCACTCAGCTACACGACGTTCAGGGACGTCACCAATTTCTCTCGATTGCGTCTCAGCCTCAGGGCAGTTAAGGGGGAGCTGCTCGTCAGCTCTGGCAGTCACGCATGAATTTGGTGCCGACCGCACCCCTGATGCGAAGTAAGGTTTTTTGCCCTTCAGACCCCCTACCTGATAAGCCGGTCGGAGCTTTCTGATTAGCTACCGGCTGCTCTGAACGAAGTGATTAAGGTCACGCAAGGGAGTGGAAGCGTGGGGCCGCTAGAGGGTACGCGAATCATCGAAATGGCGGGCATTGGACCGGCGCCCTTCTGTGCCATGCTGCTGGCCGATCTCGGGGCCGACGTTATCAGGGTGGAACGACGGGGTGGTGGTGACGATACGTTCCACCATTCGCCCAAATACGATCTCCTCAACCGCAACAAGCGCCACGTCGCGCTCGACCTCAAGTCACAGGACGACCTTGGCGCGCTGCTCCGTCTGGTCGACAAGGCCGACGTGCTGATCGAAGGTTTCCGCCCGGGCGTGATGGAGAAGATCGGCGCGGGACCGGACGTCTGCATTGTCCGCAATCCGCGGCTCGTCTACGGGCGGATGACAGGTTGGGGCCAGAATGGGCCGCTGCGAATGGCGGCCGGCCACGATCTCAACTACATCGCACTGAGCGGTGCACTCGCCGCTATAGGGCACAAGGACGGTCCGCCGGTCGTGCCGCTAAATCTTGTCGGCGATTTCGGCGGCGGATCGATGTATCTAGCGATGGGCGTGCTGGCGGCGATGGCCCATGCGAGGAAATCCGGCATCGGTCAGGTCGTCGATTGCGCCATGGTGGACGGCGCCGCAAGCCTGATGACGCCGTTCCATGCCCGGTCCCAGGCCGGAACCTGGATCGAAACGCGAGGCGAGAACCTGCTCGACGGCGGCGCGCCATTCTATTCCGTCTATGAGACCGAAGACGGCAAGCATGTCTCGCTTGCCGCGCTGGAGCCCCGCTTCTATCGCGAGTTCCTGAGACTGACGGGGCTGGACTCCGAGACGCTACCCGAGCAGTACGACCGTGCCGGCTGGCCGTTGCTGCGTGAGCGTTTCCGTTCGCTGTTTAGCGGCCGAACGCGCGAAGAATGGTGCGAACTGCTCGAAGGGACCGATTGCTGTTTCGCGCCCGTCCTCACGATGTCGGAAAGCCGGCAGCATCCACATATGCGGGCTCGCCAGTCGTACCTGGGGGTCGATGGCGTCGAGGCTCCCGCGCCGGCACCACGCTTCAGCGAGACACCCGGGACGATCCGATCTCTTCCGCAGGAAATACGGATAGACATCGAGCAGGCGCTCTCCGAATGGGGGCTGGCCTAGAATCCGACGTTCTCCGGTCCCTTGGTTTCCAGCATCCTGCGGGCGTCGTCCGGCGTGGCAATCTCGAGCGAGAGTTCTTCAAGAATGCGGCGTATCTTGGCCACTTGCTCCCCGTTGGATCTTGCGAGTTGGCCGCGACCGAGAAAGAGGCTGTCTTCCAGACCAACCCGGACATTACCGCCGAGGATCGCGCCCATGGTGACGAAGGGCATCTGGTGCCGTCCGGCGGCGAGGATGGATAGATAGTAATCGTCGCCGAACAGTCTGTCGGCGGTCGCCTTCATGTGAAGCATGTGCTCGGGCTGGGGCGCGATGCCTCCAAGGATGCCGAAGATGCACTGAACGAAGAATGGCGGCTTGACGATGCCGCGCTCGGCAAAATGCGCCAGATTGTGGAGATGGCCTACGTCGTAACATTCATACTCGAAGCGTGTGCCGAGGTCGCCGAGTTCCCGCATACCCCGCTCGATCTGCTCGAACGTGTTGGACAGGATGAAGTTCTTCGTCATCTCGAGGTAGGGCAGTTCCCAGTCGTGCTTGAACTCCCGCATGCGGGCCGCTGCGCCCGAAATGTTGAAGTTGAACGACCCCATGTTCATCGAGGCGATCTCGGGCTTCGCCCACTTCGCCGCGGCGAGGCGCTCGTCGAGCGTCATACCGAGGCCGCCGCCCGTCGTGATGTTGACGATTGCGTCCGTCCGCTCTTTGATCGAGGGCAGGAACTTGGCGAACTGCGCGGGGTCCTGGGTCGGGCGCCCAGTTTCGGGCACGCGTGCGTGCAAATGCAAGATCGCCGCACCGGCCTCGGCCGCTGCAATCGCCTGATCCGCGATCTGCTCGGGCGTCACCGGCAGATAGGGCGACATGGACGGTGTATGGATCGATCCCGTGATGGCGCAGCTGATGATCACCTTGTCGGCTCGGCGCATGTCAATCTCTCCCTAGATGCGTTCTAAAATCTCGGCCCATCGGTCGCGCAGCTCGGCGCGGAATTCGGGCGCCGCCACATCTATCAATGCTTCGGCACGCTCGTACACGGATCTGCCACGCAGATCCGCAAGGCCGTATTCCGTCGCCACAACGTCGACGTCATAGCGAGCGATCGACACCATGTTCTCGGGGCCGAGACGCGGTACTACGCGCGAAGCGACGCCTGCCGGACTCAGATAGGTGGCCGGCAGAGCGACGATGCTCAGGCCTCCTCGCGAATTCCGAGCGCCCCGGGCAAAGTCGGGGGCACCGCCGAAACTGCTGACCGTTCGACCCGCGGCGGTTTCGAGATCGCATTGGCCGAACAGATCGACCGTCAGCGCCGAATTGATGGCGATAAAGCCGTCTATGCCGGCGATGCGAGCGGGATCGTGGGTCTGGTCGCATCCCTGCACACGGATTAGGTCCTGACTCTCCGCCCAGTCGTACAGACGGCGTGTGCCGACGATACCGCAAACCGCGTGGGGAAACCCGGAATCGAGAGCCCCGGCCTGAGCCAGGCCAATTACTCCGTCCGATACGATTCCCGAGTGGATGCGCAGCCGGCGGCGATCGAGCACGGCCCTCAGGATCGCGTCCGGAACCTTTCCGAGCCCCACCTGAAGGGCGGCACCGTCGTCGACGAGTGAGGCGACGTGGGATGCGATCGTCTCTGCATCGCCGCCCTGCGAAGCGCCGCCATAGGTCGGAAGTTCAGTGTCGCTGTGAAGCACTACGTCGAAACTGCTCAGCGGGAGGCGTTCCGAGCGCGCCAGAAAAGGCATTCTCGAATTGACCACCGCTATCGTCCGCCGAGCTCGTGCGAGACATAATGCCGTCATTTCGACCGAAAGTCCCAGCGACACCTCGCCAGCGGCATTCGGCGGCGAGACGACCGCGATGGCCGCGTCCGGCTGGTATATTTCACGAACGTAGCGGACAAATCCGGCATAGGTGATGGGCAGGTACCGAAAGCGGCCTTGGCGCTGAGGCTCCCGGAAGTCGCTCTGCATGAAGTTCCCGGCCGTCCGCGCCGTCGGGTGCAGGCGCGCGACGTCGAAACGGTTGATCCCAGCGATGAGGGTCGTCGTCAATTCCAGGCCGGCGCTGCGCTCCGGAACCTCTTCAAGCCATTTCAGGATGTCGACCGGCGCGGATGCAGAACCCGGAACAAATACGCGTTCGCCCGTCTCAAAGAGACCTGGAATCCCGGAGGCGGCACAAGCCATCAGCACACCCGTTCCCAGCCCGCGGCCAGAGGCACTATTCGGCCGGCCCGGCGAAGAGGTCGCGGGCAATGATCTGCTTCATTACTTCGGCGGCGCCGCCGGCGATCCGCGTGATGCGGGCATCGATATAGGCGCGTGCGATAGGGTACTCGATCATGTAGCCGTAGCCGCCGAAGAATTGCAGACACTGGTCCACGACTTTGCAATGGAGATCGGTAACCAGGAGTTTCACCTTTGCGGCATCGGTTGCGGACAACTGGCCTTTCAGGAACTCGGCGATGCACCAGTCGACGAACACCCGCAACGCGGTCGTCTCGGCGTCGAGGGCGGCCAGGACGAACTGCGTGTTCTGGAAATCGGCAATCGTGCCGTCGAACGCCTTGCGTTCGCGAGTGTAGTCCACCGTCCAGCGGATCGCCCGCTCGGCCACGACGATACTCCGGACCGCCTGCGTCAGACGCTCCTGCGGAAGCTTCGTCATCATCATCGCGAAGCCGCGGCCTTCGTCGCCGAGCCGGTTGCCGACGGGCACGCGGACGCCCGCGTAGAAAAGCTCGGACGTGTCCTGCGCCTTCAGGCCGATCTTGTCGAGATTGCGCCCACGCTTGAACCCCGGGCGATCAGTCTCGACCAGGATCAGCGTCACGCCCTTGGCGCCCGCATTCGGATCGGTCTTGGAGCACGTTACGACCAGATCGGCGTTCTGGCCGTTGGATATGTAGACCTTCTGACCGTCGAGGACATAATCGCCGCCGTCGCGTACCGCGCGCAGCTTGATGTTCTTCGCGTCGCTGCCGGCTGACGGCTCGGTCATGCCGATCGCACCGATCGCTTCGCCGGTCACCATCTTCGGGATCCATGTCCGCTTGATCTCTTCGGAACTCCAGGAAAGGATATAAGGGGCCACCATCTCGGAATGGACCATGAAGCCCGGACCGCTCAGGTTTTCGCGGGCAAGCTCTTCGATGACAATGACATTGTAGAGCCAGTCGGCGCCGGATCCGCCATACTCCTCTGGCACGTTGCAGCACAGCATGCCCATCTCGCCGGCCTTGCGCCACATACCGCGGGGAACGATCTTGTTCTGCTCCCATTCCGCGTGATGCGGCACCATTTCGGCTTGCACGAAACGACGGACGCTTTCGCGAAATTGATCGTGCTCAGGAGAGAAGAGTGTCCGTTTCACCATCGTCAGCCTCGGTTGGCATAGGCCTGGTGCATGGCGAGCACGTTATGGGCCTGCTTGAGATGAGGGATGTCGACCATCTTGCCGTCGAGCGCCACCGTACCGGCGCCAGGGCTGGCTGCGAAGGCGGCAACCACGCGGTGCGCATGTTCGACCGCTTGCGGCGACGGCGCGAATGCGCGGTTGATCGTGTCGACCTGGGCCGGATGAATGGCGATCCGTCCGGTGAAGCCTTCGGCAGCTGCCGCCATACAGGATGCGGCAAGCCCCGCATCGTCGCGGAAGTCGACATAAAGTGTATCGATCGCTTGGATGCCGCAGGCCTTTGCCGCAAGGAGCATCGACGATCGCGCTAACTGGTAGGTCATCGCCCACTTACCGCTGGAATCGAGGTTCGTGCTCGCACCAAGCGCAGCGCTGAGATCCTCGGCGCCCCAAGTCAGGCCCAGAAGGCGCGGCAGAGAGATCTCGGCGAAGTGCGCCAGCCTGAGAGGCGCGATCGGCGTCTCGGTCGCGACCGGCAGAATGCGCGTGCTACCGGGTGCCACGCCCTCGCGCGTTTCGAGCGCGTCGAGATAATCGCCAAGCGTGACGATGTCTTCGGGGCCGTTGGTCTTAGGAATCATGATGCCGTCCGGCGCGCCACCAACGACGGCGGCGAGGTCCGGCAGTGCAGCATCGTCGAGCGCGTTGATACGGACCCAGAGCTGCGTCCGGCGTTCGTGTCGCGGTCGGGCGTCGAGGAAGGTACGAATCATATCCCTGGCTAGTTGCTTCCGCTCCGGCGATACGGAATCCTCGATGTCGAGGATGATGGCGTCGGCGGTCGAACCGTCGGCCTTGGCAAGCTTATTGTCGCTGTCGCCGGGTATGAACAGCCAGGAGCGGAGGTTCGTCATGCACTCGCTCCCTGCGGTGCTGGACGCTTGTGCTGCAAACCCATCCGCTTGCAGGATGCGACAAGCTCGCCCTTCTGGTTGTAGGCTCGGTGAACGAACGTCACGATGCCAGCGCTGGGCCGCGACTTGCTCTCCCTCAGGTCGAGAACCTCCGTCTCGACCCGAACCGTGTCCCCGTGAAACAGCGGCTTGGGAAAGCGAACCTCGTCCCAGCCAAGATTTGCAATGGCCCGACCCAAGGTCGTGTCTCCGACCGAGATGCCCACCATCAGGCCGAGCGTGAAGGCCGAGTTGACCAGACGCTGGCCGAACTCGGTCTCTGTGCGGCAGTATTCCTCATCGAGATGAAGGAGAGCGGGGTTGTGGGTCAGTGCGCTGAAGAAGACATTGTCGGCTTCGGTTATCGTGCGGCGCAGTTCGTGCCTGAAGACCTGGCCGACCGACATTTCGTCGAAGTAGGGTGCTGACATCTTCGGCCTCAGGAATGCAGGCCGAGGATGGAGATTGCTGCGATGCCGAGATAAGGCACGCCTCCGAGATTGTGCGACAGGCCCATCGTGGGGTTGTCGAGCTGGCGCTTGCCGGCGCGGCCGAGCAGTTGCGTGTAGTTCTCGTAAGCCATGCGCAAGCCCGTTGCAGCGATCGGATGGCCGAAGCACTTCAGTCCGCCGTCTACCTGGCAAGGCACGCCGCCGCCCTCGCGGTCGTAGAAACCGTCGAGAATGTCTCGGACGGCACGCCCTTCCTCGGAGATGAAGAGATCCTCCATCGTGACCAATTCGGTGATGGAGAAGCAGTCGTGCACCTCCATCAGGCTGACCTGCTTGCGCGGATTGGTGATACCGGCTTCCTCATAGGCCCGTTTCGCGGCGGTGCGGGTGTTGCGCACGTGACTTCCATCCCACTGGTTGGTGGTCGTTTCAACGCCTGAACTGATCGCGAGCTGGATGGCCTTGATCGTGACCATATCCTTCTTCCCAAGCGCCCGCGCGATTTCCGGCGTTGTGACGATCGCTGCGGCCGCTCCGTCGCTCACGCCGGAGCAATCGTAGAGTCCAAGCGGCTCGGCGATCATCGGCGCATTCAGGATGGTCTCCATCGAGACCTCCTTGCGGAAGTGCGCCTTCGGGCTCAGAACCCCGTTCTGATGACTCTTCCACGAGACGTGGGCGAGCGCCTTCTTCAACTCGTCCTTGGAGACCTGGAACTTGTTGCGATAGCCGGCTGCGAGCTGAGCGAAGCCGGCAGGCGCCGACCCGAGCGGCAGCCACAAATCATTGAAAGTGCCCTTGTATGCAGTCGGAAGACCACCGTAGCCGGTATCCTTGAGCTTCTCCGCGCCTATGGCGAGCGCGATATCGACTGCGCCCGAGGCCACGGCATAGGCTGCGCCGCGAAGCGCTTCCGTCCCGGTGGCGCACATATTCTCAACGCGAGATACCGGAATGCCGTCGAGCCGCAACGCAACCGAGGCCGGAATGGCGGAATTGCCGACATTCACCGAGTCGATACACGACCCGTACCAAGCGGCCTCGATCTGCTCACGCTCGATACCCGCGTCTGCCAGCGCCTCATCGAATGCTTCCGCCAACAGCTTGTCGGTGCCAGTGTCCCAACGCTCGCCGAACTGGGAACAACCCATCCCGATGATGGCGACCTTGTCCTTGATACCTGTGGCCATGAGAGCCTCCTAAATCCTTACCGGAGTCGATTTCCAGAAGTAGCGATTGAACCCACGAATGGCGTCCCGCTCCTTGATACGGAAGACCATCTTCAGAGGGACACCCACATCGATTGCGTCGGCCGGCGCGTCGATCATCTCCATGAGCAAGCGGGCGCCGTTGTCGAACTGAACGAATCCGACATAGAGAGGCGGCGCGGGATGATAGGAAAGCCAATCGGCCGTGAACGTGAGGATCTTGGCCGGCTCATCGACCAGGGACTGTGAATCGAACTGGCTCGACGGAGCCTTGCAGACCGAGTTGACGCAATAGGCCATCTGAGGGAACTGCACGGTCCCGCAGGCGCGGCAGCGGCCGGCGTTGAAATGCGACAGTTGGTGCTCGTTGCGATACGCATCCGTCAGGGCCGCCTTGCCGGCCTTCTCCGAGCGCATTCCCCATTCGAGGTCGATGTCACCCTGGAAGGACAACATGCGCAGGTAGTCGTTCGTCAGGTAGCGGTCGGCAATTGCATCGTCGACGCCGCGCCAGTCGGCGGCATCCATGCGCCTGCCGCTCGCCTCCAGTACAAGGGCGTCCGCGCCCTGGCCAAAGCCGACGAGCAGGATCCGCTCCCCCGCCTCCGCCTTCGCGAGCACCGAAGCGAGCATCAGTAGGGGATGTGCGGCACCGGTGTAGCCACACTCGGCATCCAGACCGTCGGCGACGTCTCCTGCGAACCCGACCGCCTTGGCAACGACCTGTGCCGCTCCACGGAATAGCGACGGCATGACGAAGTGCCTGATGTCGGATATCGCGACGCCGGCATTCGCCAGCGCCAACTTGACTGCACGCGGAGCGATCTTGGCATAGCCCTCGTCGCGCACCCACCGCTCCTCCCAGAAGTAGTCGGTCTCGACGTCGGCAGATCGGAAATGGTCGACGAAGTAAGCGGCAACGGAAGCGTGCCCGAGCAGTCGCGCGATCACGTCTCCCTCGCCGACCGTGACAGCGGCGGCGCCGGCGCCGAAGTAGAGCTCCTGCGTGCTTGCCGGCTTCGCGTGCGGCTTGTCGGACGCGACCAGAAGTGTCCGGCCCTTGCCTTGTGTCAGGACGCTTAGCAGGGCCGTGGTTGCCGCCCGCTGGCTGCCCGCGACGTCGGACGTCACGAGGTCGGGCCGAAGACCGAGCGCGCCCGCCACGATGACCGCGTTCTGGAGATCGGCATAAGGAAGCCTTGTCGATGCCAGCACGAGCGATCCGATGCTTTCGGCGCCGACGCCCCGGAGACAGTCGCGCCCGGCCTCGACCGCCATCGTCACGGCGTCCTCGTCCCAGCTGCAGAATGCGCGATTGCCTTTGGCTGCCCCGGACAGGGACGGCGCCATCCAGCGGTGAGCCGCGGCAATCGCGCCGCGAGCGAGACGGTAGCGTGGCACATAGGCGCCAATCGAGGTGATCCCGTATTCCATCAGCTTCTACAGCGCCCCTGGTTCATATCCGGCTGAGCGAACATTTAATACGCTAGCTGATTATTTGCTAGCGGTTTTTATTCGTTTCGTCCATTATCTCGCCAGGCCGATTTCCGATGTCGTCCCGCTGACAGCAAGTTACTGATCTTTCTAGGATATCTCCTTGCCCAATAGTGTCGAAACCGCCCTGCGTCTGTCCACTCCGCCCGATCGCGGCGAAGTAGTCGAAGTCGCTGACGGTCTGCTTTGGGCGAGGTTGGCGCTGCCGTTCGCGCTCAATCACGTCAACATCTTCTTCCTTGAGGACGCCGACGGTTTCGCCGCGATCGATACGGGCATAGGCGACGAGGCGACCAAAGAGGCCTGGCTGGCTCTTCTCGACGGACCGCTGCGCGGCAAGCCGATCACGCGCCTCATCCTGACCCACCACCATCCGGACCATATGGGGCTGGCCGGCTGGCTTGTCGATCGCCTGGGCGTGCCGATCCACATGACGGACTCGGAGTTCTTCTTCGCCCAACACCTCGCCCACAATGCCGAGGCCGTCGATGTCGAAGGGTATCAGGATTTCTACCGCAGGCACGGTATGGACACCCGCTTCGCCGACATCATCATCAACCAGGGCCACCGCTACAAACGTACCATTACCGGCCTTCCGTGGCACTACCGGCCAGTGAACGACGGCGACAGGCTGAATATCGGCGGCCGCGAGCTTGAAGTCTCCACCGGCGGCGGCCACTCGGTCGATCAGGCTATGCTTCTCAGCCGATTCGAAGGCATCTTTCTCGGTGCCGACCAAGTGCTGCCGGCCATCACTCCCAATATCAGCGTCCTCGCCATCAGCCCCGACGCCGACCCGCTTGGCCAGTACCTTTTGTCGCTGTCACGCATCTCCAAGGAAATCGACGACGACGTTCTGGTCCTGCCCGGCCACAGGCAGCCCTTTACCGGCCTGCATGGCCGCACCGCGGAACTGGCACATCATCATGAACAGCGGTGCAGAATCATCGAGGAAGCATGCCGGGGACGCGCCCTGACAACGGCGGAGGTGAGGCCGTTCCTCTTCAATCGGGAACTTGACCCGCATACCATGTCGTTCGCCTTCAGCGAGACACTCGCACACATCAACATGATGGTGCGCACGGGAAGGCTCACTTGGGAATCTGACGGCGCCATCCTGCGGGCAATCGCGGCGTAGCGGCGGGTGCGCCACAAAGATAGAGTGCTGCGCCTCGTGTCCATTGGCGGAAAGGTAGCGCGCCGCCGGCCGCGGCCCCGGTCCGCGGCCGTTCCAGCTTCGGAGCGATGCTGCCCGGGACGCCCGCGGCTGTCAGGGATCGAGCTCCTGCCCGATATCAATACCGGCATTCTTCCTCGATCGGGCGACGATGTCCCTAATCCGCTCGCCGATCTCGGCCGGGTTCTTCGAAGCGGGAGACGTCGCGCCGTGCTGCCAGCTCTCGGCCACGGTGAAACCGTAGCCCCACGCCTCGAAAACGCGGCCGCTGACATTCTTCGCCTCGGCGCTCGCGAGCCAGGTTACGATCGACGCCACCCATTCGGGGTCGCGCATCGCCAATTGTTCCTCAGTCCACTCGCGCAGCCCCTCGGTCATGCGTGTCGTGGCGCGCGGCGCGATCGCGTTGACGGTGACGCCATAGCGCTGCAGTTCACGCGCGGCAACGATCGAGAAAGATGCGATGCCGGCTTTGGCGGCGGCATAGTTCGACTGACCTATGTTGCAGTAGAGGCCCGAATGCGACGTCGTGTTGATGACGCGCGCATCGATGGGCTTACCCTCCTTTTGCAGCAGCCTCCAATAGTTGGCGGCGTGGTGGGTCATCGCAAACGTAGACTTCATGTGCACCCTGATAACCGAGTCCCATTCGTCTTCGGTCATGTTGATCAGCATGCGATCTCGCAGGATGCCGGCATTGTTGACCACGACATCGAGCCCGCCGAAGGAGTCCACGGCTTTCCGCACCAAGGCCTTCGCACCCTCCCAGCTTGCGACATCGCTGTCGTCCACGACGGCTGCACCGCCATTCGCGACGATCTCGTTCACGACTTCCTGCGCCGGCGATACGTCCGCACCGATGCCCGCGGCCGTCGAGCCGAGATCGTTCACGACCACCTTGGCGCCGTGTTCGGCAAGCTTCAACGCATGGGCTCGACCCAGTCCCCTGCCGGCGCCCGTCACGATCGCAACCCTGCCCTCACACAATTTCATTTCCCGTCCTTTCCAAAGCTACTGCAACCCGTCGTCGTCGGTTGCCTTATACACATGCTTACTATATGCTTCAATACCATCAGGAATGAATGATCGTCGAACGGACGATGTCGACATTGATGCCGAACGGCGGCAGGCTGTGCGTCGGCAACAAGGGGAGGTAGACTTGATCTTTGAGATTGCGGGCAGTGGAGCCGCGTCTGCGCGGCATCGGGCACGGTTCGTTTCGATCGTGCCGGGCCGAATCGGGAGCATTGTCGGCCAGCCATGAATTCCGTTCAGTCCATCATGGCCGCGGGTCTCCGCTCCTGGGCCGAGCGCGATCCCGGGCGCATCCTCGTCCATTTCCCCGGAGGTCCTGACTGGACCTATGGGCAGATCGAAACGCTGGCCAACAAATTCGCTCGGCTGTACCGGTCGGCCGGGTTGAAGACGGGAGACCATGTCGCGGGCATTTTTTCCAATGACCCGTACATGCTTGCCGCGGTCTGGGGCGCATATCGCTCGGGCGTCTACTTCACGCCGGTAGCAAACACGTTTTCAGGCGCTGAAATCGCCTACGTCGTAGGCAATTCGCAGGCAAAGGTCGTCATCGCCGACGCCCGCTACGAGACGGGAGTCGGTGAACTCCCCCGGGCAGTTACATCGGTGCGGGTCTTTCTCGCCCATGGCGGCGCAATTGAAGGCTATGCCGACTTGGCCAGCGCGCTCGACGCCCTTCCCGGCACTCCTCTCGACGACGAAGTGCCAGGCGCAATCATGCTCTATTCCTCCGGAACGACCGGTGCGCCGAAAGGCATCTTCCGGCCGCTTCGCACTGTCGACCAGATTGGCGAAGGGCCTCCGCCCTTCGCTCGCGACCTGATTGAGATTTTCGGGATTGACGCCGACACACGTTATCTGTCGCCAGCGCCGCTGTACCACGCGTCGCCGATGCGCTTCACGCTCGCGGTTTCCGCGGCGGGCGGGACCACGGTAATGATGCGCAAGTTCGACGCGGAGGAGTCGCTCGATCTTCTCATGCAGGAAGGCATCACCATGTCGCAATGGGTGCCGACCATGTTCCAGCGCATGCTTGCCCTGCCCGAGGAGCGGCGCCATGCGTTCAGCGCGCCGGCCCATCGCGTAGCAATTCATGCCGCTGCGCCCTGCCCGCCCCCGGTCAAGCGGGCGATGATCGACTGGTGGGGACCGATCTTGCGCGAATACTATGCCGGCTCCGAAAGCGTCGGACTGGCCACGATCGACAGCCATGAATGGCTGGAGCGCCCTGGCTCGGTCGGCAAGGTGGTCAAAGGCATTCCTCATATCCTTGATGCCAGTGGCCGGGAACTGCCGGTCGGCGAGACCGGCGGCATCTATTTCAGCGGCACTGCCAAGTTCGAATATTTCGGCGAGCCCGAGAAAACCCGCGCCAGGACCTCACCGCAAGGCTACCAGACGTTCGGCGACGTCGGCTGGCTCGACGCCGAGGGATACCTGTTTCTGTCGGACCGAATGGACGACATGATCATCTCCGGCGGCGTCAACCTTTATCCGCAGGAGATCGAACTCGCCATCGAGGAGGCGCCGGGCGTGTCCGAGTGCGCCGTGGTCGGCGTGCCCGACGAGGATTTCGGCGAACGGCCTGTCGCCTTCGTGGTGCGGGACCGCGCCGCGGGCTCTCTTTCGGAACCGGAGTTTTCGGCCTGCCTCGAAACGTTCGCGCGCAAGCGTCTCGGAAAGACCAAGCAGTTGAAGGCGTTCCACATCGTGGAGAAGTTGCCCCGCACGCCGACGGGCAAGCTGCAACGCCGCGTCCTGCGTGATCGGCTACGTACCTCGCAACCTCGGCCGGACCCCGATTCCGGCTCCTCCAGCAAGGCATAGGCCGTGTCATTCCTGCTCGACATGAACGAAGAGCACCGGCTCCTCGCGGATTCCCTTGAACGCATGGGCCGGGAGATCAACGAGTTCGAAGCGCGGCGCCGACGCCTGAGGGCGACACCTGCCGACCGCATGGCGCTGTGGCCGCATCTCGCCGAAGTCGGCGCGTTCGGCTTGGCGTTTGAAGATCGACGGGGGGGATTTGGCGGTACTACGACAGACATCGCGGTGCTTGTCGATTCGCTGGCGTCTTGCCTTCCGGTCGAACCGATCATCGCCTCGCTTGTCGCGGCCGGCAGGACACTCGCAGCGGCCGGATGCGACCGTGCCGACAGGCTGATCGCAGCGCTCATCGGGGGTACGCGTGTGCCTGTTCTGGCCCACACAGAGGGTTTCGACGCCTTTGCTCCCCCGCACCTGGTTCGTGCATTGCCGATTGCAGACGGATACGTGCTCAGCGGCATGAAACCGGCGGTACGCGGGGCCGACGTCGCCACCGACATCATCGTTTCCGCCCTGCTTCCGGACGGCGCGGTCGGCCTCTTCGCACTCGATACGGCCTCAGCCGGGATCGAAATGGAACGAACTCGGCTCATCGACGACGCGGGCGCCGCCGATCTCAAATTGAACGATGTTGTCGCCGCTGGGGGCGACCTCCTCGAAATCGACGACGCAATGGCGGCGATCGGCGATGCCCAGGAATGGTCGCTGATGGCGCTCGCCGTTGAGACAGCCTCGCTGGCGCGCGCGATGAATCGAGCGACCTTCGATTACCTGAACGTGCGGGAGCAGTTCGGACAGAAGCTCTCCCGTTTCCAGGCGCTGCAGCACAAGGCCGCGGACATGGCGGTGGCGCAGGCGGAAGCCGAGGCAGTGGCGAGCAGCGCGGTATCGCTGCTGGTCGAAATGCCTTCGGTCGATCGGCAGCGTCACTTGCTGCTCGCGTCGCTGGCGGCTGACGCGGCGGGGCGCGTGATCGGGCACAGCGCGATTCAGCTCCACGGTGGAATGGGTGTCAGCGACGAACTCATCATAAGCCACTACGGTCGCCGCCTCGCGGCGATCAGGACACAGGTGGCGACGGCGGATGCAAGGCTGGCAAGGCTGGTGCAGCTTCAGGAGAGCGAGCTGTGACTTCGATCGATTCCTTTCGTGAAGATGTAAGCCGCTTCGTTCATGACAGGCTTCCAGGAGACATCGCCGCCAAGGTCGCGACGGGGCGTGAACTGGAGAAGGATGACTACGTTCGCTGGCAGAAGATCCTGGGCGAGCGCGGCTGGCTGATCGGCGAATGGCCGAAGGAATGGGGTGGCGGGGGTTGGGAGCCCGAACGACAGCTCGCATTCCTTCAGGAGACCGGGCGTGCAGGTGCGCCCATGGTCATCCCCTACGGCGTCAAGATGGTCGGACCGGTCATCCAGACGTTCGGTACGGAGGACCAGAAGCGGCGGCACATTCCGGGAATCCTGTCCAGCGACGTATGGTGGTGCCAGGGCTATTCGGAACCGGGCGCAGGGTCCGACCTCGCCTCGCTCAGAACCAGCGCGGTGCGCGAGGGCGACCACTATCGCGTCAACGGGTCCAAGCTGTGGACCACACAGGCGCACTGGGCCGACTGGATGCACTGCCTCGTACGCACCGACTCAAGCGGCAAACCGCAGCAGGGCATCAGCTTCCTGCTGATCGACATGAAGACGCCTGGACTGACCATACGGCCGATCCTGACACTCGATGGCCAGCATCACACCAACGAAACCTTCTTCGACAACGTCATGGTGCCGGTCGAGAACCTGGTCGGCACGGAAGGAAGAGGTTGGGAGATCGCAAAGTTCCTGCTCGGCAACGAGCGCATCTCGATCGCCGAGACCGGCGCCAAGCTCAGGCTTCTCGGTACGTTGCAGCAAATGTTCGAGCGGGTTCGAGCCTCGGATACCGAACCAGGCTTTCTGAAGGCGCGGCTGCAGGCGAAGCTGCTCGACGTGGAGATGCAACTCTCGACCCTGGTGGCGCTTGAGACTTATTTTGTCAGGGCCTGGGCGCAGGGACGGCCGAGTGGCGTCGATGGTTCGATCCTGAAAATACGGGGCACCGAAATCCTGCAGGCAATGACGGAGGTCGCGCTCGATCTCGAAGGTCCCTACGCAGCGGTCCACGATCCGGCCGACCTGCATGACGGCTTGCAGGTTCCGGAGACGGCCGCCAGGCAGGCCAGCGCCATGGCGCATGAGTATCTGTACGGGCGTTGCTGGTCCATTTTCGGTGGCGCCAACGAGGTTCAGCGCAACATCATCGCAAAGGCCGTGCTTGGATAACGCGGCGCCGCGCGGTTCCGATCACAGGAGAGAGTGTTCCGCCGGCGGATCTCGCGCTACGTCGCCGATCGGCAACAGGCGATTGTAGCGGCCTGCATGGTAGATGAGTGGATCCCCCTCCGCCGTATCAGCCCTGAAAACGCGGCCAAAGAGCACCGTGTGAGTTGAATGCCGGATCTGCCGCTCGACAACGCAGAAGAGGCTGGCATGCGCGTCGGACAGATAGGGCAGGCTTGCCGGGCCGTCGTCCCAGTTTCCCACGCGGAATCGTTGCGACCTCAACCTGTCGCTCGAGAACGCAGCCGCAAGGTTCTCCTGTCCGGCGCCGAGAATGTTGACGCAGAAGTGGCCCGCGTCGAGCAGCGCGCCATGCATGGAAGCCGATCGGTTTACGCAGGCAAGCAACGTCGGGGGATCGGCCGAAAGCGAGGTGACGGCCGTGGCCGTCATACCGTGACGCAGCCCTTCAGATGCTGTCGTGATGACGGTCACCGCACCGGCATGATGACGCATTGCCCTCTTGAAGCCGTCGGCGAGACACGCTTCCGCAGCCGTGTCGGCGGGAGGGTGGGTGGCCGGCCTTTCCGAAACCTGGCACGTCGCGACAGCCATCATGCCGCCTCCAGGTCAGGGAGGATCGTCAGCCCTCCCTCCTCGGATTGCACATTCGCGTCATAGATCGATCGGTCGCTGTGGAACTCCATGTCGACCACCGAACGGACACCACAGATCCCGAACTCCGGCATGCTGGCGGCGGGGCCGATCACTGCGGGATCGAGGCTGCGGACCTCCAACCTGCCGCGCGCGGTCTCGTGATACTCAAACCCAATATCGACCTGAAGGAGGGAACGGTTCCCGACATAGGTAACCGGATTGAGCGGCGCGCAGAACTTCACAGCTGCGCCGCCGCCGAGAACCGGCTCCAGGGCGAAGGTGGTCACGTCGACGATTTTCCGACCATCTGTGGAGACCGAACTGTCGATCCCATAGTAGGAATTGCGGATCATGACGTCGGCCACCCGAACAGGGAACTGCCCGTGGTCGCTCAAGAAGTCCGCCGAGGCCTGCGACGTGGCGAAAGCAGCTGTCGTTAGCATACGAGGACGTATACCCGCTCGACAGCCTACGCCGACGACTGCGAACTGAAAGGCGCCGACCGGACTTTCTGGCACCCTGTGAAACATCATGGTGAAATGAGCAGGCACCGATGGATGCAAAGCCGGAGGCAGGATCGCGAGCGCATCCTGCATCGGCATTTCCATCAACACATAGTGAATCTCTACATTGCGGAGAGTCACGGTCGAGCGATTTGCCGACTGGTAGTCGGGCCATCCCGCATCGGAAGCGGATGTTGCGCCGCCGCGCAGGTGCGTCAGGATCTGGTACGGCTCATGCGACATGGACAGCCCTTTCGCGGTATGGGGCAACGATGCTGGGGCGGGCGGAAAAATGCGGCATCACTTCGCGGCTGAAGAGCTCGAGACTTGCCAGAACCTCGGATTGCGGCACGACTTCGCGCGCGTTGACCATGAACAGGAGGAGATCGAGCCCCGCAGATTCCCATTCCTTGACCGTGTTGACGATCTCGGCGGGATTGCCGATGCACAAACCGTCCGGCAACGCCTTGTCGCCGGCCTTGTCCGGGTCCGCGCGCAGCCGGCCTAGCAGGCCGAGCGCGCCATAGTTGCTCGATGGAAAAGCCTGCGAAATCTCCAACGTCTGCGCCGCCATCGAACTGAAGGACTGCACCATCGCTTCGCCCTTTTTGGCCGCCGTCCTGCTGTCCTCATGGCAATAGAGCCAGTTTGCGGCGGCGATCTGCTCGTTGGCGAAAGCACCAACGGGCTCGCACGTCCGGATCAACTTCCGATAGGTTTCGAAGCGCTTGGCGTTCTTTGAGACATTGCCGTAGCTCAGTGTCAGACAACCGAGGCCGCGCTCGGCCGCGTCCAGTTCGGTTCCCGGCGCCGTGACGGCGAGCCACATCGGCGGATGTGGCTTCTGCACCGGCTTCGGCAGAACGGCACGCTCGGGCATCGAGAAGCCCTGCCCCTTGTAGCTGAAGCGGTCCTGCATCCACATCTGCGGAATAGCGCGGACATATTCGTCCCAGGTGCGTTTTGTGGTTTCTGGAGCGGCGCCGAACCCGCCGAGTTCCGTCCATGTCGAAGACCGGCCCGTACCGAACTCCGCACGACCATTCGAGAGCACGTCGAGAAAGGCACCACGCTCCGCAAGCCGCGCCGGATGCGTCATTTCGGGAATGCAGGTCGCAATGCCGAAGCCGAGGCGCATGGTCGTCGTCACCATCGCGCAGGCGGCAAGGAACATCTCCGGACAGGAGGAATGGCTGTATTCTTCGAGAAAGTGGTGCTCGACGCACCAGGCATGGCTGAATCCGAGCTTTTCCGCTAACCGCACCTGCTCGATCGAATTGTGGAACACCGACTGCTCCACCCCAGGCGAGAACGGCCTGGGAACGGACAGCTCGAATATCAGGCCGAATTGCATCGCGCTTCCTCCATCATGCGTATTTGTCATTAGGCACTATCGACTAGAATGTCAACCCCTGTGCGATGACCTCGCAATGTTTGATATTAGACACTATAGACTATTTCAGCCTGCCGCTATATGGTCTCGACAAGGTGCTTGATGTGCGCTTCCGATCCGGTATCGGAAGCGCGCGCGTTCTGGGAGGAAAGCATGCAGGAACACGTCGAGGGGGAAGCCTATTTCCCGGCAATTTCGAACGGCGAGATCACAAACTGGACAGTGGGCGATCTATTGCGCCACCTGGCGACCGAAAACCCCGATGATGTCGCGCTGATTTGGATGAATGGATCGCCCGACGCACGCGGGAGCTGGACGTACCGGCAGCTCCTCGACGACTCGGAGCGTGCTGCGCGCGCTCTTGTCGGCATGTTTCGTCCCGGCGAACGGGTCGCGATCTGGTCGGCCAACCGACCGGAATGGGTCATCTTCCAGCTCGGCGCAGCCTTCGCGGGCTTGACGATCGTGCCGATCAATCCTGCCAACAGGGCGCTTGAGACAGACTACATCCTCCGTCAGTCGCGGTCCGCCGGCCTCTTCTTCACCGACAGCTACCGCGACGTGAATACGAGAGAGATCGTCGAGCGCATTGGCCCGAACCTGCCGGATCTGCGCTTCACCCAGTCGCTCGACCGTTTCGAGGACTTCCTGTCATCCGGCAAGGCCGATGCGGCTCTTTCGTCCGTCGCGCCGGAAGCCGCGGCGATGATCCTCTATACCTCGGGAACGACAGGCAAGCCCAAGGGCGCGGTGCTTGGCCATAGGGCCATCTTGAATACCGCCAAATTCGGAGAGAATCGATTCGCACTGCCGCCCAAGTCCATCTGGCTCAATTGTGTGCCGATGTTTCATTCCAGCGGCTGCGTGTTCGCGTTAATGTGCGCAATGTGGAACCGCGGCGTGCACCTGATGCTCCCGGGTTTCGAGCCGAAACTGGTGCTTCGCGCGATCGAGGAGGAAAAGGCGAACTGGATCGCGGCCGTGCCCACGATGGCGATCGCTTTGCTGGACGACGCCGAAAGGCCGACGCGCGATCTCTCCTCGCTTAAGGTCGTCGTATCGGGCGGAACCAGCGTACCATCCGAACTCGTGCGGCGCATCGAGCGTGACCTGGGCGCCGACTTCGTCATGGTGTTCGGTCAGACGGAAATGAGCGGCGTCATCTGCCAGTCGCTCCGCAACGACACCGACGAGCATCGATCGCAGACGGTCGGAACGCCCTATGTCCACACGGAGGTGAGGATCGCCGACCGGGAAACAGGCAAGACCGTCCGGCTCGGGGAAGTTGGCGAGATCTGCCTTCGCAGCTATGCGACGCTGATCGAATATTTCGATCTGCCGGAAGCGACCGCTTCGGCCTTCGACAAGGACGGCTGGTTCCATACCGGCGACATGGGGACAATGCGACCCGACGGCTACCTGACGATCACAGGGCGCCTGAAGGAAATGGTCATCCGCGGCGGCGAGAATATCTATCCCCGGGAAGTCGAGGATGTTCTGGTCTCCCATCCGTCAATCGCCGACGCGGCCATTTTCGGGGTTCCGGACGAAAAATGGGGCGAACAGCTTTGTGCGGCCGTCCGGCTCCGCTCCGATATGCCGCCTCCGGGCGAGGAGGAACTGAAGAACTTCCTGCGCGATCGGATTGCGCGGCACAAGGTTCCCGCATACTGGTGGTTCATCGACAGCTACCCAACGACCGCGTCGGGCAAGATCCAGAAGTTCGAGCTTCGAGCGGCGTTTTGCGAGAGGCTCGCCAAGGCTGCCTGACACGAGAGGCGACGGGCGAGGACGGTCCTGAAGTAGACGGAATGACCGCGACAAAGACCAAGAAAATCCCGACGCGCGAGAGGATCGTTCAGACCGCCATAACACTGTTCAACGAGGATGGCGTCAATGCGGTGGCGGCCTATCGCATCGCTGCCGACCTTGCGATCAGTCCCGGCAATCTCACCTACTACTTCTCGACAAAAACGGAGATCGTTCGCGAGATCGTGACCCGCCTCGAGAGTCAACTGGTGACGGCGATTCATAGCTTCGACGATCCGAGCGACGCCGACCAGATTTCGGCGCTGCTCGTGCGCATCTTCCGCATAATGCGGAGTTATCGGTTCGTCTTCGAGGGCATACAGTCCATTGCCGGCCTGGATCCCGAGATCGAAAGAAAATACCGGGAACTCGAGGCGCATATCCAGCTGACCACCACCAAGGTTATCGAAAAGGTGATCGGAGACGGGCTCATGAAGCCTATTCGGGCGCCCAACTCGACCGCCCTCGTCGTGGACAACCTGTGGGCGGCGTGGCTCTACTGCATCCGCTCGCCGAAACTGGCGGGTTTGCGTGGGAATGACGCTGACGACGCCGCGGTCTATCTCTGCGCCCTACATCATTTCAGCATGCTGGAGCCGTATTTCAGCAACAGGTTCGCAACGTCGATGTACGAGAATATCGAGGCGCTGCGTCCCAAGGGAGCGATCAAGGGCTAGGTGCCTGCGGCGTCGGCACGGCTTCATTCAGCTGCGTCAAACCGACCGGCGAGGACGCGTCTACGACAGCGAAGGTGAGGACGATGGGACCGATCCTGGCGGATGATGCCGCGGCGCGGACGGCTTTCACCACTCTGCGCGACCATCTCGAACTGGATGGCGGCAGCAGCGGCGTCACCTTGACCGGATACGATCCGGCGGTTGCCGGACGGCACCGCTTCGGCGCCGCAAGCGCTGCGGCGCTCGCCGCCTATGCGAGCGGAATCGCGCACTTTTGGGAGATGGGCGGCGGAAGATCGCAGTCGATCGGTGTCGATCTCGTGCGCGCGGTGCTTCCCGGCCTGCGCACCAGCTTCCATCTATCGCAGAACGGCCAACCGATCCATATCATGCCGAAAACGAAGTTCGCGCCGATCGATCTGGCGCCGACCCGCGACGGCCGCCTGTTCTGGTTCGTGTGCACCTCGCTTTACCCCGAACTGCTTCTGGGGGCACTTGACGTGCTCGGATGTCCGTTCCGCGCGGATGCGCTGTATCGCGCGATCGCGTCGCGGACCGGGGAAGAACTGGAGGACACCTTCGCCGCACGCAGCCTGCCCGGCGTTTTCGCGCGCACCGCGGGCGAATGGGCCGAGCATCCCCAGGGAGCCCTGCTGACCGGTCTGGGCCCTGTCCATGTCGAGCGGATAGGCGATTCGGCGCCGCGTTCCCCGGCCCCCGGCCGAGCGCGCCCGTTGTCGGGCGTGCGGGTGCTGGACGTGACGCATGTTCTTGCTGGACCGCTGACGTCGCGCATATTTGCCGAGCATGGCGCGGATGTGCTCCACGTGTCGCCGCCGCACGAGATTGAGACACGCTTTACCGAGATCGACACCGGCGTGGGCAAGCGGTCGACGCACCTCGACTTCACGGTTACGGAGGATGCCGCACGGGCGCGAGACCTCGCCGATAGGGCCGACATCTTCGTGACGTCCTGGCGAACGGGCAGCTTCGACCGCTTTGGCCTAGCCCCTTGCGATCTCGCCGCGCGCAACCCCGGTATCATCTACGTCTCTGTCAGCGCCTATGGGTCGCAGGGGCCTTGGGCGCGGCGTGGCGGCTATGATCCGGTTGGCCAGATCGCCAGCGGCCTGGCGATGAGCGAGCATGGTGCCGGCGGCGCCAAGCTCGCGCCGACCTTCACGATGAATGACTACCTCACCGCCTATCTGGCTGCGGCGGGCGTCGCCTCGGCCTTGGTGCGACGCGCGCGCGAAGGCGGCAGCTATCATGTCCAGGCCTCGCTGACGCAGGCGTCGATGTGGCTGCTTCGGCAAGGCGTGGTGACGCCGGGTCCGGCAACCCTGGAAGCCGCGGCCGGCAGCATGATCGACATGGACAGCGCCTTCGGCTGGCTCCGGTTTCCCGCGCCCGTCGCCAGCATGTCGGAAACGCCGCCCGGCTGGGACCGCGCGCCGGAGCCGTTCGGCGCCTCGCCGCCCATCTGGCTTTGAGTTCTCGCGCTCGGGCTTGTTCCGCATCGTCGGGATTCGCGTGCAGGAAATCCGTTCTATGCCGTTGACAATTAGACAATAGTGACTAGAACCTATCAGTGAGATCGGGAGGCTCTCTGATGGGTATCGGTTCACAGTCTGCCGACTGCGGCGATGGCAGCCCTGTTCCCGGCGGCGCGCGATGACGTCGCAATCGGTTCGCGACCGCGAGGACTACGGCAAGCTTGTTGCCTACCTGACCGGATGGCTTTCGGCGAACCGCCAGTCGATCGCGTCGCTGCGGGACGCGATGGATTCGGCAGAGGCAAGCATGCCGCTTCCTAACGGAATGACGGCATCGCCCTGGGCCGACGGGGAACTCTCGGGCCAGATGGTCACGGGAAACGGGACGCGCGACGGACGCGTGTTGCTTTACCTTCATGGCGGCGGATATCACTACGGCTCGTCACGCTCGCACCGGCATCTGGCAGCCGCGATCGCGGCTGCGGCGAGGTGCGATGCGCTGGTACTGGACTACCGGCTTGCCCCCGAGCACCCTTACCCGGCCGCGCCGGACGATGCTTTTGCTGCGTACCGACACCTCCTGGAGACACGCGAAGGCGGAAAGATTGCAGTCGCGGGAGACTCCGCCGGCGGAGGATTGGCGGTCGCCACCGCGGCGGCCGCGCGCGACCACGGGCTTGGGACCCCTTGTGCGATCGCGTGCCTGTCTCCCTGGCTCGACCTCACCTGCCGCGACCTAACGGAGGCAGAGGTGTTGCGTACGGAGGATCCGATCGTATCGATGCAGGAGATGCGCGACTTCGCGGCATCGTATCTTGCCGGGTCGACCGCCAAACATCCGGCCGTTTCGCCGCTTCATGGCGATCTGAAAGGTCTGCCGCCGATCTATTTGCAGGTCGGCGCAAGGGAACTCGTCGCTCGCGATTCGCTTGCGTTGGCGGTGTCTGCCCCCAGCACCGTGTTCCTCGACCTTCAGGCCGAAGCGCCACATGTCTGGCAGTGGTTCTGGCCGCGCCTGCCGGCGGCGCGCGCAGCGGTGGAACGTGTTGGACGATTTCTCGGCGAACAGTTCGGATAGTGCCGCGGGCGGGAACGATCGGGCTTATGAGGAGCACCCTATGAACCACCAAAATCTGCCGTCGGCCGCACGACCGGTTAGCGGGCGCGCCTACATTCTTGACGAGGATTTTGCCGATGGCGCGGCACTCGTTGTCGGCGGAAGCGGTGCCATCGGCCAGGTTATCGCACACACCTTCGCGAAGGCCGGGAGCGGCGTTGCGCTGACCTACAACCGCAACAAGGAAGCAGGCGAGGCCGTGGCTGCGGAGATCGCCGCCGGCGGCGGCAAGGCTCAGGCATATCAGCTCGACCTCACCGACGCCGATGCGGTCGCCGCGACCGTTCAGGCGGTCGAGCAGGACTTCGGCAAGGTCCATACCCTCGTCTACGCCTCAGGACCTTTCATGGAAATGGCCAAGATCGCCGACACTGATCCGGCGGAGTGGAAACGCATCGTCGAGACCGACGTGGTCGGCTACTTCAACCTCCTGCACGGCGCTATCCCCGCGCTTCGTAGGGGACGCGGCTCGATCGTCGCACTGACGTCGGCCGGAACACGGCGTTACCCTCCGGGCGATATTCTGTCTGCCGGCGCGAAGGCGAGCGTCGAAATGCTCACCAAGGCGGTCGCCCGTGAGGAGGGGCGTCACGGCATCAGGGCGAACTGCATCGGCGTCGGCTGGATCGACGCGGGGCTAGGCCGTTCGATCCTCGCCAAGCCTGGCGTGTCCGACATGATGACACGCTTTCTTCGCGGCACGCCGCTCGGCCGCCTCGGAACCAGCGAGGACATCGCCTCCGTCGCGGTCTTCCTCGCTTCCGGCGCGGCCAGCTACGTCAGCGGCAACCTCATCTGCGTGGACGGCGCAGGGCGCGTCTGAGCGCCGAACTGTCCGTGTGTTTCAACAGTGGGAGGAGTGCATGAAAGGAATATTGAGACTACTCACGCTCACGGCGGCAATCGCCCTGAGCCCGGTCGGTGCTTTCGCCGGCACATACGACATGGGGGCGTCCGATACCGAGATCAAGATCGGGCAGACCATCGCCTATAGCGGCCCGGCCACCGTTCTTGGCGTGATGGGACGGGTCCAGACGGCCTATTTCAACATGGTCAACAGCAAGGGCGGAATCAACGGCAGGAAGGTCGTTCTCGAATCGACCGACGACGCCTACAGTCCGCCGCGCACACTCGAAAATGTTCGCCGGCTCGTCGAGCAGGACGAGGTATTGGCGATTTCGGGATCCAACGGCGTGGCGACCAATCTGGCCGTCCGCGACTACCTGAAATCGAAGGGAGTGCCGCACCTTTTCATCGTCGGCGGCACGTGGAACGACCCGGAGAAGTATCCGACAACGATCGGGGCGACGCATTCCTACATCACGGAAGGTCGCATTTATGCCCGGTACATCCTGAAGAACAAGCCGGACGCGAAGATCGCCGTCCTCTACCAGAACGACGATTACGGCAAGGATACCCTCAAAGGCCTGCGCGCGGAACTCGGCGACAAAGCCAGCATGATCGTAGCCGAGGCTTCCTATGACCGCGGCGAACCAACCGTCGATTCCCAGGTCAACTCGCTCGCGGCTTCGAAGGCGGATGTCTACATCGACATGTCCTACGGCAAGTTCACCACCCAGTCGATCAACAGGACCGACGCGCTCGGCTGGAAGCCGTTGCATATCGTCGTATACGGCGCCTCCCCCTCGATCCTGCAGATGGCGGAAGGGGACCGTATCAAAGCTGCCGGAATCGTTTCGGCGACATTCTACAAAAACCCGGCCGATCCCGCCTACGACAACGATGCCGGAATGGCCGAATACAAGAAGTTCCTGGCCGAATGGGGGAAAGACATCGACCCGAAGGATACGCTCGGCGTCAACGGATACATCGCCGCCGCGTTGCTTCACCACACGCTCGAGAAAGCGGGCGACGAACTGACCCGCGCTAACCTGGTGAAGCAGGCTACCAGCATCAAGGACCTCGCTCTTCCGGTACTGCTGCCCGGCGTAACGGTGTCCATCCAGCCCGACAACTATCTCCTGTTCCGCACGGGCAGGCTGCAGCAATTCGACGGCAAAGGTTGGTCGCCCGTCGACGATCTCATCTCCCTCGACTGAACGGCCGACCGGTCGCCCCAGGGCGGCCGGTCCATTCCAGACAGACTTCAGAAGGAAACCGGAAATGTCGCATAGCAACGAATTATCCGCGGCGCGACTGGCGGACAGGGCGGCGATACACGACGCAATGCTGCGCTGGATACGCGCTGTCGACCGGCGCGAATGGAGCCTCGTCAAGGAGGCCTTTCACCCGGATGCGCACGACAATCACGGCATCTACCAGGGCGACCTGAAGGGGCTCGTCGCATGGCTTTCGGAACGCCATGAGACCATACCCCACTCGTCACATGTGGTGTCGAACATGCTAATCGAATTCGCCGGAGACGATGTCGCCGTCGTCGAGACCTATTGTGTCGCCTATCAACGCTACGGCAGCGGGGGAGCCAATACGCGCAGAGATATCACGGGCGGCGCGGATACCGGCGACGCGCAGTTCGACATGATGATCAACGGCCGCTACGTCGACCGCTTCGAACGGCGCGAAGGCGTCTGGAAGATCGCGCACCGCACCGTCATTTTCGACAATTCGATGATGTTCCCGGTTCCGGCCGGAGGGCCGAAGCTCAATCCGGACTGGCCGATCGGCACGCGTGACCGCTCGGACCCGATCTGGAAGCTGCGCGCCGCCGCAGGCCTGTCCTGACGGCAGAGGTCACACCCGGCCAAGCGCGCGCAGTTCGATCTCCATCTGGGTCAGCGCGCTTTCGGGCAGAACCTCACCGGATCGATCCGAGACCTCATCGAAGCGGGCGGCGAGTTCCGCCACCGAGCCTGTGCCAATGACCGCGCCCTTGGTAAAGGTCAGGTAAGCCCGCTCGAACACGCCGCCGCCGCCGAGCAGGACGGCACGGTTGGGGGCCAACTCCGAAGCGAGAAACAGGCAGCCGGGGACGACCTTCTCAGGAGCATAGGCAGTGCGCGCCTCCGGCGTCAGAACGGCCTCGTTCATCTCCGTCAATCCGACCGGCGCGAACGCGTTGACGAAGACATTCTTCGATCCGCCCTCAAGCCCGAGTGTGTTCATCAATCCGACCATGCCCATCTTTGCAGCGGAGTAGGCAGCCTGGCCGAAATTGCCGGCCAAGCCGCTCGACGAGACTATCATGACGACGCGTCCGTAGCGGCGCTCGATCATGTGCGGCCAGACCGCGCGGGTGACGTTCGCCGCGCCAATGAGGTGAACGTCGACGACAGCGCGGAAGTCGTCCGCGGCGAGCTTGGCAAAGCTGCGGTCTCGAACGAACCCGGCATTGTTGATGACTATGTCTACCTGGCCCCACTTGTCCAAAGTGCAGCGCACCATCTCGTCGACAGCGGGCTCGTTCTCGACCGGCGCGGCAATGTGGATCGCCTCGCCGCCTGCCGACCGGATTTGCTCGACGACGGCGTTCTCAGCCGAACCGTCGTGGCTGCCGCGGCCATTGACCACGACGCGCGCACCAAGTGCGGCGAGTCCCAGTGCATAATGGCGGCCGAGGCCGCGGCCAGCTCCCGTGACGATCGCGACACGCCCGGCGAAGCCGTCCGTGCGTGGACGGGAGAGACCGCTCACGACGGCATCCGGCCGAGCAGCGTGAAACGGTCGAGCATGGAACGGGCCACGCCGCGCTGCGCCTTGCCGGAAGGGGTTCGTGGCAAGGCTTCCGCCACATAGACGAGGCGCGGGCATTTGTAGCCCGCGAGTTGCTTCTTGCTGAACGTGCGCAACTCGTCGAACGTCATCGTGACCCCCGGCTTGAGTTCGATGACAGCGGTCACCGCCTCGCCCCACTTGTCGTCAGGCGCTCCGACCACGGCTACGTCCCGGACCGCCGGATGAAGCCGCAACGCGTTCTCGACCTCGATCGGATAGACGTTCTCTCCTCCGGATATGATCATCTCCTTGAGGCGATCGGTGAGGTAAAGATAGCCTTCCTCGTCGGCATAGCCGCCGTCGCCCGTGCGGTACCAGCCGTCGACGACTGCTTCCGCGGTCGCGTCCGGACGATTGGCGTAGCCGAGCATCAGCATCGCGCTCTTGATCCAGATCTCGCCCGGTTCCCGCAGGTCGCAGGGGCTCATGTCGGGACGCCTGATTTCCATCGAAACGCCGGCGATCGGCCTTCCGACCGACCGCATCAGATGCGGTAGCGCCTTGTCGTGCTCGGCGGGTCCCAACACGTGCGTGGTGGCCGCTTCCGTCATGCCGTAATACTGGGTGAAGCGGCAGCCGAAAGTCGCAATCGCCTTGTCGAGCAGGACGCCGATCGGAGCGGCGCCGTAGTAGATCCCTTCATACCTGGGCGCGGGACCGCCCGTTGCATCGAGTTCCTCCAGGACCATGCGGATGATCGTCGGCACCATGTAGATGCGGGTGACGCCGTGCGCGTTACTGAGGCGGATCAAACTGGAAGGAGACGGGTCGGCTGTGTGTACGACGGTCGCGCCGACAGCCATTGCGATCATGATGAATCCGATGCCGGCGGTGTGGAAGTTCGGCATCGCCGAGAGGGCGATATCGTCGGCGGTCCAATCCTCCCACTGCGGAGTATCCGCATAGGCGTTGCGGAACAGAGAGAAAGCGCCGTGGCTGATGACCGCCCCCTTCGGCCTGCCGGTCGTGCCGCTCGTGTAGAGCTGCACGAACGGATCGTCGAAGCGATGTGCGATCGGCTTTGGCGTCGCCGCCGGTCCGTTGAGGATCGATCGCAGGGATCCGGGCTCGGCGCTTTCAGTGAGCATGCGGGCGGGCGCACTTTCCAGACCCTCGAAGGCCGCATCGATGACCGTCGTGAAATCGGGGTCGTAGATGACAAGTTTCGGCGTGGAATCAGCGAGCGCGAAGGCCAGTTCGGGAGGCGCATATCGCCAATTGTAGGGCACAAGCACGTAGCCGCCCCGCGCACAGGCGAAATAGACGTAGTAGAACAGTTCACTGTTGCGGCCGAAATAGCCGATCCTGTCACCCGGCTGATAGCCGGCGGCCTGCCAACGCGCGCACAAAAGGGCGGAGCCCCGGTCGAGATCGGCATAGGTCGCGCTGCGGCCGTCAAAGATGATCGCAACCTTGTCGGGACTCCTTTCGGCCCAATAGGCGGGCAGATCGGCGATCCAGACCACATCGTTCATGTCTCTAATTGCGGCACCGTCGATACGCACTGATTCCTCCCTCGTCACCTGCCGCGCTCAATATAATTCGCAAGCGTATCGTTCACAACACTTCATTTCCTCGCCGTTCCGGTGTAGCCTCGCGAGCGAGGAGGAGGGTGGACGATGCGACTGTCGAGCAAGCGTGCGATCATAACCGGAGCTGCCGCCGGCATGGGCCGGGCCGGCGCAGAGCTGTTCGCTCGCGAAGGCGCGCGGGTGCTTGCCGTCGATGTCGACGAAGCGGCCCTTGCCGCGGCCAAGACCGAATGGGACGCGGCAGGCATGCCGATCGATATCCGCCAAGCGGATTTGTCCAGCACCGCGGATGTGGCACAGGTCATCGCCGATGGCGCCAAGGTCCTGGGCGGTGTCGATGTGTTGTGGAGCCACGCCGGTATCAACGGTCCATCACGCATCGAAGGCATGGATCTCGCGCTCTACGAGAAGACGCTTGCTTTGAACCTGACCGCGGCGGTTATCGCATGCAGTGAGGTCGCGCCGATCATGCGGCAGGCGGGTGGCGGTTCCATCATCCTCACATCCTCGACTGCCGGTTTGGTTGGCTCGATCCAGAGCCCGGTCTACTCGGCAACCAAATTCGGCCTAGTCGGCCTGGCGAAATCACTGGCGCTGCAATTCGCGCCGGATCGAATCCGTGTCAACGCAGTCTGCCCGGGCCCTGTCGCCTCGGCAATGCTGGCTGAACTGGCCGCGGGACGCGGCGGCATCAGCAACGGCCCGGAGATTGTGGAGCGGCTGCTGGCAGCGATACCGCTGGGGCGCTTCGGCGAGCCCGGCGAAATCGCGGAGGCAGCCTTGTGGCTGGCGTCGGACGCCTCGTCTTTCGTGACAGGGGCGGCCATTCCGGTGGATGGTGGCCTGACCGCGAGATAGGCGCAGCTGCGAGGAGGATGCCATTGACCGACCTGGTGAAATTGTCTGCCCATGATGGAATTCTCGAAGCCGTCATCGACAGGCCCGGAAAATACAATGCGCTGAACTGGGAGATCGTTTGCGCCTTGTCGCAAGCGGTCGAGCGCCTCAACGCCGACGACGACCTTCGCGTCCTGCTCATTCGTTCCACCGGCAAATATTTCTCCGCGGGCGCCGATGTGAACAGCGAGCTGTTTCCGGATCCGTCGATCCTCAGCATGGCGAAGTTCCGGCGCTGGTATCGGCGCGGAAAGGGCAGCATGCATCCGCTCTTCGACGAATTCGAAGCGTCCGAGAAGCCGATCGTCGTCGCCCACCATGGCCCCTGCCTGGGAGGGGCGCTGGAGATGTCATTGTCTTGCGACTTCCGCCTTGCCGCGGCGAGCGCGACCTACGCCCTGCCGGAGACCGCGCTCGGTTCGCTTCCGGGCTCGGGCGGCACCAGTCGCCTCACCCGCATCATCGGACCGCATTGGGCTCGCTGGTTCATCATGGCCAATCTTCCGATGTCCGCGGACCGGGCGTTGACGGCCGGACTGGTGCATGACGTCTACCCCGACGCCGAATTCGAGGCGCAAGTCCGCGCGTTCTGCCTCCATTTGGCGAAACAGCCGCCGGAGACGGTCGCGGCGGCGAAGCTGACTATCGAGATGGTCGCCGACCTCGGCCGCTCCGAGGCGCGCAACGCAGAACGTTTCGCAGTCAGCGCGCTGGTGATGGGCGAAGAGTCCCGTGCCCTGATAGCAGAGGTCAAGGAGCGTATGGCAAAAGGCAGAAAATGAACGACCCGCGGGCGGCAAATGCCAGCATCCTCTCCCGACCCGAGGATCAGGGCCGCTGCGCGGTCCCGCGAGGCCGGATCCCTTGCGCCAACTGGCGGCCGGGAATGCCTCAGCCGGAATGCCGGGAAGGCAGGAAGGCTGCGGCCATGGCTGATCGAAGCGTCCTGCATTCGGGTGTCGACCCGAGCGGATCGTCGGAAATGAGGTCTACGAATGCCGCGAGCCAGGCACGCTGGGCGCAGTTGAAGGCCGCCGCCTCGACGAAGGTGGATGCCGGCGTGGTCGTCTCTACGGGCAAGGGGACAGCGGCATCGACTGCGGCGATCAGGCTCGGCCGGTCGGGGTCGCCATCGGCCCAGCGACGTGCGAGGCCGACGAGCGACGCCAGCCGTCCGTTCTCGGCTTCGACCTGAAATGCCGTCTCGTTCCAGTCCGTGTCGCGCAGGATCTGCATGATCCGGCGAAGGCTCAAGGCGGCGACGCCGCTGCTCAGCTCGGGGGCGACGACTTCTCGCAAGAGCTGGCGAACGCCACGGATAAGCTCGTTCGGGTCGGGTCTCACGCGTATCTCCTATGCGCATTCCCGTCGGCTATCATCTCGAGCATCGGTCGGTAGATGCGATCCGGCCGGGTTGCCAGGCGTTGCGGATCGCCGTTCAGAAAAGCCCTCATTGCCGCATTGGCGATCGTAGCCAGCTTGTAGTGGGCGAATACGATCCAGAACCGCAGCGCCGCGCGATCCACGGTGGACCCGACTGCCCTTTCGTAGCGCTCCAGGAAGTCCTTCTCCGACCAGTGACCGTCGATGAAATGCTCGGAATGATAAGTCGGCGCCAGATACCAGCCAAGGTCGGCCAGAGGGTCGCCGACGAAGGCCAGTTCCCAGTCCAGTATGGTCGTGATGCGCTCTCCCAGGACGAGCACGTTGGCGGGCCGAAAGTCTCCATGCACCAGAACCGGCTTTGGAGACGCTTCAGGAAGATTGTCCTTCAGCCACCACCGAACGAGCCGCAGTTCGGGGCATGGCTCGACTTCCTGCGCTTGGCTCGCGGCGGCGGCTTCGGCGAGCTGCGCAGCGGGCGACCGCATCTTGAACCGCCGCGGAAGGTCCAGGCTATCAATATCGACGGAATGGATATCGGCCAGCAGATCGGCGAGCTGGCGCGCCAGAGACACGCGCGCCTCGACACCCAGCCTCGCAGAATTCGCGTCCGTCAACAGAAGGCGGTCATCGCGGCCCTTACAGCGGCTCACGATCATGCCAGGTCGTTCGAGCCATCGCCCATCCCGATCCATCCAGAATGCTCTCGGTAGCGGAAGCGGCGAGCGCTCGAGCGCTGTCAGGAGATCGAATTCGTCTTCCCGCGCCGTGGCGACGATCTCGTTCTTCGGTGCCCGGCGCAATACGAGTTCGCAGCTATGGTGACCGGCCTGGTCACGCCACTCCGCATCGAACAGCCAATTCTCGGAAGAGCTGCCGCTGCCTGCCCGCTTCAGGCCAGAAATGCGAACGTCACTCGCCGCCGGCAGCTCGCTGGCCAGGAACGCGGTCAGTCGCTCCGCTAGATCGGGAGCGGCGGCGCTCACCGGCTGCCTCCCGGCCGATGGTACTTCCTGTGACCGGAGCGAACGATGTATTCGATGACGCCATAGCCGGTTTCGCCTTCGCACCGCGCCTCGACCATGTGATCGCTGGCTCCCCGGTTGTAGTCTCGCAGTCGGTCGAGATCCGCGAGGTTCCACATCTCATATTCCAGATGGCTCTCGCCCTTCCAGTTGCCCTGATCGACCCCATAGCCGCCGCCCTGCAGGTAGACACGCGGCGCGAGCGCCTGCAGGTCGATGTCCAGTGATCGGCCAGACCTGAAGCGCAGGATGAGGCGTCCGCCGACGAGGGTACGGACGGGCATGGAATGGTCCCACTCCAGGTCGTGGTCGATGACGACGACCTGGTCGTCGCCATGTCGGCCGTCGCGGCGGCGGACCAGCGCGGACAGATGGGTCGGCTCGCCTGCCTGGGCCTCGAAGAGGTAGATGTGCAGCACGAAGGACGGAAACTGCAGCGGACAGAAGGCGAGGAAATTCCATTCCGCCGAAGCCACTGGCGGATCGCCGGGAACCGGCGCCATCGGTCGGATACCCCACGAATGATCGCGCTCGGCCCATCCCGTCTCGAGAGTCAGATCGAAGCTCTCGTCCTCGATCCCGATTACGCCCTCGATGCGCCCAAGTTGCACATAGCGCACGATGTCGTGGGTGACGCGGGCCCGGTTGACCTCGAAGTGACGCTCCTCAAGCATTGCGGGCGTATCGGCGCGCCAATGCAGGTCGAAGCTCACGCGCGACGCGTTCTCCGCGAGGCGGAAACGAAGATGCCGGAAGGGCTCGACGACTTCGACGGCGAACGGCCCGACTGCAATCGCCGTCGGATCGGGCAGCAGCTGCCGCGACGCGCGAACATTCCACTGTCGGTCGCCATGCCGGAGCATAGCGCAGGCTTCCATCACGTCCTTGTTCGGATACTTGCCGAAGCCTCCCGAGAGGATGAGGCTCCGATTCCGAATATCCTGGACGCTGAACCAGTAGCGTTCGCGCCAATTCGGATCGCTGTTTGCGACCAGCATCAGCGGGAGACTCGTTTGGTGGGAAAAGCCCTCGTCGCCCGCCGTCACAAACATGTCTGCCTCCCGTCGGATGTCGCGCAATCCTCTCCGCGCCGACAGCGCGACGGCCCGATGAACCATTGCCGCCACCTGCCCTCGATCAGGATAGACCGCGCCCTTTCGACAACGCAAATAAATATCGCTTGCATATAATACATATCCTTATCATAAATATCCTGCAAGCGAATGATCGAACTCGGCGCGTCCGATTTGCCGGTGCCTGGGCGGCGGTCAACCCTCGGCGAGCAGGAAACGAAGCCGCCAGGAATGTTGCAGCTTCGCACAAAGTATGCTAGCGAACTAAATTGTAGATGCGACCCGCCGGGCGCGCATCATGCATGCCGCGTCCGGGCCGATCAGATGCGCGGCGGGCTTTCGGGAGGTTCGATGAACGGCATTGCCCAACAGCCTGCGGCTGTGATTCCTGTCGGCGTGGCGGAAGGTACGCCGCTGCTCGACGTCCGCAATGTCGTGGTGCGGTTCGGCGGCATCGTCGCGCTCCAGGATATCAGCTTCACCATTCCGCGCGGGCTGATCGTCGGGCTGATAGGGCCAAACGGCGCGGGAAAAACCACTCTCTTCAACTGTCTGAGTCGACTGTACCAGCCGACCAGCGGGGAGATCTTCTTTGACGGGCACTCGCTTCTTTCGGTGCCTAGGCACAAGATCGCCGCGCTGGGTCTTGGCCGCACGTTCCAGAACGTCGCCCTGTTCGACAACATGACGGTCGAGGACAATGTCCTTGTTGGCGGACATATCCAAGGGACCAGTGGCTTCCTCGCCAACGCGTTCAAGCCGCCCTACGTGCGTCGCGAGGAAGCGGCGCTCCGGGCGAGAGCCGGCGAGTTGATAGACTTCATGAATCTCGGCGCTTACCGGCGACATCGCGCGGGCGGCCTGCCATTCCCTATCCGCAAGCGCGTCGAGTTGGCACGCGCCTTGATGACGCGTCCGCGGCTCCTTCTCCTGGACGAGCCAGCCGCCGGCCTCAACCACGAGGAGGTGGAGAATCTCAAGGGGCAGATTCACAGTCTCCGCGACCATTACGACGTGACGGTGCTGCTCGTGGAACACCACATGAACCTCGTCATGTCGATCTCACACAAGATCGTGGCTATCGATTTTGGCCGGAAGATCGCTGACGGTACGCCGGATGAGGTTCGCCGCGAACCGAAAGTGATCCAGGCCTATCTTGGGTTGGAGGCATGATGCAGCCCCTGTTGCAGACACGCGGCCTGACGGCCTTCTATGGCTCCACCCAGGCGCTCTTCGGCGTCGACATCACCGTCCAGGCGGGCGGCATTACGGCGCTGCTGGGCGCCAACGGTGCGGGCAAGACCACGACGTTGCGCGCTATCTGCGGCATGATCCGCATCGCCGGAGAGATCTCCTTCGACGGCAATTCAATACGGGGAATGCCGACGGAGAGCATCGTTCGGCTCGGCATCGCCCATGTTCCGGACGGTCGGGGGACTTTCACCGATCTCACCGTCGAGGAGAATCTGCGCCTCGGCGGCTATCTCCGCCCCAGCCACCCCGAACTGGCCGCCGACATGGAACGCGTCTTCGGCTACTTCCCGGTGCTGAAGCAGCGGCTTCGCCAACAGGCGGGCACTCTCTCCGGCGGTGAACAGCAGATGCTGGCGATTTCGCGAGCCCTGATGCTGCGCCCGCGGCTCATGCTTCTGGACGAACCCTCCTTTGGACTTGCTCCGCTGATCGTTCAGGAGATTTTCCGCATCATGCGCCGCATCAATGAGGAGGAGAAGGTAAGCATGCTGCTCGTCGAACAGAATGCGAAGCTCGCCCTCGATCTGGCCGACCACGCTTTCCTGATCGAGACTGGAAAGGTGGTCGTCGCCGGCAAAGCCGCCGACATGATCAACGACGAAGGCGTGCGCCGCGCCTACCTCGGCTACTAGGAGGCGGAAATGGACCTTCTAATTCAGCAGATTTTCTCGGGCCTCGCCACCGGCTCGATCTATGCCAGTCTCGCGCTGGCATTGGTGATGATCTTCAATTCGACCAATCATATCAATTTCGCCCAGGGCGAGATGGCGCTCATCAGCACGTATTTCGCTTGGACCCTGATCGCGTTGGGATTTCCCTACTGGGCGGCGTTTCCGCTGACGATTGTGGCGTCGTTCGCCTTCGGCGTTCTGGTCGAGCGCCTTCTCATACGTTCGTTCCACAACGCTCCGCACCTCTCGCTCGTCGTCGTATTCATTGGGCTGCTGCTCGCGTTCAACGCCCTCGCCGGCTGGATATGGGGCTTCTTGTTGAAGGAATTCCCCAGCCCGGTACGCAACCTCAATACAGGGACTCCGCTGATCGCCGCCCACGAGCTCTTCGTCCTTTGTGTCACGCTGGGTCTTCTGGCCGTGCTCTATATCTTCTTCCGCTTCACGACGCTCGGTCTGGCAATGCGGGCGGCCGCGCTCAATCCGACATCGGCGCGGCTCGTGGGCATTCGCGTCGGATGGATGCTGGCGCTCGGCTGGGGACTGGCGGGGGCTCTGGGCGCCGTCGCGGGCATGCTGGTCGCACCGATCGTCTATCTGGACCCCAGCATGATGATCGGGATTCTTCTCTACGCCTTTGCCTCGGCTATGCTGGGGGGGTTGAACAATCCCGCCGGCGCCGTGGCGGGCGGCCTGATCTTCGGGGTCGTCGAGAACCTCGTCGGCACCTACCTGATCGGCCACGAACTCAAGCTGACCTTCGCGCTCATCGTGGTGATCGCGGTGCTTCTTATCCGCCCGGCCGGCCTGTTCGGCAAAGTCATCGTCAAGCGCGTCTAGACAGCGGGAGCCGCAAATGATCACGACCAACACCGCATCGCGACTGCTGACCGCCGCAGCGTTGATCGTGGGCATTGCGCTGCCCATGGTCCTCTCGGACTTCCATGTCTTTCAGGCGACGCAGATGATGGTTTACGCCATCGCCATCCTCGGCCTGAATCTGCTCACCGGATACAATGGCCAGATCTCTCTCGGGCACGGCGCATTTTACGCGATCGGGGCTTACGCCGCAGCCATCCTCATGGCGCGCTTCGAGCTGTCTTACTTCGTCGCGCTACCGCTGGCGGCGATCATTTGCTTTATCGTCGGATTCCTGTTCGGGCTACCGGCCCTGAAACTCGAGGGCCACTACCTCGCGCTCGCCACCTTCGCCCTGGCACTCGCAGTGCCGCAACTGCTGAAATATCCGGCTTTCGAACACTGGACCGGCGGTGTGCAAGGCATCTTCGTGAACAAGCCCGAGGCGCCGTTCGGCATACCGCTCAGCACCGACCACTGGCTCTACTATTTCACGCTGGCGGTCACTTTGCTCGTCTTTGTGCTAGCATCCAACCTGCTTCATGGTCGTGTCGGGCGGGCGATCACTGCCATCCGCGACCAACCTGTGGCAGCGGAGGCGATGGGCATCAATATTGCACTATATAAGGCGACCACGTTCGGCGTGAGTGCCCTCTACACGGGTCTGGCGGGTGGTCTGAGCGCGATCGTGATACAATTTATTGCGCCCGACAGCTTCACGATGTTTCTGTCCATCTTTCTCCTGGTCGGGCTGGTGATCGGCGGAGTCGGATCGATCCCCGGCGCGTTCCTCGGAGCCGCCTTTATCGTGATCACTCCGAACATAGCCTCCGACATCTCGAAGGCGGCAACCGGTGCGGTCTACGGGTTGCTGCTTATCACCTTCGTCTACCTTGTCCCGAATGGCGCCTGGGGCGCGCTGACCGTCGGCTGGAAGCGGCTGGCAGGCATGACGCGCCGATCCTGATCCAGGCCGTCCACGTGACCGGCTCCGGCGAGTGGATCGGTCAGGTTGCCGGTCCGACGGGCGACGGCGGCGGTGGTTCGCACATGGCCCAGCAGGAGTTCCGGATGATCCTCCCGATGCGCGATGTGCCCTGGCGCAGTTCGATCGTCGCGTCGGCCCATCCCGGCGCCGGCGGCCTCGAGCGAAGTGATTTCCCGTGCAGTTTCGATGTTTCCACGCTAGACGACGGACGCGACGAGCATGTCGGATGAAGTGTTGCGCGGCCGCCTGGTCGCAGTCACAGGCGGGGCAAGCGGGATAGGGCTCGCCGTGTCCCGCGCGCTCATCGCCGTGGGTGCACGGGTGGCGGCGATCGATGTCAACGACGCAGCGTTGGCGGTCTTGGCGAACGACCATCGCAGCGAAGGTCTAACAACCTATCGACTGGACGTAACTGACCCGGAAGCATCGCATGCGCTTGCCCGGCGGATCGAAGATGAGACGGGTCCTGTCTACGGTCACCTCCGCCGGCATCACGGCGGGTTCACCGTCAATCGACATGGGCGCCGATACCTGGCAGCGGGTGATCGACGTCAACTTGTCGGGGACATTCTTTTCCGCGCAGGCATTCGCGCGCGGCATGATCGCTCGAAACGAAGGGGCGATCGTGCTGATCTCGTCGGCGAGCGGCCTGGGCGGCCAAGCGGGTCGGGCAAACTACGTCGCGTCGAAGTGGGGCGTGATCGGACTGGCGAAAACGCTCGCTATCGAATGGGGCGGCATGGGCATCCGCGTCAACGCCGTTGCGCCGGGCCCGATCGATACGGAGCTTTTCCGCAAGATACCGGAGCGGTTCCGCGAGGAAGTGCTACTGTCGCGCACGCCCCTGCGCCGCGCCGCGCAGCCACAGGAAGTTGCCGACGCGATCATGTTCCTCCTCGGCCCCGCCGCGCGCTTCGTCAACGGATCCGTTCTGACCGTGGATGGCGGTTTCACCAGCGGCTTCGCGACACATGACGGGGGCGGCAATCTGGCGCTGACTCGATAGCCTTTCGCCGCATTGCTTATAGTAAGTTTATATACTATACGCATGTTATCATTCTGTGGGAGGAACGCATGCTACGAATACCCGCATTGGCGCTGGCGTCCAGCCTCGCCTTCTCGACAGCCTATGCAGCAGATCCCGGGATCACCGACACCGAGATCAAGATTGGTCAGACAGGATCTTACAGCGGGCCGGCTTCACCCGCCGTGGGTCAGGTGACGGTCACCGTCGCCTACCTCAAGAAGGTCAACGACGAAGGCGGCATCAACGGTCGGAAGATCAATCTGATCAGTGTGGACGACGGCTTCTCGCCGCCGAAGAATGTCGAGCAGACCCGCAAGTTGGTTGAGCAGGACGAGGTCTTCCTGATGTTTGGCCAGATGGGAACGGCGGTGGCGGCGTCGAGCTCGGCCTATCTCAACACCAAGAAGATACCGCAATTGCTTATTGGGTCCGGCGCATCCCGCTTCAACAATCCCAAGGAGTTTCCCTGGACCATCGGGACGGCCGCGTCCTATCACGCCGAGGCGGTCCAGTTCGGCAAATACATCCGGCAGAAGATGCCGAACGGCAAGGTTGCGATTCTTTTCCAGAACGATGATCTCGGAAAGGACTACACCAAGGGGGTGGCCGAAGGCCTCGGCGAAGCGGGTGCCAAGCAGATCGTTGCGCAGCAATCCTTCGACGTGACCGAGCCGACCATCGACTCCCAGGTGCTCGGCCTGCAGGCCTCCGGCGCGGATGTCGTCATTCTGGCCGCCATCTCTAAGCCTACGGCGCAGGCGATCCGCAAGATCGGAGAACTCGGGTGGAAGCCGCAGATCTTCGTGTCTCTTGCCGCTTCGTCCGTGAAGACCGTGATGGAGCCCGCCGGGCTCGAGAACAGCACGGGCGTCATCACGACCACGGTGTACAAGGATCCTAGCGATCCGGTCTGGGCGAACGACCCCGAGCGGATCGATTACGTCGCCTTCATGGACAAGTACATGCCGGGCCACGACAAAAGCGACCTCTATGCGGTCAGCGGCTACATTGCCGTGCAGGTTCTGGAGCAGGCGCTGAAGATGGCGGGTAACGATCTGACACGCGAGAACATCAAGATGCAAATGACGAGCATCAAGGATTTCCGTCCGAAGATGGCCGGTCCGAACGTCTCCTTCACGATCACGCCCGACGACTACGACATGTTCAAGTCGCTTCAGTTCATGAAATTCAATGGAAAGACCTTCGAGCTCATGGACGTGAAGCTCGATTGAGGCAGGCCGAGTGCAGGCGCAGGGGGCCGCCGGCCTTCTGCGCCATGCCACCCTCTCGCAGGCGCGAACCTGCGACCGACGCAAGAACGAACGCATGTGAAACGCGTTCTTGTCTTCCTCTCCGGCCGTCTGGGGCACGTTGCGACGGGCATTGTCGGATGGGCCGGAAGAGCGCCGACGCTGGCGTCAAATCCACCTGCCCGCGCCGTTGGTCATCATCGCAGGGAGAAAACCGTGAGCATCTTTTCTGCGGAAATGAGCGTCTTTCGCGAGGAGGTGATTGCCTTCTGCCGAAAGGAGATGCCGCCCGAGATCCGCCGCAAGGTCCGTGCGGGGCCACCTCTGGGGAAGCTCGAGTATCAGCAGTGGCAGGCGATGCTCCACGGCAAGGGGTGGGCGGGCGGCGTCTGGCCGACCTCGGCCGGCGGCGGCGGCTGGTCGCTCACGCGGCAGTTCGTCTTCGAGCAGGCGCTGGGCGAAGCTGGCGCGCCCTGGCTGATACCGATGGGGCTGACCTATGTCGCACCGGTCATTTACACTTTCGGCAGCGACGAGCAGAAGCAGCGCCACCTCCCGGGGATTCAATCCTCTTCCGTGTGGTGGTGTCAGGGTTACTCGGAGCCGGGGGCCGGATCCGATCTCGCCTCCGTCAAGACCAGCGCCGAGCGCGACGGCGACCATTACGTCGTTCGCGGCCAGAAGATCTGGACGACGATGGCCCATTGGGCGGATTGGATGTTCTGCCTGGTCCGAACCGCCACAAACGGGAAACAGCAGAACGGCGTGAGCTTTTTGTTGATCGACATGAATTCACCGGGGATCAGCGTCCGGCCTATTGTCAGCATCGACAACGATCATCACCTCAACGAGGTCTTCTTCGATCACGTTCGCGTACCGGCCGCGAATCTCATCGGCGAGGAAGGCAAGGGCTGGACCTATGCGAAGTTTCTGCTGAAGCACGAGCGCCTGACGATCGCAGAGCCGGGAAAGGCCAAGTTCCTTCTCGCCGAAGTCGAACGGCTCGCCCGGAACGTCGGCGAGGGGCAGAACCCTTTCCTCATCCGCCAGATCACTGAAGCCCGACTGCGCATCGATGCATTGGACGCGCTGTGCGACCGCATGCTGCGACGCGCCGAATCCGGCGAGGACATCGGCAATGTCGTCTCGATTCTCAAGATAAGAAGCACCGAACTGATCCAGCATATCGAAGGCATCGGCATGGAAGTCGCGGCGCGCATTGGCTTGCCGATGGACTTTGAGATCCCTGCGAGGGCGGCTCTTGGCGAGGTGCCGGGCGAAGCGTCCCAGCTTGCCTACCTCTACCTCCGTGATCGTGCCCACACGATCGCGGGAGGGGCGACAGAAGTGCAACGCAACATCATCGCCCGTTCGTATTTCGGTTTTTGAGAGTTCACGATGAGCTTGACCAGCGAAGAACGGGCACTGCTTGGCGAAACCGCGAGAAACTGGTTTCGTGACCATGCCGAGAGTGCATCCGACAGACCGGTCGGCCTACCCGCCAGACCGGACGCGGCGGCGCTGCGGCAACTGGGCGCTCTCGGACTGATCGGGATAGCGGTGCCGGAAGCCATTGGCGGCAGCGGTGGCGACATCGACGACCTCTGTGTCTTTCTCGAGGCTGCCGGCGAGAAGATTGACGTCGCACCACTGCTCTCGACGCTCGGATCGGCCCTGCCGCTCTTGATCGAACTGGGCGCCTCGAACCAGTTGGAAGACCTTCTGCCTCCGCTGCTTTCGGGACAGCACGGCGCCACGCTCTTTCATTTCGAACCCGGACTGGGCTTTGGCCACCGCGGCGAAGCCGCGACCGCCGTACCGACGGGCGACGGTTATCGGCTGAATGGCGTGAAGCTGGCGCCGCTCGCGGATCCAGACGGGTTCATCCTGGCTACAGCGACCATCGCGGACGGAAATCTGGCGGTCTTTGTTGTATCGCCCGCGACGAAAGGCGTCTCGATCGAGCCGTACAGGACGATCGACGGACGAACTGCTGCGGTCCTGCGCCTGTCCGACGCCGAGATATCGTCTTCCGCCCGGCTCTTCGCTATCGCGGACGCCCGGCCGGCAGTCGAGAGCGCACTCGACTTCGGCGCACTCTGCGCGATGGCGGAGGCAATCGGCGTCATGGCGACGCTAGTCGATGACACTGCGGCTTACCTCAAGACACGGCAACAGTTCGGGGTCACTCTTTCACAGTTCCAGGTGCTTCAGCACCGGTGCGTCGACATGCTTCTGGCGCTCGAGGACGCTCGCGCGGTCGTCACGCGCGCAGCCGAGGCTTTCTATGCGGATGCCGAGACGAGATCGCGACTCGTTTCCGTTGCCAAAGCCGTGGCAGGCCGGGCCGCCCTGTTCGTCGGACGCCAGGCCGTGCAGTTGCACGGCGGCATGGGAATGACCGACGAGCTTCGTATAGGTCACGGTTTCAAGCGACTGACGGTGCTTGAGGCATATTACGGGACCGCCGAGTCCCACATAGATCGCCTTGCTGCCCGCTTCCGAGGCGTGGCCTCCGGATAGAGCAGCCGGACATCGATCGGCTTGCAACATATTATTTGCTAGTATACTATATGCTTCATATCGGCTGAGTGGATACGATTGCCGATCAAGGGAGGAAAACATGAGATCGAGCCAGACACTGGCAATCGCAGCAGTCGCCGCACTCGCGTTCGGTGGCGCCGCATCTGCGGGGGGCTCCTACGACCAGGGAGCATCCGACACGGAGATCAAGATCGGCATCACGGCACCGCTGAGCGGGCCCGCATCATCCTATGGCATCGCCTGTCAGGCGCACGAAGCCTATTTCAAACAGGTGAACGAGGCCGGTGGCATCAACGGTCGCAAGCTCGTTCTCCTCTGCGAGGATGATGGCTTCACGCCGGCCCGGGCGGTCGAACAAACCCGCAAGCTCGTCGAATCCGACGGCGTCTTGTTCGTATACAATTCGCTGGGCACCTCCGTGAATACCGCCGTTCAGCCCTACCTGGCCGGCAAGAAGGTGCCTCAGCTCCTGCTGAACTCCGGCGCGTCGAAATGGAACGATCCGGAGAAGAATGCATGGTCGACCAGCAGTATTCCGCACTACGTGTCGGAGGCGGTCATCTTCGCCAATCACATCATGGGGACCGCGCCGAACGCCAAGGTCGGCTTGCTCCGCCAGGCGGATGATTATGGCAAGGACTACGAAGACGGGCTGAAGAAGGGCTTTGGCGACAAGGCCGAGAAGTACCTGACCGCGATCCAAAGCTTCGAGATCAGCGATCCGACCGTCGACTCCCAGATTCTGCAGCTGCGGGACTCCGGCGTCGACACGGTCGTGCTCGGAGCGCTTGCCAAGGGCGCAGCGCAGGCTATCCGCAAGATGGGAGAACTTGGCTGGAAACCCAAGATCTATCTTGGCTGGTCCTCGACGGGCATCGACACCGTTCTCAAGCCAGCAGGCCTGGACAACGCGAAGGGCATCGTCTCGACTTCGGTGATCAAGCATCCGGATGATCCGAAGTGGAAGGACGATCCCGAAGTCACCGAGTACAAGGCTTTCATAGCCAAGTACAATCCCAGCGGGGATGCGTCCAACATCTCGAACGTTTTCGCCTATGCGACGAGCGATGTCCTAGTGGACCTCTTGAAACGCGCCGGCGACAACTTGACGCGCGAGAACATCCGCCAGTTGGCCCAGACGATCGACGTCGAGCCGCGCATGTACATCGATGGCATCCGATTCAAGACAACGCCTCAGGATCTCGATCCGATCAAGACCTTCCAGATGATCGAGTTCGACGGCGAGAAGTGGACGACCGTCGGCGATCCCATCAGCCCGCAGTAAGCACCCTCCCAAGCGTGACCGCGGCGGCCCGCGAGCTTCGGCTCGCGGGCTTTATGCTGATGACAGGGAACTACGGCCTACCGGTTCTGCCAAATCGGCGGGCGCCGCTCCGCGAAGGCCCGCTTGCCCTCCAGCGCATCTTCGCTGGCAAGCATCTCCTGGACGACCGGATGCTCATCGAGATCGGCCGGGCCGCGCCAGCCCTTGCCAAAGCTGCCATAGGCGACGGAACGGGACGTACGAATCGCCAGAGGAGCGCATGCGGCAATTGACGCGGCCCAGCGATGCGCCGCATTCAGCAGCATCTCGTCCTCGCACACCTCCGCGACAACACCGAGGGCATGGGCCTCGGCCGCATCGACGGCGCGCCCTGTGAGTATGATGTCCATGGCTCGCTTCATGCCGATGGCCTGTGGCAAGCGCTGCACGCCGCCGCCCAGAGCGGCCCATCCAACCTTGGGTTCGGGAAGTGCAAAGCTGGCCGATCTGGCCGCCACTATGAGGTCGCATGCCAAGGCCAGTTCGAAGCCGCCGCCGAAGGCGATGCCATTGACGGCCGCTATGGTCGGAAGTGGAAAGTCCTGTCGGTCGTTGAAGCCGGCGAAACCGCTGCTCGACAATTCCATGCGGCCCGTCTCGAGGTTGTCCTTCAGATCGTAACCGGCACAGAAGGCCTTGTTGCCAGCCCCCGTGACGATAACCACCCTCAGGGAAAGGTCGGCCGCAAGACGGTCGAACACCGATTCCAGCTCTTTATGCGCCTGCGGATGCAAGGCATTGTGGCGGTCGGGCCGGTCGATCGTGACGGTCGCAACGTGACCCTCGATCTGCACCTGGCAAAAGGCAAGCGTGCGCCCGCTGTCCGCAACGCTTTCCGTCATCAGGATTTTCTCGTCTCGCCGGCCTTCAGGAAGTCGGCCCCGACGTCCAGGTTCGGCAAGGCCCCGACATTTGACAACCCACCGTCGATCGGCAGGACTACGCCGGTCACCTGCCTCGACAGCGAGGATGAGAGGAAGAGGATTCCGGCGGCGATGTCGTCGGGCGTTCCGTGACGCCCCAACGGTATGGCGCTTGCCAGCGCCTCCAGTCGAGCTTCCGGAAGTACGGATTTGATGCGGGGCGTGAGGGTCAGCCCCGGGGCGACGCCATTGATGCGTACCCCCTTCGGACCGAACTCAAGCGAGGCGGTCGCGATGAAATGATTGAGCGCAGCCTTGGCAGCGCCGTAGACGGCCTGGTCGGCGAAGCTGCGCACGCCAGCAACCGAGCTGACATACACTGCCGTGCCGCCTTCGGCCGGAAAATAGGGGGCGGCGTGTTTGAGGGCAAAGAAGGCATGGCGAACGATGAGCGCGAACTGGCGATCCCATTCGGCCTCGGTGAAGGCTGTTATGGGCCGCAGATCGGCCATTCCCACGATATCGACGAAGCCGGCGAATGACGGGCCGAACGCCTGGCCCGCGCGATCGAAGGCGCGCGCAAGCTCGGCCTCCGAGAGGATGTCGGCGGTCTCGGCAATACCTCCGATCGCCTGAGCGGCCGCGTCGGCAAGATCGGGGTCACGGTCGACGCAGAGTACACGCGCACCCTGCGATGCGAGCGCTTCGCAGGTGGCTCGACCGATGCCTTGCCCCGCGCCCAGCACGACGAAGCCTTTTCCGTCGAGTCGCATCGCTTTCGTATAGTCCATGACATTTCTCTCCCGTTAAACGCGCATGTGCAGGCCGCCGCTGACGCAAACGGTCTCGCCTGTGATAAAGCTGGCCGCCTCGTCGCTGGTCAGGAAGAGGGCCGTGCGAGCGATGTCGGCGGTTGTTCCGAGCTTGCGCAGCGGCGTCCTCTCGCGAATGCCGGCCGAAAACGCTTCATGGCTCCTGGTGAAGCCGGATTCGATCAATCCGGGTGCGATTCCGTTGCAGCGGATGCCGCTCGGGCCGAATTCGGCCGCCAGGGTCCGTGTCAGCGTGACCAGCTCGCTCTTGGCGACGGCATAGGAGGATTCTCCAGGCAGCAGATCCGAAGCATGCATCCAGCTCGCCACGGAGCCGATGAACAGGAGATTTCCCGAGCCGCGCTCGACCATAGCCGGAAGCACCAGGCGGGCGAGATGATAGTTCGCCGTCAGGTCGACCTCGATGATGCGATCCCACACTGCCATCGAATGGCGCTGGAACGGTTCGAACATCACCTCGGCAGCGTTGCCGACCAGGATATCCACGGGCCCGAGCCGTTTCGTCGCATCCTCGACCATCCGCGTGACCGCTGCCCGGTCCGCAATGTCGACGTCGTAGCCAATGGCGCTGCCACTTGTGCCCTCTTGAAGGGATGACGCCTTTTCGGCACTCCTGCCGGACCGCTTGTCGCAGAGGATCACCGAAGCCCCGGCCTGCAAATAAGCCGCCGCCATCGCCGGCCCAAGAGTTCCGCCACCGCCGCCCGTGATAAGGACCACCTTTCCGCCGTAGTTCCACATGGGCGCCACATCCTCCTTGCGACTAGGAGTAAAGCATATAGTAATCTAGCAAACAGACAACGGTCCGGAGGGATTCTCATGTTCGACCCAGCATTCTCCAGGGGTGTCGCCATCGTCGCGGGTGGAAGCGGCGGGATCGGCAGCGCCATATGCCGCGAGCTCGCCCAAGCGGGCTCCGACATTGTCTTCACCTACCGCTCGAACGCCGCGGCCGCCGAACACGTGAGCGCGGACATCAGAGCGGCCGGACGCACGGCGGAATCGTTTCCGCTGGCTCTTGAGGATGCTGACGCGACAGCGGCCTTCGTGCGGGGTGTCATCGAGCGCTGGGGGAGTGTCCATTCACTGGTCTATGCCGCCGGACCCAAGCTCGAATTCGCCTACGCCTCGGCAATTGCCCCGGCCGAGTGGAAGCGCGTCATGGACGTCGACGTCAACGGCTGCTTCAATCTGATATCTGCGATCGTTCCTTACCTGCGGGCGCAGCGCGGCGGGTCGATCGTTTCGCTCATCACCCCTGCGGTCGATCGCTATCCCGTGCAGGACATCTTGTCCGCGGCGCCCAAGGCGGCGATCGAAATCCTGATGCGCGGCATCGCCAAGGAAGAAGGGCGTTACGGCCTGCGCGCCAATTCGGTCGGCCCGGGCTTCATCGACGCAGGGCTCGGTCACGACATGCTGGCCCGCCCCGGCTATGAGGAATTCGCCGAGGGCCTACGCAAGGGTCTGCCGCTGAAGCGCTTCGGTACTGCCAAGGACGTCGCCAACGCAGTGGTCTTCCTGCTGTCGTCCAAGGCGTCCTACATCACCGGCCAGTCGTTGTCAGTCGACGGCGGACTTCAGATCTGACAGGTCAGTCGCCGGCTTTGCCGGCGGCAATCCGGCTGTCGGCTCCCCCTTCGAGCAGTGTCCGCGCCGCGGATGAAGCGTGCGCAAGTTGATGCGTGTCGAAGTGAGCGCTCAGCGCCTCCCTGAATCCTTGTAAGTCGAGCACGCGATTGAGCGAACGCTTGGCGAGTTTGAGCGCGAATGGCGACGCCTCGGCGATGTGCTCGGCAAGAGCGAGCGTCTGGGCCTCCAATTCAATGCGAGGCACGACCCTCGAGACCATGCCGACGCTGAGGCCTTCGCGGGCATCGATGCGCCGTCCGGTGAAGAGCACATCCTTGGCCAGGCGAAGACCGAGAGCGTAAGGATGGAAGAGCACCTCCACGGCAGGGGATGCGAAGGAGTGCAGCACCGGGTCCGCAAAATAGGCGTCCTCGGACGCGACGATCAGGTCGCACATATTGGCGACCATGAACGCGCCTGCCACGCACGCGCCTTGCACTTGGGCAATCGTTGGCTTGCTGAGGTCGAAAATCCTGAGCGAGTAGCGGAAGTACTTCTCCTCCTCGAAGGCAAAACGCTCCTCGACGGTCGCGTTTGCCCGCTTTGACATCCCTTCCTTGATGTCGTGCCCGGCGGAGAAGTGGTCCCCAGCGCCGGCCAGGATAACCACCCTGCACGCCTCGTCTCTCTCAGCCGCCGCAAACGCGGCGTCGAGTTCGTCGAGCATGCGTTCGTCCTGAGCGTTGCGCCTCTCCGGCCTGTTCTGCGTAATGCGAACGACCGGCCCAATCTGCTCGTACGTGATGTTCTGGTAATTGTTCATGATTGGTCGCCTTTCGGATTCAGGAGACTTCCGGTGAAGCTCGCGCATCGGCTTTCGCCCCGCTGACACGGCAGATAATCACCGCGGCCGCCGGCGCGCCTCACGCGCCGACGTAGATCAGCTTCTTTCCCCGATTCTTTCCGGCATAGAGACCGGCTATCGCATCGGGCGCATGGTGCATCCCGTCAGCGATGTCATATTCGACCACGATCCTGCGCTCCCTGTGCCATTGCGCCAGCTGTGCCGCGGCTTCGGCAAAACGCGGGACATAGTCGAAAACGACGAAACCGCTCCACGTGAGGCGACGGGTCATAACCTCGCGCTCATTGCGCGGGCCTGTGGGCGGCGGCGACCACGACGCGACCGACGCAGTGCCGCACTGGATGACGCGACCGCCGGGGCGCATCGAGCGCAAGGCAGCATCGAGGATAGCCCCGCCCGTGTTGTCGAAGAAGACATCGATCCCCTCGGGGGCTCGGGCATGTATCGCCCCCCCGATGTCGCCCATCTTGTAATTGATCGCCTCGTCGTAGCCGAAGCGATAGCGGCATAGCTCCAGCTTTACGTCTTCCCCGGTCAGACCGATCGTCCGGCAGCCGAAGATCTTGCCGATCTGTCCGACAATGCTGCCGACGGCGCCCGCCGCGGTCGACACCAGCAGTGTCTCGCCAGCCTGCGGACGGCCTAGCCCGGTCAGCGCAAGATAGGCGGTCAGGCCGTTGATGCCGAGCAGGCCCGCAAAGGCCGCCAACGGCAGATCTTCGCAAACCCGCGCCAGGACTTTCGATCCGTCAATGACCGCATAATCCTGCCAATCGAACCAGCCATAGAGGAACTCGCCCTCGGCGAAGTCCGCGCAGCGGGATTCCACGACAACTGCGACGGCCAGCGCTCGCATGGGTGACCCAAGACTAACAGGATCGGAATAGTTGGCCTCGGCCAAAGCCCATCCGCGTTGCGCGGGATCGACCGAGAGATAGATGTTCCGGACCAGTATCTGCCCGTCGCCAGGGGAGGGCACCGGTGCCTCGGAGAGGGAGAAGTCGGTGCGTTGCGGGATGCCAGTCGGCCGCCGGACAAGCAGGACCTGGCGATTCCGTTCGGGAAACATGTAGACAGGAACTTCGGTCGGGCTACTGGGCTTCCTGCTGTTCATGATCCTCAGTGGTCCAAACTCGTTGCCATTTTGTGCGATAGCATATAATACACGAGCAAACGAAAATCCAGCCGGTTTGAGGAACATGGACATCTCTCTCACGGAAGACCAGCAAGCGATCGACGCGAGCGTGCGGCGCATCTGCGCGGGATTCGACGACGACTATTGGACGGAATGCGAGGAGAAGCGCCGCTTTCCGGAAGAATTCTACCAGGCTATGGCAGCGGGCGGCTTTCTGGGAATCACCATGCCGGTGGAACTCGGTGGCTCCGGCCTCGGTGTGACGGAAGCGGCGATCATGATGCATGCGGTCGCGGCGGGCGGAGGCGGTCAATCGGCCGCATCTTCATTGCACATCAATCTGTTCGGTCCGCATTCGATCGTCGTTCACGGGACGCCCGAACAGAAACGTCGCTTCCTTAGGCCCCTGATCAAGGGTGAACAAAAGGCCTGTTTCGGCGTGACCGAACCCGACGCTGGGTTGGATACGACCAGCATCAAGACCTTTGCCAAGAAGGTCGAAGGCGGCTACCGCATCACCGGGCGCAAGATCTGGACATCCACGGCCCAGGTCGCCGACAAGATTCTCATTCTTGCCCGCACGACGCTCAAGGAGGACAGCCGCAGGCCGACGGACGGACTGACGCTGTTCTTTACCGACCTCGACCGCAGCAAGATCGAGGTCCGCCGGATTCACAAGCTCGGTCGCAATGCCGTCGATTCCAATGCCGTCTTCATCGACGATCTCTTCGTACCCGACGAGGACAGGATCGGCGAAGAAGGCAAGGGCTTCTACTACATCCTAGATAGCCTCAATCCCGAACGCGTGCTCGTGGCGATCGAGGCCATTGGCCTCGGCCGCAACGCGATCGAGCGCGCGGCGAAATATGCGCGGGAACGGGTCGTGTTTGGACGGCCGATCGGCCAGAACCAGGGCATCCAGCATCCGCTAGCAGAATGCTGGGCCTATCTCGAATCCGCCTACTGGATGACGCTGCGCGCGGCGTCGCTCTACGACAGCGGCAAGCCCTGCGGTGCAGAAGCCAATGCGGCCAAATTCGTTGCGGCTCGTGCAGCCTTCGATGCAGCCACCAGGGCTGTATTGACCCACGGCGGCATGGGCTATGCGCGTGAGTACCAGGTGGAGAGATTGTTCCGGGAATCGATTCTGCCACGCATCGCGCCCGTGACCGAACAACTCATCCTCTCGTTCATCGCAGAGAAGGTACTGGACTTGCCCAAGTCCTACTGACTGGCGGTGGTGTACGATTGCCCGGAGAGTGTAAGATGAGCCTTCCAACATTTGAGACGGTCGATGTCGAGAAGAACGGCGCGATCCTGACCATTCGCCTCAATCGACCCGAACGCCTCAACGCCTTCAATCCGCGCATGTCCCACGAGTTGCCGGAGGCGATCCGCGCTGCGGGGCGGATGACCGATGTGAGGGCGATCGTTCTGACTGGCGCCGGCCGTGCTTTCAGCGCCGGCGGCGACATGTCCGAGATCAAGGACACTCCAGGCAGCTTCGCCGAGGAAGCCGCCCCCGCGCGCGACCTCGTCTTCGGGTTGCTCGATTGCGAGAAGCCGATCATCTGCAGGATGAACGGCGACGCCATCGGCCTTGGGGCAACGGTAGCGCTACTCTGCGATGTGGTGGTGGCGACAGACACGGCGCGGATCGCCGACCCGCATGTGCGAATGGGCTTGGTAGCGGGCGACGGCGGCGCTCTGATCTGGCCGCAACTGGTCGGTCCGATGGTCGCGAAATATTACCTGCTGACCGGAGACATGCTGCCGGCTCCGGAAGCGCAGGCACATGGACTGATCACCCGGTCCGTGCCGGCGGAAATGCTCGACGTCGAGGTGGACAAGATCGCCCGCAAACTCGTCGTCGGCGCACCTCTTGCGGTTCGCTGGACCAAGCGCGCAATCAATGCGTCGCTCCAGTCAATGGGAAAGCTCCAGTTCGACCTGTCGCTGGCCTATGAGGGGATTACCCTTCTCTCCCGCGACCACGCGGAAGCCAAGCAGGCTTTCCTCTCAAAGCGGAAACCCGAATTTGACGGCACCTGAAGCTCCGTCGTCGACCCTTAGGGTCCGGACTCATAACCAGTAGCTGACTGTCGCTGCGATGCAGACGGCAGCCAGGAAGTTGGTGGCCAGTCGATCGTATCGGGTCGCGATGCGGCGGAAGTCCTTGAGTCTGCAGAACATGCGTTCGATGGCGTTG
>NZ_JANJTZ010000062.1 GCF_024710845.1 Mesorhizobium sp.
CACAGTCCTTGCCGGCCCCCAAATGCCCCCTCCACCGCATTCGGCGGTCCCCCTCCCCCTTGAAGTGGGGAGGATCCGGCGCCAGGACGACCTCCCACAGCAGCATTCATCGTGTATTTTAAAAGCGACGGGGGAGCGCGCAAATCCTCCCCCGTTCACGGGGGAGGGGGACCACGCGAAGCGTGGTGGAGGGGGCGCGCGACGCCCGCCCCGTTGATCGATTTCGCTCCTTTCTCCGCCAACCCCTTCTTTTCGTTCGACCTGCAAAAAATACTTGTCCCCGCCCCTTCCGACCTGACGGACCATAGGCCGGTGCAACGAATGGAGACGGCGGTGAGTTGGAAGGCGAAGACAGGGAGGAGGCAGCAGGTGCTGGTCAGCATCGTCTCGACCCTGCTTGCCCTCGCCGCTCTCGCCGAGAAGTCTGCCGGCGACACGCCCTGGGTCCGCTGGTGCGTGCTGTGGGCCGCCCGGCAGGCTGACCTGATCGCGCGGGACTATGTCGCCGGATCGACTTGGAACACGGCCGGCCGGCTCTGGTCGCCCGCCTTGCCGATGGTCCGCTACGGGACTGATCCGTCTGACGCGCTGGACCTCGCCGCCTCGCTGCGTGCGCTGGCCATGGTCATCAGCGGCATGGCCGCCTACCTCCGCCGCGTTTCGGTCTGGCAGCAAGATCTGGCACCCGGCGAGGCTGGCGGGGAAAGCCGCCCGCTTCACGGGCCCGACGCAGTGATGCGGAGACTTCGGGAAGGTGCCTTCCGACCGGTGGAGATTCTCGACACGTCCTAGAAAGCGTCCCTCCCTTGCACGGGAGGGCCGTCTATCCGAACGTTTCACCTGCTTCCGCAAAACTTGCCGTGCGGTCGACGCCCTCACGCGGAAAAAAGTTAACCGTCACCGGCACTTGCCGTCCGCGCTTAGCGTTTCGAGTCAGCCTCGCGCCGATACCGTTCCGCCCACTCGCGGCTCGTCGCGTCGGCAAGCTTCGCCACCGCCGGCCTCACATCGACGGCATCGGGAGCCTCGATGCCGAGCGCCGCGCACAGCCGCGCCAGTTCGCCGGCCGGATCGGCCGACAGGTCCTCATAGGCGATGAGGTGCGGCTCGATCCCCTGTTCGGCGAACCATGTATTCCATTCCGCGTCGAAGCCTTCCAGCTCCAGCACCTCGCGGTGCAAGCGGGCGAAATCGTATTCCGGCTCCGCCGACGGCGCGAGCCGTTCGAGTTCGGTCCCGTCCGGCGCGACGTGCCACAGGCCGGACTGCTGGGCCTTCACCAGCGAGATGGCCTGCCCGACCTTGTCGCGGCGCGACAGGTGAATGTAGAGCAGCGGCCCGAAGGCGCGCTCGAAGCGGGCTCGGCCGGGCGCGAGCCCCGGATGGACAAGGTCGATGAAGCCGTCGAGATCGACGACGTTCTCGCGCATCAGCCTAAGACCGAAAATATCGCCGCCGCCCTTCCCCGCCTTGATCGCCGCGTCGAGATAGGCGCTCGCAAAGGCCTCGGGCGACATCGTCTCCGCTGCCGGCAACCCCCAGCCCTCCGCCCATTCGGGAATGAACCGCAGGCCGAAGAACGAATCCGGATCCCCTGCCCCGGCGGACTGGAGCAGCCGACACAGCAGCGTGCTCCCCGTGCGCGGCGTGCCGCAGATGATGTAGGCGTGGAACATCGGTTTCGTGACTCAGCCTTCGGAGTAATCCGGCACGACAAGATGATCGGTTTTCCCATCTGGCTGATAGAGTCGCCAGCACTCGCTTCCCACATCTGCCGGGAAGCCCCTAACCGCGAAACCGTTCGCAAATCGGATATGGAGATCACCGAACCGCGACATATCTGCCGATACGACCTCAAATCCATCACTAACAAGCCGCCATTCGGCAACCGCTGCCGGACCAAAGGCAGTGTCTAACTCCGCGTCGAGCCGGGTATTGCCCTTCTCGTATGTCCAATCGACTGGCTCGGCGGCACCGGCGAAGCGATAGAGATCGTCCTGCCCTGCCAGCGTCAACTCTGGCCCATCAATGCGCCACGGGCCGGAAACATGGATCGCAAACTCGCCAACAAGAGCACTGTTGCCCTTACGGGTGCGAACCTCTCGCAATATCCCGAAGTGCAGAATGAGCATGTCGAGTGCCCGCCGGATGATCGACAGGCGCAGTCCAACAAGGGAGTTTAGCTCAGGTGCCGGTCCAAGCTCGACGGGTTCGCTCAAGCAAACTCCATGATCACCGCGTCCACCGCCAGACTGTCGCCCGGCTTGGCGTTGATCTTCGAGACGGTCAGGTCGCGTTCGGCCCGCAGCACGTTCTCCATCTTCATCGCCTCGACCACGGCCAGCGTCTCGCCGGCCTTGACCTCCTGGCCCTCCGCCACGGCGAGCGAGACCAGCATGCCCGGCATCGGGCAGAGCAGCAGGTTGGACGTGTCCGGCGGCAGCTTCACCGGCATCAGGCGTTCCAGTTCGGCGGTGCGCGGCAGCATGGCGCGGGCCGTCACCGACATGCCCTTCCAGGCGAGACGGTAGCCGTTGGGCACCGTGCGCACCTGCGCCGACACCTTGCGGCCGCCGATCGTGCCGTTCCACACCGGCTCGCCCGGCCGCCAGTTGGAGATGACCGTGACCGGCTTGCCGCCGTCGAGCGACAGGTCGAGTTCCATCGGCACGGAGGCCATGCCGTCGAAGATCTTCGCCTTGATGTAGTCGTCGCCGACGCGGATCTCCCAGTCGGGCTTGATCTCGCCGGAATGGGGCGCGAGCCGCCCGCCGAGACGGTCGAGCCGGTCGCGGCGGAGAAGCTCGGCGGCGAGTGCTACGGCGGCGAGCACGCGCTTGTCGTCCGCGTCCGGCGTCAGCGGCGCGAAGCCGTCGGGGAACTCCTCGGCGATGAAGGCCGTCGAGAGCCTTCCTTCGCGCCAGCGGGAATGCTGCATCAGCGCGGCCAGGAACGGAATGTTGTGCTCGATGCCGTCGACCACGAACTGGTCGAGCGCCTCGGACATGGCGTCGATCGCCTCGATCCGGTCCGGCGCCCAGGTGCAGAGCTTGGCGATCATCGGATCGTAGTACATCGAGATTTCCGCGCCCTCGACCACGCCGGTGTCGTTGCGCACGACGATGTCGCCGGTCCTGCCTTCGGCCGGCGGGCGGTAGCGGGTCAGACGGCCGATCGACGGCAGGAAGTTGCGATACGGATCCTCGGCATAGAGGCGGCTCTCGACCGCCCAGCCGTCCATCTGCACGCCCGACTGCTTGATCGCCAGCTTCTCGCCCGCCGCGACGCGGATCATCTGCTCGACCAGGTCGATGCCGGTGACGAGTTCCGTCACGGGATGCTCGACCTGGAGCCGGGTGTTCATCTCGAGGAAGTAAAAATTCTTGTCCTTGTCGACGATAAACTCGACCGTGCCGGCGCTCTGGTAGTCGACGGCCTTGGCGAGAGCCACCGACTGCTCGCCCATGGCCTTGCGCGTCGCCTCGTCGAGGAAGGGCGACGGGGCTTCCTCCACGACCTTCTGGTTGCGGCGCTGGATCGAGCATTCGCGCTCGCCGAGATAGATGACGTTGCCGTGGCCGTCGCCCAACACCTGGATCTCGATGTGGCGCGGGTCGACGACGAACTTCTCGACAAAGACGCGGTCGTCGCCGAAGGAGGACTTCGCCTCGTTCTTCGACGACTGGAAGCCCTCGCGGCATTCGGCGTCGTTCCAGGCGATGCGCATGCCCTTGCCGCCGCCGCCGGCCGAGGCCTTCAGCATCACTGGGTAGCCGATGTCGTTGGCGATCTTCACCGCGTGGTCGGCGTCGTCGATGACGCCGAGATAGCCCGGCACCGTCGAGACCTTCGCCGCATTGGCGAACTTCTTCGATTCGATCTTGTCGCCCATCGCCTCGATGGCGCGGGGCTTGGGACCGATGAAAACGATGCCCTCCTTCTCGAGCGCGGCGCAGAAGGAGGCGCGCTCGGAGAGGAAGCCATAGCCGGGGTGCACGGCCTCGGCACCCGTCTGCTTGCAGGCGGCGATGATCTTCTCGGGGACGAGGTAGCTCTGCGCGGCCTGGGCCGGGCCGATATGGACCGCCTCGTCGGCCATCTCGACATGCAGGGCGTCACGGTCGGCATCGGAATAGACCGCCACGGTGGCGATGCCCATCTTCCGCGCCGTCTTGATGACACGGCAGGCGATTTCACCGCGGTTGGCGATCAGGATCTTCTTGAACATATCGACGCTTCTTCCCCCGGGACGCGCGTTCCTTTTATGGACTGCGCAGCCACGGTCAAGCCGGCGCAACGTCCAGCCGGCTTGCAACAAGTAAATAACCGCACGGGCCGGTCTGCGTCAGCCCCAACGTCACAGCGCCTCGCGGATCATCCTGGCCCGCAGCAGCAGCTGCAGCAGCGACTCCTCGGGAGCTTCCGTTACGAGATCCGACTCGGCCCGGAACCGGTCGACCACCGCCGCGACGCGCCTGGCGAAACCCCTGTCCAGGACGACCAGTCCGTTCTCGGTATCGTGGATGAAGCTGCGATTGTTGAGATTCACCCCCGAGATGACGGTCAGCCTGCCATCAATGGCAAGGACCTTGGCATGGAGCAGGATCTTCGGGTCGCGGTAGTTGTAGATCTTCAGCCGGTCGAAGTAGCGCTCGACGAACTCCTCGTTGATCGCCGTCATGAGACTGCCGCCAAGGTCGCCTTCGAGCGAGATGCGGCCGACGATCGTCACCTCGACGCCACGCGCGAGCGCGCGATCGAGCGCCTGCCTGAGGCGCTCGGTGAGGTTGAGATAGGGATTGACGATGTCGATGCGCGAACGGGCGGCATCGAAAAGGTCGACGTAGTAATCCTCCAGCGCCCGGCCGTCGGTGTAGGGCACCGACAGGAAATGACGTGCGAAGCCCTCGCGCGGGGAGGCATCGCCCCGCTCGGCGATCGAGAACGGACGCACCACACGGGTCACGGCGTCATCCTCCCAGAGCGTCGACAGGTGCGCCGTCAGAAGCCGCACCGTCCGGTCGTCGAACACGGCGAGGTCGAGATCGCGCCAGTTCGAATAGTAGTTCAGCGTCAAGCCGCGCGCCTGACCGTATTGCTGGAGGGACGGGTTGGACGACAGGTCCAGAGGGCGATCGAACAGGAAGCCGTCATGGATGTTGCGTCCGCCGATGATGGCGACGGAACGGCCGGGATCGTTGGAGATCGCCGCCAGCAGCTTGGCGTGATTGACCCGGTGGAACTGCGACAGAGCGACTGCGGGAGTGCTGAGGAGCGGCGGCTTCCAGAGATGCACCTTGTAGCTGACGTTCGGAAAGTCGGCCGCCAGCCGCCGCAGCATCGCCCTGTCCTTCGACCGCTCCAGCACCGCCGAAGCGAGAATGCGGATGGTCGTCCCGCGTGCCGCGTGGTGGCGCAGCAGCCGGTCGAGAACGCGCCCGGAGAAATCCGCCTTTATGTCGAGATAGCTGATGAAGATCTGCGACAGGCGCGGGGCATGCGAGAAATCGAGCGGCAGTTCGGGATCGCCCTCGGCATAGAACCGATCGGGCAGCCCGGTGCCGAGCAGCGACTTGACCTTCGCGTCAAATCCCGCCCGCTCGGACGGAAGGAGCACCGGGGAAAGCACGGGGAAAGGACACGTATCGGACAGCCATCCGCTGGCGTAGAACACATTGGCGACGGGATCGTCATCGACTCTTCTTGGAAGGACGCAGCGATGATATTCCGCGTTGAACCGCGCGACGGACGGCTGTTCAGTCTCCTGCCGGACGATGCTGAACGGGCGCTGCCCTTCCGCATAATGCGCGTAGCCTTCGCAGCGTCTCAGCCCGGACGACGGCAAAAGGGTGAGGTGCGCCGCGCTTTCGGCCCGACCGCCCGGACTCAGCGTCACACGCTGCCCTGCCCGGTGCGAACTGTTCCCCGTGGGAGAGCGGACTTCCAGGTCTCCGTCGCAGGTGAATTCGAGACGAAAATAGATGCCGTCCACGGGAACGAGTCCGATCTCGACCGTCTGCGCCTGAAGGCCGGAGAAAGCGAAGGGCGCATCACCCGACGAATTGCCGCGAGGCACGAGATAGAAGGTCTCGCGCGAGGTGCGCCACGCAGCCGTCGTCTCGAGGCGCGTGTTCGATCCCGAGACTTCCCGGGCGCTCTGGCCGCGGTCGGCTTCGCTTCGCACGGTCGTCTGATCAGACGCGGCCGCGCCTCCCGTCCATCCCCGACGGACCAGTTCGCCGCGCTCCATCTGCTCCGCCAACCTGGCGAGGTACGGGTCGGAGGTGGTGCGCTGCGCAGACTGCCGGTCGGTCATGGTGCCGATGCGGCTGACGCTTACGCATCCGGTTGCGACCATCGCGGTCACGGCCAGCGCATGTAGCAGGGCAATCGCTCTCACGATCGGGTTCATGGATGTCCCTCAATCCCGGAGCGTGCTGAGCAGATGATCTCGCGGGCGGGGGAAAAGCCCATGCGGGAAGACGCGGCAGTATGGCGTCATGGCGCGAATCGTAACTCCGACGAGCCGGGCGCGACGTCGGGCACGCTCATCCGGGACGCCATCCGCCAGATAGGCGTCCAACGCAGTCAGCAGTTCGCCATTGCAGGCACAGCGATCGCGGCCGGAGATGTAGCAGACGTCATGCGATTTGCAGATCATGTCGAGGCGATCCACGGCCGGAGCGCTCAGGTCTCCGAAGCGGCGGCCATAGCCGCAGTAATTGCCGACAACGAGGGGCGATGGCTGCGGCTTCGACTCATGCGCGGCGGTAGACGATGCGCCCGTGCCGATCGGAGACGCGCAGTCGGCCAGCATCGCCGCAAGCGCGATGACCAATACGATCTTCAATGCGATGCCCGCCAACCCGATGATCTCCCCCGAAACCCACTTTGACATGAATGACTTGGGAACGCAGCCGCCTTGACTTGCATCAAGCCGGCTAAAAGCGCGCGGCCGGCATGGCGAGGAACGAGACCACCCCGAGAGGTTGCATGCGTTGGGGCGACTGGGTAGCAAGGACGCAGCCGATCAGAGGAGGAGACCACCTGATGAAGACCCGTGCCGCCATCGCCGTTGCCGCAGGCAAGCCGCTCGAGATCATGGAGGTCGACCTCGAGGGACCGCGCGAGGGCGAGGTGCTCATCGAGATCAAGGCGACCGGAATCTGCCACACCGACGAGTTCACCCTGTCAGGCGCCGACCCGGAGGGCCTCTTCCCCGCCATCCTCGGCCATGAGGGTGCCGGCATCGTGGTCGATGTCGGCAAGGGCGTCAACAGCGTCAGGAAGGGCGATCACGTTATTCCGCTTTACACGCCCGAATGCCGCTCTTGCCCGTCGTGTCTCTCGCGCAAGACCAATCTCTGCACCGCGATCCGCTCGACCCAGGGCCAGGGCCTGATGCCGGACGGCACCAGCCGCTTCTCGATCGGCAAGGACAAGATCTTCCACTACATGGGCTGCTCGACCTTCTCGAACTTCACCGTGCTGCCCGAGATCGCGGTGGCCAAGGTCAATCCGGCAGCGCCCTTCGACACGATCTGCTACATCGGCTGCGGCGTCACCACCGGCATCGGCGCGGTGATCAACACGGCCAAGGTGACGATCGGCTCGACCGCGGCCGTGTTCGGGCTCGGCGGCATCGGGCTCAACGTCATCCAGGGCCTGCGGCTCGCCGGCGCCGACATGATCATCGGCGTCGACATCAACAATGCCCGCAAGGAATGGGGCGAGAAATTCGGGATGACGCATTTCGTCAATCCGACCGAGATCGACGGCGACATCGTTGCCCACATCGTCAACATGACCAAGCGCGGCGCCGACCAGATCGGCGGCGCGGACTACACGTTCGACTGCACCGGCAACGTCAAGGTGATGCGCCAGGCGCTGGAATGTTCGCATCGCGGCTGGGGCGAGTCGATCGTCATCGGCGTGGCGGGCGCCGGCCAGGAGATTTCCACGCGGCCGTTCCAGCTGGTCACCGGACGCGTCTGGAAAGGCACCGCCTTCGGCGGCGCACGCGGCCGCACCGACGTGCCGAAGATCGTCGACTGGTATATGGACGGCAAGATCCAGATCGACCCGATGATCACGCACCGGCTGAGGCTGGACGAGATCAACAAGGGGTTCGACCTGATGCATGCCGGCGAGAGCATCAGAAGCGTGGTGGTGTATTAGGAACCAATCGGGGCCCGGCGGATTTCGGCCACGACACGTTCCCGGGAGCAATGACATGACCACGTTCCGAACACTCCTCATCGCCGGGGCGCTCGCGGCGAGCGCCCTGCTTTCGGCCTGCGAGGACGAGAAGGCGGCACAGGCTCCCGCGCCGCCGGCTTCTCCCCCCGCGGCTGAACCGCCACCTTCGACCGAACCGGCCGAGAAGCCGGCGCTGGAGACTGCCAAGGAGGGAATCGACAAGCTGCGTGACGCGGCGAACCAGGCCCTGAAGGACGCGCAGCCGGCCATCGACAAGGCGCGCGAGGCAGCCGAGCAGGCGTTGAAGGACGCCCAGCCCACGATCGACAAGCTCGGCGCCTCGATCGGCGAGATCGTCAGGAAGGCGCAGGACGACTTCCGCAAGGCGACCGAGGATCTGGAAAAGCGTCTCAACGAGTTCAACAGCGACAGACCAGTCGTGACCGGCGATCCGGCGGCGATGCTTTCCGCGCAGGACAAACTGCGCACCGATACGCGCGCGGCGGCGAAGGCGGCGGCGGCCGGCATCGGCCCCGCCTATGTCGGCGTCTGGGTCGGCCAGGCGAGCGACTGCGCCAAGGTCGACCAGGAGCCGCTGGAGATGGTGGCCGTGATTACCCCGACGACGGTGCGGCGCTACGAGAGCGTGTGCAACATGGCCGAGACGCCGCTGACGAACGGTTCAGCAAAAGTCGAGGCGCAATGCGTCGCCGAGGGCGAGGTCGAGACGCGGACGCTGACGTTTGCTCTGCCCTCGCCCGACCGGCTGACGCTTTCGGGAGCGGAAGGCCCGGGCGTGGACCTCGTGCGTTGCCATCTGCCTAGTTGAGCGTGACCTTCGAGGAACATGTGATGACAGGGGCAAGCGCGAAAACAGATGACCCTGCGGAAGCAGAACTGCGGAGCTTCATGAACGACCTCATGCGCTTGTCACTGACCGGGCACCTGCTAAGCGACATCACCGCAGAATTCGATCGCTTCTACGCGGAATATGAGAAGCAATACCCGAGCGCCCGCGTATACGCGCTGCGTCGATTTGAAGACCTCAAACTGAGGCTGTTCAGCGATGTCATGACCGACATTGAGAAGAATGCGCTTTATGACCGATATGATTCATACGGATACGATGATGCGGTCGGCAAGCTGTACACCTTGGTTTTCCTTCACCGCTCGGTGAGTGACGGGCCTATCCGCGAGCGATTCGAACGCGACCTTGTCGCCCAGATCGACGCCGAGCTGGATCGCGGGGTCATCGACGAGACGATTGCCGAAATCCCGGAGGTGATCGCGAGAGCCCAACAGCGGCGTCATGATCAATCCAATCCAGGCTCCGCGACCAAATAATGCACGCACAATTTCCGACCATCTATGTCGACGCCGACGCGTGTCCGGTGAAGGACGAGGTGGTGCGGGTCGCGGAACGGCACGGCCTGCCGGTCGTGTTCGTCGCGAACGGAGGCTTGAGGCCCTCGCGCGATCCGATGGTCCGCAACGTGGTCGTGTCGGGAAAGTTCGACGCCGCCGACGACTGGATCGTCGAGAACGCCCGGCCGAACGACATCGCCGTCACCGCCGACGTGCCGCTGGCGGCTCGGCTGGTGCCGGCGGGCGTGCATGTGCTCGGGCCGACCGGCCGGCCGTTCACGCCTGATACGATCGGCATGGCGGTGGCGATGCGCAATCTCGGCCAGCATCTGCGCGAGACCGGCGAGAGCAAGGGCTACAATGCCAGCTTTTCACCCCGCGACCGCTCGGCCTTCCTCGGCGCGCTGGACCAGGCAGTGCGGCGGGCGAAGAAGGCCGCTGAGGACTGACCGACGGCGCGTCTGGCGCAATGACCGTCGCTTGACGGCGATCTTCTGCCGCGCCAAACGGATTTGATCGAACCCTCGGTATTCTCGGGAGTGCGCCATGGCCATCATCAGGACCCTGCGAAACGAGCCGCCGGATGCGGATACGCTCGGCGGACGCATGTCGCGCACGCGCGAATCGAAGGGCCTGTCGATCGCCCATGTCGCCCGCCGCGTCGGCGTGAAGCCGAAGACGATCCAGGAATGGGAAAGCGACCGCTCGGAGCCGAGCGTCGAGCATCTGAAGATGATCGAGGGCGTGCTCGAGGTGAATCTCGTCTGGCTGCTGCATGGCGTCGGCGACGCGCCGTCCGACGACATCGGCCCTGATCCGCTGCTGGCGATCGCCGCCCAGCTCGAGAAGCTGCAGCGCATGCACGCCGACACCGGCCAGATCATTCTTCGCCTGCAGCGTGAGCTGCGGCGGCTCGCGGACGAGCGCGAATAGGCCAAACTGCCGCATTCGGAATATTCGCTGCCGCCGGGTGACAAGCCGGGCGCGATCGGCTAGCGTCCCGGCCGTCGGGAGTCGCAAGGCTCCGCCGGTTCGCGGGAGAGAGCAGCGAAAGCTGTCGCCGAAGGGGAAATCGCCCGAAATCTCTCAGGCAAAAGAACCGCATCCGGTTTCGACACTCTGGAAAGTCGGGGCATGCCCCCGCGCCGAAGGTGTAAGCGCCGCTGACAGGGTTCCGGCTGCGCGAGTCTCTCAGGCATCAGACAGAGGGGCGCGAGAATGCCGCGAGAGCGGCGGGTAACGCGCGACTCTGGAGTGCCTATGACCGAAACGGGCGATCTCAAACTCCTTCCCCTCGAAGAGCTGCATGTCGCAGCCGGCGCACGCTTCGGCGGCTTTGCCGGCTGGTCGATGCCGCTGACCTATCCGCCCGGCGTGATGAAGGAGCACCTCCACACGCGGGCGACGGCCGGGCTCTTCGACATTTCCCACATGAAGCTGATCCTGGTCGAAGGGCCGCAGGCGGCAGCACTTCTGCGCCGCGCCTGCCCGCTCGACCCGGAAGCACTTGAGTTGAGCCAATCGAAATACAGCTTCTTCCTAACAGAAGACGCCGGGATCATCGACGACCTGATCATCACCAGGCTCGGGCCGGAACGGTTCATGGTGGTGGCGAACGCCGGCAATGCCGCGACCGACGTGGTGCATCTGACATCCCTGGCTAAAGGTTTCGACGCCAAGGTCACGCCGCTCGACCGCGTGTTCCTCGCTCTGCAGGGGCCGGCAGCGGCCTCGATTGCGGCGAAGGCCGGCCTGGACATTTCCGGCCTCACCTTCATGCACGGCATCGAGCCGAAGCCAGGCTGGTTCATGTCGCGTTCCGGCTACACCGGCGAGGATGGGTTCGAGATCGGCGTGCCGATAGCGGATGCGGCCGGGCTCGCGACTTCCCTGCTCGCCAGCGGCGAAGCGATGTGGATCGGGCTTGCCGCGCGCGACAGCCTCAGACTCGAAGCGGGGCTGTGCCTGCACGGTCAGGACATCACGCCGGAGACGAACCCCGTCGATGCCGGCCTGATGTGGGCGATCGCGAAGCCGGTGCGCGAGGCGGACGGCTTTGTCGGAGCCAAGGCGCTGGCCGCGCTCGTCGCACACGGGCCGCGCTCAAAGCGCGTCGGCCTCAAGCCGGAAGGCCGCCAGCCGGTGCGCGCCGGCGCCCAGCTCTTCGACGCCGACGGTAACCCCGCCGGCCATGTCACGTCGGGCGGGTTCGGCCCGTCCTTCGAGGCGCCCGTCGCGATGGGCTATGTCCCGACGGCGCTGGCCGTGCCGGGCACCTCGCTTTTCGCCGAAGTCCGTGGAAACCGCCTGCCGGTCTCCATCCACTCCCTCCCCTTCGTTCCCCACCGCTATTTCAAGGGCTGATCGCACATGACAACCTGGTTTACCCAAGATCACGAATGGATCCGCGTCGACGGCGACATCGCCACGGTCGGTATCACCAACCATGCGCAGGAACAGCTCGGCGACCTCGTCTTCGTCGAACTGCCGGAGGTCGGCCGCAAGGTCGCCAAGGGTGACGCCGCAGTCGTCGTCGAATCGGTCAAGGCGGCCTCGGACGTCTACGCGCCGGTGGACGGCGAGATCACGGCGGTAAACGACGCCATTGCCGGCGAACCTGCGCTCGTCAACTCGGGCGCCGAGGGCGACGGCTGGCTGTGGAAGATGAAGCTGGCCGATCCATCCCAACTCGACGGGTTGATGGACGCCAAAGCCTACTCCGCGATGATCGCCTGAGGAACTTCCGATGACCGCAGCCTTCGTTTCCCGACATGTCGGCCCGCGCACGCGGGACGAGCGCGAGATGCTCAAGATCCTCGGCGTGCCCTCCCTCGAGACTCTGATCTCGCAGGCAGTGCCGCGATCGATCCGGCTCGACCGGCCGCTGGACCTTCCGGCGGCGGCCAGCGAAGCGGAGGCGCTGGCCGAGCTGTCGGCGATCATGGCGGGGAACAAGGTGCTGAAGAGCTTCCTTGGCCAAGGCTACCACGGAACATTCACCCCGCCCGTCATCCAGCGGAACCTGTTCGAGAATCCGGCCTGGTACACGGCCTATACGCCGTATCAGGCGGAGATCAGCCAGGGCCGGCTGGAAATGTTGTTCAACTTCCAGACGCTGGTGGCCGAGCTGACCGGGCTGCCGGTCGCTTCTGCGTCGCTGCTCGACGAAGCGACGGCGGTGGCCGAGGCGATCGGCATCGCGGTGCGCCACCATAAAGACAAGCGCCACAAGATCACGATCGCCGGCGCGCTGCATCCGCAGACGCTGGATGTGGTGCAAACGCGGGCGAAGCCGCTCGGGATCGAGGTCGGACACGCGGCAGTCGATGCGGAGGCGGCGGCGCTGATCGTGCCCTGGCCCGACACGTTCGGCGTCTATGGCGACTATCGCGGTGAGATCGCCGCCGCCAAGGCGGCCGGCGCGCTGGTGATCGCTGTCGCCGATCCGTTGGCACTGGTGCTGCTCGAGGCGCCCGCCAGATGGGGCGCGGACATCGCGGTCGGCTCGATGCAGCGCTTCGGCGTGCCGATGGGCTATGGCGGGCCGCATGCCGCGTATTGCGCCGTCACCGAACCGCTGACGCGACTGATGCCCGGCCGCATCGTCGGCCAGTCGGTCGATACGAAGGGGCGGCCGGGCTACCGACTGGCGCTGCAGACGCGCGAGCAGCACATCCGCCGCGACAAGGCGACGTCGAACATCTGCACCGCGCAGGCGCTGCTCGCCAACATGTCGGCGGCTTTCGCGATTTGGCATGGACCGGAGGGGCTGCAAGCGATCGCCGAGCGCGTGCATCTGCTCGCCGCACGCTTCGCCGCCGCGGCGACGTCCGCGGGCATGGTCACCGTCGGCAGGCAGTTCTTCGACACCGTCACACTGCACACGCCGGCACGCGCCAAGGCGTTCGCGGCAGCGGCGGAAGCCGGCGGGCGCCTGGTGCGCGCGCTCGATAATAACCGCCTCAGCGTCGCCTTCGACGAGACCTCGACTGAGGAGGATCTCGCCGCGCTCGCCGCGATCATCGCCGGCAGTCCTCCCGCTATGACCGACGGGACCTTGCCGGCGCGCCGGAGCATGGAAGGTTTCATGACCCAGCCGGTGTTCCACGAAAACCGCTCCGAGACCGAAATGATGCGCTTCCTGCGCCGTCTCGCCGACAAGGACCTGGCGCTCGACCGGGCGATGATCCCGCTCGGCTCGTGCACGATGAAGCTTAACGCCGCCGCCGAAATGGCGCCGGTCAGCTGGAACTCGGTCGCAGGCATGCATCCCTTCGCGCCGCGCGCGCACGCGGCCGGCTACCTGCGCATGATATCGGACCTGGAGACCTGGCTCGGCGAGATCACCGGCTTCGACGCCGTGTCGCTGCAGCCGAACGCCGGCAGCCAGGGCGAATATGCCGGGCTGCTGGCGATCCGACGCTACCACAAAGAGCGCGGCGACACGCACCGCACCGTTTGCCTGATCCCTTCCTCCGCGCACGGGACCAATCCGGCGAGCGCCACGATGGCCGGAATGCGCGTTGTCGTGGTCAAGTGTACGGAGAATGGCGACATCGACGTCACCGATCTCGAAGCCAAGGCGGAGCAGTACGCCGCCGAGCTTGCCGCGCTGATGATCACCTATCCGTCCACGCACGGCGTGTTCGAAGAAGGCGTGAAGGACATCTGCGCGACGATTCATCGCCATGGCGGCCAGGTCTATTTCGATGGTGCCAACCTCAACGCGCTGGTCGGGCTGGCGCGACCCGGCGACATTGGTGCGGATGTCTGCCACATGAACCTGCACAAGACGTTCTGCATCCCGCACGGCGGCGGCGGCCCGGGCGTCGGCCCGATCGGCGTCAAGGCGCATCTGGCGCCCTTCGTCCCCGGCCACGTCTCGTCCGGTTCCGGCCACGCCGTGGCCGCAGCGCCTTTCGGATCGGCCTCGATCCTGCCGATCGTGTGGATGTATATCCGCATGATGGGGCCGGACGGACTTAAGAAGGCGACCGAGAGCGCGATCCTCAACGCCAACTACGTCGCCGAACGGCTGAAGGAGCACTATCCGGTGCTCTATCGCGGCCGCGATGGTCGCGTGGCGCACGAGTGCATCCTCGACACCCGTGTGCTCAAGGACAGCGCCGGCATCGGCGTCGAGGACGTGGCCAAGCGGCTCATCGACTACGGCTTCCATGCACCGACCATGTCCTGGCCGGTGGCGGGCACGCTGATGGTCGAGCCGACCGAATCCGAGCCGAAGGGCGAAATCGACCGTTTCTGCGAGGCAATGGTCTCGATCGCCAAGGAGGCCGCAAAGGTCGCGGCGGGCGAATGGCCGAAGGACGACAACCCGCTCGTCAACGCGCCGCATCCCGCTGCGGACGCGCTCGCCGACGACTGGACGCATGCCTATGCGCGCTCGGCTGCCGCCTTCCCCGACGGACGCTCCGACCCGGCCGCCAAATACTGGCCGCCGGTTTCACGCATCGACAACGTCGCCGGCGACCGCAACCTCGTCTGCACCTGCCCGCCGCTGACGGAGTATGTCGACGCGGCGGAGTAGTTACCCCTTCGCCAGCAGGTTGAGGTTCGCCTCGACCACGATGTCGCCCGGCAATGCCGCCTGCGCTTCCGTTAGAAGCTTGCGGGCGGCTTTCTTGTCGCCGCGCAGCAGCTTGGAATAGCCCATGTTGTTGACGATGCGCGGCTGGCGGCCGGCGACCTTGATCAACTGGTCGTAGGCGCGGTCGGCGAAATCGAAGCGGCCAAGCTGGTCGTAGGAGGCAGCGAGCCCCATCCAGGCCTCGGCATTGTCGGCGCGAAGCTCCACCGCCTTGCGGAAGTGTTTCTCCGCGAGGCCGTAGTTCGCTTCGCGGAACTGGGCCTTCCCGGCTTGGAGATCGGTCTCGCTGATATCCCTGGATTGCGGCGCAATCGCCGTCGTTTCCGTCGTGTCGATCGCCGCGGACTGACAGCCCGACACGACCAGTCCAGCGCCCAGAATGGCGAGCGCGCCCCATTTCTTGCCAATCATGGCTGCCCCTGCCCGATGCGGCCGGTAATCCGGCCTGCCCGAGATCGAAGACTACGGTATCTGGATTAAGACTCGGTCAGGGAACGTCGTGAGCGAATGCTGAGCGGAACCGCTAAATTTCGAACGACCGTCTCACTGACCTGACGTTACCTTCACGATGATCGGGATGATGGCGATCATCATAACCACCGGCAGGATGCAGACCGTGACCGGCACCGACATCTTGGCGGGCAGCGCGTGCGCCTTTTCCTCGGCATAGGACATGCGCTTGTGGCGCATCTCATCGGAGAAGACCCGCAGCGCCCCCGACAGGCTGGTGCCGAGTTCCTTCGACTGCTGCAGAAGCGTCGCGAAGGAGCGCACCTCGTCGAGCGAAAGCCGGTCGCCCAGCGACTTCAACGCATCGTCGAGGCTTCGTCCCGCGCGCAGCTCGATCGAAACCAGCCTCAGGTTCTCGGACAGCGACGGATAGGTCGGCCCAAGTTCCTTGGAGACGCGCTCTATTCCCGCCTCAAGGCTCATGCCGGCATCCGAACAGACGATCATCAAATCCATGAAATCCGGAAAGCCGTTACGGTATTCCGTCATCTTCGCCCGGATCTTCTGAGACAGGATGAAGCCAGGCACGAAGTAGGCCAGTCCGCCGGTTCCGACGATGAATACCCATCGGTTGAGGGTCGAGGACTCGTCGCCATAGGTGACGGTCATGAGCAGCGCTGCCAGAGCGAAGACGCCGAAGGCGGCGAAGCGGATCAGAAAGAACCAGCCGACGGCGCGCGGCTCCATATAGCCCGCCTGGATCAGCTTCAGGCGCAGCCTCGCGACGTTTTCGGGGTCGCTCTTGGCGTAGAATTCCTGGGCGGTCTTCAGCGCCTTCTCGCGCACGGCCTCGCGGTTGCGGCGCGCAGAGCTCGACGGCTTCTCCTCGTCGACGAGACCGGAATCGACCTTGAGCCTGCGCCTGATATCGCCACGCACCGAACGCTCGGCAAACAAAGGCCAGAGCGCGGCCATCCCGCCGCCGGCGAGCAGCAGCACGAAGGCGAAGGTCGCCATCGGGGAGAGCGAGACGCCGAGCATGGATCCGATCCCATCCATGTCAGAACTTGAAGTTGGACATTTTGAACATGATGGCGTTGCCGAGGATCAGCCAGAAGATCGTTCCCGACAGCAGGTACCACGTCAGCGGCTCGTCGATGACGCTGCCGTACATCTCGGGCATCATCACCTGCATCGAGCAGGCGAGCAGGATCGGCACCGCGGTGAGGATGTAGGCCGACATGCGGCCTTCGGTCGAGATCGAGCGGACCTTGCGGCGCAGCTTGCCGCGCTCGCGGATCACCTGCGAGAGGCCGTCGAGGATTTCGCGCAGATTGCCGCCGGACGCGGTCTGGATCGAGACTGCGGTGACGAAGAGCGGCAGGTCCTCGTGGCCGACGCGGGCGAACATGTTCTGCAGCGCGGTGACCAGATCCGAGCCGTAGGTCACCTCGTCGGCGACCATGCCGAATTCCGTGCCGATCGGGTCGGCCATCTCGCGCGCCACCATCGATATCGCGACGGGCACCGGATGGCCGGCCTTCAGGCTGCGGGTGATAAGCTCCAGCGCTTCGGGCAGCTGGATGCCGAACATCTTGTGCCGGCGCGAACGGAGGAAGCGCAGCGCGATGACAGGAAACGCAGCCGCCGTAACCAGGAAGACGCCAACCCCAGCGATCAGCGGCAGGCCAAACCAGACCGCGACGAGGCCGGCGGCGAATGCCGCGCCCGAGGAATAGGCAAGGAAGCGCGGCAAGGGCGTCGCGATGCCGGACTGGGTGCGCAGCGCGCGCAGCCCGTCGAGCGAGAACATGGCGCCGTCGTCCAGGCCGCGCTCCTTGCGCAGCTGGATCAGCACCTGTTCTTGGGTGAGCTTGTTGTCCTGCAGCCTGACGCGGCGGTTGATGGTGTTGCGCCGGTCGGCCCGTCCGGCATGCAGGAGGTAGACCGCCTCCGCGATCATGATCGCGGAGAGCGCCACACCGGCATAGACGACGAGCAGCGGCGAAAACATCATTCCTGCCTGCCCGGTTCGAAATAGCGGCCGGGGAATTCGATGCCCATCGCCTTCAGGTCTTCGAGAAAGCGCGGGCGGATGCCCGTCGCCTCGTAATGGCCAAGGATCCTGCCGTCGCCGTCCATGCCGGTGCGCACGAAGCGGAAGATCTCCTGCATCTGGATGACGTCGCCTTCCATGCCGGTCACCTCGGCGACGCTGGTCACCTTGCGCTTGCCGTCGGATAGTCGGGTCAGCTGGACGATGACGTCGAGCGCCGAGGAGATCTGGCTGCGGATCGACTGCACCGTCATCGGCATGCCGGTCATGCCGAGCATCTGTTCGAGGCGCGACAGCGCGTCGCGCGGTGTATTGGCGTGGATGGTCGCCATCGAGCCTTCGTGGCCGGTGTTCATCGCCTGCAGCATGTCGAAGGCCTCCTCGCCGCGGCACTCGCCAAGGATGACGCGGTCGGGCCGCATGCGCAGCGCGTTCTTGACGAGGTCGCGCTGCTTGAGCTCGCCGTGACCTTCG
>NZ_JANJTZ010000063.1 GCF_024710845.1 Mesorhizobium sp.
GGAGCGCGCCGCGCGCGCGCCCTGCCCGCGGCCGACCGGCGCCCCGCCCGGCCGGGGGGGTGTGGTCCGGGCCGGCCCCCCCGCGCCCCCGCCCCCCCCCCCCCCCCCCCCCCCCCCCCCCCCCCCCCCCGGCTCGCCTTGCCGCTCACGGATGAGATTGACGAAGCGGCGGAAGAGATAGTGCGAATCCTGCGGGCCGGGCGAGGCCTCGGGATGGTGCTGGACCGAAAAGACCGGCCTGCCCACGAGCGAGAGGCCGCAGTTCGAACCATCGAACAGCGAAACGTGAGTCTCCTCAACGCCTTCCGGCAGGGTCTTCGAATCCACCGCGAAGCCGTGGTTCATCGAGACGATCTCGACCTTGCCGGTGGTGTGGTCCTTCACCGGGTGGTTCGCGCCGTGATGGCCCTGGTGCATCTTCACGGTCTTCGCGCCGAGCGCGAGCGCCAGCATCTGGTGACCGAGGCAGATGCCGAAAACCGGGATGCCGGTCTCAAGCAGGTCCCTGATCACCGGCACGGCATATTCGCCGGTCGCGGCCGGGTCACCCGGGCCGTTCGACAGAAAGATGCCGTCCGGCTTCATAGCCAGGATCTCGTCGGCGCCGGTCTTGGCCGGCACGACGGTGACCTTGGCGCCGAGGCCGGCGAGCAGGCGCAGGATGTTGCGCTTCACACCGTAGTCGACCGCGACGACGTGCATGGTCGGCTTGGCTAGCGTGGAATAGCCCTCGTTCCAGACCCAGGGCGTCTCGGTCCAGACCGAGGACTGGCCGGAGGTGACGTCCTTGGCGAGGTCGAGGCCGACGAGGCCCGACCATTCGCGGGCCTTCCGCTTCAGATCCTCGATGTCGAAGACGCCGTCGGGCGCGTGCGCAATGACGGCGTTTGGCGCGCCCTTCTCGCGGATCAGGGCGGTAAGGGCGCGGGTGTCGATGCCGCTCATGGCGATAACGCCGCGCCGCTTCAGCCAGTGGTCGAGGTGTTCGGCGGACCGGTAGCTCGACGGGTTGGTGACGTCGGCCTTGAAGACCGCGCCAACAGCGCCGGAGCGCTTGGCCGGCGTCAGGTCCTCGATGTCCTCGGCATTGGTGCCGATGTTGCCGATGTGGGGGAACGTGAAGGTGACGATCTGGCCGGCATAGGAGGGGTCCGTCAGGATCTCCTCATAGCCAGTGAGCGCGGTGTTGAAGACCACCTCGGCGACCGCGGAACCCGTCGCGCCGAGGCCTCGGCCCCGGGTCACCGTGCCGTCTGCGAGGACGAGGCAGGCGGTCGGAACCTCTTTGCTCCAGGGGGCGGTCTTCTCGGCCATGGGGTCTCCTTCGCCGGCGGCACCGGCCTTGCACACGACCCAGATAAGGGCCATATGGCGCATGACAAAACACAAGGGCGGCGAAAGCCATCCTTGTGGGCAACACAACGTCCGTGTCTTGAGGCGCGGACAATATGCGAACGGCGAGGAGCGGTCAACAACCGCCCGAGTTTCGCACCGCGATATGCTTCCTTTGACAAATCAAGGGCTTAGGCGGGCAGAAACGAATTGCGCGGCCGCGTGGCCGCCGCTATCCTCGCGCGTCGCCACAGGAGTGACATCATGCGCGAGATTCTCGTCGCACAGTTGAAAGACGCGATGAAAGGCGGGGACAAGCGCCGCATTTCGACCATTCGGCTAATCCAGGCCGCGATCAAGGATCGCGACATTGCGGCTCGCACCGCTGGCAAGGGGCCGGTCAACGACGAGGAGATCATGCAGATCCTCGCCAAGATGGTGAAACAGCGCGACGAATCGGCCCGCATCTACGAGGAGGCGAACCGCCTCGAACTCGCGCAGCAGGAGCGCGAGGAGATCGACATCATCAAGTCCTTCCTGCCCAAGCAACTGGGCGAGGAGGAAGTCAGACAGCTCTGCGCCAAGGTCGTTTCCGATGTCGGCGCGGACGGTCTGCGCGACATGGGCAAGTGCATGGCGGCGCTCAAGGAGCGCTATCCGGGCCAGATGGACTTCGGCAAGGCGAGCGGCGTCGTCAAGACGCTGCTGCAGTAAGAAGCGGCGAATCCGGCGGGCATGGCCCGCCGGAATCCTCCAGCTCGCGGGGATGCTGTCGTCACGACGCCCTGAGCCGCGAGCCGCGCAGGAGACCCTGTTCCTCCAGGACCGGATAGGCGATCGAGGCGAGCAGCGAGTTGATCTGCTTCAGGTCGCGGATCGTGTCGAGATGGATCGAACTCGTCTCGACGCTTTTCGCCGAACCGTCGCGCAGGCGTTCGAAATGGCCCTGGGTCGAGAGCTTCTCGCGGTCGCGCAGGCGGTCCTTCTCCTGGACGAGCTGCAGCGCCGTCTCGCGGTCGCGGCTGATCAGTACGTTGAAGGCGAGGCGGGCATTGCCCAACACCGAGGCGTGGAAGGCGGTGAGCTCGCGCCAGCCGTCGTCGGTGAATTCCAGCTTGCGGTCCATTTTCTTCTGCACATGCACCAGCATGTTGCGCACGATGATGTCGCCCACCTGCTCGAGCTTGATGCAGGCGCCGATCAGTTCCTGGCAGCGCAGCGCCTCCGCCTCCGACAAGGTGCGCGCGGTGACGCGGGCGAGGTAGAGCTTGATCGCGGCGTGCCAGCGATCGACGCGGTCGTCGAGCGCCGACAGCCGGTCGATGCGCGCCTGGGTCGGGTGGCGGTAGAGTTCGATCACCTCCGACAGCATGATCTCGACCGTCTCGCAGATGCGGACCACTTCGCGGGTGGCGTTGGCGAGCGCCTGGCCCGGCGTGTCGAGGGCGGCCTCATCCAACGCGCTGAGTTCGACGGGCGCGGCTTCGGGGCTTTGGGCGGGAGGGGCCGACAGGTTGGCGATCCGCGCGGCGGCGCGTGCGGCAAGCGGAGCAAGTGCAAACCCCGACAGGGCAAGCAGGCCGTTGAAGACGATGTGGGCATGGACGACCTGGGTTGCCGGCGAGCCGCCCAGCCAGACCATGTCGGGTGCGGCGAGCTGGAAGGCGGTGAGAGCCAGGATCGCGCCTGTGCCGCGCATCAGGAGATTGCCGATCGGCACGACCCGGGCGGCGGGAACCGCGCCGCGCGACAGGAGCACCGCGATGGCGCCGGCGCCGAGATTGGCGCCGAGAACGAGCACGACGCCGAGTTCGGCCGGGACCAGGTTGCGGGCGGCAAGCGTCGCGATGAGGAGGATCGCGGCGACGCTCGAATGGAAGAGCCAGGTCATGATCGCGGCGAGAAGGAACGCGGTTGCCGGGTCGCCCGACAGGTAGTTGACGATGACGGGCAGCAGGCGGCTCTCGCGCAGCGGCTCCGACGCTTCGCCGATCAGCCTGAGCGACAGGATGAGCAGGCCGACGCCGACGAGGATGCGGCCGAACTGGCGCCAGTCGCGCCGCTCGGTCGACAGGAACATCGTCGTGCCGGCGAGGATGCAGAGCGGGACGAGGATCGACAGGTCGAAGGACAAGAGCTTGACGACCAGCGCCGAGCCGAAATCGGCCCCGAGAACCGCAAGCAGCCCCGCCGTTCCGCCGACGACGCCGGCGCCGGAGAAGGAGGCGACGAGCAGGCTTACCGCCGTTGCGCTCTGCAGGGCGATGGCAAGAAGCGCGCCGCCGAGCACGGCCAGAAGCGGATTGCGCAGCGCCGGCGCCAGCCGGTTGCGCAGCACGTCGCCATAGGCGCGCTCGACGCCGGTGCGCACCATGCGCGTCGCCCATAGAAGCAGGGCGACCGCGCCGGCAAGGTTGAGGAGGACGACAATGCCGCTCATCGCGACAGCCGGAAGCTTGACCACCAACGCATGCAGCGCGCCTCGTCGGATATGGGTTTATGGCAGCGAATCGGCAGCATAATCGAAGTCCAGCAGGTTAGCCGGATAATATTTTGTGCCCTTGCGCGGCGTCTCTCCGGCAGCGACCCGCGATGTCGGGAACGGAGCGGCTGGGGCGGCCTGCCGCGCTCGAACGTCGCTCTCTGCAAACGCCGACGTCATGAAAATCGTTCATGCTGGCCGAACGAAAGGTCCGACGCGGTTCGGCGTCAGGCAATTTCGGGCGCGGCGGAGACGGGCGCCGGAGGGAGCATCCCGCCACGCCGTTCGGCCCACCAGGACAGGATCGCGACGGCGGTGGCGATCGTCAGCGCGGCGACCCCGAAAAGCGGCAGCGCGCGGTAGGGCACACCCGCCTGGAGGACGATCGCGCCTAAGGATGCGGCAATCGCGATGCCGAGATTGAAACCGGACGGAATCAGCGCCGAGGCGAGGTTCGGGGCGTCGGCCGTCCAGCCGAGGATGCGCGACTGGATGGGCGTGCCAATCGCGAAGTTCAGGCCTCCCCACACGAAGAGCGCGATCACCATCGGAACCGGGTAGGGGCCGACGACATAGATGACGAGGAGGAGGACGGCCTGGATGGCGAGCAGGGAGATCAGGCTCGGCATCAGCCGCCAGTCGGCGAGGCGGCCGCCCGCCAGCACGCCCACCGTCGAGCCGATGCCGATGGCAAGCAGCACCCAGGGAATCGTGCGCTCGTCCAGTCCGGTGACGCTCTGGAGGAGCGGCGAGATGTAGGTGAAGGGCAGCATCTGGCCGATCATCAGCATCAGCATGATGATCAGGCAGGTCCAGACCTGCTGGCGGCCGAGCGCGCGGACTTCGCGGGCCAGACTTCCGGGCCGGTGGGCAGGGCCGACGCGACGGGGCAAGAGGAGTGCGATGGCCGCCAGGCTCACGATGCCGAGCGCGAACATCGACCAGAACGTGGCGCGCCAGCCCAGCCAGCCGCCGATGGCCGCGCCGATCGGCACGCCGACGATGTTGGACACGGTCAGGCCGGCGAGGATGATGGCGATGGCCTGGCCGCGCTTGCCTTCCGGAACCAGACTGACCGCGACGACCATCGCCACGCCGAAGAACGTGCCGTGCGTGACGGCGATCGCGGCGCGAAGCGCCAGCATCGCCGGGAAACCGGGCGCCAGCGCACAGGCCATCTGGCCGGCGGTAAAGACGGCGAGAAGGGCAAGAAGCAGCGTCTTGCGCGACATCGTCGCCGTGGCGACGGTCAGGAACGGACCGCCCAACGCCACGCCCAGAGCATAGCCGGAGACGAGATAGCCCGCAGTCGGCACGGAAACGTCGAGGCCGGCCGCCACCTGCGGCAGGATGCCGGCGATGACGAATTCGGTCGTGCCGAAGGCGAAAGCGGCGAGGAAGAGGGCAATGAGGGGGAGGGGCATCGAAACGACCGGACTGAATTGGCAAGAACTGGCGAAAAGGAAAGGCGCTCGCGGAACGGCCTCTAGCACCACATATCCGGACAGGCAGCAATGCAGAACTGCGCGAGCCGGGTGCAGTTTTTCTGGACGGCCGAGACCCCGGCGCCGGCGCGGCGAGACGGCGCGACGAAATGCAAGAGGAACGCCGCAAGGGCATCAGTCTGCGAAGGGCGGCAGCATCCGGTGAAACGCCGTGACAGACGCACGAGGCTCTCGTGCCAGTCGGCGGGGAGGCCTACATGCGGGCGATGCGATTTTCACCCGCCTCCCTCGACAAGTTCGCGAATGGGGTCCTGTTTTCCTTCAATTCGCACGGTGGGTCCGTTCCGGCCGAAAGACACTTGTAACCAGTCGCTCAATGTGTAATGTACAGTACATTACATATAAGGGAGGACCCAATGATCGACTCAGGCCAGATACCCGCCGCGTTTGCAGACTGCTGGAACCGCCACGAAATGGGGGCTTTCGCGGAGCTGTTCGAGTTGGATGCGCATTTCGTCAATGTGTTCGGCACCCATTGGCGGGGCAGGGAGGAGATCGAAGCTGCTCATCGGGCGACGCATAGTACGGTCTTCAGCCGGTCGCATCTGGCTATCGGCGCGGTTGATCGAATCGAGCTTTCGCACGACGGCGCGGTGCAGTATGCGCAGTGGACGCTGGACGGGCTTTTCGCCCCCGACGGCAATGCAATGTCGCCAAGACAAGGCATCCTTCTGTTCGTCAGCAGGAGACAAGGCGACGGAACGTGGCGAATCGCGGCTGCTCAAAATACGGACATCACGACGCCGCCGAACTGAATTCCGGCCTTCGGGATGGCCGGCCCGGAGACTGCGTGAAAGACAGGCTGAAGGCACGACGCGAGAAGTTCATGGATGCGGCGCTGGATGTCTTCCTCGCCGACGGGTTCGAGCGCGCATCGATCGATCGTGTGGTCGAACTGTCGGGCGGCTCGAAAACCACGCTCTACAAACTGTTCGGCAACAAGGAAGGATTGTTCTTCGCGATCCTGCGCCGGGCTGCCGAAAAGATCGGGGCGGGCGATGAGAGACCTGCGCTTCCGGCCGACGCCAGCGGCGTCGTCGTCCTTCTGACGGATGTCGGGATGAGCATCGTCACCAACATCCTGACGAGCCGCATCATCGGCATCTATCAACTGGCCGTCGAAGCGACGCGCAGCGCACCGGAACTCGGCAAGCTCTACTATGAGGGGGGACCCTGGAAGGCGCAGGGCGATTTCGCCGATCTGCTAAGTCGGCTCGACGCTGCCGGACTCTTGCGTGTCGATGACGCCGAACTGGCCTCGCGCTTCTTCTTCGGAATGATGCTCGACAAGCACCACCTGGCGATGTCGCTGGGGGTGGCCAGCGAGATCGATGCGGCCGAGGCTAAGCGCCTAGTGACGGGGGCGGTGGGCGTCTTTCTTTCGGCCTACGGGATTTCTTCGCCGGAACGTGGGGATAGCGGGCAAGGCTGACGATCCGTGTCGCAACCCGATCCGCACGCGTCTATATAGACGATCCAAGAGGCCCCGATGCGCTTTCCACCCGCCTTCCTCGACGAGATTCGCGACCGCGTGCCGATATCCACGGTGATCGGCGGCCGCGTGTCGTGGGATCGGAAGAAGACCAATGCGTCGCGGGGCGACTACTGGGCGTGCTGCCCGTTTCACGGCGAGAAGTCGCCGTCGTTCCACTGCGAGGACAAGAAGGGGCGGTACCACTGCTTCGGCTGCGGCGTGTCGGGAGACCATTTCCGCTTCCTGACCGACCTCGAGGGCCTGTCCTTCCCCGAAGCCGTCGAGCGGATCGCGGGCATGGCAGGCGTTGCGATGCCCGCGCGCGACGAGGTGCAGGAAAAGCGCGAACAGCAGCGCGCCAGCCTGACCGACGTGATGGAAATGGCGACGCGCTGGTTCCAGGACCGGCTGCAGGGGCCGGAGGGAGCGAAAGCCCGCGCGTATCTGCGCGACCGGGGACTGACATCGGTAACGCAGCAGACGTTCCGGCTCGGCTACGCACCCGAGAGCCGCAACGCACTCAAGGAATATCTGGCGTCCAAGGGCGTCGGCAAGGACCAGATCGAGGCCTGCGGACTGGTGCGGCACGGCGACGACATCGCGGTTTCCTACGACTATTTCCGCGACCGGATCATGTTCCCGATCGAGGACCGGCAGGGCAAGGTGATCGCCTTCGGCGGCAGGGCGCTGAGTTCGGATGCGCTGGCCAAATACATGAACTCGCCCGATACCGAGCTCTTCCACAAGGGCAACGTGCTCTACAACTTCGCCCGCGCCCGCAAGGCGCAGGGGAAGGACGGCACGATCATCGCGGTCGAGGGCTACATGGACGCGATCGCGCTGGCGCAGGCGGGCTTCGGCAATGTCGTGGCGCCGCTGGGCACGGCGCTGACGGAGAACCAGCTCGAACTGTTGTGGCGGATGACCGGCGAGCCGGTGCTGTGCTTCGACGGCGACAAGGCGGGCCTGAAGGCGGCGTGGCGCGCGGCGGATCTGGCGCTGCCGCTGGTGCAGGCGGGCAGAACGGTGCGTTTCGCACTGCTGACCGAGGGCAAGGATCCGGACGACCTGGTGCGTACCGAAGGGCCGGATGCGTTTGCGAAGGTGCTGGCCGAGGCGCGGCCGCTGGTCGACCTCATCTGGATGCGCGAGACATCGGGCGGGGTGTTCGACACGCCGGAGAAGCGGGCTGAACTGGAAAAATCGCTGCGCGAGATCACCTCGCGCGTCAGGGACGAGAGCGTGCGCTTCCACTACCAACAGGAAATGCGCGAACGCGTGCAGGTGTTCTTCGGCTCGAGGCGTCCGCCCCGCAACCAGGGCGGCAATTTCCGCAAGGGCGACCAGCAGCGGAAAGGGCCGATCGCCGAGGGGCGCATGCCGGTGAGCGAGAGCCTGGCGCGATCGGCAATGGTCAAGGGCGGGGCAATGCCGATCCGCGAGGCGGCGATCATGGTGGCGCTGATCAGCCACCCGGCGCTGATCGAGGAGAACTACGAGCAGATCGAAATGCTCGAGCTGTCGCATCCGGGACTGGTGCAGTTGCACACGGCGATGCTCGACGCGCTGGCGCATGACGCGGCCGGCGACCGGGAATCGCTTCTGGAGGTGGTGTGCGCGGCCGGACTGGAGCCGGTCTGGGACCAGGCGACGATGATGATGCGCCGGGTGCGGGAATGGTCGGCGCTGGAGGATGCGGCGCTGGACGATGCCCGCGACGCCTTCGCGCAGGCGCTCCACTTGCACCGCAGCCAGCGCACTCTACATAAAGAACTGAAGGCAGCGGAGATCGCACTCGCGTCGGAGTCGACGGAAGAGAACTTCCTCCGCCTTCTCGACATACAGTCACAGTTCCGCGACATCCAGGCAACCGAAGCGCTGATCGAGGGCTTCGGCGTGCAGTCGGGGCGCGCAGGACGAAACTGAATGTCGTGCAGAGCGTGCGAAAACCGGGCGAAACGCCCCAATTGATTCGCTTTTTTGCCGCGAATCAGGTTTGAGCCGCTTGACGTTCGGTACAATTGTCGGAATCACGACGGTTCGAGACAGGCAAGTCTGCGGAAAACCGCAAGATCATGAACTGGCCGAAAGGCCGAGGAACAGGACGGAGCGCTGGCCGCTGCAGGGAAACGAATCCCGCAATCGGTAACAGGGTTAATCGGACATTAAGCGGATCGCCGGATAGCTGCTCCCACCGGGGCGGGAATCGAACCGTATCCGCACCTTATCCTCGGCAGACGAATCCTGCGCCCTATCTATAGGGGCGGACTCAGATGGCCCACGCGTTTGGAGATGCATAGAATGGCGACAAAGGAAAAGGAAGAGGCGGAGACCGAACGCGAAGGTGCGCCCGACGGGCCTCTGCTCGACCTGTCCGACGATGCCGTCAAGAAGATGATCAAGCTCGCGAAGAAGCGCGGCTATGTCACCATCGACGAACTGAATGCGGTTCTGCCGTCGGAAGAGACCGATCCGGACCGGATCGAGGACGTCAACGCGATGCTGTCCGACATGGGCATCAACGTCGTCGAGGAAGGCGAGAGCGAGGAAGGCGAGCCGGAATCGCAGGCCGATGGCGAGGAGGAAGCCAACGAGCTCGCCGAGCAGACGGGCACCGCCGTCGCCGCCGTTGCGAAGAAAGAACCGACCGACCGCACCGACGACCCGGTGCGAATGTACCTGCGCGAGATGGGCTCGGTCGAGCTTCTCTCCCGCGAGGGCGAGATTGCGATTGCCAAGCGCATCGAGGCCGGCCGCGAGACGATGATCGCGGGGCTCTGCGAGAGCCCGCTGACCTTCCAGGCGATCATCATCTGGCGCGACGAACTGAACGAAGGAAAGATCCTGCTACGCGAGATCATCGATCTCGAGGCGACCTATGCCGGCCCCGAGGCCAAGCAGGCGCCCGTGGTCGAGCGCATCGACGAAGACGCCAAGCCGAAGGAAGACCCGCGCGCCCGCCGCTCGTCCGGCCCCCGTCCCGACGAGGACGACATCACCAATGTCGGCGGCGAGAGCCGTGTCGAGGACGACGAGGACGACGAGGACGAGCAGAGCCTGTCGCTGGCCGCCATGGAGGCTGAGCTGCGGCCGCAGGTGATGGCCACGCTCGACGTGATCGCCGACACCTACAAGAAGCTGCGCAAGCTGCAGGACCAGGCCGTCGAAGCGCGCCTCGCCGCGATGGGTGCGCTGTCGTCCAGCCAGGAGCGCCGCTACAAGCAGCTGAAGGACGAGCTGATCACGGCGGTGAAGTCGCTGTCGCTGAACCAGGCCCGCATCGAGGCGCTGGTCGAGCAGCTCTACGACATCAACAAGCGCCTGGTGCAGAACGAGGGCAGGCTCTTGCGCCTGGCCGAGAGCTACGGCGTGCGCCGCGAGGAGTTTTTGCGCGAATACCACGGCTCCGAGCTCGACCCGAACTGGACGAAGTCGATCGCCAACCTGACCTCGCGCGGCTGGAAGGAGTTCACCAAGAACGAGAAGGACGGCATCCGCGACCTGCGCGCGGAGATCCAGAACCTCGCCCAGGAAACGGCGATCTCGATCGCCGAGTTCCGCAAGATCGTCAACCAGGTCCAGAAGGGCGAGCGGGAAGCCGCTATTGCCAAGAAGGAAATGGTCGAGGCGAACCTGCGCCTGGTGATCTCGATCGCCAAGAAATACACCAACCGCGGCCTGCAGTTCCTGGACTTGATCCAGGAGGGCAATATCGGCCTGATGAAGGCGGTGGACAAGTTCGAGTATCGCCGCGGCTACAAGTTCTCGACCTATGCGACGTGGTGGATCCGGCAGGCGATTACCCGCTCGATCGCAGACCAGGCGCGCACGATCCGCATCCCGGTGCACATGATCGAGACGATCAACAAGATCGTGCGGACGTCGCGCCAGATGCTGCACGAGATCGGCCGCGAGCCGACGCCGGAAGAGCTGGCCGAAAAGCTCGCCATGCCGCTGGAAAAGGTGCGCAAGGTGCTGAAGATCGCCAAGGAGCCGATCTCGCTCGAAACGCCGGTCGGCGACGAGGAGGATTCGCATCTCGGCGACTTCATCGAGGACAAGATGGCGATTCTGCCGATCGACGCGGCGATCCAGGCCAACCTGCGCGAGACGACGACGCGCGTGCTGGCCTCTCTGACGCCGCGCGAGGAGCGCGTGCTCAGAATGCGCTTCGGCATCGGCATGAACACGGACCATACGCTGGAAGAGGTCGGCCAGCAGTTCTCGGTGACGCGCGAGCGCATCCGCCAGATCGAGGCGAAGGCGCTGCGGAAGCTGAAGCACCCGTCGAGGTCGAGGAAGCTGAGGAGCTTCCTGGACAGCTAACCCAGAGGCGAAATCATCAAAAAGCCGCGGCATCGTCCGCGGCTTTTTCTTGTGCTATGGACGGTGCCATCCAAACGGGGGGTGGGACGATGAGATCTGTTGCACGACTTTTGCGGACTGGCGCGTTTGCGTTCGGCCTGAGCCTGGCCGGCGCCGGCGTTGCGCTGGCGGATTTCGGGGCGATCGCGTTCTCCCCACAGAACGGTGCGTACGGCTATTCCTACGGCGCCGGAACGCGGGCGCAGGCCGAGCGGATCGCGATGAGCAACTGCCGGGCCAATGGCGCCGGCTGCCGCCTTCTGGTCTATTTCCAGAACGCCTGCGGCGCCCTCGCGGTCGGCAACGGCAATGGATACGGATATGCTTGGGCCGGGAGCCGCGGTCAGGCCGAGGGGCGGGCGATGCGGGAATGCCGCAATCAAACGTCGTCCTGCCGGATTGTCGCGTGGAGCTGCAGCGGCTGAGCTGCCGACAATCGAATCTCGCTAGTCAGCGCCGCTCCGCCCAGCCTCCGGCCCGACATATCTCGCCCGTGGGCGGATGAGGGTGCCGGAGTGGAGCTGTTCGATCGCATGGGCGATCCAGCCGGAGGTGCGGGCGATGGCGAACAGCGCCATCTCGTGGCCGATGGGCAGGCCGAGCGTGCGCATGAGCACGGCCAGCGCATAATCGATGTTCGGATAGAGGCCCGTCGCTCCCGTGACGAGGCGCGGAACGTCGGCGACGAGGCGGGCATCGGCCCCGGCGGCGGACAGGGCGCGCAGCAGCACGTCGGCGCGTGGATCTCCATCGACATAGACCGTGTGGCCGAAGCCGGGGATCGGCTCGCCCAGCGCCACGCGGTCGGCGATCTGAACCGCCACATCGCCGTCGCCGAACTCGGCCACCATCCGGGCGGCGAGCGGGCCGGCGCCGCCGTGGCGGGGGCCTTTCAGCGCCGCAAGGCCGGCGATGACGGCGTCGTAGAGGCTGACGCCGGTGGAGGCCGCGCAGCGCGCCGTCCAGGTGGAGGCGTTGAGTTCGTGATCGGCAAGCAGCACGAGCGCCCGGCGCAACAGATCCTCCGCCGCCGGATGGTCCTTCGCCCACGCACGCGCAACCTGGCGATGGATCGGCAAGGGTGACGGGGCCGTGCCGAGGATCGCGGCGGTGACGAGCCGCATGACGCGGGCGCCCGTGGCGGCGCGGCCTTCGGCCGAGCGGTTGTGGGCGCGCGGGTCGGCGTCGGTGGCGAGCGCGAGCACGGCGATGGCGCGGGGCAGGGGTTTGGCTTCGGCGGACGCGGCGAAGATCGCCTGCATCGCCGCGTCGAGCACCGGCATGTTGGCGGCGTCGAAGGGATCGGCGCGGCGCGCGTCCCAGAGGAGGGTGGCTGCCTGTTCGGCGGTCGCGGCCTCCGCCAGCGCGACGGCGGGCACGCCGCGATAGATCGGGCCGGCTTCGGTGATGGTGGCGATCGTCGTGTCGAGGACGGGGATCGCCGCTTCGGCGGAAGGCTGGACCGTGCCGGACGACCGGCGGCGGGCGCGCAGCGCGCGGATGTCGTCGGCGCGGTAGCGCCGCGCGCGGCCGTCGCCCACCGGCTCGGAGCGGACGAGGCCACGGCTGACATAGGCATAGAGGGTGGCCGGCGAGATGGAGAGCTCGGCGGCGGCTTCGCGCGCTGTGAGGAAGGCGGGAGATGAGATGGTTTTCATATTGATCAAGGTAATCAAGATTGATCAATGATGGAAGAGACCTCATCTTGCTGCAGTGCAGCAGGAGACATGACCATGACGATCCATTCCAATCCCTCAGCCGGTCTCGACGGCATCGCCGCGGCCGTGACGGCGCTGTCGCATGTCGACGGCGAAAAGGGGGAGCTGATCGTCGCGGGATCAAGGATCGGCGACCTTGCCGATCGCACGGATTTCGAAGGACTGGCGGCGCGGCTGTGGAGCGCGGCGACGGCGCGCCCGGTCGACGCGGCGGAGGCGAGGCGTCGGCTCGCGTTGGGACGCGTGGCGGCTTTCGCACGGCTGCCGGCGATCCTGCCGGCGACCGCGGGTCTGCCGATGGTCGACGCCTTCCGCGTCGCGGTGGCGACGGTGGCGCCCGTCGACGGGCTCGATGCCGAGGCGACGATGGTCGGTGCGATGCCGGTTCTGGTTGCAGCACTCGTGCGCCAGGGGGAAGGCAAGGCGCCGGTGGCGCCCGATCCGGACCTCGGGCACGCGGCCGACATGTTGAGAATGATACGCGGCGAGGCCGCGAGCGACGAGGAGGCGAAAGCGCTTGACGCCTATCTCGTCACCGTGGCCGACCACGGCATGAACGCCTCGACCTTCGCCGCCCGCGTGGTTGCCTCGACGCAGGCGAACCTGTTCATGGCGGTGACGGCGGGCTATTGCGCGCTGACCGGGCCGCTGCATGGCGGGGCGCCGGAACCGGTGCTCGACATGCTCGACGCGATCGCCAGCAAGGATCGCATCGCCGGCTGGATCGACGAGGCGCTGAAGCGCGGCGAGCGGCTGATGGGCTTCGGCCACCGCATCTACAAGGTGCGCGACCCGCGCGCCGACGTGCTGAAGCGGGCGGTGGAGCGGCTCGGCGGGCGCGGCACGGACCTCGGCTTCGCGGCCGAGGTGGAGGCCTATGCGCGGCGCGCGCTCGAGGTGGCGAAGCCGGACCGCAGGCTCGACACCAATGTCGAGTTCTACACGGCGATCCTGCTCGACGCGCTGAAGATCCCGCGGCGCGCCTTCACGCCGGTGTTCGCGGCGGGCCGCAGCGCCGGATGGACGGCGCACGCGCTGGAACAGCAGCGGACGGGGCGGTTGCTTAGGCCGAATTCGATCTATGCGGGCGCGATGCCGGAGTAGGGGCGAAGGCGGACGCCGTCGGGAGCGATAGGCCGCGCGAGCGGCTCTGATCAGACGGTTCCGCCCAGGGCGATCGTCAGCGAATTGTCGATGTGGCGAGTCAGGCCCGCCGCCATCGCCTTCGCATCGCGCCGTGCGAGCGGTTCCAAAATGGCCAGGTGCTCGTCGATCACGCGCAGCGCATTGTAGGGCGTGACCTGGATGCGCGACTGGACCGCCATGCGGATCTTGATCGCCGTCACCCGGAAGATGTTGCTCATGAGGCGGTTGCCGGTCATGGCGACGAAACCTTCATGCATGGACCAGTCCCGCTTCTGAAGAGCGTCGGCCGCCAGGGCGGCCTCGGCGCTCCCGCCCCTTTCGATGCGGGCACGCAGGCCGCGGTGCCATTCGATCAATTCCTCGATGGCGGCATCCGGCATTCGTTCGACGGCGGCGGGGATCGCGGACATTTCGAGCACCCGGCGCAACTCGTAGGCATCGCGCACGAAGGCGATGTCCAGACTGGGCACCATCAGACCGCGCTGCGGCACGGTCAGCAGCAGTCCTTCGGCCTCGAGCCGCGGCACCGCCTCGCGAACGGCGCCGAGCGTCAGCCCCGTGCGCTTCACCAGTTCGCGCTGCGAGACGATTTGGCCCGGCCTGAGCTCGCCGTCCTTAAGCAGATTCTCGATGCTCTCGTAGGCGGCCTGCCGAAGCGGGATTTCGCTCCGCCGGGCGTCGCCCGCATCCATTGGCATCGTGCCCAGTTCAGACATAAGCCGGCGCGCCTCCATCTGGTTTGAAACTAACATCACATTGACATGTCAGCAAGGAATGGGTAAGCGGGAAACAGCGCCCCGGATGGAAAAAATCCATGGCAAGGGGTCGGACGCAACCGGGAGGAACCATCGGGTGCGGCCAGGGGCATACCCAACGAACAATCAGGGAGGAAATAACATGACGATGACCACCACCCGACGCGGCCTTCTGGCCGGCACCGCCGCTTTTGTCGCCTTGGCGCTTTCGTTCGGCGCGGCGAGCGCCGCCGACAAGATCACCATCCGCATGTCGACGCCGGCGACCGAGACCGACCAGCGCGCCGTGGCGCTTGCCACCGTCTTCGGGCCGGCGATCGCAGACTTCGCCACCTATGAGCCGCACTACAACGCGTCGCTGTTCAAGCAGGGCACCGAACTCGAGGCCATCGCCCGCGGCAATCTGGAAATGTCGATCGCCTCGGCGCAGGAACTGGCCACGATCTACCCCGAATTCTCGATCTTTACCGCGGGCTACCTGCATCGCGACGCCGAGCACCAGAAGAAGGTCTTCGCCGCCGACTTCATGGATCCGATGAAGAAGAAGGTCGAGGACGAGCTCGGCGTGAAGCTGCTCGCCGTGATGTATCTCGGCCGCCGCCAGCTCAACCTGCGCACCGACAAGGAGATCAAGACTCCCGCCGACCTCGCCGGCGTGAAGCTGCGCATGCCGGGCTCCGACGCCTGGCAGTTCCTCGGCAAGGCGCTCGGCGCGAGCCCGGTTCCCGTCGCTTTCACCGAGATCTACACCGCGCTCCAGACCGGCGCGATCGACGGCCAGGACAATCCGCTGCCGACCAACCGCGATTCCAAATTCTACGAGGTGACCAAGCAGATCGTGCTCACCAGCCATCTCGTTGACCTCAACTACATCGCCTTCTCGAAGAAGGTGTGGGACGGGCTGACCCCGGAACAGCAGGCGACGGTGCAGAAGGCCGCCGACGACGCAGCCGAGAGCGGCCGCCAGAAGCAGCTGGCGCTGGAGGTCGAGCTCGAGCAGTTCTTCAAGGACAAGGGGCTGAAGGTCTACACGCCGGATATCGAGGCATTCCGCACGCAGGTGCAGAAGGCCTATCTCGAGTCCGACTTCGCCAAGACCTGGCCGGAAGGCATGGTCGATAAGATCAACGCCCTCTAGGCCTGATCGATGACGGGGCGCGGCACGATCGGCTGGTTGCAGGCGAGGGCCGATGACGTGGCGGCGGGGTTGCTCGCTGCCATGTTCGTCGCCTTCCTGCTGCAGATCGTGACGCGCTACGTCTTCAACAATCCGCTCGGCTGGACCCAGGAGGTCTGCGTGACCACCTGGCTCTGGCTGGTCTTCTGGGGCTCGGCATTCGTCGTGCGACCGAACGACGAGGTGCGCTTCGATCTCCTCTACCACGCCGTTTCGGCCGGCATGCGGCGGAAGTTCGCGCTCGTCTCGGCGGCGGCGCTCGCTGCCGGCTTTGCCGCGTCCTTCCCCGCATCGATCGACTACATCACCTTCTACAAGATCAAGAGCAGCGCGGTGCTCGGCATCCGGCTCGACATCGTGTTCAGCGTCTACGCCATCTTCGCGCTTGCCGTCATCGTCCGCGGCGTCTGGCAGGTCGTGTACATATTGCGCGGCGGGCCGATCGAAGAGGCGGCGGAGGCAACAGACGCATGAGCCTCGCCTTTTCCGCCTGTCTCATGATGCTGTTCCTGCTGGCCGCCATCGGCACGCCGATTGCGCACTCGATGATCGTCTCGGCCGTTGTCTACCTGGCGATTTCCGGACAGGATCTCGGCCTTGCGGCCGAGCAGATCATCCAGGGCATCTACGACAGCTTCATCATCCTCGCCGTACCCTTGTTCATCGTCGCGGCCAGCATCATGAACGAAGGCTCGATCAGCGACCGGCTGCTCGATTTCTGCAAGGCGGTGGTCGGCAGATTCAAGGGCGGACTGGCCCAGGTCGACATCCTCGTCAGCCTGATCTTCTCGGGGATGTCGGGCTCGGCCATCGCCGATGCCGCCGGCGTCGGCAAGGTGACGATCAACATGATGATCAAGAGCGGGCACTATACGCCCGGCTTCGCCGGCGCCGTGGTGGCGGCCTCGGCCACGATCGGGCCGATCATCCCGCCGTCGATCCCGATGGTGATGTATGCGCTCGTCTCGGACGCCTCGATCGGCTACCTGTTCCTCGGCGGCGTGGTGCCGGGCCTGCTGATGACAGCCGGCCTGATGATCATGACCAGCTGGGTCGCGCACAAGCGGCACATTCCGCCGGAAGACGTGCCGCCGCTGAGGCAACTGCCGCGCATCACCTTCCGCGCACTGCCGGTGCTGCTGATGCCGGTCATACTGCTCGCCGGCATCTATGGCGGCGCAACGACGCCGACCGAAGCGGCAGCGGTCGCGGCGGCCTACGCGCTGCTGATCGCCGCGGTGCTCTATCGTTCCGTCTCGCTGTCGTCGCTGAGATCGATCTTTTCGGAAAGCGCGCGTTCCTCGGCTTCGGTTGGCCTCGTCATCGGCAGCGCGCTGATCTTCAACTACATCGTCGCCTCGGAGAACGTGCCGAACCAGATGGCCGCGCTGATTACCGGTTTCGACCTGTCGCCGCTCGGCTTCCTGGTGCTGGCCAATGTCATCTTCCTGCTGCTCGGCTGCGTGCTCGACGCCACGACGATCATCCTCGTCATCGTGCCGCTTTTCGTGCCCGTCTGCCGGGCCCTCGGGGTCGATCTGGTGCATTTCGGCGTGGTGACCGTGGTCAACTGCATGATCGGGCTGATCACACCGCCCTATGGCATGCTGCTCTTCGTGATCAGCGGTGCGACGGGCATTCGCGTCAGTTCCATCGTACGCGAGGGCCTGCCCTTCCTGGTCGCGCTTCTCATCGCGCTGCTGGCGCTGATCCTCTTCCCGGAACTCGTCCTCTGGCTGCCGCGACAGTTCGGCTACCAGGGCTGACGCCAACCACGACTGAACTGGACCACCCACCATGAAAACCAAGATCGACGGCATCGTTCCGGTGATGATCACGCCCTTCACCCCTGAGAACGAGATCGACTGGGAGGGTTACGAGAGGCTGATCGAATGGTATCTCGCGAATGGCGCCGAGGCGCTGTTCGCCGTCTGTCAGTCGTCGGAAATGCAGCATCTGTCCCTCGATGAGCGGCGGGATCTTGCCCGCTTCACGGTCGAGCGGGTCGCGGGACGGGTTCCGGTCGTGGCGTCCGGACACATCTCGGACACGCCGGCCGGCCAACGCGAGGAACTCGCGGCGATCGCGGCCACGGGGATCGACGGGGTGGTGCTGGTGACGAACCGGCTCGCGGGTCTTGCCGACGGCGCGGATGTGTTCCGCGCGCGGGTGGAAGACCTGCTGTCGGTCCTGCCGTCGGACCTGCCGGTGGGGCTCTACGAATGCCCGGCGCCGTTCCGCCGCCTTCTCAGCGAAGAGGAGGTCTCCTATTGCGCGCAGTCCGGCCGTTTCACCTTCCTGAAGGACGTGTCGTGTGACCTCGCTGTCGTCAAGCGGCGCCTGGAACTGACGCGCGGCACGCCTCTGGGCATCAACAATGCCAATGCCGCCATCGCCTGGCCGGCGATCCAGGCCGGCGCCAGCGGCTTCTGCGGCGTGATGCTCAACTTCCACCCGGACCTCTATCGCTGGATCCAGGACCACGGTGCCGAGCATCCGGACCTCGCCGAGGAACTCGCGCCGTTCCTGGTGCTCGCAGCCATGTCCGAGGCGTTCGGTTATCCGAAGCTCGCCAAGCATTACCATGTGCGACGGGGCACCTTCGCATGCGACCACAGCCGGGCAGTCTCCTACGACATCCATGAGCGGTTCTGGGCGCTGGACGTCATTCTCGACCGAATGGACCAGGGCGCCCAGCACTTCCGGGGCCGTATCGCGGCGACCGGGGCGGCGGCAGCGGCCCCGAAGCAGCGGCGGCACATCGCCTGAGGCTTGCCGGCACCGGGAGGTAGTGGCAGTACATCCGTCGCGACGCTGCACGACGGTGAGGGCAATGGCCGACAAGGTCGACTTCAAGAAGAGCATGAAGGCGCTCTATGCGCCGCCGGTCGGCCGGTTCGTCGAGGTCGAGGTGCCGCCGCTTACCTATCTGATGATCGACGGCGCGGGCGATCCCAACACCGCCGCATCCTACAAATCTGCGCTCGAATGGCTCTATTCACTCAGCTATCCGCTCAAGTTCATGTCCAAGAAGGAACTCGGCCGCGACTATGCGGTCATGCCGCTGGAAGGGCTGTGGTGGGCGGACGACATGTCGACGTTCATCTCCCGCCGGAAGGACGAGTGGTCGTGGACGATGATGATCCTGCAGCCGGACTGGATCAGCCGGGAGATGGTCGGCGCGGCCGTCGCCAAGGCGCGCGGCAAGCTTGGTGAACCGCCGGCGAGCCTGAGACTCGAGACGCTCGAGGAGGGGCTTTGCGTCCAGACCATGCATGTCGGCTCCTACGACGACGAAGGGCCGGTGCTGGCGAAGCTGCACGGGGAGTATCTGCCGCAGCACGGCCTGAAGGAGACCGGGCGCCACCACGAGATCTATCTTGGCGACCCCCGCAAGACTCCCCCAGAGAAGCTGAAAACCATTCTACGTCAGCCGGTGCGGCCGCGGTGACAAGGCAGCGGACGACCACTGTCGCGACGCGCGGGCAGGGGCTCTACGAATTTACGGACGAGGCAAGCGGGTTCGTGCGCGATGCGGGCGTCGAGACGGGCCTGCTGACGCTCTTCGTGCGCCACACCTCCTGCTCGCTGCTGATCCAGGAGAATGCCGACCCGGACGTCAGGCGCGACCTCGACGCTTTCTTCCGGCGCCTGGTTCCGCCGGCCGACGATCCGTCGATGCGCTGGATCGTCCACACGACCGGGGGGCCCGACGACATGCCGGCGCACATCAAGGCCGCGCTGACCGCCGTTTCCCTCTCCATCCCGGTGACAAAAGGGCGGCTGGCGCTCGGCACCTGGCAGGGCATCTACCTGTTCGAGCACAGGGATCATCCGCACCGCCGCGAGATCGTGCTGCATCTGTCGGACTAGGCATCGAAGGGCTTTCCAGGACGGCTGCCATGTGGCTCACTGGCGTCACAGCAGGAGGCAGCAGGATGCTCACCGGACCCTTGTCGCGCGCGGCCCGCGCCCTCGTCGAACTGACACGCGAGCAGCTTGCAACCGAATGCGGGCTCGACGCGGAGGCGATCCGCGCCTTCGAGCACGGCCTCGGCGATCTCGACAAGGCGCAGGAGGCCGGGCTGAAGGCGGCCCTGGAAGCGGCGGGTGCAGTGTTCATTCCGGAAAACGGCGGCGGCGCGGGCGTGCGGCTGAAGTTCACGCGCTCCGAAACGAAGCGGATCTCGACGCTCGAGAGCGAAGGCGGGATCGCCGCGGATGACGACGTGCCGTAAGCAATTCTTCGGTCGATCAGGTGGCGAGGCCGGCAAACAACGCCTCGATGACCTTTCGCCTGTCGGCCTCGTTGTCGCCGTTCTCGCGGTCGAGCGCCGCGCGGTCTAGCATCGCTCCCAGCATCGCGGTGAGGGGGCCAAGCGGCAGCCTGCGGATCGCGCCAGCGCGCATGGCGGCGGCGAGGCCCTCGCGCAGGGTGCGGTTGCCGTGCCGAGCGTCGATCTCGTCCATCGCCCTGCGTCCGAGCACCGCCGGGCCATCCAGCAACAGCAGGCGCGTGCGGCCCGGCGCGCCCATCGCCCGCAGATAGGCCATCGAACCCTCGACCAAGGCAGCGGCCGGCTCGAGCGATGATGGCGCCGCGGCCTCGATTTCGGCAGCGACCGCCGCGCTCTCGGCCTCGGCGACGGCGGCGAACAGGGCCTCCTTGTCGGCGAAGTGATGGTAGAGCGCACCGCGCGTGACGCCCGCGGCTTCGACGAGCTCGGGCGTGCCTGTGGCCGCGTAGCCTTTCTCCGTGAAGAGTCTGCGGGCGGTAGCGATCAACGTCGCCCGCATCGCCTCGCTACGCTCGACATTCGACCGGCGCCGGCTTTCATGTTGCATACATGCAGCCTGTATGTTAATTGGCATTTACATGCAGAATGTATGTTTGTTCGAGCCGAAAGGGAAGGGCGATGAAGACGACGAGCTATTATCCCGTGCTGATGACCGACGACGTGGCGGGGACGGCCGCCTTTTATGTCGCGCATTTCGAGTTCAGGCCGCTGTTCAAGAGCGACTGGTACGTGCACCTGCAATCGGCCCGCGACAAGCGGGTGAACCTCGGCATCGTTGCCGGAAACCATGAGACCGTGCCGCCGGAGGGCAGGGGCAAAGCGTGTGGCCTGCTGATCAATTTCGAGGTCAAGGACCCGGATTCGGTGTACGAACGGGTGGTGGCCGCGGGACTGCCGATCCTGCGCTCGCTGCGCGACGAACCGTTCGGCCAGCGCCATTTCATCACCCGCGACCCGAACGGCGTGCTGATCGACGTGATCAGGCCGATCCCGCCGAGCGCGGAATTCGCGGCGCTGTACGCGGGCGAGGCGCTGCCGGATCGTTGACAGATCGGGATGCAACTGGCCTTTATGGGGCATGAGCATCGAGTTCCTGCTGACCACGCTGATCATCGTCGCGTCGCCCGGAACGGGCGCGGTCTACACGATCGCCGCGGGGCTGACACGCGGGGCGCGGACCAGCGTCTGGGCGGCGTTCGCCTGCACGCTCGGCATCGTGCCGCATCTGATCGCCGCACTTTCGGGCGTCGCTGCGCTGCTGCACACCTCGGCGCTTTTGTTCGAACTGGTGAAATATGCGGGCGTGGCCTACCTGCTCTACATGGCCTGGGCGACGCTGAAGGAGCGCGGTGCGATGCGGATCGATCCGAAGGCGGATGCCCGCAGCGCCTGGCAGATCATCGTCGACGGAATCCTGCTCAACCTGCTCAATCCGAAACTGTCGATCTTCTTCGTCGCCTTCCTGCCGCAGTTCATCGCTGCGGACGAGCCGCATGTGCTGGGGCGCATGCTCGAACTGTCGGGCGTGTTCATGGCTGCGACCTTCGTCATCTTCGCGATCTACGGGCTGTTTGCGGCGGCCATGCGCGACAAGGTACTGGGCAGCGCGTCGGCGATGGCCTGGATGCGGCGCACATTCGCGGCCGCCTTTGTCGCGCTAGGCGCGCGGCTCGCGCTGACGGAACGCTGAAGATCATGCCAGCGTAAGACGCGGCAAAGCCCCCGGGCGCATGCGCCTCGGGGGCTTGGCGGCAGTCCTGCCCGACGACTACCGCCGGGGTATCACTGCCAGTAATTGATCGGGCAATAGGGCGCGTTGCCGAAGGCGACGACCTTCTTCTGGCCGAACTTCTTGCCCTTCACGACGACGCCGCTCCAGTTGGCCTTGGCGACATAGGCCTTCTTCAGGCCCATCGACTTGGCCTTGTAGAGCGCCTTGCCGGGAGTGCAGTGCTTGTAGCCATAGCCGTAACCGGGGCCGTAGCCGTAGCCGGGACCGAAGCCGAAACCGGGGCCGAAGCCGGCGCCGAAATGAACGTCGATCTTGATGTCGCCCGCATTGGCCGCGGACGGCGCGGCCGCGATGGCCGAGAACGCGATGAGAGCGGAGAGAGCGAGGGTCTTGGTCTTGTTGAGCATGGTAGTCCTCCTTTGGTTGGCTGCTTCGCCGAACCATTCGCCGAGCAGTGATGACGGTATGGAGGAGCGAGCCTGAACCGGTTTCGAACCGCGCGTTCATCGGAAGTTCACCCAACGGCAACCTGACGACCGGAACCTCTGCGCACCCCGGGCCGTTAACGTCGTCGACAAGGAGAACGCCGTCATGACGACTGCCGAGATGAAGAAGATCGAGAAGTCTCCCGCGGTGAAATCGCTGCGGAAGGAACAAGCACAGCAGGCACGCAAGCGGGCAGCGAAGGGCAGCGGCGACGATCTGGAGCGCGGGCTGAAGGACAGTTTTCCGGCCAGCGACCCGGTTTCGGCAACCAGCACGACCACGAGCGGAGAGCCGGACGTGTCGGGCAAGCCCGAGTAGCTCGCCGCGTCCCGTCCACAGGCGCGTTCTTCCCCTCGCGCCGGCTGTCGAACCGCCCTATGTTGGGGCAGGATCGACCCGCGAGGAGCATAGTCCATGTCATTCCTGAAGAAGCTGTTCGGCGGCGGCGGCACGTCGGACGCGCCGACGAAGCCTGCCAGGGTGGCCGAACATGAAGGCTACGTCATCCGTGCCACGCCGTTTCAGGAAAGCGGCCAGTGGCAAACCTGCGGGATGATCTCGAAAGATGTCGGCGGCCAGGTGCGCGAGCACAGATTCATCCGCGCCGATCGATTCCCGTCGCAGGAGATGGCTGCCGACCACGCAATCGTCAAAGGCAAGCAGATCATCGACCAGCAGGGCGAACGGCTGTTCGACTGAGGGGAGGACGCGTCATGAAGATCACGCCTTGCGGCGCTGCCGCGTCGAAGAAGCCACCGGTGGAGTATTTCACCGGCACCGTCTGGCAGGAGCCGATCGTCGAGGCGCCGGAGCCCGCGCGGGTGCGCGCCGCGATGGTGACCTTCGAACCCGGGGCGCGGACCAACTGGCATACGCATCCGCTCGGGCAGACGCTGCACGTGGTCTCGGGCGCGGGTCTGGCGCAGGTGTGGGGCGAGCCGATTCAGGCGATCAAGGCCGGCGACACCGTCTGGATTCCGCCGGGGGAGAAGCACTGGCATGGGGCCGGGCCGACGACGCGGATGTCCCACATCGCCATCCACGAGGCGCTGGACGGCGTGCATGTCGACTGGCTGGAGCCGGTAAGCGACGCGCAGTACGGCGGGTGAAGCGACCGGCCTCACAGAGTGATTCAAGAACTTTGCGGACAGATTCGGGGGAGACGACCATGTCGCTGAAAGGCAAGACCATTTTCATCTCGGGCGGGTCGCGCGGGATCGGGCTGGCGATCGCGCTGAGGGCAGCGCGGGACGGCGCGAACGTGACGATCGCGGCGAAGACCGCGGAACCGCATCCGAAGCTGCCGGGCACGATCTACACGGCGGCGGAGGAGATCGAAGCGGCGGGAGGCAAAGCGCTGGCGGTGTTGTGCGACATCCGCGAGGAGGCGCAGGTGGCCGAGGCGGTGGAGAAGACGGTCGAGCGGTTCGGCGGCATCGACATCTGCATCAACAATGCGAGCGCGATCCAGCTCACCGGCACGCTCGCCACCGACATGAAGCGCTACGACCTGATGAACGGGGTCAACGCGCGCGGCACGTTCCTGGTGTCGAAGACCTGCATTCCGCACCTGAAGAAGGCCGCGAACCCGCATATCCTCAACCTGTCGCCGCCGCTCGACATGGCGGCGAAATGGTTCAAGAACCACGTCGCCTACACAATGGCGAAGTTCGGCATGTCGATGTGCACGCTCGGCATGAGCGCCGAGTTTGCCAGGGAGGGGATCGCGGTGAACTCGCTGTGGCCGCTGACCGCCATCGACACGGCAGCGGTGCGCAACCTTTTGGGCGGGGAGGCTGTGGCCTCGATGAGCCGCCTGCCGACGATCATGGCGGATGCGGCACATGCGATCCTGACCCGGCCGTCGCGCGAGTGCACCGGCAACTTCTTCATCGACGAACTGGTGCTGCGCGAGGAAGGTGTGACCGATTTCTCGGTCTATGCGCCGGGCGCCGAAGGGCCGCTGGCGGGAGATTTCTTCGTGCCCGACGAGGCATTTGCGAAGAGCCCGACGAAGGTGATGATGGGGCTGGGGTAGCGGCTACAGGTGCAGCTTCGGATCCATGCTCCCATGCAGGATGCGAACCACATCGATGCTTGTGGACTCTATGTGAAAGTAGAGCACATGCGATCCGGCCACGTATTTGCGAAGTCCTGGCTCACCCATACTCGCCAGTCGCGCAAGACCCGGGTTTGCATCGACCACCTCAAGTGAGCCCACGAGCATCCTCACATACGCGTCCGCCTTCTTTCGGCTCCACGTTCCGGACGTATAGGTCCAGATATCGTTGATATCTCGTCTCGCCGCTGGTCGAAGGCGCAGCTTACGGCGCATCGGCGTTCAGCTCGGACAGGAATCCCTCGACATCGAACGGCTCCGGCGCGCCGGACCTGTAGCCTTCGTCGATCGCGGCGCGCAACTTCTCCAGCGCGATCTCCTGCTCCTCGAGCAGGCGAAGGCCTGCGCGCACGGCTTCGCTGGCGGTGGCAAAGCGCCCCTTCTCGATCTGCCTGTCGATGAATTCGAGGTAGGGCGCGCCGAGCGAGATGGAGGTGTTCTTGGCCATGGGTCTCTCCTGAAATACCAATAGATGGTATTCGTGCCGGCCCAAGTGTCAAGTCTAGGCCGAGAACATCAGATCGCGCACCATCGCCGGGACCGATTGGATGCGCTTCAGGGCCGCCTTGAGGGCGGCCGTCTCGTCGCGCGATAGGCGCGCAAGCTCCACGCGGTTGGAGACGGGGATGCCGGAATGGAGGTCGCGGCTCTGCTGGGCGAGCATCAGCCTCAGCAGCAGCCCGTGCGCGTCGATCAGGGTGCGCAGATCCGCCTCCGCTCCAACACCGCGCGCGATCAGGCCGTCGAGGCGTTCGCGCGTGCTGCGACCGCGGATGTCGTGGCGGATCGCAAGCGTCCGGGCTCCCGAGACGATCGGGAACAGGCCGAATTTCTTCAGGTCGATGCGTCCGTCTTCCGATTGCAGGTTGCCGAGGAAGGTGAAGGGCGAGCCGAGCGCGTCGAGCTGTTCGCCGAGCAGTTTGGCGAACGCCGTGGCCCGGTGGCCCTCGGCATAGGCGAAGTCGATCATCTCCGTTGCGAGGGCGCCGTCCCCCGAGACGGACTTCAGGTCGTAAAAGATGTCGACGTTGAGCAGGTCTTCCGGGCGCGAGCGGGAGACCCAGTCGCGGACGCGATCGCGCCAGGTCGCCAGCGATCCACGCCATTGCGGGTTCTTGGCCATCACGCCGCCCTTGCAGAGCGGTATTCCGGCCTGGTCGAGCAACGTGGCCATGCGCGCGCCGAGCTCGGCGAACCAGCGGTCTTCAGACCCGTCCGGGTCGCCTTGCGCGAAAATGATGGCGTTGTCCTGATCGGCGGCGAGAAGGCTTTCGCTGCGGCCGCCGGAACCGAGGACGAGGACGGTATGCGGGCAGGGCGGCGGGCCGAACCCGTCCTCGGCCATCGAGGCCTCGGCGATGGCCGCGGCCCGCCTCGTCATCGCGCGAAGCTCCTCGCTGACGACACCGGCGATCTGGCGCGCATCGATCTCCTCGTCGATGAGCGCCTCGGCGACCGCCGGGAGCATCGCCCATGCGGCGGCCAATTGGCCCGCGGTCTTCGCGTCTTCGATCGCGTCGTCGAGATTGACGGCGGCGCTGGCCCGCAGCTTGAGCAGATCCCGGGCGGAGACCATGCCGGCGAGGTGACCCTCCTCGGTGCGGACGGCGAGATGGCGGATCTTGAGCCGCGACATGCGACCGATGGCGCGGTAGACGAACGCGCCTTCGCGAATCGACACGAGAGGCCGCGTGGCGATGTCGCCGGTCGTGTGATCGAGGGCGGCGGCGCCGTTTCGGGCGATGCGGCGCATCACGTCGCGCTCGGTCACGATGCCGTAGTCGCCGATCGGCGCGTCCGGGCGGGTGTGATCGGCCACGAAGATCGAGCTGATGCGCCGTTCCGACATGATCGCGATGGCGTCGCGCAGCGTATCCGCGGACGCCATGACGATCGGCGGCGCGGACATGATGTCGGCAATCCGGTGACGGTAGGCGTAAGGATCGACGGCGCGCAGTGAGGTCGACGCCTCCGCGGGCCTGGTGACGGGCTCAGCCCACCCGGCGCGGTGATGGGTTTCGAGTTCCGCCGTCAGCGACAGGCAGGCGCGCTCGGCCTCGGCGAGCGTGCGGATGCCGCGATCGGCCAGCTTGGGCAGAAGCGCCCCGAACACCGCCGCCGCGGCCATCGCGTCACCCAGCGCGCGATGGCGACCCTCGATGCGGACGCCGAGCCAGGTCGCGATCATGTCGAGCGAATAATCGGGGAGGGACGGATTGGCGAGGGCGGACAGCAGCCGCACGCACAAGGAACGCGGCTTCTTCCAGGACATGCCGGCGCGGGCGGATTCGCGCTCGAGGATCGCGAGATCGTAGCCGATCGAATAGCCGATCAGGACGCGATGGCGGGCGAAGGTGCCGAAGGCCGCATAGGCGTCAGCAAAAACGGGCGCATCGGCGACCGTCTCCGCGGTGATGCCGTGCACGGCGCTGGCGGTCGGCGGAATGGGCGCGCGCGGGTTGACCAGCGTGGCGAATTCCTGCTCGCCATGCAGCGATACTCCCGCGATTTCGATGATGCGCGCGACGGAGGTGTCGAGGCTGGTCGTCTCCATGTCGACGGCGACGGCGTCGAGCGCGGCTAGGGGGGTCGCCCCCGATGTCGGTTTCATGTCCCTTCTCCTCCCCGCTACAGGCTAGCTCATGGCGATTGAGGACAGAAGGGCTGCAAGCCGAGACCTTTGTCGGACGGTGGTGACGGCCTCGACAAGAAAAACCCGGCCGGAGAAGGCACCGGCCGGGCTTTCGTCCAGTCCCCTGAGGGGACGGGGCAGGGAAGGTTACTGGGCGCTCGCCACCGGGGCGACGAGCGGCGTGATGCGGCGGATCGCGACCCGGCGGTTCCCACGCTCAGGTCCCTGCGTGTCGATCTTCAGATACTGCTCGCCGTAACCCTGCGTGGTCAGGTTCTCAGCGGGGATCTCGAAGACCTGGGTCAACGCGGATGCCACCGCCTCGGCCCGTTCGTCGGACAAGGCGAGGTTCGACATGTCGGAGCCGACCGCGTCGGTATGGCCTTCGATGAGGAAGGTCTCGGCGGGGTTCTTCTCCAGCAGGCGCAGCATGGCATTGGCGACGCCGTCCAGCTTTTCGACCTGTGCCTCGTCGACCGTCGCAGACCCGGTCTCGAACGTGATGGTGTCGAGATCGACGCGGCGAACGCTGTCGCGAACACGCGCCGACCGCTTCACTTCGTCGACCGAATAGAGGCGCTCGACCTTCTCGACCGGAGGCTGTTCGAGGAAGTCGTAATAGGCCTGGTCGTCGTTGTATTCCACGCGCTCCGCGTCGAAGATGTATTCCTCGTATGGCATCGAGATGACCAACGGCGGCAGGTCGTCGCCCGGATCGCGCCATTCGCCGCGTCCGCGACGCTCGAGCTGGTCCTCGTCGACATAAACGAGAATGTACTCGCGGCCATCGGGCATGATGCGCGACCGGCGGATGATCTCGCCGTAGCGGTCGCGGATCGTGATGATCGTAACGCCGTTCGGACGCACGATCGTCTCGCGGGTACGGCCGCGCGGCAGTTCCTCATAATAGACTTCGCGGGCGTCACGGGTGACGCGCGTCCTGTCATTGTTTTCGATCAGGATCTGGTTGCCCAGTTCGAAGATGATGCGGCTGCCGAACTCGCCCAGGACATCGGCACCTTCCGGCCGCTCGTAGCGACGCGGACGGTCCTCGACACGGCGGCCTTCCTCATCGCGCACCGACGGGATGTCGCTCGCCCGCGGCGTGTCGGCCTGAGCGTCCTCGTCGGACTCCGGCGGAGGGGTGGGTGAACGGGCGATCGGCGGCGCGACCGTGCCGTTGCCCTCGCCGATCTCGCGCTTGCCGTCCTTGCCGCGACGCGGCTTCTGGCTGTCGAGGATCGGCGCCGCGTTTTCCGGCGCACCCTCGGTCACGCCCGGCTGGCCCGCCTGTTGGGGAGGCGGCTCGGTAGCGCCGGGCTGCTGTACGGGACCGCCCTCGACAGTCGCGCCGTCCGCGGGCGTTTCGCCCTGCTGCAGCTTGCGCAGCGCCTCGCGCTTCTCGCGCAAGCGCTTCTCGCGGTCGGTTTCGTTGGGTTGGGCCTGCTCGGTCCCGTCTACACCTGGCTGGGCAGGCTGAGCCGGCTCTGCGGGCTGCGCCTGACGCGGCGGTTCTGCCGGCTGAGCGGGCTGGGCCGGCTGCGCCTGCTTCGGTTCGGCGGGGACTGCCGGGGTAGCGGGTTCGGCACGCTGAGGCGGCGGCTTGGTGGCGTCGGGCTGGGTGGTCGCTCCGCCTTCGACAGTTGCGGCCCCTTCCTCCTTCTGCTGCAGCTTGCGCAACGCTTCGCGGCGCTGGCGCAGGCGCTCCTCGCGCGATGCCTGTCCTTCGCCTTCCTTGACGGCCGGCTCGGCCGGCTGGGCGCGCTTGATCACCGGCTCTTCCGGCTGCTGTGCCTTGCGATTGGTGGGCAGGGCCTCCTCGGCCGGCTGCGCACGCTTGACCGCCGGTTTCTCTGCCGGCTGGTCGGGCTGCACCTTGCGGATCACCGGCTCTTCCGGCTGTTCCGCGGGCTGTTCAGCCTTGCGATTGGCGGGTGGGGCCTTGTCAGCGGGCTGGGCCCGCTTGACCGCGGGCTCCTCGGCCGGCTCCTCGGCTGCGGCGCCCGGAGCTGCCTCCTGGGCGGGCTGGTTCTGCTGTTTCTGCTTCTGAGCTTTCAGCTTCTCCTGGCGTTCACGGCGCAGGCGCTGCTGCTCGGTCTCCTCAGCGCCGCCGGCAGCGGCGCCGTCAGCCTGTGCGAGACGAATGACGCCCTGGGGCACGGGTCCGGTCACGATCCTGTCGATGGCGGTGCCGTCGCCGCCGGCCTGGGCTGCATAGGCCAGCGGTGCTGCTTCGGCCATCAAGAGGCCAAGCGCAGTCGCCGCGGCGATTCGGGTTTTCAGCTTATTCAAGGCAAACTCCTATTTCCGTATTGGACGGACCCTTCGGCACCCAAACCCTTGTCCCCGGGTTTGGTTCCTTCGATCACGCAACACGGGCGGATTGAGGGTGAGAGCATGGCGGACGAGGGCGCAAATACGGCAGGCATCTTGACCGTGGCCGGGGCCGGGCGCACATGCGGCCCATGGCAGAGCCGTTCTGGAAGACCGTACCTCTCGAGGAAATGTCCGCCGCGCAGTGGGAATCGCTGTGCGACGGCTGCGGCAAATGCTGCCTGTCTAAGCTCGAGGACGAGGATACGGGGGAAATCTACTTCACCACCGTCGGCTGCCGCCTGTTCGACGCCGGCACCTGCCGCTGCACCGACTACGCCAACCGGTTGAAGAAGGTCGAGGACTGCATCCGGCTCACGCCGCAGAACGTGCGCACCATCCCCTGGCTGCCGTCGACCTGCGCCTATCGCCTGGTGGCTCAGGGGCAGGATCTGGCCTGGTGGCACCCGCTCGTTTCCGGCCGAAGCGAGACCGTGCACGAGGCGGGAATCTCGATGCGCGGCCGGGTGACGGCGAACGAGAGCGATCTTGCCGAGCCCGAGGACTATTTCGACCATATGGTCGCCGACGAGCCCTGACCCGCAGGCCTCTCGTCCAGATAATATCATTTATAATCAATAAGTTGCCATCATGAACGATAAATGAACGGGAGGTTCCGCTCCCGTTCAGCCCGGCTGACGCATCTTCGCCCCATCGCTTCGGCGATCGAGTTTCGGACGAAGCACACCAGCAACGGAGAGCCCCCATGGCACACTTCCTCAAGACCGCAGCCCTTTCCGCCCTCATCGGCCTTGGCATCCTTGGCGCTGCCCCGGCTTCCGCCCAGTCAGGCGTCTATCTCGGCCTCGGCGGCGGCCATCACGGCCCGAACGTCGGCTTCTGGTTCGGCGACAGCGGCCATTCCTATCGCGGCGACCGCCGCTGGGATGACCGCCGCGACGACCGCCGCTGGGAACACCGCCGCGGCTGCTCGGCCGAGCGGGCCCTGAACAAGGCTGAACGCATGGGCATCCGCCGCGCCCGCATCGTCGACATCGACCGCCACTCGATCGACATCCGCGGCCGCAAGTATGGCGAGCGCGTGCGCGTGTCCTTCGCCCGGGCGCCTGGCTGCCCGCTGATCTACTGACCGGCGGACCGTCGACAGAAAAAAGGCCGGAGGGGCGACCCTCCGGCCTTTTTTCATGCGGGTTGCGGCGAGGTTCTACTGCTTCAGTTCGAAGGTGACGTTGACGTCGACGCGGTAGGCGTTCTCGCCGGCCTCGACGGGAACGCTGGCGGCCGCCATGTCGCGGGCCTTCATGGCGTAGGGCATGGGCTGCGGCATGTAGCTCTGCTCGGAAATCTCCACCACCGGGCCGAGGCCGACACCGGCGGCTTCGGCAAGCGTCTTCGCCTTCGCGGTCGCATCCTTGACTGCCTTGATGCGCGCCTCGGTCAACGCAGCCGACGGGTCGTCATTGGTGAAGGAGATGCCGCCGCCTTGGTTGACGCCCAATGTCACGGCCTTGTCGAGCACCGCGCCGACCTTGGCGATATCGCGCAGGCGCACGGTAAGCGTGTTGTTGACCTCGTAGCCGGTGATCTTGGGCGGCTGGCCCGAATTGTCCGACGAGGGGTAGGCATAGACCGGCGAGATCGAGAAGTTGGAGGTCTGCAGGTCGCGCTCGGCGATCCCTTCCGCCTTCATCGCCGCGGTCACCTCGGTCATCGCGGCATTCGCCGCGTCGAGGGCGGCGCGCGCTGTGTCGGCCTGGCGCATGACGCCGAGCGTCAGAACCGCCATATCGGGCCGCATGGCCGATTCGCCCTGGCCGGTGACGACGATGCGGGGGGTGCGCGGGGCGTCCTGCGCCAGCGCTGCCGTGTGGGCGAAAGCCGGGAGGGCAAGCGCCGCGAGCGCGGCCTTGAGGGTGGATTTCTTCATGTCTGGCTCCGTGATCGTTTCTGCCCCTTCGGCGATCCGCTCTTCGCGTGGCTCTGAGGCGAATCTGCGGCGCCTCACCGGCCGCGCTTGTGCGAAGCGTTAAAAGCCACTAATCCAGCCGCCGTGGGGCCTGTAGCTCAATGGTTAGAGCCGGCGGCTCATAACCGCTTGGTTGGGGGTTCGAGTCCCTCCGGGCCCACCATCATTCCCTTCCCCGCATTCCGGTGGCTTACGGGAAATTCCACCAAAGGGCCAGATTTACAGAAGTTTTTCGCTAGTTCTGTTGCGGATCGTTCCGGCGCATTCCGGTGACATCCATGTGATTTGTTGGTATGGGTTGGGTCAGATACCAACACCTCGCAGGCAGAATACCAACAATGCCACTTTCAGACACCAAGTGCAGGAACGCTAAGCCCTCTGAGAAGCCGCACAAGCTGAGCGACGGCGGCGGCTTGTTTCTGCTCGTCCAGCCTACCGGCGGCAAACTGTGGCGACAGGCGTACAGGGTTGACGGCAAACAGAAGCTTCTCAGTCATGGCTCATATCCGGCGGTCTCTTTGGCGGACGCCCGCGACAAGCGACAAGCTGCAAAGAAATTGCTGGCGAATGGCACCGATCCCGGTGAACAGAAGAAATCGGACAAACGAGCGGCGCTGATAACCGCGAGCAACACGTTCCGCACAGTCGCTGAAGAATGGTTCGCCGGCCAAAAGCCGGGCTGGACCCCAGCCTACTATGAGCGTCTGTGGCGTCGGCTAGAGGCAGATATCTTTCCTGCTATAGGAAACCGTCCCGTTAACATGCTGGAGCCTCCGGATGTGCTGGACGCCATTCGGAAGGTTGAGAAGCGCGGCGCGGTCGTTCTGGCTTCCCGACTGCTGCAAATTTGTGGGCAGGTGTTCCGATATGCCGTCGCTAGCCATCGCGCCAAGAGCGACCCGACCCGCGACCTACGCGGCGCTTTACGGTCGCCTGGGCCGCAGAAACACCGTGCAGCGCTGAAGGCGACTGAAGTTGGTCCATTTCTCCGCGCACTTGCCGCCTATCCCGGCGACCGGCAAACCGAACTGGCGCTCCGTCTCGTCGTTCATACGATAGTCCGCACTGGGGAGGCTCGTTTCGCCCAGTGGGCTGAATTCGAAGGGTTAGACGGTGACGCTCCACTGTGGCGAATTCCCGCAACCCGAATGAAGATGCGCAACGAGCACATCGTGCCGCTTACGCCGCAAGTCGTCGCGATTATGAAGGAGCTGAAATCTCTAGCCGGGAACAGCAAATTCGTGTTGGCGTCAGCGACCAGAGAGGGCGTAATTTCCGGCAACACTTTGATCTATGCGATGTATCGGCTCGGCTACCATTCTCGCGCTACAGTTCACGGTTGGCGCGGGACCGCTTCCACGATCTTAAATGAACGCGGCTACAATCGCGATTGGATTGAGCGCCAGCTTGCACATGCGGAGCGCAACGAAGTTCGTGGCGCTTACAACTCCGCCGAATGGCTGAAGGATCGGCGCACGATGCTGAAATGGTGGAGCGACTATCTCGACAGCGCCGAACGCGAGGTGTCTGTGTCATGAGCTTGTACGAGGATTTCGGACCCGATGGATGGGGACCAGTCCGCCGGTCGATTTGTCGCGGGGAGTTTGTAGAGCCTGCACGCTTCGTCGGCCCTTTGAAAGGCAATCAACCGATCCCAAGCGAGGTGAGGACCTATCTTGCCGACTTCCTTGGCGGAGAGATTACTCCGCCTAGGGGCAGGCCATCTAACCACCGTAAGTCATACAGAGAGGAAGCTGACTGGGCCAAAGAACTCCGGAAGGCAATCCACCCCAATGTGCCGCCGCGAGCAATCGAAGCGCTGTCACACGCGCAAGAACTCTATTTAGGTGCGAGACAGCGTGGGGAAAAGTTGACCCGCGACGCTGCCATCAGTCTAGCAGCAGAGAAGTACGAGATGGACTTCGACTTGTTGCGGAACCATCACAATCGAGGACGAGCACCGCGCCGTAAGTAAGCGAATTAGCACGCGGTAGCAAGTCAGCTCTTCTCGTGGCCTCCTGTTGGTATCCGCCGAATTCGGCAACCAGCAGGAGGTCCCAAATGCTCGATACATTGCTTCGCAGGCCCCAAGTTCAAGAGATCACCGGCCTGCCGACTAGCACCCTCTACGCCCTTATGGCAGAGGGCCATTTCCCCCGCCCATTGCGACCGTCTCCTGGCCGCGTAGCGTGGCGGCGGTCTGATTTGGATCGCTGGCTGAAGGATCGTGAGGCGGAAGCCGGGCTCGCAGCGTCCGGAAATGATGGAGGCGGCGGTGCGACATGAACGAAAGCCGGTCGCGCTAACGACCGGCCTCCAGAATGCTCTGCGGAAAAATCATCCTACCTTCGGCCAGTCTGACCATCAAGCCCCATGGCGTGACCCTGAGACCGGGGAGTGGACCGGCCGTATCGGCTTTTGGCCGGTAAAGCAGGTTGATGAGGACTTCTATTACTTGAACCCACATCGCCGCCTGCATCTGCGCCTAGACCTGCCCTGCGAAGTCGGCCACACCGACCCCGGTGGACAGCGGTGGGTGGTCGTGGTGCGCTCGAAACACGACCACGCTTGGAACCGCATCGCACTTCGCTTTCTTGAATGTCCGGCGCGTCTGTGGGATGTGCCCACTACGGATGATGCAGCGCTTGCAATTGTCGGCAGGTTCGCGCCTCGCGTGATGCTCGACGCGGCCCTGTTACTAGTTAGCCCGCGCTACGTGTGCCCCGGCTATCTCTTCGCGTTTGACCTTGGAGCGGTTGGCGAGGTTGGCCCTTGAACGCGCCGTTTCCCGTGGCGGCGACATACGACCGCATCCCCCTTGAGCTTCAACAGATACCTCAATGGGTTGGGTGGCGATATGAGGGCGTGCCGCGCGGGAAATTGACGAAGGTTCCCGTCAATGTTCGCACCGGCTGGCCAGCATCGGTGACCGATCCACAGACATGGGCTTCCTTTGAAGATGCAATCGCGACGGTGGCTATCGGCCATGTTCACGGCATTGGCTTTGTGTTCACCGAACATGACCCGTATTGCGGCATCGACCTAGACACTCCGGTTGACCCGGAAACAGGCGAAAGCCTGCTTGAACCGGTTGACGGTGCTCGCCAACAACTCATCTTCCAAACGATGTCTAGCTACAGCGAACGGTCCCCGAGTGGCCGGGGCTTGCATATCATTGTGAAAGCAAGCGTTCCCCATGGGCGCAAACGGCAGGCGGTCGAAGTCTATTCCAGTGGTCGCTTTTTCACCTTCACCGGCAACGTCTATCACGATGCCCCGATTGAAGACCGGCAAGAGCTAATTCAAGTTCTTTGGACGGAACTCGGCGGACAGGCGACGCCCAATCACTATGCGGGCGATTTGGCGGAAACACAGTCGGACGAACAGGTCATACAATCGGCTCGTTCAGCTAGAAACGGCGAACTGTTCATTCAACTCTGGCACGGTGACGCGCGTGGCTATCCGTCCCCTTCCGAGGCTGATCTTGCGCTGGTAGACATCATCGCCTTCTACACCAAGCATCGCGGCCAGATTGAACGATTGTTTATGGCAAGCGCGCTGGGGAAGCGGGGCAAATATGCGAACGCCAATCCGAGGCGATTGGCGGCCCTCCTGGGCTATATGATCGACAAGGCTTTTGATCGCGTTCTTCCGCCTGTAGACCTGTCCCTTCTTTCATTCAGAGCGGGCCACACAGAGCCGCAGGATTTATGGGGAGCCTTCGACCCTCCGGCGCTGCCCACAGGGTTGCTACCGCCCGTCCTAGAAGCCTTTGCGCGTGAACAGGGCGATCAGATGGGCGCTGACCCCGGCGGTTTGGCCATGGCTGCCTTAGCGGCCTGTGCGGCGGCAATCTGCGATGGCATCGAACTGCAAGTGCAGGTACACGATCCGCATTGGCGTGAGAGTGCCCGGCTATGGATTGGCCTGGTGGCTGATCCGAGTGGCAAGAAGAGCCCACAAATTCGCGCGGTGACACGCAAGTTGGCATCGATCGACCACGATCTGGCGAAAGAGTTCGACCGTGAGATGGCCAAGCATGACGCGCTGGACAAGGAAACGCGTCAGTCAACACCCCAGCCATGTCGGAAGCGGATCGTCGTTCGCGACACATCAATTGAGGCCGTGCAAGGCATATTGGTCAACAACCCGAATGGCATCCTCGTGTTGCAGGATGAATTGGCGGGATGGGTTGGGGGAATGGACAAGTACTCAGGAACCAAGGGTGGCGCACACAATCGCGGGTTCTGGCTAGAGGCGTTCAATGGTGGCCCTTCCAGCTTTGATCGCGTGGGCAGAGGCTCTGGCTCCATTCCGAACCTATCCGCATCGGTTCTAGGTGGCATTCAACCTGCCGCAATTCGCAAAGTTGCAAGCGATGGTGTTGATGATGGGCTGTTGCAGCGGTTCCTTTTCGTTGTGCTGCAACCAGCCGGACTTACAAAGGACCAACCGCGACGCAACGTTGTCGGAGAATACGAAGCGCTGATCGATAGGATGCGTCGCCAACCACCCGTGCACCTCCGTTTTGACATGGAAGCGCAGGCTATTCGCAACAGGGCCGAAGAGTTTCATCACAAGCTGGTGGCATGGGAGGGCGTCAATCCGAAGTTGGCCACCCATTGGAGTGCGCCCCTGAGGGTGGACAGATCGGGATGTTTGGATTGACCAGCCTTCCGGGTTTTCGGAGAGAGAACCCATGGCAAAGCACCGCAGTCACAGCATCGAGTTCAAACGCCAGGTCGCCCAGGAGTTCATCGCC
>NZ_JANJTZ010000022.1 GCF_024710845.1 Mesorhizobium sp.
AACTCGTCCGGCGTTTGCCAGGCGATCTGGGAGTGCGGCCGGGCGGTGTTGTAGTCGACGCGCCATAGGGCGGTCGCAACGCGAGCCTGAGCCAGCGAGGTGAACAGCGTCTCGTTGAGCAGTTCGTCCCGCAGCCGACCGTTGAAGCTTTCGATGAAGCCGTTCTGCATTGGCTTGCCGGGCGCAATGTAGTGCCACTCGACGCGGTTCTGGTCTGCCCAGGCGAGGATGGCGTTCGAGGTGAACTCGCTGCCATTGTCGCTGACGATCATCTTGGGCCGGCCGCGATCGGCGACGAGCCTGTCCAGCTCACGGCCGACCCGAATGCCCGACAGCGACGTATCGGCCACCAGCGCCAGGCATTCGCGCGTGCAGTCGTCGACGACCGCCAGAATACGGAAGCGACGCCCGTCGGTGAGCTGGTCCGACACGAAGTCGAGCGACCAGCGCTCGTCAGGGCGTAGCGGCACCAGCATCGGCGCCCTGGTCCCGATCGCCCGCTTGCGCCCGCCACGCCGGCGAACGGCGAGCTTCTCCTCGCGGTAGAGCCGGAACAGCTTCTTGTGGTTCACGACGAGGCCCTCGCGTCTCAGCATGACGAGAAGACGCCGGTATCCGAACCGGCGTCGTTCCTGTGCTATCGCCTTCATCCGCTCGCGAACCTCGCCGTCGTCCGGACGGCTGGTCTCGTAGCGAACCGTCATGCGGCAGCAGCCGATGGCTTTACACGCCCGCCGTTCGCTCATCCCGAAGGCATCCTTCAGGCGAGCGACAGCTCTCCGCTTGGCCGCGGGCGTCACCATTTCTTTCCCACAAGATCCTTCAGCGCCGCGTTGTCGAGCATGGCGTCGGCCAGCAGACGCTTCAGCCGGGTGTTCTCGTCCTCAAGCGCCTTCAGCCGGCGCGCCTCCGATACGTCCATTCCGCCGAAGCGGGCCTTCCAGTTGTAGATCGAGGCGTCACTGACCCCATGTTTGCGGCACAGGTCGGCGACCGAAACCCCGGCCTCATGTTCCTTCAGAATCCCGATGATCTGCTCTTCAGAGAAGCGGCTGCGCTTCATGTCCTGGTCCTCTCGATGGGCCAGAACGAACTTCAATCCGGATTAGATCGCGGGGGCAACGTCATAACTTCTCCGATCAGCGCAGGAAATCGGGGACAGCCCTCCGGTCGCTAGCTACGATCTTGAGCAGAAAGGGTGTTTGCTCCGACGTTGCTCCTCTCAATGCTGCGGCAGAGCAATGCTCTCAGGCATTGTCCCACGGTGACAAAGCCTGGGGCTACGACATCACGAATCTTACTTTCCAACTCAACACGCCAAAGGGAACGGTCCCCATAAAAGCCAAAGACTTTCGGATTGAGCTAAGTATTTCGATGGTGGGACGTTTCGATGGTGAGCCGGACGATCAATTCACAAAACTGGAGATCAACGTCGAAAAGTACGCTCAAGCGCCGACGGGAGCAGATCTCAAGGCCGCCTGGCATTTCGATCGACACATCATCGATACAAAAAGGGATAGCCCGCATACTACTGAAGATATTCATCCCCTCTATCACTTTCAGTTCGGCGGCGCGCGCATGACTAAGATCGCTGATCAGCTAGGCCAAACCCTGCTACTCGACCCCCCTCGTCTGATGCATCCGCCGATGGATGGCATCCTCGCGATTGATTTTGTTCTTGCAAATTATGCTGGAAGTATTTGGAAATCACTTCGAAGCGATCCGCAATACGCAAATCTAATCGTTCCTCAGTTCGAAAGGTTCTGGAAACCGTATTTCGATGCTGTGGCTGGCAGTTGGGCAAATCCCAAAGCTCTCAATTCTGGCTTCCTCTGTCCATTCGTAATGACGTAGGGCTTTGGGGGTTGAGCCGGTGTCGCGGATCCGTCCGCTTCTGGTGGATGGCGGATTTCGTGTGAACGTCCGATATGGGGACGCAATGCTGACGACGCGTATGAAACCGAGAGAGGACAGAGCGGATTTGGATGGGCCCGGCTGCTTCAGAAAAAGAACCAGCCGACGTGGCACCCATAATGCCAACGCGCTCCTGCGATTTTTCTAAATTAGCGAAGGGGCCGCAGCCACTTCTGCGGAGCTGAACACCCGCCTCGTTCCGAACGCCCCCTTATTCCGATCCCCTAACTCTGCCTTCACTTCGTATGTATCTGCATTGCCAAATTCGGCACTCCATAGACATCGCGATAACCTCTCGACTGGATCACCGCTTCATACCCCGCCCGTTTCAGCGCCAAGCTGGACGACTTCGTGGTCGACCGCCACTTCGGGCTTCGATTCTCGCATTCGAGTGCAAAGAAGCGGTATCGTTTTTCGCCGTCGATCAAATGCTCGATGCCGTATAGCCCATCCGGCACAACGTGCGTGCTCACAGCCGACTTGAGCCCCGGCAGGTGCTTGTTCGGATGGATGGTAACGGGGATGGCGAGCGGCTGCTTGGCCCTCCGTGTCGGCTCCGGCGCCCGGGCCAGTATCTCGTCCACTGGCACAAACCGCTGTCCCGGCTGTCCCAGGGTAACCAGCTCTGTCGCCGCCAAGGCATCCACGATCATCATGGCGTGATCGAATTGCGGCGTTACCCCTTTCCTGTCCTTGCGAGCGAATGTCACCGCCCGATCGGGCAGCGGGCCGCAGGTTTCGAGATAGCGCAAGCCCTTAGGCGAGAGTTCATAGATCAAGGGTGCGTAGCGAGCGTCGAAGCGCCGCCACTGCGCTGATGGCCGATCGATGAAGCCGGCCTCGTGGTAAAGGTCGCCCAAGCGTTCGATGAGCCGCTTTTCGGATTGAGGTCGCAGGAACGCGACAAGCTGCGTTACGCGAAGATAGCGATACCGGAACAAGAGCCGCAAAATCTCCGTGTCCCTCTCCGTCAGGAACAGGCGTTTGCCAGTCGGCGTCCGGCGGAAGCGCGAGCGGCGGCCCAGTTTGTCGTGCGGCATAACCCTCTCCGGTCCGCGGAGAGCGTTGGCCGCAGTCATGTGGCCGGTCAACGTGCGGTATGGCGAGCAATGTGTAGCAAGGCGCAACGGCGTTCTGGTAAGTGCCGCCGGTCACGATCGCGCGAGCGGTCTCAATTCCAGGGCATCGGCTCGCCGGTATCGGGCTCGGAGGGCGCGTCCGGCGGATTCCGCCGCTCAGTCTGCGCCCGCGCTTCAGTGTGGTGCACGGCGTATTTCTTCCGCATGACGTCGCGCAGCTGGCTGCGTTCCTCGGCGCTCATGCGCGGCTCGGCTTCCATTCGGCCGGCTTTAATATGAATCGATACCGCTCGCTTCGTCACTCCTTTCACATAGGCCGCGAAAGACAGCCGCTCCTGACTTTCGATCATCTCCGCATCGGCCCGCAAGTCGCCCGCCAGCGCGCGAGCGTCCTTCGCGGACACGCCGCCGGCGAATTTGATGGCGGTGTTGGCGGCGATGGCTTCATGGAGCTTGGGATCAAGCTGGCCGAGATACTGATGCGAGAGCACCATGCCGACGCGGTTCTTCCTGGCCTGGCTCAGAATGATGCCGATGTTGCGATCAAAATAGTCACTGGCCTCGTCGACATAGACGAACGTCGGCAGGCGCTTGCCCTTCTGAAGCACCGCCCGCTCTTGGGCGGCCTGGGCGATCATGGCGATGAAGAAACGACCAAAAATCTCTGTGCCGTTCTCTTTCAGGAGATCCTTGGCGGTGTTGATGAGGATGACCTTGCCGGCGTTCATCTCAGCGAAGAGATCGAGCTTGCTTTTTGGATGCGAGAACATTCGCTCGAAGGTGGGGTTTTCGAGGATGCCGTAGAGTCGGCGCAGCACCTGCCGCCTGGTCTGCGCGAACTCCTTGCCCCGGAACTCGTTCTCGAAGAAGGCGCGCGCCGAGCCTTCCAGCTTGCCGATATGTTCCGCGTGCCGCGCGTATCCGTCGTCTTCAAGCAGTTCGCGGAGCGTGTGGATGGTTGCGTCGGGGATGTGGAGAAGGAGCCGGGTGATGTAGCGGAAGATGACGGACTGCTTTTGCGTCATGCCGGCGTCGAGCAGCGAACCGAGCACGAAGTCGTATAGCTCCAGGACACCGTTCAAAAGCCTTTCCTGGTCGAGCGGCGCATAGCCGGAGAAACGCGCCAGGCCGGCATCGAAGAGGTTGAGCGCCACCGGCCACTCCACGTCGGTCGGGTCGATGAGACAGAGCCGGCCGGCGAGTGGCCCGCCTTCGGCGAAGACAGCCAGCCCGGAAATAGTGTCGATCAGGTCGGACTGGCTGTCGATGACGATGACCGAGGCGCGGCCCTCAGCAACGGCCTGAAGGTCGTGAAGGATCAAATGCTGCAGCGTCTGGGTCTTGCCGTGGCCGCTCCCCGCGACGATGTGATGGTGCTCGAACCGAACCTCGGTGGGGATCGCGATCGGTACAGCGATATCGAAAAGGGGTTCGAGCGGCGTCCCGCCGAGGTAGGCGGCAACAAGTGTCGTCGCCGGTATATCTCGCGCGCGGGTTGGCAGCTTGGCCGCCCGCTCATCGCCGCCTGACACGACGGCCAGATTGAATTCCAGGCGGCGCCGCAGCCGGTCGACGGCGCCGTATTCGTTCAATTCCGGCGCGAACGGCATCTGCACCATGTACTCGACCGCTTCCGGCAAGTTGGGTAGGAGAAGCGCTAGCGGCGTTTGGAAAACGATATCTGCAGCATCGCCAGTGGGGGCGGACAGGAGCGCCGGGCAGCTCCGCGCCAGCGGCTCGATCAGAGCGGCGAAAAGGTCGGCGAGTTGCCCCATCGCCGCGTCGAAACTGTCCAGGAGCTTGGCTGTGGCGAGGAGCCTGTCCTCGGCCTCCCAGAGTGCCGATCGGGCTGGAGCAGACTCCGATAGCGTCTCTGGAATCGCGAACAGCTCTTCACGCTCCAGATGGTCGAAGACGCAGGCAGCCAGCGACCGGAAGACCGGCAACGCCTGCACGTCTTCCACTTCCGCGTACCGTGACAGGATATCCTCGACAACGACCCGTGCCAGGCGTTCGCGTCCCTGGTGCTCGCGCAGCCCAAATTCCTGGAGTTTGGTGGCAACGGTGTCGGCCAGACCCTCGAGCCGTCGCGCCTCGCGCACCGTGCTGGCCTCGGCGAAGGCGCGGCGAACCGTGCGCTGGAGATGTTCCGCCAACTGCCAGCCGCGGAAGATGGAATCCTTAGCCACGCCGCGCTTTCAGCACCGCGAGCTTGGCTTCGCGCTTGTCGAGAGGTCGGATCAAGATGGCTTCGCGATCCTGCCAATGCTTAGCGCTCTCAAGGACCTGGCGCAGGTATTCGCAGATGCCTTCGATGAAGGCTTCTTTTTCGATCAGTCCCACGATGCTGTCGCAGCGAAACACGCGGCCACCGTCGAGCAGGTCCTTCACCAGGATCTGCTCCCGCAACGTCTTGAAATACACCGCCGTCATGACGAGCGTGACCAGGATCGAGAGCGGAACTGCTACGCCGAACGAGATGATCGCCCAGATGACGATGAAGGCGAGGAAGCCTAGAAGAAGCGCCGGCCGGAACGCCTGCTTGATGTCTTCGATGGGATCGGAGAGAACCAGCGGCGCGCCGGCGAAGCGGTATTTCTTGATGAGCACCTCTTCTTCCTGGTCGAGCTCCAGTTCGGCATGAAGATGAAAGACAACACCGCTGCCGATCCGGAGCGGAATAAGGGAAAACAACGCGGCCGACTTCTGATCGCGTGCCAGCAACAGGTTCATGGATAGCACTCCCGCCCGTATTGGGAGGGAGTGTATCTTCGGTTGCTTCCGAGTCAATTAACCGGTGAAGTTTTATCAAGAGAGGAGGCAAGGCGGTGGGTGGGAAATACACTCGGAAGAGTGTATTTGTCACGAAACGGCTTCCGCTGCCGATGTGCCGCTATGATCTCTCATGTGTCGGTATGTCAGTGAGGGGTCGAAGTGAGGGCCGGGGGATACGGCATCCCCATCTCTATCCCCACGTCGCCACCCCGACTGCGATTGCACTGCCTCTACAACGCCGAGCGATTGGCGGCGGCGACAATGCGATAAAGCGTACGTTGGTGCATGCCGTGCGCTTTGGCGACCTCGCGGACGGTGCGGCCCGACCGAACCGACCGGAGCGCCGCCGCACGCTGCTTGTCGGTAACGGATGGCGGCCGGCCAAGCCGCTTCCCTCGGGCACGAGCCGCCGCCAGTCCCGCACGGGTGCGTTCGCTGATCAAGGCCCGCTCGAACTCGGCGAGCGCGGCCATGAGATGGAAGACCAGACGGCCGCCTGACGAACCCGCATCGAAACTCTCAGTGAGGCTGCGAAAGCCGATCCCGCGTGCCGCCAGTTCGTCGATCAGGCCGATCATGTGAACGAGAGAGCGCCCAAGCCGATCGAGGCGCCACACGACGAGGACGTCACCTGGCGCAAGAGCATCGATCGCCGCGTCGAGGCCAGGCCGGCTCCGCTCTTTTCCCGACACGCCGTGATCCTCAAAAAGCTGGCGGCAGCCGGCCTGTCGCAACGCGTCGCGCTGAAGATCGAGGTTCTGTTCGTCGGTGGAGACGCGAGCATAGCCGATCAAGTTCGGCTCGGCAGTGTGGCGAATGCCGAGCGCGTCGCCGCGCTTCTTCGTCTCCTGCCTTTTGCTTTTGACAGATAGGGTCATTTCAGTCAGTGCGCCAATCTGCTTTCAGATGGCGTGAAAGCAGGAGCTTTCCGTCAACAAAAAGAAGAAGCGACACGATGATTAATACTGTGACACAACCGACCGTTTTTGTCACGCATACGCAGGGGGATTAGCCATATGCTGAAAGGTATCTTGACCACCGCCCTTCTTCTTGGGTCGGCGGGTTTTGCGTTGGCCAATAATTCGTGGATCGGAACGTGGAAGAGCGATTGGAACGGGGCCATCGACACGACACTTGTCGTGTCGAGCGTCGACCATGACAGCGCGCAGGTGAAATACTCCTGGGCCCGAACCTCATTTGGCTCGGCCGGAAGCGTCAATATGACCGCCAAGGTGAGCGGCAAGAAGCTCTCCTGGTCGGGACACGGCGTCCGCTTCGTGTTCACGCACAAGGGAGCGACCCTTTCGGGAGTGCGTACGACCTCGCTGCGAACGGATTGGGGCACCTTCCGAAAGGCCCAGTAACCGGCACCCGCCGCCCTCTACGCATTCGCCCCCGCGCATAAGCGCTTGAAATCAAATCACAGGAGACCAGCATGACGTTCACGAGGAGCCTGAACCTGCCGAAATGCGCCCGCATCATGGTCGTCGCCGCATCCGCACTTCTGACGGTCGACGCGGGGGTGGCGGCCGGCTTGCCCGACGGCACCTGCAGCGGCAGCGGCATGACCGTCACGGTGCAAGGCGGTTCGATCGTCGCCTACCAGTATCAGGGACGTTCCTACAGGGTCACGCCGAAAGGCGGCTTTGTCTACAAGATCGGATCGGCTGGCGCCATCAGGGTCACCAGCGTCAAGGGCAACAGCTTCAAGGGCATCATGTCGCTCGGGGGCTACGAGACGCCCGCTACTTTCAACTGCAAATGACTGCTGCGGCGCGGTATTCACTCACTCGCAGTCGCCGCAGTCGGCGCCTTTCCCGAGCTTGCACATAGGACACGTCAAACAGTGGAAGGCGATGCCGCATGGAATGGGCGTTTGGCTTCCTTTCCGGGATTCTACAGGTCGCCGGCTATCTCTACTACGCAGGCAAAGCCTGGAAGAGACAGATCGAACCCAATCCTACCAGCTGGATCATGTGGGGATACGGGACGACGCTCATCTTTCTGCTGGAAGCGGACAGTGGCGCGTCCGGCGCGATGTTGATCCTGCCGGCGGCGTGCGCGCTCTCCAGCATCGCTGTCGGCTTCATCTGCTGGCAGCACGGAACACTGCAATGGCCGGCGGAGAAGTGGGCGAAGGCGTCCCTCTATACCGACCTCGTGCTGACGGCCACGTATCTCGGCTCCTGGACACTTCTGGGTACCAGCCTGCTCACGGACATGCAGAAGGAAAGGGCAGATATCACGATCCTGGTGATCGGCGGCCTGTCAACCCTAGTGACGTTCATCCCGATGCTGATCGAAACGTGGCGCGAACCGCGCAATGAACAGCCGTGGCCGTGGGTCGCTTGGACGGCTGCGTATGCGGCGCTCATCGTAGCAACCGTCTCCTCTCCCGAATGGAACTGGTACCTGCTGCTCTATCCCGTGCAGTGCCTGGTGCTGCACGCCGCTGTGGCCGGCCTCAGCCGGAGGCGGGTCCTCGCTGACACATTCGGCGACCCCCCAGGAGTTCCCGGCCGATGAAACGTTTGCGGACTGGACCAAGCGCGATCAGCGGCATGGGCGTATTTGCCGACGAGCACATCCGGGCTGGCGAGCGAGTGCGGCTGGTCGATGGAGACATCCTGTTCCGGGTCAACAGGACCAGGGAAGACGCCCTCTCGAATCCGGATTGGATTGGCATCGGGCGAAACCGTTGGATCGACCCAAAAGGCGTCCTGCGGTTCCTGAATCATTCCTGCGAGCCCAACGTCGGGGTGGTTACGCCAGAGGCCGATGTCGTTGCCATCGTTGCGATGAGAGAGATCTCCGCGGGAGAGGAACTGACGTTCGACTATTCGACAACCGAATGCGATCCGCTGTGGGAAATGACCTGCATATGCGGGTCGGTGCGCTGCCGACGAACCGTTCGGTCGATCCTGATGTTGCCGCGTGCCCGATACGAGCAATATTTGCCAAATGTCCCGGGCTATTTTCGCCAGGTGTATGAAGCCGAAGAGGTCGATGAGGGGTGACACGGCGGCCGCCGCGTCACCCCACTCCTCTACGAGGAGTGTCGAGCGGGCTCATCTCGACGGTCGATGCGTCGCCTGAGCCAGTCCAGCACTTCGCCTTCAACCCAGCCGACTCTATTGGGGCCAAGCCTTACCCGCTTGGGGAATTGGCCCGCCGCCTCCAGACGTGCGACATGCTGTGGCGAGTACAAGACCAGTTCTCTCACCTGCCGTTTCGATAGTATCCTCATCGCGATAACTCCTGATGGGGAGCATCGCGATGCCCCGAGGTTGACAAGGCCTTGGGCAAATACACATTTAATACCTAACGCGGCCCGACGAAAGCTAAACGTTCAACATAGCAGTGACCAAGATTCGGCGATGGACATGCAATCGCCTTTCGCCGATGTTTCCCGGCGACCATTGCCCAATCGAGATCAAGACAGTACCAAAACGGGAGGCTCTATGCGCGAGAATGACGAGGAGCAGCGGCATCGGTGCCTTGAACCCGATCCAATTCCGTACTGGACACCCGGTCGGAGGGGGTTTTTTCTCGGTGTGGGCCTCACTGCGCTCCCCTTGCTGATTGTCTGGTGGGCGGGCTGGGTCAAGCTGTTCTGGATGTAGCCAGCAGTGACTGAGCGGAGCCAGGCAGCATGTTTTCCTTGAAATTGACCGTGAGGCCGCCAGTGCCAGCCGAGAGGTCAATCTTCATCGCCGTCTCGGGCCGTCTCACCAAGCCGCATTATGTCGTCATCAGCACCCGTATTGGGCAAGAATCAATCCCAACATTCTTGCGAAAGCCGTGACATTTCTTGCGGGCGTTAGACCTAAAGAACTGAAACGAGCTTTCCGAAAGCGTTCAGCAGATCCGCACCCAGGTTGAGGCTGCTGGCTAGCTGCTCAGCCTTTTGATAGGCTTCCTTAAGGGACGCAGCAGCACTTTTGAACCGTTCGGCGATCGGTGCGTACTTGGCTTCCGACTGGTCGAGCACTTTCTCTGCTAATGCAGTGTATTCCGCGGTCAATCCTCGCATCACCCGCGCATAGCGTTCGAGTTCGACGGCATTGCCGGTGGCATCGGCAAGTTTCTTGATGACGGAATGCGTCGCCACCACCGCCTGCATCGCGGTCCTCATGGTCAGGCCAGCGGACATGGGCGCGACCGTCCCCAGGACGGACATTGCCAATGTTTTCAATCGCGACCAGAAGGTCGTGTCGTTGCTGGCGGGAACGGGAGTTCCCGCAATCAGGGTTTCGAATTCGACGGCGGCGGCCGTGAATTCGTTTTGGGCCTCTTCGAGCGTCATGGTCATCCCTTTCTGATCGCGGCAACAAGTTCGGACAGGTCGTTTGTCAGGGCGACAAGCCGGGCCACCGATGCGGCGGCGTCCGGCTCGTTTCGGACGAGCTCGGAATGCGCCTCGACGATGCTATCGAGCACCGCACTGTAGCTGTTCGCGGCGGCTACCTGCAGTTTCAGTATGTCCAGCTCTCGCCGGGCCGATTCATACTCAGCGTAGAGCCTTAGACGATCGACACGCCGGTCGGACCGAACGTTGACGAGTGTGAGTTTTCGCTGGATCTGCAGGTCGTCGAACTGGAGCTGCAGTGCGCCGGCGATTACCGCGAGATCCGCCTTGAGCAGATCCACTACGATCGCAACATCCGGATCGCGCGCGACGATGATCGATTGGATTTCGGCGGCATAGGCGTTGCCGATAACGAAACCGATCCCGCGGCCGGCGAGTTTCGCGGCCGGCCCGATGATGGGCGCCGACACCGGAGATGCCGCCGCGACGATCTTGCCGGCCGCCTCGCCCAGCCGCACAGAGGCATTCTCCAAGTCGGCAATCGCTGTTCCATCTGCCGCCTTCTTCAAGGCGTTTCCATAGGCGGACAAAGCGGAAAGCGCCTGACGGCGGACATTTATCCTCGCCGGATCGAAAAAGCGGTCGGGCGTGTCGCCCAGCGTGAAGTTTCGGCCGGTAATGTAATTGTTCGCCTGGTCCTCCTCGCCGATGGTGAAGGCGAGCGTGCGGTTCGTCGTGGCCATGCTGCCGAGAATCGCTGCGCCGGTCTCAACTGCTGCTCCAAAATCCTCCACCTTTGTCGCCTTTGGCAGCGTCGCGCAGCCGGCCAACACCGACGCGCACAAGGCTAAGCTGAGGGGGAATTTGTTTCTCATCGAATAAGCCCTTCTGTGCATTTGTGACCGACACTCCGCGGGCAGGGTTTGGGGCCCTCCAGGCAGACCATATGCCGCGGTTCGACTGGAAAACGCCTTCTGCGCACGCGTCGGGTCAGTCCAGTCCGAGTTTGATCGCTGCGGCGCCTTCCAGCCGGACCGGCAGCGTCAGTGAGTCAGCATCGACCTGCAGCTGTTCGAAGCCGACGCTGGCAAGCGACCCCTCGAGCGTCAGACCTTCACCGAGATCCCGGTAGAGCAGTTCGTTGGCCTTGGCGGTCGCGGTCGCGACGTCTTTGCCGTAGTCGTAGCGGACCAGCCTCGCGAGCAGCTCGCGGATCGGCTTGAGTCGAAACACTTCAATCAAAGCGTCGACCGGTGGCCGATCGGTGTTCGTGGCGAAGTCGAGCTGCTCGACGGTGATCTCGCTGGTGGCGTCGTTGATCACCGGCTTTGCGGTCAGCGTCACCGTGCCTTTGATGGCAAACCAGTTGAAGATATCGATCCGATTCAGCCAGCCGGTGTCATTGTCGAGCAACGCATCCACGGCCACGACGATCGAACCGTCCTGTCCCGATAGCCGCAAGTTGGAGAGCGTCAGCATGCCAAGTGACCCGCCGTTCCCGACCGGTATCGCGCCGAGCTTCTCGAGTTCCGCCTCGACGGTTTGCTGAAGTGACGCGAGCGAGGCAGAGACCGGCAACAAGAAGCGGAACGCCCCGTCTGCCGGGACGTCGGTCGACAACGGTGGCAGCGGCGTCGCGCCTGGAGAGGGCGACGTGCCGACCTTGATCCGCGCCGCACCGCTAACCAGCGCGCGGGCCTCAAGGATGTTGTCTTTGACGTTGATGCCCGAAAATCCGACGGACTTCGGTTCAAACACGAGCCAGGTTGCCGGCTTTTGTGCGACTTGCCGCGGCAACTGAACCTCATGCCAGAGCTTGGCGATTTTCTCAGGCACCATCAGCTTCGCGAGGATTTCCGGTATCTTGGCCTTTTGTGCATTGATCGCGTCCTGAAGCTTCGGCTCGACTTTGTCCGTTATGGTGATTTCGATCAGGTTGAAGAGCTTGATTGTCGGCTTCTGGTCCCAGCGGATCGTGTGATCGACGCTCAAGGCGGGGTTCCAGTTGGCGTCGATCGTCGGAACCGCGACGACACGCAGTGTCATCGCCGCTGTCGCCGTCTGGCGAATGTTCTGTCCGATCGCACCTCTTCCGCGCGCCGTCACGGAAGCCCTGACTGGAAACGACACAGACAGGGCGCCGCCGTCGCCCGACAATGTGATCGGGCCGTTGCGGTCGATCGACCCGGAAAGATCGCAGTTGATCTCGGGCGTGATTTTCGTCTTGATCGGCGGAAATTTGGTCTTGAACCATTTCGCGGGAACGCATTCGCGGGTTTCGGCGATTGTGTGCAGATTCTGCGGAACGTCGCTGTTCAACCGCGCCTCGGCTGCTGCGAGATTGAGGGTGACCGGCAGAACAACCAGAGACTCGCCTTCGGGTGCACCCGCGTGGGCCGGCAATGCCGCCGCCACGGCCGCAATTAAGGTAGCTCGAAAAATATTCAACATGATGACTCTCCCTTCGACTTGATTCAAGTCGTTGTGAACTTGGCATCATAAAATACATGATACCTATTAGACACTCGCGTGAGAAAAGCGTGAATATTTTCGCTCAACGTTACTGATACAGACGGAGTTACGACATGATATCACGATCGCTGACGCGGTCAGTAAGCTCAACTAACCAACGTACCGTTTCGCGCTGCATAGCCGTTAGATTGGCGCTTTCGAGGAGATCAATCGCGACCTGCCGGAAGCGCGGCCATCGACAATAGAAGTCGATAAGATCGCGAGCCGTCAGCTCTTCGTCTTCACACCCGCCCAACGGGTTTCGGCTCTCGTCTGATACTGTCATGCTCCAAAGGCTAAGACAGAACAGGGCGTAAGTTCGCGTGAATAAAGCGTGAGTCCACTTTGCCGTAGCAGTTGCATGAGGTTACATTGCGGAACGTTTGGTGAGCGGGACTATTTGGGGTGGACAGGAAGCGGATCGAGATAAATCTCTTCGGAGCCTGCACCGTCCGTTCGGTGCGACCCGGTGGTTTCGAACTCGGCGGCGCAAAACACAGGGCCTTGTTTGCACTGCTTGCGACAGCCCCATTCGGTCGCCGTACGCGATCATTTCTTCAGAACACGCTGTGGGGAACTGCTTGTTACGACACAGGCAGGCAAAGTCTGCGACGCGCTTTGTCCGACATAAAGCAAGCCATGGGCGAGAGCTTCGGAGAAGTTCTTTCGAGCACCAATTCCGACATAACACTCGACTTGACGAAGGTTGCTTTTGTCGGGCGTCCAGGCAGCGGCGAGTTTCTCGAAGGAATCGATCTGCGCGAGGAAGGTTTCAATCGCTGGCTTTCGGGCATCCGGCTCAATCCGGAACAGGTCTTTTCCCTCTACTCTCTCGCGTCGCAGCCGCCGGTTGCGCCGGTCCTGCCGTTGATCGCGGTATTGCCTTTCCGCACGATCGGCGGCACAGCCGACCATGCATTGCTCGGCGACTGGCTCGCGGAAGAAGCGTGTCGTTCGCTTTCGCGATCTAACCTGATTGCTGTGATTTCGCATTTGTCGAGTCGGGCGCTGGCGCAGAACGCGATCGACATCGCTGCCGTCCGTTCGCAACTGCGATCCGACTATTGCGTCGCCGGCAGCCTGCGCGTCCATCGCAACGAGATCGTGCTCGACGCAGACTTCATCGACACGGCATCGGGCCGCATCCTATGGACGCGGCAATTCGCGGGATCGACTGAACGCTTCCTCAGCGGCTCCGCAGAGGGGGTGGGCGAGATTGTCGCGGCCGTTGGTCGCGCAATCGCGGACGATGCCATCGCGCACGCCGCCGTTCGCAAACTCGGCGAGCTTGAGGATCATCGTCTGCTTGTCGCCGGCGTCGGTCTCATGCACCGGTCGGCGCTACGTGATTTTGCCCAGTCGCGCGAATTGATCGAGGAAGCATTGCGACGCGCGCCCCGCGCCGCCGAGGCGCATGCCTGGTATGGAAAATGGCATGTGTTGAGCGTCTTTAACGGCTGGAGCACGGATCCTGCCAAAGACACGCGCATTGCGATTGATTGTGCGGCGCGCGCATTGGACATCGACCCGGAAAGCTCTTTTTGCCTCACGATTGACGGGTTCGCGCATAACAACTTGCTCCGCCGAACGGACATTGCCTGCGCTCGATACGACGAAGCCCTGCGGCGCAATCCGAACGAATCGCTGTCATGGCTGCTCAAGGGCGCGCTTCATGCCTTTATGGATGAGGCGGGGATTGCAATCGCTTCCGCGGAAAAAGCGCGCCGTCTGTCGCCGATCGACCCGTTCCAGTACTATTATGAATCCCTGCATGCCACGGCGCTTCTTGCAGGGGATCGCTTTGAGGAGGCGCTGGCCCTGGCCGAGCGGTCCATCTCGCGCCATGACCGCCATTTATCAACGCTCCGCGCCAAGATCACTGCGCAACACCATCTCGGCATGGCGGAGGAGGCGCGCGCATCCGGGAGCGAGTTGTTGCGCCGCCAGCCGGGATTCACGGTCGATGCCTATCTGCGCGGCCACCCGGCGGGTGATCACAAGCTCGGTCGCAAGGTTGCGGCGGCGCTCAGCGCCGCCGGGATTCCATAGATGAGGGCGAAGGGAGCAAGGACATGTCGATGTTTGGGGGAGTTGGGGGCGTAGGCCCCATGGGGGGAGTAGGGGGTGTAGGCCCTATGGGGGGAGTAGGAGGTGTAGGTCCAATGGGGGGAGTCGGAAGTTTGAATTACACGGGCCTTGGAGCATTCCTGGGCGCCGGCGCGGATCCGGTCTTCGACCCCCTGCTTGTCCAAGGGCTTCAGGCGAGCGCCCAGGCGATTTCGCATGTGGCAATCGATCCGCCGGGAACACCGCCGCCCCCGGCCAAGGAGATGTCATTCTCTTCACCCGGGAACTTGGAATGCTGGGCGGACTGGGTTCGTGCGTCGCTCTATCTCAGTGACTTCATGCAGAGCCTGGAGTGGCGGACCGATAAGCGCGCGAGGTCGATCATGATCGGGTTCGAAGGCCAGGAATTCTTTCGGCTCCGGCGCCCTTCAATCACGACTTTCCAGGAACAGCTTAAGATCGTGCGTTCCTACGCCGACCAGCGGGTGGACCGGACGGCCGAGATCCTCACGCAGCTTGGCTTTCCGACGCCCTATTTCATGATGATCCTCGGGCTGCAGACCGCGCCGAACCGGCACACCCTCGAATTGATAACAGTGACGCAGGTGCTCTCCGCCCATGTCTGCATGATCGCAAAGCATCATATGGCCTGCCGACGCCCCGATCGCCTCGGCGCCAGCGTCATGCCGATCATACCGACGCCGGCGCACGGGAGTTTCCCGAGCGCCCATGCCACAGAGGCTTTCGCGGTCGCGGAAGTGCTGAATTTCATGATCGGAAAACAAAAGCCGGCGCACTACCCTGACCCCGGAAAACGCCAGCGATTGATCAGCAAGCTGGCGGAGCGCATCGCGGTGCATCGCACGGTCGCGGGACTGCATTTTCCGATCGACAGTTGGGCCGGGGCGATCCTCGGCCGGGCCGTGGGGCAGCTCATTCTCGCCCGGAGCGGCGCGAGCGGCGGAGCAGACGCCTATCGCTATGAGGCCCGCGGCAATCTCGATTTCTTCCTGGCCGAATTTTCCAAGGGTGCCAACCGCCCCTTCGGCGTTCATCGCACGGGGAGTTGCGAGGCACGTCGAAGCGACCTGTTCGAATGGCTTTGGATGAAGGCATCCAAAGAGTTCGACCTGGCGCGATAGGAGGCCGACATGCCGATGCAACCCGACGCGCCGGAGGCCGGCGATCCGCTGCAAGACGTCAAGATGTACATGAGTCCCTACGAGTACTGGAACTTTGGCAAAGGACGGCGATACGCGTTCCCCGCGATGCGCAGGCAGATGCGATACATATCGGCGCTCGCCGAATTCAGGCGGGACGGCGCAGCCAAAATTCTGGCCGATGTGGACGGTGGGGATTCGCCCCACACCCCACCAGACTCCGCGCCGCAGACGTGGCTTCCGACATTATGGAATGCCAGAGGCCTGAGCTTCACCCCTTTTGTGGTCGAGAACTCGTTCGGCCGCGCGCCAAGTCCCGAGGAGCTTCGACAATTGCTCGAAGCCGGCTTCAGGGCATCACAACCGATGGCGGAGCAAATCAAAGAAGCGCGGTTTCGGGTGGCATTTCCCGTCGCGGATAGCGCAATGAACGATGCCCCGCGATCCACAACCTGGTCCGCCGATCCGGCCCTGAGCGAGCGCATCGAACCCGGAAAGCGCATCAGCATTATCGCCGTCATCGATGATGGATTGCCTTTCGCGCACCGCAACTTTCGCGATATCACCGGCACGCGTAGCCGCGTCGAATTCTGCTGGCTGCAGTCCGCAGTATCCGGCAGCAAGAACAGCTCCGTTCTGTTCGGCAAGGAATATACGCGCAATGAAATCGACGATCTCATTCGCCATTTTGACGATGAGGATACACTGTACCGGGAGGCGGGCGCGCTCGCCGACAGCGAGGAATTCGCGCCAATGCTCCAACGACATGCGAGCCACGGCGCACATGTAATGGATATCGCGGCGGGCTGCGACACAAACAAGGGCGAGGCTGTCGCTGAGGAAATTCGCATCATCGCTGTGCAGTTGCCTTCCACCATCGCCTGGGACACGTCCGGCTTCGGCAAGGATATGTACATGCTATGCGCGTTCCACTATATCTTCGAGCGCGCCCAGAAGATCGCGAAGGACTATGGGTTGCCCTCCCTTCGCCCCGAAGGTCCACCTGCCGCCCGGCTTGTCATCAATTTCAGCTATGGTTTTTCGGGCGGTCGCCACGACGGTGAAACTGAGCTCGAAGCCGCGATTGACCAGCTTGTTAAGGCAAGAAGGGATCGGGAAGGACCGACGGCCCTGGTTCTGCCGGCCGGCAACATGTTCCTCGATCGCTTGCACGCGGTCGTTGAGGAAGCGGGTTTTGTAGACGACAAGGCACAAATCTCCTGGCGGGTCCAGCCAAACGACCGGACGCCGAACTATCTCGAGCTTTGGTTCGGCGTTGGGTTCGAGGCGATCGGCTATCACGTGGAACTCTACAATCCGCAGGGTAAGCGCGTCGCGTTTGTCGAGGTGAGTCGGGATACCACCAGGCTCGGCGGTGACGACCGTCGTATCGTCGGCTTTCGCGCCGGCAAGTCGTCGGACATCGGGCAGATCAGCGCCGACAAACATCGCAACTCGCGCTGGCGCGTTTTGGTCGTACTGGCCCCAACGGAGCCGGACGACGACGACTTGCCAGGGGCCGATGCCGGAACATGGACAGTTGTCGTCGTGCGCACGAAGCAATCGAAGCGGCTCGCAGAGCCGATCCGCTGCTGGATCCAGCGCGATGCCGATCCGGAGTTGCTGCGCTCCGGCAGCCGCCAGAGCTATTTCGACGATTTCCGCAACCTCCGCTTCGCCTCGGACGGGTCGCCCAGTGAAACCGACTCGCCGTGCTCCTACGTCCGCCGGTATGGCAGCCTGAACGGACTCGCATCGGGAGCGACCTCGTTGATTGTCGGCGGATATAGTGGCTTAGAGACTGCCCCAGAAGCGGATCGCCTTGCCAAGCCTGCGGCCTATAGCTCTGCAGGAACGGCGTTGGCGCATCCCTGGCCTTTCCGGCAGGTCGACTGTTCATCGCTCTCGGATCGTGGTGCCTTGACCGCTGGAAACAAAGCTGCGGGGACGCGCAGCGGATCCGTTTCCTTTCTTAGGGGCACAAGCGCCGCGGCACCCTCTGTCGCCCGGTGCTTGGCTGAGATCTTCGCGAGCAAGAGCGACGAGGAGGTCGCGGCTGCCGAGCGGCTCAACTATTTGCCCTTGCTGCCAGGTTGGGAGGTCGACGAGCCGGCAACGATACCCCGTCTAGGAAAGAAACGCGTCCCTCGGCGGTAGGCAAATCGCACTCTAGGAATTCTTGTTCTCCGAAGGCGGTTATCGTTCATTGCCATGAGCAAGGGCCGCCGCGTAGTATGTATGAAGGAGGGCGTTAGACTTGAAGACACTCACAGCCGGCGAGAGCTTGGATATTGAAGTAGGGTCGGGTCTTGCGCCATACGTCGAGGCCACCGCCTTGCGACTGGGCTATGCCGAACAGTTGTTTTCGGTGCAGACAGACGGATCGCGGTTTCGAGTCACGGCGCGCGCGCCATTCGACCGAGAGGCTATCGAACGCAGGATCGCCCACGCGCTCTACCGCGAGAAGATCCGTGTAGAATCGGCTCCATTGCGCGCCCGCTTTCTTGAACTCTTGTCGCAGCGATGAATGTCTGGCCGCTCCGCTTTACGGATGTCGGGCGGGACGCGCTGCTGTTCTGTGACGAGGCGGGCGGCTTCTTCCGATCCGACGATGCGTTTCTCGAACGCTATGCCAATGACATCCTCACTGAAGCCGATCGGGATTTCCTCCTTGCGGGTGGTCATAGCTTCGAAGAAGAAGGCGACCGGCACCATGTCGGCTTCGCGGCGCGGTGGGCCAAGCGCCAATTCGTCCCCGGGCCGCTTGAATATATCATCCTGGTGCCGACGCTGCGATGCGATCTGGCCTGCCGTTACTGCCAGGTATCACGCGTCAACGCGAATGCCCGCGGCTTCGATTGGAACGAGGCTACGCTCAATGCTGTCCTCGCCCTCATTGACAGCCTGACGAGCGAGCGCATCAAGATCGAGTTCCAGGGCGGCGAACCGCTGCTTCGTCTTGACCTGCTGAGCCGCGTGAGAGATTTCTGCCGCAGGCGCTTCCGCTCCGCCGAATTCGTCGTCTGCACCAATCTGCAGAAAGTGAGTGAGGAGGCATGGGCGTTCCTGGCCGCAGCGGATACCTTCGTCAGCACATCCTTCGATGGGGACGCGCTGACGCACACGCGCCAGCGGACGCTTGATCCGGCACAGACTGCGACCTTTCTGTCCAATCTCGAACGCGCGATGACGACCTTGGGAACCGGCAAGGTCTCAGCACTGCCGACGATCGATCCCGATAACCCTCCGGCGCCGGATGCGATCATCGCCGGCTTTGCGCGCCTTGGGCTTCGCTCGATCTATCTGCGGCCGGTGAACTATCATGGTTTTGCGCGCAAACGCTTCGGCCAGGGCGATCAGCAACTCTGGAATGCCTATTACGATCGGTTCATCGATGCGCTGATCGCCTACAACGCACATGCCGCCGAGCCGATGGAGGAATTCTACTTCACCCATTGCCTGCGGCGCATCTTTCGCGCCGGCCATCACGGCCATGTCGACATGCGAAATCCCAACATCCTCGGCGCCGATTATCTGGTGATCGACCACGACGGGACGCTCTATCCCACCGACGAGGCGAGGATGATGACCCGCATCGGCCAGATGGATCTGTCGATCGGATCGGTATTCGGCGGCCTGGATCAGGAAAAGCTCCAGATCCTGAACGCCAATTCCGACAACAATTTCCATGAGGATTGCGGGCAATGCGTTTTCCAGCCGTTCTGCGGCGTCGACGTGATCGATGATCTCTCGCGCTACGGACGCATCGATCTGTCCAGGCACGAGACCGCCTTCTGCCGCCGTCATACGGCCCTGTTCACCAGAATCTTTGAGTTGATCTACACCGATGATGCCGCGACACGCCGGTCACTTGCCGCCTGGCTCGGCGTGCCGGCCTTCGATCCGGCGCTCGCGCCGGTCCACAAATGATCCCCCTGCGCTTCAGAGCGGAGCTGCCGCCAATCGAGGAACCGCTGGTCGTCCGGCTGCGCGACCGACCTACCGACGATTTCCACGATGACCGGGAGGCAGCCCTCATCGGCATCGCGGAGGGCTGGCGCGAATACGATTTCAACGGTTTTTCCCTGCGCATCGAAGCGGAGCCGGGCCAATCGCTCGACGGCGATGTGGTCTTGGCCTTTCCAGGTCGGCCTATCGTGCATCGTCTCATTCGCGCCCGGTCCCACCACAACACGTTTCTCGTAACCGAGCGATGCGACCAGCTCTGCCTGATGTGTTCGCAGCCACCCAAGCAAGTGCATCTGGATCTCTTTGCCCAGTTTGGGCAAGCGGCGCTGCTGGCGCCGGTTGGCGCAACCATCGGAATCTCCGGCGGCGAGCCGCTGCTGTTCAAGGAACAGATATTCGCGCTCATCGGCAATACGCTGAGCGTGCGGCCCGATCTTCGTTTTCATGTCCTGACGAATGCCCAGCATTTCGATTCGGAAGATGGCCCCTTTCTGCATGGTCGGGCCCGGGACCGCGTGTTGTGGGGCATCCCCCTCTATGCGCCGGACGCGGCCGATCACGATGCTATCGTTGTCAAAGACGGGGCGTTCGCGCGTCTCTTCCAATCCGTCGCGACACTGGCAAAAGCCGGCGCGCAGATTGAGCTTCGCACGGTCGTGACGAGACGCAACGCGGCCCTGCTGCCCCGGCTTGCCCGGCTTATCGCCACCGAGCTGCCTTTTTGCACGAGCTGGGCCCTGATGCAGCTCGAACCGATCGGCTTCGGCCGGATGAATTGGGACACTCTGTTCCATGACAACAGTGTCGATTTCGGACCCGTCGCGCGAGCGCTCAACATCGCTTTGGCTCGCGATATTGACGTCGCCTTGTATAATTTTCCGCTGTGCACCATTCCCGAAGAATACCGGACCTACGCACCGTCCACGATCTCCGACTGGAAGCAGAAATACCTTGAGACTTGCCAGGGATGCTCCCTCAAGACACGTTGCGGCGGATTCTTCGAGTGGTATGATCCCGATCGGGGATTTGCGCGGGTGGGGCTGGAATGAAAAAAGCGCTGTTTTTGATTCCGTCGCTGCTGGCGGCCGGATTTGTAGCGCCGAAAGCCGATGCCGTGACCGGCCCGTCGGTGGAACCTCAGCGGGACAAGGCGCCGTCGCTGTTCGAGCGCCTCAGACTCAACCATCTCTATACGCTTGCCGCGCATCGCTCGCATTCAAGCCACCGCTCACATGGTAGCCATCGCTCCTCATCGGGCGGCGGATACTCGGTGCCCCGGCAGTCTCCGCCGGCCCGCACCTACACGCCGCCGCCGAAGCTCTACAATTCGCCTTCGGTCGTATCGCCGGAGCCGCCGGCAGGCTCGCGCAATCAGTCGAGCACGCCGCCTTCGTCCGTTCTACCGAGCCCGCCCGCCGCAGCGCTCAAAACTCTTCCGGGCAATGCTGAGAAATTCCGCGAGATCGCCGAGCAAGTGCAATTCGCCCTGCTGGCGTATGGCTACTACACAGGCAAGATCGACGGCGTGCTCGGCCCGGAATCAAAGGCCGCCTTGTCGAAGATGCAGGCGGACTACGGGCTCAAGGTAACGGGCACCATCACGCCGGAGGTTCTGGATGCGCTTGGCATCGTGGCGCGCTAGTCTATCCTACGCCGCAATCTTTGCCGCCGGCCTGGCAACCGCCTTCGTAGCCGTGCCGGTGTGGAAACTGGCGCTGATGCGCGCCGCTCAGGCAAGCTATTCAGAACTGACCTATCAGTGTGATCAGGCCATGCGCGGGCACATGATCGCAAAGATGTTGGTGTCGAAGGCGCCATCAGACGGATCGGTGCGCCAACTCAGGGCGGCGGAGATCGAGCTGCTCGCCTGCCAGGATTACGATCTGATGCGCAAGCGCCTCATCCGGTGGGGCCTTACTGATAATGAAGTGAGCGAGATGGCGCTGATTGCGATTGAGGCGCGCGCCACCAATCTGCAGGAGGTCGTCCGGGTCCATGAAATCCGCTACTAGGGTTTTCGTCATGGCGGTGGCGAGCCTTTGCGCGGGCACGCTCCATGCCGACACTTTGCGCGAAACCGTGCTACGCCGGGCGGCGCTCGAAGCCGGGCTCGTCCGGGCGCAGGAAACCAACGTGGCCGTGCCGCCGGACCTGGTTGCGGCCGGAAAGCTCCTCTTCCAGACGAAGAAACTCTCGCTGGAAAACGAGATCGCCTGTGCGTCCTGTCACGTCGACCGGTTCGGCTCCGCGGACGGCCTGCCCAATGCAATCGGAACCGAAGGCCGCGGCGAAGGCGTGGCCCGCCTGATGGGCGGCGGCGATATCATCCCGCGCAACGCCCTGCCGTTCTGGGGGCGCGGCGGCAAAGGGTTTGATGTCTTTTTCTGGGATGGGCGGGTCGACGGCCGGAGCGGCGCCGTCAAAAGCCAGTTCGCCGGCGACGAGCCTTCAGTCGACCCCCTCGTGGTCGCCGTTCATCTGCCGCCGGTCGAGATCGGCGAAATGGTGCTCAATACGGCGGGCAATGAGACCCTTCAAAGCGAGACCGTCGATTCCGCTCAAGGCATCTACCAGATCCTCGAACAGCGCCTGAGAGACGATCCCGGAATCGGTCCCGCTCTCGCCAAGGCATACGGCATCCAGCCGAGCGAGCTGCGCTTTGTCCAGGTGGCGCAGGCGCTCGCCGGCTTCATCCGCCACAATTTTCGGCTGAAGCCGACCCGGTTCCATGACTTCGTATTCGCTAAAGGCGCACTCACGGCCGATGAGCTCGCGGGCGGTTTGGTCTTCTACGGCAAGGGCAGATGCGCCGCCTGCCACAACGGGCCTTACTTTTCCGATTTCGACTTTCACGCCATTCCGTTCCCCCAGGCAGGGTTCGGCAAGAACGGCTTTGGCGTTGACTATGGCCGCTACAATGTCACGCTCGATACCGGCGACCTCTACAGATTCAGGACGCCGCCGCTCTACAACGTCACCAAGACCGCGCCCTATTCGCATTCCGGCTCACTCTACGGACTCGCCGAGGCAATCAGGATCCATGTCGATCCGCTCGCGGACCCGGCAATGATTCCGAAGTACCCGCGGCAAAGGGCCGATTTCTATGAAGTCCTCAAACAGTGGAGCCACGTGCCGGTTGCCGGCATAGAACTCAGCGACCTCGACATTGTACAGTTGGTCGCGTTTCTACATACCCTCGAATATAACAGCGACGTGCCAGTCCACGAGTCGGATTGAATGTGCGGCCTGCCAGGCGGCTGGGTTGCTCTGGGGGGTGTGAACCCAACAATTGAATAGCGAGATCGAAGCAGTCTCACGCTTTATTCACGCGAAGCATGTCTGATTGCGGTGCTAGCATACATAAATGAAAGCGGTTGATCGCAAGAAATGAAGTGCGACGTTAAGTCAGGCGATACTTCCGTCTGACAATTCGCTCACCTTTTGCTGCTGATGACAGAATTTCGGCGAAGGTGCGTTCGATTTTTTAATTCCTCCGCGGCCTCAAAGATCGAGTGCCGCAGGGCCAACAGCGTAATTGTACAGATCGTCCGCGTCGGGGTCCGGGTATTCAACTGCCGCGAGCAGAGCGGTTCAACGGCAAGCAACCGAAGGCCCGAAGCGACGAAGGGGAACGACGATGACTAACGGTACTCCGCAGCTGAGAATGGATATCCGGCCGCGTCTAGCCGAGATGAAGCACCTCGCCAATGCGACATCGGACCGGCCCGACAGACTGATGGTCGAGGCGTCACGTCGCAGGCCTGCGCGTGTCAACCCGCCCGAGCATTTCGTCGGTCGTGGCGGCTATGACGGCGACTTCTTGGCCGGCTTCACGGTGGCTTTGCCAGCCCCACAGGGTGCCAGGGCGCGCGATGTGACGCCGGTGGGCGCCGACAGCAGCGGGAGGCTCGACTACCAGCATTTCTCGGTCGTTATGTCTGCATCGCGCCGCATGGCGATGTTCACCGCCGTGAACATCGAAGGCGCGCGCTCGGTCTCGATCCCGCGCGAGGATGACGACTGGTTTCTCGATGGCCGCATTCCTATCGACGCTCAACTCGGCGAGGAGCTCTATGCAGGGAATCGCCTCGACCGTGGACATCTGGTTCGGCGTGAGGATCCCAACTGGGGCACGGCTGCCGGTCTCGCAAATGTCGACACTTTTCATTTCACCAACTGCGCGCCGCAGATGGACGTATTCAATCAGCAGACCTGGCTTGGGCTGGAAAACTACGTCCTGCAGAATGCGCGCGCGTGGAACGAGCGCTGCAGCGTCTTCACCGGCCCCGTCTTCAGGGCGGCGGACCTGCCCTACAGAGGAGCGTTGGTGCCGCGATCGTTCTGGAAGGTCGTTGCCTTCCTTTCAGACGACGGGCGGCCGTCCGCGACCGCCTATGTAGTGGAGCAGGACCACGAGCTGATTGGGCTCGAGGCTGCGTTCGGCCGCTACAAGACCTTTCAGCGTAGCATCCGGCACGTCGAGAGTCTGTCCGGCATCTCGTTTGGCGAGCTTGCCCGCTTCGACGGCTTTTCCAACGAGGAGCTCGCGCTCGGAGGACTGAGCATCTCCGCCGAGATCAATGAATTCGCGGACATCAGAGTCTGACTATCCCCATAGAGAGGAAGCAACTCACGCAGCCCCTGCCGAATTCTTCGAAGGAGAGATGACGATGGCAAAGAAGCAACTAATTCTCGACTGGGTGGTCTTGAAAGCCGCAGACGGTTCCAAAGCGCCCGGCGCAGACACCAGTCCACTTGGGATGCCTAGTGCAAAGCCAGCAGGCGGTGATACCGACATAGAATTGGTATCGCGGCGCAGCCCCGCGAACACAGAAGCATGGTCTCGCGACATTCGCGACTATGTGAGGGTGAATGCGTCGCGTACGGGCCAGAAAGCGAACGTTCCCGATTTGGTCGTCACGTCAGAAAAGATGAGTGCCGATGACGCCCGGGAAGTGCTGACCGACCCAAAGACGCTCGGCCTGGCGCCGCGTATGATGTTTAAGCTCATCAAGCTCGATGAGAACCAGCAGAAGGCGGCCACGAAGAACCTGCCGGCCGGCTGGGGCATCGAGTCCGTTGGCGCGTCGACCTCCCCGGAAGATGGCAAGGGGGTTACGATCGCCGTGCTAGATACAGGTATCGATCCGACCCACGACGCTTTCAAGGGCGTCGAGCTCGTTCGGCATAACTTTTCCGACGACAAGTCCGATGACGACCAGGATGGCCACGGCACTCACTGCGCCGGCACAATCTTCGGGCGCGATGTCCAGGGCCAGCGCATCGGTATCGCGCGCGGCGTTGAGAAGGCGATTATCGGCAAGGTGCTCGGCAAGAACGGCGGCTCAACGCAGTCAATCGTTGATGGAATCCACTGGGCGCAGTCGCAGGGCGCAAACGTCATCTCGATGTCACTCGGGATGGATTTCCCCGGTTACCGGCAATACCTCGTCGAAAACAAGGGCGTGCCGGAATTGCAGGCTACCTCGCTCGCCCTCTCTGCTTACCGACTCAATATCCAGCTTTTTGAGAAGCTCGCTGCAGCGCTTATGGGAGTGCAGGGCCTCGTCGCAGGTTCGCTCGTGACCGCCGCCGGCGGCAATGAAAGCATGCATCCGACCTACTCGATCCTCGTCTCGCCTCCGGCCGCCGCGGACGGGGTCGTATCCGTCGCCGCGCTTGGGCAGAGCAAGAAGAAGGGTGAATTTTCGCTGGCCTCGTTCTCAAACGTCGGCGCACAGGTTGCAGCCCCGGGAGTCGACATTGTATCCGCCAAACCGAAGGGCGGCCTCGTCTCGATGAGTGGGACAAGTATGGCGACACCGCACGTGGCGGGTGTTGCGGCGCTGTGGTGGCAGCGGCTGACGAGGCAACAAGGCGAAGGCAATTTCGGCGCGTCCGATGTGGCGCAGGCAATGACGTCTGCCTGTGCTACCTTGCTCCCGGGAATTCCCAAACGGGATGTTGTCTGGGGTCTCGTGCAGGCGCCTCAGTGAGCCCGAAAACTCCCGATAGAGACGCCTACCGCGCCGCGCCGGTGCAGTACGGTCACGAGGCCGGCATCGCGATGATCTTCGCCTCAGGCGGCATGGAGCATTGGGGGATGGGCATCGTCGTCTCACCGCGCCATGTCTTAACCTGCGCGCATGTCGTCGATGCCGCCCTACAACGCAATGAGCATTCAGCCGAGCCGCCGCTCTCCGGCGCGGTCGTGGAGGTGTCTTTCCCGTTGACGCCGGGTTCTGGCCGCTACAACGCCACCGTTGCCTTCTGGAGCGGACCACATCCGGCAGGTATCGATCTCGCCCTGCTAACGCTCAATGCAGATGCCCCGCGAGCGGCCGGGCGCGCGATCCTTGCCGATCTGCCGATGGCGACGGACTCAGAAGTGCGCCTCAACATCTACGGCGTCGCGGACAACAAGCGTACCGGCGGCCATATTGCGGCCTTCCTGCGCGGCAACGTAGCCATCCAACAGGATGGCGGCGCAGACCGCTTGTTGGACCAGATCGACGCGGCTGGCGCGCCGGGCGCGTTCATCGAGCCCGGCTACAGCGGCGCAGCCGTCTATGACATGCATCAGCGCGCCGTCGTCGGTATGGTCATCGCGCGAGCGACGGGCGGCTTGCGCACGGCATACATCCTACCAACCGCGACCATCGTCGAGAAAATTCCAAATATTCCCCACGAACGGCGCTATCTGCCCGACTCGTTTGGCCGCCATTTCACCATCTATGCTACAGTTTTCCTGGCGCTCGCGCTCGCCCATTTTATGGCCGAGCGCTCTGGCGAAGACACCATCTTCCGCCTGATCTCATTTGGCGGCAACCACAAGATTCTTAGCGGCTTCTTCGGGATGCACATAATCGCAATCTTCATGCCGCCGCTGCTGTATTTGCTCTGGCGTTTCGCCCGATCGTTCCGCGAACATGAATGGTGGCAGCGATTGCCGTCCTTCGGGCACATCGGGTCTCCGCTGAGGCCAACGGCGCGCAGTGTCACTGCGGGGGTTACTCTCGTGGTATTGGTCCTGGCGCCGCTTTACATGCTCGGCCACTTCCTCAAAGAGTTCCACACAAGTGGCAAGGTCTACATCGATACTGGAGCGTTTGGCTTCAATGCCGACGCGCTCGCCGCGAGCGGCCAAGATTGCGATCTTTGCTCGGTACGATACTGTACTGTCGACGGCGTGTGGCTCTACAATTTTGCCAGTCCGCAGAAAAGCCAGGCGGGTGCCTATTGGAACAATGCCTATCACTATGGCGATCGCTCCAAGGTGCCTTGCGGAGCAGCCGGTTCCCGCTCAGGCTCGGTTACTTTCTTCCCGCTCTTGCAGCCGATCGTCCTCTGGCTCCTGACGGCCGTCTGTGTAGTTCTCGCCAGTAAACTGCTGCTACGGGTGTTCCTTTCGCCGCGTGGCCGCTCATGGTGCTATTCAGGGGCGCAGACATCGCTGCAGCAACTAAACCCCTCCAACCAACCCTCAGTGTGACTGGAGAGCGAAGTTGTGTCACGTTCTGCTGCCGGAGATTGAAACCAAGCAACGGAACGACACGTTCCGTCACTACAATATGTACCTCGAGGCAAAGATCGGAGAGCGGCAGAACCTGCCGCACCAGTAATTGCTAGCGACAATAATCTGATCCAAACACTTACGTCGACGCACTTAATAACAGATGAATTACATCTAGCATGATCTGTCCCGACCAGACTAACTTTGACCTACCTGCTTGTCGACCAGATAGGCTGCATCACTCACGGCCAATAATGCGATGAAGCCGTCATCTATTTCCGGAAAACTCTGAATCGGCCCGGCTCCGTCCATTGAAGACCAGAGGCTCATGCCGTATGTCGCCGCTAGCAGAATCGTGAACGTCAGTTGCTGTAGCTTGCTGACGTCGAGATAGGCCGCGCCTTCGACATCGCCCATAACAAGATCGATCCAGCGAGCGTCCTCGGGTGCCTGCTTGGTCAGGACGCGATTATCGAACGTTGGGGACGCCTTAAGGCTTTGCGCAGTTCGTATCTTCTCGGCGGTCTCGCTCACCTGAGCTTTAGCGAGCCTGAGGTTCTCCCCCCTGCCTTCGCGTTTTCCATCCTTGATTGCGGGCGCAGCGACTGCGGTGAAGGCGCCTAGTCCCAGAAGCACCCATACCTCGGCGGGAACGTTGACCAGCACTGAAGCGTCAGTCGCTGCTGAGGCGGCTGTATTGGTAAGGTTTGCGGTCAGGAGTGCACCAATGATCAGACCGCTCCACACGATCAACTGGAACCGCGAAAGACTGATGCGATTGTCCCTATCGATGAAGACTCCGTCCCACCGCCCGCAAACGATCGAGCCTGCGGCGAGCAAGGCACCTGAAAACACTGCCGTGGTGAGTAGCCAGGTTTCGGCACGACCGAAACCAATGTAGCCGGCAACTCCAGCCTGCCCGCCGAACATGTTCACTGCCGCCGCGAGGAGTAGCAGTCCAAATACACGGGCCATTGGCACTACCTCCTGATGTTGCTCCCCGACATCGGCTATGTGCCTGATTGTCGTACACTATTTCCATTTCCGGCACGGACTATCGCACACGAACCTACGCCGTGTCAGCGGGCTCAGGTGATCTAAATTGGCAATTATGACGAGGGCTTTCCTCCACCGTTCTCATGGAGACAAGATAACCGACACCTGTCGTTATCACCAATTCGATCAAGAACCAGGTGGCAAGAAATGCCAAGCACTCGAGCGCAAAACTCTTGAACTTATAGAACAGCTCCGCGATCAGGAACGCAACCAAGAACGCCGGAGCCTGCATGGCAATCAACTGGCGTATGTGCCTGCTTCACAAAATGGTATACAATTCCCCCTCCGAACTATTTTACATCCGCTTGAATTACTTAATCAAACATGGAATCTAGTTAAGGACACTCGTTCTTACCTCAGAATCTTTGGCGGTCGTCTCTGATGGCTCTAGGACCTGCGCGCTTCTGCGATTGAAATCTCTGCCCCGAGATGAATCGGAATGCGTAACTTATCTTGGTCAAAATGTATCAGTGTCTCGCGGAAGTGGGGAGGGATCCAACGGGAGGCGCGCAGCAGGCCTTCCTTGGCAAGTGGCCTGTACTACAGGCACACCTTGCGAGTGGTGCGGAGCGTCACCGTAAGGAGTTTCTGATCCGCCGGGTTCGTGTCAGGCCCCGCAGGTTCGGGGGCCGTCAGGGCCGAAGGCGGTTCCCATAATCTCGCACTGAATCAGCCTGAACCTCAACGAGAACAAGTGACGCTGAAAGAGTCTCGCACCACCCCGGCACGCCTGTGTTTCGGCGCGGAATAAGGACCCCGTTTCAGCGCTGCCATGCGGCCTCGGGGGTCACCTCGCCGATCGCCGCGACGAGGCCGGCATGGTCATCGGACACGACCAGCTCGACGCCCTTGAGGCCGCGCGTCTTCAGGCCGACGAGGAAGTCCCGCCAGGCCGAGCGGCTCTCGCGGTTGGCCATCTCGACGGGCAGGATCTGGCGCCGGCCGTCGAGATCGATGCCGACCGCGATCAGCACCGCCTGGCTCATGACGATGCTGGCCTCCCGCACCTTCTCGTAGCGGGCGTCGAGGATGAGATAGGGGAACGGCTCCCGAAGCGGGTGCCCAGCAAGGGCGGCCGGCGCGCCTTTGTGCCACGGCTGCGCCGGCCGACTTATCGGACTCATCTGCCGAAGAGTGGAACAGCTGAAAGTCAATGGCAATACAGAACTCTGTAACCAATCGTGATTCTCGGCAAACGGTCGCGACCGAGCGCTACGAGTGCTCCTCGCTGTGGCCCCAGTGTGGCCCCGGAGCAAATAGCGATTTGGAGAATCGACTTAACTTATTGAAACTACTGGTGCCGCTTGCGTGACTCGAACACGCGACCCCATCATTACGAATGATGTGCTCTACCGACTGAGCTAAAGCGGCAATCCGGCGCGACCGCAAGGCCGTGCAACGTGGTGCGCGTCATACCGGCAATGGCATCGGAATTCAAGCCGAGGGGATTGAATTCTCAACGCCATCGTAAACGCGCGCCAGAGGGCTTCCCGATGGCACGGCCGGCAAGACCGCGGCGGGATTCCCGGCCTCTTCCATGAGGCGTCCAGCGGGTTCGGCCCGATGCGCGGTTCGCGGCCGCGGCGGCGGTCGCGCAGTCCCCGCCACTACGCCTTGCGGCGAAAATCCGCCTTCCGCTTCTGCAGGAAGGCGGCGACGCCCTCGCGGTAGTCGTCGGACCAGCCCGCCTCGCGCTGGAAATTGCGCTCCATGTCCAACTGCTCGTCCAGCGAATTCGTCGACGCCGCATGGATCAGCTGCTTGGTCAGCGCATAGGCGGTGGTGGGCCCGTTGGCGAAGCGCTCGGCGAGCGCCTCCGCCTGCGCCTGAAGCTCCTCGTCGTCGACGCATTTCCAAATCAGGCCCCATTCGGCCGCCGTCTGCGCCGGCAACGGCTCGGCGGTCAGCGCCAGCGCCTTGGCGCGCGCTTCGCCGAGATGCCGCGTCAGCCAATATGTGCCGCCGGCATCGGGCACCAGGCCGATCCTTGAAAAAACCTGGACGAAGCTCGCCGAGCGCGCGGCGATGACGATGTCGGCGGCGAGCGCGATGTTGGCGCCGGCGCCAGCGGCGACGCCGTTTACTGCGCAGACGATCGGCTTGGCGAGCGCCCGCATCTGCCGGATCAGCGGATTGTAATAGGTCTCCAGCGTCTGGCCCAGATCGGGCCGCGGCCCGCCCAGCGTCGGATCGCGGTCGGACAGGTCCTGCCCCGCGCAAAAGCCGCGTCCGGCGCCGGTCAGGATCACGGCGCGGCAGTCGGGGTCGGCGGCGCAGTCCTCGAGCACGGCGCGCAATTGGAGGTGCTGGTCCTCGTTGAAGGCGTTCAGCCGCTGCGGCCGGTTCAGCGTCACCTTGGCATAACCGTCGCGCTTCTCGTGGAGGACGGCGTCGCTGGTCATGATCATGTCCTTGGGTTAGGTTTCCTTGGGGGTCTTCATTGCATGCCGGTCAGACACATTCAATTTTCCGAAGCGCCCGTCTCGGATGTTCACATTGGTGAATCCCAATGAGGCGGCGCGGCATGCCGCATCTGCGCCCTCCCCGCAGCGGCCAGTTGAGCCCGGACCTGTTCCAGGCTCTGTTCGCCGGGCATCCGGTCGAACGCTGGGCCGACGGCGACGAGCTCTTTCTCCAGGACGACCCGCCCGACCGGGTGTTCGGCATTGTTTCGGGCGCCGTCGAGATTTCGCTCTATTCCCCCGATGGGCGCAAGATCGTCGCCAACATGGAAATGCCCAACAGCCTCGTCGGCGAGATCGGCGCGCTCGACGGCGGCACGCGGACGGCGACGGCGACATGCGTCGGGGATTGCGAGATCTACTCGATCACGCGCTCCCAGTTTCTCGACCGCGTTACGCGCACCCCGTTGCTTTCGGCCGCGATGATTGCGCTGCTCTGCGCCCGCATCCGCTGGATCAATGCCGAGTTCGGCGACCAGGTGATGCTGAAGGTCGATGCCCGGCTCGCCAAGCGGCTGCTGTTCATGTCGTCCAGCTTCGCCGACGCCGATGGCTGGGTGGACATCTCGCAGTCGGAGCTGGCAGACTTCCTGGGCGCGACGCGGGAGTCGGTCAACAAGAACCTCAAGCACTGGCGCGAGGCGCACATCATCGACATCCGCCGCGGCGGCATCCGCATCCTCGACGAGGATCGGCTGCGAGCCAGCGCCGCGCTCCCGCCGGCCGGCGTCCGCAGTCAGGATTGAGCCAGCAGAGCCAGTTTTTCCTCTGCCGCCTGGAAGTTGCCGATCAGGAACCGGTTGAGCTTCGGATCGACATAGGGAACCAGTTCGGCCCGGCGCATCCTGAAGCCGGGATGGCGCAGCCGGAAGGCGGTGAGCTCTGCGGCGGCTTCCGCTTCCCTGCCCGCGCGGAACAGCGATCCCACCCGAATCAGGCCGGAATACCAGTAGCCGGGGGATAGTTCGAGCGATGCGTTCGCGGCATCCGCGGACGCATCGAAATCACCGACGAAGGCGTAAGCCGCGGCGAGCTCGCCGAGATTGTGGAAGCGGTACAGATCGAACGGGCTGAGCTTCTCTGCCTGCAGGTGCGAGGGGATCGCCTTGGCCGCCTCTCCGAGCAGATTGTGCGCGCTGCCCTTGGCGGAGTGCGCAAAGGAGAAGCTGGGATTGATGGCAAGGGCCACGTCCAGATGCTTCAGCGCCGCGGCCGGCCTTCCCCGCATGATGTCGGCGATGCCGAGATGGCAGTGCGGGCGCGCGTCGCGCGGATCGATCGCCTGCGCCTTCCTGGCATAGGCGACGACCTGCACCAGGTCGGCCTCATAGTCGTGGGGCGCGCCGAAATGCAGCCAGGACCGCCAGAAATACCACCAGGCCAGTTCGTTGAGCGCGCTCGTCGAATTGGGCGAGCGGTCCAGAGCGCGCTCGAAGAAGCCGAGTGCGATTTCGGTGTCGTCGTGACTGCGGCGCCCCATGTGCCAGCGCCCGCGGCGGATGAGCTGCCAGGTGTCCATGGTCTCGACCGGCAGGCGGAAGGAGCGCTCCTGCTCGACGCGGTCGACCTCCTTGGCGAGCGCGACCACGATCTCCCCGCCGATTTCGTCGGGGATGGAAGGAATTCCCTCGACGTCGGCGTCGAAGCTGCCGGCCCAGACGGTGCTTGCCTCAACGGCATCCTCGAGCATGGCCTTGACCCTGATCGACCGGCCGGCGACCGAGATGGTGCCGGACACGACATAGCGGGCGCCCAGCGCCAGGCCGGCCGTGGCCGCCTGCGCGGCGTTGCGGAACTGGAAGCTCGAACTGCGCGAAATTACCGGCAGCCAGCGCACGTTCGAGAGGCCGATGATGATGTCGTCGGCAAGGCCATCGGCCATTGCTTCCGCCTCCGGCCCCGGTCCTGCGGCGCGGAACGGCAGCACCGCCACGGCCGGCGGCCCCGAAGGCGAGCCGGTGAAAGCGCGAGGCGGGACAGGAGTCTCCTCTTCCATCCGCGTCGCCCGCGCTTCGGGAGACAGGACCAGGTAGCTGCGCACTGGATAGAGAATATTCTTGAACCGCTTCTCGCCCATGTCGCTGAAGCGCGCGATCGACAGGCGCTGGATATGGTTGAACGTCGTCTGCGAGATGACGATCCCGCTTTCGGGGGCCGATTCCTGCAGGCGCGCGGCGATGTTGACGTCGTCGCCGTAGCGGCTGGCATCGCGCACGATCACGTCGCCGGTGTTGATGCCGACCCGGAACGCCATGCGCAGACGCTCGGATGCGGCTGCGTTGAGCTCGACGATCCGTTTCTGGAACGCCAGCGCGGCCAGCAACGCCTGGGCCGGCAGGCCGAACTCCGCCATGAAGCTGTCGCCGGCCGCGCCGAAAATCTCGCCGCCATATGTCCGGCAGATTTCGCGGATGATCGCCGCGCGTTCCTCGAAGGCTGTCACCGCTGCGTCGGCGTTCCGGCCGATCGCCCGCGAGAAGCCGACGGCATCTACGGAAATGATCGTTGCAAGCTGACGCGTGAACTGCACGTCAGCCATGTGGAAGCCGCTTCACCATCATGCCCCATCGGTCCGAACGCTGCCTTGCGGGTCTCCGGATCGACGTGCCGCGGGTTACTCCCGTCCTTGCTCCACCGGCCGCTGGGTCGCGCTCTGTTTCATTACGAAACATCGACTGACTGACATGTTATGCGAGCTTTACGCCGACGGCAACCGTACGATCGTATGATGCGGCCGAAATGCCAAGGAATTCAAACATCTATTCGAAAACGATCGCAGGTCCCGCCGTCGAGCTCGACGCGGACTCGGCGCGCATGCGCTCAAGCACCTTGGCCGCGACGCCAAGGTAGACCTCCGCGATCGGCCCCTTCGGCTCCGCGACCACGATCGGCGTGCCGGCATCGGAATTCTCACGGATCGCCATCTCGATCGGCACTTCGCCAAGGAAGGTGACGCCCAGCCGCTCGGCCTCCCTGCGGGCGCCGCCGTGGCCGAATATGTCGTAGCGCTTGCCGGTGTCGGGCGCGATGAAATAGCTCATGTTCTCGACGATGCCGAGCAGCGGCACGTCGACCTTCTTGAACATGTTCAATCCCTTGCGCGCATCGATCAGCGCCAGGTCCTGCGGCGTCGAGACGATGACCGCACCCGCAAGCGGCACCTGCTGCGCCATGGTCAGCTGCGCGTCGCCGGTGCCGGGCGGCATGTCGACGACGAGCACGTCGAGCGCGCCCCACTCGACTTCGCGCAGCATCTGGGTCAGCGCCGACATGACCATCGGGCCGCGCCAGATCATCGGCGTCTCCTCCTCGACGAGGAAGCCCATCGACATGACCTTGAGGCCGTATTTCTCCATCGGCCGCAGGATCTTGCCGTCGACGGTCGTGGGCTTGCCCTTGATGCCGAGGAGCTTCGGCATGGACGGGCCGTAGATGTCTGCGTCGAGGATGCCGACCTTCAGCCCGAGCGCGGCGAGGCCCAGGGCCAGGTTCACGGCGGTGGTCGACTTGCCGACGCCGCCCTTGCCCGAGGCAACGGCGATGATCGCCTCGATGCCCGGAACGCCGCGCTTGCCCGACTGGGTCGAGGGCGGAGCCGTCGGCGGCGCGGGCCGGGCCGGCGCCGGGCGTGGGGGAGCCGGACGAGGAGGTGCGGCCTCCATGCCGCCGCCCTTCTTCTCGGCCGTCAGCGCCACGACCGCGCCGGCCACGCCCGGCAGCGCCTTGACCGCGCGCTCGGCCGCGGAGCGCAGCGGTTCGAGTTCCTGGGCGCGGGCGGCCGGCACCGTGATCGAGAAGAACACCTTGGCGTCGGCGATGAAGATTTCCGACACCAGCCCCAGCGAGACGATGTCGCCCTCGAAGTCCGGCCCCTTGATGGTGCGCAGCTTCTCGAGGACTGTTTCCTTGGAAATGAACATGTCGGGACTCGCAGCGTTCGAATGTGCCGTTCACATAGTGCAGATGGCTGAAGGAACCAAGCAGGCGGCGGCGGCGGGGACGGTTTACTTTGTCGCGCGCGAAGGCGTTGCCGCTGCAGGGTTTGCGCGGGCGCGGAGAAGACAGACTGTCCCCCGCGTTTCCCTACGACGTGTCGCGGAGCTCGATCGGCGGGAACATCGCCTGTCCGAGCCTGCACAGGAATGCGTCGAGGCCATCGGTCGCGTTGCCGCCGTGGTTCCGGCCTGCCTCGCCCGGATGCAGCAACGCCAGGCGGCGGAGGTATGCCGCCATGCCGTTTATGACCACCGCCAGCGCGCGGAGCGAGGCGGCGATGTCGAGCGCGTCCGCGGGGTCGGTGCCGCAAGGGATATTGGGCAGAGCCGGCGACCAGAGCCGGCCGGCCGTATTCCATGTCGATCCGGCGACGTAGTCCCGTGCGATCAGGTCGGCCTGCCGGGCAGCCCACAGCACGCAGAAGCGGACCCAGGGCGTATCGCCGGCGGCCTTTTCGGCGAGAGCGGCAAGGGCAAGCAAGGTCGAGACGATGCTGTAAAGCACCTCTTGTCGCCTCCCTGTCCTGCCCTTCCACCTCATCGCCTGCTCCATTCGACTGGCGACAGTGTCATGCACTCTCGAAGGCGGTGGATCGAAAAAGTTGACGTGCGAGCTGAAACAATGGGTTGCGGGAGAACAGGCCGAAATCGATTCACGGAGTAGGCGCTCTGGGGCTTCGCCCGCTCGGGCGCAACGTCATGCCGGGGCCGCGCGAGGGGGCAATCGTCTAAGACTCCACGGAACAATCGTCAGAAGTCACCGTGAACTGACCAAACCGGTGCCTGTCCTTCGCGGAGAATATTTCGTGGATTTTGGCGCCGGCTAGGAGCAGTTCGCGCATCGAGGGATGCTTGCAGAGAAAGTCGGCAGTGTCCCGCCGAAGATAATCGTCTACTACGAGGTCTTCCATGTCGACTGTAAACGTCCTGAACAGCTCGTTGTCGAGCGCCACAACTGTCGAGAGAACCGTCACTTCATCAATCGAAACGGGAAGACTTACATTGTCTGCAATCTGCTTGAGAGTTTGTGGCAGGCCGCGCGTCTGGATCAGCCGCCGTGTCATCAATCCTGAATACTCGGGATCGGTGTTGACCAACCGCTCGGCGTCAGACTGGGCAAGACCTGCCACGACGCGGCCGGCGACAGTGGACGTGATGATAACCGCGATCGCCAGGATGACGCCAATCTCTCCACGCATGAAAGCAGGTGGGCTTAACAATGCGGGGCTGTATTCTGATCGCGGGCGCGCAAACACGAGCCAGAAGTTGGCAAGGGGAATGAACGCGACAATGGCCATCCAGTTGCTTCCGAAGGCGTTGCGAGACCTAGCCGCTGCGACCAAAGCAAGTAGGTAACCAAAGACAATCATTATCAGGACCGTTTGCAGCACGATCACCCACGTCGAGTTATTTCGAACCATCCAAGGATATGTCAGCCATATGATCACGACAGGCAAACGTGAAAGGCTGAGGATTATCGCAGAATAGACAAAGTATGGCGTCCTCTCGAGTTCCCAGACTCCTTTCTTTGAAATGGCGAACAACAGCCCACCGAGAAGGACGAAACCTATGCTCATGGCCGTTTGCTGTTCTGACCTCAGCGAATAATACGCAATCGCCCAATCTTCCATGGAAGCCCCCTGCAACCGGCGGCTGAACGTAGCTGACGAAAATGGCGATAGCTACCTCTCCAGATACGACGAATGCCGGCGGGTCCCACTCGTCCGGGGCACTATCGTGCGGCGGCGGAGAGTGGCTAGAAATTCTGCCGAGCGAAAATTGAGCGCTTCGTCATCCCGGCGGCGGGAGGCCAGCCGGGAACCATTGATCGCTGATGAATGGAATGCCGTCGGGCTTGCTTCGGAGGCAGGCGTCTCTGCGTGAAACCGGAGAGAAGAATGGATACCGGATGGCCTTCAGCCTCCGGCATGACGACGTGGGGTGTGCGAGACGGGCGGCTGGCCTCCGGCTGCCGGGAATACGGAGGAGGCGTGGCGGGCAGTGGGAAAGTGGACGACGGGACCGAACACCTCAACGCCGCTTGACCGCAAAGACGGCAGATCGGTTCTTCGATTTTCCGAAGCGACCCGTTGGCGCCCGCGACGGCAGCTCTCACTTCTTCCGGACCAGACCCCTCACCTTGCGCCCTTTCGGTCCGTAGTCGGCCAAGACCTCGCGGCAGAAGACTTCCCTCTGCCCGGGCTCGATATAGATGCTCGGGAGCATCCGGCTCTTGGTCTCGCCGCTGCCCTTGATGCTGTTGCTGCTCAGCGCGAGCGTCGAGGTCAGGACCTCTTCATAACGCTTTTCGTTCAGCGCCAGGTCCGGACACTCTCGGACATAGGCAGGGACCAACTCCACGTCATTGAACGCGTTCGCCGGACCTACGGTCGCGACGCCGAGAAGCAGGGAAACCGCCAAGCTGCGCATGTTGCCAGCTTATCTCTTGTCTCGCCGCGCGGCAATTCGAGTTACGCAGCGTCAGTCCACCCGAGGCGGCGTCCGGTGCCGTCTGTTCACGCTGCCCGGCCGTCCCGGCAGTGACAGCGTCGTATCGCGCCTCGGCCGCTCCGCGACGACCTTGCCGCGCGCGACGACGCAGAGGCGTTCGGCGCGCAGGCGCACCGCTTCGGTCTTGTTGCCGGCGTCGAGCACGACAAGCGAGGCGCGTTTGCCCACGGCGAGGCCGTAGTGGTCGAGGTGCATGATGGCGGCGCTCCCGGTCGTCACCATGTCGAAGCATTTCGCCATTTCGGCCGGATGCGACATCTGCGCGACGTGGAGGCCCATGAAGGCGACGTCGAGCATGTCGGCGGTGCCCAACGAATACCACGGGTCGAGGCAGCAATCCTGGCCGAAGCCGACGCGGATGCCGAGCGCCAGCATCTCCTTCACCCGCGTCATGCCGCGGCGCTTGGGGAACGTGTCGTGGCGGCCCTGCAGCATGATGTTGATCAGCGGATTGGGGATGGCCGAGACCTGCGCTTCGGCCATCAGCGGCAGCAGTTTCGAGACGTAGTAATTGTCCATCGAATGCATCGAGGTGAGGTGCGAGCCGTTGACGCGGCCATGCAGCCCAAGGCGCTGGGTCTCGTAGGCGAGCTGCTCGATATGGCGCGACAGCGGGTCGTCGGTCTCGTCGCAATGCATGTCGACGAGAAGGCCGCGCTCGGCCGCCATCTCGCAGAGGTCCGTCACCGAGCGGGTGCCGTCGGTCATGGTGCGCTCGAAATGCGGGATTCCGCCGACGACGTCGACGCCCATGTCGAGCGCGCGGATGGTGTTGGCCCGGGCCGTCGGGTCGCGGTAGAGCCCGTCCTGCGGGAAGGCGACGAGCTGCAGGTCGATGTAGGGCGCGATCTCCTTCTTGACCTCCAGGAGCGCTTCGACGGCGAGCAGGCGGTCGTCGCAGGTGTCGACATGGCTGCGGATGGCGAGCAGGCCCATCGACACCGCCCAGTCGCAATAGGCAAGCGCGCGTTCCTTCACCGCCTCGTGGGTGAGCAGCGGCTTCAGCTCGCCCCACAGCGCGATGCCTTCGAGCAACGTGCCCGACGCATTGATGCGCGGGATGCCGTAGGAGAGCGTTGCGTCCATGTGGAAGTGCGGGTCGACGAAGGGCGGCGCGACGAGGCAGTCGGTAGCGTCGACGGTGCGGCCGGCCTCCTTGGGGAGGTTCGGCGCGATGGCGGCGATGGTCTCGCCATTGATGCCGATGTCGGCGCGGGTGCCGTCGGGCAGGATGCCGCCGCGGATGAGGAGGTCGAAGGTCATCTTTCGCCTTTCTGATACGGCACCATCAGCGCCTTGGGATAGGTCGCGCGGCGGGCGACCAGCACAAGGGCCAGGATGGAGAGAAGGTATGGCAGCATGAGGAAGAGCTGGTAGGGCACCACGCCGCCGGTGACCTGCTGCAGCCGCACCTGGTAAGCGTCGAAGGCGGCGAAAAGGATGGCGCCGAGGAGCGCCTTGCCGGGGCGCCAGGAGCCGAAGACGACGAGCGCGATGCAGATCCAGCCGCGGCCGTTGACCATTTCGAAGAAGAAGGAGTTGAAGGCCGACATGGTGAGGAACGCGCCGCCCACCGCCATCAGTGCGCTGCCCACCATCACCGCGCCCATGCGGATGGCGGTCACGGAGATGCCCTGCGCCTCCACCGCCGACGGATTCTCGCCCGCCGCGCGGACGGCCAGACCCAGCGGCGTGCGGTAGAGAACCCAGGCAACGATGGCGACCGTGATGAAGGCCAGATAGGTGAGCGGCGTCTGCGCGAAGAGCGCCGGGCCGACGAGCGGGATGTCGGACAGAAACGGGATCGGCAGCGGCTGGAAAGCCTCGATCTTCGGCGGCGAGGTGACTTCGGGCAGCGCCAGGCGGTAGGTGAAATAGGTGAGCGAGGTGGCGAGCAGCGTGACGCCGATGCCGACGACGTGCTGGGAGAGGCCGAGCGGGACGGTGAGGGTCGAATGCAGCAGGCCGAAGGCTGCGCCGGTGGCGGCTGCGACGAGAACGCCGGCCCAGAGATCGCCGCCGGAATAGACGGTGAACCAGCCGGCGAAGGCGCCGGCCACCATGATGCCTTCGATGCCGAGGTTGAGCACGCCTGCCCGCTCGCAGATCAGCTCGCCCATGGTGGCGAAGATCAGCGGCGAGGCGATGCGGATCGCTGCGACCCAGAAGGTGGTCTGGAAGAGGATGTCGAAGGCTTCGCTCATGGGGTGGCCTCGGCGGCGGGCATGGTCGCCAAGCTGGAACACCCCTCATCCGTCGCCTTCGGCGACACCTTCTCCCACAAGGGGAGAAGGACGGGCGCTTGTCCTTCTCCCCTTGTGGGAGAAGGTGGCCGAGCGAAGCTCGGTCGGATGAGGGGTGTTCCAGAAAGCACCGCCATCCCGCTCACCTCCACCTCACCTGATACCTGGTCAGCATGATCGCCGTGACCATGGTCAGCAATGCCGTCGCGACCATGACGTTGGCGATGTAGGAGGGCACGCCCGCCGTGCGGCTCATGGCGTCGGCGCCGACGAAGATGCCGGCGACGAAGATCGCCGCGACGATGACGCCGAGCGGGTTGAGCATGGCGAGCATGGCGACGACGATCCCGGAATAGCCGAAGCCGGGCGACAGATCGAGCGTGAGGTTGCCCTTGAGGCCGGCGACCTCGGAGAAGCCGCCGAGCGCGGCGAGCCCGCCGGAGATCAGCGCGGTCTTGAGGAGGATCCGGTTGACCGGCATGCCGGAAAAGCGCGCGGCCTCCGGGTTATGGCCGACGGCCCGCATCTCGTAGCCGAGCGTCGTCTTCTTCATGACGATCCAGACGGCAATCGCCGAGAGGAGCGCCAGCACGAAGCCGCAGTGAAGCCGCCGGCCGGTGACGATGCGCGGCAGGCGGGCCTCGGCGATGAGCTTCTGCGACTGCGGCCAGCCGAGACCGGTCGGGTCCTTCAGCACGCCTTCGAGCAGCATCGAGACGAAGAGGATCATGACGAAGTTGAGGAGCAGCGTCGTCACCACCTCGTCTACGCCGAAGCGCACCTTCAGGACCGCCGGCCCGAGCAGCAGCATGGCACCGGCAAGGGCAGCGAAGATGGCCATCAGCGGCAGGAGAATGATCGCCGGCAGCGGCAGGGCGCCGGTGCCGAGAACCACGGTGAGGATCGCCCCGGCATAGAGCTGCGCCTCGGCGCCGATGTTCCACAGCTTGGCGCGGAAGGCGACCGCGACGGCGAGTCCGGTGAAGACCAGCGGGGTCGCCCGCGTCAGCGTCTCCATCAGCGCGAACTGCGACCCGGCCGCGCCCTTGAGCACGAGGCCGAACACCGAGAACGGGTTGGCGCCTGCGATGAGCACGAGGAGCGAGGCGATCACGACCGTCGCGGCGACAGCGGCCACCGGGTAGAGCAGCGTAACGGCGAGCGTAGGCGCAGGTTTGGGCTCAAGGCGCATGCGCTGCCTCCGCATGTCCCGCCATCAGCTCGCCGAGCTCCCGCACCGTTCGTTCTCCCCGCGCGGAGGGCGCCGAGAGCCGCCCGCCGGAGATGACGACGATGCGGTCGGCGAGCGTCAGGATCTCGTCGAGGTCTTCGGAGATGAGGAGCACCGCCGCCCCCCTCGCCCGTGCTTCTAGCAGGCGGCCGTGGACATAGGCGATGGCGCCAACGTCGAGGCCGCGGGTGGGCTGGTTGGCGAGGATGATGACCGGCTCGGGATCGAGCGCGCGGCCGAGGATCAGCTTCTGCATGTTGCCGCCGGACAGCAGCCGAATCCGCGCGTCCGGTCCCGGACATTTGACGTCATAATCGCGGATGATCTCCTCCGCGAAATTGCGGGCGGCTTTCCAGTCCATGAAGCCGTGTTTCGAGAAGCGTGGCGTGCGGTAGCGCTCGGAGATGACGTTTTCCATCACGCTCATGTCGGCGATGGCGCCCACCGCGTGGCGGTCCTCCGGGATGCGGGCGATGCCCGCCTCCAGCGCCGCAACCGGCGACCAGCCGTCCGGCCCGTGGCCCTGCACGGTCATCGAGCCGGACTGCGGCGTCTCCAGGCCAGAGAGCAGGCCCGCGAGCGCTGCCTGGCCGTTGCCGGAGACGCCGGCGACGCCGGTGATCTCGCCGCTGTGCAGCGAAAGCGTGACGTCGGAGAGTGCGATGCCGGTGCCGCGGCGGGGCGTCGACACGTGCTCCATCACGAGCAGCGCGGGCCCGGTAACGGCGGGCGCGACCGGAGGCGAGACAAGGTCCTGTCCGACCATCAGGGCGGCCAGCGCCTTGCGGTCGGTGTCGGCGGTGCGGCGCTCGCCCGCCACCTTGCCGGCGCGCAGCACAATCACCCGATCCGAGATCGCCATCACCTCGTTGAGCTTGTGCGAGATGAAGATGATGGACAGGCCTTCCGCGACAAGCTTCCGCAGCGTCGCGAACAGCGCATCGGTCTCAAGCGGCGTCAGCACCGCCGTCGGCTCGTCGAGGATCAGGATGCGCGCGTCGCGGTAAAGCGCCTTGAGGATTTCGACGCGCTGACGCTCGCCGACGGTGAGCGCGGAGACGAGGCTGTCGGGATGGACCTCGAGGCCGAAATCGGCGGAGAGCTTGCGGATCTTCTGCCGCGCTGCCTCACGCCGGAAGCGCGGCGCAAACAGCGGCTCGGTGCCGAGCGCGATGTTTTCCAGCACGGTCATGTTGTCGGCGAGCGTGAAGTGCTGGTGGACCATACCGATGCCGGCGTCGAGCGCCGCGCGCGGGTCGCCGGGCGGCAGTTCCTTGCCGAAGGCTTCCACCGTTCCCTCGTCGGCGACGTAATGGCCGAAGAGGATGTTCATCAGCGTCGTCTTGCCGGCGCCGTTCTCGCCGAGCAACGCCACCACCTCGCCGCGCGCGAGGTCGAGCGAGATCGCGTCGTTGGCGACCAGCGGCCCGAAGCGCTTGGTGATCGAGGAAAGGCGGAGGACGGTCATCTGGCGCGGCCTTCCCTTCTCCCCTTGTGGGAGAAGGTGTCGCCGAAGGCGACGGATGAGGGGTGTTGGACGGAATGAGAGGCTGGCGTTTCTTCCAACACCCCTCATCCGTCTTGGCGCTACGCGCCAATCCACCTTCTCCCACAAGGGGAGAAGGGGCGGCGGCGCTTACTCAGCTCGACTTCGGCTCCTCGTCGTTGATCGCGACGGTGAAGCTGCCGTCCTTGATGGCCTTTTCCTTCTCGGCGACCTTGGCCATGACCTCGGCCGGCACCTTGCCCTCGAAGGTGCCGAGCGGCGCGATCGAGCAGCCGCCTTCCTTCATGAAGGAATACATGCCGTAGTCGGCCGCCTTGAAGGTGCCCGCCTTGACCTCGGCGATCGCCTTGTCGAGCGTCGGCTCGAAGTGCCAGAGCGCGGAGGCGACGACGGTCTCGGGATAGTCCTTCTGTGTGTCGATGACGTTGCCGATGGCCAGCACGCCCTTCTCCTTGGCCGCGTCCGAGACGCCGAAGCGCTCGGCATACATCACGTCGGCGCCGGCATCGATCTGGGCAAAGGCGGTTTCCTTGGCCTTGGGCGGATCGAACCAGGAGCCGATGAAGGCGACCTGGAACTTGGCGTCGGGCGCGGTCTCCTTCACGCCGGCCATGAAGGCGTGCATCAGGCGATTGACCTCGGGGATCGGGAAGCCGCCGACCATGCCGATGTTCTTCGACTTGGTCATCGCGCCGGCGATGATGCCGGTGAGGTAGGACGCGTCCTGGATATAGTTGTCGAAGACGGAGAAGTTCGGGTTGGCGTCGGCCGGCTTGAAGGACGAGCCCATCAGGAATGCGGTGTCGGGATAGTCGGCGGCGACGGTGCGCGCGGCCTCCTCGACGCCGAAGACCTCGCCGACGATGAGCTTGTTGCCGGCCTCGGCATATTCGCGCATGACGCGCTCATAGTCGGTGTTGGAGACGTTCTCGGTGGCGGTGTACTCGATATCTCCGCGATCCTTGGCCTTCAGCGCCGCCTGGTGGATGCGCGACACCCACTGCTGCTCGAAGGGCACGGTGTAGATCGCTGCGACCTTGAGCTTCTCCTGGGCGAAGGCTCGGCCGACGAGGCCGGGGGCGAGCGCGAGTGCCGCTCCGGCACCGGTCGCCTTCAGGATCTGGCGGCGCGAGAAGAAGAGATTTCTAGGGTTTGTCATGATCCACCTCTGGCTTGCGGGTCCGGCCGATCCGTCCCACGATTTTTTATCGTTTGGACAAAATCTAAGCACGAGTCCGACCATGCCGCAATCGAGGGCACGCGCGAATCTCGTGAATTGTATGAACCTTTGCCGTCCTAAAGCTTCGGACGGCTCGAGGCCTCGCCATACCAGCCGCCCACCGCCTTCTCGTAGGCGATCGCGGCGCGCATCACGTCCTCGTCGCAATAAGTGCGGCCGACGATCTGCATGCCGGTCGGCACGCGGTTCTTCGCGTGGCCGGTCGGAACCGAGATGACCGGGCAGCGCGACAGCATGTTGAACGGCGTGGTCATGACCCAGCCGAGCGAGGGATCGACCACCTTGCCGTTGATCTTCACCTCGTCCTTCGACTGGTCGTGATCGGCCGGCACCGCGGCCAGCGCGTTGGTCGGACAGATGAAGACGTCGTAGTCCTCGAGCAGCGGCCCGAGCGTATTGTACATCTCGGCGGCGGTCTCCAGCGTCGATACGAAGTCCGTCGCCTTGGACGACTGGCCTTCCTCGGCGAACCGGCGGGTATAAGTGCAGAGATCGTCGGCGTGGTCGGCGAGCAACTTCGCCAGCGAGGCGCCGAACAGGTGGTTGAGATAGGCCATGCCCTGCTGCAGCGCGTTCTTAGGCCAGCCGAGATCGACCTCCTCGACCGTGGCGCCGAGCGAGCGGAAGACGTCGAGCGCGGCGAGCGTGTTCTTCTGGACTTCCCTGTCGACCTCGAACAGGCCGAGGTCCATCGAATACGCGATCTTCCACTTGCCGATCGGCTTGTATTTCGTCGGCAGCGTCAGCTTGGGCCTGAGGCTCGCGATGTCGAGCGGGTGCGGGCCGCACATCACGTTCTGCAGCAGGATCGTGTCCTCCACCGTGCGCGCCATCGGGCCGGTGTGGCAGTAGAAATCGAGGTTGAACGGCGGATCGTCCGGGTTGCGGCCATAGGGCGGCTTGAAACCGACGACGCCGCAGGCGGATGCCGGGATGCGGATCGAACCGCCGATGTCCGACCCCGTCGCGATCGGCGCCAGGCCCGCGGCAAGTGCCGCGCCCGAGCCGCCGGACGAGCCGCCGGTGGTGAACTTCGGGTTCCACGGATTGCGCGTGACACCCCAAAGCCGCGACCAGGTATATGCCGCGCAGGAAAATTCCGGCGTCGCGGTGCGTGCGTGAACGATGCCGCCGGCGGCCATGATGCGCTGGTTGTTGGGCGAGGTCTTCTCGGCGACGAAATCCTTGAGGATCAGCGAGGCGTTCGAGGTCGGCTTGCCGGCGATGTAGCTCTCGTCCTTGACGGCCACCGGCAGGCCTTCGAGCGGCCCGGTCTTCTTGCCCTTGGCGTATCTGGCCTCCGCCTTTTTCGCCAGCGCCAGCGCCTCGTCGTAATGCGTGTAGGTGAAGGCGTTGATCTTGTCCTTCGTCTTCTCCGCGCGATCGATCACCGCCGTCATCAGTTCGACCGGCGACAGCTTCTTCTTCCTGAACAGCGAGAGCGCCTCGGTCGCGGACATGTAGCAGAGGTCGAGATCGCTCATTCGAGTGCTCCGGCGATGGCATGGACGGCGCGCAAGGTCGCGACCGACCAGGGAAGACTGAGAAATTCGGGATAGGTCGACAGCTTCACGGTGACGATCCGCGCGTCGAAATTGACATGGATGAGCTGGCCGAAGACGCCGCGGCACATCAGGTTGCGCGACTGCGCGTCCTCAATCCAGAACTGGTTGCGGTAGGAGCCGGGGAATGCCGTGCTGTAGGCTTCGCCATAGGAGGCCCCGTCGCGGGTGGCCGCGATCCATTCCGCCGGCACGATGCCCGCGCCGTTGTCCAGGATCATCTGACCGAAACGGCCATAGTCGCGCAGCGTCGCATTGAAGCCGCCGTCGGCGAGCGCGTAGCCGGCTGAATCGACGGTGAAGCAGGCACTCTCCTCGCAGCCGAGCTTCTGCCACAGTTCTTCCGAGACGAGTTCGGCCAAGCGCTTGCCGGTCACGCGCTCCATGGCGAAGGCCAGCACGTCGGTCTCGATGGAGCGGTATTCGAACGCTTCGCCGTGGGGACGGTCGAGACGTTTCAGCGTCAGGATGAACTCCCATATGTGCGAAGGCCAATGAAAGCCCGGATCGGCGCCTGGTGGAATCGGCTTCCAGCCGCTGGCGACATCGGTCTGTCCGATCTCGGAATAGGGGTCGGTGTATTCCTCGCTGAAATGGACGCCTGTCGTCATGTCGAGCACGTGCTGGAGCGTCGCGCCCTTCCAGGCCGTGGTGGCGAGTTCCGGAAGATAGTCCGTGACAGCCCTTGAGGGGTCGAGCAGACCGCGTCCGACGAGGATGCCGGCGACGGCGGAGGTGACGGATTTCGCCATCGACTGCGACAGGTGCAGCGAGCGCGGCGTCATGCCGTTGAAATAGCGCTCGTAGATGACCGCGCCGTCCTTCAGGACGAGGAAACCGTCGGTGTAGCTCTCGTCGAGATGATCGAGCAGCGTAGAGGGCCGACCCGTGCTGTCGATGACGGCGAGCGCGTCGAGGTCGGTCTCGCTGCGCGGCAGGCGTGAGGCGTGGCCGGCGCCTTTCCAGACCTCCACCGTCGGCAGCAGTTCGCGGATATGCTGGAACGACCAGCGGTTCCAGGGCGGCCTGTCCCAGTCCATGCGCGGCGGCACGAGCGACGGCGGCGATCCGGCCATGATCGGCGGCCGCGGATCCGAGTTGCGGTAGGATTTCATCATCGCCTGAAGAGAAGCGGCCCCGGCGTGGCGCCGGGGCCGGGATGCGTCACTTCTGGATTTCGGTCCAGATCTTGGTGTAGAGCGCCTGCACTTCAGGCGCGCAGGTCAGCATGAACGCGCCCTTGTCGGCGAATTCGGGCGGCGCGACGATCTCGGGCGCGCTGGTCATCTCGGGATCCATGAACTTTTCAGATCCCATGATGCCGTTGCCGTATTTCGCAAAGCCGGAGATCAGGGCCGCGTTTTCGGGATCCATGATGAAGTTCAGGAACAGCTTGGCGTTCTCGACGTTCTTCGCGTCCTTCAGGATGGCGGCGTTGTCCATCCAGATCGGATAGCCTTCCTTCGGGTAGCCGTAGTGGATGGCTGCCTTCTCCTTGCGCATGCGCATCGACGAACCGTTCCAGTTGACGGTCGCGGCGTAGTCGCCCTTGGCCATGGCTTCGATGTTGCCGTAGTTCATCGAGATCCACTTGGTCTTGGCTTCGACCAGCTTGTCGCGAACCTTCTTCAGCACTTCGAGATCGCCGGTGCAGGGCTCGCCGCCGACATAGCGGATGGCGAGGTGCATGACGTCGGCCATCTCGGGGACGACGTTGATCTTGCCGGCAAGCTCCGGCGGCGGATCGAGGAAGATCGCCGAGGTGTTGATGTCGCCCTTGTAGACCGACGTGTCGACCGAGACGCCCGTTGTGCCCCACTGCCACGGAACGGTGTATTTGCGGCCCGGATCGAACGGCACGTCGACCCAGCGCGGATCGACGTTCTTGAAGTTCTCCATCTGGTTCGGGTTCGACTCGAGCAGCAGGCCCTCGCTGATCCAGATCGGAACGTACGACGCCGAGGGCACGACGATGTCGTAACCGTGGCCACCCTGGCGGATCTTGCCCAACGCGGTGTCGTTGGAATCGTAGTCCGTGACGGTGACCTTGACCTTGTAGGTCTCTTCGAACTTCTTGATCATCTCGGGCGCCGTGTAGTTGCCCCAGTTGAAGAGGTTGAGTTCGCCCTCGGCCCGGGCGAGCCCGGTGGTGGCAAGAAGTGCGGCGGTGATCGCCGCGATCGTCAGTCTGTGTTTCATCTCAGCTTCCTTTCCCTCTGGTTGTTATGTGCGTCGCCTGCTGATGAAGAAGAACAGCGTCACGATCAGGATCGAGATCAGCAGGAAGACAGTGGAGATGGCGTTCATCTCGGGCGTGACGACACGGCGGAGCTGACCGAGCATGTAGGTCGGCAAAGTGTCCTGGCCGCCTGATTTGACGAACTCGGTGATGACGACGTCATCCAGCGAGATGACGAAGGCGAGCATCAGCCCCGCGATGATGCCGGGCCACAAGAGCGGCAGCGTGATGCGCGTGAAGGCCTTCCACGGAGTCGCGTAGAGGTCGGCGGCCGCCGTCTCCAGCGTCAGGTCCATGCTCTCCAGCCGCGCCCGGATCGGCAGATAGGCGAAGGGTATGCAGAAGGCCGTATGCGCGGCGATGAGGTAACCGAGGCCGGAATAGCCGGTCGCCACCTTGATGCGGGAAAAGACGATGAGAAGCGCGACGGCGGTGACGATTTCCGGAATCATCAGCGGCTGGTTGATGAAGGCGTATTTCGCCGTCAGGCCGCGATACGGTTTCGTCCTCGTCGTTGCAATCGCCGCCATCGTGGCGGCAACTGTGGCGATGATCGCGGCTGTCGAAGCGATCTGAACCGAGCGGATCGACGCCTCCAGGACCAGATCGTTGTTCCAGGCCTGCTGGAACCAGCGCAGGGAGAAACCCTCCCAGATGGCGACCGACCGGCCGGCGTTGAAAGCGAAGACCACCAGCGTTGCGATCGGCAGATAGAGGAGCGCGAAGCAGAATATCGCGATGGTGGCGAAGCCGGGCTGGCGCTTGATGGCGAAGTTGGATCTAGCCATGCCGCTGCTCCGACTGCGCCGCGTAGCGGACGTAGAACAGGAGCGCGACCGTGACGATGACGGTGAGCGTCAGCGCGAGCGCGGCGCCGAGCGGCCAGTTGCGGCCGGCGCCGAACTGCAGTTCGATCAGGTTGCCCAGCATCATCTGCCTGCCGCCGCCGAGAACGCGCGGGGTGACATAGGCGCCGAGCGAGGGGATGAAGACGAGGATCGAGCCGGCGATGATGCCGGGCTTGACCAGCGGGATGATGATGCGCCTCAGCACCTGGAACCGCGTGGCGTAGAGATCGTAGCCGGCCTCGACCAGGCGGAAATCGAGCTTCTCCATCGAGGCGTAGAGCGGCAGTACCATTAGCGGCAAGTAGACGTAGACCATGCCGATGCCGATTGCCCAGTCGGTGTAGAGGATCTGGATCGGGGTCGAGGTGATGCCCAGCCAGATCAGCGCGTTGTTGAGGATGCCCTCGTTGCGGATCACCTCCTGCACGGCGAAGGTGCGGATCAGGAGGTTGGTCCAGAACGGGATGGTGATGACGAAGAGCCAGAGCGCCTGCGTCCGTTCCGGTCGCGTGGCGATGAAATAGGCGGTCGGGAAGCCGAAGATGAGCGTCAGGATCGTCGTCGCGAAGGACAGCCGCACGGAGCGCAGGAAGATCGACAGGTGGGCGTCGGCGATGCCGAGCGTGTCGTCGAACATGTCGCGCTGCAGGAACACGCCGATCCAGGCGTCGGTCGAGAACTCCCACTTGACGTCGCCATAGGGACCGGGCGTCAGGAACGAGTAAAGCACGACGACGAGCAGCGGCCCGATGCCGGCCAGGAAGATGATGACCAATGCGGGCGTGCTGAGCAGCCAGCGCTTGCGGATGTCTTCCCGCTCGGCCCTGGCTGCGATTTCCGCCGCTGTCGTCATCGCGTCAGTCCTTCAGAACCTGGGCGGCGGCGTCGGCGATCAGGATGCCGACATGCTCGCCCAGCTCGAAACCGCAGCCGGCGCTGCGCGTGTTCTGCTGGCGGACGATGAACGCGCCGCCGTCGTCGAGGCGGACATGGATGTTGGTGTCCGTGCCGAAGTAGACGATGTTGTCGATCACCCCCGGCAGATGCCCCTCTCCCTTGACCACGCGCGCGTGTTCCGGGCGAACAACGATCGTGGCCTCGCCGGACGGAACGAGGCTCTCGGCGACGGTCGCCGAGATCACCTTACCGGACGACAGGATCGCGTTCGCCTTGCCGCCCTCGGCGGGCTCGACCTTGGCCGTGAGAAAATTCGTCTCGCCGATGAAGTCGGCGACGAAGCGCTCGGACGGCTTGTCGTAGATGTCCCAGGGCGAGCCGACCTGCAGGATCTTGCCCGACGACATGACCGCGATGCGGTCCGACATGGTCAGCGCCTCCTCCTGGTCGTGGGTGACGAAGATGAAGGTGATGCCGGTTTCGTGCTGCAGCCGCTTCAACTCGATCTGCATCTCCTTGCGCAGCTTGTAGTCGAGCGCCGAGAGCGGTTCGTCGAGCAGCAGGACCTTCGGCTGCGGCGCGAGCGCGCGAGCTCGCGCCACGCGCTGCTGCTGGCCGCCGGAGATCTGGCTGGTCTTGCGATTGCGCAGCGCCTCCATCTTGACCAGCTTCAGCATCTGGTCGACGCGGGCCGTCACCTCGTCCATCGGCTTGCCGAGCATTTCCAGCCCGAAGCCGATGTTCTGCGCCACCGTCATGTGCGGGAAGAGCGCATAGGACTGGAAGACGGTGTTGACCGGGCGCTTGAACGGCGGCAGCGGCGCGATGTCCTGGCCGTGCAGTAGGATCTGCCCTTCGGTCGGGAAGTCGAAGCCGGCGATGAGCCTCAGAAGCGTGGTCTTGCCGCAGCCCGACGGGCCGAGGAGGGTGAAGAACTCGTTTTCGCGGATGACGACCGAGACGTTGTCGAGTGCTGCCACCCGATCGGCTCCCGAGCCGAAGATCTTGCTTACCGAGCGAACGTCGATTGCGTTTCTATCCGGAGTGGCCGGCACGATATCCCCTGTTGGTTTCCGCTCTTCGAGGCGGTTGTTGTGGCGATGTCAGCACATGGCATCCGCCTTGGCAATGGCGAGTTTTGAATCGCCGTTCAATTGGGTCCGAGCAAGTCGCGTGCCGGAAGCCGAACACCCGCCAAATGCGGCGGATGGCCGATTGATTGAGCAAAGCGGGGGCAGAGTGCCTCACAATCGAGCTTCCGGATGACGCAGGAGACCGCAGCCGCGACCGCGCTCACGCCTGATACGTCACCCTCCCCCCGCAGACCGTGGTCACCGGACGCACCGTGTGAATCTGTTCGGGCGCGACAGCCTCGATGTCGTCCGACAGGACCACGAAGTCGGCGAGGTAGCCCGGCTTCAGGCGACCCTTCGTGGCCTCGGCGAATTCGGTATAGGCGCCCTCGACCGTGTAACCGGCGATTGCCTCGTGCAGCGAGTAGCTGTGGTCGGGCAGGCCCTCGGCCCATGGCTTGCGGATCATCGCCGACTGGATGCCGAGGATCGGGTCGACGTTCGAGACCGGCCAGTCGGAAGCGAAGACGACGTGGGCGCCGGTGTCCTTGAGCGTGCGCCAGGCATAGGCGAGCCGCCAGCGGTCGCGGCCGATGCGCGAGACGGTCGGTTCCAGCGGCAGGCCTTGAGAGCCGGGCGGATGCGGGGGTTGCATCGAGCAGATGACACCGAGCTGGGCGAAGCGCGGCACGTCGGCGTCGGTGGTCACCTCGATGTGCTCGATGCGATGGCGGCTGTCGCGCCTGCCATTGGCCTTTTGCGCCGCCTCGTAGCCGTCGAGCACGGAGCGCACCGCGCCGTCGCCGATGGCGTGTACCGCGATCTGCAGGCCGCGCCGGTCGATCTCGGTGGCGATGCGGGCAAACTCGTCGGCGGGGAACAGCGGCTCGCCGACCCAGTCGGGGCGGTCGGCATAGGGCTCGACCATGACGGCGGTCCACGAGTCCAGCACGCCGTCCATGAACAGCTTGACGAAACCGGACTTCAGCCATTCGTCGTCGAAGCGTTTTGTCATCGCCGAGGCGCGCTCGAGCTCGGTGATCTGCATGAAGTTCTTGTAGTGGAACGGCACGCGGGCCCGGCAGAGCAGCTTGCCCTCGTCGCGCAGCTCCGACAGCATTTCGAGCGTGTAGGCGTTTCCGTCCATGTTGTGGAAGGAGGTGATGCCGTGCTTCGCCGCGTGTTTCAGGCCCTCCAGCAGCACGGCGCGGTCGGCGGCGCGTTCCGCCGACGTCGGCGGCGTCTCCGGCTCGCCGCCGGTCGAGATGCCGAGCCGGAGCCGGTTCTCGCCCGCCAGCGCCACGACCGGACCCATCGCCTCGCTCTCGCGCAACTCGCCCTCGGCCAGGCCGTCCGCTCCCATGACGATCTCGTTGCCGGGTCCCAGTTTCTTTCCGTGCAGGATGCCGGCCATCTCCAGCGCCTTGGTGTTCGCCCACATCGTGTGATGGTCGGGCGAGGACATGGCGAAGGGCCTGTCGGGAACGATGCGGTCGAGATGATGGCGGGTGACCGGCTCGGTCTCGGACAGGATCGTGTAGTCGGCGCCTTGCGCCTGCAGCACCATCCTGTTCGGGTTCGCGGCGGCGAAGGCCTTCACCTTCGCCGACAATTCGTCGAAGCCCTTCACGCCGAAGAGCTGCAGGTGGCCGAGTTCGACGGCGCCGAGGAGGATGTGCAGGTGGCTCTCGATGAAGCCGGGCAGGACGCTCTTGCCGCCCGCGTCAATTCTTCTGGCGCCCGGTCCGGCAAGCGCTTCCACCTCGGCACGGCTGCCGACAGCCAGGATGCGCCCGTCCGCGACCGCCATCGCCTCCGCCGCCGGATTGCCCTCGTCCATCGTGAGGATCCGCGCGTTGGTGACGATCAGGTCTGCCTGCAAGATGAAGTTCCCCTTTGTCGTTGGTGTCAGGCTAGCACCATTTTGGCGGGGAATGCCAACGGACGATGATCGGGCCAGACGGAGGGGGAGAGATGGGCCAACGAGATGCTTGCCAAGGGCTCGGTGGCGAACGTAGCTTCGCTGCGAGGCCCGCTCGCCAAACGTCGTGGCATGCCCCTCACCCGTACCCTCTCCCCGTGAACGACGGGGAGAGGGGGATCGCGAAGGTTGGAGCCGCGAAACGCGAGCCGCAACGTTGGTGACCCCCTCTCCCCGCAGGCGGGGAGAGGGTACGGGTGAGGGGCAATCGCGAGACGTGACAGCGAGGGGAATGACCGCAGACCAGGATCGCCGCATGAAGACCGTCTATTCCCCCCGTCACCACGGCCATGCCGGCAATGTCGAACTGGTCGCGGGAGCGGTGGTGCCGGCCTTCGAGATGCCATCGCGGGCGGAATATGTCCGCGCGCGCGTCGAGGCGGTGAAGCTCGGGACGATCGTTACGCCAGACGAGCACGACATCGCGATCGCCAAGCGCGTGCACCGGGCGGACTTCATCGACTTTCTGCCGACCGTGTATCCGCTGTGGCTCGAGTCCGGCCGTGATGGCACCGCCATGCCCTACACCTGGCCGACGCGCGGCCTGCGCGGCGACGTGCGCCCGGCGCATATCGACGCGCTGCTGGGCTTCTACTCGTTCGACGCGGGAGCGAACTTCGTCAAAGGGACGTGGGACGCCATCAAGTCGTCGCATGACGTGGCAATCAGCGCCGCGGCCCTGGTGAAAGGCGGCGAGCGAGCCGCCTTCGCGCTCTGCCGGCCGCCCGGCCACCACGCCGGATCGAGCTTCATGGGCGGCTACTGCTACATCAACAATGCGGCGAGCGCGGCGCAGTGGTTCCTCGACCAGGGCGCGCAACGCGTCGCGATCCTCGACGTCGACTACCACCATGGCAACGGCACGCAGGAGATATTTTACCGGCGAAACGACGTGCTGCTCGTCAACCTGCACGGCGACCCGATGGTCGAGTATCCCTTCTTCCTCGGCCATGCCGACGAGCGCGGCGAAGGGCCGGGCGAAGGGTTCAACGTCAACTTCCCGATGCCCTGGGGGACGGACTGGGACCGCTGGAGCCAGGCGCTGGAGGACGGCTGCCGCAGGGTCGCCGATTACGCACCCGACGTGCTGCTGATCTCGCTCGGCGTGGACACGTTCGAGAAGGATCCGATCTCGAAGTTCAAGCTGAAAACCGAGGACTATCCGAAGATCGGCCGGCGCATCGCAAAGCTCGGCCTGCCGACGCTGGTGGTGATGGAAGGCGGCTACGCGGTCGAGGAGATCGGCGTCAACGCCGTCGGCGTGCTGACCGGATTCGAGGACGCGTGATGGACGGGGTCAACCGCGTCACGCTCGGTGTCGTGCAGTTCGCCTGTTCGGACAACGTGGCGGAGAACATCGTAACCGCCTCTCGGCTGGTGCGGGCGGCCGCCGCCGAGGGCGCCAACATCGTCGTGGTGCAGGAACTCTTCGAAGGCCACTATTTCTGCCAGGAGGAGAACCCGGTCCATTTCGACCGCGCCCGGCCGCTCGATGGCCATCCGACGCTTGCCGCGATGCTGTCTCTCGCCGCCGAATGCGGCGTGGTCATCCCGGTGTCGCTGTTCGAGCGGAAGAACCAGGCCTACTACAACTCGCTGGTGATGGTGGACGATCGCGGCGCAGCACTCGGCGTCTATCGCAAGTCGCACATCCCCGACGGGCCAGGCTATTCGGAGAAGTTCTACTTCAATCCCGGCGATACCGGCTTCAAGGTGTGGAAGACCCGCTTCGGCACGATCGGCGTCGGCATCTGCTGGGACCAGTGGTTCCCGGAGGCGGCGCGGTCGATGGCGCTGATGGGGGCGGAGTTCCTGCTCTATCCGACGGCGATCGGTTCGGAGCCCGGGCGGCCGGATTTCGATTCGATGGAGCACTGGCGCATCACGATGCGCGGCCATGCCGGCGCGAACCTGATGCCTGTCGCGGCGGCCAACCGCATCGGTACCGAGGTGGTGAACGGGCGGACGCAGACCTATTACGGATCGTCGTTCATCGCCGGGCCGCAGGGCGATTTGCGCGCGAGCGCGGGACGCGAGGGCGAGGCGGTGCTGACGGCGACGTTCGACCGGGCGGTGATGCGAAATGAACGCGCGGCGTGGGGGCTGTTCCGGGACCGGCGGCCGGAGCTGTACGGGGCGATCGCAGGGGCGGATGGGGGGTAAGCTTATAGAGAGCTGTAACTCCCGAAGTCCGCGCCGCCCCTCACCCTTACCCTCTCCCCGTGAAGGACGGGGAGAGGGGGTCGCCGGCGTTTGAGCTGCGTTCTTCTCCCCGTTCTTCACGGGGAGAAGTGCCCGGCAGGGCGATGAGGGGCAGCGTTGAGGGCGAAAGATAGCGTTGTGGATATGACGACCGGCGCCCCGGGGCGGGGCCCGCTGCCTCCGGCAGCTCCCGCCCGTTCGACGCCTTTCATCGTGCCACCGGCACGATGAATTCGCCTCCGGCGAACCGGCGTCTCACCCCACGAACGCCCGCTCCAGGACGAACTCCGCCGGCGCCGAGTTGGAGCCTTCGGTGAAACCGCGGGCCTGGAGCAGCGACGCGACGTCCTTGATCATCGCCATCGAGCCGCACAGCATGGCCCGGTCGGTGGCCGGATCGAGCGGCGGGATGCCGAGGTCGGAGAACAGCTTGCCGTTCTCGATCAGCGTCGTCAGGCGGCCCATATGCGGGCTCTCCTGGCGCGTGGTGGACGCATAGTAGACGAGCTTGCCACCGGCCATCTCGCCGATGAGGGGATCCTCGGTCGCGAGCGCCGCCAGTTCGTTGCCGTACTGCAGGTCGGCAACGTCGCGGCAGGTGTTGGTCAGGATCACCTGGTCGAACTTCTCGTAGGTTTCCGGATCGCGGACAAGGCTGGCGAAGGGCGCCATGCCGGTGCCGGTTGCGATCATGAACACGCGCTTGCCCGGCGTCAGCGCGTCGAGCACGAGCGTGCCGGTCGGCTTCGGGCGCATCAGCACGATGTCGCCCGGCTGAATCTTCTGCAGGTGCTGCGTCAGCGGGCCGTCGGGAACCTTGATCGAATAGAATTCGAGTTCGTCGTCCCAAGAGGGGCTGGCGATCGAATAGGCCCGGTAGACCGGTTTCTCGGCGTTCGGAAGGCCGATCATGACGAACTCGCCCGAGCGAAAACGGAAGCTCTGCGGGCGGGTGATGCGGAACGAGAACAGCCTGTCCGTATAATGCCTTACCGAGACCACGCGCTCGGCGTGGACGTTGGCGGGAATGGGAAATGGCAGCGCGGGAGCGATCGCGTCCTGGCTCACGGCAGCATCTTGCATTCGGTCGATCCTTGTCACAGGCTTGCGCCCGCAGAGTGTAGCAGACGGGCGCCGGATGTGTGAAATGGCCGGGACGCGCGGGGGACGATTGGCGCCACCTTGCCTGCGCGGATTATTAGTATACCAATGAATTTCGGGTCAAGGCGGAGCAATAGTCGCATGTTCCAAAATGCGCCCGGGAGCAAGTTCTTCATTCCGGATTCAGTCGATGGCAGAGAAAGAGGCGGCAGGCAATGAATATGTGGTTGCCGGAATCGATGTTGGCGGGACGTTCACCGACCTCATCCTGATCGACGGTTCGGCTGGCGGCAAGGTCTATGTCGCCAAGACCCCGACCACGCTCGACAACCAGGCCTACGGCGTCGTTTCCGCCCTTGGCACGACCGGGTTTCCGATCGACCGAATCGACCTGATCGTGCACGGCACGACAACGACGACCAACGCCGTGCTCGAGCGACGTCTGGCCAGGACGGGCATGATCACGACCCAGGGTTTCCGCGACGTGCTGGAGCTCGGCCGCAGGACCAGGCCCAATCCGTACGGGATGACCGGAGCTTTCGTGCCCGTCATCCCGCGCAATCTGCGGCTCGAGGTACCCGAGCGCGTCGAGGCATCGGGCGCGGTGCGCACGCCGCTCGACGAGGCCGCGACGCGCGCGGCCGTCCGTCAGCTGATCGACGCCGGCTGCGAATCGCTGGTGATCCATTTCCTGCATGCCTATGCCAATCCGGCGCACGAGAAGCGGGCGGCGGAGATCGCCGCCGAACTCTGGCCCAATGACCACATCACCACCGGCCATTCGCTCCTGTCCGAGGCGCGCGAATTCGAGCGCGGCGTGACGGCGGCGGTCAACGCCTCGGTGCAGCCGATCCTGAAGCGCTATGTCGAGCGGCTGCGCAGCGAACTCGCCGAGCGCGGCTATCGCCGCGACTTCCTGATGATGAACGGCAATGGCGGCATGATCTCCGCCCGCTACGTGACGAACGAAGCGGCCAAGACCGTGATGTCCGGCCCCGCGTCGGGAGTCATGGCCGCGGCCTATACCGGTCGGCGCGCGGGTTTCCCCAACCTCGTCACCTACGACATGGGCGGAACCTCGACCGATGTTGCGCTCATCCGCGGCGCGCAGCCGGCGGTGTCGAACGAAATCGAGATCGAATACGCGATGCCGATCCATGTGCCGATGGTCGACGTGCACACGGTCGGCGCCGGTGGCGGATCGATCGCGCGGATCGACGATTCGGGGCTGATCCGGGTCGGGCCGGAAAGCGCCGGCGCTACTCCCGGCCCCATCTGCTACGGCCGGGGCGGCACGGAGCCGACGATCTCCGACGCCAACCTCATTCTCGGCCGGCTCAATCCGAGGCGGCTGCTCGCCGTCGATTCCCCCGTCAGCGTGCCCGACATCGAGGCGATCTTTGCCGAAAAGCTCGGCGGCCGCATCGGCATCGGCGGCGCGGAGGCGGCGGGAGCCGTGCTGCGCATCGCCAATCTCAAGATGGCGGGCGCGATCCGCATGGTGTCGATCTCGAAGGGCCACGATCCACGCGATTTCGCGCTGTTCGCCTTCGGCGGCGCAGGACCGCTGCATGCCACCGCCCTGGCGCGCGAACTCGGCATTCCGAAAGTGCTGGTTCCGGCGCGGCCGGGCATCACCAACGCGCTCGGCTGCGTCGTCGCCGACATGCGGCATGACTTCGTCAACACGGTGAACCAGCCCGTCGCCGCGCTCGACGAAGCCCTGGCGCGCGACATCCTTGCGCGCCAGGCAGCGGAAGGACGCGAGCTGATCGCGAAGGAGGCGGTGAAGCCGCAAACGATCCGCATCGTGCACTCGGCCGACATGCAGTTCGTCGGCCAGACGCATCTCCTGAACGTCCCCCTGCCCTCCGCCGATGTCACCCGCGCCCATCTGCAGGACATCTTCGAGAAGGCCTATTACGCCCGGTTCCGGGTGAAGCTGCCGGAGATACGGGCAGCGCTCGTCAACCTCAACACGTCGGTCATTGGCGTGCGGAGCGAACTGGATCTGTCGACGCTGATCGATCCGGCTGGCCGATCGGGCACCGTCGCCGACGCGCTGGTCGAGACGCGGCCGGTCTGGTTCGACGGCAGATGGCTCGACACGCCGGTCTATGCGCGCGAGAAGCTGCCGCTGGACGCCGCCTTCGAAGGACCGGCGATCCTGGAGCAGCTCGACGCGACGACGGTCGTCGAGCCCGGCGACAGGTGTTCGTCGGACGGGGAAGGCAACATCATCATCGAGGTGAGACGGTCATGACCACGCTCGACGCGATCACGCTTTCCGTCATCCAGGCGGGCCTGCAGCAGGTCTGCGACGAGATGGACCTGACCTTTTCGCGCGCCGCGTTTTCGCCCGTGATCGCAGAAGCCAACGACCGCTCCGACGGCATCTACTCGGCCGAGGACGGGTCGCTGATCGCGCAGGGGATCGGCGGCCTGCCGGTGTTCGTCGGCGTCATGCAATATTCGACCCGCACGCTCATCGAGATGATCCGCGAGGGCAAGGCGCTCAAGCCGGAGCCGGGCGATATCTACATCGTCAACGACCCCTATCTCGGCGGGACGCACCTGATGGACGTGCGCTTCGTCAAGCCGGTCTGGCGCAACGGCAAGATCTACTGCTGGCTGTCAAATACCGGTCACTGGCCCGACATCGGCGGCGCGGTGCCGGGCGGTTTTTCCGCCTCCGCGACATCCGTGGAGCAGGAGGGGCTGCGCCTGCCGCCGGTCAAGCTGTTCAAGAAAGGCGCGATGGATCCCGAGATCCACGCCATCATCGCCTCGAACATCCGCGTCGCCGACCAGCGCATCGGCGACATCAAGGCGCAGGCCGCCGCGCTGATGGTCGGGCAGGACCGGCTCTACGAACTGCTCGACCGCTATGGCGACAAGACCGTCACCGACGCGATCGCGGAACTGCGGCGTCGCGCCGGCGAGCAGATGCGGGCGCGTATCGCGGAAATGCCCGACGGCGTCTTCCGGTCGAAGGCCTTCGTCGATTCCGACGGCGTCGTCGACGAGCCGCTGACCATCGCGCTGTCGATCGAGAAAAGCGGCGACACGCTGACCTTCGACTTCGACGGCTCCAGCCCACCCTGCGCCGGCCCGATGAACAGCGTGCTCGCAACCACCCTGTCGTCGGTCTACCTGGCGATCCGGCACGTCTTCCCGGACGTTCCGCTGTCGGCGGGCGCGTTCGAGCCGCTGATCGTCAAGCGGCCGGAGGGCACCTTTCTCGACGCGCGCTACCCGCGCCCCGTCTCCGGGTGCGCGGCGGAGGTGTCGCAGCGCATCGCCGAGGCCGTCTTCGCCGCGATGGTCCAGGCGCTTCCGGACAAGGTCACGGCAGCGCCGGCGGGATCGAGCGGCAATTTCGCGCTCGGCGGCCATGACCCGGCGCGCGGGCGCGACTTCGTGATGTACCAGATCTCGGGCGGCGGCTATGGCGGCAGCGCCGGAGCCGACGGCCTGTCGAACGGCTGTTCGACGATCGGCATCTCCAAATCGCCGCCGGTCGAGGTCATGGAACAGGCGTTTCCGGTCCTCTACCGGCACTACGCGCTGCACGAGGGGTCGGGCGGCGCCGGGAGGCATCGCGGCGGCTTCGGGCTTGCCTACGAGATCGAGCTGCTGCGCGGGACGGCCCGCGCCTCCTTCGTCATGGACCACGGCCGCACCGGACCGCTCGGCGCGCTCGGCGGCGAGGACGGGGGCGTCAACCGGGTCAAGGTGATCCGCGACGGCATTGAACATGTCCCACCGCACCTGTCGAAGGAGCAGGATATCCCGCTGTCCGCCGGCGACCGCGTGCAGGTGAAGACGCCAGGCGGCGGCGGATATGGCGATCCGCGGGAACGAGACCGCGCACTGGTCGCCCGCGACGTCGCGATGGGCTATTACACGCCGCAGGAGGCCGAAACGCGCTTCGGCCCTTTCTGACGCGCAGTGCCCGGTTCTTACGGGTTCGACCCGATTACCCGATCTTGGTCAGCAGCCTGATCAGGGTCTGCGATTCGCGGTTCGTCAATGGCTGCAACGTGTCCCGCGTGATCTTGCCGGCGATCGGCGTGAGACGGGCGAGCGTCTCGCGCCCAACCTGCGTCAGCGAGACGATGATGCGTCGGCGGTCTTCCGTGTCCTCGGCTACCGCCACCATTCCGCGCAGCTTCAGGCGGTCGACGACGCCCTTGACGGTCGCGGCGTCCATCGCGACGAGCTGGCCGAGATGGTTCTGCGAACATTCTCCGAGATCGCCGAGCTTTGCCAGCGCAGCGAACTGGGGAGGTGTCAGCTCACTGATCTGGGACGAGAAAATCGCGACGTGGCGCTGTTGAGCCTTCCGGAGTATGTAGCCGACCTGCTCCTGGAGACGATAAGTGTGTGTCGCGTCCTGCGTATCGGGTGCAACTGGCGAGTCGTTTTCGGCCATCACCGCAAACCATCCTCTCCCTTCACATGAGAGGCTTCGAGCCCGCCCATACGACTGTGAATCCGGGGACCGCATGACATCGCAATGCAGTATAGAATCTCGTCCGGGCGTGGGCCGTCTGGAATACTTACTGTCATAGCATCGAAATGACTGCGCACATAGGCCGCGTTTGTATGGCCGAGCGGTATGTCGAGAGAGCTGCCAAATCCTCCGACTTTCATCGCGGATGGAACTATTGCCTTCGTTGCAACCAATCGTTCCCGCATCGCATAGCCTCCGGGCACATGCCAGAGTGCGCCATGCTCGATCTCGCCGGCGGACCCTACGATAGCGCCCTTGCCGTAGCCGTCGATCGCGGCGACGTCGCCACCGAGTGCCTGGATCAGCCTCTCCGTCAGCGACACCCCCAGCGACTTCAGATCGTCCATCGCCGGCTGAAGATTCGGCTCAAAGCGGCCGGCGAAAGGGTTGCTGACCAGCGCCAGAGCGGCGGCGCGGCGGCGCGGAATGCCAGGCGGCGGACCTCCATCATGGAGGATTTCCTCGCTAATGATGGATATCTTGCGGATTTTGAAGTCTGGCATATCAGAATATGTTCATTTGTTTGCAAATTGTCGAAGGGGCCTGCAAATTCCTTGCCCACCGAAGTCATACAATCGGACATCGACTCCAGGCAAGCATTTTAGCTTCGTACTTTCGGCCGGACAGGCGCTTTTCGACTTCACAATCCTACTCCGTCGCGCGACCAGAAGGACTTTCAAGGGGCAACGCGGAACCGGCGATTTTCGACATGCCCGCCAGAAACAGGCCTGCGCTTTCGATCAAACCGCGCGCGAAGTAGTCGCTTGCCTCGATCAACCCGCGCTCCAGAGCGTCGTCGACTTCGCGCCGCGTGAGGCTGTCTACCCCCGTCGTGACCAGCCTTTCGCCGAGATCGCTGTCCGGCTGCAGGGAAGATGCCGTGGCGCGCGCAATGGCCGGATGCCCCGGAATGTCCACCGCATTCGCAATCAAGGTCGCCGCCGCGTCGGCCGCCGCGCCGTCGCGGCCGAGCACGGTCACCGCATCGGCTATGCCGAGCGAGAACGAGCGGCCGCGCCAGCCGCTGGTCGCTATGCCGCGCACAGCCGATGTGTGATCGATGGTCAGGCGGTCTTCAAAGCCGTGGCCGGTGCCGGCGACCGCCAGCCGCATCGATTCGCCGGGCGAAAGATGCAGGGCGATATCGCCGCCGTCGTTGACATAGGCCTTCCGGAGCTCCCGTCCGGCGACCAGTGCCGCCAGCATCTCGTCTGCGACCGCGCCTGCGACCGCGGCCATCGGCGTGATGAACCGCGCGGAGAACAGGCAGACGGCACGCTCCATCCGCCACGCCGTCGGCCCTTTGAACGGGCGGGGTATCGAACCCGCCGGGCGGCGCAGTTCCGGCAGTTCGGCAACGAGTTCGGCGAGGATCGTGCGGAAGCGGTCCGCCGCCTGCCCGTAGGCCCGGGCAACCTCGCCTGGCTCTCCCCATGCCTCGACAATCAGGTCGATCGGGCCATGATTCATGTGCAGTCGCCGGCCGTCGGGCAGCCAGGCGATCTGCGGGCCGGCCGTCACTGCCGGAACCGCAATTGGGCGAGCGGGGGCCAGTCGTTGCCCGCGGGGGCCGGTGCCACGACGCGCGGGTTGAGAAACTCCCCGCCTCTTGCCAGCACGTCACCGACCGTGCGGATCTCCGACACATGCCCGCCGAGCTGTTCGTAGTGGTCCCGTCGCAGCGTGAACTCGATCGGCGCAACCAGCGCCGGCGTCGGGACGTAGCCAAAGGCGTTGTCGGGTAAGCGGGTCACGTCGACCATCAGCGTGATGCCGCCGCCCGGCCAGATGTAGACCGGCGCGCCGCCACAGGTGACATAGGTCTGGAGCCGGTGGACCGACCGGGTCAGGTTGACCGGGTTCTCGGTCACGCCGGCCCTGAGACTGCCTCCCGCGCCGCCGACGAACAGCACCGAGCAGAGTGCCGGCTCGCAATTGTCCGCGATCAGCTCGACCGAACTCAGCAGCCGGTCCGGAAACGGCTTCTCGACCGGTTTCAGATCGTCGTCGAGTTCATAATAGCCGTAGTGCTCTCCGGTGGTCGAAACCATCAGGATCGAGAGTCCCGGCCGCGCGCCCTTCTTCGGGTTCCATGCGCCGAGGATGTCGAGAGGATTTTCGAGCATGGTACCACCCCAGCCCGTCCCCGGCTCCGACACCTTGAAATAGCGGCCGGGCGTCGAGCGCCGGCCGATGATCTTAATGCCGGTATCCTCCCAGCCGAGCACCTTGCCGGCCTGGTGTTCCGAGACGACTCCGGTGATGTGGTCGTCGACGACGACCACTTCGTCCACCAGCCCGCGCCACTGGCTGGCGAACATGCCGATGGTGGCCGAGCCGCAGCCGACCCGCATGCGGCTCTCCACCGCGCCGCCGATGACGGGCGGCCTGCCGGCCTGGACGATCACCGTCTCGCCGCCGTCAATGGTCAATTCGACCGGCTGCTTGTTGCACAGCGACAAGAGCGTATCGCAGGTGACGCGGCCTTCGGACTTCGACCCGCCGGTCAGGTGATGCACGCCGCCGAGCGACAGCATCTGCGAGCCGTATTCCGCCGTCGACACGTGTCCCACCGCCTCGCCCGACGCGCGGACCGTGGCTGCCTCGGGGCCGATGTGCCGGTCGGTGTCGATCTTCACCTTGACGCCGCAATAGGAGAAGATGCCCTCCGTCACCACGGTGACGAGATCGACGCCCTCGACCTGCTGGCTGACGATGAAGGGCGCGGGCTTGTAGTCCGGATAGGTTGTGCCGGCACCGATGGCAGTCACGAAGCGCCGGCCGGTGTTGACGGGATTGCCGCTCCACGGTTCGTCCTCGCCGAAGGTCACCAGCGGCTGCCCCGTCTCGACCGCGTGCTCCAGGATCGTGACCGGGTCGCAGCGGACGATCCGGCCGCCGAAATTGCCGTAGCGGTCGCAGGCGCCGGTGCGGCCCTCGGCGATGTAGCACATGACCGGACAGGCATCGCAGCGAATCTTGTCGCTCGACTTGTTCTCTTCGGGCAGGTGGGATTCGAAGCGTTCCGCGAGTTCATTCATCGCAGCGCCCCCTGCGCCTTGATTGCAGCCAGCACCCGCGACGGTGTCGCGGGCACCTTGGTGACCAGGACGCCGGCGGCGTCGCGAATCGCGTTCAAGATAGCGGGTGCGGTGGGGATGAGAACATGCTCGCCGAGACCTTTTGCGCCGAAGGGGCCTTCCGGGTCCGGCACCTCGACGATGATCGTCTCGATAGGCGGGACATCGCCGATGGTCGGGATCAGATAGTCGTGCAGGTTCTCCGTGCGACCGGGGACATATTCCTCCAGCAGCGCGAGGCCGATGCCCTGCGCGATGCCGCCCTCGACCTGGCCCTCGACGAGAAGCGGGTTTACCGCTCGGCCGACATCGTGCGCGGCGGTGATCTTGATCAGCCTGACCGTGCCCAGCTTCGTATCGACTTCGAGTTCGACGAGCTGCGCGCCGTAGCCATAGACCGCATAGGGGCTGCCCTGTCCCTTCGCATCGAGCGGCAGGGTCGGCGGATCATAGCTCTCCTCCGCCGAGAAGGCATATCCGCGCGCGTCCGTCGGTTGTGCGGCGAGATCGATCCGCCGCACCGCCTCGCCTTCGCTGACGGTCAGCACGGCTCCGTTGAGGTGGAAGCGCCCCGCCGCGGACACGTTGGCGAAGCGCAGGATGGCCTCGCGCAGCGCCGCCGCTGCCTTCTGCGCCGCCTTGCCCGAGACGAAGGTCTGGCGCGAGGCGGAGGTCTTGCCCGCATCGGGCGTCAGCGCCGTGTCGGCGCCGACGAGGCGGAGCCTTGCCAGCGGCAGACCCAGCGCATCCGCCGCGATCTGCGCGATCACCGTGTTCGAGCCCTGGCCGATGTCGATCGCGCCCTGGTGCAGGACGACATCGCCTTCGGCCGAAATGCCGATGCGAATGGTCGAGGGATTTGGCAGCGAGGTATTGCCGCAACCGTACCAGCAGGAGGCGATGCCGACGCCACGGCGGATGTGGCTATCCTTCGCATTGGCGGCGCGCGCATCCTCCAGCGCCCTGTCCCAATGCGACTTCAGCGCCTCGAGGCAGGCCGTGATGCCGACGCCCGAGGCCAGCTCCTGGCCGGTGACGGTCCTGTCGCCGTCGCGCAGCGCGTTGCGCAGGCGGAACTCGAGCCGGTCGATGCCGAGCTTCAGCGCCAGCTCGTCATAGAGCGTTTCCTGCATGATCGTCGCCTGCGGCACGCCGAAACCGCGGAAGGCGCCCGCGATCGGGCCGTTCGTGTGCACCGCCCGGCCGACGGCGCGATAGTTGGGCGTGAGATACGGGCCGGACGCGTGCACCGGGACGCGGTTGGCAACAGTCGGCCCCCAGCTGGCATAGGCGCCGGTGTCGAAGTCGCCCTCGAACACCATGCCGGCGATCCGGCCGGACGCGTCCGCTCCGATCGTCGCGCGCATCTTCGCCGGATGCCGCTTGGTCGTCGACATCATCGATTCCTGGCGGGAGTAGACCATCCGCGCCGGCTTGCCGGTCTTCAGCGCCACGAGGCCGAGCAGTGGCTGAACCGAGACGTCGAGCTTGGAGCCGAAGCCGCCGCCGGTCGCGGTCGGGATGATGCGGACGCGTTCCGGTGGCAGGCCCAGAACGACTGCCGTTTCGTCGCGGTCGATACCTGCGCTTTGCGTGCACGCGCGGATGACGAGGATATCCCCGTCCATCCAGGCGGACCCGGCTTCCGGCTCGATATAGGCGTGTTCGACGAAGGAGGTCTCGATGTCGCCAGAGACGGTCACGGCAGCCCGGGCAAGCGCCGCCTCCGGGTCGCCGCGCTCGACCATGCCTTGCGTCAGGATATTGCCGGGGCGGGCAGCATGGATCAGTTCGGCGCCGTCGCGCCGGGCCTCGGCCTGATCCAGAACGTGCGGCAGGACCGTCCACTCGATCGGGAAGGCGGCAAGGTCGAGATTCTCGATCGCCGCCCTCTCTCCTGCGACGAGCGCCACCGCTTCGCCGCGGAACCGGACAAAGCCATCCGCCAGAGCCGGCTGGTCGGCGAAGGCGGCGATCACGCCGAAGCGGTTGCGGCCGGGAACATCCTTCGCCGTCAGCACGGCGGCGATGCCCGGATGGGCCGCGACATAGGCGTCCAGATCGCCGATGACGAACGAGGCATGCCAGTGCGGCGAGCGGATCGCGACCACGGAGAGCGCGCCGTCCGGTGTTTCGTCCGCACCGAAGCGCTCGGTCCCGTTCACCTTGGGGATGCCGTCGAGCCGGATCGGCGAGGCGCCGACGGCGTGGCCGCTCGCGGGCATGTCGTCGGGCAGATTGTGGAAGCGCGAAGCGGCCATCACCGCCTCGACGATCTTGCGATAGCCGGTGCAGCGGCAGAGCACGCCGCCCAGCGCGTCCGCCACCTCGGATTCCGTGGGATGCGCCGTGCGTTCCAGCAACGCGGCTGCGGAGACCAGAAGGCCGGGCGTGCAGATACCGCACTGCGCCGCGCCATGCGCGAGAAAGGACTTCTGCAGCGACGACAGATGGCCGTTGGCGAGACCTTCCACCGTCGTGACCGACGATCCCTCGATCTGGGCGGCCGGCACGAGGCAGGCGCAGACCGGCTCGCCGTCGATGAGGACGGTGCAGGCGCCGCAGTCGCCCGCGTCGCAGCCGACCTTGGTGCCGGTCAGGCCGAGCTCGTCGCGCAGGACGGCGGACAGCCGCGCCACCGGCGAGACCGTCACCGCCGCGCGGCTGCCGTTCACATCGAAGGCGATATCCCTGCCAGCAAAGCTCATGCGGCAATGTCCTCCGCAGCGCCGGCCAGCCGCGCAATCGCCCGCGCCACGATCTCGCGCGCCGCTTCCCGGCGATAGGCGGCGCTCGCGCGCACATCGTCGATCGGGGAAAGCCCGGCGAGGTGGCGCTCCTGCACGGCATGGGCCAGCGAGGTATCTGCGTCTCGCCCGAGGAGATCGGCCTCCAGCACGGTCAGCCGCTTCGCGACCTCCGAACAGGAACCGACGGCGATCGCCGCGTGCGCGACTCGTCCACCCGCAACCGTGAGGCGGGCTGCGACCATGGCGATCGAGATCACGAGATAGCGCCGCGCGCCGAGCTTGAGGAAGGTGGAGCGGCCGCCGGCCGAGGAGGATGGGATCAGGATGGCCGTGACGAGCTCGTCGGGACGAAGCGCCGTGCGGCGGTTGCCGAGGACAAAAGCCGGCAGCGGCAGGATCCGCGTGCCGGTCGCGGAGCGGAGTTCGACGCTGGCGTCAAGCGTCAGAAGCGGCGGCACGCCGTCGGCGGCGGGCGAGGCGTTGCACAGGTTGCCGGCGACGGTGCCCGTGTTCTGGATCTGCACGGAACCAACCTCCCGCGCGGCGAGGCTCAGCCCATCGAAGGCCGGCGGCAGATCAGCGCGGATGATATCGGTCCAGCTCGTGCGCGCACCGATGCGGATGCCGGCGCCGGTGCGCTCGATGCCGCGCAAGGCGGATATCCCGTTGAGGTCGAGGATGTTGTCGCGGATCGGACGGTTGCCCTGCGCGGGGTAGAAATCCGTCCCGCCGGCGAGCAGACGCCAGCGGTCTGCCGAGAGAAGCGCGACGGCCTCCTCGATCGTGTTCGGCCTGGCGTAAAGCGGCTGGGTCATGCTCGGACCAGGTTCCCCTAACGGGATTCTTTCGTATGCATACAAATGATACTCCCGGCGCTCCACTTGTCAAAGCTCTTGCGCGGCATGCGGCCATTGACGCAACAAAGCGCTTCGGGTGAGTTTCGACGCCGCGAATCTGCACGTGGAGAAGGCTATGGAAGCGCTGGTGGTGATCGATGTCCAGAACGATTTCTGCCCGGGTGGTGCGCTCGCGGTCGCGGGCGGCGACGAGATCGTGCCGATCGTCAACGGGCTCATCCAGTCGTTCGATCACGTCGTGCTGACGCAGGACTGGCATCCGGCCGGCCATTCGAGCTTTGCGTCGAGCCATCCCGACAAACAACCCTTCGAAACGATCGCTATGCCCTATGGCCCGCAAACGCTCTGGCCGGACCATTGCGTGAAGGGCACGGCAGGCGCGCTGTTCCATCCGGACCTCGCTTGGACCAAGGCGGAACTCGTCATTCGCAAGGGATTCCGCAAGGAAATCGATTCCTACTCGGCTTTCTACGAGAACGACCATGCGACGCCGACGGGTCTCGGCGGCTATCTGAGAGAGCGCGGCATCTCTAAGGTGACGATGGTCGGCCTCGCGACGGATTTCTGCGTCGCCTTCTCCGCGCTCGACGCGCGCAGGCTCGGCTTCGACGTGACGGTCAGGCTGGACGCCTGCCGCGCGATCGACTTCGGTGGCTCGCTGGCGGCGATGACAGCGCGGATGCGTGAAGCGGGCGTTACCCTGGCTTAACCGCCAGACAGATGCCGAAGTGCTGCCGTCCTACACCTTGGTAAGGACGAGGCCGTAATACAGGCCGTTGCCCTGGACCGACGAGGCGGAATCGCTCTGGACCGAGCCGCCGAAAGCAGCCTTGAGCGCCGCGATCGCCACCCCTTTCGCCTCGGCGGACGCACCTCTCTTGAAGGTCGCTGTGTAGACCACGTCAGCGCGCAATGCCTGTTTGGTCTGATAGGCGATGCCTTTGCGGGAAAACTCCGCCACGATATCCCGGCAGACGGGCCCGAGACCCGATCGGATGGTGCCCAGCTGATCGAAGCCAAGTTGCTCGATCTTCACATTGTCGAACTTGATGCTGACGGATTCGATGCTGCTGATCCCTGCCCCCACTCCGAGGGAAGCCAGGCTGCTGACATCGAGCTTGAATGAGCCGCTGAACTCCCGCGAAGCCTGAGACGAGGCTGCGGCGTCTATGCTCGGAGACGGCGGATCCGTGTATTCGGGTGAGCACAGGTAGGTCAGCTTGTACGGCGGCGTCAGGCCGTTTCCCCTCACCGAAGTGACCAGCGAACCGGGTCCATAGGCGGTGGTCGGGAGCGCCAATGCGTCGAAGCCGAGCGCTTCGATCGCCGAAATCGGCGAACGCTCCTGAACCGTCGTCGTATGAGCACAGCCCGACACCGAGCTGGCCAGAGCCAGCAATGCAACCTGCTTGAACATGCCACCCTCTCCCTGATTGGCATGTTCAACCATAAGATGATTTCCTGCGCAATGATTTTCAACTTTTGCGCGATATGTTTCTTTCGCCTTTCTTACCGGCCTATCGTTCTGAACTTCGCCCCAACGGAATGGTCAGCTCACGCCCACGTAGCGTTTCACCATCTCGGGGTCGGCCTTGAGCGCGGAGACGTCCACCGTCTCGCGGTTGTGGCCGTTTTCGAGGAACGCCACACGGTCGGCGACGGAGAGCACGGCATCGACGCGCTGCTCGACCAGGATGGTGGAGACGCCGCGGCGGCGCAGTTCCACCACCGTCTCGCGTATCTTCGCGATCATCGAGGGCATCAGGCCCTCGGTCGGCTCGTCGAGCAGCAGCACTTCCGGCTCGAGGCACAGCGCGCGGGCCATCGCCAGCATCTGCTGCTCGCCGCCGGACAACGTTCCGGACCGCTGCTTCAGCCGTTCGCGCAGCAGCGGAAACAGGTCGAGCACGGCCTCGCGGACCGACGATCCCTTGCTGCGCGCGTTCAGGCCGATCTCGATGTTCTCGGCAACCGTCATCTCGGCGAAGAGGCGGCGGCCCTGGGGCACGTAGGCGACGCCCTGCTTCGGCACCTGCCAGGCCGGCAGGCCGGTCAGTTCGGTGTCGCCGAGGCGGATCGAGCCGGCGCGCGCCGGCACCAGCCCCATGATCGTCTTGAGCAGCGTGGTCTTGCCGGCGCCGTTGCGGCCGAGCAGGCAGAGCACTTCGCCCCTGCGCAGCGACAGCGACACGCCATACAGCACCTGCACCTCGCCATAGGCGCAGTCGAGGCCCTGGATCGTGAGAACGTCAATCATCGTCCGGCGTCCCCAGATAGGCAGCCTGGACGTGGGTGTCTGCGCGGATCTCCTCCGGCGTGCCTTCCGCCAGCACCTTGCCCGAACTGAGCACTGTGATGCGGTGCGCGAGGCTCATGACCACCGCCATGTTGTGCTCGATCAGCATCACGGTCGCATCTCTGGCGATCTCGCGCACCAGGGCGATGAAGCCCTCGATCTCGCCGTCCGACAGGCCCTGCGTCGGCTCGTCCAGGATCAGCAGCCGCGGCTTCAGCGACAGGCCCATCGCCACCTCGAGCAAGCGCTGGTGGCCATAGGCCAGTTCGCCCGCTGTCTGGTCGGCGCGGTCGGTGAGCCCGACGCGCTCCAGTGCTTCCAGCACGCCACGGCGCAGGCGCGCGGCGCCTACCGCGTGATGCTGGCTGCGCTGGACTGGCAGGGCGACATTGTCGAACACGGTCAGATTCGGGAAGATCGAGGTGATCTGGAACGTGTAGGCGATACCCTGCCTCACCCGCCTGTGCGCCGGCATCGAGGTGATGTCCCGGCCGTCGAAGACGATCGATCCGGAAGTGGGCTCTATGCGACCGCAGATCAGCCCGACCAGCGTCGACTTGCCGGCGCCGTTGGGGCCGATGATCGCCCTCACCTCGCCCGGCATCACCGTCAAATCGACACCGTCGACCGCCTTCAGCCCGCCGAAGGAGCGGTGCAGATCGTCGACGACGAGGAGCGGGGTCACGGCAGCCATTTCAGCCACCGTTCGCGGATCGAGCCGAAGAGGCCTTTGGGGAAGAACAAGACGAGCAGGATCAACGCCACGCCGACGATGCCGATCTGGTTGAGCCGCGCGTCGGGAAGCCAGGCGTTCAGCGCATCGTTCGACAGTTCGGCGAGATAGAACATCAACAGCGTGCCGAAGAAGGGGCCGAGCGTGGTCGCGGCTCCGCCGAGCAGCACCCAGAGCAGCGGCAGGATCGAATACTGGATCGAGGCGAATGTGGAGCCCATGTATCCGAAGAGGAGCACATAGGCAGCGCCGGCCGTTGCCGCGATCGCGCCGGAGATGGTCACCGACGCCAGCTTGTTCGCGAACGTGTCGAAGCCCAACATCCGCGCGCGCTCCTCGTTCTCGCGGATCGCCACCAGCACGCGGCCGAAGCGGGAGCGGGCGATCAGGAGCGTGATGCCGAGGCCGATCGAAAACAGCGCCCAGGCTATGACATAGCGCGTGTCGCGGTTGGTCATGTCGAGGAACATCGGGCCGATCTCGATGATGCGCTCGTCGCGCGAGAGCGTCAGCCCCTCGTCGCCGCGCGTCCATTCGCCGAGCCAGAGCGACATCAGGTAGGCGACCTGCGCGAACATCAGCGTCACGATCATGAAGGCGACGCCGGTGGTGCGCAGCGCCAGCGCGCCGACAAGTAGCGCAAGCGCCGTGCCGCAACCTATGCCGATGGCGAAGGCGGGCAGCGGATGGACGCCGAAATGGTAGATCGGCAGGCCCGCGCCATAGAGCCCGGCGGCGAAGAACATCGAGTGGCCGAGAGACAGAAGGCCGGTGTAGCCGAACAGGACATTGTAGCCCATGGCGAAGAGCGCCAGCACCATGACGCGGGCGATGACGCCGTTGTGGTAGTCGGGCAGCACATATTGGGCGGCGAAGAGAAGAGCGATCAGGCCGAAGTGAAGACCCCAGACCCTCATATCGTCGCGGGCAGAAAGATGGCCGCTCATCGCGCCGCCGTTCCGAACAGGCCCTGCGGGCGGAACACCAGCACCATTGCCACCAGCAGCGTCGCCAGCATCTTGGCGAGCGTCGGCGAAAAGAACACCGAGATGACGCCGTCGGACACCCCGATCAGAAGGGCGGCCACCACCGTACCGCGCAACGACCCCAAGCCGCCGATGATCACGACGATGAAGGACAAGAGCAACGGATCGGTTCCCATCAGATAATGCGCTTGCTGGATCGGGACGATCAGCACGGCAGCGACCGCCGCCAGCATCGCGCCGAGCGCGAAGACGCCGGCATAGACGCGATCGACCGGAATGCCGAAGGCCTGGGCCGTCTCGCGATCGTATTGCGTGGCGCGCATGACGAGGCCGATCTTCGTGCGGGTCAGCACCAGCCAGGTCAGGGTGATGAGCAGGATCGACGCGACGATCACGGCGAGCTTGTAACCGGAATAGCCGAACCAAGGCAGGAGGACGCGGTAGTTGAACGGCGGCACGACCGGGTTGGCGTCGGGTCCGTAGAAGGTGAGCGCGGCCTGCTGAAGGACATAGAGCAGGCCGATCGTGGCGACGATCGTCGCCTCCGGATTGTAGTGGATTCTTCGCAGCACCAGCCGCTCGGCCGCAAACGCGATCGCGCCGACGACCAGCGGCGAGAGCACCAGCGCCAGAAGAAAGCCGATCGCCGGGTGGCCCGTGACAAGTGTCGAGAAATACCAGGCCAGCACCGCGCCCAGCATGAAGAACTCGCCATGCGCGACGTTGACGACACGCATGACACCGAAGACGAGCGACAGGCCGAGCGCCATCAGCGCCAGCACTGCCGCCATGACGAGGCCTTCGAGGGTGGCGAGAAGAAGATGCGGTCCGAAGGCCATTCAGGAGATCTCGTCGTCGGCCGGCGGCCATTGGCGGGAGGTGTGCACCACGCGAAGGATCGAAACCGTTCCTTCGCTCACCTCATAGACGATCCTGTAGCTTGGAGGCACGAAAGCCTCCCGCGTTCCAGGAACTTCGCCCATCCGTCCCATGAACGGCTGAGATTTAAGATAGCGCGCGGTTTTCTCGATTCGCTCACGAACGCGCTTCGCCGCCGACGGATTGTCGAACCAGATGTAGGTGACGATCTCGCCAAGGTCGCGCTTCGCAAAGGCCGTCCAGACGAGCTTCACTCAGCCGCCTCACGAGCCCTGCGCTCAAGGTCTGCGATCAGCCGGTCCATATGCGCCTCGACCTCCTCCTGCGTATGGACCCTACCTGCCTCGATATCCGCACGCGCCTTATCCACCTTGCGCTGGAGCCAGACGACGTATTCGCGATCCTGCTTAGCGTAGTCGCGCATGAATTCGCGCACGATCTGCGAGGCGGATCGGTCGGCATGCTTCGCCGCCGCCATAAACGCGTCGCGCAGCTCCGGTTCGAGCTTCATCGTGAAAACGGCTTCCTTGGCCATGGCGAACACTCCGATAAAAGGTAATGACAAGGTATATACCTCGTCATTACCTTTCAACCGGAAACCGTCGTCAGAGCGGCATCGTCGTGTAGTCGCCTTCGGGCTCGTAGACGCCGTCGTTGATCGATGTCTTGTGGATGACCTTGAGCTTGCCACCTTCGACCTTGGAAATGTTCTGGATGCCGAACACCTGGTGGATCTTGCCGTTGAAGACCTTGGCGCCCTGCGGATGCTCCGGCCCTTCGGGAAACTCGGTCAGTGCCTCGGTGGCCTCGACCAGTTTGGCGCGGTCCTGCGGTCCCTGGTAGCCGGCGGCTTCCATCGCCTGCTTGATGACATAGAGCGTCTCCCAGCAGCCGAACATGTGCGCGGCGGTCGAGATGTCCTTCGGATCGTCGACGGACGCACCGTTGTCGTCGATGCCGACGGCGGCGCGATAGGCCTTCATGGCCTCGCTGTCGTCAGCCTGTGCGTAGCGCGGCGCGCCTTCCCAGAAATGGCTGCCGTCGAGGAATTCGAGGCCGGGCGAATTGATGTCGACGGCTTCCAGCGAGTCGATGAAGCCGAACAGCTGCGGCCGGTTCGAGCCATAGAACTCGCCGAGCTCCTTGACGAAGGTCAGCACCGCCGGCCCGACCATCACGTGGTAGATGACTTCGGTCTCCGCCGGAATCTGCGGGAAGTATTTGGTGAAGGACGACTCGGTCGGCGGGATGGCGATCTGGGCGATCACGTCGGCACCCTGCGCCTTGAGCGCCGGCGGGAGATAGTCGCGATGGTCGTGGCCGAAAGCGAAGTCCGGGAAGATCTGCGTGACCTTCTTGCCGACATTGCCGGCGATCCACGGCGCCATCGACTGGATCTGGCTCTTCACGTCGGTGATGCCCGGCTGGAAGACGTAGCGGTTCATCTTGGTCGAGGCGACGTGGTGGCCTTCCGACACGACGTAGTACGGGATCTTGAGTTCGCCGGCCGCCGGCGAGGACGCGATCACGACATGGCTGAACAGCGTGCCGTAGACCACGTCGACCTTGTGCTGGTTGGCGAATTTCTCGACCACTTCCGGTCCGCGCTTGGCGTCGGTGCCGTCATCCTCGGTGACGATTTCGACCGGGCGTCCGTTGATGCCGCCGGCGGCGTTGATTGCCTTGATCGCGGCCATCGTGGTCTTTTCGTACCAGCGGCCGTAGGAGGCGCCGATGCCGGTGCGGTGCGCCTGGAAGCCGATCTTGATCGGCGCCGAAGATTGCGCCTGCGCATAGCGCACGAAGCCCGGCCCCGCAGCCAGGCCGGCAGCGGCACCGATGCCCTTCAGCGCCGTGCGGCGATTGATGCTCTTCCTCAGAAAGCTGATCTTTCCCTGTTCTTCGCTCATGCCAGTTCCCCTTGCTTGTCACATTCGCCCAGAAAACGCGCATCTCCGATCACTTCGCCAAGGACGAAAATCGAATGTATGCAAACTAGATCATTTGTCCCCAAAGTGCGCAAGCGATCCGTTCGACAACGTCAGGCACCGGTCGGCGTCGCAAGCAGCCATAGTCCGAATACCGTATACAGGATCATCAGAATTGTAAGCGGAATCTGACTCCTCGCCGCACCCCGCGAACTCCCGTGCAACCTCTCCGACAACATGTGCGCAAGCACGACCGCAAGCACATGCGCTCCCACGATCGCCGCCGCCTGGCAGTTCCACAGGACCCAGGCCGCGCCCGGACCCATGACCAGCCCGGCCGAGATGTAGTTGTCGGCCGTGCCGAAGAGGTTCCAGCCGCGCGAGAACGGATCAGAGATCGCCGCCAGGGCGTATTGGCCGTTGACCAGAAGCGCGATCAGATAGTGCGCGAAATGATAGGCGAGCGCGATCGGCGCGATCGACCACACCAGCGTCCCGGCCGCCCGCGCGAGCGGCACCGGTTCGCCCGAGAGCCTCTCGCCTGCCCAAACCGACACGAAGAACGCAGCGGAGAATGCCGCCGGCACCAGAACGAGGCCTGCCGTGTTTTCGAGCATCACCGCCGACCGGCCTGGGAATTCCAGCGGATTGACGCCGATCGCCCCCAGCCAGGCGAAAGTGCGCATCAATCCGTCGAAGGAGACCGAGCCGAGCACGAGAAGCAGGAACAGCGCGCCGGAGAGCGGGAGCGGCTCTGCTCCGGCAAGTTTTCCGCCGGGCAGGCACAGGCGCAGGTGGCCCTCGCTGCGCTCCACGATGGCCAGTTTCGAGACGATGCTGAAGAAGACAGAGAACGGTTCGCAGCGCCGCGTCCACCGATCGTGGCCGACGGCGAGGACACCGGCGAAGTTCACCAGCCAGTAGATCGACACCGCCCAGGCGAGCCGGGCCGGATCGTCGGGCGCGGGATAGACGAGTTCGAACCAAGCGAAGACCGCGAACTGGACGATCGCCGGCAGATATCCGAGCCGGTCGAGCCAGGCCGGCGCGGGACGCACTCCCGCCCGGCCGAAGAGCCGCGCCGGCCCGCGCCACGGATCGAGCCAGTCGAACACGTTGCCCAGCACTCCGGTCGCCATGGTCAGGCCGATCCAGAACAACGTCCAGACCACGAGCGGCAGCGGGTTCGACAGCGGGTCGCGGCTGCCGAGCCAGCCGGCCGCGACGAGAATTGCCAGCACGGCAAGGGACACCCAGCTCGTTGCCGTCCGCAGGTCCGGCAGCCGGCCGACGAGCGTCGCTCGGCGCGCGGCAAGCCGCCCGAGCGCGCCCGCCGGCACCAGCCACAGCACCGCGAAACTCGCAGCGACGGCCAATGCCCCGCCGACGATGTAGTGTCCGGTCGGCAGCAGCAGGACGAAGCCGCGGTCCGACGCATGCGCCAGCGCCTCGCCCGGCGCCAAAGCCGCCGCGCCGAACAAGATTGCTGTTCCCGATTGCCCTGCCGCCCGCCTCATGGCGACAACGAAGCACGCGTCAGCCGCATAGCGCAAGCGCGCGCGGCGCCGCACAACCGCTTCGCCCGACTGGATTTTCCCCCTTGCAGCGCCTAGGAAGCTTGGCGGAGAGAGGGAAGAGCATGGCCACCAAGACTGACATCGCGCGCCGGGTCTACAACCACACCTGGAAGCTCGACCCGATCGTGCGCAGCCTGCTCGATACGGATTTCTACAAGCTGCTGATGCTGCAGATGATCTGGGGCGTCTATCCGAAGGTCGACGCCACCTTCGACCTGATCAACCGCGCCACCCGCTACAGGCTGGCCGACGAGATCGACATCGAGGAACTGCGCGACCAGCTCGACCACGCTCGCACGCTGCGCTTCAAGAAGAAGGAGATGATCTGGCTCGCCGGCAACAGCTTCTACGGCCGCAAGCAGATCTTCTCGCCCGAGTTCCTCGACTGGCTCAAGGACTTCCAGCTTCCCGACTACGAGCTGACGAAGAAGGACGGCCAGTTCGAGCTCACTTTCCCCGGTCCGTGGATGTACACCTCGATGTGGGAGATCCCGGCGCTCGCCATCATCAACGAACTGCGCTCGCGTGCGGCGATGAAGTCGCTCGGCCCGTTCTCGCTCGACGTCCTCTATGCCCGCGCCAAGGCGAAGCTCTGGGACAAGGTCGAACGGCTCAAGCAATTGCCCGACCTGCGCATTTCCGACTTCGGTACGCGCCGCCGCCACTCCTTCCTGTGGCACCGCTGGTGCGTCGAGGCGCTGAAGGAAGGGCTCGGCGGCGCCTTCACCGGCTCGTCCAACGTGCTCTTGGCCATGGACAACGATCTCGAGGCCGTCGGCACCAACGCGCATGAACTGCCGATGGTGCTGGCGGCGCTGGCCGACAGCGAGGAGGAGCTGAAAAAGGCGCCCTACCAGGTGCTGAAGGACTGGAAGAAATATTATGGCGGCAACCTGCTGATCGTGCTTCCGGACACCTTCGGCACTGCCTCCTTCCTCCGCGAAGCGCCGGACTGGGTGGCCGACTGGACCGGTTTCCGTCCCGACAGCGCTCCGGCAATTGAAGGCGGCGAGCGGATCATCAAGTGGTGGACGGAGAAGGGACGCGATCCGCGCGAAAAGCTGCTGATCTTCTCCGACGGGCTCGACGTCGATACGATCGTCGCCGCCTACCACCATTTCCACAACAAGGTCCGCATGGCCTTCGGCTGGGGCACCAACCTCACCAACGACTTCGAAGGCTGCGCGCCGCGCGAGGTCGAAGGGCTCAATGCGATCTCGCTCGTCTGCAAGGTCACCGAAGCCAACGGCCGGCCGGCGGTCAAGCTCTCCGACAACCCGCTGAAGGCGACGGGCGAACGGTCGGAAATCGAGCGCTATCTGCGCATCTTCGGCACAGAGGGCCAGACCGAGATCGGGCTGAAGGTTTAGGGGAGAAGACGGTCCGCGAGACCGCGGAACGCCAGCGGATCCGCCTCAATCCAGATCGGCGTCAATCGAGACGATCAGTCCTTCGGCGTTGATCGATATGTCCAGCATGCCGGTTTCATGACCGAAATCGCCGGTGAAATCGAGCCGAACCACGGCGCGGCGCTTTCCCATGGCTTCCACCAACAGGATCTTGCTGACCGTATGGTAGCCGACAAAGAACCGCTGGAGATAGTCGCGGACGCCGGCGGTGCCGACAAAGCTGTCGCCGACCGACACGTCGTCGATGACGGCGTCCGGCGCGAACAGCGCCAGCGCCGTTTCGACGTCGAACGCGTTGGCGGCACCGACGAAACGGCGGATGAGTTCGTGCATGCAGTGCCTCGGTTGGTTTGCTCCCAAGTCTGCCACAGCTGTGACAGAGCCCCGCGGAATGGGCAACGACCTTCCCGCGCCGCCCGTGGCGGGGATCTCCGAGAACGTGCCGGACAGGGCGCTCCCCTTGCTGATGCGGTCCTACCGCTGCTCCACCGCTATGGCGCCCGCGTCGCGGCATGAGCCTACGGGCGGGCGCAGGCGTCTGCCCGCGTTTGGTTCGCCCGCCGGAGCACCGAGTTTGCCGAAACGCAAGGCCGGCTACTTGAGCGCCAGAACCACCGTCCCGGAAATGGGATCCGTGACGCCCATCCCGTTGCCGAGATCGAGGAGCGTGTGGCGGAAGCTGTCGAGCGTCGCGATCATTTGCGGCCGGGCGGCGGCAAGCGCATCCATGCTGTCCCACTCGGCGATGATGCAGTAGCGGCCCTCGCCGGCGGCAATGATGTTGGCGTGCCGCAGGCCGGGCCAGGCCGCAACGACCGTCCGGTGGGCATCGAGAAACGCGTCTTCCATGCCAGGCTTGATCTTGAAGCGTACGACGTTGAAAGCGCTCATGACTGCCTCCCGCGAGCAACTCACATGACTGCGATGGGTATGAACGGCACGTCCCCGGGGCCGGCCGAGGCGCGATGTCGCGCCGCAGGGCTTTCCCCAACGTCACACTAGCTCAGAAGTCCTGCAGAGAGAAGCTCGCGGGTGGGCGACCTTCGGGAGGTCCCGACTAGAGCCTCTCCACCGCCATCGCCGTCGCCTCTCCGCCGCCGATGCACAGCGAAGCGATGCCGCGCTTGACGTCGCGGGCGTCCATCTCGGCCAGAAGCGTGGCGAGGATGCGGGCGCCGGAAGCGCCGATCGGATGGCCGAGCGCACAGGCGCCGCCGTTGACGTTGACCTTGTCGTGCGGCAGGCCGAGTTCGCGCATCGCCGCCAGCGCCACCACCGCGAAGGCCTCATTGATCTCGTAGAGGTCGACGTCGTCCGCGGACCAGCCGACCTTTTCCAGCACCTTGTTCATGGCGCCGATCGGCGCGGTGGTGAACCAGGCAGGCGCCTGGGCGTGGCTTGCATGGCCGCGCACGATCGCGAGCGGCGCAATGCCGCGCCGGTCGGCATCGGACATCCGCATCAGCACGAGTGCCGCGGCGCCGTCCGAGATCGACGACGAGTTCGCCGCCGTCACCGTGCCGTCGGCGCGGAAGGCCGGCTTCAGCAGCGGGATCTTCTCGGGCCTCGCCTTGCCGGGTTGCTCGTCTTCGACGACGTCGCCCACCGGCGCCACCTCGAGATGGAAGCGGCCTTCGGCGATGGCGCGGCGCGCCCGGTCGAGCGAGGCGAGCGCGAACTCGTCCTGCGCCTCGCGGGTGAACTGCAGCTCGCGCGCCGTGTCCTCGGCGAAGGTGCCCATCAGGCGGCCCTTGTCGTAGGCGTCCTCCAGCCCGTCGAGGAACATGTGATCCATGACCCGGCCGTGACCGAGCCGCATGCCCGCGCGCGCCTTCTCCAGCAGATACGGCGCGTTCGTCATGCTCTCCATGCCGCCGGCGACGACGATGCGGGCGGAGCCGGCCGCGATCGAATCATAGCCCAGCATCGCCGCCTTCATGCCCGAACCGCACATCTTGTTGACGGTGGTGCAGGGCACCGACTGCGGCAGGCCGGCGCCGAGCGCGGCCTGGCGGGCGGGCGCCTGGCCGAGGCCCGCCGGCAGGACGCAGCCCATGATCACCTCGTCCACCTCTTCCGCCGCAAGACCCGCCTGGACGAGCGCGGCGGCAATGGCGACCTTGCCGAGCTCAGGCGCCGCGCGGTCCTTGAAGACGCCCTGGAAACCGCCCATCGGCGTGCGCCGGGCTGCGGTGATGACGATCGGATCTTCGGTCATGCATATCTCCCTTGCGGTTGTTTTTGTCGGTTCGTCTTAGGCTCGCTCACGCCGCTGGCGCAAGCAGCCTGGCGAGGAAGCCGTGGAACCAATCGCCTTGCCTGGCGTCGTGGCGTGCCAGTAGGTCGTCCTGTTCGGCGCGCGTTTGCACACCCGGCTTGCCATAATTCGCCCGCATCACATCCTGCCAGCGACGGAACCCGTCCATCGTGACTTCCGGATGGAACTGGACCCCGTAGATCCGCTCCCCGACGCGGAATGCCTGGTTCGCGAACAGAGCGCTCGTTGCGAGGTGCTCGGCACCGTCTGGCATACTGAAGGTGTGGAAATGCGCCTGTGTGACGTGGATCGGCTCCGGCAGGATGTCTCGCCCCGCCTCCGTCGGCGTGATCTCATAGCATCCGAATTCGTGCCAGCCATCGGGCGATGGGCCGACATCAGCGCCCAGCCTATAAGCGATCATCTGCGCGCCCAGGCATATGCCGAGCAGCGGAACGCCCTCGCCCATGCACCGGTCGATCCATTCGTTTTCGCGGTTGAGAAAGGGATAGCGCTCAGTCTCGTAGGCCGGGTATCGCCCGCCATAAACGATGCTGCCGGCGATCCCGTCCGTACTGTGCGGGAGCGCCTCCCCCGCGAAAGGCTTTACCACCTGCGGCTCGTATCCGTTCCGCTCAAGCCATTTATAGGCGCGGTCGTCGGGCGGATCGTCGCCGTGTCGGATGAGGATGATGCGACGGGGCATGGGTGACCGGAGCGTGAAGCGTTGCGATGTTTGAACGGTGGGACGCGCGGTTGCAAGAGCGATCCCATCGCAGCGGCACGGGAAGCGCCATTCGCACGTCTCTATTCGTGCCTGAGCGCCTCGATCGGATTCAGCCGGGCGGCCTGGCGCGCGGGGAAATAGCCAAACCCCATGCCGATCAGCGCCGAAAACACGAAGGCGAGGACGATGATGCTCGGACTGGTGACGAAGGGAATGCCGAGATAGAGGTCGGCGCCGTAGGCAAGCCCGAGGCCGAACAGGATGCCGACGATGCCCCCGAACAAGGCCAGCACCGTCGCCTCGACGAGGAACTGGGTCAGGACCTGGCTTTCGAGCGCGCCGATGGCGAGCCTGATGCCGATCTCGCGCGTGCGCTCGGTCACCGACACAAGCATGATGTTCATGATGCCGATGCCGCCGACAAGCAGGCTGACCGCCGCGACGGCACCGAGCAGCCCGGTCAGGATGCTGGTGGTTCCGGACATGGTGGCGGCGATCTGGGTCATGTCGTTGACCGAAAAGTCGTCGTCCTCGCCCGCCACGATGCTGCGCCGCTCGCGCATCAGGCGCTCGATGTCGCCTTTGACCTTGCTGGTGGCGACGCCGTCGCGCGCCGACACCAGGATCGTATCGACGTCGCTGTTGCCGGCCATGCGCCGCTGAAAGGTACGCAGCGGCATGAGAACGGTATCGTCCTGGTCCGTGCCCATGCTGGACTCACCCTTCTCGCCGAGCACGCCGATGACCTCGCACGATACCTTGCCGACCCGGATGCTCTTGCCGAGCGGCGGCGAACTGCCGAACAGCTTGCCGCGCACGGTGTCGCCGATCATGCAGACGGCGGTGCCGCGCTCCTCGGCCGGCAGGAAGGCGCGGCCGGCCGCAATCGTCCAGTCGCCGACGATGAGATAGTCGGCGTTGGTGCCGGCGACGGTGCTCTGCCGGCTCTCGCCGCTGAAGATGACGGTCGCCGACGCCTGCGCCATCGGCGCGACCGCGCGCAGGCCGGAAACCTGGTCGCGGATCGCGGCGACGTCCTTCGAGGTGAAGGATTTCGCCTGGGTGCTGGCCCGCCCCGGCCCGAACTGGCCCGGCCGCACGAACAGCATGTTGCTGCCGAGCTTGCTGAGTTCCGCGGTTACCTGAGCGGTCGTGCCGTTGCCGATGGTCACCATGGCGATGACCGCCGCGACGCCGATGACGATGCCGAGGATGGTCAGGAACGAGCGCATCGGATTGCGCAGAATAGCCTGCGCGGCGAGCTTCAAGGTTTCATAGAACACCGGTCGGCTCCTGCACCCTGTCGGACTCGATCTTGCCGTCGACGAAGCGGATGACCCGGCGCGCATAGAGGGCGATATCGTCCTCGTGGGTCACCATGATCACGGTGAGGCCCTCGTCCGCGTTGAGGCGGGTGACGATGCCCATGATCTCGCGGCTGATCTTCGTATCGAGGTTGCCGGTAGGCTCGTCGGCGAGCAGGACCATGGGGCTGGTGACGATCGCCCTTGCGATCGCCACACGCTGCTGCTGGCCACCGGACATCTCAGCCGAGGTATGATTGGCGCGGTCGGCGAGGCCGACCTGGCCGAGCGCCTGCAGCGCGAGCCGGCGCCGGTCAACCTCGTTCATGCCGCGGTAGATCAGCGGCAGCTCGACGTTCTCCACGGCGGTGGTGCGGGCGAGCAGGTTGAACCCCTGGAAGACGAAGCCGATCATATGGCGGCGCAGCAGCGTCCGCTCGTCGCGATTAAGCCCGCTCACCGGAACGCCCTGGAACAGGTAATCGCCCGACGTCGGCACGTCGAGACAGCCCATGATGTTCATCGCCGTCGACTTGCCCGACCCCGAGGGCCCCATGATGGCGACGAACTCGCCGCGCGCGATGGAGAGGTCGACGCCGTCGAGCGCGCGCACCTCGGCCTCGCCGCTGCCATAGACCTTGGTCAGTGCACGGAACTCGATCAGAGGAGGGGAGGAAACGTCCAAGGCAGCCGTCTCACTTGGCCGCGACGGCATCAAGAACGACGGCGTCGCCCTCGACGAGGTCGCCGGACTTCAACTCGGTGTTCTGGCCGTCGGTCGACCCGGTCACGACGGTCGCTTCGACCGGCACCTTGTCGCGCATGACCCACAGCGTGCGCGCGCCGCCGGGGAGTTCGGCGGTGGTCGCCGTGCCCGTGTCAGGCGGCCCGAACATGCTCAACAGCCCGCCGCCGGAGCTTTTCTCCGCCGGCGGCGTGTAGCGAAGCGCCGCATTCGGCACGAGCAGGGCGTCGCGGACCGTATTGACCACGATATCCGCCGTGGCGGTCATGCCGGGACGCAGGAAGAGCTCGGTATTGTCCACCGAGAGCAGGGCCTTGTAGGTCACCACATTGTTGATGGTCTCGGAGACGAAGCGGATCTCGGTGATTTGCGCCGGGAACTTCCGGTCGGGATAGGCATCCACCGTGAAGGTCCCAGACTGGCCGACGGCGACATTGCCGATGTCGGCCTCGTCGACGTCGACCTGTACCTCCATGCGCTTCAGATCGCCAGCAATGGAAAACAGCACAGGCGCGGAGAGCGAGGCGGCGATCGTCGAGCCTTCGTTGACATCGCGCGTCAATACGACGCCGTCGATCGGCGAGGTGATCAGCGTCTTGGCGAGATTCGTCTCGGCCAGCTTCAGATCGGCATCGGCGACGAGCACCTCCGCCTCCACGGCCTTGAGCGCGGCGTCTGCGGCGTCCATCGTGAGACGCGTGTCTTCGAGCGTCTGCGCCGACATAACGCCGCGGTTGAACAGCGCCTCCTGGCGTTCGTACGTGGCTTTCGACGCGTTCGATGTCGCCCTGGCCTTGGCGACGTTGGCGTTGGCGACGACCAGGTGGGCGCGTGCGCTGGCAACGCCCGCCTGGAGCGTATCGGCATCGAGCTCGGCCAGCACGTCGCCGCGATAGACGGTGCTGTTGTAGTCGACATTCACCTTGCGGACGATCCCGGATATGGCGCTCGAGACATCGACCTGGGTAATCGGCTGCACGGTCCCGGTCGCGGTGACGATCACGGTGAGATCGCCCCTGGTGACCTTTTGCGTCGTGTAGACGTAGCCGCTGTCTTGCGCGAAGTAGGCCCAGCCGAAATAGCCCGCGGCGACGAGCCCCGCGCCGATCAGCAGCCAGCGCAATGTCCGGCCCACCCGGCGCGTCGGCCCGGGCGCCGCATCGCCGAGGACATCGCGCAACGAAGGCGCCGGCGCGCCGCCCTTGGCCACCCCTAAGGTAGCCGGCCCGTCGGAGGAGGTATCTTTGGCCACGCTTGCCTCGCTGCGAAAGTTGTAATTTCGAGTGACAGCCTTTCGGTTCTGGGTCCTTGACGTGAATCAATAGCGCGGCGGAACTGGGGGCGGGGCGCGACGCCGGCGGGCGAAGGCGGGCGCGACGCCGGTCCGCGCTGCTTGACGAATGTAATAACATAACATAGGAAGATCGCCTCGCGCGGCGCGGCCGCTTGCGGAGCGAACATGACCCAGGCCTGCCTCACCTTCCGCGATCTGACGCTCGGCTATGACAGCCATCCGGCCGTCCATCACCTGAGCGGCACGGTCGCGCGTGGATCGCTGACCGCGATCATCGGCGCCAACGGCTCGGGCAAGTCGACGCTGCTCAAGGGCATCGCCGGCATGCTGGCGCCGATGTCGGGCGAGTTCGAGCGCGATCCTTCCGCCCGCGTCGCCTACCTGCCGCAGCAATCCGAGATCGACCGCGGCTTTCCCGCCCGCGTCGTCGATCTCGTCTCGCTCGGCCTGTGGCCGAAGCGCGGACTGCTCGGACGCTTCACCGGCGAAGACCGGGCGACGGTGGCGCGCGCGCTGTCGGCGGTCGGGCTCGAGGGTTTCGAGAACCGGCCGATCGACACGCTGTCGGGCGGCCAGCTGCAGCGGGCGCTGTTCGCCCGCGTCCTGGTGCAGGATGCCGAGCTCATCCTGCTCGACGAGCCGTTCAATGCGATCGACGCGCGCACCGTCGCCGACCTCGTCGCGCTGATCCGGCGCTGGCACGGCGAGAAGCGCACGGTCATCGTCGTCAGCCACGACATGGAGCTGGTGCGCGAGCATTTCCCGCAGACGCTGCTGCTGGCGCGCCAGCCCGTCGCCTGGGGCGCGACGGCCGACGTGTTGCGGCCGGAGAACCTGCTCAAGGCGCGGCGCTTCACCGAAGCATGGAGCGAGGACGCGCCGTGGTGCGAGCCGGAGCACGATCACGATCATGCACACGGGCACGATCATCACCACGACCACGATCACGGCCCGAGGGCGGCATGAACGCGATCTACGACTTCCTGCTGGCGCCGTTCGTCGACTACGCCTTCATGCAGCGGGCGCTCGCCGGCTCGGTGCTCCTGTCGCTGTCCTCCTGTCCGGTCGGCGTGTTCCTGATGCTCAGGCGCATGAGCCTGACGGGCGACGCGATGGCGCATGCCATCCTTCCCGGCGCAGCTGTCGGCTTCCTCCTCTACGGGCTGGAGATCGTGCCGATGACCATCGGCGGGCTGTTTGCGGGGATGGTCGTCGCGCTCGGCGCCGGCGCGGTGTCGCGGCTGACCGTGCAGCGCGAAGACGCTTCGATGGCCGCGTTCTACCTGATCTCGCTGGCGCTTGGCGTGCTGCTGGTGTCGATGCGCGGATCGTCGGTCGACCTGATGCACGTGCTGTTCGGCACGGTGCTGGCGCTCACCGACGATGCGCTTTGGCTCATCGCCTCGGTCGCGGTCGTCACCGCGGTGACGGTGACCGTATTCTGGCGGGCACTGGTGGCGGAGTGCCTCGACCCGCTTTTCCTGCGCTCGGTAAGCCGTCTCGGCACACCGACGCATTTCATTTTCCTGGCGCTGGTCGTGCTCAACCTCGTCGGCGGCTTTCAGGCGCTGGGCACGCTGCTCGCGGTCGGGCTGATGATGCTGCCGGCGGCGGCCGCGCGATTCTGGACGTCCCGCGTCGGGCCGATGGTGGCCGTGGCGATTGCCGTCGGCATCGCCTCGTCGGTCGCCGGGCTGCTTCTATCCTATCACGCCGAGCTGCCGTCCGGCCCGGCCATCATCCTGTCGGCGGGCGTCGTCTATGCCGCCTCCATCATCGCCGCCCCGCGCGGCGCGTTGAGGAGCCGCGTCCGTCCCCATCGTCACCGTACAGCCTAGGAGACCTGACCATGCGAACCATTCTTGCGCGCGTCCTGCTCGCCGCCACGGCGCTGGCCGCCCTTCCCGCCGCGGCCATGGCCGAGCCGCTCAAGGTCGTCGCCACGTTCTCGATCATCGGCGACATGGCCAGACAGGTCGGCGGCGACCGCATCGACCTGACCGTCCTCGTCGGTCCCAACGGCGACGCGCATGTCTACGAGCCGAAGCCGCAGGACGCGGCGCGCATCGGCGCGGCCGAGGTCGTGCTGGCCAACGGCCTCAAGTTCGAGGGCTTCATCAACCGCGTCGTCGAGGCGAGCGGCACCAGGGCACCGATTGCCGAACTCACCAAGGGCGTGACGCCGATCGAGGCCGGCGCGGATGAGCACGGGCATGAGGCCGAAGCCGGGCACGAAGGCGACGACCACGGCGCCTTCGACCCGCACGCCTTCCAGTCTGTGCCCAACGCGATCATCTACGTCGCCAACATTGCCGACGCGCTCTGCGCGGCGGACGCCGCCGGCTGCGACAGCTACAAGGCGAACGCCGCCGCCTACACCGAGACTCTGAAAGCGCTCGATGCCGAATTGCGCGCCGACGTGGCCGCGATCCCGGAGGGCAAGCGCACCATCATCACGTCGCACGACGCCTTCGGCTATTTCGCCAGGGAATACGGCATCACCTTCCTTGCGCCGGAAGGCATCTCGACGGATGCCGAAGCCTCGGCCGCGGACGTCGCGAAGCTGATCGACCAGGTGCGCCAGGACAGCGCCTCGGCGGTCTTCGTCGAGAACGTCAGCAATCCCCGCCTGATCGAGCAGATTGCGAAGGAGACCGGCCTGAAGGTGGGCGGCGCGCTCTATTCGGACGCGCTGTCGGCTGCGGACGGACCAGCACCGACCTATGTCGAGATGATGCGCTACAACATCCGCACCATCGCCGGCGCCATCACCGGAAGCTGAGACGTTTCGCGCCTGGCTTGAAGCCGACCTTCATCGTCGTTCGGCAGGAAGCTGCCCCTCACCCGTACCCTCTCCCCGCATGCGGGGAGAGGGGGATTGCCCTCGTTCGCGATCTCCCTCTCCCCGTTCTTCACGGGGAGAGGGTACGGGTGAGGGGCAGTTCCACCCTAAGCGATACCGCCGGCTATCCCCGCTTCGGATAGACCGCCCATTTGCGCGGCCTGAAGGCCAACCTGCTCTTCGTGGCGGCGGGGTGGTCGACTGGAATTTCGATCTCGACCTTCTCGGCGCGGCCGCCGACCTCGAGCTCGACCCGCCGCGTTCCCGCGACGCGCCGGCTCGCCGCCAACGTACCGGCGATGCAGCCGCCGCAGCCGTCGAGCAGGTCGATGTCGTGCGGGCGGAAGTAGAGCGTGGCGTCGCCATCCGGCACATCCTTCGCCTGGAGGCCGGCGGTGCGGTCCTCCAGCCAGACCTCGCCATTCTCCACCCGCACCGGAAGTGCGCTCGAGTCGCCGATGAAGCCGTAGACGAAGGGCGAGTTCGGCCGGTCGTAGACGTCGTCGGCGGATCCGACCTGCTCGATCTTGCCCTGGCTCATCACCACGACGCGGTCGGCGAGCTCCAGCGCCTCTTCCTGGTCGTGGGTGACGAAGACGGTCGTGTGGCCGGTGGCGTCATGGATCTCGCGCAGCCAGCGGCGCAGTTCGCGGCGCACTTGCGCATCGAGCGCGCCGAACGGCTCGTCGAGCAGCAGCACCCTCGGCTCGATGGCGAGCGCGCGCGCCAGCGCCACGCGCTGGCGCTGCCCGCCCGAAAGCTGACTCGGATAGCGGCTCTCCAGCCCGGACAGTTGCACCAGGTCGAGCAGTTCGCTGGCGCGTCGGCGTATCTCGGCCTTCGCCGGGCGGGTCGCGCCGGGCCTGACCTTCAGGCCGAAGCCGATATTGTCGGCCACCGTCATGTGCCGGAACAGCGCATAGTGCTGGAAGACGAAGCCGACATTGCGCTCCTGAACCGTCTTCTGTGAGGCGTCGTCCTCGCCGAAGAAAATGGCTCCTTCGGTCGGCCGTTCCAGCCCGGCGATCAGGCGGAGCAGCGTCGTCTTGCCGGACCCGGACGGTCCCAATAGCGCGATCAGCTCGCCCGAGCGGATGTCGAGCGTCACGTCGTGCAGAGCCGGGTAGTTGTCGAATTCCTTGCGGACGTTGCGGATGGAGACTTCCATGGATACCTCAGTGCTTGCCGTTGCCGGCGATCGCGTCGCCGAACCGGTATTCGAGGAATGTCTTGAGAACGAGCGTCACGAGCGCGAGGCCGGCGAGCAGCGTCGAGACGGCGAAGGCGGCGACGAAATTGTATTCGTTGTAGAGGATCTCGACATGCAGCGGCATGGTGTTGGTGAGCCCACGGATGTGGCCCGACACCACCGACACCGCGCCGAACTCGCCCATCGCGCGCGCATTACAGAGCAGAACGCCGTAGAGCAGCCCCCATTTGATGTTGGGCAGCGTCACGTAGCGAAACGTCTGCCAGCCGGATGCGCCGAGCGAGAGTGCGGCCTCCTCGTCGCCGGTGCCCTGGTCCTGCATCAGCGGGATCAGCTCGCGCGCGACGAAGGGGAAGGTGACGAAGATCGTCGCCAGCACGATGCCCGGCACCGCGAACAGGATCTCGACGCCGTGGCTCTTCAGCCAGGGGCCGAGCGTGCTGCCGGCGCCGAACAGCAGAACGTAGACAAGCCCCGAGATCACCGGAGAGACCGAGAAGGGCAGGTCGATCAGCGTCGTCAGGAAGGCCTTGCCCTTGAACTCGAACTTGGCGATCGCCCAGGCGGCGGCGACGCCGAAGACGAGGTTGAGCGGCACCGTGATCGCCGCCACCGTCAGCGTCAGCCGGATCGCGGCCAGCGTGTCGGGGTCGTTCAGCGACAGCAGGAACTCGCCCGGCCCCTTGCGGAACGCCTCGATGAACACCGCGACGAGCGGCAGGACCAGGAACAGCGCCAGGAACACCAGGGCGAGCGCGATGAGGACACCCCTCGCCAGCGGACCCTCGGTCGTTGCCCTGCGGTAGACGCGGCGTGCCGGCGCCGAAGCGGCGGCGAAGGCCGCCTGTGTCGTCACGTCAAGCGCCATAGCCATACCTCCTGCGGCTCCAGGCCTGGATCAGGTTGATGACGAAGAGCATGACGAAGGAGATCACCAGCATGATCGCGGCGATCGCGGTCGCGCCGGCATAGTTGAACTCCTCCAGCCGGATGACGATCAGCAGTGGCGCGATCTCCGAGACGTAGGGGATGTTGCCGGCGATGAAGATGACCGAGCCGTATTCGCCGACGGCACGCGCGAAGGCGAGCGCGAAGCCGGTCAGAACGGCCGGCGCCAGGCCCGGCAGCAAGACCTGGAAGATCGTCTGGAAACGGTTGGCGCCCAGCGTCGCCGCCGCCTCCTCTACCTCGCGGTCGATCTCCTCCATCACCGGCTGGACCGTGCGAACGACGAAGGGCAGGCCGATGAAAACCAGCGCGATGACGATGCCGAGCGGCGTGAAGGCCGCCTTGATGCCGAGCGGCGCGAGGAGTTGTCCGATCCAGCCGTTCGGCGCGTAGATCGCCGCCAGCGCGATGCCGGCCACCGCCGTCGGCAGGGCGAACGGCAGATCCACCGCCGCGTCGACGATGCGGCGACCGGGGAAGCGGTAGCGCACCAGAACCCAGGCGACGAGCGTGCCGAAGACGACGTTGACCAGCGCCGCCACGAAGGACGCACCGAAGGAGATTCTCAACGCTTTGAGGGTCCGCTCGTCGGTCACGATCGCAACAAAATCCTGCCAGGACAGGGCGCTTGTGCGCCAGACGATCCCGGCCAGCGGGATCAGGATGATGAGGGTCAGGTAGACAACCGAGAAGCCGAGCGTCAGCCCGAAACCGGGGATGACGCTCGGCCTTCTGAATTGCCACCCCTTGGGCAGGGCAGCGGCAGCCATCAGTTCGTCGGCTTGTAGATCTGGTCGAAGATACCGCCGTCGGCGAAGTGGTAGGGCTGCGCCTTGGCCCAGCCGCCGAAGATCGGATCGTCGATCGAGATCAGGTCGATCTTCGGCAGCTTCTGCAGCGACTCCGCCGGCACGACGTCCGGTTTGGACGGGCGGTAGAAGTGCTTCGCCGCGATCTGCTGGCCCTCGGGCGAATAGAGATAGTTCAGATAGGCTTCGGCGACCTTGCGAGTTCCCTTGGCGTCGACATTGCCGTCGACGATGGTCACGGGCGGCTCGGCCAGGATCGAGGACGGCGGCACGATGATGTCGAACTGGCCGTCGCCGAACTCGGCGCCCGCCAGGAACGCCTCGTTCTCCCAGGCGAGCAGCACGTCGCCGATCTGGCGCTGGGCGAAGGTGGTGAGCGAGCCGCGGGCGCCGGTGTCGAGCACGGGGGCACGCTTGTAGAGGTCGGCGATGTAGGCCTTGATCTTCTCCTCGTCGCCGCCGAATTCCTTGTGAGCCCAAGCCCAGGCGGCGAGATAGTTCCAGCGCGCCCCTCCGGACGTCTTGGGGTTCGGCGTGACGATCTGCACGTCGCCCTTCACCAGGTCGCCCCAGTCGTTGATGCCCTTCGGGTTGCCCTTGCGCACCAGGAAGACGATCGTAGAGGTATAGGGCGAGGAATTGTTGGGCAGGCGCTTGCGCCAGTCGGCCGGGATCTTGCCGGTTTTCTTGGCGATCTGGTCGATGTCGCCTTCGAGCGCGAGCGTGACCACGTCGGCGTCGAGCCCGTCGATCACGGCGCGGGCCTGCTTGCCGGAGCCGCCGTGGGAGGCCTGGATGGTGACGGTCTCGCCGGTGTCGGCTTTCCACTTCGCGGCAAAGGCTTCGTTGAATTCCTTGTAGAGTTCGCGCGTCGGATCGTAGGACACATTGAGCAGCGTCGCGTCGGCGAAGGCGAAACCCATCCCTCCGAACTGGATCGAACTGGCGAGAAGGGCTGAGAAAAGCACTGATCTGCGGGTAATCGGCATGTCGACCTCCATCAAGGTTACATCCGATACCCTATCGAATTAGTAGTGATTTAAAATAGGACGGTTTCCTAATTTTCATATGAGTAGCGGAAGCTGATTTCCCTATCCTGCTATTCTGAGCACAGGATTGTCGTCACCTCCGGCGAGGCTGTCCGCGATCGTCGTCTGGTCGAGGATGTCGCGACTCGCCAGGGCGACCTTGGCGAAGACATGGCGGACCTCGCAGGACTGCTCGTCCTGGCAGTCGTCGCAGCGCCGGTAGGCGACCACGCTGAGGCAGGGAAGAAGCGCGATCGGACCGTCGACGATGCGCAGGATCTCGCCGAAGGTAATCCTGTTTGCCGGTTTCAGCAGCATGTAGCCGCCCGCCTTGCCGCGCTTGCTCGCCACGATGCCGTGGTGCTTCAGGTCGAGCAAGATTTGTTCGAGAAACTTCTTCGGAATGTTCTGCCCGGACGCGATCTCTCCGACCGTCGGCGTCTGCCCGGTCGGTTCGGCGCGGGCCAGCGCCACCAGCGCCCGCAAAGCGTATTTCGCCTTCTGAGAGATCATGTGGCGGCTCCGCCGGCCTCCAGCGCCGTACGTCGGCATATGCAGGAAGTGTGCATTTTCGATCGCTAGTGCGCTTCGACAGCCCCGTCAACACGGGCGGGATGCTCCGCCACGTCGAGCCGCGCGCCGACGGCGGCAAGCGCCTCGGCGATATCGGCGGGCGGAGCGCGGTCGGTGACAAGACCCGTCACGCCCTCCATCGCGCAGATGCGCACCAGCCCGCGCCGGCCGAACTTCGAGTGGTCGGTCACCACGAGGCGGCGGCTGCCGCAGGACAGCACGGTGCGGGCGAACTCCGACTCCTCGAGGTCGTAGTCCATCAGTCCCTCGGCATCGACCGCGCCGACCGAGATCACCGCGTGATCGACCGAGAAGCGGCTGATGAACTCGATCGCCGACACGCCGAACGCCGCGCCGGAATCGCTCCTTAGCTCGCCGCCGGCCATGTAGACCTTGTTGCCGTTCACGGTCGCCAGCGTACGGGCGATGTCGGAGGAGTTGGTCACAACCGTGAGCCGGCGGTGGCCGAGCAGTTCGCGGGCAAGGAAGCTGGTCGTCGTGCCGGTGTCGAGCATGACGGACTCGCCGTCGGCGATGGTCGCCGCGACGTGGCGCGCGATCGCCCGCTTGGCGGCGGCGTTCTCCCGCATGCGCCGCTCGAAGGGTGCCTCGCCGCCCTGCCCCGCCAGCCCGACGGCGCCGTGCATCCTGACCACCGAACCGTCGCCGCTCAGCGGCTTCACGTCGCGCCGCACCGTCTCCAGCGAGACGCCGAGGCGGGCCGCTAGGTCGGCGATCGAGACGGTTCCTTCCTCGCGCAGCATGCGCAGGATTTCGGCGTGACGCTTCGACAGTGTCATGCTGGACATGGATCACCCATTTGCCCGCTTTCGCGGCATCTTTGACCGTTCTATCCAGAATCTCGCTTGAATACGGTCACAAAGTCATAAAACGCCACATGTATCGTTGACAAGCTGGCTTTTGCCGCGTGAAATTGCCGGACCAATATGAAGACCTCCTGCGGGGTTGTCCCGACCGGAGGCGGGGCGAACACTTTCACAGGAGTTTCGGACATGATTGCCACGTGCCATGCATTGAAGACAGCCTGCGCGACCCTCGCACTGACGGCCGCGCTCACCTTCGGCGGCCCAGCCATCGCCCAGGAATCGACCGATCCGATCAAGCTGACGCTGCACGATTGGACCGGCCAGCTGATCACCACCGAGCTGATGGGCGAGGTGCTGAAGAAGGCCGGCTACTCGGTCGAATACGTCCAGGCCGACTACCTCGCCCAGTTCGCGGGGCTCGAGGCGGGCGACCTGCATGTCGCGATGGAGATGTGGGAGACCACCGGCCGCGATGCGATGGACGCGGCGACCGCCACCGGCAAGGTGGAGAATTTCGGCGCCACCGGCATGAAGGCCAAGGAAGAGTGGTGGTTTCCGGAATACATGAAGGAGAAGTGCCCCGGCCTGCCCAATTGGGAAGCGCTGAAGGACGAGAAGTGCGCCGAGATGTTCTCGACGGCGGAAACCGCGCCCAAGGGCCGCTATCTCGGCGGTCCCGTCACGTGGGGCGGCTTCGACGACGAGCGCGTTGCCGCACTCGGCCTGCCCTTCGAAGTGATCCATGCCGGCACGGACGCCGCGCTCTTCGCCGAGCTCGAAAGCGCCTACCAGCGGCAGGCGCCGATCCTGCTCTGGATTTACGCGCCGCACTGGGCGCCGGCGAAATACAAGGGCGAGTGGATCGAGTTCCCCACCTACACCAAGGAATGCTACACCGACCCGAAATGGGGCTCGAACCCCGACGCGCTCTACGACTGCGGTAAGCCGTTCGGCGAGATCTGGAAGGTCGGCTGGGCCGGCGTGAAGGACAAGTGGCCGGGCGCTTACAAGGCAATCAAGGCCTTCACCATCGACAATGACGAGATGGGCAAGATGATCACTGCGGTCGACCTCGACGGCAAGAAGGTCCCCGACGTCGTCGCCGAATGGATGGGCGCCAACGAGGCCCGCTGGGCGGAGTGGATCAAGAAGTAAGGCTGCAAGGCCTGCACCGCAGCATGACCGCGAAACTCTCCTGCCGGCACGTCTGGAAACTGTTCGGCGAGGGCGCCAAGGCGTTTCTCGCCGACACGCCCTCCCCCGACGCGGCGGCGCTGTCGGCGCGCAACCTCGTCGGCGCGGTGCGTGACGTCAATCTCGATGTGGCCGATGGCGAGATCTTCGTCATCATGGGCCTGTCGGGCTCCGGCAAGTCGACGCTGGTGCGATGTCTCTCGCGCCTGATCGAGCCGACGGCGGGCGAGATCCTATTCAACGGCGAGAACCTGCTCGCCGCCGACGAGAAGCGGATGATCGAGATCCGCCGCCACCGGATGGGCATGGTGTTCCAGCACTTCGCGCTCCTGCCGCACCTAAGCGTGCTGGACAACGTCGCCTTCCCGCTGTCGATCCAGGGCAAGGACCGCGCCGGACGCGAGGCGCGCGCCCGCGAGATGATCGACCTGGTCGGGCTGACCGGCCGCGAGGCGTTCTTCCCGCGCCAGTTGTCCGGCGGCCAGCAGCAGCGCGTCGGCATCGCACGGTCGCTCGCGGTCGAGCCGGAACTGTGGTTCCTCGACGAGCCCTTCTCGGCGCTCGATCCGCTGATCCGCCGCGAGATGCAGGACGAGTTCGTCCGCCTGCAATCCAAGCTCAAGAAGACCATCGTCTTCATCACCCACGATTTCGACGAAGCGATAAGGCTGGCCGACCGCATCGCGATCATGAAGGACGGCGAGATCGTCCAGACCGGCACGCCGGAAGACCTCGTGCTCAACCCCGCCACCGACTACGTGCGCGAGTTCACCCGCGACGTGGCGAAGGCCAAGGTCGTGTCGGTCGGCTCGCTGATGAAGCCGGGCGACGCATCCGGACGGCCGCCTGTCGCCGCGACCGCGCGCATCTCCGAGGCGGCGCGGCTGTTCGATGGCGGCGAGACGCTGGCAGTGGTCGACGCCACCGGCACGCCGGTCGGCCGGCTCGAACGCCGCGACGTCGCCGACCTGATGCTGAGGGGTTGAGCGTGCGACGGTCGCAGCAGCCCCCTCACCCGGCCTCCGCTCCGCTCGGCCACCCTCTCCCCGAGGGGAGAGGAGGTCTACGAACGCTGCGGCCAATCTTTCACCATCTGGCGGGGACGCTGGTGAACCTCCTCTCCCCTCGGGGAGAGGGTGGCCGAGCGGAGCGGAGGCCGGGTGAGGGGGACGGCGCCGAGAGAACTCACGTGCGGAGGCCTTTATGAGCCTCCCCGCCATCGAGGCTCGACGCCCGATAGCCCCGCGCATGGCCACGGGCAGCGTCTCCCTCCCCTGGCTCATCGCGCTGGCCCTCTTCGCGCTCCTCTGGCTGGCACCCGTGCCGAAATGGATCGACGTCTATCCGAAGGCCTGGGAGATCCCGGCCGCCCGCTGGATCTCGACGGCGATGAAATGGCTGGTCAACGAGGCGACATTCGGCCTGTTCACTTTCACCGAGTTCACCCGGTTCCTGGCCTCGATCATCGAGGCGCCGTACCGGCTGGCGATGAGCCTGCTCGCAACCGGCTTCCTCTCCGGCCAGGGATCGAGCGCCGTGCAGGTCGCGCCGCCGCTGTCGTGGATCGCGGTGATTGGCATCGTCGCACTGATGGGCCACGCCGCCGGCGGGCGGGCACTCGCGCTGCTGGCCGCCGCCTGCTTCGCCTTCATCCTTGTCTTCGGCCAGTGGCAGAGCGCGATGGCGACGCTCGCCTCGGTGCTGGTCGCGGTGCCGATCGGCGTCGCCGGCGGGATGTTGCTCGGCATCGCCGCCTACCGGCATCCGCGCTTCGAGCGGGCGTTGACGCCAGTCCTCGACGTCATGCAGACCGTTCCGGCCTTCGCCTATCTCGTGCCGATCCTGTTCCTGTTCGGCTTCGGCCCGACGGCGGCGATCCTGGCGACCGTGATCTACGCGCTGCCGCCGATGGCGCGCATCACGGCGCTTGCGCTGCGCCAGGTGGCGCCCGAGATCCGCGACCTCGGCCGCATGGTCGGCGCGACGCGACGCCAGATGACCTGGCGGGTGCTCGTGCCCTCGGCGCGCGACAGCCTGATGGTCGGCGTCAACCAGGTGATCATGCTGTCGCTCAACATGGTCATCATCGCCTCGATGATCGGAGCGGGGGGCCTTGGCTTCGACGTGCTCGCGGCGCTGCGCCGGCTGGACATCGGCGCTGGCCTGGAAGCCGGCCTCGCGATCGTCGCGCTTGCGGTGGCGTTGGACCGGCTGAGCCAGGCCTTTGCACAGCGTGACTTCGCCGCCGCGCGCGCAGGCGCGTCCTGGCCGGCGCGCTACCCGCACGCCGCAGCCGCGGCCGCGCTCGTCGCGGCGACCTATCTCCTCGGTTTCGTTCTGCCGGCCATACGCACCTGGCCGGAAGCCTGGGAGATTTCCACCGGAGCCTTCCTCTCCGACGTGGTGAAGTGGATCAACATCAACTTCTTCGACACGTTCGAGGCGGTGAAGAACGCGATCCTGCTCAACCTGCTCATCCCCTTCAAGCGCCTGCTCGGCGACCTGCCCTGGCTCGGCGTCACCGGGCTCATCGCCGTCGCGGGCTGGCGGCTCGGCGGCGTCCGGCTGATGGCGACGGTTGCGATCCTGTCCTTCCTGATCGCCGCGACCGGCCAGTGGGAAAAGGCGATGGTGACGGTCTATCTGTGCGGCATCTCCGTGCTCTTCGCCGCCCTCATCGGCATCCCGATCGGCATTCTCGCGGCCGAAAACGACCGCGTCTGGCGCGCCGTCTCGCTGATCATCGACACGCTGCAGACGCTGCCGTCCTTCGTCTACCTGATGCCGGTGGTGATGCTGTTCCGCGTCGGCGACTTCTCGGCGATGATCGCGGTCGTCGCCTACGCGGTCGTGCCAGCCATCCGCTATACGGTGCTCGGACTCACCCGCGTCGACCCGCGCGTGATCGAGGCAGGGCGCGCCATGGGCGCGACGCGCGGCCAGATCCTGTCGCGCATCAGGCTGAAGCTGGCGCTGCCGGAGATCCTGCTCGGCATCAACCAGACGATCATGTTCGCCCTGTCGATGCTGGTCATCACAGCGCTGGTCGGCACGCGCGATCTCGGCCAGGAGGTCTATATCGCGCTGACCAAGGCCGACACCGGCCGCGGCCTCGTCGCCGGCCTGGCGGTGGCGGCGATCGCGATCGTCGCCGACCGACTGATCTCGGCGGGCGCCGCAAGAACGAGAGCGAGGCTCGGCCTCGCCGACACTGGAGGACCTGCATCTTGATGGAAATGAACGCCCGTATCTGGGTGCTGCCGATCTGGTCGGGTCCCGTCGACCCGAAGCCGCTGAAGGGCGGGCTGTCGAACAAGAGCTACACGGTCGAGGACGCCGGCCGGAAATATGTCGTGCGCTTCGGCCAGGACTATCCGTTCCACCACGTCTTCCGCAGCCGCGAGATCATGACCGCGCGGGCGGCCCACGCGTCCGGATTTGCACCCGAAATCGTCTATACCGGACCGGGCGTAATGGTGTCGCGTTTCGTCGAAGGCAAGACCTATGCGCCCGCCGACGTCACCGCGAACATCGGCCGCGTCGCCGACATCGTGAAGCGCTTCCATGTCGAGATGCCGCGCCAGATCAGCGGCACGGGCTTCGCCTTCCTCGTCTTCCACGTCATCCGCGACTATGCCCGCACGCTGCGTGAGGGCGAAAGCCGCATGACCGACCGCCTGCCGGGCTTTCTCGAGCTTGCCGCCGACCTCGAGCAGACGCAGCCGCCGCTGCCGATCATCTTCGGCCACAACGATTTTCTGCCGGCCAATATCCTCGACGACGGCGAGCGGCTGTGGCTGATCGATTTCGAGTATGCCGGTTTCTCGACCGCGATGTTCGACCTTGCCGGCCTCGCCTCCAATGCCGGCTTTTCGGACGAGCAGTCGCAGGAGCTTCTGGCCCGCTACTTCGGCGAGAACCCCTCGCCCGAGGTCGTGCGCGCCCATGCCGCCATGCAATGCGCCTCGCTGCTGCGCGAGGCGATGTGGTCGATGGTGTCTGAGCTGCATCTCGACGCACCCGGCGCTGACTATGAAGCCTACACCGAAGAGAACCTGCAGCGGCTCGACGCGGCGCTGGACCGGTATCAATCCCGTTTCGGGAGGCTGAAGCCATGACCCTACCGAGCCACGCGCAGATCGTCGTCATCGGTGGCGGCATCATCGGCTGCTCCACCGCCTACCACCTCGCCCGCGACCACAAGGCCGATGTGGTGCTTCTCGAAATGGGCCAGATCACCTCCGGCTCGACCTGGCATGCCGCCGGCTTGGTGGGCCAGTTGCGCTCCTCGGCCTCGATCACGCGGGTGCTGAAATACTCCGTCGAGCTCTATAAGGGGCTGGAGGCCGAGACGGGGCTTGCGACCGGCTGGAAGATGTCCGGCTGCCTCAGGCTCGCGACCAACCAGGACCGCTGGACCGAGTTCAAGCGGACGGCCACCACGGCGAAGAGCTTCGGCATGGACATGCACCTGCTCTCGCCGGTCGAGACGAAACAAATGTTCCCGCTGATGGACGTGTCCGATCTCGTCGGCGCGTCCTGGCTGCCGACCGACGGCCAGGCGAGCCCCTCCGACATCACCCAGTCGCTCGCCAAGGGCGCGCGCATGCATGGCGCCAAACTGGTCGAGAACGTTCGCGTCACCGGCTTCGAGATGCAGGACCGGCGCATCGTCGCGGTGAAGACCGACCAGGGTGACATCGCCTGCGACAAGGTGGTCAACTGCGCCGGCCAGTGGGCGCGGCAGGTGGGGGTCATGGCCGGCATCAACGTGCCGCTGCAGCCGGTCAGGCACCAATATGTCATCACCGAGAAGATACCGGGCCTCGCCACTGACGCGCCGACAATCCGCGATCCCGACCGGCGCACCTATTTCAAGGAAGAGGTCGGCGGGCTGGTCTTCGGCGGCTACGAGCCCAACCCGCAGCCCTGGACCACGGGCGACGTGCCGAACGACTGGCAGTTTCGCCTGTTCGACGACGACTACGACCATTTCGAGCAGCACATGATCGAGGCCATCGCCCGCATTCCGGCGCTCGAGACCGTCGGCATCAAGCAGATGATCAACGGGCCGGAGAGCTTCACGCCCGACGGCAATTTCATCCTGGGCGCCGCGCCCGAATGCGTGAACATGTTCGTCGGCGCCGGCTTCAACGCCTTCGGTATCGCGTCCGGCGGCGGCGCCGGCTGGGTGCTGGCGCAGTGGGCAATCGACGGCGAGGCGCCGCTCGACCTCTGGGTGGTCGACATCCGCCGCTTCTCCGGCCTCCACCGCGACCGCGACTGGGTGCGTGACCGGACCCTCGAGGCCTATGGCAAGCACTACACGGTGGCTTTCCCGCACGAGGAATACGAAAGCGGCCGTCCGCTGATCGTTTCGCCGCTCTACCAGCGTCTCAAGGCGCATCGCGCCGTCTTCGGGTCCAAGCTCGGCTGGGAGCGCCCGAACTGGTTCGCGCCGCAGGACATGGAGCCCGAGGACGTCTATTCGATGGGCCGGCAGAACTGGTTCGGCCCGGTCGGCGACGAACACCGGCTGGTGCGCGAGAAGGTCGGCATCTTCGACCAGTCCTCCTTCGCCAAATACGAGCTGACCGGAGCGGATGCGCAGAAGGCGCTTGACTGGATCTGCGCCAACGACGTGTCGAAACCGGTCGGGCGGCTGACCTATACGCAGCTTCTCAACTCGCGCGGCGGCATCGAGGCGGACCTGACGGTGGCGCGGCTCGCCGACGACCGCTTCTACATCGTCACCGGCACCGGCTTCCGCACCCACGACCTCGCCTGGATTGAGGACCACATCGGCGCCGGCCTCGACGCGCGGCTGACCGACGTGACCGAACGGTTCGGCACGCTGTCGCTGATGGGGCCGCGCGCGCGGGATGTGCTGGCTGGCGTCACCGACGCCGACGTCTCGAACGAGGCCTTCCCCTTCGGCCATGTCCGCGAGATCTCGATCGCCGGAGCCGCCGTGCGGGCGCTGCGCGTCACCTATGTCGGCGAACTCGGCTGGGAACTGCACGTGCCGATCGGCGCGACCGGGGAGGTTTTCGACGCGCTGATGGCAGCCGGCGAGGCATACGGTATCCGCCCGGTCGGCTACCGCGCACTCGAATCGCTGCGGCTCGAGAAGGGCTATCGCGCCTGGGGCTCGGACATCACCCCCAACGACACGCCGTTCGAAGCCGGCCTCGGCTGGGCGGTGAAGCTCAGGAAGAACACCGACTTCAACGGCCGCCGCGCGCTGGAGACCGTCGCCGGCCAGCCGCTGAAGAAGCGCCTCGCCTGCTTCACCGTCGACGATCCGGCGGTCGTCCTGCTCGGCCGCGAAACCATCCTGCGCGACGGCCAACCGGTCGGCTACCTGACCTCGGGCGGCTACGGCTACACGGTGGGGAAGAACATCGGCTACGGCTATGTGCGCAATGCCGAGGGCGTGAGCGACGAGTTCCTCGCCTCCGGGCGCTACGAATTGGTGGTGGCGATGGACAGCGTGCCGGCCAGCCTTCACCTGGAGCCGTTGTATGATGCGAGAGCGGAGCGGGTGAAAAGCTGACGTGACCAGGAATGAGCCCGGCGAGCATTCCTGACGCCGCGAAATCGCATCGCGAACGGAAACTGGCGATGGCTTACCGCCTCAACACCACCGCCCGGCTCGGCACCGTCCCCACCTCGCCGGGCATGGAGACATAAGGCTCCGTCTCCTCGGCGCGCGTCACGAGCCCCCGCGCCTCCAGTTCCGCGATCCGCGCGGCGAAGCCGCCCTCCCACAGCGTGTTCTTCACCGTCAGCACGATCACGCCACCCTTGCGGCAGATGCGGATCAGTTCGTCCAGCCCCTCCGCGCCGACATGGCCGGTGGTGAAGACGCCCGCCGAGACGATACCGGCGAAATGGCCGTCGGCGAAGGGTAGCGGGCTGCCGAGCGCCAGATTGTGGAGGCACGCATAGGCGCCTTTCCGCTCGGCCCGCGCGAGCATCCCGGCCGAGATGTCGAGTCCCTCGACACGCGGATAGCCGACGATGCCGAGCCATTCCCCCACCAGCCCGGTGCCGCAGCCGGCATCCAGCACGGGCGTCGCCCCGCGTGGCAGATGACGAGCGAGCAGCGCCAGCGCGATCGACGGGTGACGATAGCCGGCGGCCGCCATTTCCGCGTCATAGGTGTCGGCCCAGCGGTCGTAGAGGGCCGCGACCTCTTCGGGCTTTTTCGCGCTGTAGACCTGACCCAGCGCACCCTCGTGATGTCCGTCCGCCATGCCGTCCTCGTGTCGTTCTCGCAGTCACCATAACCCGGTTGGGGGGCGTGAAGGCAACCCTGGTGAGGAGAACTCCTCCGGTAATCCGCAAACCGCGAAGCCCGGCTCACGGACGTGAACTCCCGTCGATCGAGCCGGCGCGGCCACGATCCTCAGGCGGTGCACAGCGAGCTATTCGGCGAGCGGCATCTCCTCCGCGTGCTGGCCCATTTGGGCCATTGTTTCCGCTAGGGAACCCATGCATCATCCCGCCTGCTCACCTTGCCACCTCCAGACCAGGAGAACACCCATGTCCATCGGTCGCATATCGGTCCTCGCTTCGATCGCCCTGGCAACGGCCATCGGCGCCGCAGGACAGGCCCATGCCGGCAAACTGTTCAAGGGCATCGCCGTCATCACCGCCCGCACCGCCACTGGCCCCTGCATCGCGGAATACGACGTCTCGGAAAGCTTCATCGTCGAATACAAGGCCAATGTCGGCGCCGAGACTGCGCCCGAGCGGCTGGCAATCATCAGCTCAAACGGCGCGCTGCTGATGACCAACATCGACGGCACGCCGACCCTGCGCGGCGCCGGCACGGTCAGCGTGTCCGGCAACGCCTTTGCGCAGCCGGTTACGATTCCCTCGATCACCACCAATTTCGTGATCTCGGCCGTCGCCGCCGCCACCACTACGGTGACAATGACGGGAACGGCCAACAATCTCGGCATTCCCGGCTGTAGCGTGACGATCCGCGCCGCCCTTACCTATCTGCCGCCCGGCGGCTATTGAGGCCCGGCGCGCTCCGCGTCACGCCGGCGTCGCAAACGACCCGCCGCCCCCCTTGATGAGTGGGGGTGGAGTGACGTTATGCTGCCTCATTGGCCTCGCCGGGACGTGACATGACCGAAAACCTCGCCGACATCCGCGCGCTTCTCGCCTCGATCCCCGCGACTGCCGCCTATTCCGGCCCGGTCGAACGCCTCGGCGGGTTGACCAACCGCGTCTACCGCCTCGGCGACGCCTGCCTGCGCATTCCGGGCAAGGGCACGGAGGAGTATATCAACCGCGCCAACGAGGCAGTCGCCGCGCGGGAAGCCGCGAAAGCCGCCGTGTCGCCGCAGGTGCTGCATTTCGACAACGCCACCGGCGTGATGGTGACGCGCTTTGTGGCCGATGCCGTGACCATGTCTCCGGAGGGATTCCGCACCCGCGCCGGCAGTCCGGCACGTGCAGGGGAAGCCTTCCGCAGGTTGCACACATCCGGCGCCGTCTTTCCGTTCCGCTTCGAACTCTTCGCGATGATCGACGATTACCTGAAGGTGCTTTCCACCAAGGATGTCGCCCTTCCCGCAGGCTATCACGACGTGGTGCGCGAAGCCGATGGCTCGGTGCGTTCGGCGCTCGCCGCCCATCCCCTGCCGCTCGTCGCCTGCCACTGCGACCCGCTCTGCGAGAACTTCCTGGATACCGGCGAGCGGATGTGGATCGTTGACTGGGAATATTCCGGCATGAACGACCCGATGTGGGATCTGGGCGATCTCTCTGTCGAAGGCGGCTTCGACGCACGCCAGGAGGACGAGATGCTTGCCGCCTATTTCGGCGGCGAGCCGTCGGCGAACGACCGCGGCCGCGTCGTCATCTACAAGGCGATGTGCGATCTGCTCTGGACGCTGTGGGGCTTGATCCAGCTCGCCAACGGCAATCCGGCCGATGACTTCCGCGCCTATGCCGACAACCGCTTCGCCCGCTGCAAGGCGCTGATGGAGACACCGGATTTCGCCCGCCACGTCGCGGCGGTGCGGGGCTGACCGGGCGGACGGGTTGACCTTCGCGCGCCGAGGCTGTTGAAGCGCGCAGACGAGGTGAACCAAACAGCATGACGCTGCGACTGATCTTCATGGGCACGCCGGAGTTTTCCGTACCAACGCTGCGCGCGCTCGCCGCGGCGGGGCACGAGATCGTGGCCGTCTATTCCCAGCCGCCGCGTCCGGCCGGCCGGCGCGGGCTCGAACTCACCCCGTCGCCCGTCCATCGCGCGGCGGAAGCGCTCGGCATCGAGGTGCGCACGCCGGTGTCGCTGAAGGGCGAGGCCGAGCAGCAGGCGTTCGCCGCACTCGGCGCCGATGCCGCGGTCGTCGTCGCCTACGGGCTTCTCCTGCCGAAGCCGATCCTGGATGGCACGCGGCTCGGCTGCTTCAACGGCCATGCCTCGCTCCTGCCGCGCTGGCGGGGTGCCGCGCCGATCCAACGGGCGATCATGGCCGGCGACGCCGAGACCGGCATGATGGTGATGAAGATGGATCAGGGCCTCGACACCGGCGCAGTGGCGCTCACCGAGCGCGTTGCGATCGCCCCCGACATGACCGGCGGCGAACTGCATGACCGTTTGAGCGAGGCGGGTGCAGCACTGATGGTCGAGGCGATGGCGAGGCTGGAGCGGGGCGAGCTTGTGCTGACGCCACAGTCCGCCGACGGCGTCACCTATGCCAAGAAGATCGACAAGGCCGAAGCCCGGATCGACTGGTCGAAGCCCGCGCGCGAGGTGCACGACGCGATCCGCGCGCTGTCACCCTTCCCGGGCGCATGGTGCGAGATCGACGTCAATGGCAAGGCGGAGCGGCTCAAGATGCTGCGCACGGCGCGGGCCGAAGGTGCGGGGCAACCCGGCGAGGTGCTGGACGGCGATCTCACGATCGCCTGTGGCGAAGGCGCGGTGCGTTTGATCGAGGTGCAGCGCGCCGGCGGCAAACCGATGACGGCGCAGGATTTCCTGCGCGGAGTGCGCCTCGCCGAGGGGGACCGGCTGTCATGATCCGCGGCCTCGTCATCCGTCCGGCAGAGCCCGCCGACCGTGCCGGCATCCGCGAGGTCGAGCTCCAGGCCTTCGGCCAGCCCGCCGAGGCCGATCTGGTCGAGGCGCTGGTGGCGGACGGCGACACGGTGCTCGAACTGGTGGCGACGCAGGAAGGCGAGATCGTCGGCCACATCCTGTTCTCCCGCCTCTTCGTCGAGAACGGACCTGAGCGGTTCCCCGCCGTCGCGCTCGCCCCGCTCTCCGTCAAGCCGAAGCGACAGGACAGCGGGATCGGCACGGCACTCGTCGAAGCCGCCCATGTGCTGCTGAAAGATGCCGGGGAGGCGCTGTCCATCGTACTCGGCGAGCCGTCCTATTATGGCCGCTTCGGCTATCGCCACCCCCGCGCCGCCGGCTTTGCCAGCGACTACCAGTGCGAGGCGCTGCAGGCGCTGACCTGGGGCGACGCGCCGACGTCGGGGCGCCTCGTCTACGCCCGCGCTTTCTCGGATCTCTGAGATGCCGCGCTACCGGCTCGACATCGAATATGACGGCAGCGCGTTTGCCGGCTGGCAGCGGCAGGCCGGGCAGCGTTCGATCCAGGAGGCGATCGAGGACGCGATCAAGGCGTTCTGCGGCGAAGAGGTCTCCATCCGGGGCGCCGGGCGCACCGACGCGGGCGTGCATGCCACAGGCCAGGTGGCGCATGTCGATCTTGCGAAGGACTGGCCGGCGGACACGGTGCGCGATGCGCTCAACGCGCATATGGGTCTCGCCAACGACGCGGTGGCGATCCTTGCCGCGCGGCAGGTCGGCGGGGAATTCGACGCCCGCTTCTCGGCCACCGCCCGCCACTATCTCTACCGGATCGTCAACCGCCGCGCGCGGCTGGCGCTGGAGGCGAAGCGCGCCTGGTGGGTGCCGAGGCCGCTCGATACGGATGCCATGCACGACGCCGCGCAGCACCTCGTGGGCAAGCACGACTTCACCACGTTCCGCTCGATCCACTGCCAGGCCAACAGCCCGCTGCGCACGCTCGACAGGCTCGACGTCACCCGCGTGGGCGACGTGATCGAGATCCGCGCCTCGGCGCGCTCCTTCCTGCACAACCAGGTCCGCTCGATGGCGGGCACGCTGAAACGTGTCGGCGAAGGCGCCTGGAGCGCGCAGGACGTGAAGGATGCGCTCGCCGCCGCCGACCGGGCACGCTGCGGCCCCGTCGCCCTGTCGGACGGACTCTATCTGATCGCCGTCGACTACCCCGCCGGGACCTGAGCCCCCTCCAAGCCGAATAGACCCTGCAGGAAGACGATCAGGAACAACGCCGCGAAGACCATGCCGACGAAGACGGCGCTCGCGATGCCGGCACCTTTCGCCAGGGCCGCATTCGTCAGCCGCCAGGTGAGGACAAGCGCGGCGAGGAAAACGACCAGCGAGACCGCGTTGTTGAGATCGCTTGCCTCCGGGACGAAGAGGTTGAGCAGGCCGGCCGGCAGCATCATCCATGCCAGCAGGGCCGAAGCCCAGTTGCTGGCGACGACGAAATGCGGATAGCGGTCGAGGATACCCGCCGGCCGCGCGACAAGGCCAAGGACGAGCAGGGGCAGGACCCAGGCCGCGACGTCGATGACCGCGAGGCGCAAGAGGATCGAATAGCGGCTGCCGAGCCCGTCTTCGGAGAGGTCGGCCGCGAGACCGGCCCAGCTGACGCTGAGAGCCGGGAACGCCACGAGGATCGCGAAAAAGGAGTTCCAGAACCCGTCGGCCGAGACGTCGAGTGCGCGCACGCCGTCCGGCTTGCCCATCATCAGCCGCCAGGCGCCCACAAGATAGGTCTGGATCTCGTCGCCGCTTGGCATGTCAGGCAAACCAGTCCGCGAGGAAGCGCTGGTAGATGCGCGTCAGCATCTCCAGCTCGTCGAGCGGCACGCGCTCGTCGACCATGTGCATCGTTTTGCCGACGAGACCGAACTCCACCACGGGACAATAGTCCTTGATGAAGCGCGCGTCGGACGTGCCCCCCGACGTCGAAAGGGCGGGATACCGCCCGGTCACCGCCTCGACCGAACCGCTCAGCGTGCGGATCAGCTTGTCGTCATGGGTCAGGAACACCGGGCTCGCCCGGCCGCGCCAGACAAGTTCGTAGTCGACCGGCTCCGCCTTGCCGGGCCTGAGCTTCGACTTGCGCGACGCGCGGTCGAGACGGTTATGCACCTCGGCCTGGATCGTCTCGGCGTTCCAGCTGTCGTTGAAGCGGATGTTGAACGAAGCCGTCGCCTTGCCGGGGATGACGTTGGCCGCCGGATTGCCGACGTCGATCGTCGTGACTTCGAGGTTGGTCGGCTGGAAATCGGCCGTGCCCTTGTCGAAAACGGGGTGAAGCAGGGCCTCGACAAGCGAGACCAGGCCGCGCACCGGATTGTCGGCGAGATGCGGATAGGCGGCGTGGCCCTGCACGCCGCGCACGGTAATGGTTCCGGAGATCGAGCCGCGCCGGCCGATCTTGATCGCATCGCCGAGCCGTTCGGGATTGGTCGGCTCGCCGACGATCGAGGCGTCCCAGGTCTCGCCCTTGGCGGCGGCCCATTCGAGCAGTTTCGAGGTGCCGTTGATCGACGGCCCCTCCTCGTCGCCGGTGATCAGCAGCGAGACCGAGCCCTTCGGCGCGCCGCGCTCCTCGACATGGCGGGCAAGTGCGGCCACGAAGCAGGCGATACCGCCCTTCATGTCGACGGCGCCGCGGCCATACATCTGGCCGTTGGCGATCTCGGCGGCGAAGGGCGGGTGCGTCCAGGCCTGCTCGTCGCCGGGGGGCACGACATCGGTATGGCCGGCGAACATCAGGTGCGGCCCGTTGCCGGACAGCCTGGCATAGAGATTCTCGACGTCCGGCGTGCCCTGTTCGCTGAACACCGGCCGTTCGACTGAAAACCCCATCGGTGCAAGCATGCCGCCCAGCGCGCTCAGCGCCCCGCCTTCGGCCGGAGTAACCGAGGGGCAGCGGATGAGCGCGGCGAGATTGGCGGCGGGATCGGTGGGGAGGCTCATGGGATGACGGTTAGTCCAAAGCTCGGCCTCTGTCACGAGGCCAAGCGCTGGTGCGACGATGGGCATGACCACGGCGCGACAAAGACTTTATCAGCCCTTAACTCAGGTGTGCTAATCTTCGCCTTCGAGTCGGAGTCGCGTGGCCAATGGCCTTCAAACGCCTGGACCTGTCTTCCCGCGGCAAGGCGCGGGTCTATCTGCTGACTGCGGTCGGCACGCTTTTCTGCATCCTCGCAGCATTCGCGATCGACAGCTATTCGTTCAAGACGGGAACCTGGCGCTGGGGCGATGACCCGGTGAATAACCTCGTCATCCCGCTGGTCGTCGCTCCGCCGTTCTTCTGGTTCCTGTTGAGCAAGCTGCGCGAACTTTCCATCGCGCATAGCGAGCTCATGAACGTGGCAGCCACCGACGCGTTGACCTCATGCCTGAACCGTCGCGCCTTCACCGCGCTGGTCGACGGATACTTGGAGCGCGTGGAAAAGCATGAGGGAGCCGGCAGCGGCGCCCTGCTCGTGCTCGACGTCGACCACTTCAAGGCGGTCAACGACAATTTCGGTCACGATCTCGGCGACGAAGCATTGAAGCTGATCGCCGGCACGATCAAGTCGATGGTCCGAGACATCGATCTCGTCGGCCGGCTTGGCGGGGAGGAATTCGCGGTCTTCCTTCCCAGCGCGGATCCGGCGCGGACCGCGATGGTCGCCGACCGCATCCGCGCCGCGGTGCGCTCCGCCCCGTTCGCTCCATATGGCCGCAAGCACGACCTCTCCATCAGCGTCGGGGGAGCGACGTTCGACCGGAGCGCGACGTTCGCCGATCTCTATCGGGCGGCGGACGAACGCCTCTACGCCGCCAAGAATGCCGGGCGCGACCGCGTCGACATCACGCGTTACGGTCCCGACATCGCCGCGTGAGCGAACCTCCGGTGACCGGACATTGATAGCCTGGCGCTTTCGGAATAGCCTTTGTCCGAACTGGGGGATATCCCATGGCGCTCTATGTCAAGGACGAAGACGTCGACCGGCTGGCCCGGGAGGTTCAGGCCGCCTACGGCGTGAAGACGAAGACCGAGGCGGTGCGGATCGCGCTCCAACGGGCGCTGGATCAGGCCGAGGCGAAGCCGACCCTGCGCGAACAGCTGGAGGCCGTTCGGCGCCGGATTCGCGAGGACTATGGCCCTGACGATCCGAACTTCGACGACAAGGCCTATTTCGACGAAATGTGGGGTAGCTGATTTTCGTCGGTGCTTCGGCGACTGCCGAGGCGATCCTCGGCGACCCCCGCCTGATCAGCCGGGCCGCGCCTGATCAGCCGGGCCGGCGGGGCGATCCGGACTGTTCGGCGATCATGATGATCTTCTGCCAGATCTTGCGCGACAGGGTGGTGCCGAGGTTCTCGACATCGTTGACCGCGCGAACGACGACATCGTCATCGACCGACTGCGCATAGAGCGCCGCGACCTTGCCGGTGATCGACAGCATCTCGGAGCAATAGTCGAGATAGCGCGACAGGTCGGCGGAACTCAGGTTGCGCTTCGGCGAATGCACCGACGGCGTGAAGTCCTGCGACAGCGCCGCGGGATCCTTGGTCAGCTGGTGCATGTCGATGACATGGATCATCGAGCGTAGCGAATGCAGCCCGGCGAACACCCTGCGGCGCTTCACCCTGATCTCCATCTGGGTCAGCGTGATCATGCCGAGACCGACCAGCAGGATCGTGTTCAGCGTCGCCTCGATGCCCTGGACGAAGTCGAAGGCGCCGGTGTCGATCCGGTCGAAGGACAGGATCGTCATCACGAAGCCGATGATCAGTATGCCGACCAGGATCGTCGCCACCGTCATGACGCGCAGCCAGCGTATCGGCGCTTCGAGGTGACGGGCTTCCCGGGCAATATCCCTGCCGAGCGAGATCAGTTCGACCGCAACCTTACGCAGCCCCGACTCGGGGAACCGGTCGGCGATCCGGGCTTCGAGCAGTTCGGCCGTCGCGATGACCCTGGTGGCGTCGATCGTCCGGTAGCGTGCCGACGTGTCGAGACCGGACTGCATGGCGTCACGCCGGACTGTTGGTCGCTTCGCCGTACCGGTTGGGTCCCGGTTCCCCCGGCACCACGCACAGAACGATGAAGGCGACATAGGAGATGACTGGAACGAACAGGGCGAGCGCATAGGCGCCGGGCTTGCCGAGGTCGTGCACGCGCTTCACGCTGAGCGCGAAGACGGCCCAGATCGACACGACGCCGATCACGCTGAAGGCGACTGCCCAGCCCATCGATTCCGGGCTTCCTTCGGGCACCAGCGTGAAGCGGTAGAGCAGGAAGAACGGAACGAGGTTCGCGAGCAGGCCGGCGAGCAGGTAGGCCGCGCGGCTGATGCGCCCCTTCAGCCGCAGGAAAAGCCAGACGAGCTGCGCTACGTCGATCATCGGCTACATCGCCCCCGTCAGTCCCGCAGCAATTCGTTGATCGACGTCTTGGAGCGGGTCCTCTCGTCGACGCGCTTGACGATCACGGCGCAGTAGAGGCCGGGGCCCGGCTGTCCGTTGCCCATCGTGGCGCCCGGCATCGTGCCCGCGACGACCACCGAATAGGGCGGCACTTCGCCATACGTCACCTCGCCGGTGGCGCGGTCGACGATCTTGGTCGACTTGCCGATGAACACGCCCATGCCGAGCACAGATCCCTCGCGCACGATGCAGCCCTCGACCACCTCGGAGCGCGCGCCGATGAAGCAATTGTCCTCGATGATCGTCGGCCCGGCCTGCAGCGGTTCCAGCACGCCGCCAATGCCGACGCCGCCCGACAGGTGAACATGCTTGCCGATCTGGGCGCAGGAGCCGACCGTGACCCAGGTATCGACCATCGTGCCCTCGCCGACATAGGCGCCGAGATTGACGAAGGACGGCATCAGGATCGCGTTTGGCGCAATGTAAGCCGAGTGGCGCACGACGCAGTTCGGCACGGCACGGAAACCGGCGCTCTCGAAGTCCACCGCGCCCCAGCCGTCGAACTTGGAAGCGACCTTGTCCCACCATGCGCTCTCGCCCGGCCCGCCCTTGATGATCGCCATCGGGCTCAGGCGGAAGGACAGAAGCACCGCCTTCTTCATCCACTGGTTGACATGCCAGGTGCCGTCGGCGCCGCGCTCGGCGACGCGGATCTGGCCCTTGTCGAGCAGATCGAGCGTCGTTTCCACCGCATCGCGCGCCTCGCCCCGGGTCGCCGCGCTGATGCCGTCGCGCGCCTCGAACGCAGCCTCCACCGACTTTTCGAGGGACGACAGATCGGGCTTCGACATGGAAAACGCTCCGTTAACGGCTGGACGGGTAGGCTAGAACCGCGCGGAACCTATGTCATCGACATGGGCGAGGGTCAATCGCGCTTCGACCGCCGGAGACGCTCGGCTCTCCGGGCTTCCACGACGGACGAACGCGGTCGAAACAGGGGAACTTGAGATGAATCCCACCGAGAAGAACGGCTGGACGCCGCTGCCTCATTCCGACGAGGATCTGGAGCGCGCCAGGGCCGTCCCCGATACGCCGCAGACCCGCGCGTCCACGTATCGGCTGGCCTGGAACGACGAGGACTTCCTGACGCGGCGCGAGATGCGCGCCGTGCGCCTGCAGCTCGAACTGATGAAGCCGGAACTGATCCTGACCGAACGCGGCATCCGCTCGACGGTCATCCTGTTCGGCGGCGCGCGCATCCCGGAGCCCGGCGGCCCGGCCTGGGCGGCCAAGAACGAGACGCAGGAGAAGAACCTCAAGGCCAACAGCAAATATTACGACGAGGCGCGCAAGTTCGCCCGCCTGTGCTCGGAACATTCGGCCGGTTCCTATCACCGCGAATTCGTCGTCGTCACCGGCGGCGGGCCGGGCGGCCTGGAGGCGGGCAACCGCGGTGCGGCCGACGTCGGCGCGCCGTCGATCGGCCTCAATATCGTCCTGCCGCACGAGCAGGCGCCAAATCTCTACGTGACGCCGGAGCTGTGCTTCAACTTCCACTATTTCGCGATCCGCAAGATGCACTTCATCATGCGCGCCAAGGCGGTGGCGATCTTCCCCGGCGGGTTCGGGACGATGGACGAGTTCTTCGAGACGCTGACGCTGATCCAGACCGGGCGCATGGAACGGGTGCCGGTCATCCTGTTCGGCAGCGACTTCTGGCACCGCGCCCTCGACCTCGACTTCCTTGCCGAACAGGGCACGATCTCGCCCGGCGACCAGCACATCATCAACTATGCCGACACCGCAGCGGAGGCGTGGGACGTCATCCGCACCTTCTACGGCATCGAACAGGCAGTTTGACGCACTGGCGCCGACCCGGCCGGCAGGCTATGGGAGCGGCATGAGGAATTCGGCGAAACCGTCGTGGTTTGCAAGGCTGAGGCGCGACCAGCGCCTGTTCGCCGCGCTCGCCCTGTTCCTGCTTTTCGCCCATACGCTGCAGCCGCTCGCGGTCGCCCAGGCAAGCGCCTCCGGCCATCTGGTGATCTGCACCATGCTCGGCGCCGATCCGCTGCCGGACGGCACGCCTGTCCACCATGACAGCTGCGGCGAATGCGTCGTCGGCGCCTGCGGCCTGAAGACGCTCGCCAAGGCGATCGTGGTAGCCGTCCCTGCGTGGGAGCCGGTCCTCGCCGTCGCCGAAGCGCCGCTTCCGACACGCGACACGTTCAGCCCCCAGTCCCTGCCGCCCGAACGGCCGCCGGGCATACGCGCACCCCCCTCCTTCGCCTGAAGCACCGGTCGACCGCGCAATCGTGCGCTGGTCGTCATGTCATTTCAGACGTCTAAGGAGATCATTATGCGTCGTTACGTTCTTCCCCTGGCCGCCGCCTGCGCGCTCACGGCCGTTTCCATCGTCACCGCCTTCGCCCACTCCACGCTTGAAAAAGCGGAAGCGCCGGCGGGTTCCTACAAGGCCGTCCTGCGCATCCCGCACGGCTGCGACGGCCAGGCCACCCATACGGTCAGGATCGACCTGCCCGAAGGCTTCATCGGCGCCAAGCCGATGCCGAAGGCGGGCTGGCAGCTCGCCACCGAGAAGGGCGACTACGCCAAAACCTACAAGCTGCACGGCAAGGAGGTCTCCTCCGGGGTCAAGTCGGTCACCTGGAGCGGCGGCGACCTGGCCGACGAGTTCTTCGACGAGTTCGCCATCAACGGCTCCCTGTCGGCCGATCCCGGTGCGAAGCTTCCTTTCATCGTCACGCAGCTGTGCAAGGACGGCCAGGTTGCCTGGAAGGAGGTCGCGGCCGAGGGCCAGGATCCGCATTCGCTGAAGTTCCCGGCGCCTTTCGTGACCATCGCGGCGGCGGCCGACGCCGGACATGGCGGCCATATGGCGGCCGACGCGGTCAAGGTCGGCGACCTGACGCTCACCGGCGGCTGGCTGCGCGCCATGCTGCCCGGCCAGCCCGCGGGCGGCGGCTTCGTGACGATCGCCAATGGCGGTTCGGCCCCGGACCGGATGATCGGCGTCTCGACCACCGCCGCCGGCAAGTCCGAGATGCACATGATGGAGATCAAGAACGACGTCATGGTCATGCGGCCGGTCGACGGCGGCATCGAGATTCCGGCCGGCCAGACCGTCGAGCTGAAGCCGGGCGGTCTGCACCTGATGTTCATGCAGGTGAAGGAGCCGTTCAAGGAGGGCACGACGGTCCCCGTCACGCTCGAATTCGAGAAGGCCGGCAAGGTCGAGCTGCTGCTGCCGGTCAAGGCGGCTTCCGACGCCCACGGGCACTGACGCTGTTCAGGGGTCCTCGTCCATCGGTCCCCGCGGCCGGTGGACGAGGCTCACCAGCACGAAGGAAATGATCATCAAGAGATACCAGGCGCCGAGCTTCGACAGCGAAACCGGCGTCCAGCCATTTGCCTGGGAGGGGTAGATCCACGCCCGCGACCAGGTGGCTATGTTTTCCGCGAACCAGATGAACAGGGCGACCAGAAGGAAGCCGACCAGAAGCCGCATCCGGTGCGTGTTGCGGAAGACGCGGTAGTGCACGCGCGTCTTGCGGAACAGCACGAAGGCGAAGGCAAACAGGCCCCAGCGCGCATCGAAGACGAAGTGATGCGTGAAGAAGTTGACGTAGATCGCCAACGCCAGCACCACCGTCGCTGCGAGTGACGGATAGTCGGTGTAGCGCATGTCGAAGATGCGCGTGATGCGGGCGATGTAGGAGCCGACGGCAGCGTACATGAAGCCCGAATACAGCGGCACGCCCATGATCCGGAAGATTGCGTCTTCCGGATAGATCCAGGAGCCGGCACTGGTCTTGAACAGTTCCATCGCCGTGCCGACGAGGTGGAAGACGAGAATCACCACTGCTTCCCTCGGCGTCTCCAGCTTGAAGCCGAGCAGCGCCGCCTGGATCGACAGCGCCGCGAGGAAGAGGAAATCGTAGCGCTCGATCGGCGCGTCCTGCGGCCAGGCGAGCGCGGTGACGATCATGATCGCGAGCAGCGCGCCGCCGAAAAGGCAGGCCCAGGCCTGTTTCAGCCCGAAGACGACGAACTCGACGAGCGCGCCGGAAACGCCACCTTGCGGCAGCCGGTCGAGCACCCGGTGCGCGGCCGCATCGATCCGCGCTTCGACGGAGGTGAAGCGCCTCAATCGACCGCCTGTCCCACAATGGTACGAAGAAACGCGGTCAGATCGTCGGTGACGTAGTCGACCTCGTCGTCGAGGGCCGGGTCGCGCTCCCAGATCTCGGAGAAGGTCGGCTCGAAATTGTGCGGCACGATCAGCACCGTCGTCATGCCGAGCGCCTTCGGCACGACGAGGTTTCGCGCCAGGTCCTCGAACATGACGGCCGTCGGGCCGGCGACCTTGTGCAGGTCGACGAACTTCTCGTAGGTGCCGCGTGCCGGCTTGGGCAGGAGCCCGGCCGCGACAATGTCGAAGATGTCGTCGAATTCCTCGAGCACGCCGAGCTGGCGAGCCGTACGCTCCGCATGCCCGCGGTCGCCATTGGTGAAGATGAACTTGCGGCCCGGCAGCGCCTTGATCGCCGCGCCCAGCTGCGGGTTCGGCTTCACCCAGGAATAGTCGATGTCGTGCACCTTCTGCAGGAAATCGTCGGGATCGATGCGATGCCGTTCCATCAGGCCGTTCAGCGTCGTGCCGTATTCGAGATAGAGCTCCTTCTGGAGGACCCTTGCCTCGTCGCGCGGCAGTTTGAGAAGCTCCGACACATAGGCCGTCATCTTCACGTCGATCTGCGCGAACAGGTTCGAATGATGCGGATAGAGCGTATTGTCGAGGTCGAACACCCAGTCGGTGACATGGGAGAAACGGGCGGGTGAAGGACTGTTGGTCATGCCGTTCCATACTTCATCGCGATGACGGTCGAAAAGCGGCAATGCGCTACATCAGCCGCCACCTCTAGCGCGGCTCGCGCCCACGGCCTCCACAGTCGGATCAGAAGTACTCCGAAATCAGGAAACCTTCCTCGAAACCTGCGCGGAAATGCGGCCGCCAGACATCGAGGCTGCCGCGCAGCGCGCGCCGAAGTGCGATTCGCGCGTCGCGGTCCAGAAAGGAGCCTTTCGCGAAGAGTTCGGGCCGGGAAAACGCCAGTTGCTCAAGTCCGTGCGACAGGCTCCGTCGGGTCTCCTCACCTATGGCGAGCCCGTTCGCGAGCCGCAGAACTTCGGTCAGGCCGACCGGCAAGCTGCGGTTCGCCTCGACAGGGTCCAGCGAATGGTCCAGCCCCGTTGCGTCAACGCCGATCATGCCCAGGAAATCGTCGAGAATGCTGCCGTTGGGCCACTGCCGCTCGTCGTAGGGCGCCAGAACGAGCTTATGTCCATCGGCGGCGGCCCATTTGGCCAGATTGGAGCCGTAGGTGGGATCGTAGTTCCCCTTTTCTTCTATCGGCGCGACCCGTCGACCATGTCGCACCATCTGGTTGAAGACGGAGACGAGGCGGTCGTCGGGCGCGCGCAAGCTCCCGATCGCGCGAAGAAAGGGCGCCGGATCGAAGGCATGCTTCGAAAAGCTCTCCGAACTCACAATGCAGATGTCGCAGCCCGCCTCGGCAGCCGCGTCGATGTAACGGTTCAGCAGTGCGGATGCAGCGGGGTCCGAACGCAGGAACGCGTGGCCGAGAAGGGTGTGATTGGTCGTCCCCTCCCACCCCAGATACCATGCACCGCGCTGCCGCAGAGCGGCGTGATTTTTGTGCAGGGAGGCTTGAAGGGCCGACGTGCCCGTCTTGTGCGGCCCGACGTGAATAAAAAGTCTCATCTGCCCGCTTGTGAAATGGCTGTCCGGCTCGCGCCGGATTGTCCCGACGCTAGCTCCCGACGCAGGACGTGTCCATGCCGACGGACATTCGACCGTGGCCGACATTTGCCCTTCCGACGACCAGATCGCTAAAACTTTAACGATCGGCTGAACCTGAATTTCAGGCGCATCTGCGATCAGTCGCGATCATGGAACGCAGCGTGATTTCAGTCTTCGTCAAGGCAGGTGTGGCAACGGTCCTGTCGATCGTCGCCTCCCTGGCCGTCGTGGCCGGCATGGGCGTCGAGATCTCCGGCGCTTCGCTGTGGCTGCCGATCCTGTGCCCGCTGCTGGTCGCATTCCCGGCAAGCTCGTTCACCTACTGGCAGAAGCATCGGCTGCGGCTGCTCAACGACGAACTGCGCGCCGCCCATGCCGCGCTGGAACAGGCGAACGCCAGGCTGGCCGAGAAAACCCGGCGCGACGTGATGACCGGCTTCCTCAATCGCGAGGCATTCTTCTCTGCCCTCGACGCGACGCGGCGCAAGCCGAACCGCGGCGCGCTGCTGCTCGTCGATGCCGACCATTTCAAGCGGATCAATGACAATTTCGGCCATCTGGTCGGCGACGACGCGCTGCTCGACATAGCCGCCGCCATCGGCCGCGCCACGAGCGCCGCGGATATCGTGGGGCGGATCGGCGGCGAGGAATTCGCCGTCTTCCTCGTCGGGGCGAACAGCGACAAGGCCGAGAAAGCGGCCGAGCGCATCCGCGCCGAGGTCGAGGCGATCGGTTTCATGCCGGCGCAGGGAACGACGCTGAAGCTCACGATCAGCGTCGGCGGAACCGTCTGCTGGTCGGATGCCAAGATCTCCGAACTGATGCGCCAGGCCGACCGCCAGCTCTACCGCGCCAAGAATGCCGGCCGCAACCGCGTCATGTTCGAATCGCAGCAGCGGCTCGCCGCCTGAGGCGTGTTGCGGGGTGCTGTTGCGCTCCTCGTGCCATAGAGACTAAGACCCGCGGCGGACATTCGCCCGGGGGCGCTCTTGGAACTGTGGATACCCATCACGATCGCCGCTGCGTTCCTGCAGAACCTGCGCTCGGTCGGCCAGAAGCACTTGAAGGGGGTAATGGGCACCACGGGCGCGACCTTCGTCCGATTCGGTTTCGGCCTGCCCTTCGCCGCGTTCTACGTCGTCCTCCTCAACCGGATCGCCGGCTACGCATTCCCGGCCATGCCGCCGGAATTCTTCGGCTGGGTCATTGCCGGCGGCCTAGGCCAGATCGCCGCCACCTTCCTGCTCGTCCATCTGTTCTCGTTCCGCAATTTCGCCGTCGGCACCGCCTATTCGCGCACCGAGCCGGCGCAGGCGGCCTTGTTCGGGCTGGTATTCCTCGGCGAGACGGTAACGGCGGGAACGCTGATGGCGATCGCGGTGTCGGTGTTCGGCGTCATGCTGATCTCGGTGGCGCATACGGCACTCACGGCCCGCAACCTGGTCGCGACGACCTTCTCGCGCACGGCGCTGATCGGGCTTGCCTCGGGCACGTGCTTCGGCGTGTCGGCGGTCGCCTATCGCGCCGCGTCGCTGTCGCTCGGCGGTCCCAATTTCACCATGCAGGCGGCGATCACCCTTCTGGTCGTGATCTCGTTCCAGACGCTGATCATGGCGGCGTGGATGCTCGCCCGCGACCGGGCCGAGTTGCGCCGGATCGCCGACGCCTGGAAGCCGTCGCTGTTCGTCGGCTTCGTCGGCGCCACGGCCTCGTTCGGCTGGTTCATGGCTATGACACTGCAGCAGGCAGCGATCGTCAAGGCGCTGGCGCAGATCGAGATGATCTTCACCTTCGCCTCGTCGGTCTTCTTCTTCAAGGAGAGGATCAACCGTTTCGAGACGGCCGGCTGCGCGCTGATCGTCGGCGGAATCCTGCTCCTGCTGCTCGTTGACTGACTCTTAGCCATTCCCGCCGGAGTTTTTCGGACCGGGCCGTCCGGTTAAGGATTTGGAAACCACGCCACACGTGAATGCGTAACAAGCCCGCCGGGCCCGAGACGATGGCATGCTTTTGGCTTGAACAGGTATGGGCGTGCCGAATTGATCCGGCATTGCCGAGCCGTATCAACCCGGGACCGCACCGATGACAACGACAGAGTCACCCATGCCGAAGACGAGCCGCCGCCGCTTCCTCAAGGCGCTTCTCTTCGCGCTGCCCGCCCTCGCGATCTTCAAGCATGTCCGCCCGACACGGCACGACGACATCGTCGAAGTCGACGGCTGGATCCTGAAGCGGAGCGACCTCGCATGATTTTCCAGGACATGGCCGCCTACCGGGCGGCGAGCCATATGCCGCGCGTCGCCATCATCGGCGGCGGAGTGGCCGGCATCACCATCGCCCGCAAGCTTGATGCCCGGGGCATCCCGTGCGTCCTCTTCGAGGCGGGCGGCGAGGACATCACCGAGGAGTCGCAGGACTTCTACAAGGGGCGCACGGTCGGGGACCAGTATTTCGATCTCGACGTGACGCGCCTGCGCTATCTCGGCGGATCGTCCAACCACTGGGCCGGCTGGTGTCGCGTGCTCGACGCCTACGATTTCGAGCCCAGGTCCTACATTCCCCATTCCGGCTGGCCGATCCGTCGCGCCGACATCGAGCCCTTCCTCGACGAGACGCGCGCCATCCTCGGCCTGCGCGAATTCAGGGCGACACGGCCCCTCACCGACGATTTCGGCCGGATGGACCTGATCAAGAGCGACGCGGTTCGGTTCGGCACGCAGTTCCGGGGCGAGCTGGAATCCAGCCGCAACGTCGCGGTCGTGCTCAACACGACGGTCCTCGAACTTGCCGGCGACGGGCGGGCGGTGACGGGGGCGAAGCTCTTCTCGGCGGGCGCGCCGGCCGGCGATTTCACCGCGCCCCATTTCGTCGTGGCAACCGGCGGCCTGGAAAACTCGCGTCTGCTCCTGTGGTCGAATGCGCAGTCGAACGGCGCGGTGGTGCCGAACGCCAAGGCGCTCGGCCGCTACTGGATGGAACATCCGATGTACTGGGCCGGCAACGCCCTCATCACCAACCAGGAAGCGCTGGAGTTCGACGAAGAGGGCGAGTGCTTCATGATCCCGACGCCGCAGGCCATGGCCGAGCGCGGCGTCACGAACTTCCATATCCAGCTCGAGACCATGCCTTACCACGGCACCAAGCAGATGATCGCCGAGATGGCGTGCTATGCACCACGTTTCACGGAATGGGTCTCGAGCGCGATCGGCATGCACCTGCAGTGCAGCGCCCGCGTCCACATCGACTGGGAGCAGCCGCCGGAGGAATCGAACCATGTCGCGCTGTCAACGACCGAGCGCGATGCGGCGGGCGTGCCGCGCATGGAGCTTCACTGGAAGAAGGGCGACCTCGACCGCAAGACGCTCGTCGAAGGCATGCGCATGTTCGGCGAAGAGATCGCGCTCAAGGACATCGGCCGGCTGCACATCAGCGACTGGGTGTTGAACGGCGAGGACTGGCCCACCGACATGGAACTCGCCGGCAACCACCACATGGGCGGAACGCGCATGGGCACCGACCCGTCGACGAGTGTCGTCGACGCGAACAGCAAGGTCCACGGCATGGAGAATCTCTACGTCGCCGGCTCCTCGGTGTTCGCGACGGCGGGCCAATGCACGCCGACCACGACGATCACCGCGCTGTCGCTGCGCCTCGGAGACCACCTGTCGCGGACGGTGGCGTCGTAACCCAATGTTCAAGCCCTGGCAGAGCCCGATCTGCGGCGTCCGGGGTGACGTTCGCGCAGATTGGGCTCCGCATCTTCGCCCTACGGCACGATCAGTGTGCCCGCGCCGTGCTGGGTGAACAGTTCGAGCAGCACCGCGTGCGGCGTCTTGCCGTTGAGGATGACGACGCCTTCGACGCCGCGCTCGATTGCCTCGATGCAGGTCTCGACCTTGGGAATCATGCCGCCCGAGATCGTGCCGTCGCGGATCAGCGCCTTGGCCTGGGCCACGGTGAGCTCGGCGATCACGTTCTTGTCCTTGTCCATGACGCCGGGAACGTCGGTCAGGAACAGGAGGCGCGTGGCGTTCAGCGCGCCGGCGATGGCGCCGGCGAACGTGTCGGCATTGATGTTGTAGGTGTGGCCGTCGCGTCCGGGCGCCACCGGCGCCAGCACCGGGATCATCTCGGAGCGGGCCAGGAGATCGAGCAGCGTGCGGTCGACTTCGACCGGCTCGCCGACGAAGCCCAGATCGAGCACGCGCTCGATGTTCGAATCCGGGTCGATCATCGTCTTCTTGGCCTTTTCGGCAAAGACCATGTTGCCGTCCTTGCCGCAAAGCCCGATCGCCCATTCGCCCTCGGCGTTGATGAGCGCGACGATCTCCTTGTTGATCGAGCCGGCGAGAACCATCTCGACGATCTCGACCGTCTTCTGGTCCGTGACTCGCAGGCCGCCTTCGAACTTCGATTCGATGCCCATCTTGCTGAGCATCGCGCCGATCTGGGGCCCGCCGCCATGGACGACGATCGGGTTGACGCCCGACTGCTTGAGCAGCGCTATGTCGCGCGCGAAGGCCTGGCCGAGCGCCGCGTCGCCCATGGCGTGGCCGCCATATTTCACCACGACCGTCTTGTTCTCGTAGCGCTGCATGTAGGGCAGCGCCGCCGAAAGCAGTCGCGCCTGCATTGCGGCGATTTCGGCTGTGTCAGTCGTCATGCTGATGTCCCGGCTGGAATGGTCGGCGGCGTCTTAGCGCATGTTTGCGACGGGTTCAAAGCGGGTGGCGGTAGAAATCGTGCCGTCACCCCGGCACATGGAACGGCGCGCGGCGCTTGTCCCAGCCGGAGATCTTCTCCAGTTGCCCCGCGAGGCTGTAGAGCGTCTCCTCGTCGCCCGGACGCCCCGCCGCCTGGATGCCGAGAGGCAATCCGGCCTTGGTGACGTGGACCGGCAGCGCGATCGAGGGCTGGCCGGTGACGTTCTGGATCGCCGGCCAGTGTGTGAACCACAGGCTCTTGTCCAGAAGCTGGCCGAACAGCTGCGGGAACCTGAGCAGCCAGGTGAGCCGCAGCTTGTCGAGAACGTTCTCGATGAACTCGTCGGCACCCTTCGGATCCATCGCGCCGACGGCAAGCGGCGGGTGCGCGATGACCGGCATCAGCACGGCGGCGTATCGCGCTGTGTCGGTGATGATCTGCCGCGACGCCGCGTGCAGGCGCTCCAGCCCGGCATAGGTCTCGCCGGCGGTGAGCAGTTCGCCATACCGTGCCAGCACCCGCGACGCGCGCTCGATGTCGCCGGAGATGTCGCGGCCGACGCGCGCGCGTTCGATGCGAAGGAGGCCGGCGATGGACGAGGAGACGCTGCCGGCGAAGTCGGCCATGAAGGCGCGGTCAGCAGTGGGAAGGTCTATCTCCTCGACCGAGTGGCCGCCTTCCCTGGCGAGCGCGACCGCCGCGTCCAGCGCCGCCTGCGTCTCCGCAGATATCTCCAGGCCGAGCGGCGACTTGCGATAGACCGCGAGCGTCAGTCTGCCCGGATCGCGCGCGGCGGCGGCGGCGAACGTGCCCTTGGGCGGCCGGGCCGCGTAGGGCGCCAGCGGATCCGGCCCATGCGTCAGGTCGAGCAGCGTCGCGCTGTCACGCACCGTGCGGCTCACCGCATGGTCGACGACGAAACCGTACCAGCTCTCGGTGACGAGCGGCGACAGCGGCACGCGGCCGCGCGAGGTCTTCATGCCGACGAGACCGGTGCAGGCGGAGGGAACGCGGATCGAGCCGCCGCCGTCCGAGGCGTGCGCCACGGCGACCACGCCGGCCGAGACGATCGAGGATGCGCCGCCGGAGGAACCTCCCGTCGTGTGGCCGGTGTTCCACGGATTGCGGGTGATGCCAAAGGCAGCCGATTCCGTCATCAGGCGAAGGCCGTATTCGGGCGAGGTGGTGGTGCAGATCGGGATGAGGCCGGCGGCGCGCTGGCGCTCGACCAGCACGGAATCGAAGTCCGGCACGAACACCGGCGCGCGGCTGCCGGAATGGGTGGCGATCCCCTTCTGGGCGATGCCGAGATCCTTGATGGCGAAGGGCACGCCCGCGAGCGGCGCGTTGCGATCGACTGTCTTCGCCGCCGCCCGCGCCTGGTCGTAGGTCTTCTCCGCCACGCAGTTGATCTGAGGGTTGACCTTCTCCAGCCGGGCAATCGCCGCCTCGACGAGTTCGGAAGGAGAGATCTCGCCCTTCCTCACGAGTTCCGCCTGTCCGACTGCGTCGTATTCCCACAAGACCTGTTCGACCGACATGTCGCGTCCCCCTCGCTTTGGCAGAACGCTATCGGCGGCGCGCCGCTTTGGCAATGAAGGCGCACCGGTCGAATGCGTCCACTGCGCCGTTGCAAATGCGCCACGAAGCCCTAACTTGGCCGCGATGACGCCGCAGGACATTACCAAACTGATCGTGCGCACCTCGATGAAGGATCGCGCCGCCTTCGATCTGCTCTACCGGCAGACGAGCGCGAAACTCTTCGGCGTCTGTCTGCGTGTCTTGAACGACCGGACGGAAGCCGAAGAGGCGCTGCAGGAGGTCTTCGTCAAGATATGGACCAAGGCCGACCGTTTCGCCGTCTCCGACCTCAGCCCGATCTCGTGGCTGGTGGCGGTGGCGCGCAACCATTCGATCGACCGCATCCGCAAGAGGCGGCGGCCGGCGGTGGACCTGGACGAAGCGCTTGACGTCGCCGATCCGGCGCCCGGACCCGAAGCGCTGGCGGTGGCGGGCGGCGATCGGGACAGGATATTCTCCTGCCTCGATGAACTGGATCAGGACAGGGCCGCCGCGGTGCGCGGCGCCTACATCAGCGGCGAAAGCTACGCGGACCTTGCAGAGAGGTACAAGGTTCCGCTCAACACGATGCGGACCTGGCTGCGGCGCAGCCTGTTGAAACTCAGGGAATGCCTGGAGCGATGAACGGCACCGAAGACAGCGAAAGGGAACTCGGAGGCGACGACGCCGTCGCCGCCGAATACGTTCTCGGCGCGCTCGGCTCCGAGGAGCGGGCCACCGTCGCGCGCCGCATCGACGCCGACGCCGCCTTCGCGCAACTCGTCGATCGCTGGGAAGTCACACTCGCGCCGATGGCCAACGCCTACGGCTCCGTCGAACCTCCCGCCTCCGTGAAGCAGGCGATCGACCGCCGCCTGTTTTCCAGCACCGCCGCCCAGACTGTGGAGAAGGCCGGCATCTGGTCGAGCCTGGCCTTCTGGCGCGGGCTGACGGTGGCCGCCTTCGCGGCGCTGGCGCTCTACATTGCCCTCCCGCTCGTATCGCCGCCGCCACCCGCCACTCCGGCGGAGCGGCTGGTCGCCTCGCTCGCGCCGCAGCAGAGCGACGTGCACTATTTCGTCGTCTATGACGCGCGGACGAAGGACATCGGCCTGTCGCACGTCACCGGCGCCCGTGCGCCAGACCATGATTTCGAGCTCTGGGTGATCGACGGCAGCCAGCCGCCGCAATCGGTCGGCGTCATCCCCGCAGGCTCCAACGTCCACCTCGCGGTGTCACAGGACATTCAGCAGAAGATCGCTTCCGGCGCGGTCTTCGCCATCAGCCTCGAGCCCAAGGGCGGCTCGCCCACCGGCGCTCCGACCGGGCCGGTCGTCGCGGCGGGCGATCTGCGGGATATCTGAGAAAGCCGTCGTGCGCTTTGTGTTGACATTGTGTACGTGGCATCCGATATCTCCGCTATGTCCACGCCGGCCGAAACATCCGATGTCCATATCCACCTGCGCGCCCGCGCGCAGGATCGCGCGCTGATCGATCGCGCCGCTGAACTGACGGGCTCCAACCGCTCGCAGTTCATACTCGAGGCGTCGCTGCGCGATGCAAGGTCGGTATTGGCCGACCAGACCGGCATTCTGGCAAGCCAACAGGAGTTCAACTCCATCCTCGCCTGGATGGACGGCCGGCCAACGGATCAGGAGCGCGACGGCATGATCCGCCTTGCCGAGGCAGGGATGCCGCGTGGCTGACGGCCTAGGCCGCTGGTCAACTCCCGAGCCTATCGGGCCAAATCACGATTCCGCCGATTTCGACTGCGGCGAACCTTCGCTCGACGAGTGGCTGCGCAAGCGGGCGCTGTCCAACTTGATGCTGGGGGCTTCTCGGACCTATGTCGTCTGCGAGCCGGGCTCGCGACGGATCAGCGGCTACTATGCGCTGAGCATGGGCCAGATCGCCAATGCAGACGCGACAGGCCCCATGCGACGCAACATGCCGAGCCACATTCCGGCCGTGGTGATGGGACGCCTCGCGATCGATCGGCGGGCGCAAGGCCTGGGCCTCGGGGCGCTCCTGCTAAAGGATGCGGTCGAGCGTGCGATCGACGCCACGACCTTTGTTTCCGCAAGACTGTTTCTCGTTCATGCGCTCTCTCCCGAGGCCGAGACCTTCTATCTTCACCACGGGTTCACGCGACTGCCGGTCAAGTCGCCCACGCTCGCTCTGGATCTCGTGAGGTTCGGCGCTATCCGCCGATCCATTGTCGACTGATCTGATCACGCAGCTGTGACCTCACCGGTCTTCGCCGCCCGAAACTCCCCTCCACCCTCCTTCGTAACTCCCTGCATCCCCGCCCTCAGGGGAACAACCAAGGAGAGTCACACCATGCGCAAGATCACCTCTGCCCTGTTCGCAGGCTCGATCGCTCTGTCCGCCCTCACCGGCGCAGCCTATGCCGAGAACCCGATGGTCGGCGGCGCGGCCATGTATGCCGACAAGAACATCGTCGAGAACGCGGTCAACTCGAAGGACCACACCACGCTTGTCGCCGCCGTGAAGGCCGCCGGCCTCGTCGAGACGCTGTCCGGCGCCGGCCCGTTAACCGTCTTTGCCCCGGTCAACGACGCCTTCGCAGCACTGCCGGCCGGCACGGTCGAGAACCTGCTCAAGCCCGAGAACAAGGAGATGCTGACCAAGGTGCTGACCTGCCACGTCGTGGCGGCCGATGCGATGTCCGAGGCGATCGGCAAGATGATCAAGGATGATGGCGGCACGCACCCGGTCAAGACCGTCGGCGGCTGCACGCTGCAGGCCAAGATGGACGGCGACAAGATCACGCTGACCGACGAGACCGGCGGCGTCGCCACCGTGACCATCGCCGACGTCGACCAGTCGAACGGCGTCATCCACGTCATCGACAAGGTTCTGCTGCCCAAGGCCTGATCGGCCACGCGACCGTAACGGCGCTCCGTGTCCCCGCACCTTCCGCGGAGGCCGGAGCGCCGCTTTTCTTCAGGGATCGCACGGCCGGCTCAACGCGAGTTGATTTCGACGTGACGCCCCGGACGCGCTAGAAGGGTCTGACGAGGAGAGCAATCATGAAACGACGCGATGTCCTGTCCCTGACGGCCGCCGCCGGCGCGCTTGTGTCGCTGAGTGGCCTGTTCCGCAGCCGTGGCAACGTGGCCATCGCCGCCGAGTTCGAGATCACGAAGACAGACTCGGAGTGGAAGGCGCTGCTGCCGGAAGACGTCTACCAGGTGTTGCGCCACGAGGACACGGAGCCAGCCGGCTCCAGCCCGCTCAACAACGAGAAGCGCAAGGGCACCTTCCACTGCGCCGGCTGCGACCTGCCGCTCTACTCGTCGGAAGCCAAATACGACTCCGGCACCGGCTGGCCGAGCTTCTGGGAATCCCTGCCCGACGCAATCGGCACACGCGAGGACAGTTCCTTCTTCATGAAGCGCACCGAGTGCCACTGCCGCCGCTGCGGCGGCCATCTCGGCCATATCTTCGACGACGGGCCGAAGCCGACGGGACTGCGCCACTGCATCAACGGCCTGGCGCTCACGTTCAAGCCGGCGGGCGCTGCCTAGGATTGGCGCCGCCCGACCTTCGCGTAGGCGCCGAGCTCCGCCGCCAGGTGGTCGAACAGAAGGCGGACGCGCCGCGAGTAACGCAGGTCCTCGTGCATCGCCAGCCACATGTCGAGACTGAGATCGAACAGGTCGGGCAGGACGGGCACCAGATCCGGATCGCGCGCCGCCACGCCGTGCTGGCAGATGCCGATGCCGACCCCGGCGCGGACGGCTGCGAGTTGGCCGACATCGCTGTCGCAGCGATAGGAGAACAGTTCGCGCAACACCGGCTCGCCGCCGATGCGGATTGCCTCCAGCGCGGCATTGTTGCGGTCCACGCCGATCACGGTGTGGGCGGACAATTCGCCGACGCCGGACGGGTTGCCGTGACGCGCGAGGTAATCCCGTTTGGCGTAGAGCCCGATGCCGATCGCGCCGATTCGGCGCGCCACAAGTGCCGCCTGCTGCGGCCGCACCATCCGCACCGCGATGTCGGCGTCGCGCCGCAACAGGTCTTCGTTGCGGTTCGACAGCGCGAGTTCGAGCACGATGCCTGGATGGGCCTCGCGAAACCGCGCCAGCATCGCCGGCAGGACCTCGATGCCGACAATCTCGCTGGCCGCGAGCCGTACCGTCCCGCGCTCGCCCTCCGCCTCGCCCGAAGCCGTCCTCAGCAGGCTTTCGGCGGCGGCCGCCATTGCCTCCGCATGCGGGACGAGCGAAAGCGCAAGCGCGGTCGGCTGGAGACCATGCTGAGACCGCACGAACAGCGGCTCGCCGAGCGCTTCCTCCAGCGCATCGACGTGGCGCCCGAGGGTCGGCTGCGTCAGGCGCAGCGAACGGGCCGCGGCCGATAGCGAACCCGTCTCGGTGACGGCGAGAAAGCTGCGCCAGAGTTCCCAGCCAAGGTCGGACCCAGTCATACATTTCTGTATATCAGATAATCGCAATCCGGCAATTTCCGTATCGCCCGCGCGATCATAGGTTTCGCTCACGGATGCAGCGCATCTCGAAACCGAACCCGAAGGAACCCTGCCATGAAGACGCTTCTCCTCTCCACCGCGACCGCGATCGCCGCGCTCGGCGTCGCTTTCGCCTTTGCTCCCCGCAACGACGTCCGCACCGAGGTGACCATATCCGCCCCTCCGGCCAAGGTGTGGTCGGTGCTCACCGACGCGGCCGGCTATCGCGAATGGAACCCCTTCCTCGTCGACATGAAGGGCACGCCCGCCGTCGGCGAAACCCTCGAGAACACGATGAAGCCCGAGGGCGGTAGCGCCATGACCTTCCGCCCGACCGTGCTCGTCGCCGACAAGGACCGCGAGTTCCGCTGGCTCGGCCGGCTCGTCTTCCCGCGCATCTTCGACGGCGAGCACTATTTCCTGCTGCAGGAAACCGCCGGGGGAACCCGGCTCGTCCACGGCGAGACGTTTCGCGGCATCCTGCTCTGGGTGATCGGTACCGACCGCTTCCGCGCCGACTTCGAGCGCATGAACGCCGCGCTCAAGGCGCGGGTGGAAGGGGCGAACCTGGCGGCGAAGTAATCGGTGGCGGTATCTAGCCGCCCCGCGCCGCGAGCAGGATCGCGTCGCGCAGTTCGGCCATGCCCTCGCCCTTCTCGGACGAGGTCGCGATGATCTCGGGAAAGGCGGCTGGGCGCTTGCGGATCTTGTCCAGCGTCTCGGCCACCAGCTTCGGCACGGCCGGCGGCTTGATCTTGTCGGTCTTGGTCAGCACCAGTTGATAGGACACCGCCGCCTTGTCGAGCAGCGACAGGACCTCGTCGTCGATCGTCTTCACGCCGTGGCGCGAATCGATCAACACATAGACACGCTTCAGGGTGACGCGGCCCTTCAGATAGTCGAAGACCAGCTTGGTCCAGGCGTCCACCTGCGATTTCGGCGCCTGGGCGAAGCCGTAGCCGGGCATGTCGACGAGCGCCATCGGCGGCAGGTCGCCCGCTTCGCCCGAATAGCCGTCGGGCACGAAATAGTTGAGCTCCTGCGTGCGGCCGGGCGTGTTCGAGGTGCGCGCCAGACCCTTCTGGCCGACGAGCGCATTGATCAGCGACGACTTGCCGACATTGGAGCGGCCGGCAAAGGCGATCTCCGGCGGCCCTTCCGGCGGCAGGAACTTCATCGACGGCACGCCGCGGATGAAGATCCACGGTCGCGCGAACAAGCCTTCGCCTCCCGCCAATGCTGCCCTGTCCTGTGTGGTCACGATCGCCACTCCTTTGCGCATCGCATCGGTCGTCGGGAGGGCATTGTCAACCTCGGCGTCGATTTCCGCGCCTTGTCAGCGCGTCCCACGGGGCCTAAATTGCCGGCATGATGTTCATGTCCACCTTCTTCCCCCTCATCTGACCCGACGCTCAGCCGGGGCGCGGCGACGCGCAGAGATGATTTGACGGAGCCGCGGGGCGGTTTCCGAACGGAGAAGAACGAACATGCCGAACATCAACCAGACCGGCCTCGGTGAGGCCCCGGTCGAAGACTTCATCGAGTGCGGCTATCACAAGCTGGAGGGCGCCTTCAGCGCCGATCTCGCCGCCGATATCCGCGACATCCTCTGGAAGGTCATGGGCCTGTCGCCGGACGAGCCCGGCGGCTGGACGACGCCTGTCGTCCGCCTTCCCTTCATGACCGCACCGCCCTTCGTGGCGGCCGCGAACACTCCGATCCTGCATGCGGCCTATGACGAACTCGTCGGCGCCGGCCGCTGGATCGCGCCGACGGGCCTGGGGACCTTTCCCGTTCGCTTCCCCTCGCCGGACGATCCCGGCGATGCCGGCTGGCACGTCGACATGAGCTTCGGCACCGACGATCCGGACTTCATGCAATGGCGCGTCAATGTCAGAAGCCGCGGCCGGGCGCTGCTGATGCTCTTCTTGTGCTCGGATGTCGGGCAGGATGACGGCCCGACGAGAATCCGAGTCGGTTCGCATCACGACATCGCGCGTCAGCTCCTGCCACGCGGCGAGGAGGGCATGACACTTGGCGAACTCGCCGCCGACGGTTTCGCTTCGACCGCTGGGTGCAACGAGGTGCTGGCCACAGGCGCGGCGGGCACGGTCTATCTCTGCCATCCGTTCCTGATGCATTCGGCCCAGCCCAACCGTGCCGGCCGGCCCCGTTTCATGGCGCAGCCGCCGCTCCTGCCCAGGGGCGATTTCGATCCGGCGCTGCCGCCGTCGCCGGTCCAGCTGGCGATCAGGCGGGCCTGCCGCCTTTGAAACCCGGACCGCCCGGAGGCCAGGCGACCTTCGGGCAGTCCATCACAACCCCTTCGGCACATAGCGCCAGGTCAGCCAGCCGCAGACTGCGAGAAACAGGCCGAGCGTCGCAAACACCCCGCCGAGGCCGGTGAAGGCCAGCACGACCGAATAGACCAGCGGCGGCAGGAGTTCGGAGAGGTCGAGATAGGTGCGGTAGACCGCCGACATCTGCGGCCGCTCGTGCACGCGCACCGCGCGCATGAAGGCGGTCGAGCCGAGCGCGTCCAGCGCGATGATGAAGAAGGCCGTGAGCAGCAGGCAGCCACCCGCGGCAAGCGGCGCAACCTCGCCGAAAACCGCGGCCGCGAACAGCGAGAGTGTCGCGGCGAAAAAGGCCAGAGCCATGACGGGGCGCGCGCCGAAGCGCTTGCCGGCCTTGCCCCACGGGATGGCAACGAACAGCAGCGCATTGCCGGCGGAGACAAGCAGGCCGCCGGCGAGGCTGCCCTGCCCGGTCGCCACCATCAGGATCGGCCCGTAGACGAAGAAGGTCGTCCAGAAGCAGGAGCGGCCGAAGGCGATCAGCCAGGCGAGCCTGAGCCGCGGCTGCGCGATGAACCGGCCGATATTGGCGAGCGGGTTGGATGGCCGGGTCACGCCCGGCCGGATCGCCTTGTCGTCGCTCAGCCGGAAATACCAGAACAGCGCGAGCAGGATCGCGCAGAAGACGACGACGATGCCGTGCGCCGCCCAGAGGCCGAAATGGCTGTAGAGAAGCACGCCGATCGTCGGCCCGCCGGTCCAAGCGAGCGTCGAGAATGCCATGCGCAGCGATTCCGCCTCGATGAACTTGGTCTTGGCGATATGGTCCATGATGTAGAGGTTGAGTGTGATCGACAGAGCGCTCGCGCCCATCACGCGAAACAGCATGCCGAGAAGCTGCCCTACGAGCGTATCGGTGAGGAAAGCCGCCGCGCCGAGCGCCAGCGACACCACGCCGGCGGTGTAGACCCACCGCCGCGCGAAACGGACGATCAGCATCGGCATGAACAGCGTCACCGACAGCCCGGTCAGCGCCACCAGCGTATAGAGCAGCGACACCGCCTGCTTGTCGTGCAGCAGCTGGTAGGCCTGGATCGGAATGACGCTCGACACCGACGCGCGGGCAAAGGATTCCACCGCGTAGAGCAGGGCAAAGGTGCGCGCGCCGGGTGTCCTGACGGCGGGAAGCCAGATCGGGTGTTGGACCTGCGTCGCCATGGAGCCGCACCGGGAATCGCGAATGATGCTCGCAAGGCCGGGCCTGTCGCATTGTCGCGAAACCGACCTGGGGGAAGGGAATTGCGAAGCCAGCCAGGGCACGAGATGGGCCAGAGATCGCTGTGAACGCGGTGGAGGCGCTTGCGCTTGGGGGCCGGGCGCAATAACTTCCATACAAGTTTGAGCGGGCCGTCCGGCGGCCCCGGACGGACGGAGCCAGCGTGAACAGCAAGACAGCAAGGACTCTGCGGCTCGGCGCCGAGGACAATGTCCTCATCGCCGTGGAGCGTATCGAGGCGGGAGAGATGTCCGCCGACGGCATCGTCGCCCGCGCGCGCATCCCTTTCGGCCACAAGATGGCGAGCCGGCTGATCGGTTCGGGTGAGCCGGTGCGCAAGTTCGGCCAGATCATCGGCTTCGCCAGCCAGCCGATCGAGCCGGGCGACTGGGTGCACGAGCACAATGTCGGCCTGCACGATTTCGAGCGCGACTACCAGTTCTGCGCCGACGCGCGGCCGGAGAATGTGCTGCCGGTCGAGGAACAGGCGACGTTCCAAGGTTTTCGCCGCGCCAATGGCCGCGCCGGCACGCGCAACTATCTCGGCATCCTGACCAGCGTGAACTGCTCGGCCTCGGTCGCCCGCTTCATGGCGGAAGCCGCGACGCGCTCCGGCCTGCTGGACGATTTTCCCAATGTCGACGGCGTCGTCTCGTTCACCCACGGCACCGGCTGCGGCATGGCCGGCTCCGGCGAAGGCTTCGACATCCTGCAGCGCACGCAATGGGGCTATGCCGGCAACCCGAACCTCGGCGCGGTTCTGCTCGTCGGCCTCGGCTGCGAAGTGTTCCAGATCGGCCGGATGAAATCCACCTACGGCATGGCGGAAGGCGAGACCTTCCGCTCGATGACGATCCAGGACACCGGCGGCACGAGGAAAACCATCGAGCAGGGCCTCGCCCGCATCCGCGAGATGCTGCCTTCGGTCAACGCGGCGAAGCGCGAGACGCTGCCGGCCTCGCAGCTGACGCTCGCGCTGCAGTGCGGCGGCTCGGACGGCTATTCCGGCATCACGGCGAACCCGGCGCTCGGCGTCGCCGCCGACATCCTGGTCAAGAACGGCGGCACCGCGATCCTGTCGGAAACGCCCGAAATCTACGGCGCAGAGCATCTGCTGACCCGCCGGGCGCGGACCCGCGAGGTGGGCGAAAAGCTCGTCGAGCGCATCCACTGGTGGGAGGAGTATACGGCCCGCCTCGGTGGCGAGATGAACAACAACCCCTCGCCCGGCAACAAGGCGGGCGGGCTGACCACCATCCTGGAGAAGTCGCTGGGCGCCGCCGCCAAGGGTGGCTCGACGACGCTCAACGCCGTCTACGAATATGCCGAACCCGTCACCGAGAAGGGCTTCGTCTTCATGGACACGCCCGGCTACGACCCGGTCTCGGCCACCGGGCAGGTCGCCGGCGGCGCCAACATCATCTGCTTCACCACCGGCCGAGGCTCGGCCTATGGCTGCAAGCCGGCGCCCTCGATCAAGCTCGCCACCAACACGCCGATGTACGAGCGGATGAAGGACGACATGGACATCAATTGCGGCGACATCCTCGACGGCGTCAGCGTCGCCGACAAGGGCCGCCAGATCTTCGACGAGATTCTGGCGGTCGCTTCCGGCAAGAAATCGAAGTCGGAGGAGCTCGGCTACGGCGACAACGAGTTCGTGCCCTGGCAGATCGGCGCGGTGATGTAGGGGCGGCCGTTCGCGCGCTTCCGCAGCGCAGTTGCCCCTCACCCTTACCCTCTCTCCGCATGCGGGGAGAGGGGGACGCCAACGTCGAGCCTGGTTCTCCTGCGTAGCGCCACACCGTTCGCGATCCCCCTCTCCCCGTTCTTCACGGGGAGAGGGTACGGGTGAGGGGCAGCGCCGACGGCAATCTTCCTACCGCCACATCCCCCGCATCTTCGCCTTCAAATCCACACGCACGTCGGGCTGCGGGCCCTTGCCCGGCACCGCCGAGGGCGGCGGCCAGGAGGTGCGGGCGAAGCTTGGCAGGATGTGGTCCGGGATGAAGCGCGTGCGCGAGGCGTAGACGTGGCGGTCGCCGCGCGCGGCCTGGCCGTGGACGAAGAACCGCTGCGGCGTGACGAGGTGGAGCGAATCCTTCGCCCGCGTCATCGCGACATAGAGCAGCCGGCGCTCCTCCTCGATCTCCTCCTTCTCGCCCACCGCGAGGTCCGACGGAATGCAGCCGTCGACGGCGTTGAGCACGAAGACCTTGGTCCATTCCTGCCCCTTGGCCGAATGGATGGTGGAGAGGATCACGTAGTCCTCGTCGAGATGCGGCGGGCCGGCCTCGTCGCTGGTCGCGTCCGGCGGGTCGAGCGTGAGGTCGGTGAGAAAGCGTTCGCGCGACGGATAGCCGGCGGCGATCTGCTCGAGCTGAAGCAGGTCGGCGCGGCGCACCGCCGCGTCCTCGTGGCTGCGCTCCAGATGCGGCTCGTACCAGAGCCGCGCGCGCTCGAGGTCGCCCGGCCAGGACGATTTCTGGCGCAAGCCGGTGAACAGCGACACGAAGTCGGGAAAGTCCGTCTCGGCGCGCGCCGGCGGGCGGAAGAACTGCAGCCCGAGGCTGACGTCGAGCGCTCGCTCCATCGCCTCCATCGCGGCGGAAGCGGCCGCCGGGCCGATGCCCGGCATCAGCTGCAGCACGCGAAAGCCCGCCACCCGGTCGCGTGGGTTTTCCGCGAAGCGCAACACCGCCAGCAGGTCCTTCACATGCGCCGAATCGAGGAATTTCAATCCGCCGAACTTGACGAATGGGATGTTGCGCCGCGTGAGCTCCACCTCCAGCGGCCCCGAATGGTGCGAGGCGCGGAACAGCACCGCCTGCTGCTTGAGCGCAACGCCCTCCTCTCGCGCGGCCAGCACCTGCTCGCAGACATAGTTCGCTTGCTCCGCCTCGTCGCGCACCGTGGCGAGGATCGGCTTCTCCGCCGAGCGCCGCTCGGTCCAGAGATTCTTGGTGAAGCGTTCCGACGCCTCGCCGATCACCGCGTTGGCGGCGGCGAGGATCGCGTCGGTCGAGCGGTAGTTGCGGTCGAGCGTGACGACCTGCGCCTCCTCGGCAAACAGCTTCGGGAAGTCGAGGATGTTGCGCACCTCGGCCGCGCGGAACGAGTAGATCGACTGCGCGTCGTCGCCGACCACGGTCAACCCGCGCCCGTCCGGTTTCATCGCGGTCAGGATCGTCGCCTGCAGGCGGTTGGTGTCCTGGTACTCGTCGACCAGGACATGGTCGAAGCGGCCGCCCAGATGTTCCGCGATCGCGGGCTCGGCGCACATCTGCGCCCACCACAGCAGCAGGTCGTCGTAGTCGAGCACGTTCTGTGCCTGCTTGGCCTCGACGTAAGCCGCAAACAGTTGCTTCAGCTCCGCCGCCCAGCCGATGCACCAGGGAAACGCCTTGCCCAGCACCTGATCCAGCTCGGCCTGAGCGTTCACCGCGCGCGAGTAGATCGCCCGGCACGTGCCCTTGGCCGGAAACCGGCTCTCGGTCTTCGACAGGCCGAGATCGTGGCGCACGAGGTTCATCAGGTCGGCCGAATCCTCGCGGTCGTGGATGGTGAAGGCCGGATCGAGCCCGATCTCCAGCGCATAGTCGCGCAACAGCCGCGCGCCGACCGAATGGAATGTGCCGGCCCAGTTCAGCCCCTGTGTCAGCACCGCCGCCCTGTCGCCCATGACCTCCGCCGCGATGCGCTCGACGCGCCGCGACATCTCGTTCGCCGCCCGGCGCGAGAAGGTCATCAGCAGGATGCGGCGCGGGTCGGCGCCCTTGACGATCAGATGGGCGACCCGGTGCGCCAGCGTGTTGGTCTTGCCGGAGCCGGCGCCCGCGATGATCAGCAGAGGTGATGCGACCTCGCCGCCGCCATGCTCCACCGCCGCGCGCTGGGCCTCGTTTAGGCGGGCGAGATGGTCCTTGGGCGGCAGCGCGGGGGCCTGAGGCTCCGGCGGCGGCGCGGCGGCATTCGAATCACGGACGGCGAGGGTCATCTCGCCATCAAGCACCGTTCACGGCTTGTTCGCAACGATTGCTCACACCGCCAGCGAATGCCTTGCCGCGCCGCTGCCGAGATAGGCGTCGAAGCGCGCGGCGATGGTGCGCACATAGGGCCGGGCCTCGGCGGGGACATCGTAGCGGCCGCCCCTGGCGCACAGCGCCTCACGGTCGGTCTGGGCGAGCACGGCCGCCTCCGAGAGCACCGGCGCACAGGCATGGCCGAAGCGGGACACCGCCTCGTCGGCCGAGAAGCCGAAATCGCACATCAGCCGCTCGATGACCCAGGAGCGCACGCGGTCGTCCTCCGACAGTTCGACGCCGCGGGCGATCGCCAGATGGCCGGTGTCGACCTGGCGCTGGTAGTCCAGGGTCGAGGTGATGTTCTGGGCGTATCCCTCCCGGTAGCGGCTCACCGACGAGGGCCCGAGACCGATCAGCGTCTCGCACGGATCGTCGGTGTAGCCCTGGAAATTGCGGTGCAGCCGGCCGGCCGCCGCCGCGTGCGTCAGGCTGTCGGTCGGCAGCGCGAAATGGTCGATGCCGATCGGAACATAGCCTGCCTCGACGATCAATCTGGCCGCGGCCAGCGACTGTTCGAGCCGGGCGGTGCCGTCCGGCAGCCAGGCATTGTCGATCATCGTCTGGTGCTTCTTGAACCAGGGAACGTGCGCATAGCCAAACAGCGCGATCCGGTCGGGACGCAGCGTCAGCGCCTGTGCGACCGTGGCCTCGACGCTTTTGACCGTCTGGTGCGGCAGGCCGTAGAGCAGATCGAGGTTGAGCGATCGCACCCCGCGCCGGCGAAGCCCTTCCACGACGGATCGAGTCAATTCGAAGCTCTGCTCGCGGTTGATCGCCTGCTGCACCTTCGGGTCGAAATCCTGCACGCCGAGGCTGGCGCGGGTCAGCCCGGCGCCCGCCAGCACGTCGAGCTTCTCGTCGGTCATGTCGTTCGGATCGATCTCGACGGAGAGTTCGGCCGTGTCGGCCCCCTTGAAGGAGGCCCGCAGCCGGGCCACGAGTTCGCGGAAATCGGAAGGTGCCAGCATGGTCGGCGATCCGCCGCCGAAATGGATCGCCGCGACGCGGGTGCGCGTGCCGATGCTTGCCGCGACGGTTTCGATCTCCGCGTGAAGCGACCTCAGGAAGCGTGCCACCGGCTCGTAGCGATGCGTCTGCTTGGTGTGGCAGGCACAGAACCAGCAAAGGCGGTCGCAGAACGGAACGTGCAGGTAGAGCGAAACCGCGTCGCCGTCGGGAATGGCGTCGATCCAGCGGGAGACAGTCGCTTCGTCCACGCCGGCATGGAAATGCGGCGCGGTCGGATAGCTGGTGTAGCGCGGTGCGGTTTCGGCAAGGCGGCGATCTGGTGACGTCACGGTTTCATCCTCTGTTGCCGCCTCCATGCCCGAAATGCCGCAACCCGACGTTGACGTGGATCAAGCAACGTGCAGGTCTGACAGTCTGCCGCAGCGCAATAAGTTGATATCGGTGCTAGTTCAGCCTGCGAGGCTGGCGATGAACACGCAGAACTTGAGAAAAGACGTCCATACCGACGGCACGCCCGTGGTCTGTGTGTCCTGCGAGGCGCGACACCGCGGCGTCTGCGGCGCACTCACGCCCGAACAGCTCACGACCCTGTCGAAGACCTCCTACAAGCACAAGCTCGGCGAAGGCCACGAACTGGTCGGCGAGGCCGAGAAGGTCGAGAGCTATTCCAACATCCTGTCCGGCGTGGTGAAACTGACCAAGACGCTCGCCGACGGGCGCCAGCAGATCGTCGGACTGCAGTTCGCCCCGGATTTCCTCGGGCGCCCCTTCAAGGCCGACAGCGAGATCACCGCGCAGGCGGCGACGAATGTCTCGCTCTGCTCGTTCCCGAAATCGGTCATCGACCGGATGATCAGGGAATCGCCGGGACTCGAGCACAAGCTTCTGGAGCAGACGCTCAAGGAACTCGACGAGGCGCGCGACTGGATGGTGACGCTTGGCCGCAAGACAGCGGCCGAGAAGGTGGCGAGCTATATCCTGATGATCGCCCGCCACATCGACCCGGAGGCCGGCCCGGAGGGGGCTTCCGCCACCTTCGACCTGCCGATGACTCGCGCCGACATCGCCGATTTCCTCGGGCTCACCATCGAGACCGTGAGCCGGCAGATCACGAAGCTGCGCACCGACGGCGTCATCGTGCTCGAGAACAACCGGCACGTCTTCGTCCCCAACGTCGAACGCCTCGAGCTCCGCGCCGGCTCCTGAGTCTTCCGTCGGCCGACTTCACGCCATAGAGGCGAGCCGGCGCACGTAATTCCTGATGTCTACCGGCCACGGCTCGGTCAGTTCGCAGAAGCGATACGTGTCGCCGGCATAGAGCGCCCGCACCGCTTCCTCGTAGCCGGGACGATCGCCCGCCAGCGTCGTCATCGCGCGATAGGCCGTTTCCCGCGCAGCATGGACCGCGCCCGCATCGGTCTTGCGCGCCTGTTCGACCAGGCGGCGCAGCGTGACGGAAGCACCGCCCGGCTGGGCGGCGAGCCATTCCCAGTGACGCGGCAGGAGGGTGATCTCGCGCGACGACACGCCGAGCCTCGGCCGGCCCCGGCCGCGTGGAGGTTTCGGCTCCGCCGGCTCGCGCAGGTCGATGTCGACGACGCGGCCGGTGGCGTCGTCGATCACGACGTAGCCGCGGGCCGGATCGGCCTTGGAGGCACGGCGGATCCAGGCCGCGACGTCCCCGTCGGCTCCGGCGGCGGCGATCCGCCCCTGCTCGAATACCGTCAGCACCTGTGGTTCACCCATCTACTCCCTCCTGTTCGCTCCCTTTTAGCCGGACGACTCGCTTGGAGTCAAATTTACCCGGGTAATATTGACACTGAGACATTGTCGGCCTACATCGCCGGCCTCACGAGGAATTCGACCATGGAACACCAGGCAAGGCGCGCCGCGATCGCGGCCTACAAGAAGCGGGAGAGCGTCGCGGGCATCTACGTCGTCCGCTCCGCTGCGTCCGGCGAAGCGTGGGTCGGCCACACGCCGGATATCGATGCGATCCGCAACCGGATCTGGTTTGCGCTGCGCACCGGCGGTCATATGAACCGGCCCCTGCAGGCTGCCTGGAACCGCGACGGCGAAGCTGCCTTCTCGCTCGAGCCGCTGGAACTGGTGGATGACGAGACGCTCGGTTTCATGGCCGACAAGGTGCTGCGCGGCAAGGCGGGCGACTGGCGGACCAGGCTCTCTGCCGGTGCCATCTAGTTTGACCGTATCGCGGGCATGATATGCTCGCGCTCGAAGGCGATGTGGCGGCGCATCGCCTCGAACAGCGCGCGCAGCATGAAGCCCAGCGCCTCGGGGTTGCCGATCTCGCCGCCATGGCCGATGCGCAGCAGTTCCTCCGACACGTCGGCGGCCGCGCATTCGTCGGCCAGGTGCTCCGACTTCAGGCGCGCCACGGAGATGGCTCGCCCGGGAACCGCCGAACTCTTCTCGAAAGCGGGAAAGATCCTGCTCTCCTCGAATTGGTGGCTGCGGCGCATCGCGGGCGCGAGAATCGCGCCGACACGCAGGCATTCGAAGCGGTCGACCTGGGAGGGCAACGAATCGGCGATCGCCTCCAGCGCGTCGCAGAGCGCAAGCTTCTCCTCATGTATCCGGGACATGTCCTCGCACGGAACCGACTGATCCGGGGCGCAGGCCGCGGATAGCGGGCACAAAGGCGAGGTATCGCATGCCTCGGCGGGCTTCGACCTCGTGATGTTCATTGCGGACTCCGGCTGGTGCGTGAGCGGTTGTCAGAATCTGCCGTTTAGCCGGAGCGTCGCCTTGACATGGATCAATGCGGGATTTCGGCCTCCGCGCGATTTAGCTCCCGAAGCGTGGATCTCTACCCACGCAACATCCGGGGACCTTCCATGAGATACGGACCACACATAATCGGCGTAGGGCTCTTCGCCTTCGTCGCGCTTCTCGGTGCGGCGTTCGCCACCGACAATCTTTTCGCGCAGCACATGTGGGTGCTGTTCTTCGTGCTCGGCGCGAGCACGGTCGTGCTGATGCGCACGACCGCGCTGGCGCCGGCCACTCCGGCCGATCCCTCCGCCTATCTGGACGGCCCGATCCGCTACGGCTCGATCGCCACCATGTTCTGGGGCGTCGTCGGCTTCCTGGTGGGCGTCGTCGTCGCCCTGCAGCTCGCCTATCCGGATCTCAACATCGAGCCCTGGTTCAATTTCGGCCGCATGCGGCCGCTGCATACTTCAGCCGTTATCTTCGCCTTCGGCGGCAACGCGCTCATCGCGACGTCCTTCTACGTCGTGCAGCGCACCAGCCGGGCGCGGCTGTTCGGCGGCGATCTCGCGTGGTTCGTGTTCTGGGGCTACCAGCTGTTCATCGTGATGGCCGCGACTGGCTACCTGCTGGGCATCACCCAGGGCCGCGAGTATGCCGAGCCGGAATGGTATGTCGACCTGTGGCTGACGATCGTCTGGGTCGCCTATCTCGTCGTGTTTCTCGGCACGATCCTGAAGCGCAAGGAACCCCACATCTACGTCGCCAACTGGTTCTACCTGTCCTTCATCGTGACCATCGCGATGCTGCACGTGGTCAACAACCTGGCGATCCCGGTCTCGCTGACCGGCATCAAGAGCTACTCGGCCTTCTCCGGCGTCCAGGACGCACTGACCCAGTGGTGGTACGGCCATAACGCGGTCGGGTTCTTCCTCACCGCCGGCTTCCTCGGCATGATGTACTATTTCGTGCCGAAGCAGGCCAATCGCCCGGTCTACTCCTACCGGCTGTCGATCATCCACTTCTGGGCGCTGATCTTCCTCTACATCTGGGCCGGCCCGCATCACCTGCACTACACGGCTCTGCCCGACTGGGCGCAGACGCTGGGCATGGTGTTCTCGATCATGCTGTGGATGCCTTCATGGGGCGGCATGATCAACGGCCTGATGACGCTCTCGGGCGCCTGGGACAAGATCCGCACCGATCCGATCATCCGCATGATGGTCATGGCGATCGCCTTCTACGGCATGTCGACCTTCGAAGGCCCGATGATGTCGATCAAGGCCGTCAACTCGCTCAGCCACTACACCGACTGGACGATCGGCCACGTGCACTCCGGCGCACTCGGCTGGGTCGGCATGATCTCGTTTGCCGCGCTCTACTACATGGTGCCGAAGCTGTGGGCCCGCGAGCGTCTCTACTCGCTGCGCTTGGTGACGTGGCACTTCTGGCTCGCCACGCTCGGCATCGTCGTCTACGCGTCGGTGATGTGGGTGTCGGGCATCATGCAGGGCCTGATGTGGCGCGAATACGACGAGCAGGGTTTCCTGGTCTATTCGTTCGCCGAAACGGTGGCGGCCATGCATCCCTACTACCTGATGCGCGCGGTCGGGGGGTCGTTGTACCTCGTGGGTGCCCTCATCATGGCCTACAACATCACGATGACCATCCTCGGTCGTCAGCGCGAGGAGGAGCCGATCGGCGGTCGCTCACCTTCGCCTGCCCTCCAGCCTGCCGAATAGGAGCCGACCATGGCACTGATTGAAAAGCATGCCATCCTCGAGAAGAACGCGACGCTCCTGCTCGTGGCTTCTCTCCTGGTGGTCACCGTCGGCGGCATCGTCGAGATCGCACCCCTCTTCTACCTCGAGAACACCATCGAGAAGGTGGAGGGAATGCGCCCTTACTCGCCGCTGGAGCTCGCCGGACGCAACATCTACATCCGCGAGGGCTGCTACGTCTGCCACTCGCAGATGATCCGGCCCTTCCGCGACGAGGTCGAGCGCTACGGCCACTACAGCCTGGCAGCGGAGTCGATGTACGACCATCCGTTCCAGTGGGGCTCGAAGCGTAGCGGCCCGGACCTTGCCCGTGTCGGCGACCGCTACTCCAACGAGTGGCACGTCCAGCACCTGACCGAACCGCGCTCCGTCGTGCCGGAATCGATCATGCCGAGCTATTCCTTCCTCTCGGCGAACGTGATCGAACCGTCGCAGATCTCGACGCATCTGGTGGCAAACTCCCGCGTCGGCGTGCCCTACACCGAGGCCATGGTCGAAAGCGCCCAGGCGGACCTCCTCGCCCAATCCGACCCGAACGCGGACACGTCCGCGCTTCTGGGCCGGTATCCCAAGGCGAAGGTGGGCGATTTCGACGGCAACCCCGGTGCGGTGACAGAGATGGATGCGCTGGTCGCGTATCTGCAGATGCTCGGCACGTTGGTCGACTTCTCGACCTACGACGACACCGCCGGCGCGAGGTAGGAGGCCACGATGGAAACCTACACTGCACTGCGTGAATTCGCCGACAGCTGGGCGCTGGCGCTCATGACTGTCTTCTTCCTCGGCGTGGTCGTCTTCGCCTTCCGCCCCGGAAGCAGGAAGACCGCCGACGAGGCTGCGCAAATCCCTCTCAAGGACGACTGATATGAGCGAGAAGCAGATCGACGAACTCTCCGGCATCGAAACGACCGGACATGAGTGGGACGGCATCAAGGAGCTCAACAATCCGCTGCCGAGGTGGTGGGTGTGGACCTTCTACGCGACGATCGTCTGGGCGCTGGCCTACACGATCTTCTATCCGGCCTGGCCGATGCTGTCCTCGGCGACGACGGGCGTGCTCGGCTATTCGAGCCGCAACGACGTCAAGGCCGAACTCGCCGCGGCCGTCGCCGCCAAGGGCGACATGGCCGCGGCGGTCGCGGCCAAGCCCGTCGACGAGATCCTCGCCGACGAGAAGCTGCGCACCTTCGCCATCTCGGCCGGTGCCGCCGCGTTCAAGGTCAACTGCGTCCAGTGCCACGGCTCCGGCGCGGCGGGTTCGCCCGGCTATCCCAACCTCAACGACGACGACTGGCTGTGGGGCGGCAAGCCGGAGGATATCCTGACCACGATCAGCCACGGCGTCCGCTTCGCTTCGGACGACGCGACGCGGTTCTCCGAGATGCCGCCCTTCGCCGACACGCTCGACAAGGACCAGATCGCCCAGGCCGCGGCCTATGTCGTCAGCCTCAGCGGAACGCCGGCTAATCCTTCGCTCGTCGAAGGCGGGAAGACGGTCTTCACCGAGAACTGCGCCGCCTGCCACGGCGAAGACGCCAAGGGACTGCGCGACTTCGGCGCCCCGAACCTGACCGACGCGATCTGGCTGCGCGGCAAGGACGAGGCGGCGATCATTGCCCAGATCAGCGGGCCGAAGCACGGCATCATGCCGGCCTGGGCCGGCAGACTGGGCGAGAGCACGGTCAAGGAACTCACCGTCTACGTGCATTCGCTGGGCGGCGGCGAATAGCCGACGGAAGGCATTGTGAGGGCGATTGCCTTCCGAGACCTGCACAGCGCAGAGGCCCGGCACACAAGCCGGGCCTTTTGCTTTGCGGATCGGGCGGGGTTCGCTCCCGGGCATTTTCAGCCGGGCGGAATCTCTTGCCCTCTTGATCAGGATCAAGGCCGGGCGGCGTTGAGCGTGCGAGTCAAACCGGCAGATTTGCCCTCACTCGCGTGAACGCCATGAATGTGATTCCCAAGCCCGATCCGGACACCGAGATCGAGCGTCTCGAAGCCTCCGCGGTGAACTCCGCCAAGGTGCGCCAGCCGCTCTACGCCGCTCGCAAGAAGATCTTCCCCAAGCGGGCGTCCGGCGCCTTCCGCCGGTTCAAGTGGATCGTGATGCTGATCACGCTGGGCATCTACTACCTGACGCCCTGGATCCGCTGGGATCGCGGGCCGTTCGCTCCCGATCAGGCCGTCCTGATCGACATGGCGAATCGCCGCTTCTACTTCTTCTTCATCGAGATTTGGCCGCAGGAATTCTACATCGTCGCCGGCCTGCTGGTGATGGCGGGCTTCGGCCTGTTCCTGATCACCTCGGCGGTCGGCCGCGCCTGGTGCGGCTACACCTGCCCGCAGACGGTGTGGGTCGACCTGTTCCTCGTCGTCGAGCGCGGCATCGAGGGCGATCGCAATGCCCGCATGAAGCTCGACGCCGGTCCCTGGACCGTCGAGAAGGTCGTCAAGCGGGTCGCCAAGCACGCGATCTGGATCGCCATTGCGGTGGCCACAGGCGGCGCCTGGATCTTCTACTTCGCCGATGCGCCGACGCTGTTCGTCGACCTGTTCACCGGCACCGCCTTGCCGATCGCCTACATCACCGTCGCCGTCCTCACCGCCACGACCTACACGTTCGGCGGCCTGATGCGCGAGCAGGTCTGCACCTACATGTGCCCCTGGCCGCGCATCCAGGCGGCGATGCTCGACGAGCATTCGCTCACCGTCACCTACAACGACTGGCGCGGCGAGCCCCGTTCGCGCCACGCCAAGAAGGCGGCTGCCGCCGGCCAGAGCGTCGGCGACTGCGTCGATTGCAATGCCTGCGTCGCGGTCTGCCCGATGGGCATCGACATCCGCGACGGCCAGCAGCTCGAATGCATCACCTGCGCGCTGTGCATCGACGCCTGCGACAGCGTGATGGACAAGCTCGGGCGCGAGCGCGGGCTCATCTCCTACGCGACGCTTGCCGACTACAACGCCAACATGGAGATCGCCACCGCGGGCAATACCTGCGCGATTACGCCGGCGCTGGTGCGCACCCCGCAGGGCAAGCTCACCGACAAGCTGGCGCATTTCCACGTCCGCAAGATCTTCCGGCCGCGCACGCTCGTCTATTTCGCCGCCTGGTCGCTCGTCGGCGTCGGGCTGCTCTATGCGCTCCTCACCCGCGACCGGCTCGAGGTCAACGTGCTGCACGACCGCAACCCGCTTTACGTGACGCTGTCCGACGGCGCGATCCGCAACGGCTACACCGTCAAGCTCTTGAACAAGATCCCCGAACCGCGCACGATCATCGTGACGCTGCAGGGACTGAGAGGCGCGGAGATGAGCGTTGTCGGCATCGACCAGCCCGCCGACCGTTCGTTTGCCATTCGCGTCGAGCCTGACAAGCTCACCACGCTCAAGGTCTATGTCCGCCAGCCGGCGGACCATATCGAGGACAAGGTGCAGTCGTTCCACTTCGTGATCGAGGACAAGTCGAGCTTCGAGACCGACAGCTACAACGCCCAGTTCGAAGCGCCGGAGGCATACAAATGAGCCGAACCGAGAGGGAATTCACCGGCCGGCACATGCTGGCGATCATGCTGGCCTTCTTCGGGGTCATCATCACGGTCAACGTGACGATGGCGGTGTTCGCGAACACCAGCTGGACCGGCCTCGTGGTCAAGAACAGCTATGTCGCGAGCCAGCAGTTCAACGAGAAGGCGGCCGAGGAACGCGCCCAGGCGGCGCTCGCCTACGTCCCGACCTTGCGGATCGACGGAGCCGCCATCACCTACGCCATTGCCGACAAGGACGGCCGGCGCGTTCCGATCGCGTCCGCCTCGGCCACGCTCCACCGGCCCGTCACGACGCGCGAGGACACGCATGTCGCCTTCGCGATCGGCAACGACGGCGTCGCGCGGGGCACGGAGGATCTGACCGACGGAGTGTGGATCCTGGAACTGACCGCCGACATCGGGCGCGAGCATCCCTGGCGCGACATGCGCCGCATCGTCATCCGCGAGGGGAGGTTCGAATGAGCTGCTGCGCTCCTGGCGCCGAGTTCGACGCGACCCAGGCCGCGATCCCTTCCGACGAAGAACTGCTGCTCGCCAGCCGAAGCCTCGGCAACGGCAAGCGCCAGGTCGAGCTGGCGCTACCCGCCGTGCACTGCGCCGCCTGCATCCAGACCGTCGAGCATGCGCTCTGCGACCTCCCAGGCGTCGAGGCCGCGCGCGTCAACCTCTCCACCAAGCGCGTCTCGGTCAAATGGCGCGATGGCAAATTGCCGCCGATCACGTCGACGCTCACCCGGCTCGGCTACGCGCCTAACCTGTTCGACGAGTCGATCGCCGGCCGCGACGGGACGATGTCGGAATTGCTGCGCGCCGTCGCGGTGTCGGGCTTCGCGGCGGGCAACATCATGCTGCTCTCCGTCTCGGTCTGGTCGGGAGCTGAAGGGGCCACCCGCGATTTGTTCCACTGGGTCTCGGCGCTGATCGCGCTGCCGGCGCTGTTCTTCGCCGGCCGCATCTACTACCGCTCCGCCTGGAGCGCGCTGCGTCACGGCCGCATGAACATGGACGTGCCGATCGCCATCGGCGTGACTCTCGCCTATGCGATGAGCCTCTACGAGACGATCAATCACGGCTCGCACGCCTATTTCGATGCGTCGGTGACGCTGCTGTTCTTCCTTCTGATCGGCCGCACGCTCGACCACATGATGCGCGACCGCGCCCGCGAGGCTGTCATCGGCCTTGCCCGGCTCGCCCCGCGCGGCGCGCTGGTCGTGTCGCCCGGCGGCGCGCGCGACTATCGCCCGGTCGAGGAGATCCAGCCCGGCATGCGCGTCCTGATCGCCGCGGGCGAGCGCATCCCCGTCGACGGGCGCGTCCTCGACGGCCGCTCCGATCTCGACCGCTCCGTGGTCACCGGCGAGAGCGCGCCGGTCCTGATCGCCAAAGGCGACATGGTCCAGGCCGGCACGCTCAACCTGACCGGCCCGCTGACGCTGGAAGCGACGTCGACCGCCACCTCCTCGTTCCTCGCCGAGATGATCCGCATGCTGGAGGCGGCCGAGGGCGGTCGCGCCCGCTACCGCCGCATCGCCGAGCGGGTCTCCGCGCTCTATGCGCCGGTCGTCCATCTCACCGCCTTCGTCACCTTCCTCGGCTGGATGGCTTATGGCGGCGACTGGCACCAGGCTCTCACCATCGCGATTGCCGTCCTCATCATCACCTGCCCCTGCGCGCTCGGCCTCGCCGTGCCGATCGTCCAGGTCGTCGCCGCGCGGCGGCTGTTCGAGGCGGGCGTCATGGTCAAGGACGGCTCCGCCATGGAACGCCTCGCCGAGGCCGACGCTGTCGTCTTCGACAAGACTGGCACGCTCACCCTCGGCCGTCCGCGCCTGATTGGCGCCGACCGCATCGACCCGGCCGTGCTCGGCCTTGCCGGATCGCTCGCCGCCCATTCGCGCCATCCGCTGTCGCTCGCGATCGCCGCCGAAGCGGGCGGCGATTCGACCCGTTTCGACGACGTCACCGAACAGCCGGGCTACGGCGTCGAGGGCCGCGCCGACGGTCATGTCTGGCGGCTCGGCCGCGCCGCCTGGGCGACCGGAGCAAGAAGCGACGGCACGGTTCTCGCCCGCGACGGGGTCGAGGTCGCCCGGTTCGAGTTCGAAGACAGGCTGCGCGCCGGCGCCCGCGACACGGTCGCCGAGGCGCAGCGTGTCATCGGCCCGGTGGAAATGCTCTCCGGCGACAGTCAGGCTGCCTGCGCGCGGGTCGCGGCGTCGCTCGACATCGAGCGGTTCAGGTGCGGCATGCTGCCCGCCGACAAGGTGGCGCGTCTCACCGAATTGTCGCAGTCGGGCCATCGGGTGCTGATGGTCGGCGACGGGCTCAACGATGCGCCGGCCTTGGGCGCCGCGCATGTCTCGATGGCGCCGGCCAGTGCCGCCGAAGTCGGCCGCAACGCCGCCGACTTCGTCTTCCTGCGCGAGAGCCTGGAGGCGGTGCCGCTCGCCCGCGACATTGCAGTGCGCGCCGGCCGGCTGATCCGCCAGAACATCGCGATTGCGATCGTCTACAACGCGATTGCCGTGCCAATCGCGATCATGGGCTACGTCACGCCGCTGATCGCCGCGATCGCGATGTCGGCGTCTTCGATCATCGTCATCGCCAACGCCCTGCGCCTGTCACCTTCGCGCGAGGGCAAGGCCGAGACCGCACAGACGGGAACCGTGGTCCGCGCGACGAGGCCGGCATGAGCACGCTCCTCTACCTGATCCCCGTCGCGCTGTTCCTCGGTGCCCTGGCCCTGGTCGCCTTCCTCTGGGCGCTGCGCAGCGGCCAGTACGAAGACCTCGACGGCGCCGGCGAGCGCATCCTGATCGACGACGAGGAACCGGGGAAGCGTGCTACGCCGCCCGCTCCATCACCCTGATCTGCCCGATCTCTTCCTTCTTCGCGCTTGCTTCGGCCGCCAGCTCCCACGCCGTCTGAAAGTTCATCCAGAGTTCCGGCGTCGTGTCGAAGAACTTCGCCAGCCGCAGCGCCGTATCGGGCGTCACGCCGATCTCCTCCTTGACGATCCGCTCGATGCGCGTGCGCGGGACGCGCAGTTCGCGCGCCAGCGCGCCCGCACTGATGCCGAGCGGCACGAGATACTCTTCCCGCAGAAATTCGCCGGGATGGACTGGACGGGCAAACCTGATGCTCATGACGATGGCTCCTAGTGATAATCGACGATCTCGACGTCCTCGGCACCGGCTTCGGTCCACACGAAGCAGATGCGCCACTGGTCATTGATCCGGATCGAATGCTGGCCGGCGCGATTGCCCTTCAAGGCTTCCAGCCTGTTGCCCGGCGGGGAACGCAGGTCAGATAGAACATGTGCGTTTTCGACCGCCTGCATCCTGCGCTCGGCGACCGCGAGCAACTCGGCCGGAAAGCCCTTGATGGCCCTGCCGGCAACCACGGCCTCCGCGAACTTCCCTTTCAGCGAAACGATCACTCATGATAGGTATCATTGATTGATACATACTTCAACGATTGGTTCGACGACCGAGGTGCGGTCTGTCCAGCTTTGCGCGGGATAAAAAGAGCAATTTGCCCAAGCATCACAAGCCTGGGTGCATTATCGATCCAACCCCCTCCCGACCTGTTCGCGAACGCAATTCCCCATGGCAAAGGGCGAATTTGCGGTCGACGCATTCGCGCGAGCATAAAATGCCAACTATCTCAGGGGCTTGCCTTGCAGTTTGGCGTCATCCTCCGGCTCGTCCCGAGGATCTGTGACCGTCTCTCATCCTGGTGAAACAAGACTTCGAGGGCGCCCGGCTGAACTCGTCGAACGCGGCAGATCCTCGGGACGAGCCCGAGGATGACGACCTCGCAGGGTCCAAGCTAGGACCGCAGATCCTCCGGCAACAGCTCGTCCGGCATGTTCTGGAACGACACCGGCCTGAGAAAACGTCGGATCGCGAGCGTGCCGACCGAGGTTGCCGACGCGTTCGTGCTCGCCGGATAGGGTCCGCCATGCATCATCGCGTCCACCACCTCGACGCCGGTCGGAAAGCCGTTGGCGAGGATGCGGCCGGCCTTGCGCTCCAGCACCGGCATCAGGCTGCGGGCGAGGTCCGTATCGCCGGCGTCCATCTGCAGCGTCGTCGTGAGCTGGCCATGCAGTCCCCTGGCGATCTCGACCATCTGGCCGGCATCGCGCGCCCTGACGATGATACCGAGCGGGCCGAAGACTTCCTCGCCGAGTTCCGGATTGGCGATGAACGTGTCGCCGTCGGTGGCGTAGAGCGCCGGTGCGGCGGAGCGCGCCGCGCAGGACCCTTGCGTCACCGTGCGCACCGCATTGCCGGCGGCCATCTTGGCCGAGCCGCGGCCGAAGGCCTCGGCGATGCCGGTGGTCAGCATCGTCGCCGGCCCGGTTGCGCCGAGCGCGGCCGAGGCTTCCGCCTCGAACCTGTCGGCCGGCGCGCCGTCGGGGATCACCACCACGCCGGGATTGGTGCAGAATTGGCCGACACCCATGGTCAGGGACGCCGCCCAGCCCTTGGCGATCTCGGCCGCGCGGGCTTCCGCTGCCTTGGGCAGCACGAAGACCGGATTGACCGAGCCCAGTTCGCCGAAGAACGGGATCGGCTCCTCGCGCCGCGACGCCAGGTCGAACAGCGCCCGGCCGCCGCGCAGCGAGCCGGTAAAGCCGACGGCCTTGATCAGCGGGTGCTGGACCAGCGCCTCGCCGGCCTCGTTGGTGTTGGACTGGACGAGCGAGAAGACGCCCGGATGCTGGCCGGTCTTGAGAATGGCCTCCAGGATCGCCTCAGCGATGATCTCGCCGGTGCCCGGATGGCCGGGATGACCCTTCACGACCACCGGGCAGCCGGCGGCGAGCGCCGAGGCCGTATCCCCACCGGCGGTCGAGAAGGCCAGCGGAAAGTTTGACGCGCCGAAGACGCCGACCGGGCCGATCGGACGTTCGACGAGCTTGATATCCGGGCGCGGCGCCGGCTTGCGGTCGGGCAGGGCCACATCGTGGCGGCGGTCGAGATAGGCGCCGTCGCGGATATGTTTCGCGAACAGTCGCAACTGGCCGGCCGTCCTGCCCCGCTCGCCCTCCAGCCGCGCCTCGGGCAGGCCGGTCTCAGCCGAGCCGATTTCGGTGATCGCTGCTCCCCTCGCCTCGATCGCGTCGGCGATGGCGTTCAGGAAGGCGGCGCGGTTGTCGCGCGAGGAATAGCCGTAGGACCAGAACGCCTCTTCGGCCGCCTTCGCGGCGCGGTCGATCTCGGCTGCTCCGCCGAGCGCGAAGCGGGCAGGTTCGCCGCGTGCCGGATCGGAGGCGAAGGTCGTAGTGCCTTCCACCCATTCGCCGGCGATGAGGTGGCGGCCCGTGGGGGTATAGGTCATGGTCAGGTCTTTCGCTTGCAGGTCAGAATTCGAAGGCGTCGACGACGATCCGCCGGCCGAGCGTCAGCGCGTCGGCGACATGTACCATCGGCGCGAGGTCTACGTCGGACCGGCCGTCGCGCACAAGCCCGGCCATGCTCGCATAGAGCGCCGGATACTCGCCCGTGATCGTGTTCTCACCGGCAGCGGCCTTGCCGCCGATCTCCAGCACGTTGCCGCCCATGCGCAGCGCCATCGGCCCGGCGTCCGTGTCGATCTCGATGTCCCAGGTCTGCGGGCCTTCCTGGCGCCAGTCGAAGTCGGCGGTGACATTGCCGGAGAAGCGCAGCTTTGCAGCGATCGGCGTATGGCGGTTGGCCGGGAATTCCAGCTCGGCGCCCGTCAGGTGAACAGGCACCGGTAGGATCTCGGTCAGGATCGACAGCGCGTTGATGCCTGGGTCGAACACGCCCATGCCGCCCGGCTCGAACACCCAGTCCTGGCCGGGATGCCATTTGCGCACGTCCTCGCGCCAGGTGATGTGCGCCCCCGTCACGGTCCTGTCCGCCAGCCACGCCTTCGCCGGCGCCACCGCATGCGCCATACGCGAATGCCAGGTGGCGAAGAGGGACAGACCCCTTTGCCCCGCGAGCGCCTGCAACTCGTGCACCTCGGCCAGCGTCGCGCCGGGCGGCTTTTCCAGCATGACGTGCCGGCCGGCGCTCAGCGCCGCTGCCGCATAGTCGAACCGCGGCACCGGCGGCAGGCAGAGCGACACGACCTTGATGTCCGGCCGCCTTGCGAGGAGCGTGGCGAAATCGGTAAAGGCGGGAACGCCCTCGACCGAACCGTGGCGCGAGCAGGTCGCGGCGAGCTCCCAGTCGGGCGACGCCGCGATCGCCGGCACGTGCTGGTCGACCGCGATCTTGCCGATCCCGACGAGGGCGACTTTCAGACGTTCGGCCATCAGTGCGAATCCTTGCCGACCTCGCGGCCGCGGCAGCCCTTGAGGAAGTCCAAGTCGGCGCCGGTGTCGGCGCCCTCGACATGCGTCTGGTGCAGCCACGCATAACCCGACGCGGGCATCTCGTGCGACGGCGTCCAAGCCGCCAGCCGCGCCGCCATCTCCTCGTCCGATATCTCGACGGTCAGCGACCGGTTCGGCACATCGAGCGAGATCATGTCGCCGTCGCGCACCACCGCCAGCGGCCCGCCGGCGGCGGCTTCCGGCGAGGTGTGCAGCACGACCGTGCCGTAGGCGGTGCCCGACATGCGGGCGTCGGAGATGCGCACCATGTCGGTGATGCCCTTGCGCAGCACTTTCGGCGGCAGGCCCATGTTGCCCACCTCCGCCATGCCGGGATAGCCCTTGGGGCCGCAGTTCTTCAGCACCATCACGCAGGTCTCGTCGATGTCGAGCGCTTCGTCCTCGATCTTGGCCTTGTAGTCGTCGATATCCTCGAACACCACCGCCCTGCCCCGATGGACCATCAGCGCCGGCGTCGCTGCCGATGGCTTCAGCACCGCACCCCTCGGCGCCAGGTTGCCCTTGAGCACGACGATGCCGCCCGACTGCGCCAGGGCCTTCTCGGCCGGCAGGATGACGTCCTCGTTCCAGTTGACGACGTCCTTGACCTCGTCCCAGATCGCCGCGCCGGAGACCGTCAGCGCGTCCCTGTGCAGCACGCCGGCCTCGCCGAGGCGCTTGAGCACGACGGGCAGGCCGCCGGCGTAGAAGAATTCCTCCATCAGGTATTTGCCCGACGGCATCAGGTTGACGATCGTCGGGATGTCGCGGCCGAGCCGGTCCCAGTCGTCGAGCGTCAGGTCGACACCGACGCGGCCGGCGATCGCCAGCAGGTGGATCACCGCGTTGGTCGAGCCGCCGATCGCCGCATTGGTGCGGATCGCGTTCTCGAAGGCTTGCTTCGTCAGGATGTCGGAGGGTTTCAGGTCATCCTTGACCATCTCGACGATGCGCCGCCCGGTCATCTGCGCCATCACCCGGCGGCGCGAGTCGACCGCGGGGATCGCCGCATTGCCCGACAAAGCCATGCCCAGCGCCTCGGCCATCGAGGCCATGGTCGAGGCGGTGCCCATCGTGTTGCAGGTGCCGGACGAGCGGCTCATCGAGGCCTCGGCCTCGATGAACTCTTCCTGCGTCATCTCGCCGGCCTTCACCGCCTCGGAGAATATCCACAGATGCGTGCCCGAGCCGACGCGCTCGCCGCGGAAATAGCCGTTGAGCATCGGCCCGCCGGTGACGACGATCGAGGGGATGTCGGTCGAGGCCGCGGCCATCAGCAGCGACGGCGTGGTCTTGTCACAGCCGACCATCAGCACCGCGCCGTCGATCGGCTGGCCGCGCATCGCTTCCTCGACCGCCATCGCCGCGAGGTTGCGGAACATCATCGCGGTGGGCCGGAAGGTGTTTTCAGAGGCCGAGAACACCGGCACCTCGACCGGGAAGCCGCCGGCCTCCCACACGCCCGCCTTCACCTTCTCGGCCAGTTCGCGCAGGTGGCCGTTGCAGGGCGTCAGGTCCGACCAGGTGTTGAGGATGCCGATGATCGGCCGGCCGTCGAACAGGTCGTGCGGGTGGCCCTGGTTCTTCAGCCAGCCGCGATGGTAAATCGCGTCGCGCGAATTGCCGCCGTACCAGTGCTGCGACCTCAGCTTGCGCGGCCATTCGGCCTTCTTGAACGTCATGACATCACCCTTTCAGAGCACGCGCACGTCGACGCGGCGGCCGGCCGGCGCCGCCTCGACCGCCAACCGGTTGCGCAAGGGCAGGCCGAAGCCGGCCGCCTCGATCTCGAACTCGTCGCCCGGCTCGGTCCGCACACCGTCGGCAAAGGACAGCGTCGCCGTGCCGAACATGTGGACATGGATATCCCCGGGTCCGCGGAAGAGCCCATACTTGAAGTGATGATGCTCGAGATTGGCAAAGGAATGCGACATGTTCTCCTCCCCCGACAGGAAAGGCTTCTCGAAGATCACCTTGCCGTCGCGGCGTATCCGCGAGGTGCCGCGGATGTCGGCCGGCGGCGCGCCGATGCGGATCTCGGGGCCGAACGAGGCCGGGCGGAGCTTCGAGTGGGCGAGGTAGAGATAGTTCCGCCGCTCCATCACATGGTCGGAGAACTCGTTCGAGATGGCGAAGCCGACCCGGAACGGCGTGCCGTCGTCGCCGATCACGTAGATGCCGGCGATCTCGGGCTCCTCGCCCCCGTCCTCGGCGAAAGAGGGGGAGGTCAGTGCGCCGCCCGGGGGCACGAGCGTGGCGCCGTTGCCCTTGTAGAACCACTCCGGCTGCACGCCGGGCGAGCCGTCGGCCGGCTTCCCGCCCTCCAGCCCCATGCGGAACATCTTCATGGAGTCGGTCAGCGTCTCCTCTGCCGCGCCCGCCTTCTGATGCATCGCGTCGCGCGTGGCGGCAGAGCCGAGATGGGTCAGGCCAGTGCCGGTCAGGTGCAGGTGCGCCGGATCCGGATGGGTGATCGGCGGCAGCAATCTGCCCTCTGCGAGTGCGGCTTCGAGGTCGACCGCGGCGCCGAGGCCAAGAGCGGCGATGTGCGAGGTCAGGTCACCGCCGCCGGAGCGGATGCAGTCGCGCACGAGATCGTAGGTGCTGCGCGCGCCTTTGACGGCATGAGCTTCTTTGCCCTCGCGGGCGACCACAGTGATCGACCCGTCCGGATTCCCGACCTGCGAAAGCAACATGCGGCGCATCCTCATGGAAACGGTCTCGGCCGTTTTTCTGATGCAGCCATATATCGGATTCCGCGGTTTACAAAAGTATTATTATATGATTTTTCTCTGCGCGGGCCGCCGATGCGCCCTCGTAATGGGAGGAAATCCATGTTTGCCAAGACCCTACTTGGCGCGAGCCTGCTCGCGTCCATGACCATTCTGTCGTCCGCCGCGCTGGCGCAGACGATCGGCTTCTCGCAGATCGGATCAGAATCCGGCTGGCGCGCTGCCGAAACCACGATCACCAAGCAGCAAGCCGAGAAGCGCGGCATAGATCTCAAGTTCTCTGATGCGCAGCAGAAGCAGGAGAACCAGATCAAGGCACTGCGCAGCTTCATCGCTCAGGGTGTCGATGCCATCCTCGTAGCACCTGTCGTCGCCACGGGCTGGGACGCCGTCCTCAAGGAAGCCAAGGAAGCCGAGATTCCGGTCATCCTGCTCGACCGCATGGTCGATTCCGACAAGGACCTCTACCTGACCGCGGTCGGGTCCGATCTCGTCCACGAGGGCGAAGTCGCCGGCAAGTGGCTGGTCGACGACGCCGCCGGCAAGGAATGCAACGTGGTCGAGCTGCAGGGCACGACCGGTTCGTCGCCGGCGATCGACCGCAAGAAGGGCTTCGAGCAGGGCATCGCGGGTGCTGCCAACATCAAGATCATCCGCAGCCAGACCGGCGACTTCACCCGCGCCAAGGGCAAGGAAGTGATGGAAAGCTTCCTCAAGGCGGAGAACGGCGGCAAGAACATCTGCGCGCTCTACGCCCACAATGACGACATGGCGGTCGGCGCCATCCAGGCGATCAAGGAAGCAGGGCTGAAGCCGGGCACCGACATCAAGATCGTGTCGATCGACGCCGTGCCGGACATTTTCCAGGCGATGGCCGCCGGCGAAGCGAATGCCACCGTCGAGCTGACGCCCAACATGGCCGGCCCTGCCTTCGACGCGCTGAAAGCGTTCAAGGACAACGGCACCATGCCGCCGAAGTTCATCCAGACCGAGTCCAAGCTCTATACCCAGAAGGACGACCCGGCGAAGGAATACGAAGCCCGCAAGGGCCTCGGCTACTAGGAACGGCGCGGCCGGCGGCTTGCCCGCCGGCCACCTCGCTGGCACGATCCCGCCGGCCGCCCGCCAGGGCCGCCTGGGGAGCCTTTCAGTCGGAACGATGACCGTGGTTTCAAGCCAGAGCCAGCCGCTGCTCGCCGCAGTCGGCCTCAGCAAGACATTTCCCGGCACGCGGGCGCTCGACGGCGTCGATTTCGAGCTGCGGGCGGGCGAAGTGCATGCGCTGCTGGGCGAGAATGGCGCCGGCAAGTCGACGCTGATCAAATGCCTGACCGGGGCCTACCGGCGCGACGGCGGCGACATCCTGCTCGACGGCGCCTCGATCGATCCGCGCGACACGCAGGAAGCGCAGCGGCTCGGCATCGGCACCGTCTACCAGGAGGTCAATCTCCTGCCCAATCTGACCGTCGCGGAAAACCTGCTCCTCGGCCGCCAGCCGCGCAGCTTCGGCCTGGTCTCGCGACGCGAGACCAACCGGACGGCGCGCGAGATGCTGTCGCGCTACGGGCTGGCGATCGATGTTGCGCGCGCGCTCGACAGCTATTCCGTCGCCATCCAGCAGATCGTCGCGATCGCACGCGCCGTGTCGCTCTCGGGCAAGGTGCTGATCCTCGACGAGCCGACGGCCAGCCTGGACCGCGACGAGGTGCGCATGCTGTTCGATGTCGTCAGCTCGCTGCGCGCGCAAGGTCTCGGCATCGTCTTCATCTCGCACTTCCTCGACCAGGTCTTCGACATTTCCGACCGCATCACCGTGCTGCGCAACGGCAAGCTGGTCGGCGTGCGCGAGGCGGCGACGCTCGACCGGACCCAGCTTATCAACATGATGCTGGGACGCGAGCTTTCGGAAGAGACCCGCGACCGCGGCAGGGGCGGGTTCGACTATGCTCAGGCGCCGCGCATCGCCTTTGCCGGCACCGGGCGGGCCGGTGTCATCGCTCCCTTCGACCTTTCCATCCATCGCGGCGAGGTCGTCGGCATGGCCGGCCTGCTCGGCTCGGGCCGCACCGAGACCGCCGAGCTGATGTTCGCAGCCGCCCCGCGCGACGGCGGCACCGTGACGAAGGACGGCACGCCTCTGAAGCTCGCCTCGCCGCGCGACGCGATTGCCGCCGGTTTCGGCTTCTCGCCGGAGGATCGCAAGACGAGCGGCATCATCGGCGACATGAGTGTGCGCGAGAATATCGTTCTGGCGTTGCAGGCCCGCCAGGGCTGGATGCGCCCGGTGCGGCTCAGCCGCCAGCGCGAGATGGCCGACGACTACATCCGCCGCCTCGGCATCCGCACGCCCGACGCCGAGAAGCCAATCGGCCAATTGTCCGGCGGCAACCAGCAGAAGGCGCTGCTCGCCCGCTGGCTCGCCACCAATCCGGAATTCCTGATCCTCGACGAACCGACGCGCGGCATCGATGTCGGCGCGCATGCCGAGATCATCCGCATGATCGAGGAACTCTGCGCGTCCGGCATGTCGCTGCTCGTCATCTCCTCCGAGCTCGACGAACTCGTCACCTACAGCCACCGGGTCGTCGTGGTGCGCGACCGCGTCCATGTCGCCGAACTGATCGGCGAGGAGATCACGACCGACAGCATCGTGGCCGCGATTGCCAAGCCGTCGCCCGTCCAGGAGGCCGGCACATGAACGGGACGCTCGCGCGCTTCGCGCGCAGAATCGCGCCGCAGCTGATCACACTGGCCGTGGTCGTGGCGATGATCGGCATCGTCTTTCCCGGCTTCTTCGACATCTCCATCGCCAATGGCCGGCTCTACGGCAGCCCGGTCGACATCCTCAACCGCGGCGCACCGGTGGCGCTGCTCGCCATCGGCATGACGCTGGTCATCGCAACCGGCGGCATTGACCTGTCGGTCGGCGCGGTCATGGCGATCTGCGGCGCAATCGCCGCGACCCTGATCGTCGAAGGCTACAGTCTGCCCGCGACGCTAGCACTGTCATTGGGAGCAGGGCTACTCTGCGGCCTGTGGAACGGGATCCTCGTGGCAGTGCTGGGCATCCAGCCGATCGTCGCGACGCTGATCCTCATGGTGGCGGGACGCGGGATCGCGCAGCTCGTGACCGAGGGCATGATCCGCACCTTCAGCCATGACGGCTTCGCCTCGCTCGGCTCGGGCAATCTGCTCTGGCTGCCGACGCCGGTGGTGATCTGGATCTGCGCCGGCATCCTGGCCACGCTGATCGTGCGGCGCACGGCGCTCGGCATGCTGATCGAGGCGGTCGGCATCAACCGCCGCGCCTCGATGCTGGCCGGCGTCAACGCCCGCCTCCTGCTCGTCACCGTCTACATGGTCTCCGGCCTCTGCGCCGCGATGGCCGGCATCATCGTCACCGCCGACATCCGCGGAGCCGACGCCAACAATGCCGGCCTGTTCCTCGAGCTCGACGCCATCCTCGCCGTCGTCGTCGGCGGGACATCGCTGCTCGGCGGGCATTTCTCGCTGATCGCCTCGCTGATCGGCGCGATGATCATCCAGGCGATCAACACTGGCATCCTGGTCGCCGGCTTTCCGCCCGAGTTCAACCTCGTCATCAAGGCCTGCATCGTGCTGGCAATCCTCGTCCTGCAATCGCCAGCGCTCCAGGGCGCGGCGATACTCTTTTCCCGGGCAAAGGGCCAGCCATGAATCCCCGGCTCCTCCCGCTCGCCGCGACCGTGATGATCTTCGTCATCGCCTATGCAGTTTGCTATATCCAGTTCCCGGCGATGCTGTCGACGCGGGTGGCCGGCAACCTGCTGACCGACAATGCCTTCCTCGGCATCGCCGCCGTCGGCATGACCTTCGTGATCATCTCGGGCGGCATCGACCTGTCGGTCGGGTCCGTCATCGCCTTCACGGGCGTCTTCATCGCCGTCGTGCTGCGCGACACGAGCCTGCATCCGCTCGCCGTCTTCGCTATCCTGCTTGTGCTCACCACGCTGTTCGGCGCGGCGATGGGGATGATCATCCACGTGCTGCGCATGCCGCCCTTCATTGTGACGCTGGCCGGCATGTTCCTCGCGCGCGGCCTCGCCTACATCCTGTCGGTCGATTCCGTTCCGATCTCGCACCCGTTCTACGACTGGCTGCAGACCCTCTACTGGCTGCTGCCCGGCAAGGGCAGGCTGACCCTGATCGGCGGCCTGATGCTGCTCGTCTTCGCGTTCGGGATCCTGCTTGCCCATCGCACCCGCTTCGGCGCCAATGTCATCGCGCTCGGCGGCGGCGTGCAGACGGCGCGGCTGATGGGCGTGCCGGTGGCGCGCACCATCGTTGCGATCTATGCTCTGTCGGGGTTTCTCGCGGGACTGTCCGGAATCGTATTTTCGCTCTATACGTCAGCCGGCTACTCTCTTGCGGCCGTGGGCGTCGAGCTCGACGCGATCGCCGCCGTCGTCATCGGCGGGACGCTTTTGACGGGCGGCAGCGGCTTCGTCGCGGGAACACTGATAGGCGTGCTGATCATGGGGCTGATCCAGACCTACATCATCTTCGACGGCACGCTGTCGAGCTGGTGGACCAAGATCGTCATCGGAGCGCTGCTGCTCGTCTTCATCGTGCTTCAGAAAGGGCTTCTCGGCCTCGCCGACCGCCGCCGGTCGCTGCGGGCAAGCGGGGGGGCGTGATGTGATGCTGAAGACGGCGATCTCCGGCGAGCGGGTCAGGAACAGCCACGCGCTGGTCGTCGACGCACTCGGCAAGGCGATCGTCGGCGGCGACTATCCGCGTGGCTCGACGCTGCCGGGCGACCTCGAACTCGCCGCCCGCTTCGGCGTGTCGCGCACCGTGCTGCGCGAAGCGATGAAGACGCTCGCCGCCAAGGGCATGATCGTTGCCAAGGCGCGGATCGGCACCCGCGTCACCGACAAGTCGACCTGGAACTATTTCGACGCCGATATCCTGCGCTGGCATCTCGAGATCGGCGCCGACAGCCGGTTCATGGCGCATCTCGCCGAGATGCGCCTCGCGTTCGAGCCCTACGCGGCGCGACTCGCCTGCCGCCACGCGACGCCGAGGGACATCGAACAGATGCTCGCGCACGCCGACGCGATGGAGAAGGCCACCTCGCAGGAAGGCTTCGCGCTGGCCGACCTCGCCTTCCATATGGCGCTCGCGGAGGCCTCGAAGAATCCATTCATGTATTCGGTCGGCGCGCTGGTGGAAGCGGCGCTGGTCACCAGCTTCCGCCTCAGCTCGCCATTCGGCGAGGCCGCGCGCCAGTCGATGTCGGCGGACAACCATCGTCGGATCGCGCACGCGATCCAGCTCAAGGACGAAGCGAAGGCGGCCGCCGCCGTCGAGGTGGTTATCGCGGAGGGCCGTGACCGTGTCGGACTGAAGCTCGGCGAGACATAGGCCTGCGCGAGCGGTCGGAGTCCGCTGGCTCCCTGTCCTACATGTTCGAAGCAATGTCGTCGCTGCGCGGCGGCGGCGGTCTGTAGCATGCCGCCTGAGGCCTGCTGCGCAGCCGCTGACGGGGTTCCTCAGCAGGGCCTCGCGGCTTGGGCTCGATCGCATCCAACGCCACTTGATATGGCTTCAGCTTGGTCCTTCTCAGCCAGCCGGCCGATATCTCGGCAAGGAAGCTCCGCAATACGGGTTGCATGATGTCCTCCCATGACACGACATCAACACAAAGGAACGCCCCACGAGCGCTTGTGTTCCGCGTCTGCGAAGGAAGTTTCGCCGCTCTTCGCGCTTAGCGAATGACTTCCCGCGGGATTTCGATGGCCCGGCCCTCGCGTGCCGAACGCTGGGCAGCGAGGCCCATCAGGACAGCCCAGCGGCCATCGTCCAGCGACACGTCCACGGGACCTTTTCCACGCACCGCATCGACGAACCGGCGATGCTGGTAATAGGTCGAGCCGTTGTGGTCGCCTGCCGCGAGCAGCGCCGGATCGACCGGGATATCGAGGACGCGCGGGCCGGCGGGATGGCGCGGGCTGACGATAACCTGCGCCACCGGAGGTGCGCCCAGGTGCGCGGGCCAGAAACGGGTCGGCCCGGGCACGAGGCATTCGATCTTGCCGGCGGCTCCGACCGCCGAGATCTCCTCCTGGTAGCGGCTGCCTTCGGCGAACATGCACAGTTCGAGCATGGCCCGCGCGCCGTTGTCGAAATCCACCAGCGCGTAGCCGTGATCCCAGATATCGGGCGCTTCGCCGCCGTAGCGCTCGTCGCGATGGTTCACCGCGGAGCCGGCGCTCGCCATGACGCGCACCGGATCTGCGTAGAGGATCAGGCGCATGAGGTCGAAGAAATGGCAGCATTTCTCCACGAACGTACCGCCGCTCGTTCGCTCGAACCGGTTCCAGGCGCCGACCTTGTCGAGAAACGGATAGCGGTGCTCGCGGATCGTCAGCATGCGGATGCCGCCGGTCGCCTGACTGGCCTGCGCGATGAAGCGGGCGACCGGCGGCATGTAGCGATACTCCATCGCCACCCAGAGCATGGGCAGGAGCCTTCCGGCGGCGGCGGCGCGCGTCTCGTCTTCCGCCGTGGTGAAGAGCGGCTTTTCCACCAGCACCGGCAGCGGCCTGATGCGGGCGATCTCCTCGAGCTGCTCGACATGGCGGTGATTGGGGCTGGCGATCAGCACGCAGTCGACGTCCCGACCGGCGAGGAGGTCCGCCACCGAGCCCACGGCCCGGGCGCCGGGCGCCAGCGCCAGCGATTTCGCCAGCATGCCGGCGTCCGGCTCGACGATCGCGGCCACATGCGCGTCGCCAAGCAGGGCGATGTTGCGGATGTGCTCCTGGCCCATCATGCCGCAACCGACGATGCCGTACCCGATCGATGCTTTGGCCAAGCTGGTCTTCCCCGGATTATCTGAACCGTGACACGTAGCGGGCGACGCCGGGATCGAACCACGAGCGCGAGAACTCGACGCTGTCCCCGTCGCCCGCCCAGGCGATGCGCTCGATGTAGCCGCAGGGCGCAGGCGGGCGCGCTCCGAACGCGTCGGGCGCCCAGTCGGGCGTCGGCGCGACGGAAACCCGATCCTCGATGCGGGCGATCGAGAAGCCGAGCGCGACGCGGTAGTAGAGGTAGAGCGATTCCGATAGGTCGTCCGGCGACAACGAACGTGCCCGCGACCCGTCGAGCCAGATCTCCTCGACCGCCGCAGGCACGCCGTCCAGTCGACGCAAGCGCCTGATCCGATGCGCCCCGGCGGACGACCCGAAAGCGGGCAGATCGGAGGGCTTGTCCATCGCTTCGACGGAAATCAGGTCGGCCGTCGGCAGCCCGCCGCCACCGATCCGTTCCAGCCGGAAGAAGGCGTAGACGCCCTGCAGGTCGCCCCGCGCGCGGATATAGTTGCCCGATCCGTGGATGCGTTCGAGCAGCCCCCGGTCCGTCAGGTCGGCCAATGCCCGCCGCAGGGTGCCGACGGCGATGCCGAGCTCGGCCGCCATGTCGCGCTCGGGCGGCAGCCGCGCGCCATCGGCCAGCCGTCCGGCCGCGATCTCGCGGATCAGCATCTCGCTGATCTGCATGTGCACCGGCAGCGGTCCCCGCATCTGCGTCGACCTGCGCCCGTGCTCCACCCGCCTCACCTGAACCAATCCGCGACCGCCTCAGAAAATTGATACAGCATTGATCTACATCAATGCGGATGCTACGCAAGACAAAAATGCGCAGCCAGAACGAGATGGCCGCGGGGCCCCAGGAAGGACGCCATGACGATCGTTCCCATCACCTCCCCCGATCTCGACGCGGCCGAAGTGTCCTGGTTCGCTGCGCTCTGCTCGGACGACTACCGCTACCTTGGCGTGCCCGACGGCGCGCTGCGGTCGAGCTGGGCGCATTGCTCCGACATAGTGAAGCAGGCGGAGGAACTCGGCTTCAGGAACATCCTCTGCCCTTCCTCCTACCAGGTGGGCCAGGACACGCTGAGCTTCGTCGCCGGCTGCGCGCCGATCACCTCGAAGATCAACCTTCTGGCCGCGATACGCTGCGGCGAGCTGCATCCGATCATGCTGGCCCGCACGGTGGCGACGCTCGACCACATGCTGGAGGGTCGGCTGACGCTCAACGTTATCTCCTCCGACTTTCCCGGCCAGAGTGAGGACAGCGCCTATCGCTACCGCCGCTCGCACGAGGTCGTCGAAATCCTGCGCCAGGCCTGGACGCGCGACCGGATCGATTTCGAGGGCGAGATCTACAGCTTCAAGGGTCTCACCACCGACCCGGCGAAGCCCTACCAACAGAACGGCGGGCCGCTGCTCTACTTCGGCGGCTATTCCCCCGACGCGCTCGAGCTCTGCGGGGCGCAGTGCGACGTCTACCTGATGTGGCCCGAAACGAAGGAGGAACTTGCCGGCCGTATGAAGGCGGTCCACGAGCGCGCCGCCGCGCATGGGCGCACGCTCGACTACGGGCTGAGGGTCCACATGATCGTGCGCGACACCGAGGCCGAGGCGCGCGAATACGCCCGGGAGCTTGTCTCGAAGCTCGACGACGAACGGGGCAAGGCGATCCGCGAACGCGCCCACGACGCCCGCTCGCTCGGCGTCTCGCACCAGGCGAAGAACCGCGAGATCGCCGACGACGAGGGCTATGTCGAGCCGCATCTGTGGACCGGCATCGGGCGCGCGCGCTCGGGCTGCGGGGCGGCCCTCGTCGGCTCGGCCGACCAGGTCCTCTCCGAGATCGAGGCCTACAGGAAGATGGGCATCCGCGCCTTCATTTTCTCCGGTTACCCGCATCTCGACGAGTGCCGCCATTTCGGCACGAAAGTATTGCCGGAACTCAAGACCTGCTCGCTGCCGCACGCCTACGGCCGCGTGCCGGCGTCCACCCCGACCACCCCGCTCGGCGTCGGGGAGCGCCGCTGATGGAACGGGTTGCCCTGACGTCCGACCTGCTCATGTCGCGCAACTCGATGCTCGCCGATGCCGGCAACCGTTCCAGTGCCGCCCTGCCCCGCTTCGATCGGAAGACCCTGCGTGGTGCGTTTGGCAGGTTCGCGACCGGGCTGACCGTCGTCACCGCGGCGTCCGAGGACGGACCGGTCGGCATCACCGCCAACAGCTTCTCCTCCGTCTCGCTCGACCCGCCGCTGGTGCTTTGGTCGATCGCGCGTTCCTCGAGGCGCTTCGCGGCTTTCGCCGATGCGTCATTCCAGGCGATCCACATCCTTGGCGCGGACCAGATGGACCTCAGCCGCCGCTTCTTCCATGACGGCCGCGACTTCACCGGCCTCGGCACAAGCTCGGGCATCGGCGACGTCCCGCTCATCGACGGCGCGCTGGCGCGGCTGGAATGCGAGATCGTCCGGCGCGTGGATTGCGGCGACCATCTCGTGCTGATCGGCGAGGTGCGCGCGATGGAAACAGGGGATGGCGAACCGCTGGTCTTTTCCGCGGGGCGTTACGGCATCCTGGCAGCCTTCGTGACATGACCGGCGCCCGCCCGCGCCGGACCGGTCGTCTGCCGTTCCACCAGGCGGCAGGCGAGTTCGACGCGGCGGGACGGAAGTGTCGCCAGCGCAAGATCGTCGAGAAGCAGGCTCAGCGCCGCCGCGCCGATCTCGCGCATCGGGATGTGCATCGTCGTCAGAGGCGGACTGCAGAAGGCGGACAGCGGCAGGTCGTCCATGCCGACCACCGACACATCAGCGGGGACGCTGAAGCCGGCGCGCTCGACGCCGCGGATCGCGCCATAGGCCAAGCTGTCGCCGGCTGTCAGGACGGCGGTGAAGTCGAGTCCGTGCTCGCGGATACGGGCAGCGATCGCCTCTTCCGCGAGTTCCGGCAGCCAGTCCGGCACCTCGACGACCAGATCCTCGATGCCGGCCACACCCTTCGCGGCCAGTGCGTCGCGCCAGCCTTCGAAGCGGCGCTCGATGGTACGCCGGCCACGCCGCATCAGGAACAGGATGCGCCGGTGGCCGAGCGACAGCAGGTGCTGCGCGGCGAACTGCGCGGCGGAGCGGTTGCAGGGCGTGACGCTGGAATGGCGCATCGCCGGGTCGTCGCCATTGACCAGCACGATCGGCTTGCCGAAGCCCTCGGTCAGCGTCAGGACGTCGTCATCGTCGAGCGTCAGGAACAGGCAGCCGGCGACCGCCGGATCGTCGCTCGCCTCACGCAGCAATGCGACCTCGTCGTCGGGGGTCGCAACGGGCCGCGTTACCAGTTCGACGCCGAGCGCCTGCGCGCGCTCCTTGAGCCCGTCCAGAACGTGGAAGGTGAACTGGTTGCGCGAATGGTCGATCATCGCGACGCTGCTGGCCGCCAGGATCACCTTGCGGTCGGCAATCGAGGCCGGGATCGCATAGTGCAACGCCCGCGCCGCCTCGATGATCTCCGCGCGAAGCTGGTCGCGCACGCCGACGGCGCCGGCGAGAGCGCGCGACGCCGTGCTGACCGACACGCCGCAGCGCTTGGCTACCTCCTCCAGCCGGATACGACGGTTGGGCCGCCCCCTCTTGGCCTGCGCGATGATCACCTCCCTCGTGCCGGGCTCCATGCTGCAAAAAATTTTCAGATTGCGCAAGAAAAATTGATATGGGAGGTTTCTCGGCAAGGCGGCCGACAAGGGGCGCCACCGGGAGGAGTTATGGCTGTATCAGCCGCGCACGTTCGCACGGCCCTTGAGAGGCTGGTCGCCGGCATGACCGGCCTGCGCCACGACGGACGCTTCGATGAGCCCAATCTCGACGGCACGCCCGGCGACTATGTCAGCTTCGACAGCTGGGAGTGGCCGCAGGGCGTCGGCCTCTACGGCCTCGTGAAGCTGTGGGCCCGGACCGGCGACGACAGCCTGCTTGCCACCATCGAAGACTGGTACGACCGGCGCATCGCGACCGGCCTACCGCCGATGAACGTCAATACGACGGCGCCCATGCTGGCGCTCAGCGAATTGTGGCGCCGCCGGCGCCAGCCGCGCTTCGAGCCGGTGCTGCGCGACTGGGCGAGCCGCGTCGTAGAGACCATGCCGCGCACTGAGGAGGGTGGTTTCCAGCACAACGTCTCCGACCGGATCAACGACGATGAACTGTGGGACGACACGCTGTTCATGGTCGCGCTGTTCCTCGCCTCCTTCGGCCAGGCGAGCGGCGAACGGCGTTTTGTCGACGAGGCGGAGCGGCAGTTTCTCGTCCACGCGCGCTATCTCGCCGACACGCGTTCGGGCCTGTGGTTCCACGGCTGGACGTTCCGCGGCCGGCACAATTTCGCGCGTGCGCTGTGGGGCCGCGGCAATTCATGGATCACGGTGGGCATCCTCGACCTGGTCGACATGGCCGAAATCTCGCCGCCGGTGCGGGCGCACCTTCTCGGCGTGCTGGAGACGCAGATCGCCGCACTCCTGAAGCTGCAGGCGCCATCGGGCGCATGGCGCACCCTGCTCGACGACCCGGCGTCCTACGAGGAAATCTCGGCCACGGCCGGCTTCGGCTACGGCCTGATGAAAGCCGCCCGCATCGGCCTCGGGCCCGCCGAATGGCGAAAGGCCGGCCTGAAGGCTCTAGCGGCGGTGCTTGCCAATGTCGGCGACGACGGCGTGGTGGCCAACGTCTCCTACGGCACGCGCATGGGCCACGACCTGCAGTTCTATCGCGACATCCCGCTCCAGCCGACGGGTTACGGCCAGGCGCTGGCGATTCTGTGCCTCGCCGAGGGGTTGGAGAACCCGAACGAAATGACGGAGGCCGCCTGATGCGTGTGCTCTACGGCGCTTCGCCGGCCGACATCGCCGCCATGGACACCGACCGGCTCAGAGCCGAGTTTCTGATCGAGGATCTGTTTTCGCCCGGCGAACTCGTCTTCGTCTACACTCATGTCGACCGCATGATCCTGGGCGGCGCGGTGCCGCTTGGCGAGCCGCTCGTCTTCGGCGACGGGAAGGACGTCGGCACCGACCTGTTCTTCACCGCGCGCGAGATGGGCATCGCCAATCTCGGCGGCGCCGGCAGCGTGACGATCGACGGCACCCGTCACGCGGTCGCCAACCGCGACATCGTCTATGTCGGCCGCGGCGCACGCTCGGTGACACTGGAGAGCGACGACGCTGCCAGGCCCGCCCGGTTCTACATGAACTCGGTGCCGGCGGGCGCCGATTTCCCGCACCGCCTGATCACGAGGGCGCAGGGCAAGGCGCTCGACCTGGGAGATGCCGCACGCGCCAACAGGCGCAGGCTCGTCATGTACATCCATCCGGAAGTCGCGCCATCCTGCCTGCTCCTGATGGGCATCACAGACCTCGCGCCGGGCAGCGTCTGGAACACCATGCCGCCGCATCTGCACGAGCGGCGCATGGAAGCCTACTGCTATTTCGACCTCGCAGAGCAGGATCGCGTGATCCACCTGATGGGCCGCCCCGACAACACCCGCCACCTGATTGTCGCCAACGGCAATGCGCTCATCTCGCCGGCCTGGTCGATCCACATGGGATCGGGCACCGGGCCCTATGCCTTTGTCTGGGGCATGACCGGCGAGAACCAGGCCTATACCGACGTCGACCCGGTGGCCGTGAAGGACCTTCGATGAACATGGCCGCCCGCACCCTCTCCCCGAACGCCGCCCTCCGCCGCCCGCTCGGCGCCGGCCAGCCAGTCGTCTACTGGCGTCTCGGCGCCACGCAGGAGGCGCGCTACGACGTCGCCGACCAGCCGATGAAGGGGGAAATGGACCCCTTCTTCTTCCTGACCAAGCACAAGAACTTCATCCCGCACGAATATCCCTGCCGCACGCAGTTCGCAGCCGAGCGTCGCGGCAAGCGCCCGGCGCCGACCGTTGACGCCGCGACGCTTCGTGTCTGGCTGCCCTTCGCCTCGCCGCGCGTCGACCTGTCCGGCTTCTGGTTCCGCCCGACCGTCATCGGCACCTGGGCCGAGACCACGATCGACGCACAGGCCGCGGGTCCGGCACGCCTGCGCCTGCGCACCTGCGGCGGGGCGATTCTCTTCGTCAATGGCGAGGAAGCCGGCTGGATGGCGCCCTACGGCCGCAACCTGGAATCCGCCGAGGAGTTCGAGGTCGCGCTGCGCGCCGGCGGCAACGAGATCCGCATCTGGTTCGACGACCTCGCCGAGCGCGATGCGCGCTACTATTTCCAGCTCGACTATCTCTCCGGCCCCGCCGTGGCGCATGCCCTGCCGCTACCGGTCGACGCGGCGCTCGCCGATGCGATCGAAACGGCGCTGGACGGCATGCACTTCGAGCGTCCCGCCTATTCCGACGGCGAGGTGGCGCTGCTGCTCGACCGCCCACTGCCGGTCGACGTGGGTGTGAACGTCCAGATCGAGGGCGACTTCATGTCGATCGAGGCCCCGGTGCGGTTCGAGAGCGCGCTGAAGGCCGGCGCCACGCGGATCGCGGTGGCCGACTCCGAGGCGTTGCCGGCCGATTTCCGCCACTTCAAGGTTTCTCTGTCGGTCGGCGATTTCGCCGCCGCCCGCACCTACGGCGTCGAGATCTGCCATGCGCGCCGCCAGGGCGAGGCGCCAGCCACGCAGAAGGCGCGTATCGGCGAGACCCTGGCCGAGGTGGCCGATCACGCCGAGGCCGACACGGTCCGCGCGCTGGCGCGGCTCGCCATCGGCCGCACGGGTGGCGAGACCGAGGCGATGATCGCCGGTGCGCTGCCGATGATCGAGGACTGCCACGACTGCGCCGACTTCATCCTCGTGCCGCTCTTGTGGTCTCGGCAGGCCTACGCCGGAGCTCTCGATCCCGCCCTGCGCGAGCGGATCGACCGCGCCATCCTCGGCTACCGCTACTGGATGGACGAGCCGGGCAATGACGTGCAGTGGTATTTCTCCGAGAACCACGCGCTCCTGTTCCACACCGCCGCCTACCTCGCCGGCCACATCCTCCCCGACGCGCGCTTCGTCCGATCGGCGCGCCTGGGGCGGGAACAGTCGGCGGTGGGTGCGGCCCGCGTTCGCGCCTGGCTCGACCATTTCGAGGCATGGGAAATGGCCGAGTTCAACTCGGCCCCGTATTTCCCGATCGACCTGAAGGGCCTCTGCGCGCTCTACGCGCTCGCCCCCGACGCCGACATCTCCAGCCGCGCCGGCAAGGGGATCCTCCGGCTTTTGGAGGTCGTGGCCCGCTCGGCCCATCACGGCATCCTGACTGGCGCGCAGGGCCGCTCCTACGAGCACACGCTCAGGGCTTCGCGTTCGCTGGAACTGTCGGGCATCAGCCGCATGGTCTGGGGCAAGGGCAACTACGGCATGCGCTTTCATGCCCTGCCGCAGCTCGCGCTCTGCCTGCGCGACCACGGGCTCGCCGTGCCCGGCGACCTTGCCGCGATCGCGTCGATCTCCGACGACAGCGCCTGGGAATGGTGCTTCGCGCAGGGCCAGGACAGGTTTGCACGGCTCTACCACCACAAGACGCGCGACCATGCGATGGGCAGCGCCGCCGGCTACCGCTGGAACCAGTGGGGCTACCAGGAAACGGTGATCCATATCCGTCTTGGTTCTAACCCAGATGCTCAGATCTGGATCAACCACCCCGGAGAGGTCCTGCAATCGGGCTACGGCCGTCCGTCCTACTGGGGCGGCAGCGGCACCCTGCCGCGCGTGCACCAGTATCGCGACCTCGCGGTCGTGCGGTTCGACTGCTCCGACGAGCAGCCCGACTTCACCCATGCCTGGTTCCCGCAAAGCGCCTTCGACGCGACGCAGGTGGCCGGCAACGTGGCGCTGGCGCAAGCGGGCAACGCCTTCGTTCTCCTGAAGACGTCGGCACCGCTTTCGCAGGTTTCCAGCGGTCCGACCGCCGGCAACGAACTGCGCGTAGCGGGTCGAAAGGCGACGTGGATCGTCAGGCTCGGCAAGCGCTCGTCATCCGGGTCGCTCGAGGGGTTCGCCACGTCCTTCGGCGGAATCGAGGTGACCGATGGGGTCGACGGCGAACTGGTGGTGCAGGATCCCGAATACGGCACCCTGCGCTTCCTGAAGGATGGCAGCGCGCAGGCGCAGGGGCGCGTCGTGGACCCGTCGCAGTGGACGGTACACGGTCAGGCGACGCGCCTCGGATAGGAGTTTAGGGAACACGTCCTGCGGGAGGAAAGCGGGGCGGACGAAACAACTGGTCAGCGGGACTCACCCGCAACAACGGAGGAGACTGAAATGAGAACGACACGAACCGTATTGGCGGCCGCAGCCGCCAGCCTTCTCGCCTCGAGCGCGCTCGCCGGCGAGGTCAGGGTCATGTGGTATTCCGACGGCGTGGAAGGCGAGGTCATCCAGGACCTGCTCAACCGCTTCATGAAGGACAACCCGGACATCAAGGTGACGCTCGACAACGTCGCCTACAAGGTCATCCAGGAACAGCTGCCGATCCAGCTCGAATCCGGACAGGGGCCGGACATCGCCCGCGTCACCAACCTCAAGGAACTGGCGCAGCATTGGCTCGACCTGCGCCCCCTCGTCGCCGACGCCAAATATTGGGACGACAATTTCGGCGCACAGGCCGACTGGATGCGCCCCGACGGCTCCAACGCCATCTCGGGCTTCATGACGCAGCTCACCCTGACGGGCGGCTTCGCCAACAGGACGCTGTTCGAGCAGGCAGGCGTCGCGATGCCCGGCGACAAGGCCACCTGGGACGACTGGATCAAGGCGTCCGCCGAGGTGATGAAGAGCCAGAAGACGGCGGCCGCCTTCGCCATTGACCGCTCCGGCCACCGCATCTCGGGACCGAACGTGTCCTACGGCGCGAACTACATCGGTGCCGACAAGCTGCCCGCCAAGGTGGACGACGGCACCAAGGCGTTTGCTACCAGGCTGGTCGAGTGGACCAAGGAAGGGCTGATGCTGAAGGAGACCTGGGTCTCCGCCGCCGGATCGACCTATCGCGCCGCCGCCGACGACTTCATCAACGCGCAGATTCCGTTCTACTATTCGGGCAGCTGGCAGGTCGCCAACCTGTCGACCAAGATCGGCGACAGCTTCGACTGGGTTGCCACGGGATCGCCCTGCGGCAGGGCCGGATGCTCGGGCCTCAAGGGCGGCGCAGCGCTCGTCGCTGTCAAATACACCAAGAACCCTGCCGACGTGGCCAAGGTGATGGACTACCTCGCAAGCGAGGCGGTGGTGAAGGAGTTCTCCGAGCGCACCCTCTTCCTGCCGGCCCACAAGGCCGTCGTCGAAAAGGGCGGCCTGAACTGGGTGACCAAGGACAAGAATGTCGGCCCGGCGCTCGACACCTTCGTCAAGGCGTCCAACGCGACCCTGCCCGCCGCCGACGCGCTGCCGGCATGGAAGTGGGGCACCGCCTATTACGGCGCGCTCGTCACCCGTATCAGCCAGGTCATGGCGGGCGAGATGAGCCTCGACGACGCATGGGCCAAGATCGACCAGGACATCGCCGACAAGGTCGCCCAGGCGAAGTGACAATGGTCACCCCGATCGGAAAAGCACTCGGCGCCGCGGTGGCGGCGCCGGTCATCTGGCTGGCGTCGGCCGTCAATCTGCCGCTCAAGGCGTGGCAGAGGGCGACCGGCACAAACGGCATGGCCGCGTTCTTCCTCGCCCCGAACATGGCGATCTTCGCGGTGTTCGTGCTCACTCCGTTCGTCATCAACTTCTTCTATTCGGCCACGTCCGGCACCGCCTTCTTCCTTGCCGACCGCACCTATGTCGGCGCCGCGCAATACGAGCGGCTGTTCGACTGCGCCAGCTATGTCGATCCCTCGACCTGCCGCGAGGACCTGTTCTGGAAGGCGGTGCAGAACACCGGCCTGTTCGTCGTCGTGCAGGTCGTGCTGATGACGCTGGTGTCGATCATCACCGCACTGATCCTCAACCGCGAAATCGCCGCGCGCAGCTTCTGGCGCGCCGTCTTCTTCTTCCCGGTCCTGCTGTCGCCCGTGGTCGTCGGCCTGATCTGGCGCTGGATCCTGCAGCGACAGGGACTGCTCAATTACATCTTCTATTCGGTCGGGCTCGAACCGCATGACTGGCTGATCGAGCGGAGTTCGGCCTTCACCGCCGCCGTCACCGTTTCGGTCTGGGCGCATATGGGCTTCTATACGCTGATCCTGCTTGCCGGCCTGCAGGCTATTCCGCGCGACCTCTACGAGGCGGCGGAGATGGACGGCACGCGCCCAGCGCGCGTCTTCTGGCGCATCACGCTGCCGCTTCTCATGCCGAGCCTGCTGGTCGTCGTCATCCTGACGCTGATCCGCGCAGTCCAAATTTTCGACGAGGTCTATGTGCTCACCGGCGGCGGACCGGGCACCTCGACGCTCTATATCACGCAATACATCTACGAGGTCGGCTTCGCCTCGCTGCTGCGCAATCCCGGCCTCGCCGCCGCCGCCTCGATCCTGATGGGCGCTGTGCTGGTGGTGCTGACGCTGCTCCAGCTTCAGCTCGGCCGGCGCGGCGAGAAGAAGGGAGCGCGCGAATGAGCGCCGTCGTCTCGTTCCTCACCCGCCGGCGCGGCGGCAAAGGCTGGCACTGGACCGACGTGGTCACCTGGGTGTGGCTCGTCGGCGGTCTGATCGTCATGTTTGGCCCGGCGCTCTGGCTGATCGCCTCCTCGTTCAAGACGCCAGCGCAGCTCGCGGAATTCCCGCCCACCATCCTGCCCTACGTGAACCAGCAGGCCACGGTCGAAGGCTACGACAAGCCGCTGACGCTCTACACGGTGAAGATGCCCGACGGCACGTCGCGCATCCTCGCTGAGGTGCGGCGGGTCGGCATCGTGTCGCAGATGGTCGACCCAAATGCGCCCGACGAGATCGTCAAGATCAACATCGCCGACCGCACGCCGGTGCGCGAAATCGGTCTCGCGACCGAGAACTACGTCGTGCCGCTGGAGCAGAACAATTTCCTGCTCTACCTGCGCAATTCGGTCTTCGTCACCTTCATGGCGACGATCATCACGCTGCTCACCAACTCGATGGCGGCCTTTGCCCTGTCGAAATACCGCTTCCCGGGACGCGACGTCGTCATGCTGCTCATCGTCGGCACGCTCATGGTGCCGCTGTCGGTCGTGCTCGTGCCGCTCTATTCCGTCGTCAGCGCGGTCGGGCTGTACGACTCGCTGTGGGGCATCATCCTGCCGACGGTCGCCACGCCGACCGGCGTCTTCCTGCTGCGGCAGTATATGCTGACAATCCCCGACGAACTGCTCGACGCGGCGCGCATGGACAACGCGTCGGAATGGCAGATCTACTGGCGGATCGTCCTTCCGCTGGCGGCGCCCGCTCTGGCGGTGCTCGCCATCTTCTCTGTCGTCTGGCGCTGGAACGACTTTCTCTGGCCGCTCGTCGTCTTGTCGCGCAAGGAACTCTACACGCTGCAAGTCGGCCTCAACACCTATGCCGGCGAACTGAACGTACAATGGCACTACATCCTGGCAATGACCGTCGTGACCATGATCCCCGTCGTGTTGGTCTTCGTCTTCCTGCAGCGGTTCATCACCTCCGGCATCGCCGGCAGCGGATTGAAATAGGCACGATCATGGGACAGATAAAACTCACCGATATCGACCGCGCCTACGGCAAGCTGAAGATCCTGCACGGGATCAGCCTGTCGATCGAGGACGGCGAATTCGTCGTGCTCGTCGGCCCTTCGGGCTGCGGCAAGTCCACCCTCTTGCGACTGATCGCCGGCCTCGACCAGCCGACGGGCGGCACGATCGAGATCGACGGGAAGGACGTGACCAAGGTCTCGGCGGCGCAGCGGGGGCTCGCCATGGTGTTCCAGTCCTACGCGCTCTATCCGCACATGACTGTGCGCCAGAACCTCGCCTTCGGCCTGGAAAACCAGCGCATGGCGAAGGACGAGATCGACAGGCGTATCGCGGAAGCGGCGCGAATGCTGGAGATCGAGGCCTATCTCGACCGGCGGCCGGGACAGCTCTCGGGCGGCCAGAAGCAGCGCGTCGCCATCGGCCGCGCCGTTGTGCGCAATCCGACCGCCTTCCTGCTGGACGAGCCGCTGTCGAACCTTGATGCGGAATTGCGCATCTCGACCCGCGCCGAACTCGCCGCGCTGCACGAGCGCCTGGGCACGACGATGATCTATGTGACGCACGACCAGATCGAGGCGATGACCCTCGCTGACCGCATCGTGGTCATGCGCGCCGGCCGCATCGAGCAGATCGGGCGCCCGCTCGATCTCTACAATTCCCCGGCTAACCTGTTCGTCGCCGGCTTCATCGGCGCGCCGCGGATGAACCTGATGGATGTCACGGTGACGGCCGCCGGACCCGCTTCGGTCACCGTCGAGGGACCCGGCGGCTTCACAGCAACACATGCGGGCGACGGGTCGGCGGTCCATCCCGGCGACAAGGCGACGCTTGGCGTGCGGCCACACGACATCGTGACGGTTGATCGCGGCGGCGTGGAGGCGAAGGTGACGCTGGTCGAGGCGCTGGGGCCGGAAACGGTGGTCCATGCCTCGCTTGCCGATGGCAAGAAGCTCGTCGCGGTTCTCCAGGGCCAGGACACCTCCCCCGCCGGCGGAACAGTTCGGCTCGGCTTCGACGCCGGGCGGACTCATCTGTTCGATGCATCGGGCCTGCGCGTGCCTGAGGTTCAGGCGTCGCCAGCGAGGTAGCGTTCGAGGAAGCCGAACACCGCCGCGCGCATTGCGGGCGTCTCGACATGGCCGGTCTCGGCTTCGCGCACGAGCACCAAGCGTTCGGACGCACCGGCCTGCTCATAGGCGCCGCGCGTTTCGGCGAGCGCGCGGTCGACGGCAGCCGGCGGCGTCAGCGGGTCGAGATCGCCGACCGCGATCAGTTGCGGCCGCGGCGCAATCATGCCGGCGATTTCGCCGTTGGAGGCGATGCCAAGCAGACCCGGGATCGTCAGGTAGTTGCCGTGCAGGTCGTGCGCGCCGCTTTCGATCAGCCTCTCGAAATCCGCGTAGCAGCACAGGTGTGCGACACAGGCGACGCGGGGCTCGACCGCCGCCAGCCAATAGCCGAGCGTCGCCCCCATTGACAGGCCGAACACGCCGATCCTTTCGGGGATCACGTCGTCGCGCGCGGCGAGCCAGGAGAATGCGGCGTGCTGCTCGGCCACCATCTGGCCCGCCAGCGAACGCCCGCGCCAGAGGCAGGCTTTCGTGCGGGCGCTTTCGTTCGGCTCTGCCCGCGTGCCGAAAGCGGGCATCTCGATCATCAGCGTGACGAAGCCGCGACTGGCAAATTCGGGTCCGAGCGGCCCCAGCAGTGCCGGGCGGCCGTCGAGCAGTTCGTCGGCGCCGATGTCGTAACGCGCGCCATGCGCGTGGATGTAGAGCAGCGCCGGCCGCCGCCCCGGCGCGATCGGCCGCGTCAGCACGCCGCGCACTGCCTCGCCCTCGGCCGTAACGAACTGGAGGCGTTCGACGGCGTAGCCGTCCTCCCCGACGACC
>NZ_JANJTZ010000028.1 GCF_024710845.1 Mesorhizobium sp.
CGGACGGATGGACGGCCGTGATGCCCTACGGCCTCACCGCCTCGGCACTGACCGTCCTCGCGATGATCGTCACCGGATGGTTCGGAAGGATGGGAGCGCGTCATGTCTAGAGCATTTCCTGTGAACCTTGGGTCACTCTGCCGGAGGACATTTGGCCCAAGGCCGAGGGTTTCGGCGAAGGTCGTGGTGGCGCCACGGCCGAGCCGGAAGCCGAAGGATTTGGGCCAAATGCACCCGGCCCGAAGGGTTTCCCGCTGGCGGGCGCCCGCGGCGTCAGGCGGATTGGGCCGTGCAACCAGCACGGCCTGCACCGCCTTTCTGGGGGATCGCCTCGCCATCGGAGAAACAGAACCGGCTCAACCTGGTCGGACATTGCTCTACGCTTCGATCCGCCGGCTGATCCGCCGGGCGAGGACTTCCGAAGCGATCAGCGCGATCATGGCAATCGCGATCGATACAATCGTCAGCCGCAAAGCCCCGAGATCGCCGCCCGGCACCTGGGTGAACGTGTAGATCGCCGACGGCAGCGTCTGCGTCTCGCCCGGGATGTTCGAGACGAAGGTGATCGTCGCACCGAACTCGCCCATTGCCTTGGCGAAGGCGAGAATAGCGCCGGCGACGATTCCCGGCAGGATGAGCGGCAGGGTCACGGTCGCGAACACCATCAGCGGGCTGGCGCCCAGCGTGCCGGCCGCCGCCTCGAGCTTCCGGTCCACCGCCTCGATCGACAGCCGGATCGCGCGCACCATCAGCGGAAACGCCATCACGCCGCAGGCGAGTGCCGCGCCCGTCCACCGGAACGAGAACACCAGGCCGCAGCACTCGTCCAGAAAAGAGCCCACCGGCCCGCGCCGGCCGAAGCTCAGAAGCAGCAGATAGCCGGTGACGACCGGCGGCAGGATCAGCGGCAGGTGCACCAGCCCGTTGAGCAGCGACTTGCCGACGAATTCGCGCCGCGCCAGCACATGGGCGACGGCGATGCCGATCGGCAGGCTGACCAGCGTCGCCCAGATCGAGACCTTGATCGAGAGACGGACTGCGACCCACTCCTCCGGACTGAGCTGCAGCCATTCCATGTGTCGGTTGCCCCCGTCAGTTCGATGCGACCGGGCTCAATACCGTGAAACCCTGCTCCTCGAAAAGCGCTTTCGCCTTCGCCGACTGCATGCACTTCAGGAAGGCGCCTGCGTCGTCATCCTTGGCCTCCGACGTGATCGCCGCCGGATAGACGATCGGCTTGTGCGATCCTTCCGGGAACGTGCCGATGATCTTCACCTTCCTGTCGGCCGCGGCGTCCGTCTTGTAGACGATCCCCAGCGGGGCTTCACCGGTCGACACCAGCGCAAGTGCCGCGCGGACGTTTTCCGCCTGCGCGACCTTTCCTTCCACCGATGCCCACACGCCGAGCTTCTCCAGCGCCGCCTTGCCGTATTTGCCGGCGGGAACGGCGTCGACATTCGCCATGGCCAGCCTGCCGTCGCCGATCAGACCCGCAAGATCGAAGCCATCCTTGATCTCCACGCTCGCGGCGGACTCCGCCGGCGCCACCAGCACGATGCTGTTTCCCAGCAGCTTCACCTCGGTGTCCTTCTGCGTCAGATTCTTCTCCGAGAGATAGGCCATCCAGTCGAGGTCGGCGGAAATGAAGATATCGGCGGGCGCGCCGTTCTCGATCTGCTTGGCCAATGCCGAGCTCGCCGCATAGGAGATCGTCGCCTTTTCGCCGACATCGGCCTCACAGGCCGCGTTGACCGCGTCCAGCGCGTTCTTCAGGCTCGCGGCGGCGAACACCGTCACGGTGTCCCCAGCCAGCGATGCCGCAGGGGCCAGGCACAGCGCCCCACACAAACCCGCGAAGCCTGCCAGGAAAGAGAGCCGCGATGCCATGAATATTCCCCCGATGTACTGAAGCGATATATCCAGTCAAACATAACACTTGCGACGTGTCCATGCCGCCGGAGAGGATTTCGCCTCGTCGGAGAGGAGGCTCTGGCAGTGCGTCTACGCCTTCTTCTGGGGGCGCCCGGCGGGCCGCGCTGCGACGTTGAGCGCCACGGCGGCGCGGATGAGCGCTATCAGCGCAGCTTCATCGATTTCCTCGCCTTCGTGAAAATCGATCGCGCGGCGGGTATTGCCGTCAAGGCTGGAATTGAACAGGCCCGCGGGATCTTCCAGTGAGGCGCCCTTGGCGAAGGTCATCTTCACCGCGTTCTTGTAGGTTTCGCCGGTGCAGATGATCCCGCCGTGCTCCCAGACCGGAACCCCACGCCATTTCCAGGTCTCGACCACATCCGGATCCGCCTGTTTCACGACGTTCCGGAGCCGCGCAAGCATCTCGCCGCGCCAGTCGCCGAGTTCGTGGATTCTCGCATCGATCAGTTGGGAGGCAGAAGCTCCAGGCGCGTCTTCCTTCAGGCTGCTCGTCTTGCTGATCATGTCGCTTTCCTCGTATCTTTTGCCCGGCGCACTTTGGTCGCTCCGCATCCACGTCCCGCCTACATCCGCTCGCCGGGCAATCGGCTCGCTTGTTTCACCCAATCCGCGAACTGCGCCTCATCGAGCTGGTCGTCCTCGTGGATGTCGAGATAGCGCACCTCCTTCTGTTTCGACGTGCCCGGCGGAACGGGATCGAGCGACGCGCCCCGGAAGAACGCCACCTTGATGTAACGGGCAAAGACGTGGAACGACAGGAACCAGCCCTCGCCCTCGAGCCCGTAGAACGGCGAGTTCCACTTGACCGCCTTCGTGACGCCGGGAACGGTGCCCACGATGATCGCGTCGAGGCGGCGCCCGACAGCGCTTTTCCAGCCCGGCATGGCCGCGATGTACGCCTGCACGGGCCCGTCGCCATAGCCCTTGGCAATCTGCGGATTGCCGCCCGAGAGAAGCTTCGGCGCGACCGCCTTCTTCGATTCGGCTTTCGCCGGCCTGCCATTCGTCCTAGCCGTCATGTCCGGCCCTGCGCCCCGACGCGCCGCGCGCTGCGCCAGCGGGCGGCATAGGGGAGCACGAACATGTACAGACCGCTGAACGTCAGCAGGGCGAGCGGGATCAGCGGCATGAAGTAGATCCATTGGGTGGGCTCCACACCGATGCCCAGGCTGATGAAGATCGCGGCCACGACGACCGTGAAGGCGATCGACAGCCAGCGGTGGATCTGCCGGATCCATGCGTTCCAGTTCAATGTGACCTCCTGTGAAGACCAAGAAGCTGATCGGGCGACGCGTCAGTCCATCCGCGCCAGGACCTCGGCCAGCCCATCGAAGAACCTCGGCCACCCGGCCTTGGCGCCGCGGAAATAGGGCTGCTGGTCCGGCCGGAACCCCGACTGCTCCATGCGCAGGCGGGTCCCGGCGCCGGTGGAAACGAGCGTCCAGGTGACGACGCTCCTCAGGTCCTTGGTGTCCCACGTGTAGGACAGCGTCCTGTTCGGATCGACGGTGCGGACTTCGCAGTCGACGCCGCCCCAGTCCGCGCTCAGGCTGAAGCGGTGGCCTTGCTTCGGCTGGAAATCGTTCTTCATCAGCCACTCCTCGATCAGGTGCGGTTGCGTCAGAGCGCGCCAGATCTTCTCCGCCGCGAAGGGCAGCTCGCGCTCGACGACGACGGAGAGCGTTTCGGTCGCGGCTCCTGTCATCAGTCCATCCTCTCAAGCAGTTCTTCGAGCTCGTCGAACTTGCCATGCCAGAACCCGGTCATCTCGCTCGTCCAGTCGGCCAGCGGCGCAAGTGCCTCGTGCCGTGCGCTGTAATGCGTCTGGCGGCCTTCGTGACGGTCGCGCACCAGTCCGGCGCGTTTCAGCACGCCCAGATGTTTCGAGACGGCCGGCTGCGACACCCCTGCCCGCGCCGTCAGCGCCCCGACCGTCTGGTCTCCGTCCCGGCACAGCCGCTCGAAGATGGCCCGCCGCGTCGGATCGGCAAGCGTCCTGAAAAGTACATCCTGGGCGGCCGACATCTTCGATCTATAATCCCTTGGTTATTGATTATCGTATAACCAGCGGGATATGCGTTCGTCAACCCGCATCCTGGATCAAACCTGCCGGGTTGCCCTTACGTCAGCATTGCTGGTAACTCCGACCATCCAGATTCGCCTGAAAGGGGACCTTATGCGATCTCGTTTTGCCCTGGCCGCCGGCCTGATGACGATGACGGCGTGGGCCATGCCGTCCCTTGCAGCCGATCGCGCCATCGTCGTTCTCGACGCGTCCGGCTCGATGTGGGCGCAGATCGACGGGGTGCCGCGCATCGCGATTGCACGCCAGACCATCAAGGACGTCCTCGCCGGACTGCCGGAAGGTCTCGAACTCGGTCTCATGGCCTATGGCCATCGCGAAAAAGGCTCCTGCACTGATATCGAGACCCTCGTCGAACCCGCGGCCGACTCGGCGGCCGCGATTTCGGCAGCCGTCGACAGGATCAATCCCAAGGGCAAGACGCCCTTGTCCGCCGCCGTGATGCGCGCCGCGGAAGAACTGCGCTACACCGAGGAAAAGGCGACCGTCATCCTTGTCACCGACGGCATCGAGACCTGCGATTCCGATCCGTGCGCCCTGGCGAATGAGCTCGAAAAGGGCGGCGTCGGCTTCACGGCGCATGTCGTCGGCTTCGGCCTGACGGAAGAGGAAGGCCGCAAGGTCGCCTGCCTGGCCGAGAATACTGGCGGGATGTACGTCCAGGCCGGAGACGGCAACGCCCTCGCCGAGGCACTCACGGCGACGGTCGCCCAGGCGTCGCAGCCCGCGGCCGAGCCGGCACCCGCGCCGGCGCCGGCCCCTGAGCCGGCGGTTCCGGAGTTCAATTTCGCGCCGGTCGCGATCATGGCCGAAGGCGAAGACCCGCTGCCCGGCAGCGCAGGCAATGCCTGGGAGGTCTATCGCGCCAATGCGGACGGCTCGCGCGGCGAATACGTCTCGACCGACTATGGGAACAGCTGGAAGACGAACCTGGAGCCCGGCAAATACGTCGTTGTCGCTCGCTATGGCGAGGCAGGCACCGAACAGCCCGTCACGATCGAGGCAGGCAAGGTACACGAGCCGCTTTTCGTGCTCAATGCCGGCACGTTGACCGTCCGGCCTCTGGCCATTCCCGGCGGCGAGCCGGTCGACGGCGCGGCCGTCAATCTGGTCTATCCCGGCGGCGAAACGACCGCCTACGGTCAGGTCACGTTCTTCACGCCGGCGGGAGAACAGAAGCTCAAGGTCCGCATCGGCGCCGGCGAAGTGACCGACACGGTCGTCGTCAATGCCGGAGACACTGTCACCAGGGATGTCGTCGTAGGTGTCGGCCGCGCGGTGGTCAACGCGGCCTACGTGCCTGGCATGAAGGTCGAGGAAGGCGGCCTGTTCGTCGAGATCTTGAAGTCGGCGAAGAAGCTCGACGGGTCGCGCGAGTCTGTCGTGTCTGCCTACGGTCCGGACAGTGCCCACGAGGTTCCGCCGGGCGACTATGTGCTGCACGCGCGTATCGGCGAAGCCGAGGCCGAAGCTCCCTTCAGCGTCAAGGTCGGCGAGACCACGGACGTCGAAGTCGTCCTGAACGCCGGCGTGCTCGCGATCTCCGCGCCCGGCGCGCATACCATCGAGATCCTCGGGGCGAAGAAGGACATCCAGGGCAAGCGCAAGTCGCTCTCCTATTCCTACGGCGAGGAATTCCAGACGACGCTTCCGGCAGGCGATTACGTCGTCGTCGCGCGACAGCAGAACGACGACGCCGGCAAGGAGGCGGACGCCAGGATAGTCGCGGGCGAGCGGACCGAGACGGCGGTGACGCTGCCCTGACCGCGCTCAGGCGAAGCTGGCGCGGTCCTTCTCCACCAGCCCAGCGATGAAGGCCGACACCGCCTGCACGCGCCTGAGCGGCCTGACGCTCTCGTGGTAGACGAGCCAGTAGGCGCGCCGGATCGGCGGCGTGATCGCCAGCGGTACGAGGTCGTCGAAGGCCCGGGCGACGAATGTGTGCAGGATGCCGATCCCGGCGCCCGAGCGCACCGCCGCGGTCTGTCCGAGCGCCGATGAAATCTGGAAGCCGGCGTTCCACCGCGACCAGATCTCGGTGGCGTAGTCCAGGCTCTGGCTCATCAAGAGGTCGCCGACATAGCCGACCAACCTGTGCTTCTCGAGGTCTTCCACGCGCGCGGGCGCACCATGCGCGTCGAGATAGGACTTCGACGCATAGAGGCCGAGCGTGTAGTCGACCAGCTTGGAGGCGACGAGGCGTCCTTCCGTCGGCCGCTCGACGGTGATCGCGATGTCGGCCTCGCGGCGCGACAGCGAGAACGAGCGCGGCACCGGCACGAGCTGCACCGACAGCGTCGGGTGCCGCTCGGTCAGCTCGCCGAGCCGCGGCGCCAGATAGGCGACGCCGAACCCGTCGGGCGCTCCGATGCGCACCGTGCCCGAGACGTCGCTGCCCTCGCCGGCGATCTCGGCGCGCGCGGCAATCATCTCGCCTTCCATTCGCTCCGCCACCGCGAGGAAATGCTCCCCCGCCGGTGTCAGTTCGCTGCCGGTCGTCAACCGTCGGAACAGGCGGGCGTTGAGGCTTTCCTCGAGCGCGGCGACTCGGCGCGAGACGGTCGCGTGGTTCAGCCCCAAACGCTTGGCCGCGCCGAGAATCTGGCCCGCCCGCGCAACGGCAAGGAAAATGCGCACGTCATCCCAGTTCATATCCCCTCCCGATATGCAGATAATGTAGATCAACCATAGTCGCTATTTAGACCACGCACAACGGTTTCGACCCGGCTCGCGTTGCAATCCGGCTTCTCTGCGCCGATGATGGCATCCAGAAAAATCCTTCAGGGAGTGAAACAGTGGCGATCTACGGTCATTTCATCGGCGGCAAGCATGTCGCCTCCACCAGCGGACGCGTTGCGGACGTGCTGCAGCCAATGGACGGCACCGTGCGCGGTCAGGTCGCGCTCGGCTCGGCGGCCGAACTGCGCGCCGCCGTCGAGAACGCCAAGGCCGCCCAGATCGGCTGGGGCTCGACCAATCCGCAGCGCCGCGTGCGCGTGCTGATGAAGTTCCTCGAACTGATGGCGCGCGAGAACGACGCGCTGGCCGAACTGCTCGCCCGCGAGCACGGCAAGACCATCGCCGACGCCAAGGGCGACATCCAGCGCGGCCTCGAGGTCATCGAGGTCTGCATTGGCGCGCCGCACATGATGAAGGGCGAGTTCACCGACGGTGCCGGCCCCGGCATCGACGTCTATTCGATGCGCCAGCCGCTCGGCGTCGTCGCTGGCATCACCCCGTTCAACTTCCCGGCCATGATCCCGCTGTGGAAGATCGGCCCGGCGATCGCCTGCGGCAACGCCTTCATCCTCAAGCCGTCGGAGCGCGATCCGGGCGTGCCGATGCGCATCGCCGAGATCTTCCTCGAGGCCGGCCTGCCGGCGGGCGTGCTCAACGTCGTCAACGGCGACAAGGAAGTGGTCGACGCGATCCTCGACGATCACGACATCAAGGCCGTCGGCTTCGTCGGCTCGACCCCGATCGCGCAGTACATCTATTCGCGCGCCACGGCCAACGGCAAGCGCGCCCAGTGCTTCGGCGGCGCCAAGAACCACATGATCATCATGCCCGACGCCGACATGGACCAGACCGTCGACGCGCTGATCGGCGCCGGCTACGGCTCGGCCGGCGAGCGGTGCATGGCGATCTCGGTCGCCGTGCCCGTCGGCAAGGAAACCGCCGACCGCTTGGTCGAGAAGCTCATCCCGCGCGTCGAAAGCCTCAAGGTCGGCCCCTCGACCGACTCGTCCGCCGATTTCGGCCCGCTGGTCACGCAACAGGCCCTCGATCGCGTCAAGGGCTACGTCGCCTCGGGCGTCCAGGAAGGCGCCAAGCTCCTCGTCGATGGCCGCGGCTTCAAGATGCAGGGCTACGAAAACGGCTTCTACATGGGCGGTTGCCTGTTCGACCACGTCACGCCCGAGATGAAGATCTACAAGGAAGAGATCTTCGGGCCGGTGCTCTCGGTCGTCCGCGCCAACCGCTACGAGGACGCGATCAAGCTCGCCAACGACCACGAGATGGGCAACGGCGTGTCGATCTTCACCCGCGACGGCGACGCCGCCCGCGACTTCGCCTCCCGCGTCCAGGCCGGCATGGTCGGCGTCAACGTGCCGATCCCGGTGCCGATCGCCTACTACACGTTCGGCGGCTGGAAGGCCTCGTCCTTCGGCGACCTCAACCAGCACGGCCCGGACGCCTTCCGCTTCTACACCAAGACGAAGACCGTCACCTCGCGCTGGCCCTCGGGCATCAAGGACGGCGCCGACTTCGTTATCCCGACCATGAACTAGCAACTCGGATTCTGGTCCGCGCGTCCTCGCCTTCGGGCGCGGGCGCGCGGGCTCGCGTGAAGCACGGTGCCGGGTTCGTCATCCCGACGATGAAGCACCAATCTCGCAACCGAAGGGAATGCGGGCGCCGGCTTGGCACCCGCTTCAGGTTTCGTCTTCCTCCGGACCGGGCCGATATTCGAGCAGATCGGCCGGCTGGCACTCGAGCTCGGCGCAGATGCGTGCCAGCGTCGAGAAGCGCACACCGCGAACCTTGCCGGATTTGAGCAGCGAAAGGTTCTGTTCGGTTATCCCGACCTTCGCCGCGAGCTCCTTGGAGCGCATCTTTCGGCGCGCCAGCATGACATCGAGATTGACGACGATCGGCATCTCAGACGAACCGCTTGTTTTCGTCGTCCACCTCGGCCGCCACAGCGAGCAGATGGCCGAAGACGATGAGCGTGCCGGACACGATCACCGCCAGAAGCTCCGCGGTGCTGAATGATATCGCAACGAAGCGATGCCCGACCGGCATATCCAAGCTGACGATCATCGACACCAGAGGCGGAGCCAGCACCATCGCGATCGCGTTGACGAGAAACGCCAGGCCCGACAGCCGCACCAGCCGCGCACTCTTCGTGCTGACGATGTCGTGCAGCGAGATTTCGTGGAATGCCCTCCGGAGCGCCTGCAGCGCCCAGAGCACCATCACGGCCTGAACGAGAAATGCCGCGGCCAGCAGCCGGATAGTGAATATCGAGAACTGCGCCGAGTTGGGCAGCGCGAGCTTGTCGATAATGAACTGGCCGACCCAGTCGGGGTCGTCCCAGGTCATCCATAAGCCATAGGCGACGAACAGGATCACCACGCCCGTCAGCGCAAGGATCAGCGCTTCCATCCGCCGGCTCAGCGACCGGGCGCGCTCGCGTCGATCATTCATTTTCGGCCCTCATCAAATTCCAGTTGCATAAATTAATGTAAAACAATAAGTCGACGCTGTCAAACAATCATGTGAGGGCATCTTGTCGATACAAATGAAGTCAATTTCCGCGTTGGCCGGGCTCTTCGCTCTGTCCGCGTGCGCTTCGCTCGGTCCGGTGGCGATGACCAGGCTTGCCAGCCTTGATCCGCTTGAAATCGCGCCGGAGCAGGTGAGTGTCGCGGTGGTCATGCCTGTTCCGCTCAGGCTGCGCACCGGCGATGTGGTGCTGCATTTCACCATGAACATGCCTGCCTCGTCCGGTCCGATAGACGAGAAGCTGCCGCTCGAGATAATCGCGGGCGAAGGCGCTCCGGGCGTGCCGGCGAGCCCCTCCTTCGAACGTATCCAGATCGCCCGCGTCGCCCAGGCCGATTTGCCCCGATTGACCGCCGCGCAAGCCAGGGCGCGCGCATTCAAGGCGACCGGGGGGAAGGGCGATGGCGGCATTACTGTGACGATCGCGGGCGGTTGTCGTGACGGCGCGATCAATCCCGGTGCTCTGAACATCGAGATTTTCATGCGCAGCAAGGTGGACGAGCGCTACTTCCGGGTATCCTCGATAGACCTGCGAAAGCTGCTGCCGGAGAGCGCACTCGCCGCCTTGCCGCCATGCAAGGGCGAGAGTGACTGAGACTCGAATCGCGGCCTTCTCCGATTCCGCCGGCTGCCGTATCCTCCGCTCGAAGGACATGCACCATGGCTTCGAGTGGCGCGGGGTGACGGTGATCAACCCTTCCTCCCGCAACGGCACCCACTGCTCGCGCGCGCCTTTGGCGGATGGATCACACCGTCGGTATGGTCCCGCCGTCGATGACATACTCCGCACCATGGATCGAGGCAGCGCGATCCGAGGCCAGGAAAGCCACCAGTTCCGCCACTTCCTCCGGCCATGCCGGACGCCCGATCGGGATACCGCCGAGCGCGTCCATGATGTCCTGCCGCGCCGCCTGTTTGTCCGTCCCGGCGTTTTCGGCCAGCCGTGCCACCAGCGCATCAGCCGCGGTCGTGTTGATCCAGCCCGGTGCGATGCTGTCGACCCTGACCCCCTGCGGCCCAAGCTCCTTCGACAGCGCCTTGCTGTAGGTGCTCAGCGCCGCCTTCGCCGCGGCATAGGCAATCGTCGACTCGTGTAACGGCAGCCGGCGCTGGATCGACGAAACATGCAGGATGACACCGGCACCGCGTCCGGCCATGCCCGGCGCGAGTGCCCGGTCGAGCCGCACGGCCGTCAGCAGGTTGAGGTTCAGTTCATCCTGCCAGAGAGCGTCCGTCAGCGCCGCGAAGCCTCCTCCCGGGCTTTTCGAGCCGCCAAGACAGTGGACGATGATATCGACGCCGCCCATCTTGTGCAGGATCGCGGCGGCCATCTCTGCGGCGCCGTCGCTCGTGCTCAGGTCGGCCTGGACGAAGATCTCGGGCGAAATCCCTTCGGGCGGCGCCGATCGCGCGCCAGTGGCAATCCGGGCGCCCGCCGCCGAGAGGCGTCGCACGATCGCCGCGCCGGCGCCCTTCGTACCCCCTGTCACCAGCACGCGTTTGCCGGCGAATTCCTCGGCGAAGATGGAGAAATGCGGCGCAGTGGTCATGCGCCGATCTCCAGCCGGGCGATGCGCTCATCCGCCAGCGAGAACCTGTAGCGCAGCGCTGCCGGGCTGCCCGGAAAATCGCCCGCCACGAGAGCCGAGACCCTCCAGTTCTGTCCGTCCGAGGACGCCCCGGTCGGCTCGACCGTGACCCGGTATTTCCTGGTCGTCTCCTCCATCCATCCACGGATCGCAGCGTGGCCGCTATATGTGTGGCCCTCGTCCCGGACGGTCGCGTCCGCAGCGAATGGCGCGAGCATCGCGTCGATGTCATGTCTGTTCTTGGCGGCGAAATAGTCCCCGAGCGGCCGCGGCAGGTCGATGGTCATGGTCTCAACTCCTTGTCTGCCGGCCTCTGAAACAGGCCGGCTGCTTGCCTCTCCGCCTAGATGCGGCTAGGCTTTCGAAATGACAAGAACCGACCAAAAAGTGGGCTACTTACCGGAAAGTGAGTATGCGCCGCTCACGCCGACGACCGCCGCGAGCGGTGTCGAGAACGCGTTGCGGATTCTCGAAGGGCGCTGGAAGCTGGTGATCCTGTTCCATCTCTTCGGCGGCAAGGTCCTGCGCTTTTCCGAACTGGAGCGGGCCATTCCCGCGATTTCGCAGAAGATGCTCATCCAGCAACTGCGGCAGATGGAAACCGATGGAATCGTGCGCCGGATCGTCCACCATCAGGTGCCGCCGAAGGTCGAGTACTGCTTGACCGACTGGGGCCAGGCGCTGTGTCCTGCGCTCGATGCCCTGCTGAAATGGGCGGCCGAACGTCGGGAGTCCTGACCGCAATCTCACCGTCATTCTTCGCTCTTCGTTACATTCCGCAAGCTTTCGTGATGGAACGTGGAAACGTCGATCTGCTTGAGTTCCAGAACCAGCAACGGCGAATGAGGAACCGGCCATGTCCCGTCTAGCTCCCCTTATCGGCGCTTTCGCGCTCACCTGCAGCTTCGCCGCCGTCGCCCAGACCCCGGCGCAGAATCTCGGCCCGGCATCGGCTCCGTCGATCCAGGCTGTCCCGGACATCGGCGTTCCCGCGCAATCCGCCGAGGTCACGAATTGCGGCCCGCGCGACGAGATCGTCGCGCAGCTGGGCTCCGTCTTCCAGGAGGCGCCCAACAGCATGGGGCTGATCGATCCGACGGCGGTGGTCGAAGTCTTCGTGTCCGAAGCCGGCACCTTCACCATCCTTGCCAGCGGCACCGACGGCACCAGCTGCATCCTCGCCAGCGGCGAGGGCTGGGACGGCGCGACCAGAATAGCCGGCCGCGACAGCTGACGCCCTACCGTGCCGCGTCTTCGGCATGGGCTCGCAGCAGGGCCATCAGGCGATCCGACTCCGCCGCCGCCGCGTCGCCATCGCCGTCGAGCACCGCCTTGATCAGCGCCATGTGTCGGTCCGCCGCCGCGGCCAGTCCGCTGTCGGCCTGGTAGCGGTACCAGAACCGCCGGCTGTGCGTCTGGAGCGGTGCTGCGACCAGTGCCGCGAACGGATTGTCGGAGGCCTCGGCCATTGCCTCGTCGAGCGCCTTGTCGGCTTGCAGGAACGCGAACACGTTGCCCGAGATCACCGCCTTGCGCATCGACAGCGCCGCGTCGTGGAAACGTTGCGCCGTTTCCCGGGTGGCGTGCCGCGCGGCCGCCCGCGCCAGCACCGCCTCGACCCCGCGCCGCGCGTCGATGACCTTGACCCAGTCGGACGCGTGCAGCGGCGCCACCGCCAGACCTGCCCTGGCGCGCACCTCCAGCAGCCCCTCCCAGGCGAGCCGCTGGATCGCCTCCCGCACCGGGGTCCGCCCAAGCCCGATCCGCTCGATCAGCGCGCCCTCGGTCGTCACGCTCGCGGGCGCGAGCTCGAGCGTCACGATCATGCGCTCCAGCATCCTGTAGGCGCGTCGCGTGGCGCTTTCCTGCACCGCTTCGGTCATCGGTCTGCGGCCTCCGTAAGATATATTATTGATATATCAGTTTCGGAATCCGCTTGACAACCCTCCCCGTCACCTCATATATCGCTGATATATCAGAAGGAGATCGATCATGTGGTCCGGAGTTTTTCCCGCCGTCACGACCAAGTTCACCGCCGATGACCGCCTCGACCATGCCGAGATGGAGCGCTGCTTCGGCCTTCAGATGGATGCCGGCTGCGACGGCATCATCGTCTGCGGCTCGCTCGGCGAAGGCCCGATGCTCAGCCATGACGAGAAACTCGAAGTGTTCACCACCGCGCGAAAGATAGCCGGCAAAAAGCCTGTCCTGCTAACCGTCAACGAAGCCTCCACTCGAGAAGCGGCTTCCCTGGCGAAGCGCGCGGCCAAGGCCGGCGCGGACGGCCTCATGGTCGTGCCCTCGCCGATCTACCACACCAATCCGGAAGAGACGGTCGCCGCGCTCAGCGCCGTGGCGAAGGCCGGCGATCTGCCGATCATGATCTATTCGAACCGCCTCGCCTACCGCGTCGACGTGACGATCCCGATCATGGAAGAGCTCGCCGCCGACGCCCGCTTCGTCGCGGTCAAGGAGAGCTCCGACGACATCCGCCGCTCGACCGACATCATCAACGCCTTCGGCGACCGGTTCGATCTCTTCACCGGCGTCGACAACCTCGCCTTCGAAGCTCTCTCCGTCGGCGCCATCGGCTGGGTGGCCGGCCTCGTCACCGCCTTCCCGCGCGAGACGGTGGCGATCTATCAGCTGATGAAGCAGGGCCGCCGCGACGAAGCGCTGTCGATCTACCGCTGGTTCCGCCCGCTGCTCGACCTCGACGTCTCGACCTACCTCGTCCAGAACATCAAGCTGGCGGAGGTCCACGCCATCGGCACCAACGACCGGGTGCGCATGCCGCGCCTGCCACTGTCCGGCGAACGTCGCAAGGCCGTCGAAAAAGTGATCACCGACGCCCTCGCGGTCCGCCCGACGCTGCCGGCGTTCTGAAATGCGGACACGGCGGTGTTGGCCCTGCCAGGCTTGACACCGCCGGCTCCCGCTGTAGACCGCGCAGACTGATCGACCGACCCGAGGGGCCGCTCGTCTCTGAGGGAAGGACCGGACATGTCGGCCGACGACGACGAATACGTATATGACGAGGCAACCGGCGAATGGCGCCCGGCCTCGGAACTGGCTGCCGCGAAGGCCGAAGCCGCCGCTGTGCGCGACGCCGCCGGCAACGTCCTGGCCGACGGCGACTCGGTGGTCCTGATCAAGGACCTCAAGGTCAAGGGTGCCGGCCAGACCCTGAAGCAGGGAACCGTGATCAAGTCGATCCGCCTCACCGACAATCCGGAAGAGATCGACTGCCGTCACGACGCGATCAAGGGCCTCGTCCTGCGCACCGAGTTCGTGCGCAAGCGCTGAGCGCGGACAACCCGTCCGCCGTCGTTCCGGGGCCGCGCAGCGGAACCCGGAACCTAGAGCGGTGACTCGGCGAAGAGACCGCGTCCCCACGCGAAGCCGACGCTCCACATTCCGGATTCCGCTCCCCGGCCCGGGAATGAAGTATGAAGGTGGCCGGTCAGGGTTCCCGACCTGCTTTGAATCTGGCTTTCGTCTCGCCCTAAGCGTGCGGCTGCATCCGGAGACCGCGCCGACCGAACGGCGCGATCTTCCTTCGGGTTCAGCTTCGCGCTAAGCCGAACATCATGTCCCGCTTCGCACCTCTCCTCTCCTGGCTCGCCCTGCCCGTCTATGTCTGGCAGGGGCTGGGCGTGCGCCGCCGCACGCCGCGCATGCTTCCGGCGTCGGGTCCGGTCCGCCATCGCATTGCCGGCGCTGAGCCGGAGATCCGGCTGCTGGTGCTCGGCGATTCCTCCGCCGCCTCGGTCGGCATCGAGAGCTCCGAACAGGGCCTCGCCGCCGAACTCTCCCGCCTCATCGCCGAACGCACCGGCCGCGCCGTTGTCTGGCGCGCCGCCGGCTTCAACTCGGCCACATCGGGCCTGATCCGCGACCATGTCCTGCCCAATCTCGCGCCCGAGCCGTGGACGCACATCGTCCTGTCCGTCGGCACCAATGACGCCAAGAACTTTCACACGGTATCCCGCTTCAAGCGCGAGTTCGGCGGCCTGCTCTACGCGCTGCGCGCCAAATGGCCCGAAGCCCGCGTGGTCTGGTCGCCGGTGGTCGAGATGACGCGTGTGCCGGCGCTTCCGCCTCTTCTCGGCCGCATCCTCGAAATCCGCGCCGGCGTCATCAACGCCAAGGGCGAGGCGCTCTGCTTCGAGCGCGGCGCCGTTCCAGCCACGCGCCTGCCGATCCTCGATCCCGCCGCCGGCTTCTCCACCGACGGTTTCCACGCCTCTGCGGCAGGATATGCGGCGTGGGCCGAACACCTACTGCCGCTGGTGATCGGCGAGAGCTAGAGCGTCACCAGTCCTGCGCGACCGTCATCCACGGACGCCACAGGGCCATCCGCCCGTCTCGCACACGCACACCTCCGTCATCCCGCAGGCCGAAGGCCATGCGGGATCTATTCTTCTCTCCGGTTACACTCAGAAACGCCTGCCTCCGAAGCATGACCGATGGCATTCCACTCGCCGGCGATCAATGGTTCCCGGCTGGCCTCCGGCCGCCGGGAAGACGACCGCGCCTGGGCTACGCGGCGGCTGATCACAGCCCACCCGGTGGATCGATTTCGCCTCTCTTTCCGCCAACGCCTTCTTTCCGTTCGACTTGCAAAAATACTTATCCCCACCCCGTCCGACCTGACGGACCATGGCGCCGGTGCGACGGAAAGGAGCCGGCGGTGAGTTGGAAGGCGAAGACAGGGAGGAGGCAGCAGGTGCTGGCGAGCATCGTCTCGACTCTGCTTGCCCTCGCCGCTCTCGCCGAGAAGTCCGCCGGTGATTCCCCCTGGGTCCGCTTCTGCGTCCTGTGGGCCGCCCGGCAGGCGGACCTTGTCGCCCGGGAGTTCGTCGCCGGTTCGGAGTGGAATACGGCCGGCCGGCTCTGGTCGCCCGCCTTGCCGAATGCCCGCTACGGCACCGAGCCAGCCGACGCGCTGGACATCGCCGCCTCGCTGCGCGCTCTTGCGGTGGTCGTGAGCGGCATGGCGGCATACCTCCGCGGCATTTCGGTCTGGCAGCAGGATCAAGCACACGGCGAGGCCGGCGAGGACAGCCGGTTGCATCATGACCTTCTCCAGCGCCTGGCCGGCGCGTCGTTCTCGCTGCCGGTTGACCTGCGCGACACCTCTTGAAGTGCCATTGTCCTTCCCCCTTGCGGGGGGAAGCCGGGCCATCCGCGCGATTTTGCTTTCTTCCGCAAAAGAGGTTCTGCGGTTGGCGCATTCGCACGGGCGGAAGGTTCAGGTTCCCCTACTCCCCTATGTCCCATGACTCAGCAGCACCGTCGCGCCGATCGCGACGAGCGCTGCCACGGCGATCTTCCAGACGTCGCGGCGCAGCTTCAGGCCCGGCAGCCCGAGGGGACGGATCATGTGGACCGCCATCATGGCGAGGATCAGAAGGGCAAGTGCTTTGGACAATGCGAAACCGTTGTGCGTCGAATTGCCCCCTTTGATCAGCCCCGGACGCCCGAGTCTAGACGATCGTCATGTGGACGACCCGAGCCCCGAGGGTCTAGAACGCTGCCACGCAAGTGAGGGAGGCATCGAATGGCATCGACGTATCGCGAGGTCTATGCGCGCTGGGAGAAGGATCCGGAAGGGTTCTGGGCCGACGCGGCGAAGGCGATCGACTGGGTCACCCCGCCGACGCGCATCTTCGATCCGAAGGCCGGCGTCTACGGCCGCTGGTTTCCCGATGCCGTCGGCAACATGTGCCACAATGCGGTGGACCGCCATGTCGCCTCCGGCCGCGCCGACCAGCTCGCCCTGGTCCATGACAGCGCCATCACCGGAACCAAAGCCTCGTTCACCTATGCGCAGCTCCTCGAAGAGGTGAGCGCGCTGGCCGCCGCGCTCAAGGACAAGGGCGTGAAGAAGGGTGACCGCGTCATCATCTACATGCCGATGGTCCCCGAAGCGGCCTTCGCCATGCTCGCCTGCGCCAGGCTAGGCGCGATCCATTCGGTCGTGTTCGGCGGTTTTGCCGCCAAGGAACTCGCCACCCGCATCGACGATTGCGCGCCCAAGGCGATCATCGCCGCTTCCTGCGGTCTCGAGCCCGGCCGCATCGTTGCCTACAAGCCGCTGCTCGACGGCGCGATCGACATGGCCTCCCATAAGCCGGACTTCTGCGTCGTCCTCCAGCGGCCGCAGCTCGAAGCGGGCATGACCGCCGGCCGCGACCACGACTACGCCGCTCTCGTCTCCGCCGCCCGCGGCCGCACCGTACCCTGCGAGCCGATGTTGGCGACCGACCCGCTCTACATCCTCTACACCTCCGGCACGACCGGCCAGCCCAAGGGCGTGGTGCGCGATACCGGCGGCCACATGGTCGCGCTCGAATGGTCGATGTGGAACGAGTTCGGCGTCAAGCCGGGCGAGGTGTTCTGGGCGGCGTCCGACGTCGGCTGGGTCGTCGGCCATTCCTACATCGTCTACGCGCCGCTTCTGCATGGCTGCACCACCATCCTGTTCGAAGGCAAGCCGGTCGGCACGCCCGACGCCGGCACCTTCTGGCGCGTCATCGCCGAGCACGGCGTCGTCGCCTTGTTCACCGCGCCGACTGCGTTTCGCGCCATCAAGGGCCAGGACCCGACCGGCGAATTCATCAAGAAATACGACCTGTCGAAGTTCCGCACCCTCTTCCTCGCCGGCGAGCGCGGCGACCCGCCGACCATCGAATGGGCCCAGAAGCAGCTCGGCGTGCCGGTCATCGACCACTGGTGGCAGACCGAGACGGGCTCGCCCATCAGCCAGAACCCGGTCGGATTAGGCATGCTGCCGGTCAAGCTCGGCTCGCCGGGCGTTGCCATGCCCGGCTACAAGATGGAAGTCCTGGACGACGCGGGTCACCCGGTTCCGGCCGGCACGCTCGGCAACGTCCTGGTCAAGTTGCCGCTGCCTCCCGGCTGCCTGCCGACGCTGTGGAACGCCGACGAGCGCTTCTTCAACGCCTACCTCGCGGAGTTTCCCGGCTACTACAAGACGGCCGACGCCGGCTATCTCGACGCGGACGGCTACCTCTTCATCATGGCCCGCACCGACGACATCATCAACGTCGCTGGGCATCGCCTGTCGACCGGCGCGATGGAGGAGGTCGTTGCCTCGCATCCCGACGTCGCCGAATGCGCCGTCATCGGCGTCGCCGACGAGATGAAGGGTCAGCTGCCGCTCTGCTTCGTGGTGCTCTCGGCAGGCGTGTCGCGCGATCCGGCCGAGATCGAGCGGGAGATTGTCGCCCTGGTGCGCGACCGCATCGGTCCGGTCGCCGCCTTCCGCACTGCGGTGTCGGTTAAGCGCCTGCCCAAGACCCGTTCGGGCAAGATCCTGCGCGGCACGATGCAGAAGATCGCCGACGGCGAGACCTGGAACATGCCGGCGACGATCGACGATCCGGCCATCCTCGAGGAGATCGGGACCGCGCTGAAGGGCAAGACGATCCGCTGAGGCGACGGTTCAGGCGAGGGCCCGCACGGCATCGTGCTGGGACAGGAACACCTGGCCCCTGAAATGCTCGAAGAAATCCGAGCGCTTCAGGGCATCCATCACCGGACCCTTCACCTCGGACAGGTGAAAGCCCACGCCGGCCGACTCCAGCCTGTCCGCGATCGATTCGAGGCTTTCCAGCGCCGAGGTGTCGATCATGTTCACGGCCGGGCACATCAGGACGACGTTGCGGATGTTCGGATCGGCCGCCACGGCATCGTAGACCGTGTCTTCCAGGAAGCGCGCATTGGCGAAGTAGAGGCTCTCGTCGACCCGGATCGATAGCAGGTCGGGCCGCGTCGTGACCTTGTGCCGCCGCACGTTGCGATAATGCTCCGTGCCCGGCACCTGCCCCACCACCGCGACATGCGGCCGGCTGGTGCGCCAGAGGAACAGCACGAGCGACAGCACCACGCCCGCGACGATGCCCACCTCGACGCCGACCAGGAGCACGAGCGCGATCGTCGCGGCCTGAGCCGCGAAGTCGGCCTTCGAATAGGTCCAGGTGCGGCGGATCGAGTCCAGATCCACGAGCGACAGCACCGCGACGATGATCGTCGCCGCCAGCACCGCCTGCGGCAGATAGGCGAAGAGCGGGGTGAGGAACAGCGTCGCGCCGAGGATGCCGACGGCGGTGAATACACCCGCCAGCGGCGTCTCGGCGCCGGCGTCGAAATTGACCACGGAGCGGGCGAAGCCGCCGGTTACCGGATAGCCGCCCGAGACGGCGGCGGCGACGTTTGCCATGCCGAGGCCGGTCAGTTCGCTGTTCGGCGCAATCCGTTGCCGCCGCTTGGCGGCAAGCGTCTGTGCGACCGAGATCGATTCGACGAAACCGACCAGGCTGATCAGCACGGCGGCCGGCAGCAGGTCGAGCCACAGCCCGGCATCGAAGGAAGGGAGAGCGAAGGGAGGCAGGCCGGAGGGAATTGCACCCACGATCTTCACGCCCTTGCCGTCGAGCCCGAATGCGACGACCGCGCCGATCGACAAGGCGATCGCGACGATCGGCCCCGCCTTGGCGAGGAGGTCCGCCGCCCTTGCCTTCAGCCCCGCCCTGACCAGCAGCGGCTTCAACCCCTTGCGCACCCAGAACAGGAAGGCGAGCGCCGCCGCGCCGATGGCAAGCGTGTAGAGATTCGTCGTCGACATCGCGGCGCCGACCTCGGAGACGATCTCGGGCAGCGTGTCGCCGCCGGCTCCAATCCCGAGGATATGCTTGACCTGGCTGGCAGCGATCAGGATCCCCGAGGCCGTGATGAATCCCGAGATGACCGGATGCGACAGGAAGTTGGCGAGGAAGCCGAGCCGCATGACCGACATGCCCAGCAGCACCAGCCCCGAAAGCAGGGCGAGCGTGGTGGCGGCCGCGATGTAGTCGGCCGACCCGGGCGCGGCGATCTGCCCGACAGCCGCCGCCGTCATCAGCGACACAACGGCCACCGGTCCGACGGCCAGCGTGCGGCTTGAGCCGAAGATCGCGTAGGCGACGAGCGGCAGGATCGAGGCGTAGAGGCCGACATAGGGCGGCAGCCCGGCAAGCATCGCATAGGCGAGACTCTGCGGCACCAGCATGATCGTCACGATCACCGCCGCGACGAGGTCGCTCACCGCCGTTTCGCGCGAGTAGGCGGGAGCCCAGTCGAGGAATGGCAGGATTTGCTTGAGCTTCATGTCGGTTGCCTGGAATGGAATTCGGCCGCGCCCGGTCCGGACGCGGCCTCGGTTTGCGAGGTTGTCCGTCTATCGGCGCGAGGACTGCGACGCGGCCCACAATCCGCTCGAACGGGCGCCGCTGCGGCAATAGGCGAGTACCGGCTTGGGCAGCCGCGCCATCAGCCCGTCGAAGGCTTCGACCTGCTGCGGACCCATCTGTCCCGGCACGATCGGCAGGTAGGCTGCTTCGAGGCCGGCTACCTTCGCCGCCTTCTCGATCTCGGCAAACCTCGGCTGGCCCCAGCCTTCGCCGTCGGGCCGGTTGCAGATGATCGAGCGATAACCCGCCTTCGCCGCCGTGGCGACGTCGGGCAGAGCGATCTGCTCCGACACGGCGAAATCATTGTTCAGTTTCTTGGCATTCATGATGAGAGTCCTTCGTCGACTTACAAACCGTTGATGGGCACTTTAAGGAAGCGCTTGCCGCTCGCGTCAGGCGCGGGAAGCTCACCTGCCTTCATGTTCACCTGCAGCGACGGGATGATCAGCTTCGGCATCGACAACGTCCTGTCCCGCGCCTCGCGGGTCGCGACGAACTGGTCTTCCTTTATGCCGTCCCTGACGTGGATGTTGTGAGCCCGCTGCTCGGCCACACTCGTCTCCCAGCGGATCTCGCGACCGTTCGGGCCGTAGTCGTGGCACATGAAGAGACGCATCTCACCAGGCAGCGCCAGCACCCGCTTGATCGAACGGTAGAGCGTGCGCGCGTCGCCGCCCGGAAAATCAGCCCGGGCCGAGCCGCCGTCCGGCATGAACAACGTGTCGCCGACGAAGGCCGCGTCGCCGATCACATGTGTCATGCAGGCCGGCGTATGGCCGGGCGTATGCATGGCATAGGCCTTCATCGTGCCGATCATGTAGCTGTCGCCGTCGTCGAACAAGCGGTCGAACTGCGACCCGTCGCGCTGGAACTCGGTGCCTTCGTTGAACACCTTGCCGAAGGTCTCCTGGACGATCGTGATGTTCGCGCCGATGCCGATCTGTCCACCCAGCTTCTGCTGGATGTAAGGTGCTCCCGAAAGGTGGTCGGCATGCACGTGGGTCTCTATAAGCCATTCCAGTTTGAGATCGTTGGCGCGGATGAACTCGATGATCTTGTCGGCGGATTGGTACGCAATGCGCCCGGCCGCGTAGTCGATGTCCATGACGGAATCGATCACCGCGCAGGACGTCGAGTTCGGATCCTTGACGACATAGCTCACCGTGTTGGTCGGCTCGTCGAAGAAAGCGGTCACTTCCGGCTTGACCGAGAGGTCGAGCGGGAAGGGGATCTGGGCAGACATGGTTGTCTCCTTTCCTTGAATTCAGGCTGCGGCCAACTGGGCGGCGCGCTGCCTCAGGGTGCGGGCGATGATGATGCCGGTCACCATCGCTGCGACGAAGATCGGGGTCTCGGCGTTGCCGAGGGCCAGGACGGGAATGGCGCCGCCGGGGCAGAAACCGGTCATGCCCCAGCCAATCCCGAACACCGACGAACCCGCCAGCAACGGCAGGTCGATTCGCCGGTTCGTCGGCAAGTCATACGTTGCGGCGCACACCGGTTTTGGTCGCGCGGCGAAGACGACACGGTAACCGATCGCGGTAACGGCGAGCGCGCTCGCCATGACGAGGAGCAGGCTGGGATCCCAGGTGCCGGCGATGTCGAAGAAATTGAGCACCTTGGCGGGATTGCCCATGCCGGAAATGGCGATGCCGGTGCCGAAAATAGCGCCGATGACGAGAGCGGAGACGACGCGGTTCATGACTCAACCTCCGATGACGTTGCGGACGATGTAGACGGTGGCGAACGTAGTCGCCATGAAGACCACCGTCGCGACGATCGAGCGCGGCGAGAGGCGGGCGATGCCGCAGACGCCGTGTCCGCTGGTACATCCGGAACCGTAGGTGACGCCGACGCCGACTATGATTCCTCCGGCGATGAGGGCGACGGTGGAGACTGGAACCGCGAAGGGCACGCCGCCCCCAAGCGCTACGATGGCCGCGGGAGCAAGCATCGCGCCCACGAGGAAAGCCGCGCGCCACCCCCAGTCGGACGACACAGGCGGCAGAACTCCGGCGACGATGGCGGTCATGCCGGCGATCTTGCCGTGCAGCGCCATCAGCAAGACGGCCGAGAACCCGATGAGGGCGCCGCCGACAAGGGAGGCGATCGGTGTGAACTCGGTCTCCATGTCAGCGACGCTCCACCGGGCAGGTGTTGATGCCCAGAATTGCGTAGAGCGGGCAGATGCGAACGGAACCCGTGACAATGAGGACCAGCCCCACCGCGGCGACGAGGAACTTCCAAGCCCCCCATGCGGCGAAGAATGACGCCGTCATCGGCAAAAAGGGTATGGCGAGCAGGACGAGGCCTAGGACAATGCGGATAATGCGATCAGGCGTGCCGACATTGATCACGGTTACCTCCACCAAAAAACAGATTGTTAAATAGTTGCGCAATTGCTAATATGTCAAGCATGATAGTCGAAATGAACGCGAAGACACTGGCGGCTTTCGAGGCAAGCGCGGAAGAAGCCTCACGGCTTCTGACGGCTATGGCCAATGCCAAGCGATTGGCCGTGCTGTGCAATTTGCTTGAGGGCGAGAAATCGGTCGGTCACCTCGCGGAGATCGTCAATCTCGCCGTGCCGGCCCTGTCGCAACACCTGGCGAAGATGCGGGCGCTGGATCTGGTGAGGACTCGCCGCGAAGGGCAGACGATCTATTACAGGCTGGCGAGCGAAGAGGTGACGGAGGTTCTCAGCACGCTCTATCGCCTCTACTGCGCGCCACGCATCGATTGACCGTTCGCGCGGACGGCGGATTTCAGCCCTTCGACCAGGCTTCCACAAGCGCCCATCGCAGCCCCTCCACGGCCGGCAAATTGCGCTCGCCGACATTGTAGACCGCATAGCAGCTCTCGCCCACATCCAGCCCTGCTAGCCCGTGCACCGACCATTCGTTGGCAAGTCGTCCCGCAAGCGCGAGCAGCCGGCCGAAGAGCGCGGACAGCGTGGCGTCGCTCGCCTCCACCACGATATCGGTCATCCACCAGTTCGGTTCCTTGTACGGCGCGACCGGCGGAAGGTCGGAAATTGCGAGGAGATCGGCAACCCGTCCGGCCGCGTGCTGTGCGGTCGGCTGTTCCTTTGCCTCGAACACGAAGCGCCACAGAATTTTGAAATCAGTCATGCGCCGCCACCGTCTTCTGTCCCCTTCGCGGAAAGGCGGGACGAGTTTGACGAATTGAAGGCCGGGTGAAAGCGGCTGGCCGCATATCCGCCCACGGTCTATAAGGCCGGCGACGCACACCTGCCGGAGCCTGCCATGTCCCTTGAACGCAAGATCGCCATCGTTACCGGCGGCGCCGGCGGTATTGGCTACGCCATCGCCGAACGCTTCGTGCGCGACAAGGCGAAAGTCGTGATCGCAGACCTCGACGTGGTAAAGGGCGAGAAAGCGGCGCAGGACCTGAGCAAGCTCGGCGAGGTCCGCTTCATCCGCGCGGACGTCGGCAACCGGCTCGACGCCCACAATCTGGTCGCGGCCACTCTGGAGGCCTATGGCGACATCGACGTGCTCGTCAACAATGCCGGCATCGTCCACGGCGCCGATTTCCTCGACCTCAAGGAGGAGGATTTCGACCGCGTTCTGAGGGTCAACCTCAAAGGCGCGTTCCTGGTCGGCCAGGCCGTGGCGCGCATCATGGTCGACAAGGTCAAGGCCGGCGGTGCGCCGGGCGCCATCGTCAACATGTCGTCGATCAACGCCGTCCTGGCGATTGCCAACCAGGTGCCGTATTCGATCTCGAAGGGCGGAGTGAACCAGCTCACCAAGGTGATGGCCCTATCGCTGGCACCCTACGGCATCCGCGTCAACGCGATCGGTCCCGGCTCGATCATGACGGAGATGCTCGCCACGGTGAACTCAGACCCGGCAGCGAAAAGCCGCATCCTCTCGCGCACTCCGATGGGCCGGGTCGGTGAACCTTCCGAGATCGCGGCGGTCGCAGCCTTCCTGGCGTCGGACGACGCGTCCTACATCACCGGCCAGACGATCTATGCCGACGGCGGCCGCCTGCCGCTGAACTACACGGTTTCCGTCGCCGACAGGAAATGACGCGTCGCCCAGGCGCCTCCTGACTCAAGGTTGTCTGGAGCACCCTGTCATTCTCTTCTCCCAACCGAGAGAGGAGAGAATCATGTCCTTCGCTTCCAGCTTCCGCACTTCGTTTTCGCGTTTCGTCGCACGCCGGCGCGAGATTCGCGCTGCCGTCCGCACCGAACGCATCCTAGGTGCGCTGCCGACGCACCTGCGCAAGGACGTCGGCTGGCCCGATCTCTGGAACGGACCTCGGCGCATGCGGCGGTGACAGGAAATGTCGGGAACCTGCATGACCCTCCTGACAAAATGTTGTCAGGAGGGTCATGCGATGGTGAGATGTCGAAACAAGAGGTCGTCACCATGAATACACCAGTTCCCCAGCATGCCGCAGTCTGGTTCGAGATCCCCGTCACCGACCAGGCGCGCGCTAAGACCTTCTATTCCGCTGTCACCGGCAATCCGCTGCAGGATGAAGACGGCGGCCCGAATCCGATGGCGCGTTTCGCGGCCGCCGGCGAGGATTCCGTCGCGGGTCATGTCTATCCAGGCAAGCCGGCGGTCCCCGGCACCGGGCCGACGATCCATCTCGCCGTCGACGACGTCGAGGCGGCGATGGGCCGCGTCACGGCCAACGGCGGCCAGGTCGTTTCTCCGGTCATTTCGATCCCTGCCGGCCGTTTCGCCTATTGCCTCGACCCGGACGGCAACTCGATCGGCGTCTTTTCGTACTGATGCGCCGCGCCGACCGCCTTTTCCAGATCGTTCAGCACCTGCGCGGCGGCCGCCTGGTCACCGCGCAGATGCTGGGCGGGCGTCTCGAGGTCTCCGAACGCACGATCTACCGCGACATTGCCGACCTGCAGTCGACCGGCGTGCCGATCGACGGCGAGGCGGGCGTCGGCTACATCATGCGCGAAGGCTACGATCTGCCGCCCCTGATGTTCACGCGCGACGAGATCGTCGCGCTGGTTGCCGGCGCCCGTATGGTGCAGGCCTTCGGCGGCGCCGCCATGGCGCGGGCCGCGGCGGAGGCGCTGGTCAAGATCGGCGCAGTGATTCCCGCCGGCGAAAAAGACCGCCTCCGTCGCACCGAGATCCACGTGGCTGAGTATGTGATGAGCGACGCGGTTCGGGCCGCCGTCGATATTGCCGAGCGGGCGGTGGAGGAGCGGCAGGTGCTCGCAATCGACTACCGCGACGAGCAGGGCCGGCCGACGCAGCGCGACGTGCGGCCTCTCGGTCTCTGGTTCTGGGGCAAGGTGTGGACGCTGATCGCGTGGTGCGAGCTTCGCGACGATTTTCGCGCCTTCCGCATCGATCGCATCGCAAGCGTCACGCCGGCCGGCCGGATCTTCCGTCACGAGCGCGGCAAGACGCTTGCCGACTTCTACCGCCGCATGGAAGTGCGGGAACACGACGCGCGGGTGGCCTGAGCGCCCACTGGCCGCCGCCCGCGCAGCGCGCCGCTCTACTCTTCGTCGTCGACAGGCTCGGCGCGCTTGAGCGAGGACAGCTTGGCGAACACTTTCGAAGCGTCCAGTTCGTCGTCCTCGGACTTCTCCTCGCGCACGGGCATGCGCTCCGTCAGGGATGCTGGCAGAAGCGTATCGCCGACGGGAGCAGCCGGCGCGCGGCCGGACGAAGCGCGCTGCACTTCGAGATCGAGGTCGATCTGCGAGCAGAGGCCGAGCGTGACCGGATCCATCGGCGCGAGACTCGCGGAATTCCAGTGCGTCCGGTTGCGGATCTGCTCGATGGTAGACTTGGTCGTTCCGACGAGGCGCGAGATCTGCGCGTCCTTCAGCTCGGGATGATTGCGTACCAGCCACAGGATGGCATTCGGCCGGTCCTGCCGTTTCGACAACGGTGTGTAGCGGCCACCGCGGCGCTTGGCTTCGGGGACGCGCACCTTCGGCTCGTTGAGCTTGAGGCGGTAGTTGGCGTCCGCCTCGCCGCGCTTGATCTCGTCGCGAGAGAGCTGCCCGTTCATGACCGGGTCCATGCCCTTGATCCCCTGTGCGGCCTCGCCGTCTGCAATCGCGCGCACTTCGAGCGGATGGAGATGGCAGAAGAAGGCGATCTGGTCGAAGGACAGCGCGGTGTTGTCGACCAGCCAGACGGCGGTCGCCTTGGGCATGAGCAAGGTATTGGCCATGAAGAATATCCTCTCGTTCGCCCGCGTCCCTTGCGCGGGCGGTGGTCAGACCACCGAAGAATGGGAAATCGCGACGGATATAAACCGAATGAGGGAACGAGGCAAGGGAAAGGGCCGGGCGTGTTCCTCGGCGGATGAGTTGTCGGTTTCGAGATCCAGTGGACTGAGGCCGAACAAAAGACCGGCAGCATTGCGACAGTAGCATCGGGCGATCATGCTCGGAAAGGCAGTGAATAAATGAACTTCGTCCATGCGATTCAGGCATGGACCAAATGCAGCAAAGTCTTCATAGATCATATCGAATTACCGTCCGAACATCTCGGCGAGAACCGGCTTCCCAACAGGAGAAAACATGGATGGACCAGACGACCCCGCCGCCATTTATAACCGAGATACACCCCGAGGATCATTTGTATGGGTTTCTGGAAGGACGATTTGGCGAAGAGCGCGCGAAAAGAGCCTATCTTGAAGGCGGGAAGTCCGACGCCACGCAAACGGCGGCGACTCTCCGGCGTTTCCACAAAGAGGCCGAGGTCAAAGTCCTCGTGTTCGCTTCCGGTTACGGCCGGGTGACTCGACACCTGCGCGATCTGTTGCCCGGCGCGTCGCTTTACGCCTCCGATATCCATCCTCAGGCATGCGAGTTCGTCACTGCCAACATCAGCGTGCCGACACTTCCGTTGAGCGCGCGGCCGGAAGACCTGAACGTCGGCAGCGGCTACGACTTCATTTTTGTCATCTCCTTGTTTTCCCACCTCCCCGACCACCCGTTCGGACGCTGAATCAGCGCGCTCGTCGATATCCTCTCGCCTGGCGGCCATCTGATGTTCACGACGCATGGAGACAATTCCAGAAGCCAGTACAAGGGCGTAGACTTCAGCCAGTACGAGCATGGCGACGACTGGGTCTACATAAGGCGGTCGGACCAGCCGGACATCGCCGACGACGACTACGGCACGATGTTGGTCGAGCCGACCTACGTCACGCGGACGATCGCCACTTGCGAAGCTGCGCTGCTGCGCTCTTACACGTCTGCCGCATGGTTCGGCCATCAGGACGAATGGGTGGTGCAACGCAAAGGATAGTGATGAGGGACGGCCGACGTTTTCGTCAGGCCGTTGCCTCTGCGCGAAACCGATTATCGCCCCTTCAGAAGCCGCGAAATGCCGCGCAATGGCGCCGTCAGGCGCCATGAGGTGCTGGTCTTGATCGCCTGCTGGAAAGCCTCCAGTTCGGCTGCCTTCTGCTCGAGCGGCTTCAGGGCTTCTTGTTCCGCCCTGAGGGCTGCGATCTCGGTGGCCGCCGATTCACGAACACGAGAAACCTCCTCGCTTATCGCCAGGTAGCGCTTCTCGAGCAGCGTTTTCGAGAGGGCCAGTTCGGCCTTCTCGCGCTCGAGGAGAGCGACGGTTTCCGCCGCGCGATTGCTGTCGATAACGGCACCAAACTCCTGCCGGATCAGCGGGGCAAGCTGGCGCGCCATCTTCGCAAGATGCCTTGCGTCGCGCTCATGGCGCTGCTCGAAGTGTTCGAGCTCGTCGCGCACGGTCTCCAGTTCGCTTGACAGCCGCGCGATCTTGACCGCGTCGCGCTCAGTCTGCTGCCGCAACTCATCCAGTTCGTGGCCGCGTTGAAGAAACGCGCTGCGTGTCTGGGCGAGGTCGTTCTCCAACTCCCGCCTGCTTTTCGCAGTCGCCGCCAGCTCGGCCTCAAGCTTCGCGACAAGCCCCTCCACGGCGCCTCGGCTTCTCTGTTCGGTCGCATGGTTGGCCGCGTACCCGATCGACTCGGCGCGCGCGGCGGTCAGGGCCGCCTCGGCCTTCGACAGATCTGCTTCCAGACGCCGGTTTTCCAGCGCAACCATACCCAGCAGCGGCGATGCTTCGTCAAACGCGGCCTTGAGGGCATCGAACTCGGCATGATCGGCCGCCTGTTCGCCGTCGGCAGCCCAGCGCTCCAGAACATCGTAGGCTCGCGCTACCCAGCCGAAAGTCAGCGAGTGCTGTGGCATCTGTTCGCTGGCCGCCCGGAAGTGTCGAAGCTCGCCGGAGAGGAACTCCTCGACATCGGACGAGGCGTTGTCATGATGGCGTGGCCAATTCAGTTCGAGCTCATCGCCGATGCGGGCTACCGTCCCACGCCAATCTGCCATCAGCATATCGTAGGACACGAACGAACGGGGTTTGCCACGACTGCCCGCCTCCGCTTCGAGAACGTGGCGCAGCCATAGCAAAAGGCCCACCGTCTCCGACCAGCCCTCCCGTCGGGTCAGCGAGGCCGCGACTTCCCGGGGATGGCGGTGAATGCAGACATAGCGAGGCCCGATATCGAGATCGGCCAGCACCTGCTGCCAGAACGGAAGAAGACGGCAGAGCCGTGGGTCCTTGAGGACGAAGAACCGCGAACCGCCGAACTCCTCCTCGACGACCTTGGCTGCCCGCTGGCGGTACTCGGGGTATCGCGGCGAGCCGTACCAATCCGGGTTGAAGACGGTAGAATCGTCCCAGGCCGACCCGGCCGAGGCGAGCAGATCGTCGTTCAGATGGTAGGCCTTGTTCGATTCGAAATACCCTTTCGGATTGGCATCCGTCGGCGGCATCAACTCCTTCGGCAGATCGCATCCCATCTGCGCCAGAACGCCGGCCATCGCCGATGTGCCGGATCGATGCATGCCGAGGACGAGGAGCGCAGTACGAGCAGGCCATGTCGAGGACGCGGCCGGGGCCTCGCCGGTATTGATCATCAGATTGCCTTGTCGTCTTGAAGGGCGATGAGCTGGGCCTCGAGAGAATCTGTCCGATTTCGCAATTGAACAGTTTCTTCAGCTAATGAATACACAAGCTTCAGTATCCATTGGTCCATCTCCCAGGGTGTCAGATGAGCGGGCTGTGACGCCGGACTCGCGAACGAAAGCGAAGGCTCGCCAGAACGAAGAATAAATCTGTTTACGTCTTCTATATCAACTCGTCGAGAAGCGACGATTTCCTGCAAAGAACCAACCGGCGGCGTCAACAGATCAAGCGGCAGAAGCACTGTTTCGTTTTCATCTGTGCGTGTCACAAATCGGCTGACAGGCCCGAATTCAACAGGCGCCATGCGTCGCTTCTTGCGGCCGTTGAAGACAGACTGCGCAGCGAGCAAAACTTGGTCCGGCGTGACATTGTCTTTGATTGAAGACACACCTGATATGCCATTTGACGTCAAGAAATGCTCAACTACGTCGCCAGCCGAATCGTAATTGAAGACTCTCAGCCTGTTTCCAAAAATGTCGTCCCAAAAATGCAATGAAGGAGAAAATAAGTTGTCGCGTTCACCGAAATCTTCAAGCCATTCTTCAAAGCTCTTTATGGGGCCTTCGTATGACTTATCCTTGATTCCCCACTGAATGTAGGCACTTTGAATCCATCTGTCGTGCCGCCTGACATAACATTGAATCTCAATATCGGTTCCGCTGTCTTTTATCTTCTTCAGCGCCGAATAGACATGAGCGCCTCGAGTTGCCAGCCACTCATTGCTCCAGATTGCGAGAGAATAGCCCTCCTGACGCAAATCGGAAATGCAACGGCTTAAGACATCGTACAGTTGTTCGCTTGCGTCAGAAGCAGACATTCCATCAAAGAAGGCGTCCGATCCATCCATCCTCTGCCAAGGCAGCCTGGTGCCGGCATCAGCGTTCTCCAACATCAATCCAAGATATTTCACGCCCTGGCGCGCGAGTATCTGCGTATTGTGAAGCAACGTCTCCTGGATCGAGCTGGATCCGGTTTTCCCGTGCCCGATGTGAACGACCAACTTGACCAAAACTCACACCCTCTTCTAGTCCAGCTTGTGCACAAAGACCGAATCCATCCCGACCTGAGCGGCCAATGCGGGCCAGAGCCGCTCGATCAGGTGGAACTCGGTTCCATCGTCCGGAATCGGCTCGTTCGGCCATGGATAATTGTGCCCGAACAAATCCCGCATGGCCAGAACCACGGAACGGCGTATCCAGAACATGTTTCCGACTGGAAACAAGAGAGGATTGCTGGGAAGTGGCCCCGCCAGGCGTGCTTCGAACTTGGGCAGCAGCTCGCGCGATGCGTTCCAGGACACCAGGTAGGGATCGAACGGAGCGACGAGACCCGCCCCATCCGCCCCCGCCAGATGCAGCGCGGTCGATAGCTCCTTCTCGTCCCCGAGCAGAATTCGCATCAGGAACGTCCGCCAGACTTCACCGGCCCGCCCCAACGACTTCTTCTGATGGACGATTTATAGGTCGGAAAGAGGTAGTGCGCATACTCGTGGACATAGGACGCGAAGGGGATTTCTCGGGCAACCAAAAACGGGATGAACGCCCACGCTTCGACGGAATTGATGATGGCGAAGTCGATCTTCTGAAAAGCCTCGCTGCCATGGTGCGCGAAATCGCCAAGCAGTTGCGTCGAGAGGACGGCTTCGCAGGCATATTCCAGAAAGTCGGCCAGCAGCGGCCCGTCCCTCAACGACGCGACGATCACATTGTGCGTCTGCGAAGCCTCGCGCACGAGATCGAGCGCGACGATGGGTGCCCCCGTGCGCGAGAATTCGTGCGTTGCGATCAGGCACGTCGGCTTGTCCGGGGAGTAAGTGGCGCGCCCCTGATGGCGGGACGCGCGCAACTGTTCGAGCGTCCGGCGCCCTTCCTTCGAGCCGAACAGGAGATAATGAACCAACGGATCGACGCCGGCTTTCGCGATATCGGAATAGGCGTCCTGATAGGCCCGAGCCGAGAAGTTCGACATGCTTGCATCGATGGGCGCGCCAAGATGCAACAGCTCGAACGCCAGATGATAAGCCTCGGGATCTCCACTCTCGATGGCTATCGACAGTTCCGGATCGGTGACGAGGCGGGCGATGACCGCGACCATGTCCGGATTTCCCGGCGATATGCTGCGGTAGAGGGTCGGTGCAGACCCCTCCTCTCTGCCGCTTTGCTCGTAGTGCACGAGAAGAGCTTGGGTATCCTGATCCAGGTCCTGCCTCTGCGCACCGTAGAAATCGGGATCGAACCTGAAATCCGGACGTCGATCGAGAATGTTCGCCATCGACGCGTACTTGCGCCATATGGCCAGCAAATCCGTCATGAGCGGTCACCGGGAAAGCATAGATTAAGCAGACCGACCATTCGGCGGTCGTCGACGCGGTTCTCGCACATGAACGAAACGACGTCGCGCAGTACCGGACTCGTCGCAATCATCTCGCCCAGCCGCAGCGTTGCCAGTTCGCCTTCGCCCGAGAAGCTCGCTTCCAGGCTGCCGGGACGGCGCCGTCCCAAGTCGCACTGGGCCTTGACAAAGTCCGCGCCGCCCGGGCGATCCATGTACAGCAGCGTCCAGCTCTCGTTGTCGAAGCGCACCTTCAGCAACGAGAGTATATCCAGAAGCAGGCAGCTGGCGGCCGCCGGCCTTTCGAGACAATCGAGAACGAGGAAATCCTCCTCGAGTTCCCTGAGCCTCTTTCGGCCCGGGCTGGAGCCGGGAAGAAACACAAGAAGCGCTGGCCCATCCCACGCAAGCAAGCGGTCTACGCTCTCGCTGACATCAAAGCAATTCGATGTCGCGATCAGCATGGGGGATTGTCCCGCGCTGTGATGTTGAAAGTGTATGCTGCCTTCATGAGCCCTTCAAAGCTTGTTACATTGATGGGTGTGGCGCTACGCGATAGCGCCAAGGCATTGCATTTGTGTGGCGCCTACCATGCCTTCCTGACGAACGCCCTTACCGGCTGGCAGTTCCAGTTCGATACCTCCTCGGGCGAACCCGACGCCCGACGGCTGGACTGGTCGGGAAACTGGACAGGGATCAGACGTCAAGTTCATCGAATCGCATCGGGATCAGAATAGCCTTAAGCATCCCTTTTGGTATCTCATCCGGCATTTTGCACTGCACAAATCGAAAACAGTGTCGCATTTGTCGTGACCATACCGGAGACGAAAGAGTTTCGGGCAGCCAACCCTCACCCGACATCCAGCACGATCTTGCCGATATGCTCGCCCTCCTGCATGCGCTCATGCGCCCTCCAGGCCTCGCGCAGGGGGAAGATCATGTCCATGACGGGCGCGATCGTGCGTTCCGCCAGCAGCGGCCAGACCTGGCGTTCGAGCTCGGTGGCGATGTCAGCCTTGAACTCGACGCTACGCGGGCGAAGTGTCGAGCCGGTATGCGTCAGCCGCTTGATCATCAGTTTCGAGAAGTCGGCGCTCGCTTTCGCACCCTGCAGAAACGCGATCTGCACGATCCGCCCGTCGACTGCAGCCGCATCGTAGTTTCTGGCAATATAGTCGCCGCCCACCATGTCGAGGATGACGTTCGCACCCTTGCCACCGGTTGCCTCCTTCACGGCTGCGACGAAATCCTCGCTCCGGTAGTTCACCGCCAGATCGGCGCCGAGTTTTGTGCAGGCCTCGCATTTCTCGGCCGATCCGGCGGTCGCAATCACGCGGGCGCCGAACGCCTTGGCAAGCTGGATCGCCGCAGTGCCGATGCCCGATGTACCGCCATGCACCAGGAAGGTCTCGCCCGGCTTCAGTCCGCCGCGCTGGAAGACATTGTGCCAGACGGTGAAGAACGTCTCAGGAATCGCGGCCGCTTCGGTGTACGTGAATCCGTGCGGCACCGGCAGGGCGTTGCTCTCGTGCACGAGGCAGAACTCTGCATAACCGCCGCCGGGCGTCAGTGCGGTGACGGCGTCGCCGACGCGCCATCTCTTGACGCCTTCTCCAAGGGCCGCCACTTCCCCGGCCACCTCGAGCCCCGGCAGGTCCGATGCGCCGGCCGGCGGCGGGTAGGCGCCCTGCCGCTGCAGCACGTCGGGCCGGTTCACGCCCGCCGCCTTCACCTTGATCAGGATCTCTCCCGGACCCGGCTGCGGCAGCGGCCGCTTCTCGGGCTTCAGCACCATCGGTCCGCCGGGTTCGGTGATCGCGATCGCCGTCATCATCGCTGGAAGCTTCGCCGTCTGTTTCATTCACATCCTCCCCCGCTGCCGGGGCTTGTTCGCATCGTCCGCCGGGTCCTATGTAACCTCTGCGGGCAACGAGGCAAACCGGAGGACGCCATGGCCTTGTTCGATGAGGAGCCGAGGAAGAAGAAGCTGGTCCACGAGATCGGCCAGGATCTGGCGACCCTGTCCGTCGGCGAACTGGCAGAGCGGATTGATCTGCTGCGCGAGGAGATTTCGCGCCTCGAGACGGAGAAGGCGGCCAAAAGCACGACGCGCAGCGCCGCCGACGCGTTGTTCAAGCGCTAGGCCTCAGATGAATCCCAGGGCCACGGCAAGCACGTAGAGCGTCATGTAGATCAGCATCAGCGAGCCGACCGTCCAGCAGGTGGCTCGGACGTCATGGGTCTGCGCAGTCAGATAGGCCGCGAAATGCAAGAGCCGCGACACGACATATCCGTAGAGCAGGATTTGGGCATGAAGCAGTGACGGCTCGGCTATCACGAACAGGAAACCGGCCACCAGGAAGAAGGGCAGGTTTTCCAGATCGTTCAGCTGGATCCGGCGGATCCGGTCGACATAGTCGTTCGGCCCGAGCTGGCTCGGATCGGGATCGGGATTGAGCCGCGTCTTGCGCAGGTCTTCGGGCGAGCGGTAGCCCCCCTTCACCTTGGTCATGCGGTAGACGGTGAGCCAGGACATGCCCACTGCTTTGAGGATCATCAGCGCGGCGCAAATCGCATAGGTGGCAAACAGCGGATCCTGCAGGCTCAGTTGGTCCACGTCTCGGCTCCCGGTGTCGATCCTTCTGTCACCAGTGCTATCAGATCGGGAACAGGACGCAAACGAACCCGAACCGTCGCCCACGGGGTCGTTGAAAGGACATAAAGCAGGTATCTTCAGCCGAGCCGAATCCCAAAGCGGAAGCCCTTCATGTTCGCATCCTTCGGTCCAATTCTCGCGCTGCTGCGGGGTACCGCCTTCCTGCTCGCGGCCTCTGGCCTGCACAGCCTGCTTCTGCCGCTGCGCGGCCAGGCCGAGGGCTTCTCGACGTCCTCGCTCGGTCTGCTGGGTACCGCCTGGGCTGCCGGTTTCGTCGCGGGCTGCATCTTCGCGCCGCGCCTGGTGCGAAGGGTCGGCCATGTGCGCGCTTTCGGCGCTTTTGCGGCAGCCGGCGCCATCATCGCGCTGATGACCGGGCTCCTCATCGACCCGATCGTCTGGATCCTGCTCCGGGTCTTCACCGGCTTCGCGATGGCAGGGGCTTTCATGGTGATCGAAAGCTGGCTCAACGAGCGCGCCACCAACGAAAACCGCGGCACGGTCTTCGGCCTCTACATGATGGTCACCTATGCCTCGATCATGGCGGGGCAGCTCCTCGTCGCGTTCGGCGACGTGACGACCGACAAGCTGTTCATGGTGGCGGGCATATTCTTCTGTCTTTCGCTGATCCCGACGGCGGTCTCGACCGCCGTCACCCCGCGTCCGCTGCAGGAAGTCTCGCTGGACATCAGGCAACTCTACGCCAACTCGCCGGTCTCGGTGGCAGCCTGTCTCCTCGTCGGCATCGCCAACGGCGCCTGGGGAACGCTCGGGGCCGTCTACGGCGCGCAGATCGGCGTCTCGACGGCTACGATCGCGTTGATGATGAGCCTGACCGTCGTGGCCGGCGCGGCGATGCAGATGCCGGTCGGGCGCATCTCGGACATGACGGACCGCCGCAACGTTCTGGCCGGCGCAGCTCTGATCACAGCCCTGATTGGCGTACTGATCTTCTTTTTGCAGCCCCGGTCGGACGTTTTCGTTCTGATCATGACCGCCTGCTACGGCGCGCTGGCCTACACGCTCTATTCGATCGCGGTGGCGCATGCGAACGACCATGCCGACGCGGCGAACTTCGTCAAGGTGTCGGGCGGGCTGCTGCTCCTCTACGGCTTCGGCACGATGATCGGGCCGGTGCTGGCGGCGGTGCTCATGGAACAGTTGCGGCCAGACGCGATCTTCCTCGCGACCGCGCTCGCGCATCTGGCGCTGGCCGGCTACACGCTGGTTCGCATTCGCGCCCGCGCACCCGTGCCGATCGCAGAGCGCGAGACGTTCCAGACGCTTCCTTCCGAACGCGCCGCCACACCGGAAGCGCTGCGGCTCGATCCGCGCAGCGGCGAATCGCCCGAGAACCGTTGAAGTGGCCCGAACTCTCGCTTACGCTGGGATATGGCACTCGAAGACTCGTTCCTGGCGATATCGGATTCCAACCGACGGACGATCCTGGAAGAGCTCCGGCGATCTCCACGCACGGTGAACGAACTCGCCTCGGGCTTGCCGGTCTCCCGGCCCGCCGTTTCGCAGCATCTGAAGGTCCTGCTCGACGCCGGTCTCGTCTCGGTAAGGGCCGAAGGCACCCGGCGGATCTATGCGGTCGAGAATGCGGGGTTCCTGCGGCTTAACTTGTGGCTCGACCAGTTCTGGCAGGAATGAGCCGGCAGTGAACGCAAGCGGCCCGCCGGGGAGGACCGACGGGCCGCGAAAGGATCGTCTCGCGCGTCAAGCGCAACGAGTATCAGTGACGGGTCTGCTTTTCCTCTTCCCGTGCATTGCGGAGCCGGAAGATCTGGTCCTTAAGCGCGAGTTTCCTGCGCTTCATCGCGACGATTGCGATGTCGTCCACGGATGGACTAGCTTGCGCTTCGGCGATCTGCTCTTCGATCTCGCTGTGGCGCTTCTGGAGCTCCGCAAGGTGGGACACCAAAGACATTTATCTTTCTCCCTTCGCTGGTTTCCTCGTTTCCGCCAGAGAAGGCCGTCCCGCCGGACGGCGTTCATGACGGATCGATGACAGTGTGCCACCCATTCGGGGGATTGTCGAACTCCAAGGAGTAGGATTTCGTTTCAAGGCGAAATGTGATATGGCGACTCGCCGGTCGCAGTCCCGTGTCCGGGCTCCCCGACGCTCCGCGCGAACGCGCATCACCGCATTGAGACGGAACCTAGATGTCCGACCAGGACCAGGCAGAGATCAGGCTCGAATACGCTCGTCTCAAACAGGACCACGCCGATTTCGACGCGGCGATCAACGCGATGATCGCGACGGGCTGCGATCCGCTGCAGATCCAGCGGATGAAGAAGAAGAAGCTGCATCTCAAGGACAAGCTGCTGCAGCTTTCCGACAAGGTGGTTCCCGATATCATCGCATGATCTCCCTGGAACGGCCGCTCCTTGCGCGCTTTGCCCGTTTCCGCTAGGTCCGCCGCCTTGACGAGGGAAACCGACATGGCCGGCAGCGACGTCGCGATCATCATGGGCAGCCAGTCTGACTGGGCAACCATGCGCCATGCCGCCGAGACGCTCGAGACCCTCGGCATCCCTCACGACCGCCTGATCGTCTCCGCCCACCGCACGCCCGAACGGCTCTACGCCTTCGCGCGCGGTGCGAAGGCCAAGGGCTACAAGGTGGTGATCGCAGGCGCCGGCGGAGCCGCGCACCTGGCGGGGATGACCGCCTCGCTCACCCCTCTGCCGGTGTTCGGCGTACCGGTCGAATCCAAGGCGTTGTCCGGGCAGGATTCGCTTCTCTCTATCGTCCAGATGCCCGCCGGCATCCCGGTCGGCACGCTCGCCATCGGCCGCGCCGGCGCGGTCAACGCCGCACTTCTGGCGGCAGCCGTCCTGGCGCTCTACGACGACGCGCTGGCGGACCGCCTCGACGCCTTCCGCAAGGCGCAGAGCGACAAGGTGGCGCTGACACCCTCGGATAGCTCGGAATGAACGGCCCACTGCCGCAGGGCTCAACCATCGGTATCATCGGCGGCGGCCAGCTCGGCCGCATGCTGGCGATGGCGGCGGCAAGGCTTGGTTATCGCACAATCGTCCTGGAACCCCAGGCCGACTGCCCGGCTGCCCAGGTGACGAACCGGCAGATCGTAGCGGCTTACGACGATCCGCAAGCCTTGGCCGAGCTGGGCAGAACCTGCGACGTCGTCACCTACGAATTCGAGAACGTGCCTGTCGGGGCCGCCGCGGCGCTGGCGTCGCGGGCAGAGGTCTCACCGCCGCCGATGGCGCTCGAGGTGTCGCAGGACCGGTTGGCGGAAAAAAGCTTCCTCAACGCAGCCGGCATCCCGACGGCAAGCTTCCGCGCGGTCGATTCCGACGACGATCTGATCGCCGCCTGCGCGGCTTTCGACGGCTCCGGTGTGCTGAAGACCCGCCGCATGGGCTACGACGGCAAGGGTCAGCGCGTGTTGCGCGGGGCGACGTCTGGCGATCTTGCGGGGGTCTACGCCACCATGGGCGGCGTGCCGCTGATCTTCGAAAGCCTGATCCCGTTCGAGCGCGAAATCTCGGTGATCGGAGCCCGGGGTCGCGACGGCACGGTTCGTTGCTACGATCCGGTCGAAAACGTCCACCGCGACGGCATCCTGCACACCTCGACCGTTCCGGCGCGCATCTCCGCGCTGACGGCTGCAGCAGCGCGCAAAGCCGCGGCCGTAATCCTCGAAGCACTCTCCTATGTCGGCGTCATCGGCGTCGAGTTCTTCGTTCTGGCCGACGGCTCGGTCCTGGTGAACGAGATCGCGCCGCGCGTGCACAATTCCGGGCACTGGACGGAAGCAGCCTGTGCCATCTCGCAGTTCGAACAGCACATCCGCGCCGTGGCCGGCCTGCCCCTCGGCGACCCGTCGCGTCACTCCGACTGCGTAATGGAGAACCTGATCGGCGACGACGCGAGCCGCCTCGCCGAGCTCGCTGCGCAACCGGACACCGTCATCCACCTCTACGGCAAGGCCGAGGCGCGGCCGGGACGCAAGATGGGGCACTTCACGCGGCTTCTCGGCCCCAGGTCCTGACGGGACTGCCTTGACAGCCATCCGTCACGCCGGTATGGACCCGCATCGTTTTTGGCGCGCCCGTTCGGCGCGTCTTGCATTTTGGCCCGAACGGGCCTTACCGACGGGTCAAGACCATGAAGATCAAGAACTCGCTCAAGGCGCTCAAGGGCCGGCACCGCGACAACCAGCTGGTTCGCCGCAAGGGCCGCATCTACATCATCAACAAGACGGCTCCGCGCTACAAGGCGCGCCAGGGCTGATCGGCCCCTTCACGCGAATTTCAGTTTGCCGCTGCGCGAATCGGGACTAGTTTTCCGGTATGCGCAGCGTTTTGCTATTGATTGTCGGACTGGGCGTATTAGCCCCGACGATTCCGTCATATTCACAGTCGGGCGCGGCCGCCGTCGCGCCGGCGATGACTCAATCCGAGAAAGCCGCTGCCCTCGACAAGCTCTTCGAGGAGCTGAGGCGCGAGCGCAAGGAGATGGCGGCGGAGCGCATCGCCTCCCGTATCCGGGACAACTGGTTCGATTCCGGCAGCGCCTCGATCGACGCGATGATGCAATGGTCGCAGGAGGCCATCGAAGCCAAGAAATACGGGGTCGCGCTCGACTTCCTCGACCGCGTGACCGTCCTCCAGCCCGACTACGCGGAAGGCTGGAACAGGCGTGCCACCGTCCATTTCCTGATGAACAACTATCGCAAGTCGATGGCCGACATTGACCGGACACTCAGGCTGGAGCCGCGCCATTTCGGAGCGCTCTCCGGGATGGGCTCGATCCTCAAGCAATCGGGCCGCAAGGAACTCGCGCTCCACGCCTACGAACGCGCGCTGGCGATCTATCCGATGATGCGCAACGCCCAGAAGGAAGTGGCCGAACTGTCCGAGGAACTGGCGGGCGAAGGCATCTGATCCGCCGACGTCTTCCCTTCCGTGCCGAGAGGCGCAATAGTCCCGTCTCCGCCTTCATCGCTCCCTCACGGCGACCCATGAACCTCCTCTACGCGCTGATCTGCTTCCTCGCGGCCCTGCTTCTTGCGCTTGCAGGTGTGACCCGCGTCGGCGCCTGGCTGATCGAGCGCCGCAACCCGCCGGTCGGAACCTTCGCCACCGTCAACGCCACGCGGATGCACTTCGTCCACGCTGAAAAGCCGCCGGCCTCCGATCTTCTGCCGGTAGTCTTCATCCACGGCGCCAGCGGCAACCTGAAGGACCAGATGCTGCCCTTCCGCAAGCATCTGGCGGGGCGGGCGGAGATGCTGTTCTTCGACCGCCCCGGCCATGGCTGGTCCGGCCGGGGGCCGGCCAACGAGGATCCGCACGGCCAGGCGAGAACGATCGCCGCGCTGATGGACCATGTCGGGATCGATCGGGCGATCATCGTCGGCCATTCCTTCGGCGGCGCGATCGCCGCGACCTTCGCCCTCGATTTTCCCGACCGAACTGCGGGGCTGCTGTTCCTGGCACCAGCGAGCCATCCCTGGCCCGGCGGCGCCACCTCCTGGTACTACACGCTGACGACGACGCCGGTGATCGGACCGCTGTTTTCCGAAACCCTGTCCTACCCGGGCGGCGCATTGCGGCTGAGTGCTGCGACCGACTGTGTCTTCTCGCCAAACAAGGCGCCCGACGACTACGCCCGCGACGCGTCGATCTCGCTGGTTCTACGGCCTGCCGCTTTCCGGGCTAACGCGACCGATGTCGAAGGCCTCTACCGCCACGCGGTCGCAACCGCGCCGCGCTACGGCGAGATCACGGCGCCGACGGTGGTGATTTCGGGTGATCGCGACACCGTGGTTTACGAAGAGATCCACTCGGCCGGACTCGGACGGGACATCCCGGGCGCCGAACTGATCTGGGTGCACAATATTGGCCACAAGCCGGAGTGGGTCGCGACCGATCTCGCCGTCGCGGCGATCGAGAAGCTGGCCGGAAAGCCGACCGATCTCCAGACGGTGGCGAAACAGGTCGAGGCGCGCGTCTCGGGCGACAGCTACGGTGTCGGCATCTGCGTCGACGAAAACGCGCCCCATCGTTCGCCCGAGCTCAAGCCGGAAAAGTAGAGTCGCCGGACAAGCGGATTTCGCTAAGGGAGCGCCGGGCCTAGATCAAGATGAGGTCTAATGCCCCGTCATGCCGTCGGAGCCGATATAGGCGATGCGCAGCATGTTGGTCGCGCCGGGAGTGCCCAGCGGTACGCCGGCGGTGATGATGATCCTGTCGCCCGGCTTGCCGAATCCCTCGTCGAAGGCGATGCGGCAGGCGCGGTCGACCATGTCGTCGAGATCGTTTGCGTCCGGCGTGACCACGCAATGCTGGCCCCAGACGAGAGAAAGACGCCGCGCCGTGGCGAGCACCGGCGACAGCGAGATGATCGGCAGTTGAGGCCGCTCGCGGGCGGCACGCAGGCCCGTCGTGCCGGAGGAGGTGTAGGTGACGATCGCCGACAGTTTCAGCGTCTCGCCGATCTGGCGCGCGGCGGCGGAAATGGCGTCGGCGCCAGTCGCTTCCGGTTCGGAGCGCTGCGCATTGATGATGCCCGGATAAAGCGGATCCTGTTCCACCTTCTCGGCGATCTTGTTCATCATCGCCACCGACTCGATCGGATACTGGCCGGCGGCGGATTCGGCCGAGAGCATGATCGCGTCCGCCCCTTCGAAAACGGCGATCGACACGTCCGATACCTCGGCGCGCGTCGGCACCGGTGCGCTGATCATCGATTCCAGCATCTGCGTCGCCACGACCACCGGCTTGCCGGCGCGCCGCGCCGCGCGGGTGATCTGTTTCTGGATGCCGGGAACCGCCTCGAGCGGCATCTCCACGCCAAGATCGCCGCGCGCCACCATCAGCGCGTCTGACAGCTCGATGATCTCCGACAGCCTCGCTACCGCCTGCGGCTTCTCGATCTTCGACATCAGCGCCGCTCGGCCGCGCGCGATCTTGCGCACTTCGGCGAGATCCTCGGGACGCTGGATGAAGGACAGCGCGACCCAGTCCACTCCTGTCGCCAGCACGGCGTCGAGGTCGCTGCGATCCTTGTCGGTCAGCGCGCCGACCGGCAGTTCGGTGTCGGGCAGGCTGACGCCCTTCTTGTTCGAGATCGTCGTGCCCGACACAACCTTGCAGACGATGGCCTTGCCGTCGGCCTTTTCCGCTACCAGCGCCAGGCGCCCGTCGTCGATCAGCAGGCGGTCGCCGGCCTTGACCGAGGCCAGGATCTCGGGATGCGGAAGATGCACGCGCGTCGCGTCGCCCGGCTCCGGATTGTCGTCGAGCGTGAAGGTTTGCCCGGGCGTCAACTCTTCCTTGCTGTTGGCGAAGATGCCGACGCGCAGCTTCGGCCCCTGCAGGTCGGCGAGGATGCCGATCGGCCGGCCGACCTTGGTTTCGACGGCGCGGATGCGCGCCACCAGTTCGCGCATCAGCGGGTGGTCGGTATGGCTCATATTGATGCGGAACACGTCCGCGCCGGCCTCGAACAGCTTCTGGATCATCTCCACGGAGGACGATGCGGGTCCAAGCGTGGCGAGGATCTTGACCTTGCGGCTGCGTCTCATTGAGTGCCTGTCGGGCTGGGAGGATTGGGACTGCCGGGCGGCAGTTCGTCGGTGAGTTCGACCATCCAGCTCGACTGTTCGCGGGTGTCGTATTCCTGGAAGCCGGCGCGCTGGAAACCGCGCCTGACGCAGTCGTTCACGGCCGTGATCTTGAACTCTTTTTCGGCCACGCACATGTTGATCGGGCCGTCCCAGCGGCCGCCGCGCTCGGCGTCTTCCGCGTAGAGATAGTAGTAGCGCGAGGCGAGCGGGCCCTCGATCAGCGTCTTGCAGGTCGATTTCTCGATGTGCCACCAGCCCTCGGTGATCCAGCCCGCCGCGGCGCGATAGCCGATCGCCACGCCGACGAGGCTCTGGGTCGCGTTGCACACTCGGAAATCGGCAAGCGCGGGGGTGGAAAAGGCGAACGCCCCGAAGATCGCCGCCGCGAAAAGCGCCGGCAGGGTGATGGCATGGCGCGCGCGTGCGGCCTTGGCGACCTGCATTCTCGAACTCTTCGGCTGACGAAGCAATGTAGCGTTCTTTTCGGAAAACTCGCGCGCTCTGTCAACGAAACTCCGCCGCGGGCGCGGCTAAATCGATACAAAGAGACGCCGATCTTCATTTCATCGCGAAGGCGGGGTGACGCATTGCGCCGACGCGTGCGAGATGAAAGAAGACGCGGCATCCGAAAAGGCGAACACGGCGACATGGCCAAGACGGCCCTTTTTTCCCCCTTCGAGATCATTGAAGGCAACCGGGCCGGCGGCATGCTGATCGTGGCCGATCACGCCAAGCGCGAGATGCCCGACGAATACGGCGACCTCGGCCTTCCCGCCGCCGAGTTCGACCGTCACATCGCCTATGATATCGGCGTCGAATGGGTGACGCGCCGGCTCTGCGAACTGACCGGGGCACCGGCGGTGATGGCCGGCTTCTCGCGATTGCTGATCGATCCAAATCGCGGTGAGGACGACCCGACGCTGATCCGCCAACTCTATGACGGCACCGTGATCCCCGGAAACTATCCGATGTCGGAGGAGGAGCGAGCGCGCCGGCTGGAGAATTTCTACCGCCCCTATGACGACGCTGTCGGCGCGCTGATGGCTTCCGTTGCGGAAGCCTCGGGCCAATCGCCCTTCATCGTCTCGATGCATTCCTTCACGCCGTCCATGCAGGGCCGCCCGCGCGCTTGGCATGTCGGCCTGCTGTGGGACATGGACGACCGCGCGGTGCGCCCGCTGCTCGACGCGCTCTGCGCCGATCCCGCGCTCGTCGTCGGCGACAACGAGCCCTATGATGGCGCGCTGCGCGGCGACACGATGTTCCGCCATGCGATCGTCAACGGCTTCGCCCATGTGCTGATCGAGATCCGCCAGGACCTGATCGCGACCGAGGTCGGCGCCGACGAATGGGCGCGGCGCCTCGCTCCGATCCTTGACGCGATCAACGCCCGGCCCGATATCCATGAAGCAAAGCAGTTCGGCTCCCGCACGGGACCGATCTGAGGAGGTGTCGATGACCGACCTGACCGAGACCGAGCAGCGCGACTTCGAGGCCGCCGCCTTCCGCCGCCTCGTCCAGCACCTGCGCGAGCGCAATGACGTGCAGAACATCGACCTGATGAACCTCGCCGGCTTCTGCCGCAACTGCCTGTCCAACTGGTACCGCGACGCCGCCAGCGCAGCTGGCCGCGACCTGACGAAGGACGAGTCGCGCGAGATCATCTACGGCATGCCCTACGCCGAGTGGCAGGCGCTCAATCAGACCGAGGCGTCCGACGCCAAGAAGGCCGCCTTCGAGCTGAATCGCCCCAAGGACCACTGAAACCACGCGCCGGTGTGACCTGTTTGCGCCTTGACCCTGTCGAGGCGCTGGGGCATCGCAGGGTTCAACCGGGTGCCATCCGAGTCGCCCTGCAACGACCAGATTGAGGAGTCCCGCCTTGGCCGACGACATCACAGAAACCTCGCAGACTGTCGCCGCCGGCCAGCTCAAGGCCTTCATCGAGCGCATCGAGCGCCTCGAGGAGGACAAGCAGGCGATCGCCGACGACATCAAGGACGTCTTCGCCGAGATGAAGGGCTCCGGCTTCGACACCAAGGCCGTGCGCACCATCATCCGCCTGCGCAAGAAGGATGCGGCCGAGCGGCAGGAAGAGGAAGCAATTCTCGACCTCTACAAGGCCGCGCTCGGCATGGAATAAGCTTCGAAGGCATCTTCGAATGAAACCGGCGGCGGAGCGATTCGCCGCCGGTTTTCGTTTATCAACCCTTGGCCGGCAGCGCGTCCGGCTCCAGCGCCCGGTTCGGGTGGCGCTTCGTCCACCAGTCGCCGAGGAAGAGCAGGATCGGCGCGGCAATGAAGATCGACGACGTCGTCGCAACTACCACGCCGGCCACCATCGGCACGGCGAAGTTCTCCACCGCCTTGCCGCCCCAGATCGCCATCGGCAGGATCGAGAGCAGGATCGCGATCGAGGTATAGACGCAGCGCGCGAACACCTGGTTGATCGACATGTCGATGACGCTGCGCAGCGGCATCTTCTTGTAGGCCCTGAGGTTCTCCCGCATCCGGTCGTAGACGACCACCTTGTCGTTCACCGAATAACCGATGATGGTCAGCAGAGCGGCGATCGCCGTCAGGTTGAAGTCGAGCCCGAGCAGCGCGAAGAAGCCCACCATCTTGGTCGTGTCGAGAACCAGCGTCGCAATCGCGCCAATGGCGAAGTTCCACTCGAACCGCCACCAGATGTAGCCGAGCATCGCTGCCGCCGCGAGTACCACCGCAAGCACGCCGGACTGCGCCAGTTCGCCCGAGACCTTAGGCCCGACGACCTCGGTTCGCTCGAACTTGACGCTCGGATCGAGCTTCAGCACGGCGGCCTTCACCTTCTCGACCGCCGCCGTCTGGGCCGTCTCGCCACCGTCCTGCCGCTGGACGCGGATCAGCACGTGGTCTGGCCCGCCAACGGTCTGCAGCGCGACTTCGCCAAGGTCGAGACCAGACAGGGTCGAGCGCAACAGACCGAGATCGGCCGGCTGCGACGTCGCGATCTCGGCCTGGATACCACCTTTGAAGTCGATGCCGTAGTTCAAGCCCGGCTTGATGAACAGGCCGATCGAAGCGAGCGACAGGAAGATCGACACGCCGATGCCCAGGAACCGGCCGTTCATGAACGAGATCGACGTCTTGTCCGGGAAGAAGCGGACAAGCGGCTCGATCCGCAGCGTCTTCATCTTCCGCCGGCGCACCACCTCCTGCATCACCACGCGGGTGACCGCCACCGCCGTGAACATCGACAGCAGCGTGCCCAGCACCATCGTCACCGCGAAGCCGCGCACCGGCCCCGCCCCGAACATGAATAGGAGACTGGAGACGATCAGCGAGGTGGCGTTGGCGTCGACGATGGTCGAATAGGCCCGCTTGAAGCCCTGGTCGAGTGCGGCGAAGGCGCCGAGCCCGCGCTTGGTCTCCTCGCGGATGCGCTCGTTGATCAGGATGTTGGCGTCGACGCCGAGACCGATGCCGAGGATGATGCCGGCGATGCCCGGCAAGGTCAGTGTCGCACCGAGCATGCCAAGCGCGCCGAAGGTGAGCGCGACGTGCAGGAACAGCGCAAAGTTCGCGATCATGCCCCACATGCCGTAGAGCGCGACCATGAACAGGGTAACCGCCAGGAAGCCGGCGATGCCGGTGTAGATGCCCATCTTGATGACGTCGCCGCCGAGGTCCGGACCGACGGTACGTTCCTCGATGACGGTGAGCGGCGCGGGCAGCGAGCCGGAGCGCAGCAGCGCCGACAGCGTCACGGTCTCGTCGATGGTAAAATTGCCGCTGATCTGGCCGGAGCCGCCGACGATCGCGTCGCGAATGACCGGCGCGGTCAAGACCTTGCCGTCGAGCACGATGGCGAAGGGCCGGCCGACGTTTTGACCGGTGATCTCGGCGAACTGGCGCGCGCCGAGACTGTCGAAGCGGAACGAGACGATCGGCTCCTTGGTCTGCTGATCGAAGCCGGCGCGCGCATCCGTCAGCCTCTCGCCATCGAGCGCGACGCGATCCTCGACCGGAATCTCGCTGCCGCCCTTGGCGTTCGGCAACAGCGTCACGCCCCGCGGCAGCGGCTCGCCCTGGCCGACATTGGCCACCATGTGGAAGGTCATCTTGGCCGTGCTGCCGAGCAGCTGGCGCAGACGCGTCGGATCCTGCAGGCCGGGCAGCTGGACGAGGATGCGGTCGGAATTGACCCGCTGGATGGTGGGCTCAGCGACGCCGACCTGGTCGACGCGCTGGCGCACGATCTCGAGGCTCTGCTCGACGGCGCGGTCGAGCCGGTCCTTCATGCCCGCGTCCGTCAGCATCACCTTGATCGGCTGGCTGGCATCCGCGCTGTCGACGGCGAGGTCGGACGACCCGGCCGAGAAGCCGATCGCAGTCACCGGCGTGGCCAGCGCGGTCAAGGAATCGACGGCCTTGGAGCGGGTCGCGGGATCGGTCACCGCGACGACCACCGAATCTCCTGCGAGCCGGATCGAATCCGTTCGGACACCATCCTTGCGCAGCGCCGTGCGGGCATCGTTGAGGAGCGACTGGAGCCGGTCCTTCTTGAGTGTGGCGGAATCGACCTCGAGCACGAGGTGCGACCCGCCCTGCAGGTCGAGGCCGAGCGTGATCTGGTGCTTGGGCAGCCAGTTGGGGAGCGCAGCGAGCTGCCGCGCGGTGAAGAGGTTGGGAAGAGCGGCAATGATGCCGACGAGGATGATGAGGGCATAGCCCCACATCACGCTCCGGGGAGTGCGCATGGTGTGATCCTTCGATGGACGCACGCCGGCCCGGCCGGCGGCGTCGATTGCCTGAACGATCCGCCCGACAGGGCGGCATGAGGTCAGGCGAGGATCGGAGGAGCGCGGGCGCGGAAGCCGGCCGCGCGGGCCGGCAGCGTGATCGAGGGAAGCGGACTGTCGCCACGTGCCGCGGCATACAGCGGAAGGTCGAGACCAAGAGTGGGTAGAACGGCCGTTTCGGGCCCGTCGAAGCCCGCGGCGGACAAGGCCTCGAGCGCCCGCTCCGACAGGAGCGCCAGACGCGTCTGCAGGTTGGCAGCGGTTGACCGCTGGGCCGGAAGATCGCCGGCGCGCGCCGCATCGGACGACACCTGGCGGGATTGTCCGAGGTCGAGCGGGACAACCTGCTGCACGCCCGCGGCGAGAGACAGCATGGCCGCGAGCCACAGCACCGCCGCCGACAGGATGTGCGTCGGGCGCTGTCTTGCCGTGTGCGGCAGCTGGTTCATGCCGGTCGCCTTACGCCTCTCCGGTCGTTCGCGCCAGAGCGGCGGCGCGTCGCGGGTCAATCCGCGGCTTTCGCATAGCCGGCAAGTGCGGCGACAAGGAGGAGAATTGCCGCCACGCCGACGTAGATCGGTGCGAAGCCAACATGCTCGCCGACGAACCCGAGCGCCGATGGCGCGACGAGGATGCCCGAATAGCCGATCGTCGTGACGACGCTCATGCCGGCGCCGGGCGGCAGGCCGGGATGGTTGCCGCCGGCCGAAAACGCGATCGGCACCGTGTTGGCGATGCCGAGCCCGGCGAACGAGAACGCCGCGATCACCATCCACGCCTCGGGCGCGATGCCGGCGCCGAGCATGCCGACCGCGGCGATCAGCGCAGAGATGCGAAGCGTGCGCACGGCGCCGAACCGGTCGCGCACCCGGTCGCCGAGGAAACGCATCGTGGCCATGGCCGCCGAAAAGGCGGCGAAGGCGAAGCCGGCGTTGGCGACGGACGCGCCGCGCTCCTGCTGCAGATAGAGCGCCGCCCAGTCGAGAACCGCGCCTTCCGGCACCATGCAGAACAGCGCTATGATGCCGACGAGATAGAGTGAAGGGTCACGCGGCAGGACGAGCGGCTGGCGCTCGTGCGGCTCGGGCCTGTCGTCGCCGCCGAGCTGCGACACCGCGAGCATGACCGCCGCAAGGGTCAGCACGGTGACGAGCCCGGCATGCGCCAGCGGGCCGAAGCGCTCGATGACGAGCCCGCCGGCCGCCCCGCCGGCGAAGCCGCCGAGGCTCCAGAACCCGTGCGACGACGACATGATGGCGCGGCCGAGCGCCCGCTCGACGGCGACCGCATTGGCATTCATCGACACGTCCATGCCGCCGACCAGTCCGCCGAAGAGAACCATCGCCAACGCCGCCGTCCAGACATTCGGCGCGGCGACGACGAGGATAAGCCCGAAGGCGGCGGCGAAGGAGAACCAGGTAACCGTGACGCGCGAACCCTGCCGCCCGATGACGTAGCCTGCGGTGGGCATGGCGATCAGCGCGCCGAGGCCGAAGCCGAGGATCAGCAGGCCCAGCGTGAACTCGCTGATGCCGAGCCGCGCGAGAAACAGCGGAATCTGCGGCGCCCAGCTGCCGATGAGGAAGCCATTGACCGCGAACAGCGCGGCCACGGCCCAGCGGGCGCGCATTGGCGAAACGGTGGCGACGAGAGTTGACATCGGAGCTTGTTAAATCGATTTAGACACTCCATCAAGCCGCTCGCCGCGTGACCGATTGGGCCAGTTTGACTGCGGGAGTCTCGGGAACTGTAGTCGACCGCATTCCCTGTCCGAAGGGGAGCCTGGCGCCGACCGCTCCGATTACGTCGGCGCCTTGGGTCAGACGGCGATCACATCGCCGCCGCGGAGAGCGTCTCGAGTTCCGGAGCGAGGCAGCCCATGTCGACGAGGCTCGCCTTGACCGCCCGGTCGAGATCGGTGCGCTGCTCGGGCCCGATCAGTTCGATCAGCCGGCGATTGTCGAATCTGACGGGATGCCTCCAGTACTGTGCGATTTCGGCCGCCTCGCGGGGGAAGCCTCCGAACGGCGCAGCAAGATGCATGAGCCACCACGGAAAGCGCCAGATCGGAACGTTGCGGCCCGCGATGCGACGCAACGCATCGGTCATGAGCGAGCCGCTCGCGTCGTAGATGCCCTCGAACTGAACCCGCTCGAACGGCGACAGCTTGTCCTCGGCACTCATAAGGCGGGCGAAGGCCTCGGCAAGGTCCGGCAGATAGGCCCAGGAATGGCCTGCACCCCTGGCCGGGTTGACGATACGGCTCACGGGCTTGCCGGGCGTCACCATCGCCTGCGCAAACCAGCTCGACCGGACGCCGGGACCGAAGAAGTCGCCGGCGCGCAAGATGAGCGACGGAACGTCGGGAGCTGCGTCCGCGAGCCGCTGTTCGAGTGCCACCCGGATCGCGCCCTTGCGGCTGCGCGGCGCCTGCGGCGAGACGGCATCGATGGCCGGCGTGCGCGCCGGGTCGTAATTGTAGATGGTTCCCGGCAGCACGACGCGCGCGCCGCCCGCCGCCCGCGCCGCAGCGATCGTGTTGTCGATCATCGGCAGAACCACCTTGTCCCAGTTGCGGTAGCCGGGCGGGTTGACCGCGTGCACGATCATCGCGACGCCCGACGCCGCACGCACCACGTCGTCGCGAGACATCGCATCGCCCTGAACCCACTCGATATGCGGGTTCGCGCGTTCCTTCGCCGACGTGACGTCACGCGCCATTCCGCGAACCTCCCAGCCGTGCCGCAGCAGCGCGGCGGCAATCGCGCCGCCGACTCCGCCGGTAGCGCCGAGGACGAGAACTGTCTTCCGCTGTGCCATGACTGATCTCCTTGGTCTGTGCCGGGAAGATGCGTCCGCTTTGCCTGAAAAGAAATTGCAAGAATCCCTCCAGCAGCTAGTATGTTTCTTATGCGTGGACCGATCTCCTGGGACGACCAGCGCGTCTTTCTGGCCGTGCTGGAGGAAGGCAGCCTGTCCGGCGCGGCGCGGCGGCTGGGCGTTTCCCATCCGACCGTCCGCAGCCGCCTTGAGGCGTTGGAGACAGCGCTCGGCACGGTCCTTTTCACCCGCTCGGTGAACGGCCTGACGCCGACTGACAGCGCCGAGGCCCTGCGCGAGCCGGCCCGGACCATGGCCATGGCCTCCGACCTGTTCATCCGCCAGGCTTCCGGAACGCCGGGCGAGATCGCCGGCGTGGTCCGGATCAGCGTGCCGGAGTTCATGGGTATCGAGGTGATCCCGGCCATGCTGAGGATCCTGCGCGACACCCATCCGGCTATCCGGATCGAACTGTCGCTGAGCAACGCGCCCGCCGACCTGCTGGTGCAGGAGGTCGACGTGGCGGTGCGAACGGTCACCCCGAAGCAGGAGGCGCTTGTCGCGAAGAAGGTGGCGTCCATCCCGCTGGGGTTCTTCGCCTCCGTCGACTACCTCGAACGGTGCGGTGTGCCCCAGACGCTCGAGGATCTGAAGCGGCATGACATGATCGGTCCCGACCGGACGCGCGCCGACCTTGCGCTGGTGGAGCGGCTCGGCAAGGACTTCGGCGATGTCGGTTTCGTGCTCCGAACAGACAGCCACCCGGCGCAGATCACCGCAGCGCGCGCCGGCATCGGCATCGCCGTGGCACAGGTGCCGGTCGGTCTGCGCGATCCGCGCCTGCGCCAGGTTCTGCCCGACATCACCGTGGCGATACTCGACACCTGGATCGTCACCCACGAGAACCTGAGCAAGGTGCCGCGGGTGCGTGCGGTGTTCGACGGGCTGGCGGCGGCGTTCGGGGATTATGGGCGTCCGGTCAGCGTGCTGCAGGTCTGATATGTTTATCCAAGACCAAACGCACAGTGGACACTGCTATAATTCTACTGCAACAGGATGATGTATCGGGAAGGCTTCTTATTGCAATAGGTACACGGTGATAGAATACCGGCGTGAGATCGATGGTTTACGGGCAATTGCCGTTCTCCCGGTCATCCTCTTTCACGCAGGCACGCCCGCATTCTCGGGCGGCTATGTCGGCGTCGACGTCTTCTTCGTCATAAGCGGATATCTCATAACGACTCTGATCATGGCCGAAATGGCCGAAGGCCGATTCTCGCTCGTGTCATTCTATGAGCGTCGGGCGCGGCGGATCCTGCCGGCCCTGTTCTTCGTGGTCGCCTGCTGCATACCGTTTGCACTGCAATGGCTGGATCCTTGGGAACTCAAGGACTTCGTAAACAGCGCAGGCGCGATGGCGCTGTTCATCTCGAACTTCTATTTCTGGAACGAAGGATCCTATTTCACGCCGACAGCAGAAGAGAGGCCCCTGTTTCACACTTGGAGCCTTGGCGTCGAGGAGCAGTTCTATCTCGTGTTTCCGCTGTTCCTGCTGCTAATGTGGCGGTTTGGTCATCGGGCACTCTTCTGGACGGTCGCGGCCTTTGCGCTGGCTGGCCTCGCGCTCGCGGAGTTCGGCGCCCGGCGCTACCCCGCCACCACGTTCTACCTGCCTCATACCCGCATCTGGGAACTCGACATCGGCGTTCTGTGCGCTTTGGCACAGGCACGACTGAACGGGTTGGCGCGTGCTCTGCGCAGCGCGTTGTCGCTGGCGGGCCTTGCGCTGATCGCAGGGGCCGTCGTGGTGTTTGACGATCGAACACCCTTTCCGTCCATCCATGCGCTCGTGCCGACGCTCGGTGCAGCCCTGGTGATCCTGTTCGGAACGGCAAACACCGCAGCCTGTCGACTGCTTTCGGTGCCGCCGCTGGTCGGGCTCGGATTGATCAGCTACAGCGCCTACCTATGGCACCAACCGATGCTCGCGTTCGCGCGAATTCGGGGCCTCGAAGGCGGGTTTGCCATCGCGTGCATCATCGCCCTCACCTTCCTGATCTCCTACCTGAACTGGCGGTTTGTGGAGCGCCCTTTTCGTGGCTCTCGATCTCCGTTTTCGCGGCGGGCGATCTTCGCTCTCTCGGGGTCCGGCGTAGCGGCCCTTGTGGGGTTTGGACTGGTGACGCCCCTTGTAGTCGACCCCCTTGCGCCGAATCCGGCACTGGCGAGACGGCTTAATCAGGTGTTCGGACGTTTGGTTGCACCATACACCTGCTCCAACCCGGACAACGAGATCCACCACTACTACAGATCCTGTTCTTATTCCTACGCGCCGCATCGAGGAAAGATTGCGGTTATCGGCGACAGCCATGCCGGTGCGATCTTTCCTGCCTTCCACAGGCTGGCCAAGGAACGAGGGTTCGATGTGACGCTCCAGACCCTCGGCGGATGCCCGCCGATCCTCGAATCCGAGGTCCATATCGGCAATTACGCGGCGGGCCTCTGCGCCGAAGTCACACAGCGCCAGGTGCGGACCGTCGTCGAGCAAGGCATCGACACCGTCTTCCTCGTCGGGCGATGGAGCCTCTACGATGGCACGGCAAAGACCTACTTTGTGTCCGCGCAAGACGGCGACTACAGCCGTGAACCGGAAGTCTACGGACAGGAGTTGCAGCGGCTGATTGCGAAGACGGTCGCGGAATATCGAGCCTTGGGCGTTGCCGTCTACATCGTGCTGCAGACGCCGCTGCAGCCTGTGCCAGCGAGAACGCTCTACAGGGCGCTGTATTTCCGCGACTTGCCCGCCGACGTGGCAAACGAGATCATCGCACGCAAATCAGTTACGCGGTCTGCCCATCTTGCGCGTCAAGCTGCGGTGAACACGTTGATCAAGCAGGCGACCGGCCAACAGGCGCATATCGTCGATCTTACGGACGCCTTTTGCGACACAGACCTTTGTCCGATCGGCGATGCCGACAACGCGCGCTATTTCGACGCCGACCACATCGCGCCGAATGGAGCTGCGCTTGCCTACGAGGTCTTGGCGCGGCTGCCGGCGTTCGACCTGCCTGACACCCCGAAACCGCCTACCCGAGCCGGGGGCTGATTTCCTACCCGAATACCACCAGCAGATCCTTGGCGTCGATCTGCTCGCCGACCCGCACCAGCACTTCGGCGATGGTGCCGTCTCGCTCAGCGTGGAGCGCCGTCTCCATCTTCATCGCCTCGATCGAGACGAGGATATCGCCGGCCTTGACCGCCTGGCCGGCGGCGATCGCCACGCCGGAGATCACGCCGGGCATCGGCGCGCCGACATGGGCCTCGTTGCCCGGCTCGGCCTTGCGCCGCGCCTTGCCGTTGGAGGCGCCATGCGCCCGGTCCGGCACCTTGACGCGGCGCGGCTGGCCGTTGAGCTCGAAGAAGACGGTGACCATGCCCTTGTCGTCGACCTCACCGATGGCGAGGCAGCGCACGACCAGCGTCTTGCCCTTCTCTATGTCGAGCAGGATCTCGTCCTCGCCCTTCATGCCGTAGAAATAGGTCGGCGTGGGCAGCACAGAGACCGGGCCGTAGGCGTCCTGCGCGGCGGCGAAGTCCGAAAACACCTTCGGATACATCAGGTAGGAGGCGAACTCGTATTCTGACAGCTTGCGGCCGACCTTCTCCTCCGCATCCTTGCGCGCCTTGGCAAGGTCGGCGTCCTTGAGCAGCGAGCCGGGGCGCACGGTAATCGCCTTCTCGCCCTTCAGCGCCTTCTTCTGCAGGCTAGCCGGCCATCCGCCCGGAGGCTGGCCGAGGTCGCCCTTGAGCATCGAGACGACCGAATCCGGGAAGGCGATGTCCCTGGCCGGGTTCTCGACGTCGGCGACGGTCAGGTCCTGGCTGACCATCATCAGCGCCATGTCGCCGACGACCTTGGACGACGGCGTCACCTTGACGATGTCGCCGAACATCAGGTTGACGTCGTGGTAGGACTGCGCCACCTCGTGCCAGCGGGTCTCGAGGCCGAGCGAGCGCGCCTGCTCCTTGAGGTTGGTGAACTGGCCGCCCGGCATCTCGTGCAGGTAGACCTCGGAGGCCGGACCCTTCAGGTCGCTCTCGAAGGCCGTGTACTGGTTGCGCACGGCCTCCCAGTAGAACGAGAGTTTCCGGATCCAGCCGGTGTCGAGGCCCGGATCACGCTCGGTGCCCTTCAAGGCTTCCACAATCGAGCCGAGGCAGGGCTGCGACGTGTTGCCTGAGAGCGAATCCATCGCCGCGTCGACCGCGTCGACGCCGGATTCGACCGCCGCCAGCACGGTTGCAGCGGCAATGCCCGACGTATCATGCGTGTGGAAGTGGATCGGCAGGTCGGTCGCTTCGCGCAGCGCCTTGAACAGCACGCGCGCCGCGGCGGGCTTGAGCAGGCCCGCCATGTCCTTGACCGCGATGATGTGCGCGCCCGCCGCCTCCAGCTCCTTCGCCAGGGCGACGTAGTATTTGAGGTCATATTTGGCTCGCGCCGGATCGAGAATGTCGCCGGTGTAGCAGATCGCCGCTTCGATCAGCTTGCCTTCGGCACCCACCGCATCCATCGCGACGCGCATGTTCTCGACCCAGTTGAGGCAGTCGAACACGCGGAACAGGTCTATGCCGCCTGCCGCCGCCTGTTTCACGAAGTGCTTCACGACATTGTCGGGGTAATTGGTGTAGCCAACGCCGTTGGCGCCGCGCAGCAGCATCTGCAGCAGCAGGTTCGGCGCACCCTTGCGGATCAGGTCGAGCCGCTCCCACGGATCCTCGGTGAGGAACCGCATCGCCACGTCGAAGGTGGCGCCTCCCCAGCATTCGAGCGAGAGCAACTGCGGCAAGGCACGGGCGTAGGTCCCTGACACCCGCGCAATGTCGAAGGTGCGCATGCGCGTCGCAAGCAGCGACTGGTGGCCGTCGCGCATCGTCGTGTCCGTGACGAGCACCTGCGGCTGCGCACGCATCCATTTGGCGAAGCCGGCCGGGCCGAGCTGGTCGAGCCTCTGCTTGGTGCCGTCGGGAATGTCACCTTCGACAAAGGGAACCACGGGCGCCGCCGCATCCGCCTTGGGCATCGGCCGGCCGCGCGCCTCGGGATGGCCGTTGACGGTGACGTCGGCGAGGTAGTTCAACAGCTTCGTCGCCCGGTCCTGGCGCTTGACCTGCGCGAACAGCTCCGGCGTCGAGTCGATGAACTTGGTCGTGTAGGAATTGTCCTTGAAGGACGGGTGCGTGATGATCGCTTCGAGGAAGGTGAGATTGGTCGCCACGCCGCGGATGCGGAACTCGCGCAGCGCCCGGTCCATGCGCGCGATCGCTTCCAGCGGCGTCGGCGCCCAGGCGGTGACCTTCTCCAGCAGCGGATCGTAGAAGCGGGTGATGACGGCGCCCGAATAGGCGGTGCCGCCGTCCAGCCGGATGCCGAAGCCGGTGGCGCCGCGATAGGCGGTGATGCGCCCGTAGTCCGGGATGAAGTTCTGCTCGGGGTCTTCAGTGGTGATGCGGCACTGCAGCGCGTGGCCGTTGAGGCGGATGTGCTCCTGCGGTGGCACGCCCGATTCCGGCGTGCCGATCGCTTCGCCTTCGAGGATGTGGATCTGCGCCTTGACGATGTCGATGCCGGTCACCTGCTCGGTGACGGTGTGCTCGACCTGGATGCGCGGATTGACCTCGATGAAGTAGAATTTTCCGGTGTCGGCGTCCTGCAGGAACTCGACCGTGCCGGCGCCGATATAGGCGGTGGCGTCGGCGATCCTCAGCGCATAACCGCAGAGCTCCTCGCGCAGCTCGCTTGAGAGATACGGCGCCGGCGCGCGCTCGACGACCTTCTGGTTGCGGCGCTGGATCGAGCAGTCGCGCTCGAACAGATGCACCGCGTTGCCATGCGTATCGCCCAGCACCTGCACCTCGACATGGCGGGCGCGCTCGATCAGCTTCTCGAGATAGACCTCGTCCTTGCCGAACGCGGCCTTGGCCTCGCGCTTGCCCTCGGTGACCTCCTTGGCGAGCTCGGCTTCGGACCGGATGACGCGCATGCCGCGGCCGCCGCCGCCCCACGAGGCCTTCAGCATCAGCGGATAGCCGACCTCAAGCGCCAGCTTCTTCACCGCCTCCATGTCGTCGGGCAGCGGCAAGGTCGCGGGAATGACCGGCACGCCGATCTCGATGGCGAGGTTGCGCGCGGCGACCTTGTTGCCCAGCCTGCGCATCGTCTCCGGCTTCGGGCCGATGAAGACGATGCCGGCCTCGGCGCACGCGTCGGCGAATTCCGGACTCTCGGACAGCAGTCCATAGCCGGGATGGATCGCGTCGGCGCCCGAGAGCTTGGCGACCCGGATCACCTCCTCGATCGACAGGTAGCTCTCGATCGGTCCCAGGTCGCGTTCGAGATGCGGCCCGCGGCCGATCTGGTAGCTCTCGTCCGCCTTGAAGCGGTGCAGCGCGTATTTGTCCTCCTCCGCCCAGATGGCGACCGTCTCGATGCCCAGTTCGTTGGCGGCGCGGAAGACGCGGATCGCGATTTCGGAGCGGTTGGCGACGAGGATCTTCTTGATCTGCAAGGAGGCACTCCGGGAGGGACGGGACGCTGCGGAAGATGTTTATCCGGAAAATGCTGCACTGCAAACAGAATCGGCAGAATTCACGCCTGCCTACGCGTTGGGCAAAGAAAATGCCCGGCGCGAGGGACGCGCCGGGCACTTTTTCTAAACGCTTCGAGCGGTTATTCGTTCTCGAAGTAGCTGTACTTGCCGTCGTCGCCCTTCTTCCAGGTGTACATCACGTAGTCCGGACGGGTGATGTCGCCCTTGGCGTCGAAGCCGAGTTCGCCGATCGCGGTCGCGAACGGACCCTTGGCCTTGGCGGCTTCCGCGACCTTCGTCGGGTCGAGGTCGCCGGCAGCCTTCGCCGCGCCTGCGATGACCTGCACGGCGGCGTAGGAGTAGAGCGTGTAGGCTTCCGGCTCGAAGCCCGCGGCGCGGAACTTCTCGACGATTTCCTTCGCAGCCGGGTTCTTGCGCGGATCCGGAGCAAACGTCATCAGCGTGCCGTTGACCGCGTCGCCGGCGATCGAGGCGAGCTCGTTCGAGACGATGCCGTCGCCCGACATGAAGGCGGCCTTCAGGCCCTGGTCAGCCAGCTGGCGCATTATCAGGCCGGCTTCGGTGTGCAGACCGCCGTAATAGACGGCCGTGACCCCGGCTTCCTTCATCTTGGCGATGAGGGCCGAGAAGTCCTTGTCGCCGACGTTGATGCCTTCATACATGACTTCCGTCACGCCGGCGCCGTTGGCGGCTTTCTTGGTCTCGTCGGCAAGGCCCTGACCATAGGGGGTCTTGTCGTGGATGATGGCGACCTTGCCGTCCTTGAAGTTGGCGGCGATGTAGGCACCGGCGACGGCACCCTGCTGGTCGTCGCGACCGCAGGTGCGGAAGGTGTTCCACAGGCCGCGCTCGGTGAACTTCGGGTTGGTCGAGGCAGGCGTAATCTGCATGATGCCGTTCTCGGCATAGACTTCCGAGGCCGGGATCGAGACGCCCGAGTTGAAGTGGCCGACGACGAACTTGACGCCGTCCGCAACGAACTTGTTCGCTACGGAAACGCCCTGGGTCGGGTCGGAAACGTCGTCGCCGATGACGATCTTGATCTGCTCGCCATTGATGCCGCCGGCGGCATTGATGTCGGCCGCCGCCTGCTCGGCGCCCTTCTGCAGCTGCGCGCCGAAGGCAGCATTCGGACCGGTGATCGGACCGGCCACGCCGATCATGATGTCGGCCCACGCACTGCCGCTGAACGCGAGAACCGCGGTCATGGCAACGGCCGACAAGAGAGACTTCTTCATTGATACACTCCCGTTAAACGGGCGGGCCTGGATGATTGCTTTCATGCGATGCCCACCCAACTCGCAGAAAGGAAACTTTGCCCATTTTCAGGCACTTGTCACGCCGAATCCTGTTGGATTCGGCGCTAATGGTGAACGTCAGCGCTTCTCCTTCCAGGAGAGAAATGAATCGCGCTCGTAAAGCCAGTGATACTGGGTCACCATCTGGTTCACCCGCGTGTAGCGGTAGCCGATATAGCCGATCACCATCAGGATAATCGTGTCGACGACGTAATACTGCGCCGTGAACATCGTGCCGTCGAACAGCGCGTGGTGGATGAACCTCACCGCGATCCCGAGCATCAGCAGGAAGGCGATCAGGCTGGACACCGGCCGCCACGTCTGGGCGCAGGCGCGCCCGGTCATCCACGCGGCACCGCCGCCAAGAACGAGCGTGACGAAGAAGAACTGCCAGATACTGGGCTCTTCGTAGAGAATACCGTGCATCGAACGTCCCTCCTCAGTGCCTGCCGCCTTCGAGATAGGCGGCGCGGACTTCCGGATTGGCAAGCAGGTCCTGTCCCGTCCCGCTCATGGTGATGTTGCCATTGACCATGACATAGCCGCGCGTCGCGAGACGCAGCGCTCCGAACGCATTCTGCTCGACCAGGAACACGGTCAGGCCCTCCTGCTCGTTGAGCACGCGGATCGCGTCGAAGATCTGTTTCACGATCAGCGGCGCCAGACCGAGCGACGGCTCGTCGAGCAGCAAGAGCTTCGGTCGCGCCATCAGCGCGCGGCCGATGGAGAGCATCTGCTGCTCGCCGCCCGACAGCGTGCCGCCGCGCTGCTGGATGCGTTCCTTGAGGCGGGGAAACAGCGTGAAGACCTTTTCCGAATCCTCGGCATAGTGGGCGAGATTGTCGAGGCTCGCCCCCATCTGGAGATTCTCCAGCACGGTCATGCGGGGGAAGATGCGGCGGCCTTCGGGCGATTGCGCGATGCGCAGCCGGGCGATCTCGTGCGTCGGCAATTGGGTGATGTCGGTGCCGGCAAAGACGATACGGCCGGACTTGGCACGCGGCGCGCCGAAGATCGTCATCATCAGCGTCGACTTGCCGGCGCCGTTGGCGCCGATCAGGGCGACGATCTCGCCTTGCTTGACCTCCATCGTCACGCCGTTCAACGCGCGGATGTTGCCGTAGAATGTCTCGACGCCCTCGACCGAGAGAAGGGTTTGGGTCGTCATCAGCCGCGCCCTCCGGTCTTGGCAGTGGAGGCTTTGGCCGGCTTGCTCCCCTTCGCGAGGCGCTTGGCCTGGCCGACCCAGTCCTCGCGGGCGATGCGGCCATCGAATTCGAGATAGGCTTCGGCCGCGATGACGTCCGCCTTCTTCCACGCACCGATCTGAGCGAAGCTCGTCACGCCGTGCTCCTTGAGCTTGCGCGCATTGACGGGGCCGATGCCCTTGATCAGGGTGAGGTCGTCGGCAGCGGGCGGCACCGTCAGCGCTGCCGACGCAGATGGCACCGCCTTGGACGCAGGCTTCGCTGCCTTCGGTGTTGCAGGCGGGGTGACCTTCGCGACCGGCGCAGTCTCCGCCTTGGCCTTGGCCGGGACGGATTTTGCCTTTGGCTTTGCCGTAGCGGATGCGGTCTTCGCATCGGACTTCTTCGCAGGAGGCATCGTCGCCGCGGGCGCAGCCGCCTTCACCCGATCGGCCTTGGACGCGCCCGGCGACACCGTTACCAGGCCTTCGTGATCGGCAGCGTGCTCGATCGTGTCCGAGACGGGACCTGCCATCATCGACGAGGATGCGGCCGGCCCATGCTGTGGATCCGGCGTCCCGTCGAGCTGTTCGATGACATGTTCGTCGCCGACCTCGACCAGCACCGTCTCGACCTCCTGGTCGTCGATGCCGAGATAGGCGGCGATGACCTTGGGATCGCTCTTCACGAAGCTTGGGTCGCCGTCGGAGATCTTGCGCCCGTATTCCAGCACCACGACGTGGTCCGAAATCTGCATGACGACCGACATGTCGTGCTCGATCAGCAGGATCGAGGTGCCGGTATTGTCCTTGATGTCGTTGAGAAGCGCGTTGAGCGCCAGCGATTCCTTCGGGTTGAGGCCGGCCGCCGGCTCGTCGAGACAGAGCAGTTCCGGCCCGGTGCACATGGCTCGCGCGATCTCGAGGCGCCGCTGCGCCCCGTAGGGCAGATCTCCCGCCGGATCGTCGGCGCGGTCGATAAGGTTGGCCTTCTCCAGCCAATGCGCCGCGAGTTCGCGCGATTCGGCGGACGCCTTTCGATAGGCCGGCGCGCCGAACAGTCCGAGCACCGTGAAGCCGGACGCCAGCATCAGCTTGTTGTGCTGGGCGACGAGCAGGTTCTCCAGAACCGTCATGCCCGAGAACAGCCGGATGTTCTGGAACGTGCGCGCCACCTTGGCCTTGGCCGGGATCTGGAAGTCCGGCAGCCGCTCGAGCAGATAGGTCGTGCCGTCGCGCCGCGTCAGCGTGATCATGCCTTCCGACGGCTTGTAGAAGCCGGTGATGCAGTTGAACACGGTCGTCTTGCCGGCGCCGTTCGGGCCGATCAGGGCGGTGATCTCGCCGCGCCTGGCTTCGAAGGACAGGTCGCCGACGGCGACCAGGCCGCCGAATTTCATCGAGAGATGCTCGACCTTGAGGATCGGATCGGATGCCGTCGTCATCAGCCGTGTCCCTCGCGCGTGAATGAACCGGACACGGATTTACTCGATTTCAGGAAGGCGGTGGGCTCGCGGCTGCCGACGAAGCCTCTGGGCTTCCAGACCATGACAACGACCATGGCCATGCCGAACAGCAGCATGCGGTAGAGCTCCGGAGTGAAGTTTGGCCCGAAGGCGAGTTTGAGGAACTGCATCTCGCGCAGCGCCTCCATGCCGCCGATCATCACCAGCGCAGCGATGGCGATACCGACCAGCGAGCCCATGCCCCCCAGCACCACGATTGCCAGGATGATCGCCGATTGCAGGAAGACGAAGGATTCGGGATTGATGAACCCTTGGCGGGCGGCGAAAAACGAGCCCGCGAAACCGCCGAACATCGCGCCGATGGCGAAGGCCGTGAGCTTGGTGTTGGTCGTGTTGATGCCGAGCGAGCGGCAGGCGATCTCGTCCTCGCGCAGTGCTTCCCAAGCGCGACCGACCGGCATGCGCCGCAACCGAACCGTAACGAAGGCGGTGATCAGGGCGAGGATCAGGATCAGGTAGTAGAGGAAAATCTTGTAGTAGACGCCCGACGTCGGCAGGTCGAACACCTTGCCGATGTAGAAGGGCGACGACACGTCGAAGTCGAAGATGCCGAAGAAGGTGACCTTCGGGATGCCGGAAATGCCGGCCGAGCCATTGGTGACCTCGCGCCAGTTGATCAGCACGAGCCTTATGATCTCGCCGAAGGCGAGCGTGACGATGGCGAGGTAGTCGCCGCGCAGGCGCAGCACTGGAAAGCCCAGCAGGATGCCCCACAGCGCGGCCATTGCCCCCGCGGCCGGAAGGAGGATCCAGAAGGAGAGGCCATAATGCGTGCCCAGCAGCGCGTAGGTGTAGGCGCCGACGGCATAGAAGGCGACATAACCGAGGTCGAGCAGGCCGGCCAAGCCGATCACGATGTTGAGACCCCAGGCCAGCATCACGTAGATCAGCACCTGGATGCCGAAATTGTCGATCCACTTCAGCGAGCCCTGGACGCCGCTCGTCCAGATCACGAAAGCCGGAAACAGGAACAGCGCGATGACGCCGATCCAGTTGATGTTCCGCTTGATGAAGCCGGGTTCGGAAGCCACCGCCGCCTTCTTTCCGATCGCACGGCGGCGCTCGACCTCCGGCCAGACGAAGGCGGAGAAAGCGAAGCGCCCGACCGTCACGATCGCGACGACGACGAACAGCAGGCTCCAGCGCTGAACGACGATGAGTTCGTTGTGGATGTTCTGGTCGGTCTTCAGTCCGATGATCAGCACGAACAGGCCGAGCGCTATCAGTCCGGCGTAGAACGCCTCCTTCAAGGCATCGGCGATGACATTGGGCTGCGCGCTCGTGGTGGCGGCGGCAGCAGTCGAATGGGTCGTCGCCATGGCGCTAGACTTTCTCCACTTCCGGGCGGCCCATGAGGCCGGAGGGCAGGAAGATCAGCACGATCGCCAGGATCGAGAAAGCGGCGACGTCCTTGTAGTCGATGGAGAAATACGCCGACCAGAGCGACTCGATCGTTCCGATCAGCAGGCCACCGAGTACGGCGCCGGGCAGTGAGCCGATGCCGCCGAGCACGGCCGCCGTGAACGCCTTCACCCCGGGAACGAAGCCATCGGAGAAGGCGACGACGCCGTAATACATAAGGAACAGCGTGCCGGCGACGGCGGCGAGCGCGGCACCCATGATGAAGGTGATGGAGATCGTCTTGTCGACGTCGACGCCGAGCAGCGCCGCCATCTTGCGGTCCTGTTCGCAGGCGCGCTGGGCGCGTCCCAGCGGCGTCTTGTTGACGATGTACCAGAAGATCGCGAGCAGCACGATCGTCACGACGGCGATGACGATCTGCTTCAGCGAGATCGAGATGCCGGCGACGTCGTAGACCGAATTGATCATCGGCGGGATCGGCTTGTTGCGCGGGCCCTGGGTGACCTGCACGAAGTTGGAGATGAAGATCGACATGCCAATCGCGGTGATCAGCGGAGCGAGGCGGAACGAGCCACGCAGCGGCCGGTAGGCGGTGCGTTCGATCGTCCAGTTCCACAGCGATGTCGTCAGCATCGCGACGATCATCATGACCAGGAGGAAGAAGACCACGTGGACGGTGGTGAACATCGCCACGAGGATCAGGAAGACGATCATCGCGACGAACGCACCGAGCATGAAGATGTCGCCATGGGCGAAATTGATCATGCCGATGATGCCGTAGACCATCGTGTAGCCGATCGCGATCAGCCCGTAGATAGATCCCAGCGTCAGCCCATTGATGAGCTGCTGGATAAAATATTCCATCGTTAACCGGCTCCCCTGGAATGTCGCCACCCCTGGCGCATCCCTTATGTGGTTCTCTTAAGTCGTAGCCGTTCGATGCCGGAATGCAATGTCAAATTGCGACATCGAGCCTCCCCGAAGGGCACTGCCTAAATTCGCGACATGAACGGTCCACGACCTGGACCAAGCCGGACGCTATCATTGGCCCATCGCAAAGTCTTTGACTTTTCGACGGATGTCACAGGCGGGATTCGCAGAATCCGTCGCGTTCAGGTTCAAGAATCACGGATTCTTGCGAGGACGGAATGCTTCGTCCAAAGTCTTACTTCACCACGAAGCCGTGCGCGTAGGGATCGCGGTCGTCGATGAAGATCGTGTTGTAGCCGGTAGTGCGCGCCCAGCCGCCGATCGAGGGCACGATCGCCTTGCGGTTTGCGACAGTCGTCTCCTTCTCGACGCGCCCCTTGAACAGCGAGCCGATGATGGACTCGTGCACGAAACCGTCGCCCTCCCTCAGCAGGCCCTTGGCGTGGCGCTGCGCCATGCGGGCGGAGGTGCCTGTTCCGCACGGGCTACGGTCGATCGCCTTGTCGCCGTAGAACACGGCGTTGCGCGCGTCGGCCCCCGCGACCGTTGGCGCTCCGGTCCACAGGATGTGCGACAGCCGGTTGATGCCGGGGTTTTCCGGGTGCTCGAACGTGTATTTCTCGTTCAGCGCCTTGCGCAGCAGCGGGCTCCAGCCGATCAGTTCGCCGGCCGTGTGGTCGGCGATGTCGCGGAAGTTCTTCTGCGGCTCGACGATGGCGTAGAAATTGCCGCCATAGGCCACGTCGACGACGATCTCGCCCAAGCCGGGAACGTCGGCCGTGAGCCCTTCGGCGTAGAGGAAGGACGGCACGTTGGTTATGCGCACTTCCTCGACATACTCACCTTCTTGCCGGTATTCGGCGAGCACCAGGCCGGCCGGCGTGTCGAGGCGCAGCAGGCCCGGCGTCTTCGGCTTCACCAGCCCGTGCTCGATCGCCATCGTCACCGTGCCGATCGTGCCGTGGCCGCACATCGGCAGGCAACCGGAGGTCTCGATGAACAGGATCGCGACGTCGCAATCGGGACGGGTCGGCGGATAGAGGATCGAGCCCGACATCATGTCGTGCCCGCGCGGCTCGAACATCAGCCCGGTGCGGATCCAGTCATACTCGGCCAGGAAATGCGCCCGCCGCTCCATCATGGTCGAACCGTCCAGCAGCGGCCCGCCGCCCGCGACGAGGCGGACCGGGTTGCCGCAGGTGTGGCCGTCGATGATGTGGAACGAATGGCGGGACATGTCTGGTCTCAGAAACGTTGCGGCGAGAACGGTGAAAGGTCGATGGCGGTCGCGTTGCCTGCGACGAGGTCGTGGATGAGGCGGCCGGTAGCGGCGGCCTGCGTCAGGCCGAGATGGCCGTGGCCGAAGGCGTAGAAGACGTTGGGAGATCGGCTGGATCGGCCGATGACGGGCAGCGAATCCGGCATTGACGGGCGATAGCCCATCCACTCGCGGCCGCCCTCGGTCTTCAGGCCTGGCAGGAAGCGCCTGGCTTTCTCTAGCATCGCCTTGGAGCGCGCATAGTTGGGCGGCAGTTTCAGCCCACCGAGTTCGACCGCGCCGCCGACGCGAAGCCCGGTCGAGAGCGGCGTGATGACGAAGCCGTGGCCGGAAAAGATCAGCTGCCGCTTGACGTCGAAGGCATCGGCGGGAAGCGTCGTGTTATAGCCCCGCTCGGTTTCGAGCGGGATCCGGTCGCCGAATACGCCCGCCAGACGATGCGACCAGGCTCCGGCGGCGATGACGAGCTTCGCAGCCTTGATCTCGTGCCCGCCGGCAAGGCGGACGCGCGCCGAGCCGCCGCCTGCCGCTGCGCTGTCGACATTCGCCTGCTCGAATCGCGCGCCTTTCGCCTCGGCATGGGCCCAGATGGCCTTGCCGAGCAGTTTAGGGTCCGTGACCGTCTTCCAGCCGGGCACGAAGGTGCCTTTGACGAAACGGGGTGCGAGACCGGGCTGGAGGCCGGCCATCTCCGCGCCCTCGACATGGCGGAAGTCGATGCCATGCGCCTCGCGAGCGGACCATCCGGGAAGCGAAGCGCGGAACTCCGACTCGCTCTCGTAGAGCTCGAGCGACCCGTCCTCGCGCAGCATGGGTCGCGTGCCCGAGCGGTCGAGCAGCGCCATCCATTCGGCCTCGGCGAGCCGCATCAGGGACACCTGCGCCGCGATCGCCTTTTGCGGATCGGCGTGGCCGGCACGCCAGAAGCGCCATAGCCAGGGCAGGAGCTGTGGGAGATAGGAGGGGCGGATCGCCAGCGGCCCGAGCGGGTCCGCCAGCCAGCGCGGCAGGTTCTTCATCATGCCCTTGTGGGCGAGCGGCAGAACGTCGGAGAAGGCGAGCGCCGCGGCATTGCCCGAACTCGTCTCTTCGCAGATGCCGGTGCGGTCGATGACGAGGACCCGTTTTCCGGACTCCGCCAGGAACACGGCGGCGCAGATGCCGACGATGCCTGCGCCGACGATCACGATGTCGGCGTCGGTCTCTGCGAAGCGTGGGGTGGGCATGATCGAAATCTGTGGAGTGAAAAGGGGCCGCGAGGCCCCCTTAGCACCGCCGTCCGGCGGACGCGACGAAAATCACGTATCCCCGCCGGCCCGGGCTGGCCGCTTACCTGGCGCGGGAGGCTTCAAAGATGCTGTCGATCGCCGACGCCAGCGCGGCGTTGAATTCGGCGTCGCTCTGCTTCGCTGACAGGCCTTCGGTCAGGGCGCGAGAAAAACTGGCGATCACGCCGTCGTTCTGCATGAGCTTCGCATTCGCCTCGTCGCGGGAATAGCCGCCGGACAACGCCACCACGCGCATGACCTTCGGATGGTCGACCAGCGGCTTGTAGAGGTTCGCCTTCGTCGGCAGCGTCAGCTTCAGCATGACCTTCTGGCCGGCCGGCAATTGGTCGAGATGCTTGAGGATTTCCGCAAGCAGGATATCCTCCGCTTCCGCCTTGTCGGGGATCGAGATTGTGACTTCCGGCTCGATGATCGGCACGAGGCCGTGCGCCAGCACCTGCTTGCCGACCTCGAACTGCTGGGCGACCACGGCGGCGATCCCCTTCGGGTTCGCCGCGTCGATCACCGAGCGCTCCTTCGTGCCGAAGATCCCCTTGGCGACCGCGCGCTTCAGGAGCGCGTCGAGGTCCGGCATCGGCTTCATCAACTGGACACCGTCCGCCGCAGCGGCGAGACCCTTGTCGATCTTGAGGAAGGGCACCACACCGCGCTTCTCCCACAGATACTGCGCGGTCGGCGTGCCGTCGATGTCGCGGTCCATGGTCTGCTCGAACAGGATCGCGCCCATCACCTTGTCGCCGGTGAAGGCAGGCGACTTGATGATCCGCGTGCGCATCTGATGGATGAGGTCGAACATCTCCGCGTCATTCGACCAGGCGCCTTCCGCGATGCCGTAGAGCTTGAGCGCCTTCGGCGTGGAGCCGCCCGACTGGTCGAGCGCTGCAATGAAGCCGTCCTTGTTCGCGGCCTGCGCGGCCATTTGCTTGTTCATCTCGTTCTCCGACTGTCGACCGATTTCCGTTTGTTTGCGCGCGCTTAGCAGAAGTCCATACAAGACGGAATGGCGTGCGGACGGCTCAATCGATTGAAAGATCGGGCTTAGCCGAGATGGTTGACGCTCCTATGCCTTCAGCGCCTCGACGCCCGGCAGAGCCTTTCCTTCCATCCATTCGAGGAAGGCGCCGCCGGCGGTGGAGACATAGGTGAAGTCGTCGGCCACGCCCGCCTGGTTGAGAGCCGCGACCGTGTCGCCGCCGCCGGCCACCGATACAAGCTTGCCGGCCTTCGTGCGGGCGGCCGCATGCTTCGCCGCAGTGACGGTCGCCGTATCGAAAGGCTCGATCTCGAAAGCGCCGAGCGGGCCGTTCCAAACCAGCGTCGCGGCGCGGTCGATCCAGTCGTTGATTGCCTGGATGGTCTTCGGCCCGACGTCGAGGATCATCGCATCGGCAGGCACAGCGGCGACGTCCACCACTTCGTTGGCCGCGCCCGCCTTGAACTCGCGCGCGATGACGCCGTCGACCGGCAGGACGATGGCGCAGCCGGCGGTCGCCGCCTCGATCATGATCTGCTTGGCGGTCGCGGCGAGATCGTGCTCGCACAGCGACTTGCCGACGTCGGTGCCGCGCGCGGCGAGGAACGTGTTGGCCATGCCGCCGCCGATCACCAGCGCGTCGACCTTGGTGACGAGGTTCATCAGGAGGTCAATTTTGGTCGAGACCTTGGCCCCGCCGACGATGGCGACGACCGGGCGCACCGGCTTGCCGAGGCCCTTTTCCAACGCCGACAGCTCTTCCTCCATCGTGCGGCCGGCGAAGGCCGGCAGCAGCTTGGCGATGCCCTCGGTCGAGGCATGCGCCCGGTGGGCCGCCGAGAACGCGTCGTTGACGTAGAGATCGCCATTGGCGGCAAGCGCCTTGGCGAAGTCGGGATCGTTCTTCTCCTCGCCCTTGTGGAAACGGGTGTTCTCCAGGAGCAGGATCCCCCCGTCCTTCAGGTTCGCGACGGCCTTGGCCGCCGCCTCGCCGACGCAGTCGGAGCCGAAGGCGACGTCGCGGCCGAGAACCGTTGCCGTCGCCCGGGCGATGGGTTCGAGCGACTGCGCCGGGTCCGGCGCGCCCTTCGGCCGGCCGAAATGGGCGAGCAGCACAACCTTGGCTCCTTTGTCGGAAAGCTCGAGGATCGTCGGCGCAACGCGCTCGATGCGGGTGGCGTCGCTGACTTCGCCGTCCTGTACCGGCACGTTGAGGTCGACGCGCACCAGCACGCGCTTGCCCTTCACCTCGCCGATGTCGTCAAGCGTCCTGAACGCGGTCATCACACCCTCCATGCCTTCCGGCGCCTGACGCCGGCCAAATCGCGCAGGACCATACAGCCGGCCCCTGAGAGCGCAAGATGGCGCGGCTCAGGCCGCGTCGGGCGGGGCCGGTTCGTCCGGCGTTTTCGCCGGTTTCGCGCGCATTCGCCGCACGAAGCGCGCGAGCCGGTCGCGGATCTCGCCGGCGGTCAGCAGCAACGGCATCGACGGCGCCAGCTCCTGTGGTTCGAGCGACAGACCGACGGAGTCGATCTCGCCCTTGGCGTCGGTATCGCGCACGATCAGCTCGATCGGGCCGAGTTGCACCCGGTCGGCATATTCCGCATGGCCGCCGAGCCGCGCCAGCATCAGCTTCGCGATGGTGAGATCCGCCTCGCCCTCGCGCAGCTCCGCGCCGTAGGCGGCGCTGATCTCGCTGGCCAGATGATCGGGGTCGACGGTGAAGGCGCCGAAGAACTCCTCGTCGTCGGCGGCCAGCGACACCTTGGTGGCGAACAGCCGGTCGAGCAGACGCGGATAGCGGTCGGAGACGAAGATGTAGACGAGGTCGTCGGCCAGCAGGCGTCCGGCGTCCTGCGGCTTGAGCGAACGGCCTTCGCGGATGACCAGCGACGGCCGCGCCCAGCGCGGGATACGGCCGCCGCGCGCCACCGGACTACCCCGTGCGACGCGATAGGCGAGCAGCTCATGATGCGCCGAACCCGGCAGCTCCAGCTCGACCTTGTCGAGCGGGCCGCTGCGCGGCGGGATGATCAGCCCGAGCCGCCGCGCCACCGGCCCGATCGTCCAGCCCTGCACCAAGAGCGACACGAGCACGACGATGAAGGCGATGTTGAACAGTAGGCGGCCGTTCTCCAGCCCACCGATGATGGGCGCCAGCGCAAGCAGGATCGACACGGCGCCGCGCAGGCCGACCCAGGAGATGAACGCCGTCTCGGCCCGCGCGAAGCGGAAGGGCAACAGGCAGAGCGACACCGCGACGGGCCGCGCGATGAAAATGAGGAACAGCGACAGCGCGATCGCGACGGGCAGGATCGAGATGAACTGCGACGGAGTGGCGAAGAGGCCGAGCACCAGGAACATGATGATCTGGGCGAGCCAGGAGATGCCGTCCTGGAAGCGCTTGAGCGTCGCGGTGGAGCGCATGCCCGAGTTTCCGGCGACGAGACCCGCCGTGTAGACCGCGACGAAGCCGGAGCCGTGCACCGCGCCGGTTATCCCGAACAACACCAGCGCGACGGTGATGACGAAGATCGGCAGAAGGCCGGGATCCAGCTTCAGCCGGTTGACGAACATCACAATGAGGCGGCCGCCGAGCAGCCCGGCGAACACGCCGACGCCCATTTCGCGCAGAAAGCCGAGAACGATGCCGATGGCCAGTTCGCCCGGCTCAACGGCCGCGCCGGCGCTGATCAGCTCGACGAAGGCGATGGTCAGGAAGATCGCGATCGGATCGTTGGAGCCGGATTCGATTTCCAGCGTGTTGCGGACGCGTTCGCGGATGTGGAGATTGCCGGCGCGCAGCAGGAAGAACACCGCGGCGGCGTCTGTGGAGGCTACGATCGAGCCGAGCAGGAAGGATTCCAGCCAGTCGAAATCGGTGATCGCAAACGCGAAGGCGCCGAAAAAGCCAGCTGTCAGGATCACGCCGATCGTCGCCAGCGAAAGTGCCGGTGGAGCGGCCAGCCTCAGCGACGACAAGGCCGTGCCGAAGCCGGAATCGAACAGGATCACCGCCAGCGCGATCGAGCCGATGAAGTAGGAGGCGGAGGCGTTGTCGAAAGGGATACCAAGCCCGTCCTGTCCCGCAAGCAGGCCGATGCCGAGGAAGAGCAGCAGCAGGGGCGCGCCGAAGCGGAAGGCGATCAGGCTCGAGAATGCCGCGGCGAGAACCATCGCGGTTCCGGCAAGCGTAACGAGATAGACCCCTTCGAACATTCGTCCCCCGACCTTGTCTATTCCTCCTCATAAGATAGTGCGGCGAAGAGAAGGCGCAGCGGAAACAAATGCATGGCAGGGTTGATATTTTCCCGCGAACCGGTGTCCGGAACGAAAAATGCCCGGCCGGAGCCGGGCATCTGGAATGAGAGGGAACTCCGCGTCAGCCGATCAGTTTGCCGAGCGCGACGGCGGTGTCGCCCATGCGGTTCGAGAAGCCCCACTCGTTGTCGTACCAGGACAGGACCGAGACGAAGTTGCCGTCCATGACCTTGGTCTGGTCGAGCGCGACCGTCGAGGAATGCGGATCGTGGTTGAAGTCGATCGAGACGTTCGGGTGGTGCGTCACGCCGAGGATGCCCTTCAGGCGGCCGTTCGAGGCGGCGATCAGCACTTCGTTGACCTCCTGCACGGTGGTCGCGCGCTTGGAGATGAACTTGAGGTCGACCAGCGACACGTTCGGCGTCGGCACGCGCACCGAGATGCCGTCGAGGCGACCCTTGAGTTCGGGCAGGACGAGGCCGACGGCCTTGGCCGCGCCCGTCGAGGTCGGGATCTGCGACAGCGCCGCCGCGCGGGCGCGGTAGAGGTCCTTGTGCATCGTATCCAGCGTCGGCTGGTCGCCGGTGTAGGAATGGATGGTGGTCATCATTCCCTTCTCGATGCCGATCGCGTCGTTCAGCACCTGGGCGACCGGCGCCAGGCAGTTGGTCGTGCACGACGCGTTCGAGATGACCATGTGGTCCTTCGTCAGCTTGTCGTGGTTGACGCCGTAGACGACGGTCAGGTCGGCGCCGTCGGACGGGGCCGAGACGATGACGCGCTTGGCGCCGGCCGTCAGGTGCATCGCCGCCTTGTCGCGGGCGGTGAAGATGCCGGTGCATTCGAGTGCGATGTCGATGCCGAGTTCCTTCCACGGCAGCTGCGTCGGATCCTTGACGGCGAGAACCTTGAACGAGTCGGTGCCGATCGAGATCGTGTCGCCCTCGACCTTGACCTCGCCCGGGAAGCGGCCGTGCACGCTGTCGAAGCGCAGCAGGTGCGCATTGGTCTCGACCGGGCCGAGATCGTTCACGGCGACGACGTCGATGTCCTTGCGGCCCGATTCATAGATGGCGCGGACGATGTTGCGGCCGATCCGGCCAAATCCGTTGACTGCTACCCTGACGGTCATGTTCGATCTCCGATAGTGCGGGAGGAAAGGCGGGCTCGCGCGTCCGCCTGATTACTTGGTGGGATGGAGAAGCTTCTCCGCGGCAGCGGCGGCTGCGTCAGCCGTGATGCCGAAATGCTCGTAGAGCTTCTCGTAGGGGCCGCTGGCGCCGAAGCCGTGCATGCCGATGAAGATACCCTCGCGGCCGATGAAACGGTCCCAGCCCTGGCGGATGCCGGCCTCGATGGCGATGTTCACCTTCGACTTGCCGATGATCGCCGCCTGGTAGTCCTTGCTCTGCTGCTCGAACAGCTCGAAGCAGGGAACCGACACCACGCGGGTCGGATGGCCGTGAGCCTCGAGCTTGCCCCGGGCGGCGAGCGCGATTTCGATCTCGGAGCCGGTGGCGAAGATGGTGGCGACCGCATCGTCCGATGCCCTTGCGAGCTCATAGGCGCCGCGGGCGCAGAGATTCTCCTCGCTGTATTCGGTGCGTACCGCCGGCAGGTTCTGCCGGGTCAGCGCGATCGTCGAGGGCGCGGTGCGCGAGTTGAGCGCAATCTCCCAGCACTCAGCGCTCTCCATCGCGTCGGCCGGGCGGAAGACGAGATGGTTGGGGATGGCGCGCAGTGCGGCCAAGTGCTCGACCGGCTGGTGGGTCGGGCCGTCCTCGCCGAGGCCGATGGAATCGTGCGTCATGACGAAGACGACCCGCTGGTGCATCAGCGAGGCGAGCCGCATGGCCGGACGGGCATAGTCGGAGAACACGAGGAACGTGCCGGAATAGGGGATCAGGCCGCCGTGCAGCGCCATGCCGTTCATGGCGGCGGCCATGCCGTGTTCGCGGATGCCGTAATAGACGTAGCGGCCGGAAAAGTCGGTCGGCGTGATCGGCTTGGTCTGGCTGGTCTTGGTGTTGTTCGAGCCGGTCAGGTCGGCCGAGCCGCCGATCGTCTCGGGCACGGCGCCGTTGACGATCTCCAGCGCCATTTCCGACGACTTGCGGGTCGCGACCTTGGGCTTGTCGGCGGCGAGCTTCTGCTTGTAGGCGGCCATCGCCGGCTCGAAGCCGCCCGGCAGGTCGCCGCGCATGCGACGCTCGAACTCGCCGCGGATATCCGTATCGGCCTTGGCGAGACGAGCCTCCCATTCCTTGCGCTTCTTGACCGAGCGCAGCCCCGCCAGCCGCCAGGCGTCGAGGATGTCGGACGGCACCTCGAACGGCGCCGACGTCCAGCCGAGCGCCTTGCGGGTCGCGGCGATCTCGTCCTTGCCGAGCGGCGAGCCATGCGCCTTGTTGGTGCCTGCCTTGGTGGGCGCGCCGAAGCCGATGGTCGTCTTGCAAGCGATCAGGCTCGGGCGGTTATCGCCGCGCGCGGCCTCGATGGCCTGCGCGATCGCGTCCGGGTCGTGGCCGTCGCAGGAGATGGTGTGCCAGCCGGACGCCGCGAAGCGCTCGAGCTGGTTGGTCGAATCCGACAGCGAGACCGCCCCGTCGATCGATATGTTGTTGTTGTCCCAGAAGACGACCAGCTTGCCGAGCTTGAGGTGGCCGGCAAACGCGATGGCCTCCTGGCTGATGCCCTCCATCAGGCAGCCGTCGCCGGCCAGAACGTAGGTCCAGTGGTCGACGAGATCGTTACCGAACGAGGCGTTGAGGATCCTCTCCGCGAGCGCCATGCCGACCGAATTGCCGAGGCCCTGGCCGAGCGGGCCGGTGGTGGTCTCGATGCCAGCGGCGTGGCCGTATTCCGGATGGCCGGCAGTCTTCGAGCCGATCTGGCGGAAGTTCTTGATTTCGTCGAGCGTGATGTCCTCGTAGCCGGTCAGGTAGAGCAGCGAATAGAGCAGCATCGAGCCGTGGCCGGCCGACAGCACGAAGCGGTCGCGGTCGGGCCAGTGCGGGTTGGCCGGGTCGAAGGTCAGGTATTTCGTGAACAGCACGGTGGCGATGTCGGCCGCGCCCATCGGCAGGCCGGGATGGCCGGAATTGGCCTTCTCGACAGCGTCCATCGACAGGAAGCGGATCGCGTTCGCCATCCGGTCATGCTTTTCACGTGACGTCATCTTGTACCTCGAGCCCTTGGAGGCCAGGAGCGGACGCGCATCGGCCGCATCCCCCCGGAAAATGCGAGGGACACATAGCAGGTGCCCGACACCTGTCAACGCGCGGAGCGCTCGGATAGCAGGGGAAAGCCGGCGGGCTTTGTTGACGCCCGCTTCGCCCGACGCCTAAGCTTGACAGGATAATTCGTTCGAATAATGCGCGATTCGCGCGTCGGGACGGGTGGAACGCTCAACAATGACCGGCGATGTCACGCTGAAGGAAGTCATCAACCGGCTCGGCAAGGCGATCGCCATGCTCGAGGATGCGGTGGCCGCGCGGTTCGAGCGCGATCAGGATTACGCCGAAGCCGAGGCCGAGGTGCAACGCATGAACACCGACCGCGCCCGCCTGGCGCAGGAACTCGATGCGTCGGAAGCCCGCGCCGAGCGGCTCGAAGGCGCCAACAAGGAAGTCTCGCGCCGCCTCGTCACGGCGATGGAGACGATCCGCGCCGTGTTGGACAGGTGAGGCCATGGCACAAGTCACCGTCACCATCGATGGCAAGCAGTACCGGATGGCCTGCGACGAGGGCCAGGAAGAGCACCTGATCGACCTCGCCAACCGCTTCGACCGCTATGTCGGCCACCTGAAGGGCTCGTTCGGCGAGATCGGCGACCACCGCCTGACCGTGATGGCCGGCATCATGGTCATGGACGAGTTCTCCGAGCTGCAACGCCGCGTGAAGGGGCTCGAGACCGAGATCGAGACGCTGCGCAAGACCCGCGACGACGCCCTGATGAAGGCCGACAAGAACGACTCGGCGCTGACCGGCGCGCTGTCCGGGCTGGCCGAGCGGATGGAAGTGCTGGCGGAGCGGATTTCGGGGAAGGCCGGGTAGAACCGGTGCTGCGCGCCTAGTACGAACAGACTTTCACCCCTTCACCACATCATCCCATTCGGGCGCATGGCGCTTGATCTCGTCGGCGACGTACCAGCAGGTCGGCGTGATCTTCCAGCCGTTGGTCCGGGCGTCCGCGATCAGCCGCTCGACCAGCGCCTCGGCAATGCCGTCGCCGCGATAGGGCACCGGCACGAAGGTGTGGTCGGCGATGATGTGGCCGTCGTTCACTTTGACGAAGGTCAGCCGCGAATCCTCGCCGTTGGGCATGGGTACGAAGTAGCGGCCGCCCTTGTGGGTGGTCTCGAACTGGATCTCGGGCGTCATGTCACTTCCTCAACAGGTCGGACCATTCCGGATGGCGGCGGAACTGCGCGGCGGCGAAGGGGCAGAGCGGGATGATCGTCTTGCCCGCCTTGCGCATGTCCTCAACCGCGCGGGAGACAAGCTTGAGCCCGGCGCCTTGCCCGCGGAACGCGTCCGGCACTTCGGTATGGTCGATGATGATCTGGCTCTCGCCGATCTTGGTGAAGGTCATCTCGGCCTCTTCGCCGGTGTCGAGCCGGATGAAATAGCGGCCCTTCGAGCCGGTCTCCTCGATCCGGATGTCGGGAAGTTCGGACATCTCAGGCTCCAACCGGCAGGAGGAAGCGGCGCGCGGCCTCGATCTCGTTCGGACGCACCTCATGCGCGCCCGGGTGCCATTCGACGATGACATCGGCGCCCGCGTCGCGCAACCAGGCTTCGAGGCGGTGGGTGTAGAGCGGCGGGCAGATCGGGTCCTGCCGGCCGGCCGTCATCAGGATCCGCCGGCCCTTGAGGTCGCCCCTGATGTCGGGCTGGAACGGGATCAGCGGATGCATCAGCACCACGGCGTCGAACAGGTCCGGCGCCGCAAAGATGGTCGATGCCAGGATGTTGGCGCCGTTGGAGTAGCCGATGCCATAGACGGCCGACGGCTTTGCCGCCGCGACATGCGCCTCGATATAGGCCTTCATCTTGGCCGTCGCACGGGCCAGGTCGTCCATGTCATAGACGCCCTCGGCGGCCCGGCGGAAGAAGCGCGCCGCGCCATGCTCGGACACGTCGCCGCGGGGCGAGACGACCGTCGCCTCGGGCATCAGGTCGCGGCCGAGCGCCGGGAATTGGTGCTCGTCGCCGCCGGTGCCGTGGAAGGTGAAGAGCAGCGGCCCGCCCGGTTTCCCGGGCAGGACCTTCTCGATGTAGCTCTGGGTCATGGTCAGTCCTCGATCGGCTGGAGGTGGCCTTCGAGCATCGCCCGCAGGTGCTCGTGCTGCCTCGGCAGCTTGAGCGCCTCGCCGAGGTGCCTGGTGTCCTCGTCGCGGTCGAAGCCCGGCTCGTTTGTGGCGACCTCGAACAGCACGCCGCCCGGCGTGCGGAAGTAGATCGCCCAGAAATAGTCGCGGTCGATCACCGGCGTGACCTGGTAGCCGGTGTCCATCAGCGCCTTGCGCACTTCGAGCTGCTTCGCCCGGTTCTCCACCGCAAACGCGATGTGATGCACCGAGCCGGCGCCCTGCCGCGCAAACGGCGTCACCGGCAGCGCCTCGATGTCGACGACGTCGGCGCCCATGCCGTTCGGTACGGCGAAGCGAGTGACGTTCTTCGACTGGTCCACCTGCATGTAGCCCATGAACTTCAGGAGCTCAGCCGTCGCCCCGCCGTCGCGCAGCCGCATCGAGGCCGAATGGAAGCCGCGGATGGCGTAGTCGTCCGGCACGCCACCCTGCGTCCACGCCGCACGCGCATCGCCCTTGTGTTCGACCAGCGCGAAGCCGTCATTGTCGGGGCCCTTGAAGAGGAGCCGCTTCTCGCCGAAGGATTCGCCGGGCTCGAGGCCCGCGACGTTCTCCTTCGTCAGATGCTCCTGCCACCAGCCGAGCGAGCCCACTGGTACCGAGAAGACGGTCGTGCCGACTTCGCCGACGCCGGGCTGGCCCTTGGCGATGTGCGGAAACGGGAAATAGGTCATCACCGAGCCGGGGGCGCCGGTCTCGTCGCCGTAGTAGAGGTGGTAGACGTCAGGCGCGTCGAAATTGACGGTCTTCTTGACCCTGCGCAGGCCGAGCGTCTTCGTGAAGAAGTGGTTGTTGGTGTTGGCATCCGCCGCCATCGACGTGACGTGGTGCAGCCCCTTGATCTGAGTGAGCATGATGGTGCTCCTTTCGCTTCGGCGGCCCGCGCCGCCCGTTGCGTCCATATGTCGGTCGCGAGACGCGGAAGGAAAGCCGCCGGTCGCAGCAAGGACTGTGCTGCATTTGTGAACGATCGGGAAAAATCGTTCATAATTCCAGCTATTGGCACTCTGGCTCACCGGGAACAGCCTTGAAGCGCCGCGGTCCGACCATGCCTTGCGGCATGGGCAAGCCCTCGATACGGACATCGAGGACGCAGCCCGCGGTTTCGACCCGGTAGAGGTCGTCCTCGACCCGGTATACGCTCTCGATCGGACGGGCGCCGAGGACACCGGCAGCGGCGTCGATGACTGCCGTCAATTCCTTTGCCCGCTGGAACTGCGGCGGCAAGGTGGCCTCCGCCGCCGTCGCGAATGCGGCCCCCGCCATGACCGATAGAACTGTGCGACGCCAGGCGACCATCTGCTTTCCTCCGTTCGATGCGACTGCTAGCAGACCACGGGAACAGTCTGGTGAAAAGGAGCATGCCGTGAAGAGCGGAACGAAGGACAAGGCGCGGCCCAACGTGCTCTTCGTCACCTGCGACCAATGGCGCGGCGACAGCCTGTCGGCCGTCGGCCACCCGGTGGTGAAGACGCCCAACGTCGACCGGCTGGCGAAGGAGGGCGTGCTGTTTTCGCGCCACTATGCGGGCGCTGCACCCTGCTCGCCGGCACGTGCGTGCATCTACACCGGGCTCTACCAGATGAACAACCGCGTCTGCCGCAACGGGACGCCGCTCGACACCCGCCACGACAACATCGCGCTCGCCGCGCGCCGCGCCGGCTACACGCCGACGCTCTTCGGCTACACCGATACCTCGCCCGATCCACGCGGGCTCGACCCGTCGGACCCGGCGCTGAGGACCTATGAAGGGATCCTGCCCGGCTTCTTTCCGCGCGTGCTGTTGCCCGAACACCAGAAGCCATGGCTATCCTGGCTCGCCTCGCGCGGCGTGAAGACAAACGCCGCCTTCCCGGACATCCACAAGCCGGCGAAACGTTCGCCCGAAGTCTCGTCCGCCCCGCCCGTCTATTCGAAGGACGAGACGCCCGCCGCGTTCATCGCCGGCGAGTTCATCCGCTGGCTCGGCGAGCAGGCCGAACCCTGGTTTGCGCACCTGTCCTTCATCAGCCCCCACCCGCCCTTCATCGTGCCGCAACCGTTCAACACGATGTATGACCCTTCGGACGGACCCGCGCTTCGCCGGGCGGCGGACATGGAGACGGAGGCGGCGATCCATCCGTTCTCCGCCTGGGCAATGGAGCGGCTGAGAAAAACGAAGTTCATCCCGGGCGCCAAGGGCAAGGTGCGCGACTGGAGCGAGGACGAGGTCCGGCAGATCCGCGCCCTTTACTGGGGCATGATCACGGAAGTCGACGGCCAGCTCGGCCGCATCTTTGATGCGGTCGCCGCGAAGGGCGCCTGGGATGAGACGGTCGTCGTCTTCATGTCCGACCATGCCGAGATGATGGGGGATCACTTCTCGATGGGGAAAGGCGGCTTCTTCGACCAGAGCTACCACGTGCCGCTGGTGATCCGCGACCCGCGGCGGAGAAAGGCACGGGGCAGCCGGGTCGACCGGTTCACCGAAGCCGTCGACATCATGCCGACCCTGCTCGACCTGATCGGAACGCCGGTGCCCGCCCATCTCGATGGCCAATCGCTGGCGCCATTTCTCGATGGCGCATCGCCGAGTGTCTGGCGCGACGCCGCGCACTGGGAATTCGACTTCCGCTCGATCGCCAAGGGCACGGCGGAGAGACGCTTCGGCCTGTCGCCAAGGCAGTGCAACCTCGCGGTCCTGCGCACCGACCGCTGGAAATACGTACACTTCGGCGGCGGACTGCTGCCCGTCTTGTTCGATCTGAGGGAGGATCCAAACGAGACCCGCAATCTGGCGAGCGACCCGACCTATGCGTCCGCCCGCCTAGAAATGGCCGAACGCCTGCTCGAATGGCGCGCGGCGCATCTCGATCAGTCTCTGGCCCTGCTGGAACTGACCGAAAGTGGGGTAGCTGGCAAACGATACCGCTAAAGCAAACAAAAGCGGCCCGCGCGGTTTCCCGCGCGGGCCGATTTCCGAAGAGCCGAAACGATCAGTTCGGAACGATGCGCATCTCGTCGCGCTTCGTCGCGTAGTTGGCCTCGTCATAGGCCGGCGCCGCGACGAGCTGCTCCTTGGTGAAGTTGGTGTAGAGATAGCGATCGCCATCCTCGTCGGCCATGAACGCCAGGTTGTCCATGCCCACGGCCACTTCCTTCTCGCCCACGCCGAGGAAGCCGCCGACGTCGATGATGATGGCGTCGACCTTGCCGTCCTGCAGGACCACATCGCCGATCTCGCCGATGTTCTCCTCGTTGGCGCCGTAGACGGTGGTGCCGACGAAGTCTTCGGTGCGGATCTCGGCCATGTTCAGCTCCTTGAGCTTCGAACGGTCGATGGCGCCGGTCTCGGTGGTGTCGGTGGCCGGAGCCTGAGCGGTCGTATCGGTGCCCGAGGCAACCGGTGCCTCGGCCGTCTTGTCGGCCTTGGTAGCGTCCGCGTCGGCCGGAGCCCCAGCCGTCTTGTCGGTCGCCGCCGGAGGCGTCGCCGCATTGTTCTGGCTCATGTCGGTCGACGGGGTTGTCGTCGCAGGCGGGGTCGCCGCATCGTTCGAAGCGACTGCCGGGGCAGGCGCATACGCACCACGATCGAAGTCCGGAAGCTCCTTCAACTGATCGGCCGTCGCCTGGATCACGATCCAGCGGTCGCCGTCGCGCTCAGCCCAGTCGATCGTCTTGAAGTCGATCGCAACGTCCTTCTCGCCGATGCCGAGGAAGCCGCCGACGCCGATCACGATGGCCTCGACCATGCCGTCCTTGGAGAGCACGAGATCGTTGACGTCACCGACCTTCTCGGCATCCTCGGCGGTGCTGTTGTAGACGTTCTCGCCGATCAGATTGGAAGCGAGCTGGCCGTCGGCCGTCACTTCGGACTGTTCAACGGCTACGCCCGGAGCAAGCGGGGCAGCCGGGGCTGCTTCGGTCGCTGCCGGCGGGGTCGCGGGGGCCGGCTCGGTGGTGGGTGCGGTGGTCTGGGCGAAAGCGCCCGTGGAAATGATCGTCAGGATAGCAGTAGTCGCCAAGAGCTTGCGGATCATGATAGTCTCTCCTTCGTGCAGGGTTTCTTTGCACGGCCGCGCCATTCCGATCGTCGCTGTGAAGGTGGCGCGGCCTCACAGTCCGGTTAACGCCGGTTTGCGGATCGGGTTCCCAAATCGAAATAGAACCCACGCCCTGCCTTGCGTATTGATTTCCAAGGGAAATGTGCGGAACCTTTTGGCCGGTCTCGCGTTTTCACGCGCGTGTCCGCTTAGTCTCGACCCACTCCACCCCCAAACCCATCCGGAGCCTGCATATGCGGTTCATCGCCGTACTGAACAGTGATGGCGGAACTCTCCGCACGATGGATCTCGATGCGTTCGCTGCCCGCCTGCGTGATCGCCTGGGCGAGGCTGGCCACACGGTGGACGTTCGTGTCGTGGAAGGCGGCGGGCTCATGGATGCACTGCGGGAGGCGGTCAAGGCCCCCGACGCGGACGTAGTCATGGCCGGCGGCGGCGACGGCACGGTTTCAGCCGCTGCGGGCGTCATCATGGAGACGGGCAAGATACTCGCCGTCCTTCCCGCCGGAACGATGAACCTCTTTGCCCGCAGTCTCGGCATGCCGCTCGATCTCGACTCGGCTATCGCGGCGGTGGCGACCGGCAAGGTCAGGGAGGTGGATGTGGCGACCGCCAATGGGAGGCCCTTCGTCCATCAATACTCGGTCGGCCTTCACGCCAAGCTCGTGAAGATCCGCGACGAGATGAACTTCGCTTCGCGCCTGGGCAAGATCGGCGCCTCGGTCCGGGCCGCATTCGCGACCGTCCTCCGGCCACCGTCGATGCTGGTTACCATCGAGATCGACGGTACCGAAATTCTGGTGCGGGCGTCGGGCATCGGCGTGACCAACAATCTCTTCGGCGAGGGGCACCTGCCCTATGCGGACGAGCCCGACGGCGGAACGCTCGGCGTCTACGTCACAACGGCGCGCCGGCTGCCGCATCTTCTGTCCGCCCTTCTCCACATGCTCGTCGGGCGGTGGACACGAAACACCCATGTCGAGATCCACACCGGCAAGCATGTGGTGCTGAAGTTCACCCGCCTGCACAGGCGGCATCGCTGTGTCATTGACGGGGAGCTATCCCCGATCGATCACGAGACGGCCATCCGCATCCACCCGAAATCGCTGCGAGTACTCGTCCCGGCGTAAGGGCTCAACCGCCTGACGGGGCGGGAGCCGGCGCGCCGGTCGTCGGCTGAGTGGCCTCGGTGCGGGGCGACTGGATAGACGTTCCGTAAATCTCGACGGCGAACCACACAGCGCAGGCAAGCGCCAGCGAAACCAGAAGAACAACGAAGACGGGAAAGCCCGGCCGTCCCTGTCGGGCGTTTCGTGCTGAGAAGAACCTACGCATGACATGCTCCAGACCATCGTCGCATGCAAATGCGTTCCGCCCCGGATCGGTTCCGGATCTCGAGCCAATCGTGAAGCTGTCACGGTCTCAGGAGTCCGAGTCTTCGTCCTGCGCGCGGTCGCTGTTTTCCTTGAAGATCGCATAGGCGACCATTGCGGCCACCGGCGCCAGAAGCGATAGGAGACCGCCACGCCCCTTGAGAAGCGCGGGAAGGATCGCGAAGGCCGCCGCTCCGGCAAGTGCCTGAACCTGGGCGGCCCGCGCCTCTTCCGCGCGGCGCTTTGCCTGGATGCCCGAAATGATGCGATGCACGATGAGCGCCACGCCGGCCAATGCGATGAAGCCCAGCCCGAAACCGATCGCCGTGTAGAGCGCGCCGTAGCGCTCCGCGACGAAGATATAGGCAGCGGCGATCAGAAAGCCGACGCCTATCCCCAGACAGATTCCGGCGATCATGTAGTCGATCATCGCGCGCCGGACGCGCTTGGCCGCTCGCGTCGTTTCTCCGGATACGATGGACTGGATCAGCGCCGCGAGCATGGACGTTCCGAGGTGGGGCGAGGTGTCAGCGGCGCGCCAGCAGCGCGAAGAGGAAGCCGACACCCGCGGCGATGGCCAGCGATGTGACCGGCTTTTCGCGCACCCGGGCGACGATTTCGCCCTCGATGTCGTAAGCTTCGGACTTCAGGCCCTGCATGGCCGCCTCGCCTTTGGCCCGCGCCTGGCTGAGGCCTTCCTGAGCGATGTTCTTCACCGCCTCGAGCGATCGTTCGCCGGAACTCTGCACCTGGGCCGTGAGCTTTGCGATCTCCGCCTTCAGGGTTTCGATCTGCGCCTCCATCTCCGAAACAGACGGCTGTGCCGTGCTCCTGGAACCGTTGGCGGCTTTTTCGGTTTTCTCTGTCGAAGACGGCATGAAAGACTCCTTTGCGTTTGCACGACGCCAAACGCCCGACCGGCGGCGAGGTTCCTCCGGTCCGCGGCATCAAAATGCCTTTCTCCGCGCGAGTCCAGCCGAATTCCTCACATCAGCGGTCGCCGCTGCTCGCCGAGCCCTTCCCAACCCGCGATCCCGAGAAGCGCCGTCTCGTCGAGCACCTCGCAGCCGCGGTCGAGCCAGCGGATCGCGTTGCGGTTGATGAGTTTGCGAAGCGTCTTGTTGGTGTGCACGATGGACAGACCGAGCGTGTCGGCCACGTGTTGTTGCGTGATGGGTATGGTGGCTCGGCCGTTGGCATAAAGATGGACCGTCTTTGCGCGCTGGTTGAAGAACGCCAGAAGGTAGGCGGCGCGCTCGAGCGCGCTGCGTCGTCCAACGCTGAGCAGATTCTCGTCGAGCATCTGTTCCTCGCGCGCGGCGAGCCAGGTGAGATCGTAGGCAAGTCCAGGGTGGTTCCGATACAACGTGAAGAGCTGATCTCGCTCGAACACGCACAACATCAGGTTCGACAACGCTTCGACGGAGTGCTGCATCTCACCGGTAAGGCTGCCTTGTAGACCGATCAGGTCGCCGGGCACGACATAGTTCAGGATCTGACGCCTGCCGTCGGACATCAGTTTGTAGCGGAAGCCCCAACCCGACAGAACGGTATAGAGGTGAGCGCTATGGCTGCCTTCCACGAGAACGGTCGTCCCGCGATCGACTGTCAGTTCGCCGGTCTTGAACCGGCTGACGAAAGCCAGTTCGTCAGGCTGGAAATCACGGAAAATATCCAAAGGCCGAAGCGGGCATTTTTCGCAAGGATAAAGCTTGCCCAGGGTCGGCGCTGCGATCGTCACCTCATTCCTCCCGCCCTCAGGCACATGTCATAGTTAAATGACGTACTGTCAGCGGTGCTGCAATGAGCGTACCCAAGGTAATTTCGGAGAAACAAATTTTGGAAACCTTGCCGCTCGACGGCCTCAAGATTCTCATCCTGGAAGACGAGTTCCTCATTGCGATGGAGGTCGAACAGTCCTGCCGGGACTACGGCGCGGCTGATGTCCGTATATGTCGCGCCATCGACGAGATCGGGTCCGAAGCGGACGGGTCCTTCGATTTCGACGCCGCGGTCGTCGATATGCGGCTGGGAGAAGCGACGTCCACCGATTTCGCTCGCGCGCTCTTCGATGCCGGTCGGCCGTTCGTCTTCGCGACCGGATATTCCGATGCGAAGGAAATGGCGGACAGCTTTCCCGGAGTGCCCGTCGTCACCAAGCCCTATCTGGGGAGCGATCTCGTGGAAGCGCTGGCGGACGCGGTGCACCGAAAGACCCAAATGCAGGAGTGAATCTCGAGCGGCGGATCACACCACCGCGCCCAGGATCTGGACAGCGATCGAATCAGGGCCGAACTCGCCTTCGCCAGAGATCCCGAGGAGTTCCTGGAGGCGGCTGCGGGCCCGGCTGACACGACTCTTGATCGTCCCCACGGCACAGCCGCAGATCTCGGCCGCTTCCTCGTAGGAAAAGCCCGAGGCGCCAATCAGAATGATCGCCTCGCGCTGATCCTCGGGTAGCCTTTCGAGGGCGGTCCGGAAATCCTCGAGGTCGAGCGAACCGTGCTGGCTCGGATGAACCGCCAGGCGAGCGGTCATGATCCCGTCGGAATCCTGGATCTCGCGACCTCGTTTGCGCATCTGCGAGTAGAATTCGTTGCGCAGGATGGTGAACAGCCAGGCCTTCAGGTTGGTCCCCGGCTGGAAACTCTCATGCTTGTCCCATGCCTTGACCAGCGTTTCCTGGACCAGGTCGTCCGCCCGGTCGGTGTTGTGCGTGAGAGAGACCGCGAAAGCCCGCAGATTCGGGATAGCCGCGAGCAGTCCGGACTTGAAGTCGGCTGTGACCGCCATCGGCTCACTCCGACTTCGCGGCAGATTCTGCCTGGTCGAGTTGCTGAAGCAGTTGAGCGAACCGGTCGGGGACTTCCTCCGACACGAGCCCGTCATAGTATTGACGCAGCTTGCGCCCAATCTCGGAATTGCTGCCGAGGACATCCGCGCTACCGGGACGGCCTGCCCGCCGCTCGGATGGTTCTTTCTTATCGGTCATTCGTTGAACTCGCCCTTTGGTTTCCTGACATCGGCCCACCGTCCCCGATCCCGACGCCCGGCCATTGTCGCCCGCCGACAGCAATGACCTCGCTGAAATGCGCGAATCCGAAAAAAGTTCCGCATCGGTGGAACTTTTTTTGGCGAAGTACGTTGGTTAAATATATGCGCCGTTTCCTGGCGCAGATCGTCACTGAGGGAGACGTAGTAACTATGAGCCTTTCCGCAAGCATCGCCCCGCATCTGCCGTTCCTGCGCCGCTTCTCGCGAGCTGTGTCCGGTTCACAGTCGAGCGGGGACGCTCATGTCGCCGCCGTTCTCGAGGCGATCATTGCCGATGTCAGCATCTTTCCGCAGGCCTCCAGCGATCGGGTGGCGCTCTACAAGGTGTTCACGCGTCTCTTCTCTTCGATCGCTTCCAACCTGCCTTCCGAACCGCCGGCATCCGCATGGGAGCGCCGCACCGCGGCCAACCTTGCGACCCTTGCCCCGCTCCCGCGTCAGGCATTCGTGCTCATCGCCGTCGAAGGATTCACCGACGAACAGGCGGCGGAAATCCTCGACGTGACCGAGGAGGAGTTCGCCAACCTGATCGCCGAAGCGTCGCGCGAGATCTCCAGACAGGTCGCAACCGACATCCTCATCATCGAGGACGAGCCGCTGATTGCCATGGACATCGAGGAGATGGTGGAAAGCCTCGGTCACCGCGTGGTCGGCACTGCCCGAACGCACAAGGAAGCGGTCGGCCTCTTCAACCGGACTCAGCCCAAGATGGTTCTGGCGGACATCCAGCTCGCCGACGGCAGCTCGGGCATCGACGCGGTCAACGAGATTCTCATGACCACCGCCGTTCCGGTGATCTTCATCACCGCCTTCCCCGAGCGGCTCCTCACCGGCGAACGTCCCGAACCCGCCTTCCTCGTCACCAAGCCGTTCAATCCGGAGATGGTGAAGGCTCTGATCAGCCAGGCGCTCTTCTTCGATCGCCAGGCAAAAGCGGCGGCATAGCCGTCGAGCACCCCTGGACAGGGGAACAAAATACGCGACGTGGCGTTTGTGGCATGAAGATCGACCCGGTCGGTCACAATTTTGCCAGAAGCTGGGAGATGCCCTCCGCGAGAGGCATTGGCCCGCGGATTTCAGGAGAGTTGGATGTTGTACTGGACCCTCGTCTTTCTCGTCGTCGCCATCATTGCCGGCGCGCTGGGCTTCGGCGGTATCGCAGGAGCGTCCGCGGGAATCGCGCAGATCCTGTTCTTCGTGTTCCTCGCGTTCCTTGCGATTTCGCTCATCGCCGGCCTCGTTCGCAGGGCGAGCTGAAGGCAGGCGAACCCCGTTCCGGGAAGCTAGAAATCCCCCTCAGCGGTTTCCCGGGGCCGAAGCCGGATCGCGCTCTGCAACAGTGCGCGGTTCGGCGGCTTTTTCCGTGTCGGCCCGCCAAGGCGCTCGCGTGAGCGGTTTGACGGAACTTTGGCTTGCGCCAACAGTTTAGCCGGAGGACCAACCACAGGGCGGGCGAGTGCATGATCGAAGCGGGGAAGAGCGGGCGTTCATCGCCGACTTCGTCCTCCGCGATCGACGGAGCCGACAAGGCAAGCCTGATCCGGGCATTGGGCAATGCGAATGTGGCCCTCCTCGCCCAGGATACCTCCCTCGCCTACCTCTGGACCGAGAACGCACCGGCCAAATGGGGCGCGGACGGGCTGGTCGGCCGCACTGATTTCGAGATCTTTCCCGAAGCCGTCGCCGAGAATCTGACGCGGCTGAAGAAGGATGTTCTCTCCGGCAGCGGTCGACGTCATGCCGAGATAGAGGTTTCCAATTCCGAGGGGCTGAGCTGGTTCGAGATCTGGCTCGATCCGCTGCGGAACGTCGAAGGCGCAATCGTCGGCATCGTGACGACGGCGACCGAGATAACCGAGCAGAGGTTGCGCGAGCAGACGCTGCGAACCCTGCTGCGTGAGGTGAGCCATCGCTCGAAGAACCTCCTCGCGATCATCCAGAGCATCGCGGCGCAGACCGGCCGCTATGCCGGCTCAATCGATCAGTTCCTGTCGCGCTTCCGCGGACGGCTGCAGTCGCTATCGTCCTCCCAGGATCTCGTCACGTCGTCCAACTGGCGCGGCGCCGACCTGTCGCAGCTCGTGTCCGGCCAGGTGGCGCGCTATTGCGCGGAACCGTCGCGCAACCTCCTCCTCGACGGGGAGAACCCGTATCTCAATCCGAATGCGGCGCTCCATGTCGGACTGGCGCTGCATGAGCTCGCCGTCAACTCGGTCAGCTACGGCGCACTCTCCTCACCCGAGGGACAGGTTCGCATCGAGGTGCGGCCGCTCGAGCACGGCGAGATGGAACTCGTCTGGAGCGAACCGCTCAACAATGCCGACGCGAGTCTCGAAAACAAGCGCTTCGGCACCGTGGCCCTCGAACGCGTCGTGCCCTCCTCGCTGAACAGTTCCGCCACCCTGTCCGCCGACAAGGGCCGTCTGTTGTACCGGCTGGTTCTTCCGGCCGACAGCTTCCACGCCGACTAAGGTTTCTCCGTTCGGTCTTAATCGCGCCTCAACACGTCTGTGCGAGGATGCGTGTATGGAACCAGCGGGAGAGGAGCCCGTTTACGCTGACGAATTCCATCGGAGAGGAGAAGCGCGTGAACACCAGGATGAATCATCTGGAAGACGTTGCGCGCCTCGCGATGGGGAGCTTCATCGTCGAAGAAGACCTCCCGGTCTCGAATGCCTCGCGAGCCGCGCTCAGGATCGGTACGATCGCCGCCGGCGTGGCTGTCGCGGCCATCCTGGCGATTGCCTACCTCCAATAGGTCCTGGTCGTCATATGACGCGCGGGCATGTTTAGCCTGCCTCGTTCGCAATTCCGCCCGAAATGGAACCAAATTGAACGGGAACACGTTCTTGCGCCGAAAGGATTCGGCCATGGAACACATTGCTGCGCTGTTGCTGATCGTTGGATGTTCCCAGGACATGAAGCAGTGCGAGGAACTGCCGTCGCCCGTCACCGTCTACGAGACGGCGGGCGAATGCGATGCGGAACTGCCGGCTGCGCTCCGCCAACTCGATGGCAGGAAGCCACGTGTGATGGGAACGTGCGTCTATGTCGACCCGGCCATGGAGGAAGAGGACGCGGAGCTCGTGTGGGACGTGACGCCCAACGGAGCGCTGCGCGCCACCGTGGAGGCCATCTCGATGAACGTGGCATCCGTGACGGGGAACACGCTTCATGAATGATCACCTGAACTTGTCGGGGCGCGGCGCAACCGAACGGTTACGTTTCAATGCATATTCGTCCCGGTCTAGACGATTCCGGTAATCGGCCGGATTTTCGCTCGCATCGCGTGTAAGGGAACATTCGGGCGGGTTTTTTTTGAAGGAGAGAGCGCAATGAAGAAGATCATCATCGCACTGGTTGCGGCCATGGCGATTACCGGCTGCACGACGGCCGAGCAGGATGCGGCGGGCGGCGCCGTCGTGGGTGCAGCGGTCGGCGGCCTGGCGACCGGTCGTGTCGGCGGCGCCGTCGCGGGTGCCGTCATCGGCGGTGCCGCGGGCGTGTTGCTCGGCTCCGCGACCCGCAGGGGCGAATGCCGCTACCGCGACCGCCGCGGCCGCATCTACATCGCCGCTTGCCCGGCCGGCTACTACTGATCCGCAGCCGACAACCGGAGGGGCCGCCATCGCGCGGCCCCTTTTTTCGTGGCGGGGTGTCCCCGATCAGCGTTTGAGCGGTATGAAGATATCGATATCGATCCCGTCCTCGGGATAGCGACGCTCGATGCTTCCGCCGAGTTCGCGCACGATATTGGCGTCGATCAGACGCGTTCCGAACCCCTTCCGTTCCGGCGGTTCCACCTTGCCGCCGCCCCGCTCGCGCCAGAACAGCCGCAGGCCGTTCTTCGCGAGGCTCCAGGTAACCGTGAGGGAACCCGAGCCGGTGCCGGCCGCCCCGTATTTGAGGGCATTGGTCGCCAGTTCATGGAAGGTCAGGCCGAGCGCCTGCGTGGTCGCCTCGTCGATCTCCACCTGCGGTCCGGTGAGACGGTCGGCGTCCATGTCGTTGCCAAGCACCTGCTCGATTTCCGTGACAAGCAATTCGCGCAGATCGGCCTTCTGCCAGCGCGATCGGGTCAGCATGTCCTGCGAGGCAGACATCGCCTGGAGCCGCGCGGAGAACGAGGCAGAGAATTCCTCTATCGATTTCGACCCGGACGCCGTCTGGCGGGAGATCGCCAGCACGCGGGCGATCGAATTCTTGATCCGGTGCTTCATCTCCTGCAGCAGGAGATCCTTCTCCTGGAGAGCCTTTTCGCCAGCCTCGTTGAGCGCGCGCACCGCCTCGTACGCCTTTTCGCCGGACCGGACGACATAGGCGAGCGCTGTCGCGAGGATCAGTCCGAAGAGGCCAAGGGCAATGGCCGCCATCCGCGATGAAGGCCAGACGAATGCCGACGTCGGCTCGAAGCGAAGCAGCCACGTACGCCCGGCCACCTCGACCTGACGGCTGGTCTGGAACATTCCCATCGACTGGTCGGGTGGGGTCTGCGACCTGAAGATCAGCGTCTCGGGCTTTGGCTCTCCATCAAAGACCTCGATCGCCAGCGGCAGGATGGGGGCCTTCGCCAGTGCGGCACTGAACAGTTCGCCAGCCCGGAACGGGGCATAGACGAAGCCCGCGGTCGCCGCCGCGCGCTGCGCGACACTCGCGTCCTCCGCCGCACCAAGGACCAGGGGAAGGTAGATCAGAAAGCCCGGCTGGCGTGAGGCGCCGTCGTCCTGAACCAGCGAAACGAGCCCGGTCACCCAAGGCTGGCCGGTCTCCATCGCGCGCGTCATTGCCGCGCGTCGAGCCGGCTCGCTCATCATGTCGAATCCGAGCACCTTGCGGTTGCCGTCGTCCTGCGGCTCGAGCAGCGTGACGATGGCGCGCATCGAGCCGCTTTCGGCGGGCCAGACCTGCATGTCGCGGCCATAGTTGCGGGCGAGATCGTCTTCCGCCGCGCGCTCGCCTCCGTTGCGCAGAAGTCGCGCATAGCCAAGGCCGCGGATCCCCGCGTAGCGGCCTTTGATATCGAGCGCCGACACGAAGGAGCGCAGCGCGTCGCGACTGACCGAGCCGTTTCCCGTCTTGTAAAGGGCGAGCGTGGCCCTGAGCAGCGACAGATGCAGCTCCAGCCGCGTCTCGATGCGGCTGACCGCGTCGTCGGCCGTGCTCTCGAACTTGATGCGCGCCGCATCGGTCGCCGCCACATAAGCGTAGCCCGCCATGACGAGGCTCGCGGCGGCGACCGACAGAAACACGACCGCGGGGAATATCCGTCTCACGCGCACTCCGCAGGAGGTGGATGGTTGCGCCATGCATATCGGATGGACGGGCTATTGCAATGCCCGCACCCTTGGTCCAGGGCGACCCTGCGTCAAACGGAGCCCGGTCAGGCGGCCGCGACCGCCTCGCGCATGGCGCCCGGCCCCGGTATCGCGCCGGGCGGGCATTTGCCGAGAATGATCATGCCCAAAACCTCGTCCTTGGTGACGTCGCTGGTCTTCGCCATGCCGACCACCTGGCCGTTCTTGATCACGTAGAGGCGATCGCACAGACCGAAGACATCGTGAATGTCGTGGCTGATCAGAAAGATGCCGATACCCTCCGACTTCAGCTGCTTGACCAGGTCGGCGACCTGCGCCGTTTCCTGCGGTCCGAGCGCAGCCGTCGGCTCGTCCATGATCAGCACCCGTGCATTGAAATGGATCGCACGCGCGATCGCCACGGACTGGCGCTGGCCGCCCGACAATGCGATCACCGGTTCCTTGAACCGCACGAAGCGCGGATTGAGCCGTCCCATGACCTTGCGAGCTTCGGCCTCCATCGCCGCATCGTCGAGCGTGCCCCAGCGGGTCATCAGCTCGCGACCCAGGAACAGGTTCGCAGTCGCGTCGACATTGTCGGCCAGCGCCAGCGTCTGGTAGATCGTCTCGATGCCGAAGTTCTTGGCGTCGCGCGGATTGTTGATCGGCGCGTCCCGGCCATTGATCCTGATCGTGCCGCTGTCGCGCTGGATCGCGCCGGACAGCATCTTGATCAGCACGGTCTTTCCCGCCCCGTTGTGGCCGAGAATGCCGACGACTTCGCCCGGGAACAGGTTGATGTCGACATTGTCGACGGCGCGCAGGCCGCCGAATGACTTGGCCATGCCGTTCATCTCGACCAGCGGTGTCTTGCCCTGTTGCTCCGCCACAGGAGCGCTTCCGCCCTTGACCTCGTTCATCGTCGTGCCCTTTCTACTTGCTGCGCCGCCGGTAGACGGTGTCGAGCCAGACGGCCAGGACGAGCACCGAGCCGACCACGACGTTCTGCAGCGGCGTGTCGACGCCGAGCAGGATCATGCCGCTGGCCAGAGACTGCATGAGTACGGCTCCGATCATGGCGCCGGCGACCGTTCCGACGCCGCCGGAAAGCGATGTGCCGCCGATGACCGCCGCAGCGATGACCAGGAGTTCGTCGAGCGTGCCCTGCGCGTTGGTCGCCGCGTTGAGGCGCGCGGTCGAGACGGCGGCGCTGATGGCGACCAGCAAGCCCATCAGCATGAAGATCTTCATCGTCACCCAGCGGGTATTGATGCCGGCAAGCACGGCCGCTTCCGGATTGCCGCCTATGGCGAATACATACCGGCCGAAGCGGGTGCGCTTTGAGATGAACGTCACCGCAACGCCGGCGACGATCGCAATCAGCACCGGGATCGCGATGCCGTGGGCGATGAATGCCCCTTCGGGCGCTTCGAGCCCCAGATCCTGATAGTAGCGCCGCACGATGCCGATCGGCCATGGATAGGAGTTGGCAATCCAGACGGCGCCCAGGATCACCGCGCAGGAGACGGAGCCGAGCAGCGCCTCGGCCCATACCGGCCGCAGCGGGAAATTGAAGCGAATACGCTGCCGGCGCGCCGAGATGAGCATGAAGACGACGCCGAGGCAGGCAACAAGCGCCACGACCCAGCTCCATGTCGCGCCGATCGAGCCAGTGGGGCCGCCGCCCATGAGACGGAAGGTGGCGTCCATGGGAGCCACGGTGCGGCCGCTCGTGACCCACCAGGCGGCGCCGCGCCAGACGAGCAGACCGCCCAGCGTCACGATGAACGCTGGTATTGCAGCATACGCGATGAGGAAGCCTTGTATGGCGCCGATGCCGAGGCCAAGGACAAGGCCCACAGCGAGCGAAATCATCCATACCGACGAATGGCCGAAGGGAATGCCCAGCACCCCCGAGAGGAACTCGGCCTGCGTGACGCCCATGATCATGCCTACGAAGCCGAGCAGCGAACCGACCGACAGGTCGATATTGCGGGTAACGATCACGAGCACCATGCCCGTCGCCATGATGGCGATAGAAGATGATTGGACAGAGAGGTTCCAAAGATTCCGAGGAGACAGGAACGCACGTCCATCGAAGTCGAACGGGCTCACGCCGAGCCGCAGGCTGGAGAGGAATTGCAGCCCGATCCAGATCAGCAGCAGCGCACCCACCATGCCCAGCATGCGCGTGTCGAGTTCGGTGGCTTTCAGGAAGCGGCCCAACGCGCCCTCTTCCAACGATCGCGCCTGGTCAACCGGCGCGTTTGTCAGCGTCTCGGTCATCAAATCCTCCCCGCGACTGCACCGCCCAAGACGCTGCAGTTTCGTCCAGCTTAAAGATGTGCCGCGGCTTTCGTCAAACCGCGGCACTCGAATGGTCCTGAGACTGTCGATTTAGTTGCAGGCTGCGACCGAGCCGGCTGCGACGCCCTGGCAGACCACTTCCTTGGACACCCAGCCGGCGTCGATGACGACGTTGAGGTTGTCCTTGGTGATCGGAACCGGCGTCAGGAAGACCGAGTTGGTCTCGTTGCCGCCCGGCGTGGTAAACTTCACGACGTTCGGGATCTCTTCCATCTTCTTGCCGTCGGCGAGCATGGAGGCGATCTCGGCGGCGTTCTTGCCGAGGTCACGGGCGTCCTTCCACACCGACACGGTCTGCGTGCCGAGCGCAACGCGGTTCAGCGCCGCATGGTCGCCGTCCTGGCCGGAGACCGGCACGGAACCGGCGAGCCCCTGCGCGGAGAGCGCGGCGACGACGCCGCCGGCGGTGCCGTCATTGGAAGCCACGACCGCGTCGACCTTGTTGTCGTTGGTCGTCAGGATCTGCTCCATGTTCTTCTGCGCATTCGCCGGCAGCCAGCCATCGGTATAGGCCTCGCCGACATTCTTGATCTTGCCGGAATCGATGGCTTCCTTCAGCACTTCCATCTGGCCGGAGAACAGGAAATCGGCGTTCGGATCGGCCGACGAGCCCTTGATGAAGGCGTAGTTGCCCTCGGGCTTCGCCTTGAACACTTCGCGGGCCTGCATGCGGCCCACTTCCTTATTGTCGAAAGTCAGGTAGAAGACGTCCTTGTTCTCGATCAGACGATCATAGCCCACCACCGGAATGCCTTCCGACAGAGCCTTTTCGACCGCCGGACCGATGGCGGAAGCATCCTGCGACAGGATGATCAGCGCGTTTGCGCCCTGCGAGATCAGCGTCTCGACGTCGGTGAGCTGCTTACCGGCGGACGACTGCGCATCGGCGGAGATGTATTTGTCGCCGGCGGCTTCGATCGCGGCCTTCATCGCCGCCTCGTCGGTCTTCCAGCGCTCTTCCTGGAAGTTCGACCACGACACGCCGATCACCTTGTCCTTCGCCTCGGCGACGGCGGCAAGCGACATCGACATGGCGACACCCGCCAGCATGGCGGTTGCAAACTTGTTCATGAAGTCCTCCCTGAGCGCCTTGGCGGCGCATGACACTGGCCTTGGAGCCATATTTTGAAGCTCTTTTTTTCGAGCCTCGAAAAAAATAATGACTCACGGTCCCCCGTCTGTCAATATCCATCAGCATCGAGAAGGGGCCGTTCGGCGAGGGCGGCTCGGTGCCCGGGAGGATGGCGAACATGACGGTGGGCATCCGCCACGACGATCTGCGTCGCCGCAATCGGGCGATGGTGATCTCGGCGGTGCGCCGCGCGGGGCAGCCTTCGCGCACCGATATCGCCGCCACGACAGCGCTCAGCCCGTCGACCATTTCCGCCATAACCGCCGATCTCATCTCCGAGGGCATCCTCGTCGAGAGCCGGGCAGGCGACGCTCCCGCCGCGCGGCGAGGCAGACCGCAGGTGGCGGTTCGCCTCAACGCGAATGCGGCGACCATCCTCACCGTCGTCCTGTCGATGAATCAGCTTTCAGCCGCGCTGATCGACTACGCCGGCGAGACGATCGCGGAGGAGCGGCGCAAGCTGCCGACCCTCGAATTGTCGCGCGAGGCGCTCGTCGACGAGACGGTCGGCATCGTCCGTCGCCTGATCGTCGCGGCCCCCGACCGTCAGCCGATCATGCGCATCGTGCTCGCCGTGCAGGGCATCACCGACTCAAACGAGCGCAAACTCCTCTGGTCGCCGATCACGCCGCATGCCGATATCGATTTCAGCGCGATCCTGGAAAAGGAATTCGGAATACCGGTCACGGTGGAGAACGACTGCAACATGATCGCGGTTGGCCTGCGCTGGAGGAACCCGGAGCGTTATGCCCGCGATTTCATCGCCGTGCTTCTGTCGCACGGCATCGGCATGGGCATGGTGCTGCGCGGCGAACTCTTCACCGGCACGCAGTCCTCCGGCGGCGAATTCGGCCACATGATCCACCGGCCCGACGGAGCGCTCTGCCGCTGCGGCCGGCGCGGCTGCATCGAGGCCTATGCTGGCAATTATGCGATCTGGCGTAACGCAAAGGGCCTGCCCGAGACGGAAGCTGTGGCGCGGGACGTGACCGACGAGGACATAAGAGCATTGGCCGACGTCGCGCGCAGCCGGCCCGGCCCGGAGCGCGAGGCGTTCCGCATCGCCGGCGAGGCGATCGGCTTCGGCCTCGGCAACCTGTTCGCGCTGATAGACCCCGCGCCCGTGGCGATCGTCGGCCACGGCGCCAACGCCTTCGACCTGATCGAAAAGCCGATGCTCGACGCCATCGCGCGCACCGCCGGCGGCGTACATTCGGGCGCGATCTCCTTCGATACCGAGCCGGACGAGATGCCGCTGATCCGCGAGGGCTGCGCCATGCGGGCGCTGACCTTCATCGATCAGGAAGTCTTCTCCCCCGCACAGACCGCCGCGCCCGGCAGGATCGTCGCCTAATCAGCGTCCGGGCGCCCACCTCCTCGGTGCTTGCCCGCGGACCAGTTCGTAAAAGCCGCCCGCTTCCACCGGCTGCCATTCGCCTTGCGAACCGTCCGGCCACAACACGCGTACGTCGGCCTTTGCTTCAGCTCCGAGGCCGAAATGGATCCAGCCGAGCTGTCCGCCCGCATGGCCGCCGCCGACGGTGATCTCGCGGCGCGTCGTGTGCCCGCCGCAGCGCACCTCGACCCAGGCGCCGACCGCGTCGACGTTCGGCGCCGGCTGCCTCAGTTCGAGCCCCACCCAGTTGCCGGAACCTGCATCCAAGTTGCGCCAGAGTTGCGTCCTTCCGTTGCGGTTGACGACGACGAGGTCGACCTGTCCGTCGAGATTGAAATCGGCGAGAGCGGCTCCGCGGCCGGTCTCGACGCTCGCCACGCCGGCCGCTTCGCCTGCTTCCTCGAAGGTCCCGTCGGGTTTCTGCAGCAGCAGGTTGTTCGGGTCCTTCTTGGCGAAGTCCGGCATGTCCGACACATTGCCCTTGGCCACGAACAGATCGGCGAGCCCGTCATTGTTGACGTCCTCGAACTGGGCGTGCCAGGCGGTCGAGGGCTTCACCTCGTCGCCGGTGTAGGGTCGGTGGACGGTCACGCCCTTGGCGAAGGCGACGTCGGAGAAGGTGGCCTTAGGCGCGCTGTCCGCCGGCTTGGCGGCCAACGTCTGCAGCTTGTTGTCAGCCATCGAGGTCAGGAAATATTCGGGGTAGCCGTCGCCGTCGAGGTCGGTGCTGGCGATGCCCATGCCCCAGATCTTGAGCGGCTTCCAGCCGTCTTTCGGACCGTAGGGGACGGGCGGCTTGCCGGGGTCGATGCGCCACAACTGCTCTTGCCCGCCCTTGTAATATTCCCGGTCGTTGGAGACACGCAGCGACGGCATGCCGGAGCGGTTCCAGTCGGTGAACAGCATCGACAGTGCGCAGAAGCTCGGCTTGAGCGGCAATGGCGGGGCGAACTTGCGCTCCTCGCCCATCGGCCGATGCAGCCAGTTGTCGGTGCACGAGCCCCACGGAAATGCGTCCTGCGCCCTGTCGATATAGTTGCCTATGGCGATGGTCGGGAACTGCGCGCCTTTCTCCCATGTCGCGGCGAGCGCGGTCGACCAGGCATCGCCGCCGTCGAAGCCGAACTTTTCGTTGGCGCGCTCGAACCTGCAACCGCCGAGGCCGCGCATGACGACGTTCTCGCCCACCCGCAGAAGCACGATATCGGTCGCCCCGTCGCTGTCGACGTCGAGCGGATAGGCGCCGGAGACCATGTCGAGTTCGAGACCGCTCGCCTGCGCCTCGAAGGTAAGCGCGCTCCCCGGCGCGCTCGCATTGCGGTAGAATCTAGCCGGCGACGTGCCGCCCGCCAGCAGCATGTCGGGCATCCGGTCGCCGTCACAGTCGAACGTGGCGACGCCGCCCCCGACCATGAACTCCCATTCGCCGGTGAAGCTGTGCTGCACGCCCGAGGCGGCGGTCTCCTCGACGAAGGTGGGAACGGGTGTCTCGAAAGCCTGCGCGGCTGGGCAGCCGAGCGCGAGCACCGCAGCGAGGAGAGTGCCTGGCAGGCGCATGGCGTCAGTTCCTCGTCCTGAGCGCGTTGGCATAGGCGCCGATGCAGCGCCCCTGGTCGAGGCCGCGCTCGATCGCCGAGCGGAAGTGGATGCCGCCGTAGAGCCGCGAGATGCCCGCTTCCTCAGCCGCTGCCCAGAAGCTGGGGTAGCTTCGCACCGGCAGGCCGTCGTCCTCATGCGTGCCGTCGTCAAATGCATAGGCGGGACCGAATACCTCGCTCAGCACGGTCGCTGCCGCGCCGGATTGTGTCGAGTGACCGCTCGGATATTCCGGGAAGGGCGGCGTGTTGAGGATCGCCTCCCATTTGGGGTCGATGACGCGGCGGATATAGGTCAGCGGGCGGACGAGGTCATACTCGAACTTGGAATGCCAGCAGCCGATGAAGGCATCCGCCAGTGTGACACCCAGCCGCACCAGCGTTTCGGCGCTCGTCGGCAGGTCGGCGTTCTCCTTCTCCAGCGCATCGATCGCGATCGAGATCCAGTGCCCGGGCGGCGTCGGCGACAGCATCGGATCGTCCGACCAGAAGCGCGCGATGGCGCGCTGTTCGTCGGTAAGGTTGTTCACCGTGTCGCGGACCTCGAGCGCCTCGCGGTAGAATTGCGAATCCGGCGCCTCGCTGTAGGCAGGCGGCGGCGGCAGGCCGCAGGCCGCCCCGTCCGGCATGGCGAAGGTCCGCGTCCTGCCCCAGCCCGGCAGCAGCGGAACCTGCTGCTGGCGTATCAGGTTGGTCGGCACCCAATGCGCCGGCCCTTCCGTCAGCTTGTAGTCGAGCGGAAATCCCATGTTCTCGATCACCGCGCCACCATCGGTCGCCGCCCAGGCGAGGATGTGCTCGGCGACCGCGCGGCCGTGGTCCTCGCTGCGGCGGACCACGGCCTCCGGCACCCCGAGCGCGGCGTCTGCACCGGCCCTCTTTGCCATCACCTTCAGTGCGCGCTGACCGGTCGGGCCGGTGTTCGCGAACAGTCTTGCCGCGGCATGCGCCATCGCCGCCTGCACGACGACCGCGCTGTCATAGGTCAGGCCGGGTCCGCGGGCCGGAACAAGCGTGAGGCCGTTCAATTGGCCGGCCAGCGAATACAGCCCGTCGGACCCCGTCGCCACCGCCTCGAAGGCGGTGACGCCGAGATAGGCGAAGGCCCGGCTGGCGACGGGCGGCGAATAGGTCGCGGTATGACGGACGAGCTCGAGCACAAGCCTGTGCCAGATAATCAGCGCATCGCGCGACCGGGCAGGTTCGGAAGCCGGCTGCTGGGCGAAGGCAAGCGTCGTACCGCAGAGCGCCACGACGACAACGATCCACACTGTCCGCAACAGACGCATACGCGGCCCTCCCAGCCCTTCGCGACGGGAGAGAAGCACGGCGACGGCCCGGACGGCAAGAAGCCGCCAGCCCGCTGCCCGTCGATCAGTCCTCGCGGATGGCGTAGCCGGAGCCGCGGATGGTGCGGATGACGTCGATCTGCCGGCCGGTGTTGACCGCCTTACGCAGGCGCCCGACATGCACGTCGACGGTGCGCTCGTCGATGTAATTGGTGTCGCCCCAGACATTGTCGAGCAGTTGGCCGCGCGTGTAGACGCGGCCCGGATGCTGCATCAGGAACTCGAGCAGCCGGAACTCGGTCGGGCCGAGCCGGATCTCGTTCTTCTTGCGGTAGACGCGGTGCGACTCGCGGTCGAGCACGATGTCGCCGACCTTCAGCACGCTGGACAGGACCTCAGGCTTCGCGCGGCGTAGCAGCGCCCGCACCCGCGCCATGAACTCGGGCGTCGAGAACGGCTTGACGAGATAGTCGTCCGCTCCGGTCGATAGCCCGCGCACGCGGTCGCTCTCCTCGCCGCGCGCGGTCAGCATGATGATCGGCAGGCGTTCGGTCTCCGCGCGCATCCTGAGCCGGCGGCAGAGCTCGATGCCGGAGACCGCCGGAACCATCCAGTCGAGTACCAGAAGATCCGGCACGCTTTCCTGCAGGCGAAGCTCGGCTTCGTCGCCGCGTGTGATGATCTCGACCTGATACCCTTCCGCTTCGAGGTTGTAGCGGAGGAGGACGCCCAGCGGCTCCTCGTCCTCCACCACCATGATCTTCGGTGCAATCATTTCGTCCGATTTCCTCAGGCGGCTGACATTGCCGCCGTCTCGTCCACCTTGGGACGGTTGGCCGGCAGTTGCGTCCCGGTCATGACGTAGTAGGCGTTCTCCGCGATGTTGGTCACATGGTCGCCGATCCGTTCCAGGTTCTTCGCGCAGAACAGGAGATGCGTGCAGGCGGTGATGTTGCGCGGATCCTCCATCATGTAGGTGAGGAGCTCGCGGAAGACGGCCGTATACTGGATGTCGATCTTCTCGTCGTCCGCGCGGAGCACTTTCAGGGCTTCGGGGTCGCGGGCGACATAGTCCTGGATGACGTTCTCGACCTGGGTCAGAACCAGACCGGACATCGAGTCGATCGAATGTGACAGGTTGCGCGGTGTCGCCGTCTGCCCGACCGCGCCGACGCGCTTGGCGATGTTCTTCGCCAGGTCGCCGACACGTTCCAGGTCGGCCGCCATGCGGATCGCGCCGACCACGGCGCGCAGGTCCTGCGCCATCGGCTGGCGCTTGGCGATCAGCGTGATCGCCGCGTCGTCGAGCTCGCGCTGCTTGGCGTCGAGAATCGCGTCGTCCGAGACGACGCGCTGTGCCAGCGGATTGTCCGACGCCAGCAGCGCCCGCGTGGAGCCGGCGACCATCGAACCGGCTAGGTCGCCCATCTCGCGGATCAGACGGTCGATGTGTTCGAGTTCCTGGTCGAAGGAAGTGACGGTGTGCTCGCCCATGATGTTGTCCTCGTCGCTCGCTCGATCGGTCAGCCGAAGCGGCCGGTGATGTAGTCCTGGGTGCGCTTGTCGTCAGGGCTGGTGAACATCTTGTCCGTCGCCCCTTCCTCGACCAGGTAGCCGAGGTGGAACATCGCCGTGCGCTGCGACACGCGTGCCGCCTGCTGCATCGAGTGCGTCACGATGACGATCGTGTAGTTCTGCCTGAGCTCGTCGATCAGTTCCTCGACCTTGGCGGTGGCGATCGGGTCGAGCGCCGAACACGGCTCATCCATGAGGATGACCTCGGGCGACACGGCGATGGCGCGCGCGATGCACAGCCGCTGCTGCTGGCCGCCGGACAGTCCGGTGCCCGGTTCCTGAAGGCGGTCCTTCACCTCGTTCCACAGCGCGGCCTTCTTCAGGCTCGACTCCACGACGGCGTCGAGTTCGGCCTTGGACTTCGTCAGCCCGTGGATGCGCGGGCCATAGGCGACGTTCTCGTAGATCGACTTCGGGAACGGGTTCGGCTTCTGGAACACCATGCCGACGCGGGCGCGCAGTTCGACGACGTCGATCTTGGGATCGTAGATGTCTTCGCCGTCCAGCGTGATGTCGCCGCCCACCCGGCAGATCGGGATGGTGTCGTTCATCCGGTTCAGGCAGCGCAGGAAGGTCGACTTGCCGCAGCCCGAGGGGCCGATCAGCGCCGTCACCTGCTTTTCGCGCACGTCGAGATCGACGCCGAACAGGGCCTGCTTCTCGCCATAGTGGACAGTGACCTGCCTGCCACGCATCTTTACGACGGGTTGTTGCGTCATCGGATTCAGCTTCTGTTCGATCGCGGCTTCGTTGAACACGTTCATCTCTTTCTACTCCATCACCAGCGGCGTTCGAAGCGCTTGCGCAGGACGACGGCGATGGCGTTCATGAGGATCAGGAACCCGAGAAGGACCATGATCGCCGCCGACGTCTTCTGCTGGAACGCGGGCTCGGGGAAATCGGCCCACATGAAGATCTGGACCGGAAGGATGGTGGCCGGCTCGGTGAAGCCGCCAGGAATGTCGACGATGAAGGCGACCATGCCAATCATCAGCAGCGGCGCGGTCTCGCCGAGCGCATGCGCCATGCCCAGGATCGTGCCGGTCATGATGCCGGGCATCGCGAGCGGAAGGACGTGATGGAAAACCATCTGGACCTTGGACGCGCCGATTCCCAGCGCCGCTTCCCGGATTGACGGCGGCACCGCCCGCAGCGACGCGCGCCCGGCGATGATGATGATCGGCAACGTCATCAGCGCCAGGACCAGACCGCCGACGACCGGGGCGGAACGCGGCATGCCGAAGAAGTTGAGGAACACCGCGAGGCCGAGCAGGCCGAAGACGATCGACGGCACCGCCGCGAGGTTGTTGATGTTGACTTCGATCAGGCTCGTGAGGCGGTTCTTCGGAGCGAACTCCTCGAGATAGATCGCCGCCGCCACGCCGATCGGAAATGCCACGCCGATCGTCACGATCAGGGTCAGGAACGAGCCGACGACCGCGCCCCACACGCCGGCGAGCTCCGCCTCGCGGCTGGCGCCGGATGTGAAGAAGATTGTGTTCCAGGTGTTCGTGATCGCGCCATCGGCCTTGAGGCGGTCGAGCCAGACGATTTCCCTGTCGGTGATCTTGCGGCTCGCTTCCGGCGTCGTGATCGTCCTCAGCACGGCGGGCGACGCCGTCGAGACGGGAGCGTCGAGCGCCTCGTAGACAATGCCCTTGGCGGTGTTGCCAGGGCCGACCTCGGTCAGCTTGACCGTTCCGCCCCCGGCGTCGAGCAAAAGCGATGCGGCGCCGCTGGTCAGGCGCAGGATCCCGCCCTCCGCCTCGATGGCCCCGGCACCGCGCGCAAGACGCGCAATCGTATCATCGGAGAAGGTCACGGCAACGTCGCCGCTCGCACCGGACACCGTCACGCCCGACAGCGGTTGCGGCGCGGCGCTTTCGGCGAGAAGCCCCTTGAAGTAGAGATCCGCGAAATCGTCGAGCGGCACCTGAACGTCGACCGTCTTGCCGGCGAGCGAGGTGTCGTTCTCCACCTGCTGGCGAAGGATGACCCCCGACCCGGTGGAAACGATGCCACGCAGAAGGCGGCGTTCCTGGCGGCCGGTCACATCCGGAAACTTGGCGCCGACCGCTTCGTTGACGGGACCGGCATAGTCAAATCCAGCGCGCGCTGCGGGATCGGCCGGGACCGCCGAGAGATCCACCGGCAGGGTGAGATAGTTCATCCGGAACGCCGGAAGGCCCTGCGTCACGATCGTCGACAGCAGAAGCAGCAGGAACAGCGCGGCCAGGCCGACGGCGCTCGCGCCCAGCCATTTGAAGCGCAACTCGGCGCCGTAGCGGGCCTTCAGCCGAGCTTTTGCGGCGGCATCCGTGTGGATGCCCGGCTTGCCGCGTGGCGAAAGCGGAGTGGCGACGATATCAGTCATACTGTTCCCGATACTTCTTGACCACGCGAAGGGCGATGACGTTGAGCGCGAGGGTCGCGCAGAACAGCACCAGTCCGAGCGCAAACGCCGCGCGGGTCTTGGCACTGTCGAATTCCTGGTCGCCGACCAGAAGGGTTGCGATCTGGACCGTGATCGTCGTCACCGCCTCCAGCGGATTGACGGTCAGATTGGCGGCCAGGCCCGCGGCCATGACCACGATCATCGTCTCGCCGATCGCCCGGCTGACCGCGAGCAGCATGGCCGAAACGATGCCCGGAAGCGCAGCCGGAAGGACGACCTTGCGAATGGTCTCCGATTTTGTCGCGCCCAGCCCCGCCGATCCGTCGCGCAGCGATTGCGGCACGGCATTGATGACGTCGTCCGACAGCGACGACACGAAGGGAATGATCATGATCCCCATCACCACGCCCGCCGCGAGCGCCGATTCCGAGGCGACGCTGAGGCCGACCAATTGGCCGAGATCGCGGAAGAACGGAGCGACGGTCAGCGCCGCGAAGAAGCCGTAGACCACCGTCGGGATGCCCGCCAGGATTTCCAGCACGGGCTTTGCCACGGCGCGAATGCTCTTGCTCGCGTAGTCGGACAGATAGATCGCCGACATCAGACCGACGGGCGCGGCCACCAGCATCGCGATGAAGGTGATCAGCAGCGTCCCGGCGAACAGGGGAATGGCGCCAAAAATGTCTTCGTTGACCTCGCCGGCTGCGGTTCCCGCACCTGTGAAGGCGCTCTGGGGCGACCAGTGGAGCCCAAACAGGAACTTGAGGACTGGAATCTCGCCGAAGAACAGAAGCGACTCGAAGATCAGCGAGAGCACGATACCGATCGTCGTCAGCACCGCGACGACCGAGCATGCGATGAGAAACACCCGCACGACCCGCTCGACGACATGTCGCGCACGGAACGAGGCGGTGATGTTGCGGTAGGAATAGAGGAAGCCACCGACGGCGAGGAGGGCGCAGACGACCCCGATGATGGTGAGACTTGTCGTATGGAGCGACCGGTAGACCGCGGCGGCAGCCTCCTTTGTGGAATCCGTGAAGCCGACCAGGCCGCCGAACGCAATCGCCTTGGCGTCGCGGACGAAAGCTTCGATCTGCGGAACGCCCTGTCCCGCGAGTTCGGCCGCGAAGCGCGATTTGATGATCGAGGTTTCGATGCCGGGCGACGCCAGTCCCCAGACCACGAGGGCGAGAAGCGCCGGCAACGTGGCAAACAGGGCGACATAGGTCCCGTGTTGGGACGGCAGGGAATGCAGCTTGTGCACTTCGCCGCCGATGACCGTGACGGCCTTTGAACGGCCGGCGAAATAGCCTGCGACACCAACGGCGGCGAGCAGAACCAGAATGTAGAAGACCATGAACCCGTGCCCCCAGATACTATGGCGCTAGGCGATGCTCGGCGCCGCGGCCGGGCCATGCGGCAGGGAAACGGCCCGGGCGATTTGCGCGCCCGGGCCGGATATTATCCTATCACGAGCCGAACGGCTTCAGTGCCTTCGCCTCTTCGGCGACCTTGGCGCGATCCGCATCCGGAAGCGGGATCAGGCCCTTGTCGGCGAGGTAGCCTTCCGGACCCCAGGCTGCGTCATTGGTGTATTCGGCAATGAACTCGGCCATGCCGGGGATGACGCCGACATGTTCCTTCTTGGCGTAGATATAGAGCGAGCGCGAAACGCCGTAGTCGCCCGACGCGATGTTCTCGAAGGTCGGCTCGACGCCGTCGACCTTGTGGCCCTGCAGCTTGTCGGCGTTCTGGTCGAGGAAGGAGAAGCCAAAGATGCCGAAGGCGTCCTTGTTGGCTTCGAGCTTCTGGACGATCAGGTTGTCGTTCTCGCCGGCTTCGATGAAAGCGCCGTCTTCGCGGATTTCGCCGCAGCCCTTTTCGTTGGCGGCCTTCACTTCAGCCTGGCAAGCCGCGTCCATGACGAGCTCGACGAAGGCGTCGCGGGTGCCGGATGTCGGCGGCGGGCCGAGCACTTCGATCTTGGTCGCCGGCAGCGTGGCGTCGACATCGGCCCAGGTCATGTAGGGATTGGCGACGACCTTGCCGTCGACGGCGACGTTCTTGGCGAGCGCCTTGAAGATCTGGTCCTTGGTCAGGTCGACGACGGCGCCGGCCTTGGAGTTCGCCAGCACGATGCCGTCGAAGCCGACCTTGATCTCGACCGGCGTGACGCCGGCGGCCTTGCAGGTCTCCAGTTCCTTCGCCTTCATGGCGCGCGAGGCATTGGTGAAGTCGGGGGTGTTCTCGCCGACGCCGGCGCAGAACAGCTTCATGCCGCCGCCCGTGCCGGTGGACTCGACGACCGGGGTCTTGAACTGACCGCCCTGGCCCAGCTTCTCGGCCACCGCGGTGGTGAACGGAAACACGGTCGACGAACCGACGATCTGGATCTGGTCGCGCGCTGCGGCGACGCCCATGGAAGCGGCGAGGGCGAGCGACGCCGCCGAAGCCGTGAGAAGGAGTTTGTTCATTTGGGGCTCTCCCGTTCGGAATTCGTATGGAATTCTGTGAGCCGCCTCGAAGGCGACAGGGGGGCATTAGCGGGGCAATGTTACAGCTGGATGACAGTTTTATGTAGGGAATAATTCACCGCGCCGCCTCGACTGCCGACGCGGGCGGACCGTGGTCGGCGAGTCGGCGAGCAGGACCCCGGAATCGCTTGCCAATCGGGATTGGCAGCCGTTCAGCCGGCGACGCGACGGGCAGCCGCCTTTTCCATCCAGAGTTCGACCTTGGCGAGAAGCGCGTTGGGGCTGATCGGCTTCGACAGATAGTCGTCCATTCCCGCGTCGATGCAGCGTTCGCGGTCGCCCTTGAGCGCATGCGCCGTGACGCCGACGATCGGGATGTGCCCGCCCTCCACGGCTTCCCGCTCGCGGATAGCTGCCGTCGCCTCCAGCCCGTTCATCCCCGGCATCGAAACGTCCATCAGGATCATGCGCGGATGCAGCGACCCGTATGCCTCGAAAGCCCGCCGGCCATTGTCGACGATCTCGAACGTGTAGTCCGTCTCGCCCAGAATCTGCGTGAACACCAGCTGGTTCACTTCGTTGTCCTCGGCGACGAGGATGTCGATGCCTGGCGCGCCACCGGCCCGGCGGGTCGCCGCGGCGGCGGACCGCGAGGTCTCCTGGGCCGGTGCCTGCGCGGGCAGCTTCTCGGCGCGCGCACTCTGGTCCGCCTCGATGACCGGCGGCGCCCGATGACGCTGGATCGTGGTCACCAGCGCATCGAGAAGCGCCGACGACCGCGCCGGCTTGATGAGATGCGCATTGATGTCGAGATCGCGGTAGCTCTTGTTCGACAGCGACTGATCGACCGACGTGAGCAGGATCAGCGGCGTGTCGCCGAGTGCCGGGTTGGCGCGGATGATCCTCGCCACGTCGGCGCCGGTCATCCCCGGCATCTGGTAGTCGAGGATCACGCAGTCGACCTTGAGCCCCAGCCTCGAAGCGGTCTCGAGCACGAGGAGGCCTTCCACGCCGCCATCCGCCGCGCAGGCGTCGAATGCCCAGGAGTTCATCTGCTCCATCAGGATGGCGCGGTTGACCGGATTGTCGTCGATCACGAGGATGCGCGCACCGGTGACGTCGAGCGGCGCGTGGCGGCGGGGTTTCTGGTCGGCGGCCACGGGAAGCTCCAGGCTTACCGAGAAGGTGGAGCCCTTGTTCTCTACGCTTTCGACGTCGATACGGCCGTGCATCATGTCGACGAGCCGGGAGGTGATCGCGAGACCGAGGCCGGTGCCCTCATGGCGGCGGGTCGAAGACCCGTCCACCTGGCTGAACTTCTCGAACACGAGCTGCAGCTTGTCGGCCGGGATGCCGATGCCCGTGTCGGTGACGGCGATCGTCAGCCTGCTGCTGCCGCCGCGCGTCTCGCCGGCCACGTTGACCAGGACATGGCCCGAATCGGTGAACTTGACCGCATTGCCGACGAGATTGGTGATGATCTGGCGGATTCGGCCGACATCGCCGACGAAGAGCGCCGGGAGATCGGGCTGGACGCGGACGATCAGCTCGAGGTCCTTTTCCTTGGCCCGCGTCGACACCAGCGTCGCCACATCCTCGATCGCCTCCGCGAGATTGAAGGGCGCGGGATCGAGAACGAGCTGTCCGGCATCTATCTTCGAGAAGTCGAGGATATCGTTGATGATCGTCAGCAGTGCGTTGCCGGACTTCACGATGATGTCGGTGAAGGTCCGCTGCTTCGCATCGAGATTCGACTTGGTGAGCAGTTCGGCCATGCCCAACACGCCGTTCATCGGCGTGCGGATCTCGTGGCTCATGTTGGCGAGGAATTCCGACTTGGCCCGGTCTGCCAGCACGGCGCGGCGCTGCGCCTCCTCCAGTTCCCGCTCGCGCTGCTTGAGCTCCGTCACGTCGGAACTGGAGCCGATGAGGTGAACCGTGCCGTCGCCAAGTGTCAGCCGGCTCTTGCGCGCGATCAGTTGCCGGCTCGACCCGTCGCGATTGGGCACCGTTTCCTCGGTCTCGTCGACGTTCCCCGTGGCCAGCACACGCAGGTCGCGCTCGGCGAATTCGGCGCCCTGCGCGCCGAAGAGCTCGCGATCGGTTCTTCCGGCTGCCTCATCCTTGTCGATGCCCGTGAGCGAGCACCAGGCCTTGTTGACGAAGCGGATGGAGAGGTCGTCGTCCTTGACGTAGGCGGCGACCGGCAGTTCGTCGAGCACGTGGCGGAACAGATCGATCTGCCGCATGTACTCCCGCAGCGCGCCCTCGCGTTCCTTCAGCTCCGTGATGTCGACCCTGACGCCGACAAACGTTCCGTCGGAAGTGCGCGTATCGAACACCTGGTACCATTTCCCGTCCGGGTTCAGGCGCTCGCTGACGGAATGGCGCATGTCGTAGCGGCGCGCATAGCCATCGATCCAGGCGGCGCGGTCGGTGTCGTAGAGGGCGTCGAGTTCAAGATCGCCGCTGGTGCGGAAATATCCCGCGTCATGGGCGGCCTCCAGCGCGTCGCGCAGATGCTTGCCCGGCTGCATGGCGTCGACCAACGCCGGAAGAGATTCCTGTATCAGCCGGTTGGACAGCACGAATCGATTGTGCCGGTCGTAGATGATGACGCCGGCCGGCAGCGACTCGATGACGTGCTCCAGGCGCTGGCGGGCTTCTTCCGCATCCGTCTCCCGGCGCTTCATTTCCGTGATGTCGAAGATGGTGCCCGCGACATAGTCGTTGCCGCTATCGGTCCGGATCCGGTTCTTGCGGACGACCCTCGACCGGCCGATTCCCTGGAACTCGAAGTTCTCCTCCACCTTGTACGGCTCGCCCGTCTTGAGGACCTGACGTTCGGTGAGTTCGAATTGCGCCGCTTCCGCGGGGGTGACGAAATGGCCGCCCAGCTTGCCGATCATCTGCGCGGGCTTCACGCCGAACAGGCTCGCAAAGGCCTCGTTGACATAGACGAAGCGAAGCTGTGAGTCCTTGACGAAGAGCGGGTCGCGGATGCCGTCGATGACCGCGTCTGCGAGACGGGTCCGTTCGAGCGCCTCGGCAAGCTCGGCCTCTCGCTGCTTGAGGTCGGAGATGTCGAAATAGGTGACGAGCCGTTTGCCGCCCGACAGTACCGTGACCTCGTAGACCATGGTGCAGCCGTCGGCGCGGCGGAACTCCCTCGGCGCCACGCTGCCCGCCGAAATTTCGGCCAGCCGGGAAGCGACATAGGCTTCCCATTCGCTGTCGGGCACGTCGTAGACGCCGTTGTGCCGATTGATGTCCATCAGCGCCCGGAACGGGCTGCCGACCCTCACATCCTGCGGGGTGACTTTCCAGATGTCGTAGAAGGCGCGATTGATGACTTCCGCGTTCAGCCTGGCATCCAGCACCACGACGCCCATGCGCATGGCGTCGACCGTCCGCTGCAGGTCTTCCAGCAATTCGGTCGACTGCGGACCGGCGGCGCCGCCGCCCGGACCGCGCGCCGTTGCGTCGCCGGGTTCCACGGACCCGCCGGGCATGTCGCTCGACGCCTCGCTCAAGGTCAAATCCCGTCCTCTCGTGCTCCCCCGTGGTTAACCATAGGCGCCGAACGCTTAACGATCCGCTAAGCATGAATCCGGGCAAAAAGCTTGCGTCCGGACTAGAGCATCTGAACGGCTCCACGGTGAGTGTCGGCGCAAACGCGCAGGATGGTCGTGGCGCCCCGCACGAGATCGTCCCGCGACATCGAAAACAGGCGGCGCGCCCGCGCCGGGTCGATCCGGCCGAGCTGCTCGTCCAGGAACGGCACATGGACGAAGCCGGACATCGCCGGGCCGAACCGTTCGAGCGTGCCCGACCGCGACAGGTAGAACAGATGGTTGCACAGATAGGCGCCGGCATTGGCCGAGCGCTGAACCGGCAGACCTTCGGCCGCAAGTGCGGCGGCGATATGATCCAGCGGCAATGCGGACCGCAGCGTCGCGGGGCCGGCACAGATGCGCGCCTGTTCGGGAAGCAGGCCGGCCGCGTCCACCGCGACCGTCGAGGATCGGTTGCGGCCCGTGGATTCGAGCCGGAATCCGCGCGCGGTGTCGGCGAGACCGAAATGCACGGCGATGTCAGGGCGGAAGTCGCGAGCGAACTCGCTCAGAAGCTGCGGTGCGCGCGCATACTCGACCGGCAGGACCAATGTCCGCAGATCGACGTCCTCGCCGAGATCGGGCCGCGCCTGCGCGAGCAGGCCCATCAGCACCTCGGTCGGATTAACCGGCGCGCGCGGGAAAGCCGAGAAACCGGTCGCAAGAATGCGAAGCTGCGTCATCCCGCCCTGCCCATGGGTTTGCCTTGAGGTAGCGTTCGAACATGATGCTGGCGAGACGACCTGCAATCGCTGCGTTGCGGCGCGAGACGAGATCGGGATCGGCACGACGGCGGGCCGCTTCGCCCGCGACGGCGTCTTCGGCGTCCTCCAGCGAAACGATCCGCCGCGGCCTGAAATAGTCTTCGGAAAGGCCGTGCTCCCGGCAGAACGCGCGGTTCGCCTCCCAGTAGCGGGTGTCGACGTAGTCCCTGAGCATGTCCAGCAACTCGTCCCCCTCGGGCCTTGGCGAAAGCGGCGGAGTGTCCACGCCTCGTTCGAAGAACGCGTTGTGCTCGTGCGGACCCGGAACAGGCAGCCCAAGCCGAATCGCAAGATGCACCGCTTCGATCAGGTCGGGATCGTACTGCGTGTTGACCACCGTTTCCGCCGTCGCCGGCAGAGGCGCCGAAGCATGGCCGCATCGGCGGTAGAAGTCGGCGAGGAGAGAGAATTCATAGCCCTCGCGCGGGATGAACCCGGCGGATACCGTCGCGTCGAAGGGAGCCAGCAAGCGAGCGATATCCTGGTATCCCGCGTGCCAATCGAGGATGACGTTGTCCGCCAGCTGACGGGCCGAGGCCATGTCCGTCTTCATTGCCGCGACGAAATGGCCCTCGAGGCCCGTGAAATGCGGAGGTTCGAGACCCGCCGCCTGCAGGATGCCGCGCACCTCGGCCGACCGCTCGGGCGACCGGAACAGCCATTGGCTGTAGGCAGACTGAATGAAGCCCGACTGACGTCGCGAGTAGCCGACGACGATCACTTCATCAACCAGCGGACGCAGGAGGCGGACGAAGTTTCGCAAGGCCTGCCGGCGCTGGAACAGCACCTCGTAGCTGAGGACCGCCACCCCGCCGTCCGCGAGCAGGGCGGAAGCGGATTCGAGGAGCTGCGGCGGCGCATCCGGTACGCTCTCGTCCGCATCGAACTGACGGATCATCGCTTTGGTCAGCTCGATCGAACGGCCGTCGAACAGGGATCCGCGGCGGGCCAGTTCCGTCTGGATCGACGTCGACCCGCATTTGCCGGGACCGACATGCACTATGAGAGTCTTGGCCACGCATCGTCCTCTGCAATTGCGGCACGCCGGGCCGCATCGACGTCCACGCGCCCGACCGGTCGCAGAACGGCACCTGTTCAGGCTGACCGCGGGTGGCGACCATCTGGTGCCACGTTCTCACCCACGCCTCGTTCCGATACTTCGCAGATGCCGCCCCCGTCGTTCAAGATCGGCGCGAATTCCTCTCCCACCGCGTCAGCGTCACCCCGTTCGACGGATCGATCTCCCGCCGCTCCGCCGGAACGAGGCCGGCGGCGGCCAGCACGGCGCGAGGATGGCCGGCCGAAAAGCACGGAGTGCCGCCCGGCAGCGCGAAGCCGTCGACCTCGGCAAGCATGAACTCGTCATAGTCGGGCAGAAAATGCTCGAAGACCTGTCTGCCGCCGGTCACTGCCACCACGCCCTCGGGCACGCCCGTGCGGTCGAGCACGTCCTCGACCGCTATGCCGGCAGGATTGAACAGCGTCGCCAGCGGATCCGCCGCATCGGTCTCGAAGCGCTCGACCGAACCGGTGAAGACAAGACGGCGGCGGCCGGGATTGGGGTGGCGCCGGTGGCCGAGCCTGCCGACGACGACGATGCTCGACCGGTCGAGCGCCGTCTGGAAGATCGCCCAGTCGGCATCGTTGCGCAGTGGCGCGGGCATGAATCCTTCGGCGTCGGCGATCATGCCGTCCGCCGAGACGATGGCGTGGCCGACCACCCGATAGGTCTTTCCGGAACTGGAGATCATGGCCTCCCTCTAAGGCTCCCGCCGCAAGCCTTCAAGTCGGCGTCTGATCACGGCCACGCGGCAAACGAGCCACGGTTGGACTTGCGCTCGATCTCCTGGCGCTGCCGGTTCGGGGAATGTCCGGTGAGGCGTTTGTAGAAGCGGCTGAAATAGGCCGGATCGGAAAAGCCGAGCTCCTCGGCGATCTCGGCGATCTGCAGGCTGGAATCGTCGAGCAGCGCATCTGCTTCGTGGACGAACCGGGCATGGATCAGCGCCAGAGGCGAGCCGCCGGTCGTGCGGCGCACGGTGGCATTGAGGCGGTCCGGCGTGACGCCGACCTCCTGCGCGTAGCGCGCGATTGTCCAGTGTTCCCTCAGATGCAGCTCGACCGCGTGCAGGAAGCGCTGCACGATCGTGCGCGGCAGCGGTTTGGTCTCGCGCAGCACCGGGCCGGAGAGACGCCAGGTCGCGATCAGGAACAGAGCGAGGAGGTGGCGCAGCGATTCCTGCGCGGCGGGGAGTTCGCTCCGCGCCTCTTCGGCGATTGCTTCCAGCGTGTCGGCAAGACGGCGCGCCTGGCGGATGTCGAGCCGCGCATGGATCATCGGCTGGCCGAGTGCCGCCCGCATCTGTCCCGCCACCGGCCCGACCGGGATCGCGCCCGCGAGCGCCACCTCGCTCGCGGCGATCGACGTGCCGCGCGAACCTGCCTCGAGCAGCAGGCGCACATTCGCTCCGGCCGGCAGCCAGAGGAGGCAAGGGGCGGTGAACGGCACTTCGCCGTCGGGGACCTTCACCCGGCCCCGGCCGGCCTCCAGTACGAAGCCGCGATGACGTGCGTCGCGGAACGTCCATTCGCCGCTGGTCAGCTCGCCCTTCACGGGAGAGACCTCCGTGTCGGACAGCGGCTGCCGTTCGGCGAAGCGAAAGGATTGCGGCATCGAGCACTGCTCCAGGACTTGTCGGAAAAGTGCAATAAATGTCAGAAAATGTCTATTCGGCATCGATGGACGAACCCGTATCGTCTGCATGCCGGTGAGAGTGGGAGGAGGTTCCGCTCGCGCTGGAAAGAGCGACGGACGCGCCGCACGCAATGGCCGCGCCAACGGGAGGAACTTCGATGATTGAACGACGGCAGTTCCTTGCCGCGACGGCTGCCGCCGTCGAAAGGCCGGACCGTTCGCGGCAACCGGGGCGCGCCCGTCTGCTTGAATAGCGGAGAGCGTGATGGACACCGTTTCCTCCGACGCCAAACCGACTACCCTGACCGCCGGCGGCGCGCTGCTGGCGCGGCTGAAGGCTGTCGGCGTCGATTACATCTTCTGCAATTCCGGCACCGACTTCCCGCCGATCATCGAGGGTCTCGCCGAGGCGATGGCGAAGGACATCCCGCTGCCGCGCGCGCTGATCATGCCGCATGAATCGGCCGCGATGGGCATGGCGCACGGCTACTACCTCGCCACCGGCCGCTCGCAGGCGGTGATCGCGCATACCAATGTCGGCCTCGCCAACTGCGCCATCGGCGCGATCAACGCGGCCGTCGAACACATTCCACTCCTCCTCTTCTCGGGTCGCACTCCGACGACGGAGAAGGACAGGTTGGGCGCGCGCACGGTGCCGATCGGCTGGGGCCAGGAAATGCGCGACCAGACCTCACTCGTGCGCGAAGCCACGAAATGGGACTACGAGTTGCGCTTCCCCGAACAGGCGCTGGAAATCGCCGACCGCGCCTGGGCGATCGCCAATTCGACGCCGCGCGGGCCGGTCTATGTCAGCCTGCCCCGCGAGGTGCTCTGCGAGCCCGCGCCCACCGAAGGGCTCGATGCGCCGCCGCTGATGCAGCCCGCAATCGCTCACGCGGACCCGAAGCAGATCGCCGCTGTGGCGAAGATCCTGGCGGGAGCCGAAAACCCTGTGATCTTCGCCCAGCATGGGGCTGGCAGCGCCGAAGCATTCGGCGCGCTCTCGGCGCTGGCGGACGAGTGGGGCATTCCGGTCTGCCAGTACTGGGCGCTGGCGCTTGCCATCCCCACCGACCATCCGATGGCGGCCGAGGCTAATCCCGCGACGCTCATCGAGCGCGCCGACGCGATCCTGGTGCTCGATGCGCTGGCTCCCTGGTCGCCGCAGATCCACCGGCCGAAGCCCGGCTGCAGGATCGTCCAGATGGGACAGGACCCGCTGTCGAGCCGCACGCCGGTACGCAACTTCCGGTCCGACGTCTCGATCGCCTGCGATGTCGCCGACGGGATCCTGGCCTTGAAGGCCGAGATGGACCGGCTTCGCCCGGCCGGCGCGCAGGACGTCGCCAGGCGCCGCGATGCGATAGCGGGAGAGAATGCGCAAGCGCGCGGCCGGACGCTCGCCACCGCCCAGTCGGGACGCGACGGAATCATGACCAAGGAGTGGGTGAGCCTCTGCCTGTCGCGGGCGCTGGAAGGCCAGGACGCGACGGTGTTGTCCGAACTCGGCTGCCCGATGGCGCCGATGACGCTCGGCCATCATCGCGCCTGGTACCAGGAGCCACATGCCGGCGGCCTCGGCTGGTCGTTCCCCGCGGCGCTCGGCATGCAGCTTGCCGACCGCGACCGTCTGATTGTCGCGACCATGGGCGACGGCTCCTACATGTTCGCCAACCCGGTCGCCTGCCATCAGATCGCCGAGGCGCTCGAACTGCCGATCCTCGTCATGATCGTCAACAATGCCGAATGGGGCGCGGTGCGCCAGTCGGTGCTGGGCGTCTATCCGGACGGTTATGCGGCGCGCGCCAACACGATGCCGCTGACCCAGCTTTCGCCCGTTCCCGACTTCACGAAAGTGGCGGAAGCCAGCCGCGCATGGGCGCGCCGGGTCGAGGACGGCGCAACACTGCCGGAAGCACTTGCCGAAGCGCTCGATCACATCCGCACGAAGCGCGGTCTCGCGCTGCTCGACATCCGCGTGCGGCCCTGACCGCACGCCGACACACTGAGGAGGTACCCATGCCCGAGAAAGCAGTCACGGAATTCTGGCGCGACCTCAAGCCGATCTCGAAGGTCTTCCAGCCGGACGCGCTGCCCGAAGTCTATCTGAAGAACGCGCCGACCGACGACGAGCGCTACTATGTCCCCTTCACCGAGACCGTCTCGTCGCGGCCGCTCTGGATTTCGCCCACCCAGAACAAATGGTGCGACATCCTGATGGCGAAGAAGGCCGGGCTGGTGAACCGGCACTACCATCCGCACGAGGTCTTCGCCTACACGATCTCGGGCAAATGGGGCTATCTGGAGCACGACTGGACCGCGACGGCCGGCGACTTCGTCTACGAGACGCCGGGCGAAGGCCACACCCTCGTCGCCTATGACAGCGACGAGCCGATGCGGGTGTTCTTCCAGGTCAAGGGTCCGCTGATCTGGCTGGACGAGAACGGCGAGCCTGACGGCTTCTTCGACGTGCACAACTACATCGCCATGTGCCGCGCGCACTACGACAAGGTCGGCATCGGCGCGGACTACGTCAACAAGCTGTTCCGCTGAAACCACAAGCTCAGACGCTCATGCCGCCGTCGACCATCAGCGTGGTGCCGGTGACGAAGCTCGAATCGTCGCAGGCAAGGTAGAGCACCGAGCGAGCGATCTCTTCCGCCGAGCCATGCCGGCCGAGCGGGATGAGTTCGTTGAAGAAGGCGGTGCCGTCGACGCCCAGGGCGTCGCCCAGCCCCTTCTCGACGGCGAGCTGGAAGCCGTTGTCGATCGGACCCGGATGGATCGTGTTGACGCGGATGCCGCGCGGCGCAAGCTCCTTGGCAAGGCACCGCATCAGCCCGACCTGGGCGTGCTTCGCGGTGATGTAGGCATAGACGCCGGCGTCGCCGCGCATGCCCGCGACGCTCGACGTGATGACGATCGAGCCGCCATCGCGCATGTGCGGCGAAGCATGTTTCGCCGCGAGATAGGCGCCCTTCACATGCACCGCCATTACACTGTCGAAGACCTCGTCGGGATAGTCGGCGATCGGCCCCACCGTGCCGAAATTGCCCGCGTTCGAAAACAGCACATCGATGCCGCCGAAGCGCTCGAGCGCGAAGGCGACGACGCCGGCCACCGCGGCCGAGTCCGTCACGTCGACGACCGCCGCGGCCGCGCGTTCCGGCGGCAGGGTGCGCAGAACGCGATCGAGGCCCAATTCATCGCGGTCGACCAGCACCACCGACGCGCCGTGCTCGACGAAGAGCCGCGCGACGGCGGCGCCAAGGCTCCCCGCCCCGCCGGTGACGAGGCAGGTCTTCCCTTCCAGCTTTCCCATCGGCCCCGGCCTCAGATCGGATAGTGCAGCGGGCCGTCCTGGATGGTGATCCAGCGCAGATCGGTGAACTCGGCGATGCCCGCCTTGCCACCGAAACGGCCATAGCCGGAGGCCTTGACGCCGCCGAACGGCATCTGCGCCTCGTCGTGGACTGTCGGCCCGTTGACATGGCAGATGCCCGACTCGATGCGCCGCGCGACCGACAGCGCCCGGTTGACGTCGCGGCCGAAGACCGCTGCGGAGAGCCCGTACTCGGTGTCGTTGGCGACGCGCACAGCCTCGTCGACGCTGCCGACGCGCACGATCGTCACAACCGGGCCGAACGATTCCTCGGCGTAGATCCGCATCGCGGGCGTCACCCGGTCGAGCACCGTCGCCTGGATGATGGTGCCGTCGATCCCGCCGCCCGCCACGAGCACGGCGCCCTTCGACACCGCATCCTTGATGAGCTGGCCGATACGGCCCGCCGCCGTCGCGTCGACCACGCAGCCGAGCGGCGTCTTGCCCTCGGTCGGGTCGCCGGCCTTGAGGCTCTTGGCCTTCGCGGCAAGCGCGGCGACGAATTCGTCGGCGATCTTCTCGTCGACGACGATGCGCTCGGTCGACATGCAGATCTGGCCCTGGTTCATGAAGGCGCCGAAGGCGGAGGCGGCCACCGCCGCGGGGATGTCGGCATCGTCGAGCACCACCAGCGGTGCCTTGCCGCCGAGTTCGAGCAGCGCCGGCTTCAGGTGCCGGCCGGCGATCTCGGCGATGATGCGGCCGACGCGGGTCGAACCGGTGAAATTGACGCGCCGCACCGCAGGCTGGGAAATCAGGGCCTCGACGATCTCGGCCGCGTCGTCCGGGGCGTTAGAGACGGCGTTGAGCACGCCCTTCGGCAGGCCCGCCTCGTTCAGCGCGTCGACGATCAGCCGATGCGTCCGGGGGCAGATTTCCGACGTCTTCATGACCACCGTGTTGCCGCAGGCAAGCGGCGTGGCGAGCGAGCGCACGCCAAGGATGACCGGCGCGTTCCAGGGCGCCATCGACAGCACCACGCCGGCGGGTTGCCTGACCGCCATCGCCAGCGACCCCGGACGGTTGGACGGGATGACTTCGCCGGTGATTTGGGTCGTCAGCGCCGCCGCCTCCCGCAGCATGTCGGAGGCGAGAAAGACGTTGAAATGCGCCCACCCGGCCGTCGCGCCGATCTCCGCCGCCATCGCCTCGATGAATTCCGGCTCCTTCGCCGAGAGGATGTCGGCCGCCTTGGACAGGATTCTGCGGCGCTCCCCCGGCGAGGATCGCGACCATTCGGGAAATGCCGCCGCGGCCGAGTCCACCGCCGCGATGGCGTCGTCGATCGTCGCCGCCGCTGCTTTCGTCGCAACGCTGCCCGACATCGGATTGCGCCGTTCGAAGGTCGCGCCGTTGGAGGCCTCCGTCTCCTCGCTTGCGATCATCAGTCCGAGTACGTCCATCTTCATCTCCATGTATCTAGGCGTTGGCCGCCGTGCCGAGGAATGCATGCTGGACCGAGGGGTCGTCCGCCAGCTTTGCCGCCGGCCCCTCGCCGACCATGCGTCCCGCTTCGAGAAGGTATCCCCTGTGGGCGATCGACAGGCTGATCCGCACATTCTGTTCGACGATCAGCAGGCCGACGCCGGCCTGCCCGACCTTCGCGAGCGACTGGAAGAGCTCTCCCACCAATACGGGCGCCAGCCCGAGGCTCGGCTCGTCGAGCATGAGCAATTTCGGCGCCGACATCAGCGCCCTGCCGATGGCCACCATCTGCTGCTCGCCACCCGACATCGTCGACACGGTCTGCCGGCGCCGCTCGGCGAGCCTCGGGAACAGGTCGAGCACCATCGCAAGGTTGGCGGCCTCGCTCTTGCGGGCACGGCGCGCATAGGCGCCGAGGAACAGGTTCTCGGCAACGGTCAGGTCGGGGAAGACGCCGCGCCCTTCCGGCACCAGCGCGATGCCGCGCTCCAGCACTTCGTGCGCCGGAAGCCCGGTCACTTCCGCCCCGGCGAACCGGACCGACGTTCCCGCGCGCGGCCGCACCAGGCCGGCGACCGATTTGAGCAGCGTCGACTTGCCGGCTCCGTTCGCCCCAAGAATGACGACCGTCTCGCCTTCCTTGACATCAAGCGACACGCCATGCAGCGCGACATGCTTGCCGTAGTCGACGGCGAGGTTGCGGACCTCAAGCATGAGCGGTCCCCAGATAGGCGCGGACCACGTCCGGCTCCCTGAGGACGGCCGACGTCTCGCCGTCGGCGATCTTTGTGCCGGCGTTCATCACGATGCAGCGGCCGCACAGCGCCCGCACCGCCTCCATGACGTGCTCGACGAGGAGGATCGTGGTGCCTGTGTCGCGAAGATGCGCGATCAGGTCGATGCCGGTCCTGAGCTCTGTCGGATTGAGGCCGGCGAGCCATTCGTCGAGCAGCAGCAGCGCCGGCCTGGCTGCGAGCGCCCGCGCCAGTTCCACGCGCTTCTGGTCGATATAGGTGAGCTGTTCCGCCGCCTCGCCGGCGCGCCCCTCGAGCCCGACCTTGCGCAGCAGCACGTCCGCCTCGCCCTGCGCGACCTCCCCCCACAGCGGTTCGCCACGGAAGGCGAGGCCGGCCAGCACGTTCTCGAGAACGGTGAGCGAGGGCAGGACCCGCACCAGCTGGAATGTCCGGGCGACACCCTTGCGCGCGATCCGGTGCGCGCTCAGGCCGCCGATCGGCTCGCCGCGCAGGACGATCTGCCCGCCGCTCGGCTTCAGCGCGCCGGAGATCATGTTGAGCGCCGTCGTCTTGCCGGAACCGTTGGGTCCGAGCAGGCCGACGACCTCGCCTTCGCCGATGTCGAAGCCGAGCGCGTTAACGGCGGTCAGGCCGCCGAAGCGGCGGGTGAGGCCCGCAAGGGACAGGAGCGCGGTCATGGGCGCGCCTCCCCGCCTTCGGACCGCAGCGGCGTTGGAGCAGGCTTGGCCGGTGCCGGGGTTCCGCCCGGCCGGCGGCGCATCAGATCCTCGGCGAAGCCGGCGACACCGCGCGGCAGAAGGAAGACGATGACGATGAACAGGAGGCCGAGCAGGATCGAATAATGGTTCGGGAAGTTCGCCGACAGCCATTCGAACAGCAGGAAGAGCGGGATCGCCCCCAGCGCCGGCCCCCACAATCGCGAAGCGCCGCCGAGCAGCGCCATGATCAGCGTCAGGAACGAGACGGTCGGGTTGAACACGATCGCCGGCTCGACATAGGTCCAGCGCGGCGCCTGGATCGCCCCGACCAGCGTGATGATCACCGCGCTGACGGCGAACAGCGCGAGCTTGGTGCGGGCGATGTCGATGCCGATATGGGAGGCGACCACCTCGTCGTCGGAGATCACCCGCAGCGCCAGACCTAGGCGCGAGCGGCCGACCCACCAGGTGATGAGCAGCGTGGCGGCGCACAAAACGAGCAGCTGCCAGTAGATATGCTCCGGTCCGATCGGCAGGAAGATGTAGCGGCCGAGCGTGCCGGTGACGGTCGTCTCGAACCAGGTGACGAGCTGGCGGATGAGTTCGGCGAGCCCGAAGGTGAAGATGACGAAATAGACGCCGGCGAGGCGCAGCGTTGAGAACCCGACGACCGCCGCAACCAGAAGCCCGATCGCGCCCGCCACCAGCAGGATCACCGGATAGGGCAGCGTCTCGTTGAGCACGGCGACGGTGTAGGCGCCCATGCCGAAGAAGGCGACGGTGGCGAGCGACACGTAGCCGGTGCGGCCCGAAAACAGGCCCCAGGCCGAGGCGAGCGTGACGTAGCCCGTCATGCCGATCATCAGGCCGATCCCGTAGGCATCGAGATAGAAGGGTGCCAGCGCCAGCACCGCGAAGACGATCGCGGCGACCGCAAAGCCGAGAGCCGTCTTCATCGCCGCGCCTTTCCGAACAGGCCGGACGGACGCCAGAGCAGGATGGCGAGGAAGATCAGGTAGACCGCCGCGAGCGTCAGGCCCGGGCTGACATAGGTCGCGACGAAGGTTTCCACGAGGCCGAGGATCAGCCCGGCGCTCAGCGCGCCCGCGAGATTGCCGACGCCGCCCATGATGACGACGATCAGCGCCTTCATGGTGAAGATGACGCCGGAAGACGCGGTGAAGGTCTGGTACATCGAGATCACGACCCCGCCGCAGGCGGCAAGCGCGCCGCCGAGCGCGAAGCCGAAGCGCGCCGCGCGGTCGGCGTCGATGCCGACCAGCGGTGCCGACGCCGGCGCCACCGCGACGGCCCGCAGCGCCGTGCCCCATCGCGTGTAGGTGAGAAGGAGATAGAGGCCGCCGCCGCTGGCGAGCGCCATGACCAGCGCGAGCAGCCGGTTGGCGGCAACGCTGGCGCCGAGGATGTCGACGCCGAAATTCATGTAGCTGTAGCTGATGTAGTTGCCGCCGAAACCGACCTGCATCACCCCCTGGATGACGAACAGCAGGCCGAAGGTGGCGAGGATGGAATCGATTTCCAGCGCAGCACCACCTTTCGACCGCCTGACAAGCGGCTTGAGCAGCAGCGCGTAGACGAGCCAGCCGAAGACGAAGCCGGCCGGCGCGATCAGCACCAGCCCCAGGATGGGGCTGATGCCGAGACTGTTGTGGACGAGATAGGCCGCGAAGGCGGCGGCGATGATCGTCTCGCCATAGGCGAGGTTCATCGTCCGGGCGATGCCGTACTGGATCGTCAGGCCCATGGCCACGAGGGCATAGGTTCCCCCGAGTACGAGGCCCGCGATCAGCGTGGTCGTCAGCATCGCCCGCTCCTTCGCGACGTCGGCCCTACTTCCAGGCCGGCTTCGGCAGGATGGCGGGTGCCGCGCCTTCCCGGTCGACCGGCGCGACGGCGACGAACTGGCCGTTCTGCCACTGGCCGCCGAACCACAGCTTGCGCAGCTGGTTGTCCTCGAGTTTGACCTCGCCGAGCACGGTCTGGAAGGTGCCGTTGGAGAGCTCGTCGGCAACCGCGTCCCGGTCGAGGCCGCGCCGCTTGATCGCCTCCTGCAGCATCTGCAGGCTGTTGTAGGTGATCACCGATCCCCACAGGTCCGGCGCCTGGCCGGTCACGTCCTGGTGGCGCTTGCGATAGGCCACGTTGGCTTCGTTCTTGGGGTCGATGCCACCGAGACTCATGATGCCTTCGGCGTTGGCGCCGTTCTTCTCGCCATAGACGGGGAAGCCGGTGCCGACGCCGAGATAGAGGATCTTGGGGTTGAACTTGGCGACCTGCGCCTGCTGCGTGATCGCGAAGGTTTCCGGGGGATAGGAGAAGGCGACGAACGTATCGGCCCCGCTGCCCGCGGCCTCGTTGATCATCGGCGTGAAGTCGGTCGTTCCGGCCGGATAGGTCACGTCGTAGACCACCTCGAAGCCGGCATCCTTGAACGATGGCCGCGCCGCGGTGACCAGGTCGATGCCGAAGCCGTCGGCGACCGAAATCATCGCGATCTTCTTGTTGATCGTGCCGTCGCCGGCCGCCTCGGTCAGCAGGCCCGCCAGCGCGGATGTGTAGTCGTGGCCGCCGCCGAGCAGCCAGTAGCTCTTCTTCCAGCGCTTGACGAATTCCGGCGCCTTGTCGGTGACGGCCGAGACGGCGAGTTGCGGATAGCCGAAGCGGTCGAACAGCGGCGCGACGGCGAGATTGAAGCCGGTGCCCCAGGGCGGCAGGATGAAGTCGACCTTGTCCTGCGTGGCCAGCCGCTCGATCGAGCGCACGACCTCTTCCGCCGACGAGCGGTCGTCATACTCGATCACCTCGATCGGCAGCTTCTTGCCGTCCGGCATTTCGAGCCCGCCGGCGTCGTTCACCTCCTTGACCCAGAGCACGTAGTTCGGAAGCGTGGTGATGCCGGCGCCGCCGGAATTGGGGCCGGTCTTGGAGATGGCATAGCCGATCTTGACCGAGGTCCGGTCCTGGGCGGCGGAAGGCAGAGCGGCAATCACGGCGCCAAGCGCGACCGACATGCCGAAATAACGCAGGGCGCGCCTGCGAGTCACAGTCGTCATAGGAAAGTCCTCCCGTTCGGCGCGCTCTTCGGCGCGCATGGCGGACAATCCCATCTTCCTCCCGGAACCGTCCGATGAGGGTCAAGCTAGGAGGAGTTGACCGGGGGCGGAATAGACAATTTCGGAGAAGAATTGTGTTTTACACGGGACGTGGCGCGCGACTGACCCACAGCCGCATGCATGTCGCAACGACGGTGTCGCCACGCGTCAATCAAGAAGACCGCCCTTAATCCGGAACAAAGGCGGTAGCCGCTTGACTTGCGAGACTATCGGACGATCGAGATGTGGCGACCGGCGGTCAAATCATGGTCCCCGAGCTTACCCTCGCAGTTTGCCGCATATCGGGAATTGCCGTTGAATTCGACGGTATTGCCGACGATGCGAAGACATTCGCCATCAGCCGTGGCACCCGCGTTTCCCGTATAGACTACAACGAGCACCGGCCGCAAACGAGCCTGCGTGGCCTAACCCCGAACGAGTTTGCAGCCCGGTCCGGATCGGACCACAAGGAGAACAGAGTCCAGCTATGAACGAGGGCTGATCGGGGGCAACGTCACATGGTTCGAAGATTGGCGCCATACTCGCTAAAGCGCATGCTGAGCATCCAAGCCACCTTCCTCGACATATCGGAAGACCTAAGCTTGCCTTTTCTTGAGCAGGGCCAACTCGGCTTTTAACGCAGCAATCTGTTCATCCTTGGCAAGAAGCGCCTCTGCGACATCCGCAGCCTCAAATCGCTGCGGGATATGTTGCGGGCAGTTCGCATCCCATGCCGTGACAGTGAACAGGATCACCTGTTCAGCGCGGGCCTTGTGGTCTGCGTGCATCAACCGCGTGGTGAGACCGACGTCACCTTCAACAACCTTGGCCGTACCCCAGATCTTGATACGCCGGCGGAGTGCGTAGTCGATCAGGAACAAATAGGCCTTTGGATTATCGGCCAGATTGCCGGACGAAATGAACTGGCGGTTTCCGGCATAATCGACAAAGCCGATCGTCCGGCTGTCGATCACTTGGAGGAATCCGCGTGGACCGCCACGATGCTGAATGTAGGGCTGGCCTTCAGCATTGGCAGTGGCCAGAAACACGCTGGTCTGTGATTCAATGAAGACCTTCAGTTCGGCGTCGATCTCCGTAGCCCATCCGCCGCGTTGTTCCTGCCGAGCGTAGGCATCTCGTGAACCCTTGCGGCCCTGGATCGCCTTTACGGTAGGAGTGAATGCGATGTCGCTGGAAAAGGTCATGGCAACGCTCGCTTAGAGGCCAAGGTCGCTCAGACCGGGGTGATCATCCGGCCTGCGGCCCAATGACCAGAGAAACCTTCGGTCGGAATCCTTGATGGTCAGATCGTTGATGCTGGCGTGACGGCGCTCCATAAGGCCAGCCGCATCAAACTGCCAATTTTCGTTTCCATAACTGCGGAACCATTGGCCGCGCTGATCGCGCCATTCATAGGCAAAGCGCACTGCGATGCGGGCTTCATGAAACGCCCAGACCTCCTTGATCAGTCGATAGTCTTGTTCACGTGACCATTTCGCAGACAGGAATATCTCGATGGCAGCGCGACCTGTCAGGAACTCGGACCTGTTCCGCCATTGGCTCTCAGGCGTATAGGCCAACGCCACTCGGGCCGGATCTCGTGAGTTCCAAGCGTCCTCGGCAAGCCGGACTTTCTGGGCGGCGGTCTCTTCGGTAAACGGCGGAAGTGGCGGGCGGGTCATACTTGGGCTCCTTCAAGAACCGCACCGCCCCGGTCCAAGCCGAGGCGGCGGCATTGGGGCGGGTCAGGCTGCCAGTGTGGAAACGACGGGGAAGTCGATCTCCGTCCCAGCGACCGAGTTGAGGTAGTTGGTCCAGGTGTTGAGCGCGACATGCATCACGATCTCAATGATCTGAGCATCGTCGTAACCTGCAGCGCGCACCGCGCGAACCTCGTCATCGTCGACATGGCCTCGCTGGCGGACGATGCTTGCCGCAAAGCGGACAGCGGCGTTCGCCTTGGCGTCGTTGGAGGTGCCGTGGCGATTGGCGAGGATCTCGGCTTCGTCCAACTTGGCCAGATTGCGGCCCAGATAGCTGTGAGCGGCCAGACAGTAGCCGCAACCGTTGACCTCGGCCACCGCCAACGCGATCCGCTCGCGCGTCGGGGCCGGCAGTCGGCCCTTGGCCAGGACGGCTGAAAGGCCGAGGTAGCCTTCAAGCGCGACCGGGCTGGTCGCCACTGTCCGGAAGAGGTTCGGCACGAGGCCGAGTTGCTTATTGACGGCTTCGAGCATCGGCTGCGACGCCTGCGGCGCGTCGGCGATGGTCGCCGGGGTTGGGAGACGGGTCATTCTTGTGTCCTCTGGGTTCGGTCCTGGCCGGATGGCCAGACGACTCAGAAATGCCATCTTTCATTTCCAGCGAGCATCCGGTATTTTTGAAACCTATCCTTCCGTTTTCCGGAACCTTCATGGACCGACTTGACGCCATGGCCGTACTGCTCGCTGTGGTCGAGACCGGCTCTCTTTCGGGTGCGGGGCGGAAGTTGGGAATGCCGCTCCCGACCATCAGCCGCAAGCTTTCCGAGTTGGAGGATTACCTGGGTGCGCGGCTTGTGATCCGGTCGAGCCGGCAGTCGATCCTGACCGACGCGGGACGCAGCTACACCGCTGCCTGCCTGCGCATTCTAGAGCAGGTTGATGAGGCGGAACGCGCCGCTGCCGGTGAATATAGCGCGCCGCGAGGCGGCTTGGTCATCGCAGCGCCCGTGGTGTTTGGCCGCCTGCATGTGCTGCCTGTTATCATTGAGTTTCTGCAAGCGTATCCCGAGATCGAAGTTCGGTTGATCCAGGCCGATCGGAATGCACATATTCTGGAAGACCACATCGACGTGGCGCTGAGGATCGGCAACTTGCCGGACAGCAGCCAAATGGCGATCAAGTTGGGTGACATTCATCGTGTAGCCTGCGCGAGTCCGCACTACCTGGCGCAACGCGGGGTGCCCGACACACCCGATAAGCTGTCAGTACACGACTGCATCGCCTTCGACATCCTGACCTCGGTCGACGGCTGGATGTTCAACGTGGGCAACGTCGACCGACTGGTTGCGATCAAGCCACGACTGGTGGTCAATACGGCCGAGGCTGCCATAGATGCCGCGGCCGCCGGGTTGGGCATTGCGCGTGTACTGTCATACCAGACCGTCGACGCGTGCCGGGCTGGGCGCCTGCAGTTGTTGCTTGCGGAGTTCCAGCCCTCGGCCTGGCCAGTCAGCCTGGTCTACGCGGCTCAGGGGCAGTTGCCTCTGAAGTTGCGCGCCTTCCTCGATTTCGCTGCGCCAAGGCTGAAAGCGGCGATACAGTCTGTCGCTGCCTAGGTCCCGCCGGAAGCACATTCAAGCCCGCTACCGCACGCTGCCTCAGACATTCCGAATCCTGAAAGCAAATCTCTCGGCGTTGGACATTCGCTAGAATTTTCAAGGGATTGTCAGTTGGTACGCCCAAGGGGAATCGAACCCCTGTTTGCGCCGTGAGAGGGCGCCGTCCTAACCGCTAGACGATGGGCGCGAACCGAACTGGGCCGGATATATTCCGGGTTTCCGCCAATTGCAACCGCCAGGCGGCAAATCCTCGGGCCTAGCGATGGGCGCGTCGTGGAAGGGGATGACACCAGACATCGTCCGGCCCGAACGCTCTTCCGTCCGCTACCGTCTTCATACTAATGTCCAAATCCAAGGAGTAGGGTTCGATGGCCCCGCGCGTGTTGCCCGGGAGCCCACGCCGGAACTGTCGTCCATGATCGCTCGAACACTTGCCGCGCTGGCGCTTGCCGGCCTGACCACCACCGCCGGTGCCGCGGAGAGCCCTCAGTCCTTCCGCGCCGACTATTACGTCTCGATCCTCGGGCTCAACATCGCGCGCTCCTCCTTCGAGAGCACGATCGGCGCCCGTGCATTCTCCGTTTCCGGCACGGTGGCCTCGAGCGGAATCGCCCGCATCTTCGATCAGACCGAAGGCACCGCCCAGGTGCGGGGCAATTTCGTCGACGGCGGCGCGCAGGGCAACCGGTTCCTGCTCGACTACGTCTCGGGCAACAAGAAGAAGCGCACCGAGGTCGCCTTCTCCCGCGGCACGGTGACCCGGGCCGAGAACACGCCGGCGCGCAAGCCGGATCCCAAGGCGTGGGTGCCGGTGAAGAAGGCCGACCTCGTGTCGGTGGCAGACCCGCTGTCGGCCTCGCTGGTCAAGGCGTCCAGCCTGCGCGACGTCTGCGACCGGACGATCAAGGTCTTCGACGGCGAGATGCGCATGGACCTGAAGCTCTCCTATGTCGAAACGGGATCGACCGAGACGCGCGGCTATTCCGGCGCGACGGTGACCTGCCGGGCGCGGTTCGTACCGATCGGCGGCTACAAGGGCGGCCACCGGTCGATCGAGTTCCTGAAGAACAAGAGCAGGATCCTGATCTCCTTCGCCCCGCTCGGCACCACTGGCGTTTACGCGCCGATCAGGGTATCGGCGACGACGGAGATCGGGACCCTCGTCGTCAAGGCGCGGCGGTTCGAAGCAATCAGCCAGTAGACCGTCCCCGCGGACGGCGGGGGAGCGGAATTGGGCCGCGCGACACTCATCGGTTTTTCGGCCGTCGCCATGTGGGCGCTGCTGGCACTCCTGACCGACGCGTCGGGAGTCGTGCCGCCGTTCCTCCTGTCGGCGCTCGCCTTCTCGATCGGTGCCGCGATCGGCTTCGCAGCCCGCTTTGCCGGCCTGTCGGCGGTCGCGACCGAGCCCGTGCCCGTCGCCGTCTGGGTCATCGGCATCGCCGGCCTGTTCGGCTACCATTTCTTCTATTTCACTGCGCTGCGCGCCGCGCCCGCCGTCGAGGCGAGCCTGATCGCCTATCTATGGCCGCTGTTCATCGTCGTCGGCTCGGCGCTGATGCCGGGCGAGCGCCTCGGCTGGCACCATGTGGCCGGCGCGCTGCTCGGGCTCGCCGGCACGGTTCTGATCGTCACCAAGGGCGGGGCTGTCGCCTTCGAGGCCCGTTACGCCTTCGGTTACGGCATGGCGCTGGTCTGCGCCTTCGTCTGGGCGGCCTATTCGCTCCTGTCGCGCCGCTTCCCCGAAGTGCCGACCTCGATCGTCACCTGGTTCTGCCTTGCCACCGCGATCCTGTCGGCGCTCTGCCACCTGGCACTGGAAGAGACGGTCTGGCCGCAAGGCACCGGCCAGTGGCTGGCGGTGGCAGGGCTCGGCCTGATGCCGGTGGGCGCGGCCTTCTACGCCTGGGACTATGGCGTCAAGCACGGCAACATCCAGGTGCTGGGTGCGGCGAGCTATGCCGCGCCGCTGCTCTCGACGCTGGTGCTGATCGCGGGCGGCGCGGCGAAAGCCGAGCCGGCGATCCTCGCCGCCTGCGTGCTGATCACGGCGGGCGCGGTGCTGGCGGCGAAGAACATGCTGTTTTCGCGCAGGGACGCGACTGAAGGAGCGAAGGCCTGATGCCCTTTCCCGGCGGAGTCGAGAACATCGCGAACGGAACGCTGATCTTCAGCGTGCTGCTCGCCGTCTTCTACGGCATGATCGTGCATCGGGCGCCGTCGCTGCGACGCACGATCGTGAAGACCGGCTCGGTGGTGCTGCTCGGCGTGCTGGCGGCGATCGAGGGCGGCCCGGCGCTGCTCGTGGCGGCCCTGGCGCTGAGCGCGGTCGGCGACGCATGCCTGGCGCAGGACGGCGAAAAGGCTTTCCTCGCCGGACTGGCGAGCTTCCTTCTCGCCCACATCGCCTATGTCGCGCTGTTCTGGACGACAGGCGGCGGCATCGCCGAGATCGTCTCGCAACCCTCGCGCATCGTCATCGCGCTCGCGCTCACGGCGGCGGTCGGCCTGATCCTGTCGCGGCTGTGGCCGGCAATCGAGGCGGCGATGCGCCCGCCCGTCGCGCTCTACTGCGTGGCGATCCTGGCGATGGGGCTGTCGTCGCTGTCGGACCTTGGCCCGGCCGTGGTGGCGGGAGCGGTGCTGTTTATGGCGTCGGACGCGATCCTCGCGGCCGGGCGCTTTCTGGTGCCACATGACGATCCGCGCCAAAACTGGATGCGGCCGCTCGTCTGGGCGCTCTACTACGCGTCCCAGCTTGTGCTGACGCTAAGCTTCATCGCCGGCTGATCACCGCGTCAGACGTCGCGATAGGCCGCCGCGACCGTGTCGTAGCTGGCCTTCGCCTCGTTGCGCGAAGGCTGCGTCAACGCCAGCACGGCCGAAGCGTCGGCGCGTGTAATGTTGGAGAGGAAGAACCTGAGCTGATCGGCCTCGGCCTCGGGGCCGCTCGGCCGCTTTGCCTGCGGCCGGACCTGGCTCGCTTCGGACGCCGGTGCCGCCTGCGACTGTCCACCGGTGCGCGCGACTCCGGCGCCGTAGGCGTCGGATCTGATACTTCCCAGCATATGAGCCCCTCAGCACTTGCTATGCGAGGAGTTCTACCAGCGACGCTTTGAGGTTGCGTTGCTGCATGCCCGGACAATCGACTCAAACTGTAATGATCCGCGATCAGGGGGCGATCGCGGCGCGCACCAGCGCCCTGGCGTCCTCGCTCGCCCACTCGGCCGGGCCGTTCATGTTGGCGATCAGGCAGCCATCGCGGTCGACCAACAGCGTCACCGGCAGGCCGAGCGCCAGTCCGCGTTTCTTCAGCTCGTTGAACAGCGAAAGTGTGTTCTCGCGATAGTAGGCGAGGTTCTTCACGCCGGTTTCGGCGAGGAATTTCTTCGGCTTGGTGTCGTCGCCGGTGTCGACATTGACCGCGACCACCTCGAAGCCGTCCGACCCCATCTCTTTCTGCAGAGCGTCGAGCGCGGGCATCTCGGCGCGGCAGGGCGCGCACCAGGTCGCCCAGAGGTTGACCAGCAGCACCTTGCCCGACATCGATCCGAGCGTGGTCTTCTGGCCCGACGGATCGTTGAGCGAGAGGCCCGCCAGCGACTGCGGCGGGTTGGCCGCCAGCATCGCGGCGACCTCGCCCTTCGCCGCGGCCGCGACCGCGTTGGCGCGCCCGGTCTTCTGCGCGCACTGGGCGATGTCGGCTTCCGCGCCAGCCGGACGCGTCAGCCCGGCGGGCTCCTCGGCCGGAATGTTGCCAGAGGGCACTCCGCTCACGTATACCGCCACCGCGCCGGTCGCCAGACCCGCGACGGCCGCAAGGAGGACCGGGCGAAGCCCCGGGAATCCGCTCTTCTTATCCGCCATCCGTTCTCGTCTCCGGAGCGCCGTAAACACCATGTCCGAGAAAAAGGCCAGCAATGAGATGTGGGGCGGGCGTTTCGCCTCAGGTCCAGCCGCGATCATGGAGGCGATCAACGCCTCGATCGGCTTCGACAGGAAGCTCTACGCGCAGGATATCGCCGGCTCGCTGGCGCACTCGGAAATGCTGGCGGAACAGGGCATCATCTCCAGGGCCGATCAAGGCAAGATTGCTCACGGGCTGAACACGATCCTGTCAGAAATCGAGGCCGGAACGTTCGCCTTCTCGACCAAGCTCGAGGACATCCACATGAACGTGGAATCGCGGCTTGCCGAGCTGATCGGCCCGGCGGCCGGCCGGCTGCACACCGCCCGCTCGCGCAACGACCAGGTGGCGGTTGATTTCCGCCTCTGGACGAAGCGGGAGCTGACCCGCACCGCCGAGGCCCTGAAAGGCCTGATCGCAGCCTTCCTCGACAAGGCCGAGGCCCATGCGGCGACCGTCATGCCCGGCTTCACCCATCTCCAGACGGCGCAGCCGGTGACCTTCGGCCATCACTGCATGGCCTATGTCGAGATGTTCGGCCGCGATCTGTCGCGTGTCCGCGACGCGATCGAGCGGCTGGACGAGAGCCCGCTGGGCGCGGCAGCGCTTGCCGGCACCGGCTTCCCGATCGACCGCCATAGGACGGCCACTGCTCTCGGCTTCCGTGAGCCGACCCGCAATTCCATCGACAGCGTCTCGGACCGCGACTACGCGCTGGAGTTCCTGTCGGTCGCCGCGATCTGCGCCACGCATCTGTCGCGGCTGGCGGAGGAGATCGTCATCTGGTCGACGCCGCAATTCGCCTTCGTGCGCCTGTCGGATTCCTATTCGACCGGCTCGTCCATCATGCCGCAGAAGAAGAACCCGGACGCCGCCGAACTGGTGCGCGCCAAGACCGGCCGCATCAACGGCCACCTGGTCGGTCTGCTCACCGTGATGAAAGGCCTGCCGCTCGCTTATTCGAAGGACATGCAGGAAGACAAGGAAGCCGTCTTCGACGCCGCCGAGACGCTCGACCTGATGATCGCGGCGATGACCGGCATGATTGGCGACATGACCATCAACACCGAGGCGATGAAGCGCGCCGCCGGCTCCGGCTTCTCCACCGCCACCGACCTCGCCGACTGGCTGGTGCGCGAGGCTGGCCTGCCCTTCCGCGAAGCCCACCACGTCACCGGCCGCGCCGTCGCCATGGCCGAGGCGCAGAAGAAGGGCCTGGAAAAGCTCTCGTTGGCCGACCTCCAGTCGCTGAACCCGGCGATCACCGAGGACGTCTATTCGGTGCTGTCGGTGAATGCCTCGGTCAGGAGCCGCAAATCCTTCGGCGGGACGGCTCCCGCCGAAGTGAAGCGCCAGATCCGATACTGGAGGAAACGGCTGGCGAAGGCGTGAGGCTCACGCGCGTCTGGGAGGGTGCAATTCCCTCCAATCTCGGTTATGAGCATTTCACATCGCGACCGGACCCGTTTCATGACCGCTTCCCGCCTGATCCTCTCCACGGTGCTGATCCTCGCCGTCGCCGGCGTCTCCGCCTGCGGCCGGCGCGCGCCGCTCGACCGGCCGATCGACGCGCAGTACGAGCAGGAGAAGGAAGCGGCGCGAAAAGCCGGACGCCCGGCGCCCGCGAAACCGTCGACCGAGACGCCGGACCGTCGCTTCATCCTTGACGGCCTGATCGACTGACCCTTTCGCCGGGATCTTTTCCGTGAACCATTTCGACTATCGCGACGGCGTCCTCCACGCCGAGGACGTGCCCCTGCCCGAGATCGCGGCAGTCGTCGGCACGCCGTTCTACTGCTATTCCACCGCTACGCTGACCCGACATTTCAGGGTCTTCAGCCAGGCCTTTTCCGGCCTCGACGCGCTGGTCTGCTATGCCATGAAGGCCAACTCCAACCAGGCGGTGCTGAAGACGCTGGCGAAGCTCGGCGCGGGCGCCGACGTCGTCTCCGAAGGCGAGCTGCGCCGCGCGCTGGCGGCCGGCATTCCGCCGTCGAAGATCATGTTCTCCGGCGTCGGCAAGACCGCGCGGGAAATGGACTTCGCGCTTGCCGCCGGCATTCACTGCTTCAACGTCGAATCCGAACCCGAACTGGAGCTTCTTTCTGCGCGCGCGGTCGCCGCCGGCAAGGTCGCGCCTGTGTCGGTGCGCATCAACCCCGATGTCGACGCGAAGACCCACCACAAGATCGCCACCGGCAAGGCCGAGAACAAGTTCGGCATCCCGTCGTTGCGCGCCCGCGACGTCTATGCCCGCGCCCGCGACCTGCCCGGCGTCCACGCGATCGGTATCGACATGCATATCGGCTCGCAGATCACCGACCTGCAGCCCTTCGACGACGCCTTCGCGCTGCTGGCCGAGCTCGTCGGCACGCTGCGCGCGTACGGCCACGACATCGCCCATGTCGATCTCGGCGGCGGCCTCGGCGTGCCCTACCGCTTCGACAACGACCCGCCGCCTTTGCCCGACGCCTATGCCGACATCGTGCGCAGGCGCATGACGAAGCTCGGCGTGAAGGTGATCTTCGAGCCGGGCCGGCTGATCGTCGCCAACGCCGGCATCCTCGTCTCCGAGGTCATCTACCTCAAGGAAGGCGACGCGAAGAATTTCCTCATCGTCGACGCGGCGATGAACGACCTGATCCGGCCGACCCTCTATGACGCCTTCCACGACATCCGCCCGGTGGTGGAAAAGCCGGCCGATGCGCCGCGTCTCAACGTCGATATCGTCGGCCCGGTCTGCGAGACCGGCGACTATCTTGGCCACGACCGCAACCTGCCGCGGCTCGAAGCCGGCGACCTCATCGCGGTCGGAACGGCGGGCGCCTATGGCGCGGTGCAGGCGAGCACCTACAACACCCGCCTTCTGGTGCCGGAAGTGCTGGTCGACGGCGACCGCTTCCACATTGTGCGCCCGCGGCCGAGCTATGAGGACCTGATCGGGCTCGATTCGGTGCCGGACTGGCTCTAGCCGGCCGGCCGCCCACCCTTCACGTTTTGGTGGGCCGCCTCGCCTTTGCCGCGTTTGCTGTTATCTTCATACATTGAGTCCGCGCGGCCGACGCGCCGGGCTTTTTGGAGATGAAGCGGCCGATGGCTGGCATCAAGGCTCAAGACGACCGATCCGAAGCTGATGCCGGCATTCTCGGCCGTCTTGCCCGTACGCGCATGTGGACGAAGGCGTCGATGGCGCTTGAGCGCGCCTGGCCGCTGGTCCTGCCGCTCCTCATCGTCGCCAGCCTGTTCCTGAGCCTGGCCTGGTTCGGTCTGTTCCGGCTGATGCCCGACTGGCTGCGCATCGGCACCGCGTCCGCCTTCGCGCTCGCGGCGCTCGCCGCGCTCACTCCGCTGCGCTACTTCCGCTGGCCGCAACGCGCCGCGATCGACCGCCGTATCGAAAGGGCCAACGAACTCGAGCACACGCCCGTCCTCGTCCAGGCCGACCGGCTGACCGGCGCGTCCGACAGTTTCGCCGAGGCGCTCTGGCACGAGCATCAGAAACGGATGGCCGAAAAGCTCGGCCGCCTGTCGAGCGACCTGCCCCGCACCGGCGTGCCCGAACGCGATCCCTGGGGCCTGCGCGCGGTGGCGGTGCTCCTGCTGGTGACGGCCTTCGCCTTTTCGGCCGGGCCTTTCGGCGGCCAGGTGGCCGATGCCTTCCGCGCCGCGCCGGGCGTCCCGCCGGTTCCGCCCCGTGTCGATGCCTGGGTCACGCCGCCCCCCTATACCGGCAAGCCGCCGATCTTCCTCACCGCGGACGCCAATCGCGAGACCGCCCTGTTCGATGCGCCGGAGGGCAGCGAGCTGACGCTGCGCGTGACCGGCGGCAGCGGCCAGGAAACGCTGATGTTTTCTCCGACGGAAGGCGAGGCGGCCGAGATCGCCCCGCAGGGAGCGGCCGATCCCGCTCAGGCCCAGCACACCGGCGTGCGGCAGTTTTCGAGCAAGCTCGTCGCCGACGGCATGCTGGTGCTGAAATCCGGCACGGATGAGATCGCCACCTGGGCGTTCCAGGTCGTTCCCGACACGTCTCCGGGCATTTCCTTCATCGGCGAACCCAAGCGTGCGGTGAACGGCACGCTCGAACTCGCCTACAGGATCCAGGACGACTACGGCGCCGTGTCGGGCAAGGCCGAGTTCGACCTGCTCGAGCCGCAGGCGCCGGACGCGCGGCCGCTCTACGACAAGCCCGACATGCCGCTGTCCCTGCCGCGCAAGGCGGCGAAGGACGGGGCCGCCAAGACCAGCCGCGACCTGACCGAGCATGTCTGGGCGGGCGTTCCTGTCCGCGCGACGCTGACGGCGACCGACGCCTCCGGGCAGGTGGCAAGGAGCGAGGCGAAGGAGTTCCGCATGCCGGAGCGCCCCTTCACCAATCCGCTGGCGAAAGCCCTCGTGGAGCAGCGGCGGATCCTCGCCCTGGACGCGAACCGCAAGGACCGCGTGCTCGAGTTGATGGAGGGCGTTATGCTGCGCCCCGAGGAGACGATCCTGAACCCCGTGCACTGGCTCGCCGTGTCGAGCGTCCAGTCGCGGCTGAAGCAGGCGCGCAGTGACGACGACTTGCGTGGGGTCGTCGACTATCTCTGGCAGATCGCACTTGCCGTCGAGGATGGCGATCTCACCGCCGCCGAGCGCCGCCTGCGTCAGGCTCAGGAAGCGTTGAAGAACGCGCTCGAGAACAATGCCAGCGACGAGGAGATCGAGAAGCTGATGAACGAGCTGCGCGCGGCGATGCAGGATTTCCTGCGCGAATTTGCCGAGCGTGCCCAGCGCGATCCGAACATGGCCCAGCAGATGCCGCAGAACAGCCAGCAACTGCGCCAGAGCGACCTCGAGAAGCTGATGGACCAGATCGAGGAACTAGCGAAATCGGGCGCCAAGGAGCAGGCGAAGGACCTGCTCTCTCAGTTGCAGGACATGATGAACAATCTGCAGGCCGGCCGCCAGCAGCAACAGCAGCAGGGCCAGGGCCAGAGCGAGATGCGCCAGCAGATGGACAAGCTCGGCGAACTGATGCGCCGCCAGCAGGAGATGATGAACGAGACGCACCGGCTCGACCAGATGCAGCGCGGCCAGCGCCAGCGCGGCCAGGATCGTGGCGAGCAGCAGGGTCAGCAAGGCCAGCAGGGCGAACAGCAGCAGGGCCAGGGTGGCCAGATGACGCCCGAAGAGCTGGCGGAGGCGCTGCGGCAGATGCAGCAGGGCCAGGGTCAGCTGCGCGGCGACCTCGGCGAGATCATGAAGGGCCTCGAAGGCATGGGCATCCAGCCAGGCAAGGGCTTCGGCGAGGCAGGCGAAGCCATGGGCGAGGCCGGCAAGGCACTGGGCGACGCGCAGGGCGAGCAGGCGGTCGGCGAGCAGGGCCGCGCGCTGGAGGCGCTGCGCAAGGGCGCCCAGGACATGATGCAGCAGATGCAGCAGGCGATGCAGGGCGAACAGGGAGGCAGCGAGGAAGGCGGCCGCCAGCAGAGCGCCGACCGCGATCCGCTCGGCCGGCCGCGCGCCACCACCGGCCCGGATTTCGGCGACACGGTCAAGGTGCCCGACGAGATCGACGTGCAGCGCGCCCGCGAAATCCTGGAAGCGATCCGCAAGCGGCTCGGCAATGCGCTGAGCCCCGAGATCGAGCGCGACTACCTCGAACGCCTGCTGCAGATGCGGTAGAGCAATTCCAGCAAAAGTGCGCAGCGGTTTTGCGTCCGGAATTGCGTAGAAACCGAGTGATAGAGCATCGGAGGTGATCCCGTTTTCACCGGAAATGCTCTATCATTCAGGCCGGCAGCCGGGCGAGGTTCTTGGCGACCACGTCGCGCAACGAAGCCAGGGTGAACGGCTTGAGCAGCACGTCTTTCACCACCCCGTCGAGTTCTGCCGCGCGCTCGCGCTGGTCGGCATAGCCCGTCACCAGCATGATCCGGATGCCCGGGAAACGGGTGGCCGCCTGGCGCGACATCTCGATCCCGTCCATGGCCGGCATGCGGATATCCGACACGACGAGATCGTAGTCGCCGCCGGCCTGCACGATTCGCGCCAGCCCTTCCTCGCCGTCGCAGGCCACGTCGACCCGATGGCCTTCGCGCTGCAGCGCCCGGGCGGCGAGCTGGCGCACCGATTCGTCGTCTTCGACCACCAGAAGCCTTGCCATCACGCGTCTCCCTTGACGATGCCGACGAAAGGCAGCTCGCGAAACGCGTGCGCCACGTCCATGCCGTAGCCGACGACGAAATGATCGGGGCAGTCGAAGCCGACATAGTCCGCGTCGAGCTGGATCTGCCGGCGCATCCGCTTGTCGAGCAGCACGGCGATCGAGCAGCTTCTGGCGCCGCGGCTCAGCATCAGGTTGCGCGCGAAGGACAGCGTCTTGCCCGATTCGAGGATGTCGTCGATCAACAGGACGTCGCGACCGGCGACGTCGTTGTCGATGTCGCGCAGGACGCGCACTTCGCCGCTTGTCTTGCCGGCGCCGTAGCTCGAAATGAAGATGAACTCGACCTCCGGCGACAGTCCGACATCGTGCATCGCGCGGATGAGGTCGGCGGCGAAGATGAACGATCCCTTGAGCACCGAGATGACGAGCAGGTCGTTGTACTCGTGGGCCGCGATCTCCTTGGCGAGTTCGAGATTGCGCCGCGCGATCGTCGATGCGCTGAAAAGAACCTCGATATCCTTGTCTCGAACGATCGGCATCAGTCCCGTCCTTTCCCGTCGATCGTCACCGTGACCGTCCGGACGCCCGATTCCGGCGCATCGAGGCGGCTGGAGAAGCGCCGCGCCTCGCCTGATTCCATGCGCCCGGCGCCGGTCGCCAGCCTGTAGCGTGTCACCAGTCCGTCTCCCGCCGTCACGTCGATCATCAGATCCGGCGAGAGGATGCCGCCGCCCGCAGTGTTGCGCACTTCGCCGTCGATGAACAGGCGCGGACCCGTCGCAGTGTCGGCGACCCGCGAGGTCAGGCCTGCGATCCGGATCGTCTCGGCTTCGCCCCGCAGGACGGGCAGGTGGCGTGAGAGAGTGTGCCCGCCGGACATCCAGAAGGCCGCGACGACTGCGGCCAGACCCGCCGCCCAGAAGCCGATCCCGGCGCGGCGGGAGACGTCGCCAGTCTCGGTGGCGTCCTTGAGAAGATCCATCCCGGTCAGCGGCGGCGCCGGCCTGACGATCGGAATCTCGGCGACCGTCGTGGCGGATGCCGACACTGCGGCCGGGCCGCGCGGCAGGGTAACGAACTCGGCGTCCACCACGTCGGCGGCCGCGGCCTGGAGCTGGGCCCCGCGCGGCAGATCGCCAGCCATGATTTCGCCGGAGAGCGGCGGCATATCTGTCGGGTCGCCCATGCGGCGCAGCCATCCTCTTCCGTTCTTCCGATCCGGACGCTTCATCCGGGTTAGCCCGAAATGGTTAATGCTTCGCAACCATTCGGCTTCACAGGCGGAAATTTAACCCCGCATTAACCATGCGGGACGAATGGTCGAAGCGATTGCTTCGCCGCAAAATTGTCCGGGAACGCGCTTTGATCCGTTTCGAGAATGTCGGCCTGCGCTATGGAATGGGACCGGAGATTCTCCGCGACATCTCGTTCCATATCCCGCCGAAATCGTTCCAGTTCCTCAGCGGCCCGTCCGGTGCCGGGAAGACCACCTTGCTGCGCCTGCTGTTCATGTCGCTCAAGCCCACGCGTGGCCTGATTACGGTCTTCGGCAAGGACCGCGCGCGCATCGCCCAGCGCGATCTGCCGGCGCTCAGACGGCGGATCGGCGTGGTGTTCCAGGACTTTCGTCTGCTCGACCACATGACGACCTACGAGAACGTCGCCCTGCCCCTGCGCGTGCGCGGCAGGGAGGAGAGCACCTACCGCAGCGATGTGATCGAACTGCTCAAATGGGTCGGGCTCGGCGAGCGCATGCACGTGCTGCCGCCGGTGCTCTCCGGCGGCGAGAAGCAGCGCGCGGCGATCGCGCGCGCCTTGATCGAGCAGCCGCAGATCCTGCTCGCCGACGAGCCGACCGGCAATGTCGATCCGCCGCTCGCCCGCCGGCTGCTGCGCCTCTTCATCGAGCTCAACCGTTCGGGAACCGCCGTCGTCATCGCCACCCACGATCTCGGACTGATGGAGCAGGTGGACGCGCGGCGCATGATCCTCGCCAACGGACGGCTGGACATCCATGACTGAGCCCGTCGCCGCGAAATCCGCCCAGACGCGCACCGAGGCCGCGCCGCGCAAGATGCAGCGGATCGTGCCGGCGCAGACCGTGTCGGGAAACGCGCTGGTGATCGTCATCGCGATCATGACCTTTCTCTCTTGCCTGACGCTCGGCGCGGTCACGCTGGTTCGCGACACGGCCAGCATGTGGCAGAGCCAGATCTCGCGCGAGGCGACGATCCAGATCAAGCCGGCCGACGGCCTCGACATGGAGGCAGCGCTTGCGACCGTGCAGCAGATCGTCGCCGACTTTCCAGGAGTGAAGGAGGCCCGCATCGTCGATCGCGAGGCGACCGCCCGGCTGCTCTCGCCGTGGCTGGGCGAAGACGTGAACCTCGACGAGCTTCCGGTGCCGCGGCTGGTGATCGTGACCATCGACGAGACCTCGCCGCCCGATTTCGTCGCGATCCGCGCCGCACTTGCGAAGGACGTGTCGGGCGCCAGGCTCGACGATCACCGGACCTGGATCGACCGCCTCGTGTCGATGGCCCGGACCACGGTCGCGATCGGCATCGCCACTCTCGGCCTGATTCTCGCCGCCACCGTTCTCACCGTCGTCTTCGCCACGCGCGGCGCCATGGCCGGCAACGGCCAGATCATCGAGGTGCTGCATTTCGTCGGCGCCGAATCGAGCTTCATCGCGACGGAGTTCCGGCGCCATTTCCTTCTGACCGGAGCCAAGGGGGCGGCCGCGGGCGGGCTCGCGGCGGTGATCGTCTTCATCGTCTTCGGCTGGTGGTCGTCGCGCAACATGGCAACACCCGAGGCTGACCAGGCGGCCGCGCTGTTCGGCAATTTCGCCATTGGCGTGGCGGGCTATATCGGCGTCGCCTTGATCGTCGGGCTGATCGCGATCCTCACTGCGGCGACGTCCCACATCACCGTCGTCTCCTATCTGCACGACATTGACATGCCAGGACACGGCGATGTTTGACGCCTTTCAGGAACGGCGACACGGAACCGGTCGCCTCGCGTTCCGTTCCCCAACGTCATACCGGCTCCACTCTGTTCAAGGGACCGTTTCGGGATTAACCATGTGAACGCAATGACGGGGCAAGTCGATCAGGATCCGCTCGGCGCGGCGACCAAGTTCGCGCGGCGAGGTCCATGGCAAACTGCGCGCTGGCTGATAGCCGGCGTTTTTGGCGTGTGCCTGCTGTTTCTCGCCGGATTCGCGATTTTCGCCAGCCATATTGGCGGTCTCGCCGCGCCGAAACAGGTGCGCCAGGCGGATGCCATCATCGTCGTGACCGGCGGACAATCGCGCATCGATGTCGCCGTCGACCTGCTGCGAACCGGAAAAGGCAAGCGTCTCTTGATCAGCGGCGTCAACCCGATGGCAAAGCGCGAGGATCTGCGCGCCGCGACGGGAGGCGACCGCGGCCTGTTCGCCTGCTGCGTCGACATCGACCATGCCGCGCTCGACACGATCGGCAATGCCGCGGAAAGCGCCAAATGGGTCCGCGGCCACGCCTATGATAGCGTCATCCTCGTCACCAACAACTACCACATGCCGCGCACCATGCTGGAGATGCGCCGCCTGCTCGACCACGAGGACCTCCAGCCCTATCCGGTCGTCAACACGCGTCTCGACGGCGGCGGCTGGCTGACCAAACCGGAGGCGATCCGGGTTCTGTTCACCGAATACACCAAGTATCTCGCCGCGCTCGCGCGCGCGCCGTTCTTCCACCCCGCCGGGCAAGGCGACGTCGAAGTGGTCAACGCCCGCGGCCTGAACTGAACCTGTCCGCCGTTGCGTTTTCCGCCGGCTGGTGTAACCACGGGCCACTCCTTCCTGGCGGGGCCTATGGTCGTCATCCGTTCACTGGTGTTCAATTTCGCGTTCTATCTGAACCTGATCGTTCAGATGCTCGTCTTCACGCCGTTCTACTTCCTCGCGCCGCGCCATCTCGCCTGGTTCGTGCCGAGGTTCTGGTCGCGCTCGAGCCTGTGGCTGCAGAAATGGCTCGCCGGCACCGACGCCGACATCAGCGGCATGGAGAACCTGCCCGAGGGTCCCTTCATCCTCGCCCCCAAGCACCAGTCCTTCTGGGATGCGATCGCCTTCTTCCCCTATCTCGAGGACCCGCTCTACATCCTCAAGCGTGAGCTGATGTGGATCCCCTTCTTCGGCTGGTACATCGCCAAGATGCGGATGATCCCGGTCGATCGCGGCAAACGGTCGATCGCGCTGAAGGCCGTCATCTCGGCCACCAACAAGGAAATGTCGCGCAATCCGCGCCAGCTGATCATCTATCCCGAAGGCACGCGCCGGGCGGCGGGCGACGTACCGGACTATAAATACGGTATCGTCGAGCTCTATGCGGGGCTCAACGCGCCCGTGGTGCCGGTTGCCCACATGGCCGGTCTCTACTGGCCGCGGCGCAAGTTCCTGCGCTTCCCCGGCACCATCAAGGCGCGCTTCCTGCCTCCGATTCCGGCCGGCCTTCCCAAGGAAGAGTTCCGCGAACGCCTGATCCGCGAGACCGAGGCCGCCTGCGACGCGATCCTGGTCGAGATCGCGACCGGCCCGAACCCGCCGCCGATGCCGCCAACCGCGCAGCGCCGGCTGAAGGAACTCGGCGTCGCCGTGCCGGATCAGGGCTGAGCCGGCATCAGCCGCTCGGCCACCGCGTCCAGCCAGTGATCGCGGATGCCCAGCGCCTTGAGATGGGCGACGGTGTTGAGGACATATTCCTCGTTGGCGCCTGAAACGCCGACCGCGCCGGATACGCGCCGCGCCGCCTCCTCGACGTCGAGCGCGCCGGCATATTGTTCGTGCGACCTGTCGACGACATAGGTGAGCGCCGGCACGGTCTGCCCGCCATCCAGCCGGATCGGCAATCTGCGCTCCAGATAGACGAGGGTGACGAGTTCGCGCTCGCGCAGATAGGCGACGACCTCGTCGCGCAGATCGTCCGGCACGCGGAAGGCGAGGCCGAGGCAGGAGCCGCCGCGATCGAGCCCGAGCACCAGGCCGGGCCGCTCGCGCGTGCCGCGATGCACGTGCGAGGTCACGCACAGCGCGCGGCGATAGCCATGCAGCCGCGCGCGGCGCGTCTCGACATGCGCAAACCCCGGCCGCCACATCAGCGAGCCGTAGCCAAAAACCCAAAAATCGCCCATATCGCCTGACCGGATCGTTTCACGGCGCAGTTCCGTCTGCGACGACCGGCTTAGGAATCCGACCCGATGACGTCAAGCGACCAGAACGGAAACAGCGCCCCCGCCCCGCGGCGCGGCATGAGCCGCCGCTTCGCGTGGCTCGCCTTCGCGATCGTCGCCGCGATCGGGCTCTACACTGCCGGCTGGTTCTACCTTGCGGACAGGCTGGAGACGCACGTTGCCCAGGCGATCGGCAAGGCCCGCGGCCGCGGCGCGGAGGCCGATTGCACCAAGGCGCAGGCACGCGGCTATCCCTTCCGCATCGGCCTGTTCTGCGACGGCGTCGCCTATTCCGACCGCAAGGTCGGTGTCTCGCTCTCAGGCACCGGCCTGCGCAGCGCAGCCCAGATCTACCAGCCGAGCCGAATCGTCGGCGAGCTCGATAAGCTCTCCATCGACTTGGCCCGGGCCGGTATCGCCATCGACATGTCGGATCTGCGCTATTCGACCCGGCTCGCGAGCCCGCTGCCCGATCTGGTTTCGGTCGCCGGAAGCGGCCTTCTGGCCGCCGAGCTGTCGGGAACGAAACTGGCCGCCGCTTCGGCCGCCCAGGCGCACATGCGTCCGCGCGGCCAGGATCTCGACCTCGCAGGCAGCGTGTCGCAGCTGCGCCTGGAAGCGCGGACCGGTGCCCCGCCCGATCTGCCCGCCCTGGATGGCGCGTGGGATCTGACGCTGAAGCAGGGCGTTGCGCTCCTGCGGACGGGCGCCGACAGCCTGCGCGGACTGTCGACTGAAATCCGCAACGTGACCGTTACGTCCGGCACCGCCGGCGTCAGTGTCTCCGGTCCCTTTGCGGTCGACGAGGCGGGCCTCGTTGACGCGACGCTGACAATCGCAATCACCGACCCCTCCACGCTCATCTCCATCCTGCGGCGCGCATTTCCCGACATGCGCCCCCAGCTCGGCCAGGCTGAAGCTCTGCTGACCGCCATGGGCGACACGCCGCAGCTGCCGCTCTCGATCTCCAAGGGCGAGATGCGGATGGGCTTCTTCACGGTCGGCCGGATCCCGCCGCTGAACTGAAAGGCGGACACGAAAAAGCCGGGCACAAGCCCGGCTTCGGAAAGCTGTCGATGGATGAACGCCTCAGACCGCGTCGTGCAGCGTCGCGAGGTGGTTCAGGAACTCCTCGGCCTTGGTGCGATCCTCGTCGGTCTTGGCGTCGGCGAGGTCGTCCTTGGCGTCCTGGATGCGGCTCGCGAGGTCGGCCTTGTTGATGTCGGCGACGGGCACGGCCGATTCGGCCAGCAGGGTGCAGCCTTCCGGCAGGATGTCGGCGAAGCCGCCGAACACCACGTAGCGCTGCTCGGGGCCAGAAACCGGCTTCACGGTGACGACGCCGGGCTTGATGGTAGCCATCACCGGCGCGTGGTTGGCCATGACTGTCATCTCGCCTTCGGTCCCGGGGATGATCACCGACTCCACGAGCTCGGAGACCAGGAGCCGCTCCGGAGAAACGAGGTCGAACTTGAACGCTTCAGCCATATCGGTCAGCCTATCCGGTCCAGATGCTCAATTGTCGAACGTGATCGCGGTGAAGGCCGGGAATTCGCCCATCACGTTTCCGTCCGCGTCGGTCTGCTCGCCCATCTCGATCGTTACCGTGACGGCCCGCCCGACGAAATCGGCGGGCATCTCGGCCGTCTCGTTCCATGCCTCGCACTCGGGCGCCGCACAGAGACCGGTCAGATCCTCACCGTCTTCGGTTCGGATCGTCAGGTAGCAGTTGTCGCCGCATTCGTAGAAGCCGATCCTGCCCGACACGACATCGGTGTCCATGCTGGCCCACGCAGGGGCAGGGACACCTAGCGTGACGATGAGCGCTGCAACATGCGGCGCCCATCCGAAGAGCAGGCCGGGCTTCATACGTGCCCCTTACGCTGCTTCCGCGGCCAGCTTCTGCGCCTTGGCGATCGCCATCTCGATCGAGCCGACCATGTAGAAGGCGGCTTCCGGCAGGTGATCGTATTCGCCGTTCACGAGACCCTTGAACGAGCGGATCGTGTCTTCCAGCGGAACGAGCTGGCCCGGCGAACCGGTGAACACTTCGGCGACGAAGAACGGCTGCGACAGGAAGCGCTCGATCTTGCGGGCGCGGGCGACCGTGATCTTGTCCTCTTCCGAAAGCTCGTCCATGCCAAGGATGGCGATGATGTCCTGCAGCGACTTGTAGCGCTGCAAGGTCGACTGCACGGCGCGGGCGACCTGGTAGTGCTCTTCGCCGACGATCAGCGGATCGAGCATGCGCGAGGTCGAGTCGAGCGGGTCCACCGCCGGATAGATACCCTTTTCCGCGATCGAGCGGTTGAGCGTCGTGGTCGCGTCAAGATGCGCGAACGACGTCGCCGGTGCCGGGTCGGTCAGGTCGTCGGCGGGCACGTAGATCGCCTGCACCGAGGTGATCGAGCCCTTGTTGGTGGTGGTGATGCGCTCCTGCATCGTGCCCATGTCGGTGGCGAGCGTCGGCTGGTAGCCCACCGCGGACGGGATGCGGCCGAGCAGCGCGGACACTTCGGAACCGGCCTGCGTGAAGCGGAAGATGTTGTCGACGAAGAACAGCACGTCCTGGCCCTGGTCGCGGAAATGTTCCGCGATGGTCAGGCCGGACAGCGCAACGCGGGCGCGCGCGCCCGGCGGCTCGTTCATCTGGCCGAACACCAGCGCGCACTTCGAGCCCTCGGTCGAACCATTGTTCTCGTGCGGGTCCTTGTTCACGCCCGACTCGATCATCTCGTGATAGAGGTCGTTGCCCTCGCGCGTGCGCTCGCCGACGCCGGCGAACACCGAATAGCCGCCGTGGGCCTTGGCGATGTTGTTGATCAGTTCCTGGATCAGCACGGTCTTGCCGACGCCGGCGCCGCCGAACAGGCCGATCTTGCCGCCGCGGGCGTAGGGCGCCAGGAGGTCGACGACCTTGATGCCGGTGACGAGGATCTGCGCTTCCGTCGACTGGTCGACATAGGCCGGCGCTTCCTGGTGGATGGCGCGGCGGGCCTTGGTGCGGACCGGACCTGCTTCGTCGACCGGCTCGCCGATGACGTTCAGGATGCGGCCGAGCGTCTCTTCGCCGACCGGCATCATGATCGGGGAGCCGGTGTCGGCGACCGGCTGGCCGCGCACGAGGCCTTCGGACGAGTCCATCGCGATGCAGCGGACGGTGTTTTCGCCCAGGTGCTGCGCCACTTCGAGGACCAGGCGATTGCCGCCGTTCATGGTCTCGAGCGCGTTCAGGATCGGCGGCAGCGCGCCTTCGAAGGACACGTCGATGACGGCGCCGATGACCTGCGAGATCTTGCCCATCGCCTTCTTGCCCGACATCGTGCCGGTCGACGACGTCACGGTCGCGACGGACGAAGTCTGCGCCTTGGCGGGAGCAGCCTTTGCTGCGGCCGCCTTGGGAGCGGCCTTCGGAGCGGCGGCCTTCGCGGGCGCCTTGGCGGCTGCGGGAGCCTTGGGAGTTGCGGCTTTAGCCATCGTGATGACCCTTCTCTTCGATCCGGTTGCCCACATGCGCCCGGTTGCCCGGGCGATGCGGCTAGAGCGCCTCGGCGCCCGAAATGATTTCGATCAGTTCCTTGGTGATCTGCGCCTGCCGCTGACGGTTGTAGGTGATCGTCAGCTTGTTGATCATGTCGCCGGCGTTGCGCGTCGCATTGTCCATCGCGCTCATCTTCGCGCCCATCTCGCCGGCCGCGTTCTCGAGCAGCGCGCGGAAGATCTGCACCTTGATGTTGCGCGGGATCAGGTCGGCGAGGATTTCGCCCGGCTCCGGCTCATATTCGTAGACCGCGGAATTGGCAGCGGCCTTCTCGGTCGACGCCGGAGGCGCGGCCGGGATGATCTGCTGCGCCGTCGGGACCTGGCTGATCACCGACTTGAACTCCGAGTAGAACAGCGTGCAGACGTCGAAGCCGCCCTGGTTGAACAGGGTGACGACCTTCTTCGCGATCATGTCGGCATGGACGAAGCCGACCTGCTTGGCGTCGCGCAGTTCGATCCGGTCGATGATCAGCGACGCATATTCGCGGCGCAGGATGTCGTTGCCCTTCTTGCCGACGGTGATGATCTTCACCGTCTTGCCGGCGGCCAGCAACCTGCGGATATGCTCGCGCGCGAAACGCGCGATCTGGCTGTTGAAGCCGCCGCACAGGCCGCGCTCGGCGGTCGCCACGACCAGCAGGTGCGTGTCGTCCTTGCCCGTGCCCGTCATCAGGGCCGGCGCGTCGCCGCCCGAGACGGCGCCGGCGATGTTGGCTAGCACCGCGCCCATGCGCTGCGAGTAGGGACGCGCCGCCTCGGCAGCCTCCTGCGCGCGACGCAGCTTCGCCGCGGCGACCATCTGCATCGCCTTGGTGATCTTCTGCGTCGCCTTGACCGAGGCGATCCGGTTCCGGAGATCTTTCAGGGAAGCCATGCGGCGCTATCCACTACCGTTTCAGGCGAAGGTCTTGGCGAACGTGTCGATGCCCGCCTTGAGCTTCTCGCGAGTGCCGTCGGTGATCTGCTTGTCGGTGCGAATGGCGTCGAGGACTTCCTTGCCCTCGGAACGCATGTAGCCGAGCAGGCCCTGTTCGAACGCGCCGACGCGGTTGAGCGGCAGCTTGTCGAGGTAGCCGTTGACGCCGGCAAAGATCACCGCGACCTGCTCTTCCGTCTTCAGCGGCGAGAACTGCGGCTGCTTCAGAAGCTCCGTCAGGCGCGCGCCGCGGTTGAGCAGGCGCTGCGTCGACGCATCGAGGTCGGAGCCGAACTGGGCGAAGGCGGCCATCTCGCGATACTGCGCGAGCTCGCCCTTGATCGAGCCGGCGACCTGCTTCATCGCCTTGATCTGCGCGGCGGAGCCGACGCGGGACACCGAGAGACCGACGTTCACCGCCGGGCGGATGCCCTGGAAGAACAGGTTGGTCTCGAGGAAGATCTGGCCGTCGGTGATCGAGATCACGTTGGTCGGGATGTAGGCCGACACGTCGTTGGCCTGCGTCTCGATGACCGGAAGAGCGGTCAGCGAACCGGCGCCGTTGTCGTCGTTGAGCTTCGCGGCGCGCTCGAGCAGGCGCGAATGCAGGAAGAACACGTCGCCCGGATAGGCTTCGCGGCCCGGCGGGCGGCGCAGCAGCAGCGACATCTGGCGATAGGCGACGGCCTGCTTCGACAGGTCGTCATAGCCGATCAGCGCGTGCATGCCGTTGTCGCGGAAATACTCGCCCATGGCGCAGCCGGCGAACGGCGCGATGAACTGCATCGGCGCCGGATCGGACGCGGTGGCGGCGATGATAATCGAATATTCGAGCGCGCCGCGCTCTTCGAGCACCTTCACGAACTGCGCGACGGTCGAGCGCTTCTGGCCGACGGCGACGTAGACGCAGTAGAGCTTTTCCTTGTCCGGACCAGTGGTGTGGATCGCCTTCTGGTTCAGGATCGTGTCGAGGATGATGGCAGTCTTGCCGGTCTGGCGGTCGCCGATGACCAGCTCGCGCTGGCCGCGGCCGACCGGGATGAGCGCGTCGATGGCCTTGAGGCCGGTCGACATCGGCTCGTGCACCGACTTGCGCGGAATGATGCCGGGCGCCTTGACGTCGACGCGGCGGCGTTCGGCCGCGACGATCGGGCCCTTGCCGTCGATCGGGTTGCCGAGCGCGTCGACCACGCGGCCGAGGAGGCCCGGACCGACCGGGACGTCGACGATCGCGCCGGTACGCTTGACGGTGTCGCCTTCCTTGATGTCGCGGTCGGCGCCGAAGATGACGACGCCGACATTGTCGGTTTCGAGGTTGAGCGCCATGCCGCGGATGCCGCCGGGGAATTCGACCATCTCGCCGGCCTGGACGTTGTCCAGACCGTAGACGCGGGCGATACCGTCACCGACCGACAGAACCTGACCGACCTCCGAAACTTCGGCTTCCTTGCCGAAATTCTTGATCTGGTCCTTGAGAATTGCGGAAATTTCCGCGGCGCGGATGTCCATCAGCCGACCTCTTTAAGTGCGAGCTTGAGCGAATTGAGTTTGGTGCGCAGCGAGGTGTCGATCTGGCGCGAGCCGATCTTGACCACCATGCCACCGAGAAGGGAGGGATCGACCGTCAGGGACATCGTGACGTCCTTGCCGGCGACAGCCTTGAGCGCCGTCTTGAGTTCGGCCTGCTGTGCTGCCGTGAGCGAATGCGCGGAGGTGACCTCGGCCGCCACTTCGCCGCGATGCTCCGCTGCGATCTCGCGGAAGGCGCGGATCATTCCGGGCACCGCGAACAGGCGGCGGTTCTGTGCCACGACGCGCAGGAAATTGCCCGTCAGCGCCGAGAAGCCGGCCTTCTTTGCGATCGCGGAAATGGCGTTGTACTGTTCATCGGACGAGAACACCGGGCTCTCGACGAGGCGCTTCAGGTCGGCACTGCCGGCGAGCATCGTCTCGAAGCTCGCGAGATCCTTCTCGACCGCTGCGATCGTCTTAGTCTCGGCCGCGAGCTCGAACAGCGAGCCCGCATATCTTTCCGCAACGCCGGAGATGGTCGAACCAGACTTTGCCACAGATCGTCTTTTCTCTAGCCTGAGAGGCGCAAGGATTATCCGCTGGAGTATGACACTCTGGCTAAATCATTGGCCTTGTTGATTTTTTCAACCCGGAAGCGTGGCCTTGCCGCATCCCCCGGCCAAAAGTCGATTGCCGTCTAGCACAGGCATTCCGGAGTCGCAACACGCCGTGGCGCGTGGTTTTGCGGCAGTTTTGTCGCAGTTGCCCCTACATTCGCAGACGCTCAGGGAACGAGCCCGAACGCGAAGGCGAGCGGCAGCGCTGCGAGCACGATCTCGACCGCCACGGAAACCCAGTTGTAGAGGGTGTTGCCCCTGTCGGACATCATCGAGACGATGCGCCCGAACACGGTCAGCGCCCAGGACACGCCGAGCGCGATATAGAGCATCGGCTGTGCGAAGAGGATGCAGCAAAGGCCGAGGCCAAGATAGAAGCCCGACATCGTCGCCCGGGCCTCGGACAATGCCTCGGGATGGTCCGGCGTCGTCTGCAGGCGCAGCAGGCGCAGCGACAGGCCGGGCGCGAAGAGCAGGATCAGCCCGAACAGAACCGTGATGACCGCCGACGACCAGGCCAGCCACTCGCCTTGGCTGAATGGCCAGGGAAATGCGAATTCCATTGCACTAGCTCCGCCTGAAACAGCGTACTCTTCTGACAGAAGGCGCGGACCGGCGCTAGATCATCAGCCTGCGCTCAGTCCGCTTTTGCAGGCTGTTACCCCGCGATCTGGCGTGTCCAGCCATAGTCGTCGGCGACCGTGCCGCGCTGGATGCCGGTCAGTCTGGCGCGCAACTGGGTCGTGACCTCGCCGTCGCCGGAATTGCCGATGGCGAACTCGCCGCCGCGATACTTCACCTTGCCGATGCCGGCGACGACCGCAGCCGTGCCGCAGGCGAAGGCTTCACGCATCTTTCCCGAGCGGGCGTCGGCCTGCCACTGGTCGAAGGAGTAGAGCTGTTCCTTGACGGTGTAGCCGGCCTCTTCCGCAAGCTTGATGATGGAGGCGCGGGTGATACCCGGCAGGATGGTGCCGAGCTTCGGCGTCACGATGGTTTTGTCGTCCATGACGAAGAAGACGTTCATGCCGCCCAGTTCATCGACATATTTGCGCTCGACCGCGTCGAGGAAGACGACTTGGTCGCAGCCGTTGGCGAAAGCTTCCTGGGTGGCCGAAAGGCTGGCGGCATAGTTGCCGCCGCATTTGGCCTCGCCGGTTCCGCCGGGCGCCGCACGCGAAAACTCCTCCGAGACCCACACCGAGACGGTCTTGAACCCGCCTTTGAAATAGGCGCCGACCGGGCATCCGATGACGCAGAAGATATATTCATTGGCCGGACGCACCCCGAGGAAGGCTTCGGTGGCGAACATGAAGGGACGCAGGTAGTAGCTGCCTTCGCCGCCCGGAACCCAGTCGGCATCGACCTTCACGAGCTCCTCGACCGCGGCGATAAAAACGTCTTCGGGCAGCTCCGGCATCGCCATGCGCTTTGCCGAGGCATTGAGACGGCGCGCGTTCTGTTCCGGCCGGAACAGGGCAAAGCCACCGTCCGGCAGGCGGTAGGCCTTCATGCCCTCGAAGATCTCCTGCGCGTAGTGAAGCACTGCTGCTGCAGGATCGATCTGGAACGGCTCGCGGGCGCGCACCTGCGCCTGATGCCAACCCTTGTCCGGCGTCCACTTGATCGTCACCATGTGGTCGGAAAACACCTTGCCGAACCCAGGATCGGCCATCAGCGCCGCGCGCCTCTCCGGCGATGTCGGCGATTTGTGCGGGACTTTCTCGAAGGCGATGTCCGTCATGGCGTCTCTCCCGACCTGCGTCTGGCCGGCCCCCAGTGACGCCGTCGCGCAAGTTCGGCGCCTAGATAAATCCAAATCGCGCCCGTCGACAAGAGCAATGTCAGCCTTGCTGACCTATTTTTCTGCGAGGACAGGCCCTTACAGGAAACTCTGCGGGTCGATATCCACCTGCACCCTCACACTTCCGCGCACCTTCGGCCCCTCGGCGAGCATTTTGCGTACGAACCCCTGAAGGTACGACTTCCGCTCGCCCTGCACCAGCAACCTGAAGCGATGCCTGCCTCCGATCAGCGACAGCGGCGCCTCGGCCGGGCCCAGCACGTGGATATCGGCGGCCTCGGGCGCGGCGCGGCGCAGCCCGCGCGCATGGCTCTCGGCCTCCGCGCGCGTCGCCGCGCTGACGATGATCCCGGCGAGCCGGCCGAAGGGCGGCAGGCCGGCGCGTTCGCGCTCGGCGATCTCGCGTTCGTAGAAGCTTTCCGCGTTGCCCGAGACGATCGCCCGCATCACCGGATGGTCCGGCTGGTAGGTCTGCAGCAGGCCCCGGCTCTTCTTGCCGGTGCGCCCGGCGCGGCCGGTGACCTGGCTCAGCAGCTGGAACGTCCGCTCCGCCGCACGCGGGTCGCCGTTGGCAAGGCCGAGGTCGGCGTCGACCACGCCCACCAGCGTCATGTTCGGGAAGTTGTGCCCCTTGGCGACCAGCTGCGTGCCGATGACGATGTCGGCCTCGCCCTTCGCCACCGCCTCCAGCTCGAGCCTGAGCCGCCTCACCCCGCCGACGAGGTCCGACGACAGCACGATCGTGCGCGCATCGGGGAAATGCGCCACGACCTCCTCGGCGATGCGCTCGACGCCAGGCCCGCAGGCGACGAGATGGTCGAGCGTGCCGCATTCGGGACAGGCTTCCGGCTTCTTCTCCGTGTGGCCGCACTGGTGGCAGACGAGCTGACCGCGGAACCGGTGCTCGACCAGCCAGGACGAGCAATCCGGGCACTGGAAACGGTGGCCGCAGACCCGGCAGAGCGTCAGCGGCGCGTAACCGCGCCGGTTGAGGAACAGCAGCGACTGCTCCTCTTTCTCCAGCGTCCGCCGTATCGCCTCGATCAGCGGCGGTGACAGGAAGCCGCCCCGCGCGGGCGGATTGCGCCGCATGTCGATCGCCGAAAGCTCGGGCAGCGCCGCCTCCGCATAGCGCGCCGGCAGCGCCACGCGCGCATAGCGCCCGGTTTGCGCGTTGACCCGCGTCTCGACGGACGGCGTGGCCGACGACAGGATAATCGGGAAATTGCCGATATGGCCGCGCACCACGGCCATGTCGCGCGCATTGTAGAAGACGCGGTCCTCCTGCTTGAAGGCCGGATCGTGCTCCTCGTCGACGACAATCAGGCCGAGTTCGTTGAACGGCAGGAACAGCGCCGAGCGCGCGCCAGCCACCACCCGCACCTGGCCTTCCGCCACCTGCCGCCAGACGCGCTCGCGCATTCTCGGAGCCAGATCCGAATGCCATTCCGCCGGTTTCGCCCCGAAGCGCTGCTGGAAGCGTTCGAGGAAGGCGTGCGTCAGCGCGATCTCCGGCAGCAGCACCAGCACCTGTCGTCCGGCCTCGACCGCCGCGGCGATCGCCTCGAAATAGACCTCGGTCTTGCCCGATCCGGTGACGCCGTCGAGCAGCGTGACCGAATAGCCCCCGGCCCTGACCGACGCGGCGAGCTGGTCTGCCGCCGCCCGCTGGTCCGGGTTGAGATCCTGGCTCGCAAAGGTGGGATCGGGCGGCGCGACCACCGGGCGAGGCGGCAGAAGCGTGTCCTCGAACACGCCCTGCGCCCGCATGCCGTCGATCACGGCGGGCGTGACCCCTGCCGCATGCGCCAGCCCCGACCGCGTCCAGGCAAAGCCGTCGCCGACCAGCTCCATCACCCGCCGGCGCGCGTCGGTCATCCGGTCCGGCGCGGTTCCGGTCGGCTTCAGCCCCTCGATCCAGGGTTCGGGATCGAAAGCCGCCGGTGCGCGCAGCGCCATGCGCGCGGCAAGGCCGGGCGGCGACAGCGTGTAGTCCGCCACCCAGTCGATGAAGCGGCGCATGTCCTGTGACAGCGGCGGACAGTCGAAGGCCTGGGTGATCGGCCTGAGCTTCTTCGGATCGACGCTGCCGGGATCGGCGTCCCACACCACGCCGGCCACTTCGCGGGGCCCCAGCGGCACCTGCACGATCGATCCGGGCCCCACCTGCATCCCGTCCGGCACGGCATAGGTGTACGGCCGCTCGGCCGGCATCGGCACAAGCACCGCCGCCGTTCTGGGTCGTGGCGAATCTCTGTTCATGGCGCGTGACCTTGCATTGAGTTTCGGCTAGAGCAAAGGCCGATCAAAGGCGGCTGTGCCGTCGAAGGGCGGGCTGACCCGCCCCAGGCCGCGACCACGCCGGCCACAGAATTGAAGGAGACGGCCATGAAGTTCTTTGTCGACACCGCGGATGTGAAGGACATCCGCGAACTCAACGATCTCGGTCTGCTCGACGGAGTGACCACCAACCCGTCGCTGATCCTGAAGTCGGGTCGCGACATCATGGAAGTCACCAAGGAGATCTGCGGCATCGTCGAAGGTCCCGTCTCGGCCGAAGTCACCGCGATGGACTACGCGGAGATCATGCGCGAGGCCGACGTCCTGTCGAAAATCGCCGACAACATCTGCATCAAGCTGCCGCTCACCCTAGACGGTCTCAAGGCCTGCAAGGCGCTGACCTCGGACGGCCGCCAGACCAATGTCACGCTCTGCTTCTCGGCAAACCAGGCGCTGCTCGCCGCAAAGGCTGGCGCAACCTTCATCTCGCCCTTCATCGGCCGCCTCGACGACATGGGCTTCGACGGCGTCGAGCTGATCGCCGAGATCCGCCACATCTACGACAATTACGGCTTCGACACCGAGATCCTCGCCGCCTCGATCCGCACCCCGGACCACGTCAAGCGCGTGGCGCTCATCGGCGCCGACGTCGCCACGATTCCGCCGGCGACGCTCAAGGCGCTGGTCAAGCACCCGCTCACCGACAAGGGGCTGGAGCAGTTCCTGGCGGACTGGGCCAAGACCGGCCAGAAGATCGGCTGACGCTCCATGCGTCCGGTCGCCGACATCGCCCGCGAGGTTCTGTCGGCACTGGACGACTGCCGGCAGATTGCGCCGTTCACCGGCCGGGACGGGGGTCTCGAAACGCACCGGGCGCAGGCCGTTGCCCGCGAACTGGCCCGTCTGCGCGAGGCTCGCGGCCTGCGCAAGGTCGGCCGCAAGATCGGCTTCACCAATCGGGGCATCTGGCCGGAATACGATGTCTGGGCGCCGATCTGGGGCGACATGTGGGACGCGACCGTCCACGATGTCTTGGCCGGCCATGAGGTCTCGATCGGGCACCTGTCCCAGCCGCGCATCGAACCCGAGATCGTCATCGGCCTGGAAGGCGACCTTGAGCCGGGCATGGACGTCGAGGCGATCGCCGAGCGGATCGGCTGGGTCGCGCACGGATTCGAGATCGTCCAGTCGGTCTTTCCCGACTGGCGTTTCCGCGCGGCCGACTGCATCGCCGACGGAGCCCTTCACGGGATGCTCCTCGTAGGTCCTCGTCGCCCCATACCTTACGCCGGCCGTTCCGCGTTGCCGCCGGCGCTGGCGGCATTGACCATCTCCCTCGCCCGGGACGGCGTGGAGATGGACCGGGGTCTCGGCACCAACGTGCTGGACGGACCGGTAAAGGCGCTCTCCCACCTCGTCGCCGCGCTCGCCGAGGACCCGGACGAGCCTCCCGTCCGCGCCGGCGACATGGTCTCGACCGGGACGATCACGCGTGCTCTTCCCATCACGCGTGGAGAGCGTTGGCAAACGATCGTCGGGAACTACGATCTGCCGGGCATGGACGTCACCTTCGTCTGATCCGGGATCAGTCCGGGCGTCCTACCACGCGCCGTAGGGCGGACACGCCGAATCGGGCAACCGGCTCAGCAGGAACTCGCGGTCGTCCTCGCCCGCTTCGAGATTGACCGCACTCTCCTCCTCGTCGCAGCCTTCCGCCATGCGGATCCAGCCGCCCTTGCCCAGGCTGACGAGGATCTTGTCGCCCGGGCGCCGCGTGACGCTCACGCCGCCGCCGTCGCATTCCACGCCGCAGCCGATACTGCTGCCGTTCGGGCCGCATTCGCCCCGTGCCGTGAGCTGCCGGGCATTGCCCTTCCGCTTCGCCGTCAGCGCGAAATAGTAGTTGCGCTGGCCCTGCGGATAGAACTCGTCGGGCGGAAAGCGGTAGTAGGCCAGCCTGAAGCCGATTTCCGTCACCTTCTGCTTCGGATGCTTGGCCAGATGCTCGGCCGTATAGATCCGCGCGTAGCAGATTCGCTTGCCCGCCTCCGGCTCGAGGAAGTTCGCCAGTTCCCCTTCCTCGCCGGGAGTGATCGCCTGGCCGGACGCCGTCGACGGCGCGGCAAGCGCCGCACAGACCAGAACAAGACCCGCGAGTCGCTTCATCGCCTGCCTCCTGAGGAAGGCAACGATAATATCATTCCGTGGGGGAAGGAAATGGTCAGGCCGCGTCAGGCATCCGCGGCGCAATCGGCCGAAAGACCGCGTCGGGGTCATTCGCCATCCGGATCGCGGTGTGTTCCTGAAGCGCTGCCGCGATCTCCGCCGGATCGCCTTCGAGCATTTCGGGCGCGATCGGCCGGCCGATCGAGATTGCAAACTTCTGACCCTTCTTGTTCAGAAGTTCGTGGAACAGCGTCATGTCGCGGATTTCGGTCGAATGCTTCGACAGGAAATAGAACAGGCCGGAGTTCCGCGCCGAGATATGGGCGGGGATGACCGGATAGTTGTAGCGGCGCGCCAGCGACACGACCGAGTTCTGCCATGGCCGTTCGGTCAGCCTGCCCTCGTTCCAGTAGGCAAGGCGGCCGGAAGGGAAGAGCACCACGGCCCTGTTGTCGGCGAAGGCCCGCGCCGTCATTTCCAGCGTATCGCGTGACTTGCCATAGGTCTTCTCGCCGGATCGCCATTCGACCGGGATGATCATGTCCCTGAAGCCCGGCGAGACACGCAGGGCATCCCGATTCGCGAATATGGTCATGTCGGGACGCACCGCCTTCAGCGTGTCGAAGATGGCGATTCCGTCAGCGATCCCCGTCGGGTGATTCGGCGCGAGGATGAACCCGCCCGAGCCGGGAAGGTTCGACGCTCCCTTGAGCGTGATATCGAGCGAAAGCAGGTTGCTGATCAGTTCGAACGCACGCCAGCCATCGAGCCGGGCGATCTGGTCCGCCATCGCAACCGCTTGCTTGTAATGAAGAAAACGAACCAGCAGCGGCCTGATCAGCGGCCAGAGCGGATGCATCGAGATCTGCGTGGTACGCTCGGCAATGAGCTGGTCGATGACATGATCGCCACCTGTCCGCAGCGCTTCGAGCCGGCCGGAAAGAAGCCCGTACTGGGAAGTCGTCATGTTACCTCCGGCTCTCGACGCCTCAGCTTCTCGCCGAAAACGGTGACGCGCGAATGACGCAGGCGAAAAACGGCGGAAAAACGGCTTTCTCGCGAGAATGCCCTACTCCTCAGGATGAGGCCGGAAGTCGGGCCAGTTCCTGTCCGATCGTGAGACGCAGGACCTCGGCCAGTTCCCGCGCGGCGCGGTTTTCCGCATCCCGCAGGGCGCGCATTGCGGCAAACTCCTGACGGGGAATGTCGTAGGACGCAACCATCGAGCGCGTGCCCGAGGCAACCGGCTGGCCGGTCTTGTTGTCGATGATCCTGTAGCTGGCGGTCACGGTGACCTGCCCCGAGGTCGGCTCGGTATCGACGGTCCGCTGCACCGTCGCGGAGCTGGTGCTCACCGACGAGACCGATGGCTCGAACGAATAGGCAGCATCGGCAGGCTCGCTGCCGCCGCCGGTCAGCAGGAAGACGAGATGGTTGCGCACCTCGAGCCCGACGCGGGTCGTCGCCGGCTTGACGAGGATCGACGGGCGCGCCGCGCTGCCGGCGAGCGCGCCGGTCTGCAGGCCGGCGTCGCTGTAGAGCGGCCGCGCCGTGCAGGCGGACATCACGGCGAGGCCAGCCAGGGCAACCAGTCCCAGCGAGAAGCGCCGCCGGTTCATCTCAGGCAACGACATTGACGATCCTCTGCGGCACCACGATGACCTTGCGCGGCGCCTTTCCTTCCAGAGCCTTCTGGACGAAGTCAAGCGCGAGCGCGGCCCGTTCGACGGCAGCTTGATCCGCGTCGCGGGCGATTGTCAAATCGCCGCGCTTCTTGCCGTTGATCTGCACCGGCAGCACGATCTCGTTGTCGATGACGAGGCTTGGGTCGAAGTCGGGCCAGGCGCGTTCCGCCGCCAGTCCCCCGCCGCCGATCGCCTGCCAGCATTCCTCGGCCAGATGCGGCGTCATCGGCGCGATCATCGCGATCAGGAACTCGACCGCCTGGCGCACCGCGCCCGCCATCGCCGCATCGGCCTTGCCGGCCGCCAGGTCCGCGACAGGACCCTGCAGCGTGTTAGTGAGCTCATAGAGCCGCGCGACGGCCTTATTGAAGCCCAGCCGCCCGATCTCCTCGCCGACGGTCTTCAACGTCTTGTGCGCCGCCTTCGACAAGTCGCCGGCAGCCCCCTCGCGGGCGGCGGCGGGCGACGTCCTCGCCAGTTCGTCCGCCGCCTCAGTCACCAGACGCCAGACGCGCTGCACGAAGCGGTGCGCGCCCTCGACGCCGGCCTCGGTCCAGATCACGTCGCGTTCCGGCGGAGAATCCGACAGCATGAAGAAGCGCGCCGTATCGGCGCCGTAAGACGCGATGATGTCATCGGGGTCGACGACGTTCTTCTTCGACTTCGACATCTTCTCGATCGAGCCGATCTCGATCGGCGTTCCGTCCGACGCGAGGACCGCGCTGCGCTTGCCATCGACCTCGCTGATCTTGACCTCGGCCGGCGTGACCCAACCATGCGAGCCCTTGTAGGTCTCGTGCACGACCATGCCCTGCGTGAACAGGCCCTCGAACGGCTCCTCGACCGCGTTCAGATGCCCGGTCGCCTTCATCGCCCGGGCAAAGAAGCGCGAATAGAGCAGGTGCAGGATCGCGTGCTCGATGCCGCCGATATACTGGTTGACCGGCAGCCAGCCGTTCGGCCCGTCGACATGGGCGAGATCCGTCGGCCGCTCCGTATTCCACGGATCGGTGAAGCGGGCGAAATACCAGGACGAATCGACGAACGTGTCCATCGTGTCGGTGTCGCGCCGCGCCGCCTTGCCGCATTTCGGGCAGGAGGCGTGCTTCCAGGTCGGATGATGGTCGAGCGGGTTGCCCGGCCTGTCGAACGACACGTCGTCGGGCAAGAGCACCGGCAGCTGGTCGTCCGGCACCGGCACCGCGCCGCAATCGTCGCAGTGGATGACCGGGATCGGGCAGCCCCAGTAGCGCTGGCGCGAGATCAGCCAGTCGCGCAGGCGGAACTGCACCTTGCGCTCGCCCTGCGGACGGTTGCCGACGGTGATGCCCGACAGGCGCGTCGCCACCGCGTCGAATGCCTCCTTCGGCGCCATGCCGTCGAGGAAGCGTGAATTGATCATCACGCCGTCGTCGACATAGGCCTCGTCGGCGATCGCGAATGTCGCCGCGTCCGCGTCCTTCGGCATCACCACCGGCACCACAGGCAGGTCGTATTTGCGCGCGAAGTCGAGATCGCGCTGGTCGCCCGACGGGCAGCCGAAGATCGCGCCCGTGCCGTAGTCCATCAAGACGAAGTTCGCGACATAGACCGGCAGCGTCCAGGACGCATCGAAGGGATGCACTACCCGAACACCGGTGTCGAAGCCCATCTTCTCCGCGGTCTCGATCTCGGCCGCCGACGTGCCGCGCTTCTTCAGCTCGTCGATGAAGGCTTGCAGCGCCGGATTCTTCGCGGCCGCCGCCTTCGCCATCGGGTGGTCGGCGGCGATCGCCATGAACGACGCGCCGAAGATCGTGTCCGGGCGGGTCGTATAGACCTCCAGCTCGGTCTCGCCGGCCGGCGCGGTGCCCTCGGCCACCTTCCAGCGCAGCAGCAGGCCCTCCGAGCGGCCGATCCAGTTCGACTGCATCAGCTTGACCTTGTCCGGCCAGCGGTCGAGCGTGTCCAGCCCGTCCAGCAGCTCCTGGCTCATCGACGTGATCTTGAAGAACCACTGTGTCAGGTCGCGCAACTCGACCTCGGCGCCCGAGCGCCAGCCCTTGCCGTCGATCACCTGCTCGTTGGCGAGCACGGTCATGTCGACCGGATCCCAGTTGACCTTGGCCGACTTGCGCTCGGCGAGCCCCGCCTTCCAGAAGTCGAGGAACATCTTCTGCTGGTGCTTGTAGTAGGACGGGTCGCAGGTCGCGAACTCGCGCGCCCAGTCGAGCGACAGGCCCATCGTCTTCAACTGGCCCTTCATCGTCTCTATGTTGGCATAGGTCCAGGTGCGCGGATTGACCTTGTTGTCGCGCGCGGCGTTCTCGGCCGGCAGGCCGAACGCGTCCCAGCCCATCGGATGCAGCACGTTGAAGCCCATCGCCCGGCGCCAGCGCGCCACCACGTCGCCCATCGTGTAGTTGCGCACGTGGCCCATGTGGATGCGGCCCGAGGGATAGGGGAACATCTCCAGCACGTAGTATTTCGGGCGCGGATCGTCGTTCTTCGTCTCGAAGAGCTTCGCGTCGTCCCATGCCTTGCGCCATTTCGGCTCGGCGGTGCGGGGATTGTATCGTTCGGTTGCCATGTTCGGAAAATCGCTTAGAACGAGGCGCGCTGACACGTCAGCGATGCCTTCTTGACTGGGCACGGGTCTTCACCACGGATCGCGTCCATTTTCAACCTTCCGAGTGCTTTTCACTTCCTTGAGTGCATTTTTGCTCTCCAGCCGAACACAGCGCAGATGACCGACACCGTAGAGAATCTGAATGACGTCCGCGCTAAGATCGCCGCAGCCGAGAAGGCCGCACACCGCCCGACCGGTTCGGTTCAGCTCGTCGCCGTCTCCAAGACCTTCGACGCCGACGCCATCCGCCCCGTCCTCCAGGCCGGCCAGCGTATCTTCGGCGAGAACCGTGTTCAGGAAGCGCAAGGCAAGTGGCCCGCGCTGCGGCAGGAATTCCCCGACCTCGAACTCCACCTCATCGGCCCGCTGCAGTCGAACAAGGCGAAGGAGGCGGTCGCCCTCTTCGACGTCATCGAGACCGTCGACCGCGAGAAGATCGCCGCCGAACTGGCGAAGGAAGTCGCGAAGCAGGCCCGCCGGCTGCGCTTCTACGTCCAGGTGAACATCGGCCTGGAGCCGCAGAAGGCGGGCATCGACCCGCGCGAGGCCGCCGCCTTCGCCGCCCGCTGCCGCGACGTCCACGGCCTCGCCGTCGAGGGCCTGATGTGCATCCCCCCGGCGGACGAAAACCCCGGACCGTATTTCGCCCTTCTCGCCAAGATCGCGGCCGAAGCGGGTGTAGCGAAACTCTCCATGGGCATGTCCGGCGACTACGAGACCGCCATCGCCTTCGGCGCCACCAGCGTGCGCGTCGGCAGCGCCATCTTTGGGACGAGGTAGGGCGGCGTTCCTGGCCGCAGCTATTGTCTCACCACCCGCCGGACCAGGTGTTGCAGGGACAGGCCCTGCACGATGATCGTGAAGACGACCACCGTATAGGTGGCCGCGAGAAGTTGCGATTTTTCGGCGACCTCCGGGATCGACAGCGCCATTGCGACCGAGATGCCGCCACGGAGCCCGCCCCAGGTCAGCACCGGGATCGTGCCCGCGGCGAACGGCTTGCGCCGCTTGAGCGCCAGCACCGGCAACCCCACGGCCACGAAGCGCGCAAACAGCGTAAGCGGAATTGACAGCGCCGCCAGGACGCCGAGCCCCGTGTCGAACCGCACCACCAGCACTTCCAGGCCGATCAGCAGGAACAACACGGAATTCAGTATCTCGTCGATCACGGTCCAGGAGCCGAACATGTAGCGCTGCGTCTCATCGCTCATCGCGTCTTTCGGTCCGCGGTTGCCGATCAGCAGGCCGGCGACGACCACCGCGATCGGCCCGCTGAGGTGGAGTTCGGTCGCCAGCGCATAGGCTCCCGTCGCCAGCGCCAGCGAGATCATGACCTCGACCGGGTAGTCGTCGATCGCGCGCATCGCGCGATAAGCTAGGTAACCGGCCGCCAGCCCGAGCGCCGCGCCGCCGAACGCTTCGACGACGAACAATTCGGCGACATGTCGGAAGTCTATCCCTCCACTCTCGGTGCCGATTGCGATCGCCAGCAGCACCGCGAAGACAACCACCCCGACGCCGTCATTGAAGAGCGACTCGCCCGTCATGTCGATCTGGAGCTGGTCGGGCACCTTGACGGCCCTGAGCGTGGACAGCACCGCCACCGGATCGGTCGGGCTGATGAGAGCTCCGAAGACGAGCGCCCAGGAGAGCGGCAGGCCGATCCCCAGCAGGCCGGCCAATGCCCACAGGCCTATGCCGACCACGACGGTCGAGATCAGTACGCCGACGGTCGCCATCGTGGCGACCACGCCGGCCCGGTTGCGCAGCAGCGTGAGATCGACATGAAGCGCGCCCGCGAAGAGCAGGAAGGCGAGCATGCCGTTCAGGACCGTCCTCTGGAAATCGACCTGTTGGATCAGGGCGACCAAGCTTTCGTAGAGCGACACGTGTGGCACGGCGAGTTCGACGCCGATCAGGATCAGCGACGACAACAGGCCCATGGCGAGGATGCCGATTGTGTTCGGCAGGCCGATGTAGCGGTGATTGACCCACCCGAAGGTTGCGGTGAGCACGAGAAGGACGGCGATCAGGTCGAAGACGGAGAGCGACATGGCGGACCGGTGGGCGGGGAAAGTCCGCTCACCATCTCCTATCCGCGCGCAGCAGACAACCCGCCGAGCCCCGGCCCTCCCCGCTTGCCGATATGCCGTTCGGCCTCAGCCTGCTATCCTGCCGCCGCCCTGCTTGGTGATCACCACCACCGACGGCCTGGTCGGCAGGTCGGGCGAGAAATCCGGCCAGCGGGTCGACAGATCCTCGTAGTAGGACGGCCGGCCGAAATCCTTCCAATCCTCGCCCCCGTCGCCCGGGTGCTGAACGGCGACAAAGGCGGTCTGGTCGTCGGCCGTAAAGGTCGGGCCGCAGAGCTCGGCGCCCACCGGCACGCGGTAGAACAGCTTCGACGTCGCCCGCGCGTCGCCTTCGGTATCGACCGCCCACAGACCGTCGGTGCGGCCGGTCGCCTTCGGCGAATTGCCGTCGGTAGAGACCCAGAGCCGCCCGGCGGCGTCGATCGCGCAATTGTCCGGCATGCCGAACCAGCCGTTCGCCGTCGTCGTGGTCGAGAAGGTCGCGCCGACCTCGGCCACCGAAGGGTCGCCGCACTTCAACAGCACGTCCCAGGCGCTCTTTGTCGCCGTGAAGTCGCCGTCGGTCTCGGTGATCTCGATGATGTGGCCGAACGCGTTCTTGGCGCGCGGGTTGGCGGCGTCGGCCTCCTCGCGCTTGGAATTGTTGGTCAGCATCACGTAGACCTTGCCGTTCACCGGGTTCGGCTGGATGTCCTCGGGCCGGTCCATCTTCGTCGCGCCGAGCAGGTCGGCCGCGCGCCGGGTCTCGATCAGCACGTCGGCCTGGCTGGCAAATCCGTTCGCCTCCGTAAGCGGACCCTGGCCGAACACCAGCGGCATCCACTCCATCGAGCCGTCCTGGTCGAACCTGGCAACATGGAGCGTCCCGTCGTCCAGAAGGTCCATGTTCGCGGCGCGATCCGTCGCGTTGAACGTGCCGGCGGTCACGAACTTGTAGACATAGTCGAAACGCTCGTCGTCGCCGAGATAGAAGACCACGCGCCCATCCTTCGCCACGATCGACTCGGCGCCCTCGTGCTTGAAGCGGCCGAGCGCGGTGCGCTTCTTCGGCATCGAGGCAGGATCGTTGACATCGACCTCGATGATCCAGCCGAAGCGGTTCGGCTCGTTCGGCTCCTTGCCGACGTCGTAGCGGTCGTAGTGCGCGGCCCACTCGTACGAGCCTTCCGGGATGCCGAGCCGCTCGTAGTTCGCCGCCTCGCGATGGTCCGCCGGCAGCTCGCCGGAGAAGTAGCCGTGGATGTTCTCCTCGGCCATGATGTAGGTGCCCCAAGGCGTCACGCCGCCGGCGCAGTTGTTGACGGTGCCGAGAACCTTCGTGCCGTTCGGATCGGCCGCGGTCTTCAGCCGCTCGTGGCCCGCCGCCGGGCCAGTAATCTCCATCGGCGTGTCGGCGGTGATGCGGCGATTGAGCTTGCCGTCGCGCACCACCTGCCACTTGCCGCCGTCCTTGCGGATTTCGACGATCGTGCCGCCATGCGCGGCGATCTCGATGTCGACCTGCTCCTTCGTCAGCGGCTTCTGTTCGAGCTTCTTCTTGCCGTCCTTCTCCACCACCGAGACGAAGCCCGGGAACATCAAATGCGGATTGGTGTATTCGTGGTTGACGACCAGCAGGCCGCGGTCGGCCGAGCCGTCGAACGGGATGAAGCCGACGAAATCGTTGTTGTAGCCGAACTGTTTCGCCTGAGCCGCGGCCGACTGGGCGGCCGGATCGAACGTCGGCGCATCGGCAAAGAGCGGGTCGCCCCAGCGCAAGAGCACATCGGCGTCATAGCCGGCCGCGACATGGTGCTTGTCATCGACGCCCGCCTCGACCTCGTCGAAGGTGAAGGCGGACGCAGCGGCACCGGCCCGCGCCTCGTCGGCCAGCATCAGCGCGATCGGGCTCACCGTCGCGGCGATCGCCGTCACGGCCAGCGAGCCCTTGAGAAGACCGCGCCGCGAGAAGCGGGCCGAAATGATCTCGCCCATCGAAGGGTTCAGTGTCGGGTTGTGGCCCGGCCCATCGTTCTCTTCGAGCAGGCTGGTGCGGAAGGGCGAAGGGGTCGACATGCGTGGCATCTCCGGCTGCGTTTTGTCCCGGCGCCTCTCTAGAGACGCGCCATGACACGCCGGTGACGACGCCCCGCGATGATACCACCCCGGTCAGTTCAGCAGGATCTCGCCGTCGACCTTGCGCCATTCCGTCGGCGAGATCAGCTTCCTGTGCGTGTAGCGGATCGAATGCAGCGGCCCTTCGAGCTTCGAACGCCAGAAGTCGAGGAAGCCGGTAAGCACCGGAAACTTCGGCGCCAGGTCGTAGTCCTGCCACAGATAGGTCTGCAGCACGCTCGGATGGTCGGGCATCCGGTAGAGGATTTCGGCCGTCGTCAGGCCATAGCCCCTGAGCATCAATTCGAGTTCCTGTGCGTCGCGCATGAGTGGTCCCCGCGTGGTTTCTCCTGTCCTCCCAACGCAAAACTGTGCGCCCGGATCGTTACCCGTCTATTGACATTTTCGTGAGGTGGGACGATTTGCTCAATGAATCGAGCATGTTAGCAGTAGACGAACGCGAGTGCTGCCAGCGCCCGCGGAAATCCGTCCTGTGTCCCTGCGTCAAGCCGCCACGCGAATCCAACGTCTAATGTTGTGGCGCGGGCCAAATTGCTAATAATGCCCGCGAATTCGCGGACGCGGAGACCGCGGAACTGTCGGCGCGAAGCCGGGGGACAAACAGTCGGGGAGGAATGCATGTCGGAAGTGAACGTCCACAAGGTCCAGCCTGCGTGGAAGAAGAACGCGCTGATCGACAACGAGACCTATCTCAAATGGTATGCTGAGAGCGTGAAGAACCCCGACCGGTTCTGGGGCAAGCACGGCAAGCGCATCGACTGGTTCAAGCCCTACACGAAGGTCAAGAACACCTCGTTCACCGGCAAGGTCTCGATCAAGTGGTTCGAGGACGGCCAGACCAACGTCTCCTACAACTGCATCGACCGCCACCTGAAGAAACGCGGCAACCAGACGGCCATCATCTGGGAAGGCGACAATCCCTACGACGACAAGAAGATCACCTATAGCGAGCTCTACGATCACGTCTGCCGCCTCGCCAACGTGATGAAGAAACACGGCGTCAAGAAGGGCGACCGCGTCACCATCTACATGCCGATGATCCCGGAAGCCGCCTACGCGATGCTCGCCTGCACCCGCATCGGCGCGATCCACTCAATCGTCTTCGGCGGCTTCTCGCCCGACGCGCTCGCCGGCCGCATCATCGACTGCGAATCGACCTTCGTCATCACCGCGGACGAAGGCCTGCGCGGCGGCAAGACGATTCCTCTGAAGGAGAACACCGACAAGGCGATCGACATCGCCGCCAAGAACTTCGTCCTGGTCAAGAACGTGCTGGTCGTGCGCCGCACCGGCGGCAAGGTCGGCTGGGCCAACGGCCGCGACCTCTGGTACCACGACGAGGTCCTGTCGGTGAAGCCGGACTGCAAGCCCGAGAAGATGAAGGCGGAGGACCCGCTGTTCATCCTCTACACCTCCGGCTCGACCGGCAAGCCGAAGGGTGTGCTGCACACCACCGGCGGATACCTCGTCTTCGCCTCGATGACGCACAAATACGTCTTCGACTACCAGGACGGGGA
>NZ_JANJTZ010000031.1 GCF_024710845.1 Mesorhizobium sp.
AGTCGGAAGATGCGGCTTGAGCTTCCCGAATTGCTCGTCCGTCAGCCAGAAGTGGTCCCGATTCATCGCTCGCCTCCATTCGGAGACGGTGAATCACATCACGCCGCTCGATGAAACCTATTTATGGGTCCGGGCCCTAGCGGCGGCGATTTCGAAAGAGACGTCCGCGTTCAGCCGAAGCCGGTAGAGACCCCTCAATACTGGGGCGTTATGGACCCTGCAGCCAATCTGGCGGAGATCATGTTTCTACCGACTCTGCCTTATGGCCCCCTCCCGACGGCAATCGAGATTGGCCTCGTTAGAGCCTTGGCTGCCTTGCCCCCTCCATCTCATGGCGCTCTGCTGTCAGGAGGACTACATATTTCGATCGGCTCACCCCAGTGCGCTGAGCAGTTCGAGCGAATCGTGGGAAAATCGACGCCGCCAATAGCTGGCGCTAGTATATTATGGACCGGCGGCGCGGACATTTACTTTAGCGCCGCTTATGAGACACATCTCACAGAGATGCCCGGGAGATGCTTGACAAATTCTCTCTCAGCATCCCCTCTAAAGTTTCGCTTTATTGAATTGTATAGAGTCATGGAGTCGCTATACATTGCCGAAATAAAAAGTAAGCTGATTGAAAGATTTAGCGCAGATCCTGGTAGCGCATTGGCCGAGGCGCAGGATCTAATAAAATCGGAACTGAAGCAGATTCAAGCACTGGCAGAGAGGGAAAAGGAAGTATTCGATCAGTGCTGGATGGAATTCGAGAAGATGAATAATGTGAATCGTTTCGTTTCGGCATTGCTTAGAAAACTAAAAGATATAAAGAAAATGAACGGATTTACCGCCAATTGGCAACTTGGGGCTGCAACGATATACTTAATGAGTTGCGCCATTGCGCACTCTGGTCAGAAAGATTTGATATTTGAAAGCTTTCCAGACGGGAATGAGGTTGTTGACGCAGTTATCGAAAAGGTCGAACGAGCTGCCCTGCGACTAGTCGGAATCGAAGTCGTATAGTAATGTTCCAACTCGATCTGTCGTGACAACTAGGGCCAAAGTTGAACACGTTTTGAACCCTGATCGTTCGTATCGGCTTTGGACTTTGACTCTTACCGCCTCAACACCGCGCTCAACACATCCCTGATCCCGATCGCTCCCACAAACCGGCTCTGATCATCGAACAGCGCCACCGGCGACGTCTGCGACCTGTGCATCGCCAGCATCACCGTCTTGAGGCTCGTGCCGGGCCGCGCCCAGAAGACGTGCGGGGCGTCGTCGGGGAGGGTTTCGACGTCGTCGCAGGAGACCCACACCGCCGGCTTGCCGTCGCGCTCGGCCGCGGCCACCAGCCCGTCGGGGTCGATCTTGAAGCGCGTCGTCCTGCGCCGGTCGAGCCACAGCCAGCCCTCGCCCGCGCTCTCCAGATCGCGCCGGTCGCGCATGACGTTCCAGGCGGTCAGCACCGACAGCGGGTTCACGTTGGCGATGAAGTCGCGGACGTAAGCATTCGCCGGCTTGAGCACGATGTCTTCGGGCGGGCCGGACTGGACGATGCGCCCGCCCTCCATGATCGTGATCCGGTTGCCGATCTTCAGCGCCTCTTCCAGGTCGTGGGAGACGAAGACGATCGTCTTCTTCAAGGTTTTCTGCAGCTGCAGAAGCTCGTCCTGCAGCTTGGTGCGGATCAGCGGGTCGAGCGCCGAGAACGGCTCGTCCATCAAAAGGATCGGCGCCTCGGTGGCGAAGGCGCGGGCAAGGCCGACGCGCTGCTGCATCCCGCCCGACAGTTCGTGGGCATATTTGTTGGCCCACTGGTCGAGATTGACGAGCTTGAGCTGCCGCGCGACGCGCTCCTTGCGCTCGGCGTCGGGCACGCCGGCAAGCTCCAGCCCGAAGCCGACGTTCTCGGCGACCGTGCGCCAGGGCAGGAGCGCGAACTGCTGGAACACCATCGCCACGTTCTTCTGGCGCATGTGGCGCAGCGTGGCGTCGTCGCAGGAGACGATGTCGACCATGCGGTCGCCGTCCTTGACCAGAACCTGGCCGCGGGTGACGACGTTGAGCCGGTTGACGGCGCGCAGCAGCGTCGACTTGCCCGAGCCCGACAGGCCCATGAGGACGGAAATCTCGCCCTCCTGGACCACCAGGCTTGCGCCCGCCGCGCCCAGCACATTGCCGGTCTTGGCGAGAATCTCCTGCCGGTCGGCGCCCGCGTCGAGCATCGCGAGCGCCGCCTTCGGGTTCTCGCCGAAGACGATGTCGACATTCCTGAAATCGACGGCGACGCTCATTGCACGCCTCCCATCTTCACCCGCGAAATGCGGTCGAGGATGATGGCGAGCACGACGATGGCGAGCCCGGCCTCGAGGCCGAGCGGGATGTTGACCGAGTTGAGCGCCCGCACCACCGGCTTGCCGAGCCCGTTGGCGCCGATGAGTGCTGCGATGACGACCATCGACAGGCACAGCATGATGCACTGCGTCAGCCCCGCCATGATGGTGGGCAGCGCCGCCGGCAGCTCGACCTTCCACAGGAGCTGGCGCTTCGTCGCGCCGAAGGCCTGGCCGGCCTCCAGCATCGGCTTCGGCACCGAGGTGACGCCAAGATAGGTCAGCCTGATCGGCGCGGGCGCCGCGAAGATGACGGTGACGATGAGGCCGGGCGCGACGCCGAGGCCGAACAGGATCAGCACCGGGATCAGATAGACGAAGGTCGGCATCGTCTGCATCAGGTCGAGCACCGGGTTGAGCCAGGCCCAGGCGCGCGGATTATGCGCCGCCCAGATGCCGACCGGCACGCCGATGGCCATCGACGCGGTGGCGGCGCCGACGACCAGGATGATGGTTTCGACCGTCTCCTTCCACAGCCCCTGGTTGATTATGAAGAGCAGGCCGAGCGCCACGAACAGCGCGATCCGCCAGGAGCGCTGCAGATACCAGGCAAGCGCGGTGATCGCCGCCACGACGATCACCGGCGGGAACCACAGCACGACGTCGATCAGCCCGTCGAGGATGAAGGTGGCGCCGTTGGCGATGGAATCGAAGAACCACTCGAAGTTTCGTGTCAGGAAGTCGAAGAAGGACTTGCCCCATACCCCCACGGGGATCTTGGCGCTTCTGATCAGTTCGCTGAGCGGATCCATTTAGTCCCCCTTGGGTCCCTCCCGCTTGAGGGGAAGGGACGGTCGTCCATGCCGCGGCGCTCGCGCTGCCCCTCACCCGTACCCTCTCCCCGCCCGCGGGGAGAGGGGGCACCAGCGTTGGCGACCTCCCTCTCCCTGTCCTTCACGGGGAGAGGGTACGGGTAAGGGTAAGGGGCAGCGCGGTACGTCAAGCTTGCGGTAGCTGTCCCGCCAGTCGAAGAGCCGCCCTAAAGCGCGGCCTTGACCGCAGCGAGCCCGTCCTTGCCGTCGAGCGTGGTGACGCCCGCGAGCCAGGGGGTGATCGCGTCGGGATTGGCCTTCAGCCATTCGGTGGCGGCGACAGACGCTTCCTTGCCGTCGTTGAGGATCGCGCCCATGATCTCGTTCTCCATCTTGAGCGAGAAGACCATGTTCTTGAGCAGCGTGCCGACATTCGGGCACTCGGTGGCGTAGCCGGCGCGGACGTTGGTCGCGACGATGGCGCCGCCATAGTTCGGGCCGAACACGTCGTCGCCGCCGGAAAGGTAGGCCATCTCGACATTGGCGTTCATCGGATGCGGCTCCCAGCCGAGGAAGACGACGTCCTCCTTGGCCGCGGCCGCCTTCTGCACCGCCGACAGCATGCCGGCCTCGGAGCTCTCGACCAGTTCGAAGTCCTTGAGGCCGAACTTGTCGGCCGCGATCATGTCGAGGATCAGCCGGTTGCCGTCATTGCCGGCTTCGATGCCGTAGATCTTGCCGTCGAGCTTGTCCTTGAACTTGGCGATGTCGGCGAAGTCCTTCAGGCCGGCTTCGTAGGTGAACTTCGGCACGGCGAGCGTGTATTTCGCGCCTTCGAGATTGGTCACCAGCGTCTCGACCGTCTTGGCCTCGAGATAGGGCTTGATGTCGGCTTCCATGGTCGGCATCCAGTTGCCGAGGAAGACGTCGATGTCCTTGTTGGCGAGCGACGTGTAAGTGACCGGCACCGACAGCAGCTGCGTCGACGGCTCGTAGCCGAGCGCGGTGAGGACGACGGAGGCCGTCGCGGTGGTGGCGGTGATGTCCGTCCAGCCGACATCGGCGAAGCGCACCGCCTTGCAGCTCTCCGGGTCGGCCGCGAGCGCCTGGCCGGCGGCAAGGCTTACGCCCAGCGCCAGAAGCACTGATTTGGTTTTCAGCATAGGTAGTCTCCCATTGTCATCCCGATCGAGGGGGATATCTTTCCTTGTGCCCCGAACGAACCACCATTCTTCGGTTCTTTCAAGCGGCTCGCCTGTTCTGAGGCCGTCACATCGCTGCTTGTCCGCGACGCGCATCGCGGGCTTCGGCCAATTTTCGGTGGAACCGGCGCATGCCCCCTCCCCGTTTCGCCGCCGAGGCGCTAAAGCCGGGCGATGGCCAAGCTCTACTTCCACTATGCGACGATGAACGCCGGCAAGTCGACGATGCTGTTGCAGGCATCGTACAACTACCGCGAGAGCGGCATGCACACGCTGCTCCTCGTGGCCGGCCATTACCGCAAGCAGGACCAGGGCTACATCTCCTCGCGCATCGGGCTCGAATCCGACGCCGACATGTTCCGCGACGGCGACGACCTGTTCGAGCTGGTGGCAGAGCACCATCGCCACCGGCGTATCCACTGCGTCTTCGTCGACGAGGCGCAGTTCCTGGAGGACGGCCAGGTCTGGCAGCTCGCCCGCGTCGTCGACCGGCTGGACGTTCCGGTCATGTGCTACGGCCTCAGGACCGATTTCCAGGGCAACCTCTTCTCCGGCTCGAAGTCGCTTCTGGCCATCGCCGACGAACTGCGCGAGGTGCGCACGATCTGCCCGTGCGGGCGCAAGGCGACGATGGTCGTCCGCCTCGGCCCGGACGGCAAGGTAGCCAAGGAAGGCGATCAGGTGGCGATCGGCAAGGACGTCTACCGGTCGCTCTGCCGGCGACACTGGGAAGAGGAGATGGGCCGCGCAGCACCCGAGGATTTCATCGGCTTTGCCGGCGGGTGACGGACCCGGAGCGAAAAAAGCCAGATATTACCGATAATTAATGCAACGTAACCGCCTCGCGTCCGTTTGCCCGCACTAGGGACATTTACCAGCGAGGCATCACATGACGAATTTCAGATCCACTCTTTGCGCGGCGCTCGCGCTCACCTTCGCCGCGGGAACGGCGCTGCCGGCCGCGGCCGCGCCGACCTTCGCGCCCCGGCCCGCACAGGCTGAGGCAGCCGGCGGCGACGTCGTCAACGTCCAGATGACCCGAGACGAGCGCAAGCGCCGGTTCGACCGCCGTGAGTACCGCCGCGAGACGCGTTTCGAGCGTCGGCAGGACCGTCGCGAGGCTCGCTTCGAGCGCCGCAACGGCGGCTACTACTACAATGGCCACCGCGGCTATCGCGACCGTCGTGACGGGTATCGCCACTACAACGGCTACTGGTTCCCGGCCGGCGCCTTCATCGCCGGCGCGATCATCGGCGGAGTCATCAACAACGCGCAGCCGTCGAGCAGCTACGGCTCGGGCCACGCGAACTGGTGCCACGACCGCTACCGCACCTACCGTTCGTCGGACAACACCTACATGTCGTCCGCCGGCTACCGCAAGGAATGCTACTCGCCCTACAGCTGATCGGCCACGCAGGCTGATCACGACGCCCGTCCCGGACATCCGGGGCGGGCTTTTTCACGCGCCGTCACCGCCCGCTACATTCCGTTGTCCCCGCGACTTTCAATCGATACACACGACACATATATTCGCTGCGATTACTGGCGTCGGCTCCGGAGGGAAATTCATGGCGACACTGCAGAACTTCGATTCCGAGATCGAGAAGACCAAGCGCACCGTCGAGGACATGCGCTCCAAGATCGAACAATCCGGAATCCTGCTGGAAAAGTTCGCCAAGACCGACGCCAAGATCGGCGAAGCCGATTTCGACATCGAAAATGCCCGCATCGAGGACGTGCTCAAGCAGCAGAAGACGATGGAGGCGAACATCGCCGACCTCATCATCGGGCTCGAGGACGCGACGAACGTGTTCGGCACCGAATTCGAAACGATGAAGAGCTACACCGGCTGGGAGAACTTCATCGGTCTCTTCTCGCAGCAGCGCCGGCAGCGTATGCGCACCGAGCGCGTGCGCAACATGTCGCTCGCCGGCAACCTGCAGGAACTGCTGGCCAAGTCCGACACGATCGTCGGCATTCTCCGCGAACAGAAGAATGTCCTCGAACAGCGCTACAAGACCTCGGAGACCAGCCTCGGCCAGGTGATCGAGCGGCGCAAGGTGACGATGACGAGCCTCACCGCGACGCAGAAGCGGATCGAGGAGCTGAACCCGCTTCTGCTCGACATCGAGAACAAGATCGCGGCTTCCACCAGCCAGCAGGAACGCACGCAGCTCGAAGGCGAGCGCTCGAAGCTTGCCACCGAATACAATGAGAAGCAGGCGAAGGAGCAGGAGCTTTTGGCCGAGAGCCAGACGCTGGAACGCTACACCTCGATGTTCCAGACTTTCGTCGATTCGCTCAACAACCAGATCGCGGCGCAGTCGACGCTGATCAACAAGCTGACCATCGACACCGAACAGCGCATCGTCCTCTACAAGGCGCTGGAGGACTCGTTGAAGACGGCAGCGCAGCAGGATGTCGCGCACAAGATAAATACGCTGGGCTCGCAGGTCGACAACACGGCGGAAGAGACCATGGCCGGCATCGGCGCCGCCGCCCAGAAGCACATCGGCGACCTGCTCGAAATGCACGAGAAGAACATGGTCACCACCGCCGACATCCAGCGGCGCAAGAAGCTCGCCGACGATGCGTTCGCCCGCCGCTTCGACGAGGTGATGCGCAAGCACAATTCGGCAGATTACGTGAAGGCTTAGGGCTGCTACGGGTCAGACATTGCGCTCCATGGCGCCTCCATCCTCTCCACGGCAGGCAATGACCCCCGACAATCCCTCCGTCCGCTATTTCGACGCGATCGCAGCCGCGCTCGCGGGCTTAGATATCTTCCTGCGCGACGATTCCTCGCCGCTCTACCGGCACGACGTGATCGCGCAGGTGGTGGCGGAATATATCGTGCGGCTGGAAAACTCCTTCGGCGCCTGGCGCAACAGGCTGGGCTTCATGGAGAGCTTCCGCATCTCCCGCGCCGAGAGCGGCTTTCCCGTGTTCCAGAACGTGCTGGAGCTGGAGAACGACCGCCGCAGCGCCGAAAAGCGGTTGGCTGCGATTCCCGCTCCCGACGCGATCCGGGCGGAGATGGCCGACTTCATCCTGCGTCACAAGGCGATGCCGACCGACCTGCAGCGGATGATGGCCGAGCGGCTCTACCTGCAGGACGTCGGCACGGGCCTGATCTTCGCCCCCTTCGTGCTGCCCAAGACAGTAAAAGTCTCCGCCAATCCCAAGACCATGCGGCCCTACTACTTCGTCCACTGGGGCGCGTTCGACGGGCTGGCCAACCTGCCGCTGGTCTACATGGCGGCGGTGGAGGATTCTTCCGAGCGCATGGTCGAGACGCTGGTGACCCGTGACGGGCAGCTGAACGAGAAGGTCGAGATCCCGCTGCCGGTCGAAGGCTTGCTCAACCCGGACCTTGCGCACCGCTTCGACGACTTTGCCGCCAAGAACTCGGCCTATTCGCTGTCGCCGTCGACGATCGCCAACAATCTCGACAAGGATTTCGAGACACTGCACCCCAAGCAGCTGCGCCGCTTCGTGCTGGGCCCGTTCTATTCGGCCGGCATCACCGAGCACAATTCGACGGTGGCCGAGGTCCTGAACAAGGTGCGCAAGGCCGAAAACGCCTGGCTTCTCACCTGGACCGTCCAGGAGGTCTATTCGAAGAACGAGCGGCCTGGGCGAAAGGGCCTGTTCTCCAGCGAGAAGGCGACGCAGGAGTTTTACATCAACACCGACGACCTCGAGGCTGCGCGCATGGGCGTGTCGACCTACGAGAAGCACGCCTTGATCCCGCACGAGGCCTACCAGGCGCTCTACGCCGCCGGCGAGGCGCAGAAGATATTCGGCGGCTACAAGGTGCACATCCTGTCCGGCGGGCGGGTCATTTCAGATGTCTGAGGAGGCATAATGGACACCGGCCTGACGACCATCGACGAGAAGGACATCGACAAGCACCGTTCGACCGCGCAGTCGATGGTGACGCGGGTGATCGTGCTGGAGGCGTCGACCGGCCTGGCGAACACGGCGCTGGCCGGCACCGGCCGGCGCTTCGTCTCGACGGTTGCGACCGGCTCGGTGCAGCGGACCAAGGAGGTCGAGCTCGCCAAGACGGTGGCGGCGGTGCGGCCCGACGACCAGATGATGTCGATCCTGCAGCACACGCTGCTTTTCCGCGCCCGGCGCGGGCTCTCTATCTCGCTCGCGGTGGCCGACGTCTTCGCCCGCGGCAATGATCTCGAGGCGCTGCAGGCGAAGAATTCGCGCGCACCGCTGGAGGGCGAGGAAGCCTCGAACTTCAAGAAGCTGATCGCGGCATCGGCTTACGTCTCGGCCTTCTCCTTTGCCTCCTATCTCGCCCAGACCATCGAAGCCGACGGCGAGCCGCCGAACGACATCGCCGAGCCGAACTTCCTGTTCGACACCGCGCAGGACGCGCTGAAATCGCTGGTGGCCGGTCTCGACGCGGCGATTGCCGGCTCCAAGGACGATCACGACATGATGGCGCGCGCCAGGCAGTTCGCGCGCGTGGCGATCGAGGGGCTCCTGACGCGCAAAGGCCGCTTCGACGGGCTCGGCGCTTTCGAGGACGCGCATATCCGCATCGAGGCGGACGATTTCACGCTGAACGGCTTTGACGTCGCGCCCGGGCAGAAATCGAAGCCTCTGGTGATGACCTTCAAGAAACCCGACGAGGTCGTCGGTAACCACATCGCCAAATACCAGGCGGTGAAGCTCGCCAAGATGCTGATGGCTTACGACTTCGACAAGCAGATGAACCCGTTCGTCGAATTAGGCGGCTTCCTCTTCACCTTCATCGGCGACGGCGCGCCCGGCACCGGCAAGACAACGCTGATCCAGATGATCGCCGGCCTCGTCCACGGACACTGCCAGGTGGCAGGCTACCCGTTCCACTACCAGAATTTCGGCGTCGATCAGATCTCCTCCTACCAGGGCAAGTCGGGTCAGAACTGCCGCGCTTTCGTGGAAAACGTGCTGAACCCCAAGGCGATCGGCTTCGGCACCATCGACGATATCGACCAGGTGGCGGCCAAGCGCTCCGACGACCGCGCGTCGGCCGGCCAGCACGAGATCACAGGCGTCTTGATGGACGCGTTTTCCGGCGCGATGACGGTGGTGCGGGGCAACTGCTCCTTTGGCATGTTCTCGAACTATCCGGAAAACGTCGATGACGCGCTGCGCCAGCGCGCCGGCGCCCGCTGGCTGGTCGACGGGCCGCAGACCCGCGACGACTATATCGACATTTTTGTCCTCCTCGCCGGCAAGAACCACAAGATTCCGCTCGGCGATCACGACCTCTACGCCGCGCAGGAGATCCAGCGCGCGGTGGACGACGCCTACGAGAGCCACTCCAAGCCGCACGAGGACGGCCTGATGCGCGTCTACGAGCGCTTCATGAAGGAGAAGGGCCAGCCGAAGACGATGGCCGACATCGGCACCTATCTCCACCTGATCAAGGAAGCCGAGCCGCGCTTCACCGGCCGCGCCATCAAGAACGTCACCGACGCGATCAAGATGCGCGCCATGGACATCGAGCTGCCCGACGAATGGTTCGCGACGCCGGAAGTGTTCATGCACAAACCCTACGACGAGAAGAAGGGCATGATCGAGGAACTGCGCGGCCCCTTCGACATGGACATGGTCATGCAGGAGGTGAACCGCTACGCCGACTCGGAGTTCCGCTACTCCGACAAGTCCGACGACGCGGCGGTGTCGAAGCTCATCCGCGACGCCAAGCTGCGCGAGCGCGCGGTAAAGGAGATCGAGGAGCTGAAGGCGAAAGGGATGTGGGGGTGACCACGCCATTTGCTTCTCGCTCGCAAATTCCTCTCAAGGACCGCGGAGGAAGGGTCGCCAACGCTGGCGCCCCCCTCTCCCCGCGCGCGGGGAGAGGGTAAGGGTGAGGGGCAATTTGATGCGCGGACCGAACGAGCCTCGCACCAGCAGGGCGCGATCGCTTCGCAAGGCAGACAACGATGCCGAAAAGGCGCTTTGGTCCGAGCTGAAAGGACGCCAACTGAACGGCGCAAAGTTCACACGTCAGTTGCCGATCGGGCCGTATTTCGCCGATTTCGCCTGTCGAGAGAGCCGGCTCGTTGTCGAGCTCGATGGAAGCCAGCATCTCGAAAGCGAGTATGACAGGCGGCGCGATCGGTTCATGGTGTCGGAAGGCTGGTCGGTGATGCGGTTCTGGAACATCGACGCACTGATCGAGCGCAATGCTGTCGTGGAGACGATCCTCGCGGCACTGAATGGAAGACTCGAGCCTGTCGAGGCGCCTGACCTGCGGTTCACGGCGGCGGCAAACTATCGGGAGAAGTCGTCTTGAGCGTCAGCGCCGCCCCTCACCCGTACCCTCTCCCCGTGAACGACGGGGAGAGGGGGACACCCGCGTTAGCGCTTGCTTTTTCTGGCGTCTCAGCCGAGCACATACCTGCGCTATCCCCCTCTCCCCGTCGTTCACGGGGAGAGGGTACGGGTGAGGGGCAATTCCCCAGGCAATCACCAAGCCAAAAGACGTACCACTGATGGACCTCCTCCGCGACAACGACCTCATTTACGGCCGGCTGCTCACCGTCGACGAGCCGCATCTGGTCGAGCGCTACAACAAGGCGCTGAAGGCGTTCGGGCTGAAGCCGACCAAGCTGAGGAGCTTCGAGATCGACCGCACCGGCTTCTCCCCCGAGATCGCCGCGGAACTCGACGACCCGCAATATCTCGACCCGAACGAGGTCAACCGCCGCTTCATCATCCTGACCCCGGCGCAGGCGGAACTTCCGGTCGTTCACACAGCTTTTTCAAACACTTCACAGCTGATGTTCGAGTTCTTTTCGAACAACCGTCGGGTCATCGACGCGTTGACGATCAAGGATGTCATCTACGGCGAGATCGAGGATTCGGTGTCGAAGGTCGAGGACATCGAGGATCTCTTGTCGATCAACCAGGTCGAGTTCCGCGTGCTCTCGGCCGAAGACGTGCTCGGCAAGGCGGGCGAGTTGAGCGCCCTGGTCGACCGGCTGAAGCAGGAGCCCGACGCCTGGCGCGACACGGCGATGCTCGAGCGGATGGTCGAGCTTGCGAAGGTGACCGGCGACATCCGCGAGAACAAGCTGGTGCCCGACCGCGTGATCTTCCGCCACGAAGCGTTCTGGACGACGCATTTCGGCGGCATGTACATCTTCATCGACAAGGACATGACGACCGTCATCTCTGATCCCGCGACACCGGGCTTCCGCCGCTCGCGGCCATGGCAGGTGAGCTATCTAGGGATCCGAGACGCCGAGCGCGTGTTCCGCTTCCTCGCCTCGACCGGCCGGCTCGACCTGCCCCGCGCGTCGTGGATCGAGACGTCGAACTATCTCGAGCACCGCGCCGAGATGGCGATCCGGTCGCTGATCCATCGCCAGCAGCCGAATCTCGACTTCGACAAGGTCGACAAGGTCTGGCTGCAGACCTGGATCCATTCCAATGCCGACCTGATCAACAGGGATGGCGTATTCCCCTTCCTCAACGCAGCGAAGCGCGAGCTCGCGCAGACCGGCAAACTCAGGCTGGAAGACATGGAGCCGGAGCGCCGTTTCCTCGTTGTCCGCGCCAGGCCCGACCATCCGGACGCGTGGCTTACCAACCGCCTGATCTCGGATTTCGTGCCGGACGATTTCGTCTCGCTCTACGTGTTCTCGAAGCAGACCTTCTACAAGCAATACGAGGCTTGGCCGGCACGCTGGCGCGCGCATGTTGTCGAGACGCTCAAAACCACATATCTCAAGGATAAGGCGGCGTTCCGCGAACGGCTCTACGGGCTGAAGGACTGAACGCCTGCCGCCGCGCCATACCGGGGGACCCATGCTCGATCCGATCGTCTCGTTCTTCACCATGGTCTTCCAGTGGATCGGCCGCGCCATCGGCCTTTTGATTGGCATCTTGATGTGGCCGTTCCTGTGGTTCGGCCGCTGGTACATGCACAAGGGCTGGATCCTGAAGGCCGTGCTCGGCGCGGCCATCGCGGTGCTGGCCGCGCTCTACATCTACTTCATCTATGCGACGCAGTTCTGGAACGGGTTCGACCCGGACTATGTGGCGAAATATGATTTCGAGCAGCGCCGCCGCTCTGCCGGCGAGCAGGCCATGGGTGCGCCTCCGCCCGCGCCGCGAACGCTGTTCGCCCAGGCCGAGGCGGACTCGAAGCCCGCCGCGCCGGCGACCGCTCCCGCCGCGACCACGACTACGACGACCCCCACTCCGACACCTCCGCAGGCCGCCACCACCACGACGGGTCGCAGTTGTGGCCGCTCGGCGATCGCCGAGGTGGCGGCCGACCTGACGGACGTCAACGTCAACCAGAACGCCTGGATCTCGTCGATGATCCTCTACAAGGTCGGCCTGTTCGGCCTGTCGTGGGACAAGACGCCCTTCCTCGACAACAAGGCGTCGTTCCAGCGCGGCATCCACGAAGCCATCCGGCGCACGACGATCGAGCTCGCCGACAATCTCGGCCGGGTGCGCGGCACCTCGCAGATCGACTCCAATCTGCAGAGCGCGCGCGGCAATGCGCAGTTCGACGAATACACCTGGTATGTCGGCCTGAACCCGCCCGGCCCGAAGACGCCGACCCCCTCCTATTATCGCCAGATCGTGCGCGACCTGCACGCCTTCGACGACCGTCTGGCGCGCTGCGAGGCGGTGTTCGATGCCCGCGCCGACAATCTCATGCAGTATCTCGACCGCATCGCCAGCGCGCTCGGCGACACGTCGGCAATCCTGCGCGAGCGGTCCGAGAACTACAATCGCGGCTTCTTCGACACCCGCGCCGACGACCGCTTCTGGTTCTCCTACGGTCAGCTCTACGCCTATTACGGACTGATGAGCGCGGCGCATGCCGACTTCGAGGACGTGGTCCGCGAGCGTAATCTCGACACTCTGTGGAATGCCATGGAAGGCCAGTTCCGTTCGGCACTGAAGATCCGCCCGTGGATCATCGCCAACAGTGCCGAGGACGGCCTGTTTGCCACGCATCTGGCGACCATGGGCTTCTACGTGCTGCGCGTCCGTTCGAACATGACGGAGATTCAGGGCGTGCTCCAGCGCTGAGCGGCTGGACATTCGCAGGCAACGGACTATGTGAGCGGCGATCGCAATCCGCAGAGGAAAGCGCCATGCCTCCCCAAACCGTCACGACGCCCAGGGTCAAGGTCAAGCCGAAGACCGAGCGGCCGAAGCTGCACAAGGTCATTCTCGTCAACGACGACTTCACGCCGCGCGAATTCGTCGTGATGGTTCTGCGCGGCGAGTTCAAGCTGACCGACGACCAGGCCTACCGGGTCATGATCACCGCCCACCAGAAGGGGGTCTGCGTCGTCTCGGTCTATCCGAAGGACGTGGCCGAAACGAAAGCCACCCGCGCCACCGACGCCGGCAAGGCCGCCGGCTTCCCGCTGATGTTCACGACCGAACCGGAGACGTGATTCCAGACAGCGCGCAGGCGCGATTTCGAATCTCTTCAATCCGCTTTCGGTCATTGTCGTCTGGCGTTCACGTCCACACGCGATAGAGTGCTGGACAGGGATGGGAACGTGCTTCAAGGAGACGAAGAATGAACAAGCTCCTCGCCGCGGCGATCGCCGTCGGCCTTTCCACGCAGATCGCGCTCGTCGGGAACTCGATGGCCCAGGAAAACCGGATCGACAAGGTGCGCCCCGATGCGCCGGAACTCGCGCCTTACGGGGACGCGGCGATCGGCGTGCGCACGGTCGACCTGGTCAACAAGGACCAAATCGACATCGTCACGGTGGAGCCCGGCAAGGAGCTCCCCCGCTACGACCGTCCGCTCAAGGTCGAAATCTGGTATCCCGCGGCGGCCGGCGCAACCGCGACGCCCTATGAAGGCGTGTTCCTGCGCGACGGCGAGACCAAGGTGACCCTGCACGGCAAGGCGGCGCGGGATGCGGCGCCGGCCGAGGCCGAGACCCCCTACCCGCTCGTCATCATCTCGCACGGCTATCCCGGAAACCGATTCCTGCTCAGCCACTTGGCCGAGAACCTTGCCTCGAAGGGTTATGTCGTCGCCTCGATCGACCACAAGGACTCGACCTATGACGACCAGGGCAAGTTCGGCTCGACGCTGGTCAATCGCCCGCTCGACCAGAAATTCGTCCTGAACGAGATTGCGCGCCTTTCCGAAGAGGACGGCAATTTCCTCAATGGGCTGGTCGACGCGGAGAACGCGGCGATCATGGGCTATTCGATGGGCGGCTACGGCGCGGTGATCTCGGCCGGCGCCGGCGTCACCGAAGCCGCCGTCGGCTACGAATGGGGCGCGCCGGAAAAGACGCTGGCCGTCAACCAGGCAGGCTCCGAGACACACAACGCGCTGCCCGACGAGCGCGTCAAGGCGGTGGTCGCCTTCGCCCCCTGGGGCATGGAGCGCGGCTTCTGGAACGAGGACGCCCTGGCGAAGATCCAGAAGCCGATGTTCTACGTCGCCGGCAGCGTCGACGACGTCTCCGGCTACGAGAAGGGCACCAAGGCGATCTACGAGGGCACGATCAACGCCGACGCCTACCTGCTGACCTTCGAGAACGCCAACCACAATGCCGCCGCGCCGATGCCCGCACCTGCGGAATCCTGGAAGACGTCGGAAAAGCTTGGCTGGGCGCCGTTCGACCACTATGCCGACCCAGTGTGGGACACGGTGCGGATGAACAACGTAGCCCAGCACTTCGTCACCGCCTTCCTCGGCAAGTATCTGAAGGAAGATGAAGCCGTCGCCGCCTATCTTGACGTCATCCCCAACGCCGCCGACGGCGTCTATGCGAAGAACGAGGACGGCACGTTCAAGCCCGAGCACACCTACTGGAAGGGCTTTGCCGACCGCACCGCCAAGGGCCTGTCGCTGAGCTACCGGATGGCCGGGAGCAACTGAGAGACTTCGATCCTTACTCCATGATCTTCCAGTAGGAGTCCTTGCGGATCACCTTGCCGTCGCGAAACGTGTAGAAGTCGCAGCCGCGGACATTCTTCTTCGACCCGTCCCGGGCGGTACCCGTGAGGGTCCATTTCGAGATCCCGGTCTCGGCTGCGGCGTCAACGAAGTGTTCGGCGTCGCCGTAGTGAACGTCCGGCAGGCCTTCGAAGCGGCCTGCCAGCGCTTTCCGCACCTGCACCTTTCCGGTGAAACGGGCCCCCCAGGGCTCGTTTCCCCGCGGCATTTCCAGGACGCAGTCGTCGGCGAACATGTTCATGATGCGGTCGAGGTCATGCGCGTTGAAGGCGTCGCACAGCTCAGCCAATGCCATTCGAATGTCCATCGTCGGCCTCCCGGGTTTTTGTTCTGTGGGTCTAAATAGGCTCATCGCGGATGGGGCGGGTCAAGCCATTCACGTTTGCCGGCGATCGAGGCGGCAAACGGCATGGTGCCGGATCCGCGGCCGGATCGTGCGACAACCCTTATCCGCCTAAGCCCTTGCCCTCGCCCTCCATCGGTGGTTCGATATGCCATGGCCTCAACCGGCCGCACGGCCGGACCGGTCATGCGACGGCCGGACGGGCCGGCCGCCGCTCATGGGAAAACATGAGAGGAGGAAAGCATGGGCAAGCGCGCCGGAGAGAGGCGTCGGGGACCGAAATGCATTGCCATCATCGGTCCCTTCGCAAGCGGCAAGACCACCCTTTTTGAAGCCATCCTCGCCCGCACGGGCGTCATTCCCAAGCAGGGCAGCGTAACTGCCGGAACCACGGTCGGCGACAACACTCCCGAAGCCCGCGCCCACCAGATGAGCACCGAGGCGACCTTCGCCACGGTCAATTTCATGGGTGAGTCCATCACCTTCGCCGACTGTCCCGGCTCGATCGAATTCTCCTACGAGGCGACGCCGATCCTGGCCGCCTGCGACGCGGCGATCGTCGTCGCGGAGGCCGACGACAAGAAGATCCCGGCGCTGCAGCTGATCCTGCGCCAGCTCGACGATCTCGGCCTGCCGCGCATGCTCTTCCTCAACAAGGTCGACAAGATCAGCGCCGGCGTGCGCGACGTGCTCAAGCTTCTCCAGCCGGCCAGCTCGAAGCCGCTTCTCCTTCGCCAGATCCCGCTGCGCAAGGACGGCATCGTCGTCGGCTCGATCGATCTGGCGCTCGAGCGCGCCTATGTCTGGCGCGAATACGCCGAGAGCGAAGTCACCGCGATCCCCGACGACGAGAAGGCCCGCGAGGTCGAGGCCCGCTTCTCGATGCTGGAACGGCTGGCCGACCATGACGATGTCCTGATGGAACAGCTGCTCGAGGAAATCGAGCCGCCGCGCGACGAGGTCTTCGATGATCTCGCCGCCGACCTGCGCGACGGTAGCGTGACGCCGGTGCTGATCGGCTCGGCCGAGCATGGCAACGGCATCCTGCGGCTCCTGAAGGCGATCCGCCACGACGCGCCGGACGTGTCCGACACGCGCAAGCGGCTTCGCGTCTCCGATTCGAGCGCCATGCGGATCATCAAGACGTTCCACACGCCGCATGGCGGCAAGCTGTCCGTCGCGCGCATCCTGAGCGGGACGGTTTCCGACGGCGCCGAACTCGCCGCGGACGGTGGCCGCAGCGGCAAGGTCTCGGGCATCTACCGCCTCACCGGCCGCGACCAGGCCAAGCTCAGCGTCGCGGCGGTGGGCGACACGGTGGCATTCGGAAAGCTCGACGATCTGCGCACCGGCGACGCGCTGGCGATCGGCAAGGTCGCGCCGGCAAAAGCGGCCCTGCCTCCGCCCCCAGAACCCGTCTATGCGCTGGCGCTGAGGCCACGCGAGCGCAAGGACGACGTGAAGCTGTCGGCCACGCTGCAGAAGATGGCCGAGGAAGACCCCTCGCTCTTCGTCTCGCAGAACCAGGATACCGGCGAGACGGTGCTGGCCGGCCAGGGCGAGATGCATCTGCGCGTCGCCACCGAAAAGCTGGAGGGCCGCCACCAGATCCCGCTGCTCTCGCGCGCGCCGCAGGTTCCCTATCGCGAGACGATCCGCAAGAGTACCCAGCAGCGCGGGCGGCACAAGAAGCAGTCCGGCGGTCACGGCCAGTTCGGCGACGTCCAGATCGAGATCAAGCCACTGCCGCGCGGCTCGGGCTTCGAGTTCACCGACACGATCACCGGCGGCGTGGTGCCCAAGACTTACATCCCCTCTGTCGAGGCCGGCGTGCGCGACTTCCTCAAGACCGGACCGTTCGGCTTCCCGGTGGTCGACATCGCAGTCAACCTTTCGGACGGCTCGTACCATACGGTCGATTCGTCCGACATGGCGTTCCAGTTGGCGGCCAAGCTCGCGATGAAGGAAGGCATGCCGGCCTGCGCGCCGGTGCTGCTCGAACCGGTGATGAAGGTGGAGATCGCGACGCCGTCGGAAGCGACCGCGAGGATCACCGCGCTGATCCCGCAGCGGCGCGGCCAGATCCTCGGCTACGATGCCCGCGAGGGATGGCCCGGCTGGGATATCGTCGAGGCGACCATGCCGCAGGCCGAGATCGGCGACCTGATCGTGGAACTCCGTTCGGCCTCGTCCGGCGTCGCCTCGTTCAAGGCGACGTTCGACCACATGGCCGAACTGACCGGGCGCCTCGCCGACGATGTGATGAACGCCAACGGCAAGGCCGCCTGAGCGACGAAGGGCGCGGCCTCGCCGCGTCCTTTCGCCGATGCGGGGACCGCATCCTTAAAACGAAAAAAGGCCGGATCGCGAGATCCGGCCGAGTCGATTGGAGTTGCCGTTGCCGGCGAGCCTCCAGAGGGGAACACTCATGAGCGCTAATGGGAGGAGAACGCGCTCAGGAGATGATCGTGATATGTGCGCGTCGTGCCGAAATAACAAGCAGTCCGGCTGCAAGCCTGCCATGCAAATACGCATGGATTGCCGGAATTGCTTGATTTTTCGTCTTTCTGGACCAAGCCCCAACGTAAGCTTGCCTAATCAATAGGCCCAGCTTCTGGCCTTCGAGATCAGGAAATCACGGAAGACCTGCAGTTTCACCTGGTTCTTCATCGCGTCCGGATAGCAGAAATAGGTATCGAAGGACGGCACCTCGGTGTCCGGCAGTATCTGCACCAGTCCAGAGTCCTTGCCGACGAGATAGTCGGGCAGCATGGCGACGCCCGCGCCGCGCTGCACGGCGCGCTTGATCGACAGGATGTCGTTGATCTGCAGGAGGTTCGTGCGCTTGGAACCGTCGGTTCGGCCAGCCGTCTCCAGCCAGTTGACGTCACTGATGTGGACCGGGATCGGGTCGCCGAACGAAACGATGCGGTGGTTGTCGAGATCGGCAATCGACAATGGCTTGCCGTGCTTCTCGATGTAGGAAGGCGCGGCGTAGATGTGGAAATGCACGGTGAAGATACGGCGCTGGATCAGGTCCGGCTGCTGCGGCTGGCGCAGGCGGATGGCGCAGTCGGCCTGGCGCATGGTGAGGTCGAGTTCCTCGTTGGCGAGGATCAGCTGCAGCTGGATGTCGGGATAGAGTTCGAGGAACTCCGGCACCCGTTCGGTGAGCCAGCCGGCGCCAAGCCCGACCGTGGTGGTGACACGTAGCGGGCCGGACGGCCGGTCCTTGGCATCGGTCAGGCGCGACTTGACGTTTTCGAGCTTCATCAGCACGTCGTGCGCCGTGCGATAGAGGATCTCGCCCTGCTCGGTCATCACCAGGCCTCGGGCATGGCGGTGGAACAGCGGCACGCCGACATCGTGCTCCAGCGCGCTGACCTGGCGCGAGATCGCCGATTGCGACAGCCTCAGCTTCTCCGCCGCATGCGTGAAGGACCCAGCCTCTGCGGCGGCGTGAAAGACGCGCAGCTTGTCCCAGTCGAGCGGCATGTCTTTCCCCCGTGTGCGAGCCGACATCGGCCGGCGCCCCTATTCCGCCGCTTCGCGGTGCGATTCCATCTCCGCGATATACTTCTCCGCTTCGAGCGCGGCCATGCAGCCCATGCCGGCGGCGGTCACCGCCTGGCGGTAGATGTCGTCGGTGACGTCGCCGGCGGCGAATACGCCGGGCACGTCGGTGCGGGTGGAGTCGGGCGCGGACCACAGATAGCCGTTCGGCTTCTGCTTCAACTTGCCGACGAACAGGTCGACCGCCGGGGCATGGCCGATGGCGACGAAGACGCCGTCGACGGGCATCTCGGTGATGGCGCCGGTCTTGACGTTGCGCAGCCTGATCCCGGTCACGGACGGCGGCAGCGGCTTCTTGCCCTCGGTACCGACGATCTCCTCCACCGCGTGGTCCCACATCACCTTGACGTTTTCCTTGCGGAACAGGCGCTCCTGCAGGATCCGCTCCGAGCGGAACTCGTTGCGGCGATGGATGACGGTGACGGACTTTGCCAGGTTCGAGAGGTAAAGTGCCTCTTCGACCGCCGAATTGCCGCCACCGATCACCACGACGTCCTTGCCGCGATAGAAGAAGCCGTCGCAGGTGGCGCAGGCCGAGACGCCGAAGCCCTTGAAGGTCTCCTCGGTCGGAATGCCCAGCCACTTCGCCTGCGCGCCGGTGGCGACGATCAGCGCGTCGCAGGTGTACTGGTCGCCGGAATCGCCCTTGAGCAGGAACGGCCGGCGCGAGATGTCGACCTCGACGATCACGTCCGAGATCATTTCGGTGCCGACATGCTCGGCCTGCTTGCGCATCTCCTCCATCAGCCAGGGGCCCTGGATCGGATCGGCGAAGCCCGGGTAGTTCTCCACGTCGGTGGTGATCATCAGCTGCCCGCCCTGCTGCATTCCGGCGATCAGCATCGGTTTCAGCATGGCGCGCGCGGCATAGATCGCAGCCGTATAGCCGGCTGGTCCCGAGCCGATGATGGCGACCGGTGCGTGGCGTGTGGTCATGACGAAACCCTCGATCGAACCGAGCAGGCCAAGCAAAAGCCCGCGCCGCGCGCGAAGTGGCGGCGGCATGGCAGATGTAAGGAGTCTGCTGCCCCTTGTGCAAGTCCGCGCACCCGTTGCGCACAATTAGCGATCCGTGCGACTGCGGCCTTTCCGTCGGGCGACAGTTCGCGTAACTTTGTTGCGTACGAGTGCAGGATTCTGTCAGGAAAGGAAACCTCCCATGGCGGCGAAGGCCGACCTCGACGCCATCGACTGGAAGATCCTGAAGGAACTGCAGGACGACGGCCGCATGACCAATGTGGAATTGTCGAAGCGGGTCGGCATCTCCGCGCCGCCCTGCCTGCGCCGCGTCAAGCGGCTTGAAGACAGCGGCATCATCCGCGGCTACCGCGCGCTGATCAACGCGCCGGCGCTCGGCCAGCAGGTGGTCGCCTTCTGCCTGATCGGCCTGCATCACCAGTCGGACGCCGAGCTGAAGCAGTTTTCCGAGCGCACGCGCAACTGGCCGATCGTGCGCCAGGCATGGATGGTGTCGGGCGAATCCGACTTCATGCTGCAATGCGTGGCGCCTGACCTCGCCACCTTCCAGGGCTTCGTCATCGAGGAACTGACCTCGACGCCGAACGTCGACACCGTGCGCACGGCCCTGACCATCCGCCAGGTCAAGGACGAGGGGCTGGTGGATATGGGCTGATCTCAGGGTAGGAAGAGATAATCGCATTGCCGGCCGGTGGTGGGAATGTCCACCACGGGCATCTCTATTCGCTCCTCGCGATAGAAGCGGACGCAACGCTCGTAGAACCCAGCGAGGAAAGTGACGAAGTCGCGCGTGCCCTGCTCGCCGTACATATTGGGCGAGAACTCGACCATTAGCGGCACGCGGCGCGAGAGAAGCCCGGTCATCGCACGGCAGGCGAGCGGTTCCGCGCCTTCGATGTCCATCCAGACAAGCGACACCTCCGCCTCGGCTATGCCGTGCTCGGCGAGAACCGGCCCCAGCGGCCTCGTCTCTACCTCGACCGGCTCGAGGTCGTGGCCAGTCGCATAGAAGCTGCTTAAGCCGTGGTTTCCACTCGAGCGGTGCAGCATCGCAGTGCCCGCCGCGTCCGAGATCGCAACCGGGGCGACAGAAACGACTTGCGACAGCCCATTGTCCTCGATGTTGCGTGCCAGAAGCTTGAGATTACGCGGATCCGGCTCGATGGCGAGCAACCGTCGCACCTTGCCGGTCTTGCAGAAGTAGACGGTCTGGGTGCCGATATTGGCGCCGACCTCGACAATCGTCGCGCCAGCGGCCGGGATCAGGTGGCGGTCGTCCAGAATGCGGACGAGTTCCTCGACTCGGTCGCGGTCGAAATGCCCCTTCGTATAGATATGACGACCGATGAGTTCGTGCGGCGCGAAGGTCATCATGTGGTCGCCGCTATCCAACGTGATTGCCGTGACCTTGCTGTCGAGCGCATCGAGGACGAGCTTGCGCCCCCGTCGACCGGAAAACAGCCATTCCAGCATATTTCCGCGGAACGTCCGGATTCGCTTTTCCGCATGCCTGATGAACGATGCCAACACGGGCCCCCCAAAACCACCCCCGATTGGCACAGGCGCGCCGCGCTGAAAAGGCCCCGCAGGAAAATTGACCCCGGCGGGCTAAGCCGCTAGAGCGCCAGGACCGGCATAGCGGCCGGAGCGACGGGCCGAGCCGATGACCGACATCCCCATCTCCGCCTACATAATCTGCAAGAACGAGCGCAGGTTCCTGGGCAAATGCCTGGACAGCCTCCAAGGTTTTCGCGAGATCGTCGTGGTGGACTCGGGCTCGACCGACGGGACGCTGGACCTGATCCGCGACTATCAGCAGCGGGGCTTTCCCATCCGGCTGTTCGAACGGGAGTGGCACGGCTATGCGAAGCAGAAGCAGTTCGCATTCGACCAGTGCCGCCACGACTGGAGACTCAATCTCGACGCCGATGAGCGCCTTAATCATGATCTGCGTCTCGCCCTCGCCGCCCTGCCGCACGGCGAGCGGGGTGTAGCGGCATACAAGCTGCGCCATACCGACTGGTTGCCCGGCTACGGATGGCCGCCGAGATTCGTCCACAAGCGCAGCCTTCCGCGATTGATGCATGGAGCCCGCGCCCGATACGACGTCTCCACAGCCGTACATGAGGGTCTCATCTTCGACGGCAGGATCGAACACATCCGCGCGGGCTGCATCCTGCACGAGCGTCTGCTCTCGATCTCGGAGGAGATCCCCAAGATCACCAACTATGCCCGGCTGAAGGCAAGGGCGCTCAAGGAGAAGGGCCGGAAGGCCAGCTTGTTTTCCCTGTTCTTCAATCCGATCGGCCGCTTTGTGAAAAGCTATCTGTTGCAGCGCTATTTCCTCTGCGGAAGAGCCGGTCTGATCTACGCGACAATTCTCGCGATATACGTGTTCCTTACCGAGGCCATGCTCTATCGGCTTCACGACGTCCCGGACCTGCCGGAAGTGTAAGCGCCGTTCCGCCAGCCATCCGTCCGTCAGCCGCGACTGCTGCCTGCCGGCGCGCGCCGCAGCAGCACTACGTCTGCCCGCCGTTCGACCACCGCGAAACCGGCCCGTTCGATCAGGTCGAGCATCGCTTTCTCGGAACGGCCGCGCCGGAGGTAGTCGCGCGGGTGCAGCTCGACGATGGCCATCTCGACGCTCTGCAGCGCCTCGCCCTCGTGGCTGAACAGGTCGAACTCGGCGCCCTCGATGTCGGCGACAAGGCTCACCCGGGGCGGATTGCCGATTTGCCGCTGCAGCTCGGCAAGGCTGACGGCCGGAACCTCGACCACCTTCCCCTCGCCCGCGCCGGTGTCCAGGGAATTGGCATGCGGCTCTTGCCCGATGCGGAAGCGAGCGACCGGACCGCCGTAGAACAGCGCGGCATTCACGACCTCGGTCGACCCCGCGGCCGAACCGATCGATGCGTTCCTCCGGCAGGTCCCGACCAGCTCGGCGTTGGCCTCGACGATCAGATGCTTCGCGCCCGGCGCCAGCCGCGACCGGATCAGCCGCGAGACCACGCCCAGCGAGCCTCCGAGCTCGATGACCGGCAGGTCCGGCGGGAGATGTTCAAGGATCAGTCCGGCCTCTTCACGCTCATACTTGCCGCGGATCAGGGCATTGGCGATCGACAGTTCCACGTGCCCTTCGATGGAGACGGAGAGACCATGATAGTGGAAGTTCGCCCCGTGCCGCGACAGATGCCGCTTGACCCGGATCCGCCGGAAGAAGTCGCGAAACAGGTGGCGCGCGCTCATCGGCGATCCATATGCGTGATTTCGGCCGAAACCAGCGGCGCGCGATAGGCGCCGCCGTCCCGGATCGCAGACCAGGCCCCGAGCAGCTGGCCGATATGCTTCGCCCGGCGCCGTGCTGAGAAGAGATTATGCGGCAGCAACGCCTCGACCGACGCGCGAAGGATGGTGCGGGTGACGGCGAACTGCTTGCCGTGTTTTGCCATCACATGTGCCCGCGCGCGAGCCATATGATAGCCTTTGAGACGGGAGACAGCGTGCGATCTGCCGGAGGAATGCCCACCTTGGTGCTTCACCGTCGCTTGGGGGACGAAGAAGAGCCGGCCGCCTGTCTGCCCGATGCGGACGGCGAGATCATCGTCCTCATGATAGAGGAAGATCGCCGGATCGAACCCCCCGACGGCTTCGAAGGCCGTCCGGCGACAGAAGAACGCGCTTCCAAGCAGGGTCGGAACCTCCGTCGCGACCGCCGGTGCGCGATTGACGGCGCTCGCCGTTGGCTGCGACAGCAGCGACCGGCCGCGAAAGCGCTGCTTGCCTTTGCCGTCCACGATCCGCGGATTGGCCGCGGCGGCGGTCGGCTCGGCATCGAAGAATGCGACCAGCGCCTCGATCGCGCCTTCGACGACGATCGCGTCCGGATTGACGAAGAAGATGAATTCGCTGGCGCTGAGCGCGGCGCCCGCGTTGCAGCCGCGGCCGAAGCCGGCATTGGTCTCGAGACGCACCGACCGCGCGCCGAAACGGTGTGCGACGCCGGCGACCGCGTCCGAGCCGCCATTGTCGACGACGATCGTCGCGACCGATGGCGGCAGCGAGGACAGCATGCGCTCGAGAACATCCGCGCTGTTGTAGGAAACGGTCACGACCGTCACCCTCTTGGCCTCGCTTCCGGCACTCATCCGCCTGCGTCCCACAGGTCGCGGTAGATTTCGCCGATCTCCCTTGCCTCCCGCTCCAGCGCGAAACGCTCGTGCACATGGGCAAGGCCGGTACGTCCCGCCTCCTCGCGCCGGGCATCGTCGTCCATCAGCCGCGCGATCGCAGTCGTCATCGCATCGATGTCGTCCCGAGGCACGAGCTGGCCTGTCACCCCATCCACCAGCAGTTCCGGGAAGGCGCCGACATCGCTGGCGACGACCGGAACGCCGCTGGCCATGGCTTCGAGTGGCGTAAGTCCGAACCCCTCCCAGCGCTGCGGCGCAACGAACAGCTCGAGTGCGCGGTACCATGCGTCGATGTCGCGATGCTCGCCGACGAAGCGGATGCGGTCGGCGAGCGCCGCCTCTTCGACCTTCGCGCGCAATCTCGCTTCGAATCCCCGATGCTCGGCCGTGGCACGCCCCGCCACGATGGCCGCCCACCGCGGCCGCGACGGCAATAGACGAATCATTGCGTCGACGAACAGGTCTGTCCCCTTCTGGTGTCTCACCCGGCCGAAACAGCCGACATAGTGCAACGCCGGATCGAGGCCACGCGCGGCGATCGCTGCGGCCCGGTCGGTAGCCGGAGAAAACCGCCGCGTGTCTATCCCGTGAAGGATGACGCGGTTGGGAACGACCAGATAGGCCGCCGTCTTCGAGCTGGTGGCGATCACCGAATCCATCCGCGCGATCAGGAAGCGCGTCCAGCGTGTGTGGCGGCGCTGCGACGCCGACGTGAAGACGATCCGCAGCGGCGCCGAAAAGACGTCGCGAAGAATCACGCCGGCAAGCATCTCGACGTTGCGTCGCGCGTGCCAGATGCGGAACGGCCGTCCTGACGGACGCCGTAGCAGCGCCGGCACCTTGCCCCAGCGCAACTTCGGGAGGCCGGACGGAAGGCCCGGCCCGAGCGTTGCTATACGAAGCGACTTGGCCTGGAGCGGAACCAGCTGCACGATCGTGCTCGTCACGCCCGACAACCTCCGCTTGAAGTTGGGAGCGATGACCTCGAGTTCGCCCGGATCGACGGTGACTTCATGTCCAGGGGGCACGGTCATCGCAACAGTCCGGCTGCCTGGAGGAAAGCCGGCGGCGCGGACCGCAGCCGGCCTGGGCAACCGCACATCCGTCGCCTCCGGCTCCCCAATCCGCTCAGCCGAAGCGCAGGTCGACGATCTCGTAGCCGCGCGCGCCACCCGGCGCGTTGACCTCGATCGTGTCGCCGACCTCCTTGCCGATCAGCGCGCGCGCGATCGGCGAGGAGATCGAGATGCGGCCGGACTTCACGTCCGCCTCCTGGTCGCCCACGATCTGGTAGGTCTTCTTCTCCTCGGTGTCCTCGTCGACGACCTCGACGGTCGCGCCGAACTTGACCTTGTCGCCGGAGAGCTTCGACACGTCGATCACGTCGGCGCGCGCGATGAAGTCCTCGAGTTCGGCGATGCGTCCCTCGTTGAGGCTCTGCGACTCCTTGGCGGCGTGGTACTCGGCGTTCTCGGAGAGGTCGCCATGCGACCGGGCCTCGGCAATCGCCTCGATGATGCGCGGACGCTCCTCCTGTTGACGCCAGCGCAGCTCTTCCTTGATCGCTGCGAAGCCGGAGGCGGTCATCGGGACCTTGATCATTTTCCTGCCCTTCCTTTCATTCCCCGGCGGCGGTGCACATCTGCGCCTCGTCCCGCCCGGACAAAAAGAAAACGGTCCGCGAGCCTTGGCTAACGGGACCGCTGAACCTCTTTTGCCGTAATATAGCTGCTTCGCCGCGATTATCACGTAAAAAATGCTGACGCAGCGGCGTCTATCCCATCAGAATGCGCGGAATTTCCGGGAGTTCCACCGGTATTTCGGCTGTCGGCGCCGGCTTGCGCAGTTCCAGGCGGGCGAGGATCGCCGCGCGCGCCGCCTCGGCGTCGGCAAGGTCGGCGACGTCGAAAGGCGTTCCGCCCGCGAGATCGATGACCAGCGTCGACGTCCCCGACAGACGGCCGCCGAAACCACGCCGGACCCTGATCCCGCGGATGACGGAATAGGGCACCACAAACTGCCCGGTCCGGGGAAAGCCCGGTTGCAGCAGAAGCGTGTGCGGCATGACGTCGACCCGCGCCGTCACGCGCCGCAGGACCGCATAGGCAATCAGGAAGGGCAGAGACAGGCAAAGCGCGAGAATGCAGAGCCTTGCCAGCGCGCCGCCGCCCTGTCCGGCAAGTACCAGCCCCGCCAGCGGCAGGCCGTAGAGCGCCGCGACCACGATGACCGGAAGCGCCAGACCGCGGGCGGAAGCCGTGAACGGGCCGCCGCCGGCAGTCTCGGCATTGTCGTTCGCGCCCCGCATGATCCCCGAATCACGATCACCCGCTTGTGACCGCGACTATAGGCGCTTTTCCGTCTTACCGAAGAGGATGTGCTTGCACGGGCAGCGCAACGCCCCATGTCAGGTCAACAACCAACAAGAAAATATCGAGGAGATGAACCGATGCGGCATATTTCCACTTTCGCCGTCGCAATTCTCGCTCCTGCCGCACTCACGGCGGGGCCGGCGCTCGGTGAGGAATACTCGACTGAAAAGGTCGAAGTCGTCACCTCGATCGTTGCCGAAGGCCTCGATCATCCCTGGGGCCTCGACTTCCTGCCCGACGACACGGCAATCGTCACCGAGCGATCCGGCACCCTGCGGCTGGTCGGTGCCGACGGCACATTGTCGGACCCGGTAGAGGGCGTGCCCAAGGTTTTCGCCCGTGGCCAGGGCGGGCTCCTCGATGTCGCCGTGGCGAAGGATTTCGCGCAGTCGGGCCGCATCCTCTTCACCTTCTCCGAGCCCGGTCCCGGCGGCGCGGGAACGGCGATCGCCAGCGCCCGGCTGGTGCGCGACGGTTCGGCGGCGCGACTGGAAGATGTGCAGGTTCTGTTCTCGATGCCGAAGAAGACCGCGAAAGGCCAGCATTTCGGCTCGCGCATCGTGCTGCATCCCGACGGCACGGTCTTCTTCACCACCGGCGACCGCGGCGACGGCCCGCGCGCGCAGGACATGGCGGACGCGGCGGGCGCGGTGCTGCGCATCAATACCGACGGCTCGATTCCGCGGGACAATCCCTATGCCTCGGGCCAGGGCGGCGCCCTGCCGCAGATCTGGTCGAAGGGCCACCGCAATCCGCAGGGTTTCGCCATCGACGCGCTGGGCAGACTGTGGACCGTCGAGCACGGCGCGCAGGGCGGCGACGAGGTCAACAATCCGCAGGCCGGAAAGAACTATGGCTGGCCGCAGATCAGCTACGGCCAGGACTACGGCGGCGGGCAGATCGGCGTCGGCAGCGCGGCGCCCGGCTTCGAACAGCCGGTCCACTACTGGGATCCGTCGATCGCGCCGTCGGGTCTGGTCGTCTACGAGGGAGAGATGTTCCCGGAATGGAAGGGCGACCTGATCGCCGGTGCGCTGAAGTTCCAGCTTCTGTCCAGGCTCGACCGCGACGACAGCGGCGCCATCACCGGCGAGGAGCGGATGTTCGAAGGCGAGTTCGGCCGCATCCGCGACGTCAACGTCGCCCCCGACGGGTCGCTCTGGCTGCTGACGGACGAGGATGACGGGAAGATCGTGCGGGTGGGGCGGAAGGAATAGTCCCATCCGTCGAGAAGCAACGCGCCGTCATCCTCGGGCTTGACCCGAGGATCTACCGACCGTGGCGACCAATGTCCTCGGCCCCTTCACGCGGACGCAGCAGATCCTCGGGGTGAGATGGCGGTTTGCCCATCGGGCAAATTGCAAGGTCCAGTGGACCTTGCAAAGCCAATCGAACGCCCGAAGGGCAGGCCCGAGGATGACGCCGCACTGGCGAGAGCTTACCGCAGAGACCCGACAGCCTCACCCGCCGACCGCTGCGATCTGCTTCTCGAGCGCCGCATATTCCGCACAGCCCTTGCCGCAGCGCTTTTCGATCTCGGACAGCTGAGTCTTCGCCGAGGCGAGATCGCCGAGCGTCAGGTAGGCTTCGCCCAGGTATTCGCGCGCCAGGACGAAATCCGGATTGATGGACAGCGCCTCCTGGTAGTAGCCGAGGCCGACCTCGATGCGCCCGGACTTGCGGTGCGAGAAGCCGAGCATGTTGAGCACGCGCGGATCGTTCTTGTCGGACACGAGGCCGAGCATCTGGATCGCCTCGCCGTAGCGGCCGGCATAGGCGAGCGCGCGTCCGGTCTCGAACAGGTCGTCGTCGTCGATCGCGCCCTGGTTGGCCGGAACGCACTTCTTTTCCTTCTGCGAATAGACCTCGCCGGACTTGCAGGTCGGGGTCGACGTCTGGTCGGATCCGCCCGACCCAGCGTCGCCGCCACCGCTTCCCCCGCCGGCGGCATATGCCAGCGTCGCGACCGGCAGGGTCAGCGAAATCAGTGCCGCGGAAAGCGTCATACGGATCGACATGGGGACCTCCTCTGTCCGTTCTGGGCTCGTATGATCGATCAACGACCGCGGCGGCCCGAATATTCCCGGCAATCATACCGCAAGGGAACATCGACGCGAGGGGACGGCGATCACTTTTCGCGGCGTTCGGACGTCAGGATCCGTGAACAGTCTCGTCCGCCGGCCGGCCGGCAGCGCGGGCGGCCGCGCGCAGTAGCGCCAGTTCGGTGAAGATGGTCTCGGCGCGGTCGGGCGGAAGTGCCTGCACCAACGCCTCCTGCGCCTGGCGCCAGAGGGGAATGGCGGCCGAAAGCCGCGCCTCCCCTTCGGCGGTCAGCTCATGCACCAGGCGCCGCCCCTCCCCCGGTCTCGCAGCGATCAGGCCGAGCTTTTCCAGCCGCTCCAGGTTGCGCGCCAGCGTCGAGCGCTCGACGCCGACGATGTCGGCGAGTTCGGAAGCCGAGCCGGCGCGGCCGGCTTCGATCTTGCGCAGGATGGAATATTGCGTCACCTCGAGCCCGCACGGCGCGAGATAGGCGTTGTAGATGCGCGTGACGAGGTTCGCCGTGCGCCGCAGCGCCGCCCCGATGCAGGCAATGTCGCCCGGGCTCGGATCGTTCATCCGCGAGGCCGTCTCGTGGGGATGTGGCATGCCGTGTAGATACAACACAGCCTGGCGTTTGCCAAATCCTCAGTCAGGCGCGGAAGATGAAGGTGGCGCCCGCCGCGATCAGCGCGAAGCCGATGGCGTGGTTCCAGGTGATCGCCTCCTTGAGGTAGAGCACCGAAAAGCCGGCGAAGACGACCAGGGTGATCACCTCCTGCATCGTCTTCAGCTCCGCCGCCGAATAGACCTGGTGGCCGATGCGGTTCGCCGGCACCGCCAGCCAGTATTCGAAGAAGGCGATCCCCCACGACACCGTCACCGCGGCCCAGAGCGGCGAGCCGGTGAACTTCAGATGCCCGTACCAGGCGAAGGTCATGAACACGTTGGAGGCAAGCAGGAGAACGACCGGCAGGACGTAGGGCGACACGATCAGCGACATGGGAGAACCTTGCGGAGGGGAGCGCGAGATTTCGGGCAGCACCTGACGGCTGTCAATCGGGTGGGGTCTTGCATCCGCGCAAAATCGGCTATGGTCGCGCCAGGAGAGCAGGCATGCGGCGCATACGCGACAAGGAGTGGGATCTGACGATCTCGCCGGACACGATCCGGGAACTGATTCTCAAGGCACGCGCGGTCAGCGCGGGCATGAACGCCGACTACGAGGACGGCGCCGAGCACGACGTGGAGGTCGACGACCGTGGCCACGAGACGCACCATCATGACGGCCTCGCGGAGGAAGAGGAGGAAGATCTCACCGCCCGCGAGCTGCGCGCCCACATCCGCGAGCTGAACGAGGACGAGGCGGCCGAACTCGTCGCGCTGATGTGGATCGGCCGCGGCGACTTCGACGCCTCGGAGTTCCAGGCGGCGGTCGCCGAGGCAAAGAGCCGCTCCGACATCAAGCCTTGGCGCTACCTCCTCGACCGGCCCATGCTCGGCGAATGGCTGGAGGACGGCCTGCAGGCGATCGGGGCGTAGGTGTGCCTGACTATTCGTTCTTCAAAGGCAGCCGGTACGGCGTCGGGATCATGGAGCGCGACGGCGCGACCTACCTTCGGAATCTTCTGCGCGACGAGCCGAACGGGGAGACGATTGCGGAATCCCTCCTTGCACGGATTGATCGCAATGAGCCCGTTGACGTTCCCGCGGAGTTCTTCGCCGCCGGCATCGGCTGGCCGCAGATGATCAAGACCTTGCGCACGATCTACGGGGTCTCCATTCCGCAGGCGCAGGACATGGCTCTACAACACTCCGGCTGGCTGCGCTGGGTGAAGCTCCGCTGCGCAACGGATCGCTCCTGCATGAAGCAGGCGCACTTTTCGGCGCGGAACGGATCGCTTCCGGGCTGGCTTACGCTCGAGAACGGCAAGGCGACCTTCATCAGATAGCCGCTGCATCCCCTGGCCTGCCGGCCAGACGAGGGTCCATTGGTAGGGCGGATACTTCGGACGCACCACCGCCCCGTCGCATTTCTCACACAGCATGCCGGAACGGCCTCCTGCGCCGCGCCCCGCCCAACGCTAGTCTGCCTCCATCGGGGGCGGCCATGCAGGCATACGACTTCATCATCGTCGGTTCGGGATCGGCAGGCTCGGTCGTCGCCGAGCGGCTGTCGGCGAGCGGGCGGTTCTCCGTGCTGGTGCTGGAGGCCGGCGGCAGCGACCGGCGCTTCTACATCCAGATGCCGCTCGGCTACGGCAAGACCTTCTTCGATCCGGCGGTGAACTGGAACTACAAGGCCGAGCCCGATCCGGGGCTCGCCGGCACCGCCGACCACTGGCCGCGAGGCAAGGTGCTGGGCGGCTCCTCTTCGATCAACGCGATGGTGTGGATCCGCGGGGCGCGAGAGGATTTCGACGACTGGCGCGACGCCGGCAATCCCGGCTGGGGCTATGACGACCTCCTGCCGGCCTTCAAGGCGATCGAGGACAACCAGGCCGGCGCCAACCAGTGGCGCGGCACCGGCGGCCCGGTCCACGTCACCGACATGTCGCCCGCCGTCCACCCGCTGACGCACCGCTACCTCGAAGCCGGTCAGCAGGCCGGCCTGCCGCTCAACCCCGATTTCAACGGCGCCGCCCAGGAAGGCGTCGGCATCTACCAGATCACCACCAAGGGCGGTCGGCGCATGTCTGCGGCCAGAGCCTTCCTGCGCCCGGCGATGAAGCGCAGGAACGTCCGCGTCGAAACCGGCGCGCTCGCCACCCGCATCCTGTTCGAGGCCTCCCGCGCGGCCGGCATCGAATACGAGCAGGACGGCCAGACGAAGCAAGCCCGCGCCAACCGCGAGGTGATCCTGTCGGGCGGCTCGATCAACTCGCCGCAACTGTTGCAGCTTTCCGGCATCGGCCCTGGCCCGCTGCTCCAGTCGCTCGGCATCCCGGTCCTTCATGCCAACGCCAATGTCGGCGCCAACCTGCAGGACCATGTCGGCATCAACTATACGTTCAAGGCCAGGGTCCCCACACTGAACTCGGTGCTGCGCCCCTGGTGGGGCAAGGCGCTGGTCGGCGCGCGCTATCTGTTGACGGGCACAGGCCCGCTGTCGCTGTCCATCAACAATGGCGGCGGCTTCTTCCGCACCGACCCGTCGCGCAAGCGGCCGAACATGCAGCTCTATTTCCAGGCCTTCTCGACAGTCATCCCGCGCGCCGGAGAGCGGCCGATCCTGGCCCCCGACCCCTGGCCCGGCTTCTCCATCGGCCTCTCCAACGCGCGGCCCTCCTCGCGCGGCGAGATCATGATCCGCTCGGCCAACCCGCGCGACTATCCGAGGATCGTCGCCAACGCCTATTCGACCAACCACGACGTCGAAGAGATGCTGGAAGCCGTGAAGTTCGTGCGCACCATCGCCGCCCAGCCGGCAATCGCCGAGGTGATCGCCGAGGAAGTCCTGCCCGGCCCGTCGGTGCAGTCCGACGCCGACCTGATCGACGATTTCCGTCGCCGCTCCGGCACCGTTTACCACCCCGTCTCCACCTGCCGCATGGGACCCGACCCCGCCTCCTCAGTCGTCGACCCGCGCCTGCGCGTCCACGGCATCGCGGGCCTGCGCGTCATCGACGCCTCGATCTTCCCCGGCAACATCACCGGCAACACCAACGCCGCCGCGATCATGACCGGCTGGAAGGGCGCGCAGCTGGTGCTGGAGGATCAAGGGTGAACAACGCCACCAAGGGAGAACCCGCATGAAACTCACCGACGTGAAAACCTGGGTGGTCGGCAACCCTCCCCCCGGCATCGGCGGCAAGTATTTCATCTTCGTGCGGCTAACCACCGACGGCGGCGTCGTCGGCTATGGCGAGGCCTACAACGCCACCTTCTCGGCCCATGTCACGGCCAGGATGATCGAGGACATGGCCGAACGCTACTTCATCGGCCAGGACCCGCACGACATCGAGCTGTTCTTCCGCCGCTGCTATTCGTCCGGCTTCACCCAGCGGCCCGACGTCTCCGGCATGGGCTGTTTCTCGGCGCTGGAGATGGCCTGCTGGGACATCATCGGCAAGGAGGCGAACAAGCCGGTCTACAAGCTCCTCGGCGGCCAGGTGCACGAGACATTGCGAACCTACACCTATCTCTACCCGCACACCGGCAGCGTCCACACCGAGGATGCCCCGCCGAAAAATGTCTACAACGACCCCGACATGGCGGCTGCCTGCGCGGCCGAATATGTCGAGCAGGGCTTCAACGCGGTCAAGTTCGATCCGGCCGGCCCCTACACCGCCTTCGACGGCCACCAGCCGCGGCTCATCGACATCGACCTGTCGGCGAAGATGATGAAGGCGGTGCGCGAGGCGGTCGGCACCCGCGCCGACATCCTGTTCGGCACGCACGGCCAGTTCACCGCCTCGGGCGCGCTGCGCCTGGCCAAGGCGATCGAACCCTACGACCCGCTCTGGTTCGAGGAGCCGGTGCCGCCCGACATGCCGGAGGTGATGGCGCAGGTCGCCCGCGGCACCTCGATCCCGATCGCCACCGGCGAGCGGCTGACGACAAGGTTCGAATTCGCCCGCGTCATCGAGCAGCGCGCCGCGACCATCCTCCAGCCCGATCTCGGCCGCTCCGGCGGCATCCTCGAGACCAAGAAGATCGCCGCGATGGCCGAGGCCTGGCACATCCAGGTCGCGCCGCACTGCTATTGCGGGCCGATCGTCGGCGCCGCCAACATCCAGCTCGCGGTCACCCTGCCGAATTTCCTGATCCTCGAATCGCTCAAGCAGTGGGACGGCTTCCACGCGACGCTCCTGAAGAAGAAGATCGAATGGCAGGACGGCAACGTCATCCCGTCGAAGGAGCCGGGCCTCGGCGTCGAACTGAACGAGGCCGTCTGCGAGGCACACCCCTATGACGGACCGCATCTGCACCTGCAGATGATGCAGACGCCGTTGATGCCATGAAGCGAGCAACGCCCCCTCCATCGCCTTCGGCGGTCCCCCTCCCCCGCTGCGCAGGGGAGGATAGGATGTCGCCGCAGCCGGCACGCTGTATCTTCCCCCGTTTACGGGGGAAGGGGACCACACGCAGCGTGGTGAAGGGGGCGCGCGAGGTTGCGCAAGCAAGGACAGCCCAATGACCCACACCCATTCCTACGCCTTCGTCGGTCTCGGCCATCTCGGCGGCCACCTCGCCGCCAGCCTGATCCGCAACGGCTTCAAGGTGACGGTCTTCGACCGCGACCCGGAGGCGGTGGCGCGGCTGGCGGCGCTCGGCGCCACCGCCGCCGCAAGTCCCGCCGACGCGGCGCGCCAGGCCGGCAACGCCATCACCTGCCTGCCCTCGCCCAAGGTCAGCGAAGCGGTGCTCGCCGGGCCGAACGGCCTGCTGGAAGGCCTGCCGGAGGGCGGCACCTGGATCGAGATGTCGACCAACGGCCGCGACGAGATCCAGCGGCTGGCGAAACTGGCGGCCGAGAAGGGCGTGCGCACGCTCGAATGTCCGGTGACGGGCGGCGTTCACCTCGCCGCCGCCGGCAAGATCACCGCGCTGGTGGGCGGCGACGCCGACCTCTACGAGCAGCACCGCGCGGCGATCGAGGCGATGTGTTCGCGCTCCTTCCTGATGGGTCCGGTCGGCTCCGCGGCGGTGATCAAGGTCATCACCAACATGCTCGCCTTCATCCACCTGGTGGCCGCCGGCGAGGCGCTGATGCTGGCCAAGCAGGGCGGCCTAGACCTCGCCCAGGCCTATCACGCCATCTGCGCCTCGTCGGGCACCAGCTTCGTCCACGAGACCGAGAGCCAGCTCATCCTCAACGGCAGCTACGACATCGCCTTCACCATGGATCTGGCGCTGAAGGACCTCGGCTTTGCCACCGGCATGGGCAAGGAGTTCGGCGTGCCTCTGGCGCTCGCGTCGAAGGTGGAAGAGATCTTCCGCGACGGCAAAGCCGCGTACGGCGGCGACGCCTGGTCGACGAAAATCGTCAAGCTCCTGGAGGACGAGGTCGGAACGGACCTGCGCTCGCCGGGGTTCCCGGCGAAACTCCTCTGACTTCAAAGACTTGGCCGCATCGGCCAAATCTGTCTGGAAGGCAGTTGAATCAGCACGCGAGCCGAGCATTCTGCTCTTGACCAGCGCCCGTCCCCTCCAGCGCCGTCATGCTCGGGCCTGTCCCGAGCATATACCTACGCACGCGATTGCGGCCCGATATCGTGCCGCAGACCTGTCCACGCCGGCAGATCCTTGGGACAAGCCCAAGGATGACGTCCCGTCCAGGAGCACGGCTTCCACTCCGTTTCATCCACCGCTCCTTGCGGCACAGCCACGTTACGCGGATCGGTGAATCGTCTATCCTGCATCGATCGAAGCAGGAAGCCCTCCATGACCCTCATCCAGAAGCTCGGCATCGCCTACGCCGTGATGTTCTTCGCCGTCGTCGGCCTGAACTACCTCCCCTTCATCCACGACGAGAACGGCATGATGTTCGGCCTGTTTTCGCTGCAATGGTACGATGACCTGCTGCACGGGTTCTCCGGGCTCTGGGTGCTGATCGCGGCCTTCGTCTCCCACCGCGCGGCGGTGCTGTTCTTCAGGATCTTCGGCTCGATCTATCTCTTCGACGGCGTGCTGGGCCTCGTCACCGGCTCGGGCTGCCTCGACGGCGGCATCTTCATCGACGGCTTCCGCTCCTTCTCCGACGTCGAGTTCCCGGCGCGCTTCTTCGCCAACCTGCCGCATCTGCTGATCGGCGGCATCGCGGTCTATATCGGCTTCGTCCTGGCAAAGCGCGTCGGCCAGAAGCTGGTCGCGGCCTGATCCGGATGCTGCGGTTTCTCCGGAGGCTTTTCCGCACGGTCCTGATCGTGCTGGCGGTGATCGTTGCGATCCCTGTTCTGGGGCTCGCTTATGGCTGGCTGGCGACCGCGCCTGTCGGACAGACGTCGATCGTGTCGCGATCGCCCGAGGTCGCCGCCATCTCGCAGCGCCTCGCCACCGAGATCGCCGGCTACAAGCGGCCGGAAGAATCGACCTTCCTGACCTATCCCGAATGGTCGATCGTCTATTCGGCGCGCGAATATGCCGACTTCGTGCAGGACAATAATCCGGCGAACTTCCCCTACCTCGCCCATATCGGCCGGTTCTGGAAGGACTATGCGGCGATGATCCGCGCCAGCGCCGACTATCCGTTCAATTTCGAAAACCATCTGATGCTGACGGTCATCGGCACCAGCCACACGATCGAGCATGTCATCCAGCTTGTCTACGAGAACACGATCGGCCGCATCACCTGGGCGTTCGGTGGCGCGATCGGCGAGGACGCGGCCCTCGCAAGGATCGCGTCCGACTACGCCGCCTTCCTAGACCAGACGCCCTGGTACCGCTTCCCCTATGCCGAGCGGCGCAAGGAATTGTGGACCCTGCCCGCCGCGCCCGGCTGGGCCGCCGTGCGCTCCTGGGAGCGCAAGCTCGGCTACGGTGCCGCCCTCACCGTCAAGCAGGCCTATGCCGACCTGATCGCATCGGGCCTGTCGGCAACCTCGGACGCCGCCTTCCTCGACATCCATGTCTGGGCGCAGGGACCGGTGGCAGACGCCATCGCCGGCGAGGCCGACACGAGCCTGGAGCGCGACCTCGGCGCCGACGGGGCGGTGTTCGTGACGAAGCGATACCAGGTCTTCACCGAGATGATCCCGCGACTGATCGAGCGGGGCGTCAGCTTCGTCGAGATCGGCGGCAACGACGACATCCTCGTCACCGTCGTGTCGAACGAGGAGATTGACGCGCCCGACGGCACGATGAAACTGTTCTCCTACCCGCTGCCGACCGACAACGCGACGATCCGCACCGGCCTGACGGTCCCGGTGCCGATGCTGCACGAGGCGTTGCCGGACCTCATCAACGCCGGCGCGCAACTGGAACACGTCTACGACTATTAGCGACGTGCTTCCTGCTCATCTGCGGTTGTGGTAGGGTAAATGTGATGAACAAACCGGAACGCAACTTCCAGACATCGATCCTCACCGCGCCGATGAGTCGAGAGGATGCGGAACGTATCTGCGCTGTCGAAGGGTTGCATCTCACTCCCGAACTCAGGCAAGTCTTTGAACTCGCCGAGCGGGAGGGCGTATCGGCGGATGAGCTTCAGCGTCGGATAGACGCCGCCTTCGGATTCTAGGCCGCTAATGCAATACGGCTCCTCACGGGATCCGTACTGCTATCCGGAAACGACCGTCCTGAAGAACAAGCGCAAGATTCTCGATCTGGCGCTTCTCGAACGGTTCGAACTTGCCAAGTATCTTGCACGAAGCCAATCGCCCTGGCCCATCGGTAAGCTCGACAGAGCCCACTACTACGCCCTTCATCGCCACTTCTTCCAGGACGTCTACGACTGGGCCGGCAAGCCGCGCACGATCCGCATCGGCAAGGGCGGCAACTGGTTCTGCTTTCCCGATTTCATCGACGGCGAACTCGACCGCCTGTTCGGCGACCTGAAGGGAAAGCGGCACCTTGCAGGACTGTCGCTGAACGATTTCGCGCGCGAGGCGGCGCACTTTCTCGCCGAAGTGAATGCGATCCATCCCTTTCGCGACGGCAATGGCCGAACCCAGCTTGCCTTCCTGCGCCTGCTTTGCCTCAATGCCGGCTGGCGCTTCGATGCGTCCGTGCTCGAGCGCGAGCGCGTCATCGGCGCGATGATCGAGAGTTTCGACGGCAAGCTTGAGGCATTGACGGAACTCATCCGCGACATCGCGTCGCCAAAACCATAAGCCCGGGAGGCATCCATGTTCGAGACCACCATCGCCGGCAGCCTGCCGAAACCCTCCTGGCTCGCCGAGCCGGAAAAGCTGTGGGCGCCGTGGAAGCTCGCAGGCGCCGAGCTCGAACAGGGCAAGCGCGACGCGGCGCTGATCTGGCTGAAGGAACAGGAAGACGCCGGCATCGACATCGTCACCGAGGGCGAGCAGTTCCGTGTCCACTTCGTCCACGGCTTCGTCGAACATGTCGGCGGCATCGACTGGCAGAAGAAGACGAAGATGGGCATCCGCAACAACCGCTACGTCGTCGACGTGCCGACGGTCACCGGCCCGCTCACCCGCAAGCGCCCGGTGCACAAGGCCGAGGCCGAATTCGCCCGTGCTCATACGAAGCACAGGCTGAAATTCACCCTGCCCGGCCCGATGACGATCTGCGACACGGTCGCGGACGACCATTACGGCCGCCGCGCCGACATGGCGATGGCCTTCGCCGACCTGCTCAACGCCGAGGCGAAGGAACTGGAGGCGGCGGGCTGCGACGTCATTCAGTTCGACGAGCCGGCCTTCAACGCCTTCACCGAGGAGGCCGTCGAATGGGGCATCGCGGCGCTCGAACGCGCCGCGGCGGGGCTCAAATGCACCACCGCCGTCCACATCTGCTACGGCTACGGCATCAAGGCCAATATCGACTGGAAGGCGACGCTGGGCGGAGAGTGGCGCCAGTACGAAACCTTCTTCCCCTCGCTCAACAGGAGCCGCATCGACCAGGTCTCGCTCGAATGCGCCAATTCGCGCGTCCCGCCCGACCTGATGGCGCTGCTCAAGGACAAGACGATCCTCGTCGGCGTCATCGACGTCGCCACCAACGAGGTGGAGACGCCGGAACAGGTCGCCGCGACGATCGCGACCGCGCTGAAATTCGTCGACGCCGAGCGTCTCCAGCCCTGCACCAATTGCGGCCTGGCGCCGCTGCCCCGCGATGTGGCGGTGGGCAAGCTCCAGGCGCTCGGCGCCGGCGCGGAACTGGCGCGGAAGAGACTTTGAGCCCTACTCCCCCAGCACGCCCTGGCGCAGCGCGATCGACACCGCGTCGGTGCGGTTGCGGGCATGCAGTTTGGTGCAGACCGAGGCGACGTGGAACTTGGCGGTGTGGACCGAGATGTCGAGCTTGCGCGCGATGACCTTGTTCGACGCGCCCTCGGCGAGCAACCGGAGCACTTCCCTCTCGCGCTGGCTGATCGGGGCTTCGGGCTCGAAGCCTGCGGACACATCCGCGAGCACCCCGGACGGATCGGCCTTCCGGATCGTGTAGCCGGCGGCGGCGAGCCGCGTCGCGGCGGCCACCAGATCGGAGGATGCGTCCTTGGCCAGCACCGCGCGGGCCGACGAATCCACATCACGCGCCGGATCTTCGCTCAGCATCACCAGCGCCAGTCCGGATTGCGAGCGACGCACGATCCGGCCGGGAGACGGAGCGCGGAAATAGCGGGAACTGTCGACCGCCGTGGCGGTCTCTTCAGAGAAATCGGGAGGCGCGTAGTCGAGTAGCATGTCAGGTTCCTTCTTCGCGCAACGCGACCGCCGGGGCGGGCACGCAGGAGGAGTCGTTGCTCCAATGTAGGTCAATTGGCCGGGGATGAAAGAGCCGGCTGGTTCGAGGCCGGAAGCGAAGCAGCAATGCGCCAGTCTGGCGCGCGCCGCGCGCGGACGAAACTGCCCATTCGGTCAGGTCGGCCGGCGGTCCTGCAGGAGCCTGGCGACCGTCTGTTCGAGCAATCCGACCCCGCCAGGCCGCCAGCCGAGCGCGCGCAGCAGATCGCAGTTCATGGCGTTGACCGGCTCTACGGAGCGCGGCGGCAGCGGATGCGCACAGCCGGTCGCCGCCTGCACGATCGCCAGCAGTTCGTGGCGATCCAACAAGATGTCGGACACGTTCAGCACCGGCGGCGGCACCGGCACAGCGAGCACCAGCAGCACCGCGGCGGCCACGTCGTCGCCATGCACCTCCGTCGCCCGGCGCGGGCTGACGTTGCGCCCGGCGAGGTAGTCGTCGAAGAGGTCGGCCCATTTGTGCGACCGCCCCGGCGCGGCCGGTCCATATACGCCGGTGACGCGCAGGGACACGCCGCCGAAACCCGCGTCCGACAGATCCTCCAACGCCAACTCCGCCGCGCGCTTCACGTCGCCGTAGAGCGTACCCGGATGCGGCTCCGTTTCCTCCGTCAGCTCCGCGCCTACCGGTCTATCGCCGTAGACCGCGCGGCTCGACAGGAACACGACGCGCGCCACCCCCGCCCGCTTCGCCGCCTCGAACAGCGCGAACGTACCGCCCACGTTCCGCGCTACGAAACCGGATGGATCCTCCCCCTCACCCCCCCGATACCGTCCCGGCACATGGTCGAAGGCGGCATGGACCAGATGCGTGACACCCTCGAGCGCCCCGCCCCAGTCCCCCGCCGGCTCGAGTCCGCCCTCGGCGAAGCCGACCGGCGCGGAGAAATAGCCCGCCGCCGGCACCGTCCGCCCCGCCACCCGCACCTTCCGCCCTTGCCGCAGCAGCGCCTCGACCACGAAGCGGCCGACAAACCCTGTCCCGCCGGTGACGAGGACGGTCATGATCTCAGCGGTCCGGGCAAGTTCGCGATGTCCGGCACCTCCCGCCCCTCGAAATACGCCCGCCACAGGTCGATCAACGGCCGCAGCCGATCCGCCTTCTCGTGCCCCTCCTCCCACGGCTTCTCGTACTGATAGTGGATCACCCGCACCGAGTTCCAGTCCCACAGGTCGGGCAGGTTGAACCACACGTATTGCAGCATATTGTCGAACACCGGCAGGCCGTGCCAGTCGGGGAAGAAGCTTTCCAGAAACGTCTGGTCGGTGCGCCGCCAGAAGGCGTCCGGCGCGTCGAGCTTTGCCAGCATCGCCTCGAACGTCGCCCGCGACGGCCTGGCCACGAAGACGCCCGAGTTCGGCCGGTGGAAGTCGGCGAGGCTCTCGTAGACATTGGGTGCGGCGGAGAATTCCGGGTAGGCAAACAGCCGGTCGATGTTGCGCACGACCAGCGTGTCCGCGTCGAGGAAGACGATGCGCTCGTATTCCTCCATCTGCCACAGCCTGAGCTTGGCGAAATTGTCGAGCGGCGTGTGGAAGGCGGGTTTCGTTCCCTTGGTGAAGGGTGCTGCCCCATGCAGCTTCGCCCGCGCATGCCGTTCGTTGAAGGCCTCGGACGTCGGCAGCAGCTCGACCGGCACCAGCCGCGCACCCAGCCGCGCCACCGGCTCCAGCGCCTCGGCAGACACCCCGCCTGTATGCAGCACCAGAATGTCGGCCTCGGTGCCGGTCAGTCTCACCGACCGCACAAGCGCCGTCGCGCCCATCGCGTAGTCGGCATTGGTGACGAGGGTGGCAAAGGCGTGGCGGATCATGGAGCGGCCGCGCCTACCCCACGCTCCGCAACCGCTTCCCCTCCGGATCCCGCTCCAGCGTCGGCGCGATGTCCTTCGTCCAGGCCGAAACCGCCGGGATACGGCTGCGGTCGACGCGGTAGGCGAACTTCTTCGCCACGTCGACCACCTCCGACAGCAGCCCCTCTTCCAGCGTGATCGGGTCGAGGCCGAGCGCCAGGAACTGCTCGTTCTTCACCACCAGATCGTTCTCCGCCGCCTCCTTGCGCGGATTGGGCAGGTAGGCGACGCGTCCACCGCCGATCCGCGCCACCATCTCGGCGAGGTCGCGCACGCGGTGCGTCTCGGTCATCTGGTTGAAGATCTTCACCCGCTCGCCGCGCTTCGGCGCATTCTTCAGCGCCAGCTCGATGCACCGGACAGAATCCTGGATGTGGATGAACGCGCGCGTCTGCCCGCCGGTGCCGTGCACGGTCAGCGGATAGCCGATCGCCGCCTGGATCAGGAAGCGGTTCAGCACCGTGCCGTAGTCGCCATCATAGTCGAACCGGTTGACGAGCTGCGCGTGGCGCCGCGTCTGGTCGGTATGCGTACCCCAGACGATGCCCTGGTGAAGGTCGGTGATCCTGACCCCATCGTTCTTGGCGTAGAACTGGAACAGCAGCTGATCGAGGCATTTGGTCATGTGGTAGATCGAACCCGGATTAGACGGGTAGAGGATCTCCTGGGAGACCGTCTCGCCCGCCATCGTCTCAATGCCGACCGGCAGGTAGCCTTCCGGGATCGCCGCGCCCACCGTTGAATAGCCATAGACGCCCATCGTGCCGAGATGCACCAGATGCGCGTCGAGCCCCGTCTCCACCAGCGCGTTGAGCAGGTTGTGCGTGGCGTTGACGTTGTTGTTGACCGTGTAGTTCTTGTGCCGGTCGCTCTTCATCGAATAGGGCGCCGCGCGCTGCTCGGCGAAGTGGATCACCGCGTCGGGCCGGTTCTCGGCCAGCCAGCGCTTGAGGATCTCGTAGTCGCGCGCCAGGTCGATCAGGTGGAAATGGATCCGCCGGCCCGTTTCCTGGTGCCAGATGCGGGTGCGTTCCTGGATCGAATCCATCGGCGTCAGCGACTGCACGCCGAGCTCGGTGTCGATCCAGCGCCGCGAGAGATTGTCGAGGATGTGGATCTCGTGCCCGGCATTGGACAGGTGAAGCGAGGTGGGCCAGCCGACGAACCCGTCGCCGCCGAGAACTGCAATCTTCATCGAATCGGTCCCTCTCTCAACGATCCCCGCCGCTTAGACGAAGAGTGTGACAGCATGAATGTGGTGGAGAAAAGGTGGCAGTGCGCCCTGCGTTCGGATTATCCGAGCCTGAGCGCGACGACGCCAGCCACGATCAGCAGCGCGGCGACGATGCGCCAGCCGGTCACTGCCTCGCGCAGCACGGCGACCGAGATCAGCATGGCGAACAGGATCGAGGATTCGCGCAGCGCCGCCACCGCGGCGATCGGCGCCTGGGTAAAGGCCCAGGCAGCGATCCAGTACGAGCCGGCGGCGAGCACGCCGGTCAGCGCGCCGGTCTTCCACTCCGGCGCCATGACGGAGACGATGCGCGGCCCGCGCAGCATCAGCGCAAGCGCCACACACCAGATCGCGTCGAGCACGTAGAGCCAGGCGATGTAGCTGGTGGCCGACGCGGCACTCCGCGCGCCGGCTCCGTCGGAGAGCGTGTAGGACGCGACGAACAGCGAGGTGATCAGCGCATAAGCGACCGCCCGGCCGCCGATCGCCGTCGGATCGCCGCCTTTGAACGACATCGACAGCGTGCCAAGCGACAGGAGCGCGATGCCAGCGATCGTCAGCGGCGTCGGCAATTCGGCCAGCAGCACGACCGCGCCGAGCGTGGTGAGCAGCGGCGCGGTACCGCGCGCCAGCGGATAGGCCTGCGCCAGGTCGCCCGTCTCGTAGGCTTTCACCAGGAACCAGCGATAGCCTGTATGAAAAACCATCGAGGCAAGGATGTAGAGCCAGGTCACCCCCTGCGGCACCGGCACAAGCAACAGCACCGGCAGCGCGAACACCCCCATGCCGACGAACATCAGCGTCATCGACGCGAACCGGTCGAGCCTGACCTTCACCATCGCATTCCACGACGCATGCGCGAGTGCGGCGGCAAGCACGGCAAGGAAGACGGTGAGGGACATGCGCGATTCCGGCTGCGCCGACCCGTCCGGCGCGCGCGCTGTTTAGCAGCCGGCTAGGCAAATGGGTATGCGCCAGAGATTGAGCCTGTGGGGGCAGCTTTCTGAAGACGAACCAGCCACACCAACTCGCGCGCCGTCATCCTCGGGCTTGTCCCGAGGATCTGCTGTCGTTGGCTGATTGGATGAGCCGCTTGCCACAATCCCAAACGTTGGCAGATCCTCGGGACAAGCCCGAGGATGACGATCGTTACTGGGCCGCAAGCTATTGGCGAAAGCCGATGCGACAGCCAATCGCCCCCTCCTGGGGAGATGGACCGCAGGCCAGAGGAAGGCGCAAAAAGATGCCGACGCCGCTAGATGTCCATCTCCACCCTGACCGGAAAATGGTCCGACGCCCGGTTCGCGACATCCACTGACACCGCCCGCACCCGCGCCGCCAGCCCCTCCGTCACGAAGCAGTAGTCCAGCCGCCGGAACTGCAGCGCCCCCTCGAACACCCGCTCATGCGTGTGGAACGCATCCGGCGCATGACCCGCCGCCACCGCCGCGTCGATAAACCCCGCCTCGGTGATCCGCCGATACTCCTCGCTCCCCGGCAGCATGTTGAAATCCCCCATCCAGATTGCATCGGCCGGCGCGTCCGGCTCCGCCTCGCCGTTCGACCACGACCGCTCCGGCTCGTCGTCGCGCCCACTCCACGGCCCGCCCTCCGCCGGCACGCGGCGGTGGCGCGCGACCAGCCAGTCGATCTGCTCCAGCCGCTCGGCGGCGTCGATATGCGCCAGATGCAGCGAGAAGACGCGAAGCGGCCCGGCAGGCGTGCGGATCAGCCCCTCCAGCGCCGGGTTCTGCGTGTTCAGCCGGCGCGTCTGGCGGCGCATGGGCAGCAGATGCAACCGCGACCACACGATCGGCCAGCGCGAGACCAGCATCGTGCCGAACTGTCTGCGGCGGTTGACGACGCGCCCGTCCTCGACCGAACTTGCATCCATGTCGAAGGCCGGACCGTAGACCCAGTATCGGTCGGGGAGCATTCGCGCGATCATCTCCGGCTGGTCGTCGAACCCGGTCCGCGGCCAGTTCCGCTCGACCTCCTGCAAGGCGATGATGTCGCCGTCCGCCACGCTCGGCACGGCGCGCGACAGGTCGTAGCGGCCGTCGAGGCCGAAGCCGTACTGGATGTTGTAGGAGACGAGCTTCAAGACGAAGGCCTGCGCTGGAACAGGGTCAGTATCCCGCTCCGATCGCCGCGCACAAGGGCGGCTGATCCTACCCCGGGGATCTGACGCACCATGCAGCCCCAACACCCCCTCCACCACGCCGCGCGCGGTCTTTACGAGGTCAGCCGTCTGTCTCGCCCATCCCGCGCGGCCGTCATTCCGGGACCGCGCAGCGGAACCCGGCGACTGTCTTGGGAGTCAATTGGTTTACGCGTTTGTCATCCAGGTCTGATTGGTCTTGACGAGGGCATTGGCCGTGACGAGCAGTTGTCGGGCGATGGCGACAAGGGCGACCTTACCCGGTTTGCCCTGCTCCCGC
>NZ_JANJTZ010000056.1 GCF_024710845.1 Mesorhizobium sp.
GGCACCCCGTGCGACAGCGGGAAGAAGGGCGATATCCGCGCCATCTGGCGCTCGCTCAGCAGAAACAAATCACCCATCACAGGCCTCCTGTCGGAAGCCGTGAATCACATCTCAAACCAAATTAATAGGTCCTGAGCCTAGTCGTCACGGATGATGCCACCTGCCATGAACCCGCCGTCGACGGCGATGATCTGGCCGGTGATATAGCTTGCCTCGGGTGACAGAAGAAAGGCGATGGCGCCCGCTACCTCGTCGGGACGGCCGTAGCGGTCCTGCGGCACGCGCTCGCGCCAGCGGCCGCGCTCGCCGGTCCCGTGCAGGCGCGCCACCATCGGCGTGTCGATCGGCCCGGGCGCCACGCAGTTGACCCGCACGCCCTGGCCGGCCAGTTCCACCGCCATCACTTCGGTCATCAGCTTCAGCCCCGCCTTGGCCGAGCCGTAGGCGAGGCGCCCACGATTGGCGCGCAGGCCGGACACGGAGCCCAGATTGACGATCGCCAGCGTCTCGCCCATGCGTTCCAGCGCCGCCTTGGAGGTGAGGAAGGGCCCGACCAGATTGGCCTCCAGCATTTCGCGCATGAGCTCGGCGGTCGTGTCCTCGACGCTCGCCGCCCTGGCCACCGCGGCCGAATTGACCAACCCGCCGATCAAGCCCAGCCGGTCGACGATCTCGTCGAAGGCGGACGCCACCTCGTCGTCGTCCGTGACGTCGGCCTGGATGAAGATGGCGTTCTCGCCCTCCAGGTCGTTTTCGGCCTGGACCAGCGCCTCCGCGTTGAAGTCGATCACCGCGACCGGCCAGCCGTCCTCGAGCAGCCGCGACACGACCGCCAGTCCGATCCCCGATGCGCCGCCCGTCACCACCGCCGCATGTCTCATCGCGGCAGAATGGACGTGCTGTCGCCCTGGGTAAAGAGCGGATTGCGTGACGCAATCGGGGCATAAGGTGGCGGGTTTCTTTATTGATTGACGCGTCAATAAAAAATACCGTCGCAGAATGCCCAAGCTTGGAATGGAACCTCTGCGCCGCCGCGCGCTGATCGACGCCACCGTCGCCGCCATCGGCGAGCACGGTTCGCTCGACGTGACCATGTCGCAGATCGCCGGTCGCGCCGGCGTCTCGTCTGCGCTGGCACATCATTATTTCGGCGCCAAGGACGATCTGCTGCGCGCGACCATGCGCTCGCTGCTGGCCGATCTCGGCCGCGAGCTTCGCGCGAGGCTTGCCGGCGCGACGACGCCCCGCGCAAGACTGTCGGCGATCGTCGCGGTCAATTTCTCGGCGCAGCAGTTCGGCGAGGAAGTCGTGGCGGCCTGGCTCGCCTTCTATGTCGAAGCGCAGCGCTCGCCCGAGATGCGGCGGCTGCTGAACGTCTATGCGCGCCGCCTGCACTCTAACCTCACGGCTGCCCTGGCCGGCCTGATGCCGCGTTCGGAGGCGATTCACGTCGCCGAGGGCATCGCGGCGATGATCGACGGGCTCTACATTCGCCGCGCGCTGAAGAACGGCGCGCCGGACCCGGTCTCGGCCATCGCCCTCGTCGAGGACTACGTCGCATTGCAGATCGCCTCGAAGGAACACCGATGACGCGGCCCAACATCCTCATCATCATGGTCGACCAGTTGACGGGAACCCTGTTTCCCGACGGCCCCGCCGACTTCCTGCATGTGCCGAACCTGCGGGCGCTGGCCGCGCGCTCGGCCCGATTCGCCAGCAACTACACGGCTTCGCCTCTGTGTGCGCCCGGCCGAGCCTCGTTCATGAGCGGGCAACTGCCGTCGCGCACCCGCGTCTACGACAACGCCGCCGAATACATCTCGTCGATCCCCACCTTCGCGCACCATCTGCGCGCGGCGGGCTACTACACCTGCCTGTCGGGCAAGATGCATTTCGTCGGGCCGGACCAGCTGCACGGCTTCGAAGAACGGCTGACCACCGACATCTATCCGGCCGATTTCGGCTGGACGCCCGACTACCGCAAGCCCGGCGAGCGGATCGACTGGTGGTACCACAATCTCGGATCCGTGACTGGAGCCGGCGTTGCCGAGACCACCAACCAGCTCGAGTATGACGACGAGGTCGCCTTCCTCGCCAACCAGAAGCTCTACCAGCTGTCGCGCGACAACGACGACCCCGCCCGCCGGCCCTGGATGTTCACTGTCTCGCTGTCGCATCCGCACGATCCCTTCGTGGCGCGGCGCAAATACTGGGACCTCTACGAGAACTGCCAGGCGCTCGACCCGGAAACCCCGTTCATTCCGCACGACAAGCAGGATCCGCACTCGCAGCGTCTCTATCTCGCCAGCGACTATCCCTCCTTCGACATCACGCGGGACCAGGTGCGCAGCTCGCGGCGCGGCTATTTCGCCAACATCTCCTACGTCGACGACAAGGTCGGCGAGCTCCTCGACACGCTCGAACGCACCCGCATGGCCGACGACACGGTCGTCCTGTTCTGCTCCGACCACGGCGAGATGCTTGGCGAGCGCGGCCTGTGGTTCAAGATGAGCTTCTTTGAGGGCTCGGCACGCGTGCCGCTGATGATCGCCGGGGCGGGCATTCCGGCCGGGCTGATTTCAACGGCGGTTTCGAACCTCGACATCTGCCCGACGCTCTGCGACCTCGCCGGCATCGACATGTCGGCGATCATGCCCTGGACCGACGGCCAGTCGCTCCTGCCGCTCGCGAACGGCGCAGGCCGCGCCGAGCCGGTGCTGATGGAGTATGCCGCCGAGGGCACCTATGCGCCGATGGTGGCGATCCGCGACGGACGCTTCAAGTTCGTCCATTGCGAGATCGACCCGCCGCAACTGTTTGATGTGGTGGCCGATCCGCTTGAGCGCGACAATCTCGCCGCCGATCCGGCGCATGCCAACCTTGTCGCTACCTTCATGGCGAAGGTGCGCGCGCGCTGGGACATGGCCCGCTTCGACGCCGATGTACGCGAAAGCCAGGCCCGACGATGGGTCGTCTATCCGGCGCTGCGCAACGGTTCCTATTTCCCCTGGGACTTCCAGCCGCTGCAGAAGGCCTCCGAGCGCTACATGCGCAACCACATGGATCTGAACGTGCTCGAAGAATCCAAGCGCTACCCGAGGGGCGAATGATGCCGACCGTCCCCACCCTCGACCACCTCCGCCGCGCCTATGCCGTCACCTCGCAGGCGACGCAGGTCACGCCACTGCTCGAATCCCGCGCGCTGGCCCGCGAGACCGGGGCGGCACGCGTGTTCGTCAAACCTGAATCGCTGCAATGGGCCGGCTCCTTCAAGGTGCGCGGCGCCTATTGGCGGCTCAAGCAGCTCTCCCCCGAGGAGGCCGCCCGCGGCGTCGTCGCTTATTCTTCAGGCAATTTCGCGCAAGGGCTTGCTGCCGCCGGCGAGGCGCTCGGCATCCCCGTCACGATCGTCATGCCGATCGACGCGCCGGCGGCCAAGAAGCGCGGCGCGGAGAGTTTTAGCGCGACCGTGATCTCAACCGAGCACGGGACGCGTGCCCGCGAGGAAGTCGCCGCCGAGCGCGCGCGCGCCATCTCGATCGAGCAGGGACTGGCCCTGCTCCACCCCTTCGACGATCCCGAGATCGTCGCCGGCCAGGCCGGCGCCGGCCTCGAAGCCATCCGCCAGCTCGACGACAAGGGGGCTGCCGTCGACATGATGCTGTGCTGCGTTGGCGGCGGCGGGCTGATCGGCGGCGTGGCGCTTGCCTTCCACTACCTGTCGCCGCGCACCGAACTGATCGGGGTCGAGCCGGAAGGTTTCGACGGCATGGGCTCCTCGCTTGCCCATGGCGCGATCGAGACCACGCCGATCGGGCCCAGCACGATCTGCGACGGGCTGATGGCGCGTCGGCCGGGCGATGCGCCCTTCGCCGCCGTCAGTGCGGCCGGCGTGCGCGGCGTGTCGGTCAGCGACGCGGCGGTGCGCCGTGCGATGAAGACCGCATTCGAGCGGCTGAAGCTGGTGCTCGAACCCTCCGGCGCGGCGGCCCTCGCGGCCCTGCTCGACGGCGTCGTCGACGCGAACGGCAAGTCCGTGCTGGTCATGGCCACCGGCGGCAACGTCTCGCTCGAGGATTTTGCGAGGCATGTCGGCAATGCGTGAGGCGGATTTCGTCATCGTCGGCGCAGGCTCCGCCGGCTGCGCGCTCGCCTATCGGCTGAGCGAGGACGGCAAGCACACGGTCATCGTCATCGAGCATGGCGGGTCGGATGTCGGCCCGCTGATCCAGATGCCGTCGGCGCTGTCGATCCCGATGAACATGAGCCTCTACGATTGGGGCTTCCGCACCGAGCCCGAGCCGCATCTCGGCGGGCGCGTGCTGGCCACCCCGCGCGGCAAGGTGATCGGCGGCTCGTCCTCGATCAATGGCATGGTCTACGTGCGCGGCCACGCGCACGACTACGACCATTGGGCCGAGCAGGGTGCGGCGGGCTGGGCCTATGCCGACGTGCTGCCCTACTTCAAGCGGATGGAGAATTCGAAGGACGGCGAGGAGGGTTGGCGCGGCACCGACGGCCCGCTGCACGTCAAGCGCGGCCTGCGCCTCAACCCGCTCTACAAGGCCTTCGTCGAGGCCGGCCGCGAGGCGGGCTTCGAGACCACCGAAGACTACAACGGTTCGAAGCAGGAAGGCTTTGGCTGGATGGAGCAAACCATCCACATGGGCCGCCGCTGGTCGGCCGCCAACGCCTATCTCAGGCCCGCGCTGAGACGGCCGAATGTGAGTCTTCTCAAAGGCCTGGCGCGGCGCGTCGTCATCGAGAATCAACGCGCGACGGGCGTTGAGATCCAGGTTGGCGCGGAGATCGAGGTCGTTAAGGCGAAACGTGAAGTCGTGCTTGCCTCGTCCTCGATCAATTCGCCGAAACTGCTGATGCTCTCCGGCATCGGCCCGGCCGCGCATCTGGACGAGCACGGCATCGACGTGGTCGCCGACCGGCCGGGCGTCGGGCAGAACCTGCAGGACCATATGGAGCTCTACATCCAGCAGGAGGCGACGCAGCCGATCACGCTCTATTCGGTGCTGAACCCGTTTTCCAAGGCGCTGATCGGCGCCCGCTGGCTGTTCTGGGGCGACGGTCTCGGCGCCACCAACCATTTCGAGGCGGCCGCCTTCGTGCGCTCAAAGGCCGGCGTCGACTATCCCGACATCCAGTATCACTTCCTGCCGGCGGCGATGCGTTACGATGGCAGGTCGGCTGCGAAGTCGCATGGATTCCAGGCGCATGTCGGGCCGATGCGGTCGAAGTCGCGCGGATCGGTGACGCTGCGCTCGGCCGAACCCGCAATGCCGCCAGTCATCCAGTTCAATTACATGTCGCACCCCGACGACTGGGCCGACTTCCGCCACTGCATCCGTCTCACGCGCGAGATCTTCGGCCAGAGGGCTTTCGACCCCTATCGCGGCAAGGAGATCTCACCCGGGAGCCACGTGCAGAGCGACGACGAGCTCGACGCCTTCATCCGCGAGCACGCGGAGAGCGCCTACCACCCCTGCGGGACCTGCCGCATGGGCCGCGCGGACGACCCATTCGCCGTGGTCGACCCGGAATGCCGGGTGATCGGCGTCGAGGGCCTGCGCGTCGCGGACTCGTCCATCTTCCCGCGCGTGACCAACGGCAACTTGAACGCGCCGTCGATCATGACCGGCGAGAAGGCTTCCGACCACATACTCGGCAAGTCACCTTTGCCGCCGTCCAACCAGGAGCCGTGGATCAATCCCCGCTGGCGCGAGAGCGACCGGTGAGCCGTGGCGGCTTCCGGTCGGTGCGCGCGCGGTCTATGAGAGACGGACAGCGAGGAACACCATGAAGAACAATACGCTCTACCTGATCATCGCCGTGCTGGCGGTCGCTCTGATCGTCCTCGGCGTCTACATCTGGCGCGAACAGTCGAAGCCCGAAGGCGTCGAGATCAAGATCGACGAACACGGCGTATCCATCCAGAAGAACTGAACCGGCGCCCGACGCCGACGGAGCAGCGCATGACCGCCCAGCCGAAAGCCTCGCATTATATCAACGGCCGCTTCGTCGAGGACGAAGGCGGCAAGGCGCTGCCGGTCATCTATCCGGCGACCGGCGAGACGATCGCCACGCTGCATTCGGCGACGTCGAACATCGTCGAGCTGGCGGTCGAGGCGGCCCGCGCAGCGCAGCCGGCCTGGGCGCGGCTGAAGCCCGTCGAGCGCGGCCGCATCCTGCGCCGCGCCTCCGACATTTTGCGCGCACGCAATGCCGAGCTTGCCAGGCTCGAGACGCTCGACACCGGCAAGGCGATCCAGGAGACGCTCGTCGCCGACCCGGCATCCGCGGCCGACGCGCTGGAGTTCTTCGGTGGCGCGATCGCTGCCTTCCACGGCGACTATGTCGACCTCGGCGGCCCCTTCGCCTACACGCGCCGCGAGCCGCTCGGCGTCTGCGTCGGCATCGGCGCGTGGAACTATCCGATCCAGGGCGCGGGCTGGAAGTCGGCCCCGGCGCTCGCCATGGGCAATGCGATGGTGTTCAAGCCGTCCGAGAACACGCCGCTATCCGCGCTCGCTTTGGCCGAGATCTACACCGAGGCCGGCCTGCCCGACGGGCTTTTCAATGTCGTGCAGGGCTACGGCGATGTCGGCGCCGCACTTGCCGGCCATCCCGTCGTGGCGAAGGTGTCGCTGACCGGCTCGGTGCCGACCGGCAAGAAGGTGCTGGCGCTGGCCGGCTCGCAGATGAAGCACGCGACGATGGAGCTCGGCGGCAAGTCGCCGCTGATCGTGTTCGAGGATGCGGACCTTGAGAACGCCGTTTCCGGCGCGATGCTCGGCAATTTCTACTCGACCGGCCAGGTCTGCTCCAACGGCACGCGCGTCTTCGTCCAGAAGGATCTGCACGAGCGCTTCGTCGACCGCCTCGTCGAGCGCACCAAGAAGATCCGGCTCGGCGACCCGCTCGACCCCGAGACGCAGATGGGTCCGCTGATCAATAAGGCGCAGCACGACAAGGTGCTGGGCTATATCGAGATCGGGAAAAAGGAAGGCGCCACACTCGCCACCGGCGGTGGCGCGCCGGAGCTGCAGGGCTTCGAGAACGGTTTCTATGTCGAACCGACCGTTTTCACCGGCGTGACAGACGACATGACCATTGCCCGCGAGGAAATCTTCGGACCGGTGATGAGCGTGCTGTCGTTCGACGCGGAGGACGAGGTTGTCGCCCGCGCGAACGACACCGAGTTCGGCCTGTCGGCCGGCGTGTTTACGCAGAACATGGCGCGCGCGCACCGCGTCGCGGGCGATCTCCAGGCCGGGACGTTGTGGATCAACCACTACAACCTCTCGCCCGTCGAGATCCCCTTCGGCGGCGCGAAGAGCTCCGGCATCGGCCGGGAGAACTCGCTGGAAGCGCTGCGCCACTACAGCCAGGTCAAGTCGGTCTATGTCGAGACCGGCAATGTCGAGAGCCCCTACTGAGCTTCGCGCGCCTGCCAGGGATCGAGCAGGCGCACCCCCGTCCGCGCGAAATCAGGCGTGTTGCGCGTCACCACGACAAGATTGTGGACAAGGGCGGTCGCGGCAATCAGTGCGTCGTGTTCGCTCTTTGGATCGGGAACATGCAGTTCGGCACATTTGAGCGCCACGGCAAGATCGACGGCAAGGATTCTATCCCGGAACCTCTCGATCACCTTTCTAAGCCATTCGCCAATAAGCCGCCCCGCCGCTGGATCGCGATGGGCCAGTTGCAGCGCACCGAGCTGCAACTCCAGTATCGTTACCGAAGAAATGAACATGTCCGATTGCGGCACGGAGGCCGCCCACGCGACCACGGCTTGTGAGGCGCGGTCAGGTCGCCGCAGTTCCGACACGACATTCGTATCGATGAGGTAGGTCACTCGAATGTCGCCGCGCGAATGCCGAGGCCGATTTTGGCGGGTTCCCAATCGATGTCCATGCTGGCGGGGTCGGCAAGCGCGGCGAGCAAGCTTTCGTCCGTGACTGTCAGCCGCCGATAGTCCTCGATCGTCAACAGTACATGCGCCGGACGTCCCCGGTCGGTGATAAAGACAGGCCCCTTCGAAGCCGCCTTCTTCGCGCGGCTGGTGTCCTGGTTGAACTCGCGGCTCGATATGGTCACAGTCATCATCGGCTCCCCGAAAATGCCAAGGTAGCCTCCGCACCGCGATGAATCAAGCGAGATGTAGAGATGTTTCTACATAACTATTCGCTACTGAGCCTTCCTGCCCAGCGTCTGCATCGTCTCCAGCCACTCGGCACGGCTTTCGGCCGAGCCCTCGACCATGCCGACGATCGACGAGCGCACGGGCGAAATGCCGGCGAAGTTGAGGATGTTGCGCCGCAGGCTCTTTACCGAGTGGGCACCGAAATACCAATTGTAGACCAAGGCCGGCATGCCCATCGTCACGACGAGCCGTGCCGACTTGCCCTTCCACAGGCCCGGCGACAGCGATCGGGCGCCCTTGTCGATGGCCACGCCCGGCCGACCGATCTGCTCGAGAAAGGCCTTCAGAAGGGCGGGCACGTCGCCCATCCACAGCGGATAGACGATGACCAGGTGGTCGGCCCAGGCGATCGAAGCCACGGCGTCGCTCAGCGGCTGCGGGACCGGACCGTCCTCCCAATCCTCGCGCCGCGTCAGCACCGGAATGTCGAGTTCGCCGATCGAAAGCCGCCGCACCTCGTGCCCGCCGGCTTCCGCGCCTGCCGCATAGGCCGCGGCCAGCGCATGGACGAAGCGCTCGGGCCTCGGGTCCGGGTGGCCGTTGATGATGAGAACCTTCTTCGGCATCACTCTTGCTCCTTGTCGAAGCAAGATTGCCGACGGGACGCCTCCAGCGCCTTGCGCTGGATCAACGGCCGCTACCCGTAGCGTTTCATATACGCCGAGAGCGCGGTGACGATATGATAGAGAATGCTCGCTGGCGCATCCTTGGCGAGCGCGCGGCCGCGCTCGTCGATCAGGTCGATCCACAGGCCCGAAGGCGCCGGATCGATATGCCAGCGGAACAGGCGGCCGACCCGCGCTTCGATCTCGGGTTTCATGTCGGGGCCGCCGGTGTCGTCCAGCGCCATCGCCGCCTTGATCGCTTCGGTCTGTGGCCAGCTGCGCGAGGTGCGCTCCAGCGGAATGCCCTCGCGCGAGACGGCGCCATAGGCGAGGCCCGTGGCGCGGTTCAGCCCGTTGGCGATCGCCGATGCGTAGAGCTTTCGGGCAAAGGCGACGAGGTCCTTCTGGCCGCTCTTATGGGCAAAATCGACGAGCAGCGCCGCCCATTCGAAATGGTGTCCGGGCTCCGTCCACTGCCCCTTCTCGCCAACTGCCGGCTTCCAGTCGTCGTCGAAAAACTCGCCGATCGTCCAGGATTCGGGGTCGAAGAAATGGCTGCGGAACAGATCGATGATGCGTGCCGCGCGGCGCAGATATTGCCTGTTGCCGGTCGCGTCGTACCAGGCAAGGAAGGCTTCGAGCAGATGCATATGCGGGTTGGTGCGGCGCAGCCCCTCGCCCTGCGAGGTTTCGAGGAATCCGCGCATGTTGCGGTCCTCCAGCCTGTCGTCGAGAAACGCGAAGGTCGCCTCGCCGAGCGTCAGCGCGTCCGGATTGCCGGCGCGATGCGCATGCGCCAGCGCCAGAAGCACGCAGGCGTGGTCATAGGCGTCCTCGGTCGGATCGAGCACGGAACCATCGACGTCGAGCGTGCGCACCCAGCCACCGTCCACCGTGCGGCCCTTCGTGGTGATGAAGTCGACGCCGTGCGCGATCAGCCGGTCCGCCGGACCGTCCCAGCCATGGGTCTTGGCGACCGAGAAGGCGAAGATCTGCCGCGCCATGGTGCGCATGCGCTTGGGCTTCGGGATCGGCCGGCGGTCGAAGCCCATCGCCTCGTAATAGCCGCCGTAACGCGCGTCAATCGCCGCCGTGGACCAAAGTGGCAGCGCTTCCTCGAACAGCCAATGGCGCACGCGCGGCAGCCAGGCGCCGTTGGCCAGCACGCGGTCCTGGGCCGGCGTGAACTTGGTCTCCAGCCGCCCGCTCTTTTCGAGGCGCTCGACGATCTTCTTGACGTTCTGGCTCTCCGACACCGGCGCGACAAAGGTCGCATCTGGCGTCGCCACGATCGCCACGTCCTTCATGCCGATGACGGAGAGCAGCCGTCCCTGACTGCGCAGATACGAATTCTCGGTGTCGATCGCGACCACGTCGCCGATGACGACGTTGCCGTCGGCGTCGGTCGGTGTCACCTCAAGCAGCGACTGCCACGAGCCGAGGTCGTTCCAGCGGAAGCCGGCCGGCACCATGGCGATGCCGGCGGTCTTTTCCATGATCGCGTAGTCGACCGAGATCGACGGAACCTCTGCATAGATCTCGAGCGGCAGGTAGATGCCCGACACCTCTCGCGCCGCCGCCTGGCACGCGGCCTCGGCCTGCCGCCAGATTTCCGGCTGGAGCCTGAGGAAGGCGTCGCGCATGGCGCTGGCGCGAAACAGGAACATGCCGGCGTTCCAGAAAAAGGTGCCGGCAGCGAGATAAGTCTCGGCCGTCGCGAGGTCCGGCTTCTCGACGAAGCGGCGCACCGCGCGCACGTCGCCCTCGCCGTCAGCCTCGATATAGCCGTAGCCGGTCTCGGGATGGGTCGGCTTCACGCCGAAGACCACCAGTTGCCCAGCCTCCGCCGCCGGCACACCCTTCTCGATCGTCTCCCAGAACTGGCGGTCGGTCGAGATAGAATGATCGGACGGCACGACCAGCGCCAGCCCGTCACCCTTTTCCAGAACCAGCACCGCTGCGACCGCAACCGCAACCGCTGTGTTGCGTCCCATCGGCTCGAACACCGCCATGCCGCCGCCCAGATCGATCCCGGCGAGATCGTCGCGCACGCGCTCGGCATGCCGCTCAGACGCGATCAGGCTCACCGGCGCCTCGCCCGCCGTCCGCGCGCGCAGCCGGCGGATGGTTCGCACCAGCATTGAGCCGTCGCCGGAAAGGTCGTGGAACTGCTTGGGATTGTCTTCGCGCGACAGCGGCCATAGCCGCGAGCCGACGCCGCCGCTCATCACGAAACAGGAGATCGGGGCAGAAGTCGCCATCTCAAATCGACTGGTTGTAGGCGCCGACTTCGGGGTTTTCCCGCAGCACGGCATCGACGGCAAAAAACATCTGGCGCTTGCGCTCTTCCGATACGGGGCTTTCGACCACGACGACCAGCTCCGGCTTGTTGGAAGAGGCGCGCACCAGCCCCCATGTGCCGTCCTCGGCGACGACGCGCACACCGTTGACCGTCACGAGGTCGGCGATCTTCTGGCCGGCGACCGTCTCGCCCGCCTCGCGCATCGCCTGGAACCGCTTCACGACGCGCTCGGCGACGTCGTATTTCACCTCGTCGGCACAGTGCGGCGACATGGTCGGCGAACCGAAGGTCAGCGGCAAGTCGCGGTAGAGATCGGCCATCGATTTTTGCGGATTGCGGTCGAGCATGCGGCAGACCGCGATCGCGGTGACCAGCCCGTCGTCATAGCCGCGGCCGATCGGCGGATTGAAGAAGAAGTGGCCGGATTTCTCGAAGCCGGCAATGGCATCGAGTTCCTTCACCCGCCGCTTGATGTGGGAGTGGCCGGTCTTCCAGTAATCGGTGACGGCCCCGTTCGCCTTCAGCAGCGGATCGGTCATGAATAGGCCGGTCGACTTTACGTCGACCACGAAACGCGAACCCGGATACTCGCCGGAAATGTCGCGGGCGAGCATCACGCCCACCTTGTCGGCGAATATCTCGTTGCCTTCGTTGTCCACCACGCCGCAGCGGTCGCCATCGCCGTCGAAGCCGAGCCCGACATCGGCGTCGGTGCGCAGCACCTCGTCGCGGATGGCGTGCAGCATCTTCATGTCTTCGGGATTGGGATTGTAGTTCGGGAAATTGTGATCGAGCTCGACGTCGAGCGGCACCACCTCGCAGCCGACCGCCTCCAGCATCTGCGGCGCAAAGGCGCCTGCCGTGCCGTTGCCGCAGGCGGCTACGACCTTGAGCCTGCGGCCGATCTTCACGTCCTTGGTCAGGTCGGCCAGATAGGTCTCGCGGAAGCCGGAGACGAATTCGTAGGATCCACCGCCGACAAGGTCGAAATCGCCCGAAAGCACGATCTCCTTGAGTAGCGCCATCTCGTCCGGCCCGAAGGTCAGCGGCCGCTGCGAGCCCATCTTCACGCCGGTCCAGCCGTTTTCGTTGTGCGAGGCGGTCACCATCGCGACGGAGGGGCAGTCGAGCGCGAACTGCGCGAAATAGGCCATAGGCGAGAGCGCCAAGCCGATGTCCTTGACCCGCGCGCCCGCGGCCATCAGCCCCGTCGTCAGCGCCAGCTTGATCGACAGCGAATAGGAGCGGAAGTCGTGGCCGACGACGACGCCCGGCGCGATGCCCTGGCGGCGGATCATGGTGCCAAGACCCATGCCCAGCGCCTGCACGCCGACCAGGTTCAGCTCCGGCGCCTTGTCGGACGCAGGATGACCGAACCACCAGCGCGCGTCATATTCGCGGAAGCCGGTCGGCTTCACCAGCGGCGTTGTCTCGAATTCAAAGGTGTTCGGCCGCGCCTCGGCCACCGGTTTGAACGTCACGCGGTGCAACTCCACATCATCGTGCGGCGAGCGCCGTACGGCCCTCTCCAACGTGGCGGATGCTAGCGGCGAAATCGCAAGAAATCGTTTCGCGAATGCGCTTGCAGGTTCGGGGGGTGAACGTTATAAGCCCGCGGTCTGGTTCACGGAGTGTAGCGCAGCCTGGTAGCGCACCTCGTTCGGGACGAGGGGGTCGCAGGTTCAAATCCTGCCACTCCGACCAGAGAAACTCCCGAGAATATCATCAGCCTATGCGCAGCACCGCTGCTCCCAGCGGAGCGAGCGCGATTTGCCTGCCGTCCGACACCGCCGCATGTCCGGGCAGGCTGAGCGCCTTCAGGTCGCCGATCTTGGCGGGTCGCTTCCAGCTCTTTTGCTCGCGCCCGAAGTTGAACAGGCACAGTAGCCTTTCGCCGCCCTCCTCCCGCACGAACGCCAGCACGTCCTCGTCCTTGCCGACGAATCGGATCGATCCGCCTGCCAGCGCCTTGTGCTTCTTCCGGAATGCCAGCATTTCGCGGTAGTGGGCCAGCACAGTGCCGGTCCCGCCCTGCCGGTCCGCGGCGCGCGCCAGATGAGTTGCCGGCACCGGCAGCCAGGGTTTCGCCGTCGAGAAACCGCCATTGCGCAGGTCGCCGCTCCAGGGAATCGGCGTTCGGCAGCCATCGCGGCCCTTGAAGCCCGGCCAGAAGCGGATGCCGTAGGGATCGCGCAGATCCTCGAAGGCGATCTCCGCTTCCTCCAGCCCCAGTTCCTCGCCCTGGTAGAGGCAGATCGAGCCGCGCAGGCAGGCGAGCAGCGTCAGCGCAAACTTCGCCACATGGTCCGGATCGTCGCCCGGCTTGGAAAAGCGCGACACATGCCGGCGCACGTCGTGGTTGGAAAAGGCCCAGCAGACCCAGCCGTCCTTCACTGTCTGCTCGAAGGCGGTGACGCAGCGGCGGAAATGCGCCGGGTCGAAATCCTCCGCCAGCAGGTCGAAGGTGTAGCACATGTTCAACTTGTCGCCGCCCTCGGTATAGGCGGCGACGGTCTTCAGCGAGCGTTCGCCGTCGCCGACCTCGCCGACCGCCGCCCTGCCCTCGTATTCGTTCAGGAGCGCTCTGAATTCCTTCAGGAAACCGACATTCTGCGGCTGCGTCTTGTCGTAGAGGTGGTCCTGGTAGCCGTAGGGATTGGTCTCCGGCACGTCGCCGGTGCGGGCACGATTGGACGGCGGGTTGTCGCGCAGCTTCCGGTCGTGGAAATAGTGATTCACAGCGTCGAGCCTGAACCCGTCGACGCCGCGGTCGAGCCAGAAGCGGGCGGTGTCCAGCACGGCCGCGCGCACGGCCGGGTAGTGGAAGTTCAGGTCCGGCTGCGAGGCGAGGAAGGTGTGCATGTAATACTGCCGGCGCACCGTGTCCCACTCCCAGGCCGGCCCGCCGAAGATCGACAGCCAGTTGTTGGGCGCGGTGCCATCGGGTTTGGCGTCCGCCCAGACGTACCAGTCCGCCTTGTCGTTGTCGCGCGAGGCCCGGCTCTGGCGGAACCAGGCATGCTGGTCGGACGTGTGCGAGAGCACTAGGTCGATGATGACCTTGATGCCGCGCCGGTGCGCCTCTTCCACGAATCGGTCGAAGTCCTGCAGCGTGCCGAACATCGGGTCGACGTCGCAATAGTCCGACACGTCGTAGCCCATGTCGGCCATCGGCGAACGGAAGAAGGGCGACAGCCAGATCGCGTCGACGCCGAGCGAGGCGATATGGTCGAGCCGCTCGGTTGCGCCGGCGAGATCGCCGACGCCATCGCCATTGGTGTCCTGGAAGGAGCGCGGATAGATCTGGTAGAGCACCCCGCCGCGCCACCAGTCCGGGTTCTGTGCGGTGCGCTTCTCAGCCATCGGTCGCCTCTTCGACAAGGATTGCCACGGATCGTCCTTCGAGCCGGATCGTGCCGGCCGAAGGCGCCGTCGTCACCGGCACCGGCGTCACATCCCGCCAGACATGGCCGTCGCGCGCAACGGGTGCGAAGGCCACCGCGCGGCGGTCGGCGTTGAACAGCGCCGCCACGCGCGGCCGGCCGGGCTGCGCGACCACCATGGCGATGCGGCGGTTATTCGGCTCATGCCAGTGCGCCTCGGTCATCGGCGTCCAGTCGGTCCACAGCCATTCGGCGGTCATCGTGCCGTCGCCTCCGCCCGCGGGTTCGAAGAAGTCCGGCGCGTCCAGTCCGAGCGTGGTCCGCAGTCTCGACAGCCCAGCCGCGAAATCCTCCAGCGCCTTGTCCCTGCCCACCCAGTCCAGCCAGGTGATCTCGTTGTCCTGCGCATAGGCATTGTTGTTGCCGTGCTGCGTGCGGCCGAACTCGTCGCCCGCGGTCAAGAGGATCGTGCCGCGTGACAGGAACAGCGTCGCGAGCAGCGCGTGCAGATCGTTGCGGCGCGCGGCCAGGATCTTTGCATCGCCGCTCGGCCCCTCGACCCCGTGGTTCCACGAGAAATTCTCGTCGTGGCCGTCGCGGTTGTCCTCGCCGTTCGCCATGTTGTGCTTGTGTTCGTATGCGGTCATGTCGGCTAGTGTCATGCCGTCATGGGCGGCGATGAAATTGACGCTTCGCGTCGCAGTCGCACCAGTGAAGACGTCCGACGAGCCTGCCAGCCGAGTCGCGAAGCTGCCGACCGTGCCCTTGTCGCCGCGCCAGTAGCGGCGGACGTCGTCGCGGCAGCGGTCGTTCCATTCCAGCCACCGGCCGGAGAACTGTCCGAGCCGGTAGCCGCCCGGTCCGATGTCCCAGGGCTCGGCGATGAGCACCCGGCCGGCCAGCACCGGGTCGGTCTCGATCGCGCGCAGCGTCTCGGCGCGAGGGTCGAAACCTTCCGCCGTGCGGCCGAGGATCGGCGCGAGGTCGAAGCGGAAGCCGTCGACGCCTGCCTGCAGAACGAAGTGGCGCAACGCGGCGAGGATCAGTTCGCGCACGCGCGGATGGTCGCAAGCGAGCGTGTGGCCGCAGCCGGTATCGTTGACCAGCGATCCATCCGGCGCGTGGCGATAGTAGGCACGCGCGTCGAGGCCGCGCAGCGACAGCGTCGGACCGAGTATGTCGCTCTCGCCCGTATGGTTGAAGACGAGGTCGAGGATGACGCCGATGCCCGCCGCCCGCAGCGCCGCCACCGTCTCCCGCAGTTCCGCGATGCCGCCCGGCGCAAGGCGCGGGTCGAGCGCCATGAACGACACCGGATTGTAGCCCCAGGCATTGCGCAGCCCGAGCGGAGGCAGGTGGCGCTCGTCGATCCAGGCGGTGATGGGCATCAGCTCGACCGCCGACACGCCGAGCTTCGTCAGGTGTTCGATCACCGCCGGATGCGCGAGTGCGGCGATCGTGCCGCGCAGCTCCTTCGGCACGTCCCGGTGCAGCATGGTGAAGGAGCGGACGTTGAGTTCGTAGATAAGGCCGCCGGGCGCAAACAGCGGCGCTTGGGGCGCCACAGGCTCCGGCAGGTCCGTCACCACCGCTTTTGGCATCATCGGCGCGGTGTCGGTCTGCTGCCAGCGCGGCGCCGCGAGCAGTGCGTTGTAGCGGTAGGGCCAGTCGATCGCGACCGCGTAGGGATCCATCAGCAGTTTCGACGGATCGAACCACAGCCCCTTGTGCGGATCGTAGTGGCCGTCGGCGCGAAAGCCGTAGCGCTGGCCATCGCCGACGCCGGGGATGCGCGCCGAAAAGACGCCTTCGCCGTCCCGCGCGAGTTCGATCCGGTCTGTCTCGCGCGCGCCGTCGCCGTCGAACAGGCAAGCCCACACCCGTTCGGCGACCGAGGACCAGACCGCGAACTGCGTGCCCCTCCTGTCGGGTCGTGCTCCGAGCGCTGGCGCCATGCGGTCCTGAGGTCGATTCGGGGTCACCGGCGGGGTCCGGCGGCACAGAATAGCAATCTTGCTGCATTGCGAAACAGGCTTTTCGGAGTGCCGACGCCTGCCGCCGTGGCGGCGCGTCAATGATCCCCGCGCCTACCCCCGAATTTTCCGACGTACCCCTTGACAACATACCAACCGGTTGGTTTGTTGCAGACCAACCAGTTGGTATGTGACATGAACAAAGCCATCCACCCTTCCCGCCAGAAATTCATCGACGCCGCAATCGCGCTTGTCCGCGAGCAGGGCTATGCGGCCACGTCGGTCGACGACATCTGCGTCCGCGCCGGCATGAAGAAGGGCAGCTTCTTCCACCACTTCGGCAGCAAGGAGGAGCTCCTGCTCGCGGCTATCGAGCACTGGAACGCCTTCACCAGCGAAGTCTTCCGCACAGCGCCCTACCGGCTGCTGGATGATCCGCGCGACCGCGTGCTCGGCTATGTCGATCTCCGCATCGCGATCCTCGATCGGCCGATCGCAGAATTCTCCTGCCTGCTCGGCACGCTGGTGCAGGAAGTCTATGCGAGCCATCCGGCCCTGCTCGCCGCCGCTGATGGCGGCATGAGCGGCCATATCGACGAGATTGTCGCCGACATCGCGGCGGCCAAGGCGCTCTACGCGCCGGATGCCGACTGGACGGCCGAGAGCGTGGGCTACTTCATCCAGGCGACGCTCCAGGGCTCGTTCATCTACGCCAAGGCCAAGCATGGGCCGGACGTCGCCCGGTCCAACCTCGCGCATCTTCGGCGTTACCTCGAAACCCTCTTTCCCCGCGGCAACTGACAAGGAGTAAAGTCATGCCCAGCACCATCCGCCTGCATCGCGTCCTCAAGGCTCCGCCGGAGAAGGTCTACAAGGCCTTCCTCGACGCCGACGCGCTTTGCCGCTGGCTCCCGCCCTACGGCTTTCTCGGCAAGATCGACCGTTTCGAGGCCAAGGTCGGCGGCGGCTACCACATGTCGTTCCGCAACTTCACCACCGGTCAGGCGCACTCCTTCAGCGTGGAATACAAGGAGCTCGTGCCCGGCAAGAAGATCGTCCATACCGACCGCTTCGACGGCGATTTCATGCCTGGCGAGATGCTCGTCACCATCGAACTCACCGAGGCCTTCTGTGGCACCCACATCAGGATCGAACAGGCCGGGGTGCCCGACATGATCCCGGAGGCCGGGTGCTATCTCGGATGGCAGGAATCGTTGCTCCAGCTCGCCCAGGTGGTCGAGCCGGATCTGAAGGAGGGATAGCCTAGGCTGTTCAAATCGGCGGATGCAAGCGGGTATCCAGCGCGAAATCCTCCTGTGAGCGCAGCCGGTAGGTGCCGGCCGCACGGACCGGATCGAACAGGATGTTCCAGCTATGGTTGGACACAACGCTCGGGATCAGCACGAGGGCATGCTCGGCGAGAAGCGCATCGCCGAACCGCTGTTGGCCGGCACTAGGAATCCCAGGCCGCAGCCAGTTCGCGTTGGGGACATCCGACGCGACGACGATCCGGACGTCCGAAATATCCGTCACGTTTAGGCAAGTCAGCACGTGAGGAACCGTATCGAGGGTGCGGAACCCTTTATGAACTGCAACCTCGAGAATGGCGGTGGCGGGGTCGATCGACGCATAGACCGCCCGAACGCCCTTGCTGTTCCAGCGCCCACCGAACCTGAACGCGCCCTCGCCCGAGTCCCAGACCGAGGCAAACCGTTGATGATCGAGTCGCCAGGCGACGATCTCACCGCTTCCGAGACGTCCCGGAAGCGGCGTCATGCATAGACGCCGTATTCCAGCCGATCCAGAAACTCCTGGACGAGATCGGTCCCCGCCGCAGTCGCCAGAAGATCGATCGGGCGCCGCCCGTCCAGTCCGATGGCGGGCGCGATCATCCACCGTTCGGCTTCGGACTGAGAGCCGAGCACCGCAGACGCCTTCGTCAGGATACGAGCGAAGTTCCACGTACGGGAACTCTGTTCGGTGCTGAGAACGCGTCCTTCATCGGACTTGTGGCGCTGGAACGTGCGCTCGCTCATGCCGAAGGCGGCCTCGAAGGCGTCGGAGGCCTCGATCACCACCAGATGGCTCACGAGGTTGCTGAGCGCCGGGCTGGGGATACCCTTGAGGATCATCTCATGCGCCTCGATCGGATTCGAGACCGCATGCTTGAGAACGGCCGGACCACCGAAAAGATCGACTACCCTGTCGAAATCGGTCGCAGGCATCGCCTCCAGGACCCTGACTGCTGCGGCTCTCATGCCTCTTCTCCGTCACTTGTCGCAAAACATACGACACGTGACGGAATATTCAAGGCAGAGGCTCAGATAAATCGCGTTTCGCGTCCGATCTCTTCTATGTCGATGCCGGTGATGTCCGACAGCAAGCCGGTATAGGCCATCCACGCATCGCCCGCGCTGGACCGGGCGCCGAACTTCGACAGTTTCGCGAAGTTGAGGTTCGCCACCTTCCTTGCCATCTCTCCAAGCGTCTCCTCGTGCCACCGTCGGCTATCCAGCCAGATGGACCCCACGGCCGCCGCAGCCGGCAGCGTCATCAGCGGCCAATACGGCCATCCGTGGGCAACTGTCATGATCGTCGCCGGGACGAGTAGAATGGCTGCAAACAGCGCGGTCAAACCAATCCGGCCTAAACTTGCCCTGGGCATCGCTAGGCCAGTGTCGCGCTCAATACGTCGATGGAGCCGGGCTGGCGTATCCGAAATGATCTCGTCCAGCCGTGAGCGAGGCGATGCACTGCGGTCTCCGAGCGCTCGCCGCAACCGATAGAATGCGATTGCCGTCGCACACTTCCGCGCATCCTGATCGACGGATGTCTTGGCCAGCACGACGTCAAAGAGCTGACCGACGGTCTCGATACGTTCAGTCTCTTGAGTGTCAAGCCGTATGCCGAAGGAGCTTTCGACGGCCTCCAGCATGTCCAGCTCGTCCCCGTCTCCGGCCAGGCCGAGCGTACTGGCACTTCCCTTGGTTTCGGCGACCTGCCTGTCGTCTCTCACGTGATCACCGTCGGCGCATCCATGCCTGTTGCCGCCCTGATCCCCGCAATGTCCTCGGCCGCGGCGATCAGGTCGGCCAGCGCTTCCTGGGTCTCGATGCCGTGCTTGGCCGCATCCGGCTCGTAGCGCTCGATGTAGACGCGCAGCGTCGCGCCCGACGTGCCGGTGCCGGAGAGGCGGAAGACGACGCGCGAGCCGCCTTCGAACAAGACCCGGATGCCCTGGTTGCTGGAGACGGACTGGTCGACCGGGTCGAGATAGGAGAAGTCGTCCGCCGTCTCGACCGTCAGGCCGCGGAAGCTCTGGCCCCGGAGCGACGAGAGCTTCGCCCGCAATGCGCTCACTAGCCGGTTCGCGGCGTCGGTTTCCACGCCCTCGTAATCGTGGCGCGAATAGTAGTTACGCCCATACTCGGCCCAGTGCTTTTCGACGATCGCCTTCACCGGCTCCTGCCGCGCCGCCAGGATGTTGAGCCAGAGCAGAACGGCCCACAGCCCGTCCTTCTCGCGCACGTGGTCGGAGCCGGTGCCGGCGCTTTCCTCGCCGCAGATCGTCGCCATGCCGGCATCGAGCAGGTTGCCAAAGAACTTCCAGCCGGTCGGCGTCTCGTACATCCCGACGCCGAGCTTTGCGGCCACGCGATCGGCGGCGCCGCTCGTCGGCATCGAGCGGGCAATGCCCTTCAGGCCGCCGGCGTAGCCCGGCGCGTGGCGGGCGTTGGCTGCGAGCATTGCCAGCGAGTCCGACGGGGTGACGAAGATGCCGCGGCCGATGATCAGGTTGCGGTCGCCGTCGCCATCCGACGCCGCGCCGAAATCGGGCGCCTTGGCCGACATCATCAGATCGTAGAGCTTCTTCGCGTGCACCAGGTTCGGGTCGGGATGGTGGCCGCCGAAGTCCGGCAGCGGCACGAAATTGCGCACCGAGCCCGGTTTCGCACCCAGCCGCTTCTCCAGGATCTCGACCGCATAGGGCCCGGTTACGGCATGCATGGCGTCGAAGGCCATGGTGAAGCCTGAGGCAAACATCTTCCGGATCGCGGCGAAGTCGAATAGGCTCTCCATCAGCGCCGCATAGTCGGCGACCGGGTCGATCACCTCGACCGAGATGCCGCCGGCCGAAAACGTGCCGACGGTATCTAGATCGACATCTGCGAAATCCGCGATCTTGTAGCTCGCGATTGTCTTCGTCTTGGCGAAGATCGCATCTGTCAGCTTCTCCGGCGCCGGGCCGCCGTTGGAGGCATTGTACTTGATGCCGAAATCCTCGTGCGGGCCGCCCGGATTGTGGCTCGCGGAGAGGACCAGCCCGCCGAAGGCCCCGTATTTGCGGATGATGTTGGAGGCGGCGGGCGTCGAGAGGATGCCGCCCTGCCCCACCATCACCTTGCCGAAGCCGTTGGCGGCGGCCATGCGCAGCGCGATCTGGATCACCTCGCGGTTGAAGTAGCGGCCGTCGCCGCCGATCACCAGCGTCTTGCCCTCGAAGCCTTCCAGACAGTCGAACACCGACTGGATGAAGTTCTCGACGTAGTTCTGCTGCTGGAAGACGGGCACCTTCTTGCGCAGGCCCGACGTGCCGGGCTTCTGGTCGTCGTAGGGCTTGGTGGCGACGGTTCGGATCATCTTGTCATCCAGCGGGAACGAGGGAACGGTAGAGGTCGGCATAGCGCGCGGCACTGCGGGTCCAGGAAACGTCGGATTTCATCCCCTGTTTCTGCATGGCGGTCCACGTCTTGCCGTCGCGATGCAGCGACACGGTCCGACGCACCGCGATGCGCAGGCTGTCCGCGTCGACCGGCGAGAACTGCACGCCGGTGGCGACGCCGGCCGACAGCGCCGCCTCGTTGGAGTCGATGACCGTGTCGGCGAGCCCGCCGGTGCGAGCGACCACGGGAATGCAGCCGTAGCGCAGGGCATAAAGCTGCGTCAGGCCGCAGGGCTCGAAGCGCGACGGCACCAGGATCGCGTCGGACCCGGCCTGCATCAGATGCGACAGCGGCTCGTTGTAGCCGATGACGACGCCGATCCGGCCAGGATGGCGCGCCGCCGCCGACAGCAGCGCGCCCTCGAGACTGTGGTCGCCGGAGCCGAGGATAGCGAGCCGCGCGCCCATCGCGACCAGATCGTCGACGACGGAAACGAGCACGTCCATGCCCTTTTGCCAGGTCAGCCGGCTGACGACACAGAAGATCGGTTCATCGGAGCGGACGAGCCCGAAGCGTTCCTCGACCGCGCGGCGGTTCTTCGCCCGCGCGCCAACCGTCTTGGCCGAATAGCTGGCGGCGAGATGCGGGTCGGTCTCGGGGTTCCAGATCTCGGTGTCGATGCCGTTGACGATGCCGTGAAGGACGTTGTCGCGAACCCTGACCAGCCCGTCGAGCCCCATGCCGAATTCCGGCGTGCGGATTTCCAGCGCATAGGTCGGGCTCACAGTGGTGATCGCATCCGCAAGCTGCAGCCCCGCCTTCAGGAAGCCGACGCCGCCGTAATACTCCACACCGTCCAGCGAAAGTGCCGCCCCCGGCAGGCCGAGCCCGGGAAAGATCGAGATCGGGAACTGGCCCTGGAAGGCGAGGTTATGCACCGTCATCACCGTCGGCACCGGCCGTCTTCCGGTGAATCGGATATAGGCCGGCGCCATCGCCGCCTGCCAGTCATGCGCGTGCACGAGGTCGGGCAGGTAATCCTTGACCGAGCCGGCCGCGATCTCGGCCGCCGCCTTGCCCAGGGCCGCGAAGCGCTTCCAATTGTCGTCCCAGTCGTTGCCGGTCGCGTCGCCATAGGCGCCGCCCTTGCGGTCGTAGAGATGCGGGGCGTCGAGCAGCAGCAAGTCGAGGCCCGCCGCCTGCCCTGCGACCACCGTCGCCTTGCCACCGAAGAGATGGTCGAAGGTCGCCACGACCTTGCGCTTCTTCACCTGCTCGGCGACGCCCGGGTAGGCCGGAAGCAGCGTGCGGACCGCCACACCATACTGCCTGAGAGCCAGCGGTAGCGCGCCGGCGACATCGGCGAGGCCGCCCGTCTTGATCAGCGGAAAGACCTCGGAAGCGACCGACAGGACCTGCATGCTTCGTTCTACGCTCCGAGTCGTTCGATCATCGGCTGGGTGATCAGACACACGCCGCCTTCGGAGCGCCTGAAACGCTTCGCGTCAAGCTCCGGATCGAAGCCGACAGAAAGACCCTCCGGAATCTTCACGCCGCGGTCGATCACGACCTTGCGCAGGGTGGCGTTGCGGCTGACGACGCAATCCGGCAGCACCACCGCCTCTTCGAGCGCCGAGAACGAGTTCACCCGAACGCCGGTGAAGAGCAGGCTCTTGCGCAGCGCCGCGCCCGAGATGATGCAGTCGCCGGCGACCAGCGACGATACGGCCGTGCCCCGCCGGCCGTCCTCGTCGTGAACGAACTTGGCCGGCGGCTTGATCTCGGCATAGGTCCAGATCGGCCAGTCGCGATCGTAGATATCGAGCTCCGGCGTGACGTCGGTCAGGTCGATATTCGCCTCCCAATAGGCGTCGATCGTGCCGACGTCGCGCCAGTACGATTCGTTCTCCTGGTTGGAGCGCACGCAGGACTTGGCGAAGCGATGCGCCACCGCCTTTCCGTTGGTGACGATGTACGGAATGATGTCCTTGCCGAAATCGCGGCTGGAGTTGGGATCGGCCGCGTCGCGCCGCAACTGGTCCATCAGGAATTTTGTCTTGAAGACGTAGATCCCCATCGAGGCGAGCGCGAAATCCGGCTTGCCCGGAATGCCCGGAGGGTCGGCCGGCTTCTCGATGAAGGAGATGATGCAGTCCTTGTCGTCGACATGCATGACACCGAAGCCCGTCGCCTCCATGCGCGGCACTTCGAGGCAGCCAACGGTCACGTCGGCGTTCATGTCGACGTGCTGGCGCAGCATCAGCTCGTAATCCATCTTGTAGATGTGGTCGCCGGCCAGGATCACCATGAATTCGGGGCTGTAGGATTCGATGATGTCGATGTTCTGGAACACGGCGTCCGCTGTGCCTTCGTACCATTGTGTCTCGGACACGCGCTGGCTGGCCGGCAGGATGTCGAAGCTTTCGTTCCGCTCGGGCCGGAAGAAGTTCCAGCCGCGCTGCAAATGGCGGATCAACGAATGCGCCTTGTACTGCGTCGCCACGCCGATGCGGCGGATGCCCGAATTCAGCGCATTCGACAGCGCGAAATCGATGATGCGCGTCTTGCCGCCGAAATAGACCGCCGGCTTGGCGCGCAAATCGGTCAGTTCCTTGAGGCGGCTACCGCGGCCGCCAGCAAGAACATAGGCCATGGCGTCACGCGCCAGCGGCTGGGTGCGTTTGTTCACCATTCACTCCTCCCCTTGTCCGTCATTGCGGATCGAACTCGAACATCAGCGTCGCCAGCGGCGGCAGTGTCACTTCCGCCGCCGTTCCTCCTCCGCCATCACGGGCGTTCACGCGCCCGAAGTTTCCTGCTCCGGTGCCGCCGTAGAAGCCTGCGTCGGTGTTCATGATCTCCCGCCACTCGCCGGCGCGCGGCAGCGGGATGCGATAGTTCTGCCGCCGTACCGGCGTGAAATTGGCGATGACGGCGATCGGGTTCGCGCCCGGCGCCTGGCGCAGCCAGGCGAAGACCGAATTGGCGCGGTCGTCGGCGATGAGCCATGTAAACCCGTCCGGCTCGCAGTCGCGCGCGTGCAGCGCGGGCTTGGCGCGGTAGACATGGTTCAGGTCGCGCACGAGCTGGCGCATCCCCTCGTGCGAGCCGTGCTGCAACAACTGCCAGTCGAGCGCCTTGGCCTCGTTCCATTCGGCCCGCTGGGCGAATTCCTGCCCCATGAACAGGAGCTTCTTGCCAGGATAGCCCCACATGAAGCCGTAATAGGCGCGCAGGGTCGCGAACTTCTGCCAGTCGTCGCCGGCCATCTTGGTCAGAAGCGTGCCCTTGCCGTGCACGACCTCGTCATGGCTGAGCGGCAGGACGAAATTTTCCGAGAAGGCGTAGAGCAGGCCGAAGGTGATCTCGTCGTGGTGGTGCTTGCGATGCACCGGCTCGCGGGCGAGATAGGCCAGCGTGTCGTGCATAAAGCCCATATTCCACTTGAAGCCGAAGCCGAGTCCGCCGTCGTGGACCGGCTGCGAGACTTTCGGCCAGGAGGTCGATTCCTCGGCGATCGTCATCACTCCGGGATGGTGGCCGTAGACGGCCTTGTTCATGTCCCGCAGGAAGCTCACCGCCTCGAGGTTCTCGCGCCCGCCTTTCTCGTTGGGGATCCATTCGCCGGCCTTGCGCGAATAGTCGAGGTAGAGCATCGAGGCGACCGCATCGACCCTGAGCCCGTCGAGATGGTATTTCTCCGCCCAGAACAGCGCATTGTTGACGAGGTAGGATTTCACCTCGCGGCGGCCGAAATTGTAGATCGCCGTGTTCCAGTCGGGATGGAAGCCCTTGCGCGGATCGGCATGCTCGTAGAGCGCGGTGCCGTCGAACAGCGACAGCCCGTGCGCGTCAGTCGGGAAATGCGCCGGCACCCAGTCGAGGATGATGCCGATCCCAGCCCTGTGGGCGCCGTCGACGAAGCGGGCAAAACCCTCCGGCTCGCCGAAGCGCGCCGTCGGCGCATAGAGCCCGGTCGTCTGGTAGCCCCATGACGGATCGTAGGGATGCTCGGTAATCGGCATGAACTCGATATGGGTGAAGCCCATGTCGGCGACGTAGGGGATCAGCCGGTCGGCGAGTTCGTCCCAGGACAGGAACGTGCCGTCGTCGCGGCGCTGCCACGAGCCGGCATGGACCTCATAGGTCGAGATCGCCTGGCGGCGGATGTCCACGCTACGCCAGAACTCCCGATGCGCCGCGTCGCCCCATTCATGCGCCAAGGGTTTTTCGGTGACGGAGGCGGTCGCCGGCCGCAGTTCCGAACGGAAGGCGAAGGGATCGGCCTTGAGCGGCACCGGCTTCCCGTTCGCGGCAATGATCTCGAACTTGTAGGGCCGCCCGGCGCCGATATCCGGCACGAACACTTCCCAGATGCCGACGTCCTGGCGCAGACGCATGACGTGCCGCCGGCCGTCCCATTCGTTGAAGTCGCCGACCACGGAAACGCGTTTGGCATTCGGCGCCCAGACGGCGAAATGGACCCCGGCCGCCCCTTCGTGCTCGATCAGATGCGCGCCCAGCTTGTCGAAGAGCCTGAGATGAGAGCCTTCGGCGATGTAGTAATCGTCCATCGGACCCAGCACCGGGCCGAAGGAATAGGGGTCGGTGATCCACCACGCGCCGCCGCTGTTGGCGGCCCGGTATTTTACGGGCTGCCGGGTCTTCAGGCTGACCTCGCCTTCGAAGAAGCCGGCCTCACCCCTCGGCCGCAGCACGCCGCAGGGCGTTCCGTCGAGGGTGAACGCCTCGACCGAGCCGGCATGGGGGATGAAGCAGCGGGCGACGAAACCCTTGTCCCCGGGATGGACGCCGAGGACAGCGAACGGATCGCCGTGCGTGCCGGACACGATCGCATCGACGTCGCCGGCGGATGCGCCGCCGGCACCGGCCGGCGCCGCTGCCCTGGGGGTCCTCCTCGTCATCCGCTTCGCCTGCCCCCCTTACTCGGTATGCTACGCGCAGATCGTCGCTCCTCGATCAAACGGGCACGTTCCAGATCTCCCGCGCATACTGCCTGATGGTGCGGTCGGACGAGAAGAAGGCCATCCGCGCGGTGTTGTGCACCGCCTTGGACAGCCATTGCGGGCTGTCGCGCCAGAGGTGGTCGACATCGCGCTGCGCCTTGCAGAACGCGTCGAAATCGGCGGCGACCATGAACCAGTCGTGACCGTAGAGCCCGTCGACGAGATCGCGATAGCGCTCCGGATCGTCGGGCGAGAAGACGCCGGACGAGATCGCGGACAGCGCCTGCGACAGTTCTGGCGAGGCCCCGATGATCTCGCGCGGGTTGTAGCCCCCCTTTCGGCGCGCCGCGACTTCCTGCGCCGTCAGGCCGAAGATGACGATGTTGTCGTCGCCGACGCATTCCTTGATCTCGACATTGGCGCCGTCGAGCGTGCCGATCGTGATCGCGCCGTTGAGCGCGAACTTCATGTTGCCCGTGCCCGACGCCTCGAGCCCCGCTGTCGAAATCTGCTCCGACAGGTCGGCCGAGGGCACCATGATCTCGGCCATCGAGACGTTGTAGTTCGGCAAAAAGACGATCTTGAGCAGCCCTCGCACCGACGGGTCGCTGTTGATGACGCGCGCAACATCGTTGGCGAGCTTTATGATCAGCTTGGCGTTGTGGTAGCTCGGCGCCGCCTTGCCGCCGAAGAGCTTCACCCGCGGCACCCAGTCCTTCTCCGGATTGCTGCGGATCTGGTCGTAGAGGGCGACGGCCTCCAGGATGTTCAGAAGCTGGCGCTTGTATTCGTGGATGCGCTTGATCTGGATGTCGAACATCGCCGACGGGTCGATCCGCACGCCGGTGCGGTCATGCGCCAAAGCCGCCATGCGCACCTTGTTGGCGCGCTTCACCGCCGCGAACTTCTCGCGGAACGCGGCGTCGTCGGCGAATTTGTCGAGGTCCGAAATCTTCTCGATATCGTCGAGGAAAGCGTCGCCGATCGCCTCGCGCACCAGCGCTGTCAGCCCGGGATTTGCCTGCATCAACCAGCGGCGCGGCGTGATGCCGTTGGTCTTGTTGTTGATCCGGTCGGGGTAGAGCATGTGCAGGTCGTGGAACACGGTCTGCTTCATCAGGTCGGTGTGCAGCGCCGAGACGCCGTTGACGCTGTGGGAACCGGCAAAGGCGAGATTGCCCATGCGCACGCGCCGCTCGCCATCCTCTCCGATCAGCGAGATCGAGCGGATATGGGCGTCGTCGAAGCCTTCCTTGGCGCGAGCCTCGTGCAGCAGCTGCGCGTTGATCGCATAGACGATCTGCATGTGGCGCGGCAGGATCCGCTCGAACACCGTGACCGGCCAGCTTTCCAGCGCTTCGGGCAGCAGCGTGTGGTTGGTGTAGCCGAAGGTCCGCTTGGCGATGTCCCAGGACGTGTCGAAGTCGTGACCGTGCACGTCCATCAACAGGCGCATCAGCTCCGGCACCGCGATTGCCGGATGCGTGTCGTTCATGTGGATCGCAGCCTTGTCGGGCAGCGAGAGCAGGTCGCCGTATTGCGTCAGGTGGCGGTGGACGATGTCCTGAAGTGAAGCGGCCGAGAAGAAATACTCCTGCCGCAGCCGTAGTTCCTGGCCTTCGATGTGCGAATCCGCCGGGTAGAGGACGCGGGTCAGCGCCTCGGCCATGTTGCTCTCGCGCAGCGCGCCGATATGGTCGCCGGCGTTGAACGCGGCGAGACCGATCGGGTCGACCGGCAATGCCGACCAGAGCCGCAGCGTGTTGACGCGCGCGCCCTTCCAGCCGACCACCGGCGTGTCGTAGGCGACGGCGATAACGCTGTTGCTGGGCTTCCAGACGTGGCGCTCCAGCCGGCCCTTGGCGTCGGTTTGGGACTGGACCGTGCCGCCGAAGCCGATCTCGATCGAACGTTCGCGGCGTTCGAACTCCCACGGATTGCCGTGGTCGAGCCAGGTTTCGGGCAGTTCGACCTGCCAGCCGTCCGAGAATTCCTGCCGGAACAGGCCGTGGACATAGCGGATGCCGTAGCCGTGGGCGGGCACGCCGACGGTCGCCATGCTTTCCATGAAACAGGCCGCCAGGCGTCCGAGGCCGCCATTGCCGAGTGCTGCGTCCGGTTCGAGGGCGGCGATGGTCTCGATGTCGACGCCGAGAGACGCCAGCGCCTTGCGCATGTCGTCGAGCATGCCGATGTTGGAGAAAGCGTCGCGCATCAGCCGGCCGATGAGGAACTCCATCGACAGGTAGTAGACCCGCTTCGCCTTGGTGTCGTAGGCGGCCTTGGTGGATTCGATCCAGCGCTCGATGACGCGGTCGCGCACCACCTGGATCGACGCGGTCAGCCAGTCGTGCCGGGTCGCCACCGACGCGTTCTTGCCGATGCGATAGGTCAGGCAGTTGAGGACTTCCTTGGCGAGGTCCGCCGGATCGCTGCTCTTCAGGGAAGGTCTGGGAAGTTCGGTCGTCATCGCCCGGTTCATCGTCGCCCTCGTGTCGGAAACGGCGGACCCCTCGGCCGCCTGCCGCTCCAGGTTTCCTTCACTCCTCCCGACAGCCATGCTAGCCGCGAAAATCGGGAACACAAACGGTATTCTTCGGCGCGGATTGCAGGGCGCCGAAGATTGTTGCGTCACGCGGCCAGCGCCTCCTGCGGCGGCGCCTTGGCGCCGGTCATGAAGGCGACCGCGTCGGACATCGTGTAGTCCTTCGGGTTGATGACGCAGAGCCGGCGGCCGAGCCGGTGGATGTGGATGCGGTCGGCCACTTCGAAGACATGCGGCATGTTGTGCGAGATGAGCACGATCGGCACACCGCGCCGGCGCACGTCGAGGATCAGCTCCAGCACGCGACGCGATTCCTTGACGCCGAGTGCGGCCGTAGGCTCGTCCATGATGATGACCTTCGAGCCGAAGGCTGCGGCGCGCGCCACCGCCACGCCCTGGCGCTGGCCGCCCGACAGCGTCTCCACCGCCTGGCCGATGTTCTGGATCGTCATCAGGCCGAGTTCGGTGAGCTTGTCGCGGGCGCGCTTTTCCATCGCCGGCCGGTCGAGCATGCGCAGCCAGTCGCCCATGAAGCCGGGTTTGCGGATCTCGCGGCCGAGGAACATGTTGTCGGCGATCGACAGCGCAGGCGACAATGCGAGGTTCTGGTAGACCGTCTCGATGCCGGCGGCGCGCGCCTCCATCGGCGACTTGAAGGCGATCGGCTGGCCGTCGAGGTGGATCTCGCCTTCATCCGGCGTCACCGCGCCGGAGATCGCCTTGATCAGCGAGGATTTCCCCGCCCCGTTGTCGCCGATCACGGCGAGGATTTCGCCGTGATGCAGGTCGAAGTCGGCTTGGTCGAGGGCGGTCACGCGCCCATAGCGCTTTACCAGCCCGCGTGCGGTGAGGATTGGTGCTCCAGACATCAGCCTGCTACCTTTCTGATCCACTGGTCGATGGCGACCGCCGCGATGATGAGCACGCCGATCAGCAGGTAGGTCCACTGCGGATCCGTGCCCCAGAGCCTGAGGCCGAGCGAGAACACGCCGACGATCAGCGCGCCGAACAGCATGCCGAGGATCGAGCCGCGCCCGCCGAACAGCGAGATGCCGCCGATGACGACCGCAGTGATCGATTCGATGTTGGCGAACTGGCCCGCGGTCGGCGACACCGAGCCCAGCCGTCCGATAAGCGCCCAGCCGGCCAGCGCGCAGATCAGGCCGGAGATGACGTAGACCGAGACCAGCATCGGCTTGACCCGCACGCCGGCGAGTTCGGCCGAGTCCGGATCGTCGCCGATCGCATAGAGATGCCGGCCATAGGCGGTGTGATTGAGGATGTACCAGAGCACCATCACGAGAACGACCATCGTCACGACGCCCAAGGTGAAGACGGCGCTGCCGATCTTGAAGCTCGTGCCGAACAATTGCAGCAGCGGCGCTTGCGCCTCGAGGTCCTGGCTGCGGATGGTCTCGTTGGCCGAGTAAAGGAAGTTCGTCGCGAGGATGATCTGCCAGGTGCCGAGCGTGACGATGAAGGGCGGCAGCTTCCAGTAGGCGACCAGCACGCCGTTGACCCATCCGCACAGGGCGCCGACGGCGAATCCGCAGAGCACGGCAATCGACGGCGGAAGCCCGTAGCGGAAGGCGAACTGGCCCATTACGACCGACGACAGAACCATGATGGCTCCGACCGAAAGGTCGATGCCGGCGGTGAGGATCACCAGGGTCTGCGCCGCACCGACGATGCCGACGATCGCCACCTGCTGCAGGATCAGCGTCATCGTGAAGGCGGAGAAGAACTTCGACCCGAGGATGATGCCGAAGGCGGCGAGCGACAGCACGAGCACGATCAGCGGCACCGCCGCCGGATTGCCGTGCAGGAAGTGCTGTGCCTTCTGCAGTGGACCGCGGTCATGCCCGTCGAACGAGGCGACGGTCTTGGCGCTGTCGACCAGTACTTTCTCGAATTCCTGTGACGGCTGCGAAGCCGGTGCCGTATCGGCCATCTTGGCCTCCTCCCTTGAAGCCGCCCCGTAAGCCGGGCGATCGGCTTCCCTCGGACTGACTACGCCGCCCGAGGGAGCTTTTCAGTGATGGTCTGCCTCGCGGCGCCGGGAATCAAGTCCGGCGCTGTCTGGCGCGGGTTTAGCTGCCTGCGCCCCTTCTCCCCTCGGGGAGAAGGTGGCCGCGAAGCGGCCGGATGAGGGGGCAGTCCGCTCCACCGCTGCCCGGCCCGGGGCCCGCTGCCTGCGGCAGCTCCCGGGCGTTCGAACCCTTTCGCCGTGCCACCGGCACGGCGAATTCGCTACGCGAACCGGGTTCTCACCCCCAACACTTCTCCGTGCCTTCCTTGACGCTGATCGAAGGTACACCCTCGGCCGGCTTGTCGGTCACCAGCGCAACGCCGGTGTCGAAGAACGACTTGCCTTCGGTCGGCTTGGGCTTCTCGCCGGTGTCGGCGAACTTCTTGATCGCCTCGACGCCGAGCGATGCCATCAACAGCGGATATTGCTGTGAGGTCGCGCCGATCACGCCCGCCTCGACGTTCTTCACGCCCGGGCAGCCGCCGTCGACGGAGACGATCAGCACGCCCTTCTCCATGCCCACGGCCTTCAGCGCCTCGTAGGCGCCGGCGGCGGCCGGCTCGTTGATCGTGTGGACGACGTTGATGCCGGGATCCTTCTGGAGAAGGTTCTCCATCGCCTTGCGGCCGCCCTCCTCGTTGCCGTTGGTCACGTCGTGGCCGACGATGCGGGCATCGTCCTCGTCGCCGATCTTGTTGATGTCCTTCACGTCGATGCCGAAGCCCTTCATGAAGCCCTGGTCGCGCAGCACGTCGACCGTCGGCTGCGATGGGGTCAGGTCGAGGAAGGCAATCTTCGCGTCCTTGGCCTTGTCGCCCAGCGTCGCCGCGGCCCATTTGCCGATCAGTTCGCCGGCCAGAAGGTTGTCAGTGGCAAAGGTCGCGTCCGCCGCATCGGCGGGTTCGAGCGGCGTGTCGAGCGCGATCACCAGGATGCCGGCGTCGCGCGCCTTCTTGACGGCGGGCACGATGCCGGCCGTGTCGGACGCGGTGATGAGGATGCCCTTGGCGCCGTCGGCGATGCAGGTTTCGATCGCCGCCACCTGGCTCTCGGAATCGCCGTCGATCTTGCCGGCATAGGATTTGAGCTCGACGCCGATCTCGGCGGCCTTGGCGGCGGCACCCTCCTTCATCTTCACGAAAAAGGGGTTGGTGTCGGTCTTGGTGATGAGGCAGGCACCGACGCCGGCGGCAGATGCCGGCGCGGAAAGGGCGAGGACCGCGGCGGCGGCGGCGCCGAAGACGGTCGACTTCAGGAATGCGGATTTGGTCACGGTAGTCCTCCCGGTAGATGGCACAGTCGAGGCATTTTGCGCCGGCCTCCCAGTCGGCGGCACCCGCCACGCAGGCTGGATGTCCTCCTAACGGAACACCATGGACGATCATGAGTCAATAGATAATTCACACTTATTTATTATTGACACCGCTGCGACGGGGCGGCAGACTGAAATGAGATAGAGGCGCCAGGGAGGGGTCACGATGGAAAGCGCTGCGCCGCGCGCGGAGACTGCGCCGCGTGATTTCGGCGCCCGTCGCGGCACCAATCAGAGCGGCATGCGGGACAACAACGAGCGTCTCGTCCTCTCGCTCGTGCGCCAGCATGGCGCGCTCGCCAAGACCGACATCGCCCGCATCACCGGCCTGTCGGCGCAGACGATCTCCGTCATCATGCGAGAACTGGAGGCGGAAGAGCTTCTGCTGCGCGGCGAGCCGATCCGCGGCAAGGTCGGCCAGCCGTCAATCCCGATGTCGCTCAATCCCGAAGGCGCGTTCTTCCTCGGCCTCAAGATCGGCCGTCGCAGCGCCGACCTGGTGCTCATCGACTTCCTCGGCAACATCCGCGGCATGGCGCACTCGACCTACGCCTATCCCGACGCGCACGCGACGCTCGCCTTCGCGCGGTCCGGCATCGCCGATCTGTTCGGCCGGCTCGACGAGGCGCAGCGCCAGCGCATCGCCGGGCTCGGCATCGCCATGCCGTTCGAACTGTGGAACTGGGCCGACGCGGTCGGCGCGCCGCGTAGCGTGATGGACGAGTGGCGCTCGATCGACATCCGAGCAGCACTTTCGGCGGACCTGCCCTTCCCCGTCTACCTGCAAAACGACGCCACCGCCGCCTGCGGCGCGGAACTGGTGTTCGGGCAGGCGGGCGATCTGCGCAACTTCGTCTACTTCTATGTCGGCGCCTTCATCGGCGGCGGCATCGTCCTCGAAGGCGCCCTCTATGCCGGCCCGACCGGCAATGCCGGCGCGCTCGGTTCCATGCCCGTCCCTGACGCCCGCGGACGGCCGGTCCAGCTCATCGACATCGCCTCGATCGCCGTCCTCGAAAGGGCGCTGATCTCCGCCCGCCGCGACGGCGCGATCCTGTGGACCTCGCCGGAGGAATGGGGCGACCTGTCTCCCCATCTCGAAGCCTGGATCGACACGGCGTCGGCCGGGCTTGCCTACGCGATCGTCGCCGCCTCGGCGGTGATCGACTTCGAGGCCGCTGTCATCGACGGCTGGATGCCGAAGGGCGTGCGCGCAAAGCTCGTGGAGGCTGTGGCGCTCAAGCTCAGGCAGTTCGACATCGAGGGCATCGCACTGCCTGTAGTGCGCGAAGGCACGGTCGGTATCCATGCCCGCGCGCTCGGCGGCGCCAGCCTGCCCTTGTCCGACCGCTTCCTAGTCGGTCAGACTGCCTCGTTCCGCAGCGCATGACCACGCCTCTCCCCACCATCGATCCGGAGTTCGCATGATCCTGTGCTGCGGCGAAGCGCTGATCGACATGCTGCCCCGCGAGACGACGCGCGGCGAGAACGCGTTCGCACCCTATGCGGGCGGCGCCGTCTTCAACACCGCCATTGCGCTCGGCCGCCTCGGCGCGCCGGTCGAGTTCTTCACCGGCCTGTCGAGCGACCTGTTCGGCGACATGCTGCGCCGGACGCTGGCCGAAAGCCATGTCGGCACCCGCTACTCGCCGCTGTCTGATCGCCCCACTACGCTTGCCTTCGTCAAGCTTACCAACGGCCAGGCGAAATACGTTTTCTACGATGAGAACACGGCCGGCCGGATGCTGTCGGAGTCCGATCTTCCAGCCCTGGGTAACGACGTATCGGCGATGCTGTTCGGCGCGATCAGCCTGATCCCCGAACCCTGCGGCTCGGCCTACGAAGCGCTGATGCGGCGCGAACATGCGACCCGCGTCACCATGCTCGACCCCAACATCCGCCCGAACTTCATCCCTGACCCCGCGGCTCACCGCGCCCGCATGATGCGGATGGTGACGATGGCCGACATCGTGAAACTCTCTGACGAGGACCTCGGCTGGTTTGGCGAAATCGGGGATGTCGGCGATATCGCCCGGCACTGGCTCGGTCTCGGCCCGAAGCTGATCCTGGTGACGCGCGGCGGCGAAGGCGCCACCGGCTACAGCGCGACCGCGACGGTCAGGGTTCCGGCGCGACGTGTCGAAGTCGTCGATACGGTCGGCGCGGGCGATACGTTCAACGCCGGCGTGCTCGCCGCGCTGCACGAGCGCGGATTGCTCACCAAGGCTGCAGTCGCAAAGCTCGACGAAGACGACATCCGCTCCGCGCTCGGCCTCGGCGTCCGCGCCGCCGCCGTCACGGTTTCACGCGCCGGGGCGAACCCGCCTTGGCGCGAGGAGCTTTGATCAGCGCGGCGCCGCCCCGCCTTCCGCGACAAACCACGGATTGGCGAAGTCGACATCCTCCGCCTGGTTGCGCTTGCCGTAGGTGAAGGGCCTGCCGTCCACCAGCGTCGTGCGGCCGCCGGCCGCGCGCAGCACGGCGTCGCCCGCGGCCGTATCCCATTCCATCGTACGGCCGAAGCGCGGATAGAGATCGGCCTTGCCGCTCGCCAGCAGACAGAATTTCAGCGACGAGCCGACCGACACGATTTCCGCGCCTTCGTGCTTCTCGATGTATTCGTCGGTCTCCGGCGTGCGGTGCGAGCGGCTGGCGACGATCGTCTTCGGCTCGGCGCAGGAACGCACCGAGATTTCGCTGCGATCGATGGGTTCATGGTTCTCGCCGACCGTCACCGCGTAGGCCTTGCCTGGTCGGCCCGAATAGAGCGTACCCTGGGCCGGCGCATAGACGACGCCGATCTCCGGCACGCCCTTGCGCACCAGCGCGATGTTCACGGTGAAGTCCGGGCGGCGCTTGATGAACTCCTTGGTGCCGTCCAGCGGGTCCACCAGGAAGAACAACTCGCCCAGCGCCGGCGGCAGCAGGCCGGCCGAGGCCTCCTCCTCCGCGACGCATGGAACATGCGGAAACGCCTCGCGCAGGCCCTGCAGAATGACGATCTCGGCGCGCCGGTCCGCCTCAGTCACCGGCGAATGGTCCGACTTTTCCTCAACGACGATGCCCGCACGGAACACGTCCATGATCTCGGCGCCCGCCAGCAGGGCGAGGCGCTCGAGTTCGGCGAGGATCGCCGTGTCGTCCATGCCTGTCGCCATCATCGCCTCAGATATAGCCGCGTTCGCGCAGCCAGGCTTCGAGTGCCTCCGTCAATTCCTCCGGCGAGCGTCCGGAGGTTTCGAGATGCACGTCGGCATGCTCCGGCGCTTCGTAAGGCGAATCGACGCCGGTGAAGTTCTTGATCTCGCCCCTCAGCGCGCGGGCATAGAGCCCCTTCGGGTCGCGCCTGGCGCATTCCTCGAACGGCGTGTCGACGAAGACCTCGACGAACTCGCCCTCCGCCATCAGTTCGCGCGCCATGCGCCGCTCGGCGCGGAACGGCGAGATGAACGACACCAGCACCAGAAGGCCGGCGTCGACCATCAGCCGCGCGACCTCCGCCACACGGCGGATGTTCTCGACGCGGTCCTCCTCGGTGAAGCCGAGGTCGCGGTTGAGGCCGTGCCGCACATTGTCGCCGTCGAGGATGTAGGTGTGGCGGCCGTTGGCGTGCAGCTTCTTCTCGAGCAGGTTGGCGATGGTCGACTTGCCAGACCCCGACAGGCCGGTGAACCAGAGCACGGCCGGCTTCTGGTGCTTCAGCTCGGCGCGTGCCTTCTTGTCGACGTCGAGCGCCTGCCAGTGGACGTTCGACGCCCGGCGCAGCGGATGCAGGATCATGCCGGCACCGGCCGTCGCATTGGTGATCCGGTCGATCAGGATGAAAGCGCCGGTGACGCGGTTGTCGGCATAGGTGTCGAAGGCGACCGGCGACTGGGTCGAGATGTTGCAGACGCCGACCTCGTTGAGCTCGAGCGACTTAGCCGCCTCATGCGCGAACGTATTGATGTCGATCCGGTGCTTCAGTTCCGTCACCGTCGCGTTCATCTGGTCGGTTTCGGTCCGGAGCAGATAGGAGCGGCCGGGGAGCAGGGCATGCTCGTCGAACCAGACGATGTTGGCGGTGAACTGGTCGGCGACATGCGGCCGGGCATCAGGGGCCACCAGCATGTTGCCGCGCGAAACTTCAATCTCGTCCTCCAGCACGATCGTCACCGCCTGGCCTTCCGCGGCCCTCGGCAGATCGCCGCCCTGCGCGACGATGCGCTTGACGCGGCTCGGCTTGCCCGACTTCGCCACGACGACGGTGTCGCCCTGTGCGATCACTCCGGACGCAACGGTGCCGGCGAAGCCGCGGAAGTCGAGGTTCGGGCGGTTCACATATTGCACGGGGAAGCGGAACGGCTTCTTCTCATCTGCCGACGCGAGCGGCACGGTTTCGAGATGTTCCAGCAGCGCCGGGCCGGTGTACCAGTCCATGCGCGCGGAGCGCTGGGTCACGTTATCGCCGTAGCGCGCCGACAGCGGAATCGGAGTCAGCGTCTCGAAGCCGAGGTCCTTGGCGAAGGCGCGATAGTCGCCGACGATCCGGTCGAACACGGCCCGGTCGAAGCCGACGAGGTCGATCTTGTTCACCGCCAGCACGATGTGGCGGATGCCGAGCAGCGAGGCGATGAAGGAATGCCGGCGCGTCTGGCGAAGTACGCCCTGACGCGCGTCAATGAGAACGATGGCGAGATCGGCCGTCGAGGCGCCGGTGGCCATGTTGCGCGTGTACTGCTCGTGGCCGGGCGTGTCGGCAACGATGAACTTGCGCTTCGGCGTGGCGAAGAAGCGGTAGGCGACGTCGATGGTGATACCCTGCTCGCGCTCTGCCTCCAGCCCGTCGACCAACAGCGCGAAATCGATGTCGTCGCCCGTCGTGCCGTGTTTCTTCGAATCTTTCTCCAGAGTCGCCAACTGATCTTCGAAGATTAGCTTGGTGTCGTAGAGCAGCCGGCCGATCAGCGTCGACTTGCCGTCGTCGACGGAGCCGCAGGTCAGGAACCGCAGCAGTTCCTTGTTCTCCTGCTCGTGCAGGAAGGCGCGGACCGCGCTGGCGGCGGCGGGCTTGGGTGCCACGTGCTCCATCTCAGAAATACCCTTCCCGCTTCTTCTTCTCCATCGAGCCGGCTTCGTCCTTGTCGATAGCCCTGCCCTGGCGCTCCGAGGTGCGGGCGATCAGCATCTCCTGCACGATCTCCTCGAGCGAGGCCGCGTCGGAATCGATCGCGCCGGTCAGCGGATAGCAGCCCAGCGTACGGAAACGGACCAGCCGGTCCTCGACCGCCTCGCCGTCGCGCAGTTCCATGCGGTCGTCGTCCTTGAGGATCAGCATGCCGTCGCGTTCGACGATCGGCCGCTCCTTGGCGAAATAGAGCGGCACGATCGGGATATTTTCCTGCAGGATGTATTGCCAGATATCGAGTTCGGTCCAGTTCGACAGCGGGAAGACCCGGATCGACTCGCCCGGCGAGACACGGGTGTTGTAGATCTTCCACATCTCCGGGCGCTGGTTCTTCGGATCCCAGGTGTGCTGCGCGGTACGGAAGGAGAAGATGCGCTCCTTGGCGCGGCTCTTTTCCTCGTCGCGGCGGGCGCCGCCGAACGCCGCGTCGAATCCGTATTTATCGAGCGCCTGACGCAGGCCAACCGTCTTCATGATGTGGGTGTGGACGTTTGATCCGTGCGTGAACGGGCCAATGTCCTTCTCGATCCCCTCCGGATTGATATGGACGAGCAGGTCGAATCCCAGCTTCGCCGCCATCTCGTCGCGGAACTCGATCATCTCGCGGAACTTCCAGCGTGTGTCGACATGCAGGAAGGGAAAAGGCGGCTTCGCCGGATAGAACGCCTTCATCGCGAGATGAAGCATGACCGACGAATCCTTGCCGACCGAATACAGCATCACCGGCTTCGAGAAGGTGGCGGCGACCTCGCGGAAGATGTGGATCGATTCCGCCTCCAGCCTCTGCAGATGAGTCATGTGTGCGGTCATTGTCGCCTGCTTCTCGATCGTCGGCCGGATGCGGCCCGTATCGGCAGCTTCGCTCGCGGTGGCGGAGCGGCGCACGCCGTCGCTGCTTCAGGGGAGGTGGCACGCCGTGATCGCGGGTGCCACGCATTTCGGCGGCTTCTAACGGTTTCGGTCCAAGCCGACAACATATGAATCCGCGTCGTCTCGGCATTCCTTGGAAAAATATTCTCTCGAAACTGTCACGCTGCGCTATCCGCGAGCGGCGCGCCGCGGAATTCGCCGCGAAACGTCTTGTGAACGACTGGCGGTTCCGCAATGCAGCATCTAGGTTGCATCGCCGCGATGGCAGATGATACCTGCCAACTAATCAACAAGTCGATCGGAAGCTTCTTGCCACCTTTTCGCAGACCAACACTCGACGAGAACAACCGCTGGTTCACCGCGGTCGTCATCGGCGGCGGCGGTGTTGCCGGCAGTCTGGTCAGCTTCCTCTATTCCAGCGCGCTCGTGCTTGGCCTCTGGCGCCTGTCGCTTGGGCTGATCGCCCTGCCTAAGGACCGCGCCGTTCGCCTGATCGGAGCGAGCTTTATCGCCTATTTCGCGGCGGAGGCGCTCGCGACGCTCGTCAACTATTCCGGGCCGGCCGATCTGCTCGAGGGGATGGTGGCGAACCTGCCCTTCGTCGCCTTCCCGATCCTTTTCGGACGGCTGTCGCTGACCCCACGGCCCGACATTTTGCGATGGGTCGAATACGGCTCGATTGGCGGCGCCTACGGCGTCGGCCTGTTCGCGCTCATCGAAGTGTTCGTCGGGGGTTACCCACGCGCCGAAGGCCTGGCGGGAAATTCGGGGCCGTTTGCGCTTGTCTCTGCGGTCCTGTTCGGTTTCTGTGTCGCGATTGCGATCTACCGCCAAGACCATATGCGCAGGATCGCCGGCGGCGCGGCGCTTATTGCCGCCGTCGCGCTCATTCTGTCCGGCATGCGCAGCCTGTGGCCGATGCTCTTGCTATCCCCTCTGCTGCTCATTTGGCTGCTCGGCTTCGTTTCTAAAGCGATGTTCACGCGCAGGACCGCTCTGGCGGCCGCGGCGGCCGCGGTCGTCGTCGCCTCCCTCGGCTATTCGACCGTCCAGACCAGGGTCATGAACCTGGTCAGGGACTTCGAGAAAGTGGACGCCGGCAACTACGACAATTCCCTCGGTCAGCGAATTCGCGTGTGGAGCGCGGCGATCGAGTTGATCGAGCAGAAGCCGGTTTTTGGCCAGGGACCCGCGCATGCGCGCCGCGCGCTTCAGACAGCGGCGAGCGAGCGCGGCGAGAAGGAAATCTCCTTTTCCCATGCCCATAACCTCGCGCTCAATACCCTGATGCGCTCGGGCATCTTCGGCTTAGCGGCAGTCATCGCGATGTTTTTCGTTCCGCTCTGGGCGGCAGGGCGCAGTAAGAAGGACGAAATCGGGCAAATCGGCTACGCATTGATGGTCACGCTCTGCGCGACCTACCTCGTCAACGGTGCGGTCAATGTCAGTTTCGGACATGACATCGTCGACGCGCTCTTTCTATACTGCATGATGACGACGGCCTATCTCGTGTTCGGCCCGTCGGGAACGCCGCGTTATGTCCTTCTGGCCGACGGCAGCCGGGTCACGAATCCCTCGGCATCGGCCGCCGCCTGACGCGGAGCCGCCGCAAAATGACTGTGGCAAAAAGGGAACGGGGGTTTTCCGTCGGGACGGGTTCGGCGATTGGAACTTTGCGGAAAAGACGCAAAAGAATATGGATAAGGTGATCGCACTACCCTAGGGTTGCGCATCAGGGACATCACGCGTGAACCATCTCGTATCGTCAGCACTGCAGTTGCAACCGCGCTTACGGCGCGCGCTCATCATCACGATGGATATCGTCATGGTGCTTCTCTCGGTGCCGCTTGCCCTGTCCCTTTCCTTGTCCAATCTTTCTTTCGACCCGTTCGGCTGGACGGGCCTCACCGTATGGGCGGCAGTTGGCACCTTCAGCCATTTCCTGTTCCGCTACGGCGGCCTCTATGGAACTGTCTGGCGCTTCGCCTCGACGCCCGATTTCTTCAACATCATCAGCAACTGCGGCATCCTGACGATCACCCTCTACCTGACGTCGCAGGCCGCGCGGCTCTACACGCCGATGACCGGCCTCAACGAGCGCCAGTTCATCGTCTTCTTCCTCGTCACCTTCACCGTGATCTCGGCGCCGCGCCTCGCCTACCGCTACCTGCGCGAGGGCACCGGCTGGCAGATCGGCAACCGGCGCAACGACCGACCGGGGCATCGCCGCGCGCTGTTCGTCGGCCAGCTCGAGGACGCCGATCACATCATCCGCTTCACCAACACCGAGAAGGAAAAGACCCAGATCGTCGGGCTGGTGGCGACCGAGGTCGGTGTCAATCCGGGCGACCAGATCCGCGGCGTTCCGGTCGTCGCGGTCTGGCCCGACGTGTCCGGCATCATCGAGGACTACGCCAAGGATACGAAGCGCGTCGATCTCCTGATCTTCGGCAGCGGCGGTCAGACCGAACTCAGCAAATTCTCCGAACTCGTGCGCGTCGCCCGCAAGGCCGGGATCGAAGTGCTGCAGTTCTCAGGTTTCTCCAAGCTTCGCGGCGGCGCGGCTATCGTGCTGCGGACCGTCGAGATGGAGACGATCCTGCGCCGGCCGGCGGTGCCGACGGACCTCGAGCGTATCCGCGCCTTCATCGACGGAAAGCGCGTCCTGGTGACGGGCGGGGCGGGCTCGATCGGGCGCAATCTTGTCAGGCGGTCGCTTGAGCTCGGCTGCGAGGCCGTTCTCGTCGCCGACCAGTCCGAGTTCGGCGTGTTCCAGCTCCAGCAATCGGTCTCGCAAGCCGACCACGCGCGGCTCTCCTGCCGCATCGTCGACGTCACGGACAAGGTGCAGTTCACGCGCATCGTGTCGGAGTTCAAGCCGGACATCATCTTCCACGCCGCCGCGCTCAAGCACGTGCCGCTGCTCGAAGACAACTGGGTCTCGGCGATCAAGACCAACGTGTTCGGCACGCAGGTCTGTGCCGAGGTCGCGGCGGAATGCAAGGTGCCGCATTTCGTGCTGATCTCGAGCGACAAGGCGGCCGACCCATCCTCGATGCTGGGCCTGACCAAGCGCGGCGCCGAACAGATCGTCAATGCGCTGCATTTCTCGGAGCGCGTCAGGGCACGCGACACGGGTCCGAAGCCGATCTACATGTCGGTCCGCTTCGGCAATGTCTTCGGCAGCGACGGTTCCGTCGCAACCATCTTCGAAAAGCAGATCATGGCGGGCGGCCCCGTCACTATCACCAACAAGGAGATGACCCGCTATTTCATGACGATGGGCGAAGCCGTCGACCTTGTCATCATGGCGGCGGCGGAGTCCGCCTCGCGGCGCGACATCGACAATTTCGGCATCTACATGCTCGACATGGGCCAGCCGGTGTCGATCCTGACCGTTGCCGAGACGATGATCCGGCTCGCCGGCAAGCAGCCGCACCAGGATATCAAGATCAAATTCACCGGCGTGCGGCCCGGCGAGAAGCTGCACGAGACGCTCTGCGCTGAAGGCGAGCTGCTCGTTTCGCTCGACGTGAATAGCCTGTTCGGCCTCAAAACCGGCCTGTTCGGCTGGCAGGAAATCCGCCGCGCCCTGTCGGAACTGCGCGACAGCGTCGACCGCAACGACAAGGACGCAGCGGTGGACGGCCTCGGCCGGCTCTACCGGACCATAGACGACAAGGGTCCCGTCGCCGAGGACGTTGTTTCGCTCAAGGTCGCGACCTGAACGGCGACCGCGACCGAACGGCAGCGCGCCCGGCGGCCTTCAAGGTCGGCATCACCGGCGCAAGCGGTTTTCTCGGCGGCCATATCCGCAGGCACCTCGTCGACGCCGGCTTCGAGATATCAGCCTTCTCACGCACGCCTCCGTCCCGGTCCGACACGGCTCTCCTGCCGCCCGCAGACGCTTCGCCAGCCAGGTTCCGCGAGGCCGTGCGCGGGCTTGCGGCAATCGTCCATTGCGCGGCGCAGAACAACGACGGACCCTCCGACGCGCAAGGCCTGGAATCGAGCAATGCGGTCCTGACGGAGCGGCTGGCGGAGGCGGCGGCGGAGGAAGGCGTAGCGCGCTTCGTCTACCTGTCCTCGATCCGCGCGGTCGCGGATCCGGGCATCGACATCGCCATCGGCGACGACACCGTGCCGGCGCCGACACAACCCTATGGCCGCTCGAAGCGCAATGGCGAGCTTGCCGTGCTCGCCGCCGCGCGGCCGGGGTTCCGCCCCCTCGTGCTGCGCCTGCCGCCGGTCTATGGCGCGGGTATGCGGGGCAATCTCGGTTTGCTCTTGCGTCTGGCGAGGACACCGGCGCCACTGCCGCTGGCGGGACTCGGCGCCCGCCGCTCGCTGATCTCAGCCGAAGCGGCGGCGCGGGCCGTGGCCACGCTCTTGACGATCCCCGGCCCTGCCCGCCCGACCTATCTCGCAGCCGATCTCGCTCCCGTCTCCGTGCCCGAGATCGTCGCCGCGTTCCGGCGAGGGCTTGGCCGTCGCGCCGGCCTCTTCTCACTGCCGGAGACGCTGCTGAAGACAGCTGCCGCGCTCGCGCAGCACGGCGACGCCTGGGCCGGCCTTGCCGCGTCGCAGATCTGCGATCCGGCCTCGCTGATCGCGGCAGGGTGGGTGCCTGACTCGGACAGCCTCGCCGGACTGGAGCGGCTGGCCGCCCGATCAGGGCGCGCGTAGGCCGGGAACGAGCGTGGCGAGAAGGATCTTCACGTCGAGGAGCAGGCTTCGCCTTGCCAGATATTCGGCGTCGATCGCGGCGAGGCGCTCCGGGTCGCTCATGTCGACGCCCCTCACCTGGGCGAGCCCGGTGATCCCCGGCCGCAGCGCGTAGACGCCGCGGCGGCGGCGCGCCGAGATCAACGCCTCCTGGGTCGGCAGGCAGGGCCGCGGGCCGACGAAGCTCATCTCGCCCTTGAGCACGTTCCAGAGCTGCGGCAGTTCGTCGAGCTTGGTGCGCCTGAGGAAACGTCCAAGCGGCGTCACCGCTCCCGCCGAGGCTTCGTGCGTCGGCACGGCGCGCGTGTCCTTCCACATCGTCCTCAGCTTCAGGCAGCGGAACGTCGCCTCGTTGCGGCCAACACGGTCCTGCGCCAGCAGGGCCGGCCCCGGAGACGTCGCCCTCACCCCGATCGCGGCCGCGAGGATGATCGGGGACAGGACAACCAAGCCGACCGTGGCAATCGATGCTTCCGTCAGCCGCGCGAGCAATGAAAGGCCCTTCGAGATAGCGGACCCTTCGGCCCCACATTCCGGTGATGCAACGGATTCGCGAAAGGTTCAACGGCGCGGACAAGATCACGGATGTGCGAAACGCGCCTTGACAGCGCAGAGCGAAGGCATCACCCCTGTTTCGGGGGCAATGCAGCATGACTTTCCCGCGTTCGCGGGTCGAGTTCGGGACAACGACGCTTGCAACAACCGCTGGTTTCGGTTCTCATACCGGTCAAGAATGGTCTGCCCCATTTCCGCCGGGTGCTGGACATGCTTCAGAAGCAGGATCTGGACGCGCCTTTCGAGGTTATCGTTGTCACGCCGACCATCTGAACGGCTACTCCATCCAATTGTCTGGCTCCCTGACCGAATATTGAACCATCTGTTTTCCACATCTGCGGCAATAATCTCCGTAAATTACGCAGTAATAATAAGAGTGGAGACCGCGCAGAATAGTACAGCATATACAATCGGAATACTTGAGAGAACGGCACACGGATAATCTTTATTAAGAAATGATATAGACTCCATTCGGTTTTGCATTGCATCTTGACATATCCAACTGGCGGCATATCCCGCCGCGATTGACATCATAGGAGCGAAGGAGGGCCAATATCGCTGATGACTTGGATGTACAAATGGTTGAAGGAATATACAAACTGTGAACATCTTAACAGTCAAGCTTGCTACTTGATCCCGATTTGAACGGAAGACAATCAAAAAATTAACAAGAATAAATGAGATCAGAAATGGAAAATACAGTGCATTTGTCACAGCCTTATTCGGGCGCGCTATTATCCTGCGCGCCTTTTTTGATATTTGCGCTGAGCTTGTGTTGATGAACCGAGCGCCGAATACGCTCGGATCGAAGAGAAATGTTCTGAAATTACCGCGAACAGTCTTGAGGTAGTGCGAAAGCGTGAGATTTTGCAGAGCGGCGTTGGACATTCACCGGAAGGCTTCCAGCTCGCTCACATTATTCTTCTCAGCGTAGACAGGGGCGTATCGCATTGCTCCTAGCCAGATGTTTCTTGAGGGACAAGGTCCAAAACAGAAGGTCTCCGGATCTTTGTCTCCGAACGTAATCCCTAACGATAGGGGGACAGTCGTGGTGAGATAGACAACATCTCTCGTGACTTTGCTCGCCAGGAAGCTCCAAAGAGCCAACAATACCACAACTACGGCTGCCCCCGAAAGCGCCGCGAGACGGCGCGTATCTGCTGGCCGCGTCCGATCAGGCGCCGGACCAGGTGCCGTCCGATGAAGCCGTCTGCGCCGTAGACGCCGATCATTGGTCTTCCTTCTCGCCGGAGAAATACTCCTCTGCCGGGCCGAAATGCTCTACCTTGCCATGGTCGAGCTTCAGCACCTTGTTGCAGATCCGCCTGAGTAGCTGGTGGTTATGGCTGGCGAGCACGATGATGCCGGCCTTCTCCGCCATTTCCGACATCCGCCGGCGCGCCTTCACCTGGAATTCCGGGTCGCCCGCGCCGATCCATTCGTCCATCAGCAGGATTTCGGGCTCGAGGCTGGTGGCGACGGAAAAGGCGAGGCGTGCCGCCATGCCTTGGCTGTAGGCCTTCATCGGCATGTCGATGAAATCGCCGAGTTCGCTGAAGGCGACGATGTCGTCCATGCGCGCCGAAATCTGCTCGTCGGTCCAGCCGTTGATCAATCCGCGCAGTACGATGTTGCGCCGTCCGGTCGCCTCGCGGCGGAAGCCGAGATTGATGTTGAACAGCGCATCCGCCCTGCCCTTGATGTCGACGGTGCCGCCTGTCGGCTCGAAGATGCCGTAGAGAATCTTTAAAAGCGTCGTCTTGCCGGCACCGTTACCGCCGATCAGACCGAGGCGGTCGCCCGCCTCCAGCGCGAAGCTGACGCCGTCGAGCGCGCGGACATGCTGGGTGCGCCCGCTGCCCTCGATCCTGCCGCCGTGCGGCAAAGGCACCGTGTTGCGGGCCAGCGACAGGCGGCGGCGCAGCCGGTAGGTCAGGGTCAGATTTTCGGCGCGGATCGAAACCATCTCTTGGGCGGCCTGCTCATCGCTGCAGGGGTTAGCAGGCGCTGCCGCCAATGGCAACGTCGCAGGACCGCACGCGGGCCGCCGCTCCGGAAGGGGCGGCGGCCGGCGGAATTGTACGGGTTCAGCGGTACCTGACGTCGAGGATGTCGCCGCTGCGCGAGCTGACGATGACGATCACCCGGCGCCCGCGATAGGTTGCGCGAAACTGGTACTGCCGCCCTTCGCAATCGATCGCCTTGACGTTGCGGAATCCTTCCGAGCGGACGATGCTGCGGGCCTCGCGGCAACTGATCCGGTCCTCATGGTAATAATAATACGGCGGCGGCACCGGACGGTAGTAACCGGGAGGCGGGCCGGGATAATAGGGCGGATGTGGCGGACGCGGAGGCCTTGGCCTGGGATCGGGCCGGTAGTATCCCGGATCGCCGGGAACTTCGTGGGAGGCGCCCGGAATACCGCGCGGGCGCGGGTTACAGTCCAAGCTGTCTGAAGAACACGTCGCTCCCCCGCTGACGGCGCCGCCCTGGGCGAATGCCGGGGCCACTCCTGCCAGGGTTGCGGCCATCACGGCTGAAAGCGCGATCGACCTGATCATTGTAGTTTTCCTTTCGAACGGTGTTCCGCAAGGGAAATCCGGAACTGTTCACTCCGTTCCGTTGTTTTTACGAGAATCCCTCTGAACGAAGGTGAAACGGGCCGTTCATCCTGCGTTCAGGAATGGGCGGCCGCGTCGACATCGAACCTATCACAGCGGTTGGGCGACGCCAGAGCTACCGCTCACAGCATGAAGACGACCTGGCGGCGCAGGCGTCCGAGCAGGACCAGCGCCAGAAGCCACACCGCGCAGGAGATGGCAATGCAAAGCGCAAACGAACGCAGCGGCGCGTCGCCCGACAGGATCGGCACGCGCACGATCTCGAGGAAATAGGTGAACGGGTTCCAGTAGTAGAAAATGCCCCGGACGCCGAGATCGCCTGCGGAGGTGTGCGCCCAGAAGACAGGCGTGAGAAACATGCCGACCCGGGTCAGGTTCTGGACGATGAACTGGCTGTCGGGAAAATAGGCGCCGAGAAACGCGAAGATCATGATCGCGGCGGGCGTGACGAAGACGATCAGAACGACCGCGGCCGCCGACCAGAGCCAGTACCAGTTGAGATCCACGCCGCTTATCGCCAGCAGCACGACGCATCCGAGCGCGGCATAGCCGGCCCGCATCAGCGCCTGCATGGTCATGCGGAAGACATAGAGCGAGAGCGGTAGCGTAGTGCCCTTGATGAACGATTCTTCGCGCACGAAGAGGCCGACGCCGGAGTTCATCGTCTCCATGATGTAGAACCAGACGAGCAGGCCGAGCGCGACATAAGCCGTGTAGTTCGGAATCCCCTCGCTGCGGCCCATGATGAAGACGAAGGTGCCGACAAAGACCAGGTAGTTGATCAGGAGCCAGAACGGTCCGAGCGAAGTGCGCCGGTGCTGGTCCGATATGTCTTCGCTGGCCAGCGCGAACCAGATGCGGCGCTTGCTGAGCGCCGAACCGATATCGCCAAGGGCCTCGTGCAGAAATTTCATCGTCTGCGCGGTCTCGTGCGAGCCCGCCTCCATAGCGTGCAACGGTCAAGGCGTGTCAGGCAACCGCGTCGCGACCGGTGCCTTGCCGTTTGCGTCAGCGGTTGGAAATGTCCCGATCCTCGCCGGTGCCGCCCGCCTTGGCGTCGCGACCGTAGGAGATGATCTCCACGCCGCTGTCGGTCACCCGGTAGATGTACGGATTGCCCCAGGGATCCTTCAGCGAACCCGCGTTCTTGAGGTAGGGGCCGTTCCAGCGTGCCTGCAGCTCCGGCGTCGGCTCGTTGAGAACCGCCAGGCCCTCCTCGTTGGTCGGCCGGCGCAAATTGTCGATGTAGAACAGTTCCAGCGCGCTCTCGATGTTCCTGATCTGCGCCTGGGCTGCATCCGAACGGGCGGAGCCCAGATAGCGCAGCACTTGCGGCGCGGCGAGGCCCGCGATCAGGGCGATGATGGCGAGCACGACGAGCAGCTCGACGAGTGTGAACCCGTCCTGCCCGCTCGTCACCGGCCGCAATCGCCGCCGCGAGAGATACGATCCTGCACGCATCAGAACCCCCTATCCGGAATGAAGGTCGGGATGTCCGACCGCTCGATCAGCCAGGTTGCGAACAGGCCGAATCCGAGGAACGGACCGAACGGAACTCTGGCGCTCCTGTCAAGCCGACCGGTCACACTCGCCCGCAAGGCGACGTAGAGGAGCGCGGAGATTGCGGTCAAAAAAAGGAACAGCGGCAGGTTCCACGGGCTGAACCACAGCGCGCAGGCGCCCGCCATCTTGACGTCGCCGAGCCCGAGGCCGGCCACTTTGCGAACGGCCAGGAATCCCGCCCGCATCAGCCAGAAGAGGACGAAGAGCCCGGCGGCGAAGGCAATCTGCACGAGAGGAGGCCCGCCGGCGGCGAACCAGGCCCAGCCGAGCCCCAGGGCGGCCAGAACCGCGTTCATCGTGTCCGGAATGATCAGCGTGCGAAGGTCGACGACGGCGATCGCCGCGAGGACGGCCAGGAGCGCGGCCGCGAACGCGATCTCGGGACCAGGCATCGGGATGGCCGGCCTACTGCAGGCGCTTCAGGTCGCGCTTGATGCGGTTGCCCGGCGTTTCGCTGGCGCCGAAATCAAGGCGCTTGCGGAACTCGTCATTGACCGAACGGGCTTCGCTGACGTTGCGCACGACCTTCGGCCGGATGAAGATCACGAGTTCGGTACGCTCGATCGTGTCGGTCTTGTTCTTGAACGCGTTGCCGATCACAGGAATCTCGCCGAGGATCGGGACCTGCCCCTTCTGCTTCGAATTGCGCTCCTGGATCATTCCGCCGATGATCAGCGCCTCGCCGTCGTTCACGGCGACGCGGGTCTGCACCTTGCGCTGCTGGATGGTCGGCGAATCGATGCCGGAGGTCGTCGTCCTGACGACATTGCTCGCCTCCTGCTCGATGTCGAGAAGCACGCGGCCGGACGTGTTCACGCGCGGCGTCACGTTGAGGATGATGCCCGTATCCTTCAGCGTGATGGTGCTGACGATCGGCGCGTCCGGATTGTCGACGCCAGTCGAGGTGCGCGTGACGATCGGCACCTGGTCGCCGATCTGCAGCGTCGCCTTCTGGTTGTTCAGCGCCATCAGCGTCGGCGACGAGATGACCTTGACGTTGGTCACGCTCGAAAGGGCGTTGAGCGTGACCTCGAGATTGGTCGAGGCGAAGCTCCACCCGAGGCCGGGGAACGACTTTCCGGTACCGCCGCTTGTGAGATCGGAAAAGCCGATGCTGAAATCGCCGTTCTCGAAGAACCAGCGCACGCCGAATTTGAGCTCGTCCGTCAGCGTCACCTCGGCGATGATCGCCTCGAGCATGACCTGGGTCGGCAGGACATCGATCTGTTGCAGGATGCGCTCGATCTTCTCGTAGTTGCGGGCGGTGGTCGAGATCAGCAGCGCGTTGTTCTCGACATCGGCAACGACGGATGGCGTCCCCGCCTTGCCCGAGAAGGAATCGGACGCCGGCGGTTCCGTCGGATTGGCCGGCTCGCTCGCCACAAGTTCGGTCTGCAGGTCGGGCGACACGGAGGGCGTGCTTTCGAGCGGATCGCCGGACTTCCCGGAAAGCACCGACTGCAGAACCTTGGCCATCTCGTCGGCGGAGCGATTCTGGATCGGATAGACGAACAGCTGCTCCTCGCTGGTGCTCGCCAGCCGGTCAAGCTGGCGAATCCAGCCTTCGGCGCGGGCGAGGTATTGCGGCCGCGACGTGATGACGAGGACGGAGTTCAGCCGTTCGTTGGGCACGAACTTGATCAGGTTGGTGCCGGGCCCCTCCTGCGCGCGGAAGATCGTCTCGAGTTCCTTCGCCACCGCGTCGGGGCGCGACGTCTTCAGCGGGTGGAGCGCGACCGACATGCCCTTCATCCAGTCGACGTCGAACACCTGGATCGCCTCGCGCATGGCGCCGAGGTCGGGATTGGTGCCGGCGATCATGATGTAGTTGCGCGCATTGTCGACCCGCAGGACCGACCCTTCGCGGCTGATCGGCGTGAGAATGGTGCGCATCTCCTCGGCGGAGATGTATTGCAGTTCCACCACCTGGATCTTGAGGCCCGGTGTTCGGCTGGCGACCGACGGCACGCTGACGGAAGGCGTGTTCGCCAGGGCTTCGGAGAGCGGCACGATGTTGTAGGTGCCCGATTGCTTGACGATCGCAACGCCGTTCGCGGCCAGCGTCGTCTCGAGGATGTCCACCAGCGTGTTGCGATTGACGGGCGCGCTCGTCTGCAGCGTGATCGAACCGCGGACCCGCGGATCGATCGTGTAGTTGAGGCCGAGAATGTCGCCGAGCACATTCTTCACCGCCGCGGCGATCGGCGCATCGACCAGGTTCAGGCGGTATTCGGTCTGTCCGGACTTGTTGGTCTCGGCGGTGTAGGGAGCCCGGCCGGAGACGAACTGGCCGCTGCCGGTGTCGCTCACGCCGTTGAAGCTATCTCCGTCGCCGCCGGTCAGCCGGCGCGACACGCCCGAACCCTCCGGCGGCAGCGGCCGGCCGTTGTCGTCGAGATCGGTCATCAAGGAGGAGAACACGCCGTCCTTGGAGTTCGACGCGCAACTGGCCAGCAGGGCGACCAGAACCACTAGGACCAGCACTCGATACATTATCGGCCTACTTAATCATGCCCGAGCACTACTCTGCCACAACAACAGAAACACAATATTGGCGGGGAAAGAGTATTCGACCTATATGATCGAACGGGCCGTAGGAGCCATTAGCCGATCTCCCCCTTCTCTCACCAAGCCACAAAAGGTCCGGCAAGGCAAGAAAACTCCTGTACCGCGGTTAATCTATGCAGCAATTCACAGTTCGAGCGGCAAAGATGCGACAGTATCCGCTGCCGCCGGCCAACGGCGAGCGCTTCCAGTACCATCACAGTTTGGCCGCACAAGTCTGGAACCGGTTCCGTCCAGCGTATTTTGGGGATATAGACCCCGCAGGCGCTGATAAAGGTCCAGAGTAATGTCGTTGGCCAACTTCCTGTCGGATCTGATGACGTGGTGGCCGGATGAACTCAGCAAGGCCTTCGGGCCGCGTGTCCGTCCGCAGGCGCCTGTCGCGGACGCGACCGTTCGCCTCGTCAGGTCCAGCGCCGAGATTTCGGTTGGCGGTGGGGCGCCGCATCTGGCCGCCGAGCCGTCGCAGATCGTGCCCCTGCTGCAGACGCTTTCGGGCGGGCGACGACGCAAGCCTTCGGTGGCCATCGTGATCGAGCCCGAACGCTACTTGAAACGTCCCCTTGCCGCCATTCGCCTGCCGCGCAGCCGCATGACGGCGATGGCCCTGCTCGATCTCCAGTCGGCCACTCCGTTCAATCCTGGCGACTTCTTCGTCCTCGCCACCCGGTTCGACGAACGGATCAAGGATAGTTCCTATTACACGGTGCGCAAGTCAGCGCTGGTACCCGTGGTCGAAGGCCTGCGCGCGGGCGGCTGGCACGTGGCTTCGATCTCGCTTTCTGATGCCGGCGAATTCTATCCGGTGGACGCCGTGAGCCTGCGGGAGGTGCTCGGCGCCTCGGCGGCGACGCGGCTTTCCGAGCGGACGGTCTCGATCGGCCTTGCAACCGCTGCCGCCGGACTTGTCGCCCTCTTCGGCGCAGCTCACTGGCGCTATTCGGTTGCCGGCGCGCAGGTGGCAGAGCAGCTCGCTACGGCCGAGAGCCAGGTGCGCGAGCTTCGCGCCGTGCTTGCCGCGCGCGACGCCAAGATCGCCCAGATCGGTGCCGTGCGTGACGAAAAGAAGGGCACCGTGCCGGTCGTGCGAATCGTCGAGGAAATGTCGCGCGCGATCCCCGACCATACCTGGCTCACCGAGATCAGCGTCAGCGGCGACATGGTGCGCTTCGCCGGTTTCTCCGCGTCGGCTGCCTCCCTGATCCCGATCCTCGAATCCTCACCGCTATTCAGCGCTCCGACTTTCATGGAGCCTGTCGTCCGGGTCGTGAACCAGGAGGGCGAGCGCTTTTCCATCGCCATGAAGGTGGAGAACGGCGATGGATAGCCTTACCCGGATCCTCAACGCCAGGCCGCGAACGCGGCGTCTCGTGGCGATCGGACTGCTGGCAGGCAGCATCGCGGGCGCCGGGCTGCTGACCATGGCCGCCGTCTCGTCCGTCTATGCCAGCCGCGAGGCGGTTCGCGAGCAGCGCGAGAATCTCGGCCGCATGCAGGCGGTGCTGGCGCTGAAGCCGATGATGGAGAAGTCGGCAAAGGCCGCGATCGCCGACAACGGCCGGCCGGAATTCCTCAGCGGCGCCAGCGATTCGGTCATCCAGGCCGACCTCCAGACCTGGCTCGACGGTGTCGCGCGGCAAAACGGCGTCTCCATCATGTCGGTAGGCAACGCGCCGGCGCTGCAGCAGAAGGGAATGCGCTTCGCCGGCCTGCGCGCCGACATCTCCGGACCCAATGAAGGCATCCAGGGCACGATCTTCGCGATCGAGGCGGCCAAGCCCTATCTCATCATCCGCCAGGCGCAGCTGCATTCGACGCTCGATTCGCAAAGCGTGACCGACGGTCCGACCGAGCTCGTGCTGAGGGTGCAGTTCTACGGCGCCCTGCCGCCGCTGGCTGCCGCGGCCGTCCCGGCACCAACTGCTGCTCCCGCGCCGGGGGCGACGCAATGAGCGCCGCCCTCAAGCTCGCTGCGGTCGTGGCGGCCAACCTCGTCATCTGGCCGGTAGCGTGGACCGTCTTCCAGCGGCCGGCAGGAACCGGCGCGATCGCCACGCCGCGCGACGCCGGCCGTGCCAACGGCAATCTCGCCGCACAGCCCGACCTCGGCGAAGTGCTCGACTTCTCGCAGATGAGTCCGGTCCAGGCCTATTCGCGGCCGCTGTTCGACAGGAGTCGCCGGCCCTGGCAACCGCCCGCGCCGGCCGACTTGCCTGCCGAGCCGGTAGCAGTCGTCGTCGAGCAGCCCGAGGTGCAGGCGCTTCCCGCGCCGGCCATCCGGCTGATCGGCGTGAGTTCCTCCGGCGCGTCCGACATGAAGGCGCTGCTCCAGCTCGACGCGTTCCCGGAGCCGGTCTGGGTGCTGGTCGGCGACGAATTGCAGGGGTGGAAGGTCGGGAACATCGATCCGCAGTCGATCACGATCGAGCGCGGCGGGCAGAGCATGTCGTTCGACCTCTATCCCGAGGTCAGTTCCGGGCAATGAACCGGCCCTTCCCTCCCGCCCCGCGGGACGACGACCAGGCGGGCTTCGCCCTGCTGATGGTGCTCTTGTTCCTGCTCGCTGTCACCGCGATCATCGCGCCGCTCGTCCTCGGTGCGCGGACGGATTTCCTGGTCGCATCCAACAGGCTGCAGCAGGAGCGTCTGGAGAGCATTGCCGACGGGCTGGTGACGGTCATCGCCCGCGAGCTCGCCTCGCCGCCGCTCGAGCCGCGCAACGAGGAGATCAAGGTCCGCTCGGAACCTCTGCGCTGTCGCGACACCCGTTACCTGATCGAGGCGCGCATCCAGGACCAGCGCGGCCTCATCAGCATCAACAACGCACCGGTGGAAATGCTAGAGGCGGGCTTCCAGGCGCTCGACTTCCCGACCGGCGACGTCACCGAGCTCGCTGAGGCGGTCATCGCCTACCGCACCAAGCCGCCGCTCGAAGGCGAGCGCGACCCGGCCGGTGACCCTGCCCCTCCCCCCGCCGCACCGGCGGCAGACACCGGCGACCGCGTTGCCGGCGGCATGAAGCTCAATCCGTTCGAGGCCGTCGAAGAACTCTACGACTTCACCGGCTTCCGTGGAAAACCGGTCCGGGCGCTCAGCGAGATCTTTTCGGTGCACAATACCGGCGAGACCATCGTCGGGCCGCGCATCTCGACGCGGCTGTCGCGGGTGCTGCCGTCGTCGCCGTCGCCGAGCTATCCCTTCATCCTCGCCGAGGAGGAGGACGGGGCGAAGACCTACCGTATCGACGTCGAGGTGCGCACCGTCGACGGCGCCATGAGCGGCTATTCGGGCGCCGTGGTGACGGCCAGCGAGAACGAGAACGGCGCCTACGACATCGTCGAACGGACCGCCAATCCCGAATTCCTGCCCGAGGGGGAAAGCGACTTCGCGGGCGACGTCGATTGCAGTATGATTTTTGGTGCCGGCGTGTCCGCGGCGCTCGCCGCCGGACCGGAGTGAGCGCGGGCAATGGGTGGACGTCCGATGAGACTTGAGGAATACCCGACCTTCGCCGATTTCCTGTCGTTTCTCGCGGAAAACAGGATCCTCACGGCCGAATCCGTCAAGCGGGCGCGCAATGCGCATGGCTCGACGGGCCATTCGGCCGACACCGTCTTCATCGAGCTCGGCCTGCTGCGCGAGATCGACCTTGCCCAGCATCTGTCGGCCTTCCTCGGGGTTCCGGTCCTGCCGGCAGTGCCCGAAGACGTCGACATGGCGCTCGTGCGCAGCGTCGGGATGACCTTCCTCGAGGCAAACCACGTGCTGCCGATCGCCTTCGTCGAGGACCGGATCCTCGTCGCCGCCGCCGATCCGTTTGCGCGTTCCGCTCTCGACGTGCTGCGCTACCAGTTCGACTGCGAGCCCGAGCTCAGGATCTTTCCGCGCAGCGCGATCACCGAGCGTCTGCGCACGCTGAAGGAGACGAAGCTCGACGTTTCCGACAGCCTGACGATGGTGACCGACGACGACCTCGCCGACACCGACGACATCGAACGCCTCCGCGATTTCGCCCGCGAAGCGCCGGTCATCCGCTTCGTCGCCAACATCATCCAGCAGGCGGTCGACCGTGGCGCGACCGACATCCATGTCGAGCCGACGATCGACCATCTGCGCATCCGCTTCCGCTGCGACGGCCTGCTCAGTGTCGCCGAGACCGCGCCGAAATCGATGCACGCCGGCATCGCCACCCGCATCAAGATCCTCTCGCGCCTCAACATCGCCGAGCGCCGCATGCCGCAGGACGGACGCATGCGCGTCACCGTGCGCGGCCAGGAAATCGACCTGCGCGTCTCAGTCCTGCCCAGCGTCCACGGCGAGACTTTCGTGCTGCGCATCCTCGACAAGTCCGGCGTCGCGCTATCGCTCAACGCGCTCGGCTTCAGCCGCGACGCGATCGCCAAGTTCAAGGAACTCGCCCACATCCCCAACGGCATCGTGCTGATCACCGGCCCGACCGGCAGCGGCAAGACGACGACGCTCTATTCGCTCCTGAAGGAGCGCGACCCCGACGACGTCAAGATCTTCACCGTCGAAGACCCCGTCGAATACCGGCTCGACGGCATCACCCAATTGCAGGTCGATCCTGCGATCGACCTGACCTTCGCGCGTGCGCTCCGCTCGGTGCTGCGCCAGGACCCGGACGTGATCCTGATCGGCGAAATCCGCGATGCCGAGACCGCCCAGATCGCCATCCAGGCGTCGCTCACCGGCCACCTCGTGTTCTCGACGCTGCACACCAACAGCGCCGCCGGCGCGCTGACCCGCCTTCTCGACATGGGCATCGACGGCTACCTGATCGGCGCCACCATCCGCGCCGTCGCCGCCCAGCGCCTCGTGCGCAGGCTCTGCCCCAAATGCCACAGCGTTCCCGCCCAGCCGGTGAACGGCCACTACGCCGTCTGCGACACGTGCCGGGGCAGCGGCTATTCCGGCCGCACCGTCGCCTACGAGATCCTCGACGTGACGCCGGAGATCGCCTCGATGATCAGCCGCGGCGCCGGCGAGGAGCAGTTGCAGGCGAGTGCCATGGCCAACGGCTACGTCACCATGTCGGCGCAGGCCGGCCGCCTGGTCGCCGAAGGCGTCACCAGCCGCGAGGAGGTGCAGCGCGTGCTGAGCCTCGAGCTGACCGCGGACCTCGCCGACGAGATCGTGCAATGACCGCGACGCGTGCCTGCCCCGAGACTTGCGCGCGAGGTGACCGGCCGTGACGGCGACCTCCCGCTTCAAATTTCGCGCCTATGCGCAGTCGGGCGGGCACGACAGCGGCTATCTCATGGCCGTGGACCGGGCGGACGCGGTGCGCCAGCTTTCCCAGGCCGGCAAGATCCCCTACGAACTCAAGCAGGTCGACGGGTCGGCGGCGACCCCGGCATCCCAGTCGTTTTTCGGCCTGTTCCAGCCGAAGCTCGACCTCACCCATTTCCTCAGCGAACTGTCGGTCATCATCGGCTCCGGCTTCAATGTCGACATCGCATTGAAGGCAGTGGCGGACGCCGAGACCAACAAGGGCCAGAAGGCGCGCATCCAGGCGATCCATTCGCAGATCACCGAGGGCAAGTCGGTCGCCGAGGCTTTCGCCAGCCAGCCCAACATGCCGCCCGACGTTGTGGCGCTGGTGGCCAGCGGCGAGAGCAGCGGGCGGCTCGACATCGTCGTCTCGGAGCTCTCCAAGACGCATGCGCTCAGGGCCAAGCGGAAGTCCGAGATCACCGAGGCGATGATCTATCCCGCCTTCCTGCTGCTCATCATGGTCGGCGCGCTGCTCGTGCTGTCACTCTATCTGGTGCCGGCGCTGGAGCCGATCTTCACCAATGCCGGCGCCGAGCCGCCCTTCATCGTGCGGGCGCTTGGCGGTGTCGGCGAGACGATCAAGCAGTTCGGCTTCCTCATCCTCGCCTGCCTCGGCGGGCTCGTCCTCCTGCTCGCGGTGTTCTTCCAGCGGCCGGCCACCAAGGCGCGGATGATGGACTTCGCCGCGCGCATCCCGGTCGTCTCCAGCATCGTTCGCAGCGCCACGCGCGAGCGCTACCTCAACACGATGGCGCTCTTGCTCGGCAACGGCGTGCCGATGCTCGACGCGATGAACCTGGCAGCCGACACCGCACCGTCCGCCGGACACAAGGCCAAGCTGCTGCAGGCGCGCCAGCGCGTCGCCTCGGGCGAGCCGATCTGGCAGGCGCTCAAATCGTCCGACGCCTTTCCGGATTCGATCCTCTCGCTGGTGCGGCTCGGCGAGGAATCGAACAATCTCGCGACCATGATGGGCCGCTCCGGCAACATGACCCAGGTGCAGATGCAGCGCACCATCAGCCGGGCGCTCGCGATGCTCACGCCGGCGATGACCATCGTTCTCGGCGGCCTGGTCGGCAGCCTCGTCATCTCGGTAATGACGACGCTGCTCTCCATCAACGAGATGGCGATCCGATGACCCCCGTGGCGAGAAAGCAGGATCGCGAGGGAGAGGAAGGGTTCACGCTTGTCGAATTCCTCGTCACCTTCGCCATCCTCGCCGTCGTGCTCGGTTCAGTCGGCTCGACGCTCGCGCGGCGCGAAAACCGCATCACCCCGCTGATGAGCGCCGAGACTCTGCAATCCATGCTGTTTCGGGCCCGCAGCGACGCGATCCTGAAGGGGCGCAACACGCTGTTTTCGATCAACGCCGGAGCCAAGCAATACATCTACCCGGCGGGCGCGCGGCCGATCCAGCTGCCCGACGACCAGGAGATCCGCATGATCGCCGGCTCCGAGTTCGTCTCGCCCGACGGTTCGACCTACTATCTCGTCTTCCGGCCTGACGGCTCGTCCTCCGGCGCCGAGATCCTGCTGCGCAACGGCGCCGGCACCGAGGCACGCGTCGAGGTCAACTGGCTCACCGGCCTGCCGCGCCTGCGCGTGGGGACATCGCAATGACCGCCCCGGGATCTGAAAGCCAGGGCGGCTTCATCCTCGTCGAGACGATCGTCGCCTTCGCGATCCTCGCGGTCGCGCTCGGTGTCTCGATGCAGACGATCTCGCAAAGCGCCGCCACGCTGGTGCGCGCCTCCGACATTCAGGCGGCCGGCCTCGTCTACACCGAACTGGCCGAAAGGGAATTTCCCGATCTCCGGGACGAGGGAGAGTTCACCGGCGAACTCGACTCGGGCGAGCCGTGGAAGATCGTCGCCCGCGCCGTGCGCGACAGCCACGCGCGGCCGCTGCTTGCAATTTCCGCCACGGTCTGGCCGCGCGGCGCGGACGGGCCGGGATACAGCTACCAGACTTTCATCAGCAATCCGCCTGTGGTGGTTCCGCCATGACGAGGCAAGCCTCATCGCGGGACGGCTTCGTTCTGATCGAAGTCCTCGTCGCGCTGTCCGTCGTCGCGGTGATGGCGGCGATGATGGCCGGCGTGTTCAGCCAGTTGCGGTCGGTCGCGAAACTGCGCGAGCAGGTGCTCGTCAAATCGGAGCTCGAAGGCGCGCTCTCGCATCTGGAGCGGACGCTCTCGGGGGCTAAATCCGCCAAACTGCCGGAGAACGTGGATGAGGAAGACAAGCGGTTCGAGGGCCGCGCCACGCAGATGCGGTTTGCCGGGGTGGCGCGCCAGGGCTTCTATTCGCTGGCGCTGCGCGATATCGACATCCACATCGATACCCAGGCCGATGCCCCGCGTCTGGTGCAGACCATGTCGATGCGCCGCCCGGCCGAGGCCGCCGCGGAGACGAAATCGACGATCATCATCCTCGACAGGTTCGACAGCCTCGACTTCAGCTATTCCGAGGACGGGTTGACCTTCGTCTCGTCATTCACCAAGCAGGGCAGCCTGCCGAAGTTGGTGAAGATCAAGATCGGCCGTTCGGTTTCCGGAAAGACGGTCTCCGCGACGACGGTCGCTCGGATTCTGTAGAGCCGGCCGCGTCCAATCGGACCCCTTCCTGAATTTACGCCGGGGGAGCATCCATCTTGGGCAACGCGTTGGTGACGCCGCCGACCTCGGCGATCGGGTTCTCGACCTCGTCACCGTCGTCGTCCCCCACCTTGGGCAAGGTGTTGTCGGCAGCCGTGCTCTGAAGGTCGTTCGTCACCTCCTCGCTTCCGGACGCGTCGTAGCCCACCGTCGCCCCCGCCTCGAGATCGCCGGTGGCCTCGATGGCCGGATTGTCGACGGCGACATCGTCCACGGTGTCGCCGCCCGCGCCGCCGCCATTGCCGCCGTCCAGCAGACTGCCGATCAACGAGACGCGGTAGGCCGCCTCGCGGGAGAGCGTCGAATAGACCGACGGGCTGCCGGTCGAAGAGCCCTCCGGCGAGGTCGTGCCCCCATCGATCAGCGAGAGGAACTCGTTGCCGCCATTGCCCTGACCGCCCGAGAGGGAGTCGGACACGGTCGGCATGCGGCCGGTCTGGGTAGCCGCCGCAGGGTAGCTGGTCCGCAGCGATCCGAAAAGACTCATGACCTTGGCTCCGCGCAGGAAGTGCGATGGTCGGCAGCCTATCGCGTTCGACTTGCGCGAGGCTGGCCTCGCCGTGTCGCTCTGGCCTGGAGCGAGCTGTCGCTGGAGTTGCCCGCGCAACAAAACGGTATGGACGGCGCGCGCGCGCTCGTGATAGGTCGCCCCCCGGGGCAGGGATATTTCGTAAACCATCTTCAATTGGGCATAGAAAGTCACTGATGAAGGGCATCATCCTTGCAGGCGGAAGCGGCACACGACTGTATCCGCTCACGCTCGCCGTCTCGAAGCAGATCCTGCCGATCTACGACAAGCCGATGATCTATTATCCGCTGAGCGTTCTCATGCTCGCCGGCATCCGCGAGGTATTGATCATTTCGACGCCGCGCGACCTGCCTGTCTTCCGTGATCTTCTGGGCGACGGCGGCGAATTCGGCCTCGCCCTGTCCTATGCCGAGCAGCCGCAGCCAAACGGCCTGGCCGAGGCCTTCATCATCGGCGCCGATTTCGTCGGCGACGACAATGTCGCGATGATCCTCGGCGACAACATCTATTTCGGCGAGGGCCTGTCGGCGCTCTGCCGGCAGGCGGCGACGCGCACCTCCGGCGCCTCGGTCTTCGCCTATCATGTCGAGGATCCGCAGCGCTACGGCGTCGTCTCCTTCGACAAGGCAACCGGCCAGGCGCAGACGATTGAGGAGAAACCAGCCAATCCGAAGTCGAATTGGGCGGTCACCGGCCTCTATTTCTACGACAACGAGGTGGTCGACATCGCGAGATCGATCAAGCCTTCGGCACGCGGTGAACTCGAAATCACCACGGTCAACAACGTCTATCTCGAACGCGGCACCCTGCACGTCCACCAGCTCGGCCGCGGCTACGCCTGGCTCGACACCGGCACGCATGACAGCCTGCACGAGGCCTCTTCCTTCGTGCGCACGATCGAGCATCGCCAGGGCATCAAGATCGCTTGCCCCGAGGAAATCGGGGTCGAAAACGGCTGGGTCTCTCCCGAGCGGGTCCTTGCTCGTGCCGCAAAGCTCGGCAAGAATGAATATGCGGCCTATCTCAGACGCCGGGTCGCCGAAATAACGGAAACATGATGGTTGAAGTCAGGACGTTCGGGCTCGGGGGCATACTCGAGATCCTGCCGAAAAAGCATGGCGACAATCGCGGGTTCTTTTCGGAGACATACAACGCCGCGGCGCTGATGACGGCCGGCGTCGAGCTCGTTTTCGTCCAGGACAACCATTCCTATTCGGCGGCCGCGGGCGTGCTGCGCGGCCTGCACTACCAACTGCCGCCCTTCGCGCAGGACAAGCTGGTGCGCGTGACGCGCGGCGCGATCCTCGACGTCGTCGTCGACATCAGGCGCTCCTCGCCGACCTTCGGCCAGTGGGAGGCACTCGAGGTCTCCGCCGAGAAGTGGAACCAGATCCTCGTTCCCAAGGGCTTCGCCCACGGTTTCGTCACCCTCGTCCCCGACACTGAGGTCCTCTACAAGGTGACCGAGGTCTATTCGAAGGACCACGACCGGTCGCTTCGCTTCGACGATCCGGCGATCGGCGTCGAGTGGCCGTCCTTTGCGGCGGGCTACATTCTTTCGGACAAGGACAAGACCGCGCCGCTCCTGGCGGATGCGGATCTTTTCGCATGAGCTGAGGTATCCGGCATGAACTTCCTCGTCACCGGCGGTGCCGGCTTCATCGGATCGGCGGTCTGCCGGCATATCTGCTCCGACCTGTCAAACAACGTCACCAATGTCGACAAGCTGACTTATGCCGGCAATCTCGCCTCGCTCCGGTCGATCGAGAACCAGCACAATTACCGCTTCGAGCAGAAGGACATCTGCGACGACGCCTCGATCCTCGACATCCTGCGGCGCGACGACATCGACGTCGTCATGCATCTCGCCGCGGAGAGCCATGTCGACCGGTCGATCGACGGTCCCGAGACTTTCATCGAGACCAATGTCATCGGCACGTTCAGGATGCTGAACGCAGCTCTCGAGTATTACCGCGGCCTTTCGGGCGCGAAGAAGGAGCGTTTCCGCTTCCATCATATCTCGACCGACGAGGTGTTCGGCGACCTGCCCTTCGACAGCGGCATCTTCACCGAGGAGACGCCCTACGCGCCGTCCTCGCCCTATTCGGCCTCGAAAGCCGCGTCGGACCATCTCGTGCGCGCCTGGCACGAGACCTACGGCCTGCCGGTTGTGCTCTCCAACTGCTCGAACAACTACGGCCCGTTCCACTTCCCCGAGAAGCTGATCCCGCTGGTCATCCTCAACGCGCTCGACGAGAAGCCGCTGCCGATCTACGGCAAGGGCGAAAACGTGCGCGACTGGCTCTACGTCGAGGACCACGCGCGCGCGCTGGCGCTGATCGCGACCAAGGGCGTCAACGGCGAGAGCTACAATGTCGGCGGACGCTCGGAGAAGACGAACCTCTCCGTCGTCGAGACGATCTGCGACATCCTCGACCGGAAGAAGCCACGGTCCAAGGGTCGCCGCTACCGCGACCTCATCACCTTCGTCACCGACCGCCCCGGCCATGACCGCCGCTATGCGATCGACGCCTCGAAGATCGAGCGCGAGCTTGGCTGGGTGCCGCAGGAGAATTTCGAGAGCGGGCTGTCGCGCACCATCGACTGGTATCTCGCCAACGACTGGTGGTGGGGTCCGATCCGCGCCGAGAAATATGCCGGCCAGAGACTCGGCGAAGCGCAGAAGGCCGCCGAGTGAGGATCGCCGTCACCGGCCGTGAAGGCCAGGTCGCGCAGAGCCTGAAGGAACGGGCGAGCGGCCGCTCGGACGTCGAGATTCTTCTGGTCGGTCGTCCCGACCTCGACCTCGCGGCCCCTGACAGCATCGCTCCCGCCCTGAAAGCCGCCCGACCCGATCTGATCGTCTCCGCAGCCGCCTATACCGCGGTCGACCGCGCCGAGGACGAGCCTGAGCTCGCGCATGCGGTGAACGGCATCGGCGCCGGCGCTGTTGCCGCCGCAGCCATCTCCCTCGGCGTCCCCGTCATTCACCTGTCCACCGACTATGTCTTCGACGGCGCCAAGCACGGCGACTATGTCGAGACCGATCCGACCGGCCCGATCGGCGTCTACGGCGCATCCAAGCTGGCCGGCGAGCAGGCGGTCGCAGCCGCCGGTCCGCGCCACGCAATCCTGCGCACCGCCTGGGTCTACAGTCCGTTCGGCAACAATTTCGTGCGCACTATGCTTCGGGTTGGGGCGACGCGCGAGGAGCTCACCGTCGTCGCCGACCAGCACGGCAACCCGACCTCGGCGCTCGACATCGCCGACGCGATCCTCCACATGGCGCCGCAGCTCACGTCGGGACGGGACGACGTCTTCGGCATCTTCCACCTCGCCGGCAGCGGCACCACGAATTGGAGTGGCTTTGCCCGCCGCATCTTCGAGGCGAGCCACGCCAATGGCGGCCCCATGGCGCGCGTCAAGGACATTCCGGCCGCCGACTACCCGACCAAGGCGCGCCGGCCGGCCAACTCCCGCCTGTCGAGCGCCAAGTTCGCCGGAACCTTCGGCTGGACCGCGCCGGACTGGCGCGACAGCACCGACGCCGTGGTCGCGCGCTTACTTGCCGCGCCACAGTCTGCTTAGCGGAGCCAGCTTCTTCACCGCACGTACCGCAAAGGCCGGGGGTATCTTCGGATTGTCCCCTACCGTGCCCTTCCTGGTGACCGTCGCGGCCGGATCGATCAGGAAGGCGACCACCAGGGATGCCTCTTTCGCCTGAAGCAAAAGATGTCCACCGCCCGGCTGCAATCCCTGTTCTCCTTCGGCGAAGGAGTGGTCGCCGGCTGCGATCCGGCCGCTGAAGACGTAGAAGTAGAGATCGCGTCCTTCCCTAGCCGGGAACTCCGCCGACGCACCCTGTTCCAGCCTGATATCGAAGAAATCGACCGCGTTGCGCACGAAGAACGGGGCGTCGCCCCCTTCCGGTCCGAACAGGTGCCGCCAGGCGTTTGGAGCGGCCGGTGGGACAGGCCCATACTGTATGCCGGGCCCAAGATTGGCCTCGCGCGGCCGGACGAATATCTGAAGCATCCGCAGCGGCGGGTCGCTGGGCAGCGTCTCTTCCGAATGCCAGAAGCTGCGGCCGGCGTTCATCACCATCAGATGCCTCCCGTCGATCACGAGCGGCCCCGTCGCCTTGTCGTCGTGGCGCATGACGCCATCGGGCACCCACGAGACGATCTCGTCGTTTCGGTGCTCGTGCATTGCGATGAGGCGGCCGGGATGAAGGATCGATTCCACGATCATCGCCAGCGGGCCGTGCCCGTGGTCGCGGGTCCTCGGCATCAGCCATCCCGGCATGTTGGCGTGGATGATGAACCCGCCCATGTCCCGGACGATGAGTGTGCGACCACCTTTCAGCAGCATGGCAACGGCCCGTCACGACAACAGGATCGAACGCTATAGCTGAAATCGTCATGACACCACCGCCCCGTCCGGAAAGCGCCAGCTGGTTCCGTCCGACACGGCCATACGCCGGTTCGAGCTGCCGTCGGAGACGTAGACCATCTGCCCCTCCGGCGCGGCCGAGGGTAGGCCCGCGACCGTATAGGACCTCAGCATCAGATGGCGTTCGGCCGTGACGACCGTATTGGCGCCCCCCATCTACAGGTCGACGCCGGCACTGTCGCCAAGGCGGACGTGGCCGTCGACCAGCCGAAGCATCGTGAGGTTCGCCGTTCCTCCCGCCGTGCAGGCGAAAAAATACATCTCCGTTCCCTGCGCCGTGTCGGTCCATGCCTGGGTGGCGGCAACGACGAAACCGCCCCGCGTGCCGGCGCTGTAGGCGGTGCCACCGTATCCGAACGCCGCAAGGTTCAGCAGCTGGTCGCCCGTCGCGATGGCCGAAGGCGAAGCGCCCGTGCCGCGCGCCTTGCGGAAGGTGACGTTCGCCCCGCCCGCGGACGAGCTGTAGTTGTCATAGAGAATCCGCGTCGTTGTTCCCTCGTTGGAGAAATGGACGAACGTGCCCGAAGGCCCCGATTGCGGGACATGAGAGACGCCGTGGACCTTCAGCGTACCCGTCATCGTGTCGCCCTGCCGGGCCAGCGCATAGCGCTTCGTGGCGATGCCGAGATCGTCTGTCGGATCGCCGGCGACCGTGGCCAGGCCCGTCGCCGCGTCCACCACCAGCGCCTCGACCCATGCGCTGCCGTCGGGCGACACCTTCACCGAGAAGTCGTCCTCGCCGGCCAAGCCGAACTCGGCCCGGCCGGAAAAGCCGGTCTGGAACAGCACCGAAGCGGTGTCGCCGGCCGCCGCCTTGTTGATCTTCAGCCGGTGGTCGCCGCCGTCATGGCTGAACAGGCTGGCGGGGCTTGCAACGGCAAGCCTGTTCGCGGCGTTGGCGGTCGCATTGACGCCGACCAGCGGCGCGGGGTTGAGACCCGCCGCGACGGCATCCACCCAGTCGGATCCGTCGAAGACCGCGAGCGTTTCCTCGTCCCCGATCCAGGCGATCCAGCCGGCCAAAGGTGCGATCACCGCCCAGCCGCCCAGGCGCGACACGGCGAGCTTGCCGGCATGGCCGCTCCAGGCGCCGGTGGGTGCTGCGCCGACGATATAGCGGTCGCCTTCCTCCGGCGCCACCGGCGGGTCCGGGACGGTCCGCGACAGGACGGCAAGCTGCACCACCGCGTCGAGGATCTCGAGCGCCTGGTTGTGGGTCACGTGCTTCTGCGCCTGAGACGGCATGATGTAGGGCAAGTTCAGGGTGAGGGTCTGGTCTGCCATGGCTTTCTCCGCGTTCGTCGCGCCGAGAATCGCCCGGCGCGGGGAACCGGTTGATCGTTTTGGCGGGCGGCGGCGTCGCGGATCACCACCTCGTCCGGCGCAACCGTCTGAAGGTGCTCATCGAATCGCACCGCCTTGCGCCGATACGATCGGCGCCGGCCGCGAATTCGATCCACGTGCGGAAAATGTCAGAGGCGGTTGATGGCCGACGCGATGTAGAGGCTCGCCTGGCCTTTCTTCGTCTGGCGGTGGATGCCGCTGCGCCAGAGTCCGAACAGACGCCCGGGCAGCCGCATGCCCCTCAGCGCCGCGAACCGGTCGAGCACGTCCCTCGCCTCGTCGGTCAGAAGGTCGCGGCAGGCGTCGAGACCGGCGAGGTTGCGGTCGGTCCAGCGCGCGAAGCCGCCGCTGAGCAGGAAGCCCGACCGCCCGAGCCTCGCCCTCAGCCCGTCGTTCGAGCCGACGAGGTTGCCGACATGCTGGCGGTAGTCGACGCGCGGCTCCGGCGAATAGTGGAAATTGCCGCCCGCCCCCGTCACCATCATGTAGCACCACCAGTCGTGGCTGACGAAGCCGCTGCGGCGCGACGCTTCCGCCATGAGGTCGCGCGCGGCGCGGTTCATCACCATCGTGTTGCCGCCGGCGATCGACTGCACGATCGCGTTCCTGAACGAGGGCGGTTCGGCAAACAGCGGCGACAGGCCGACCGGCCTGCCTTCGATGTCGACGGTGCGCGTGCGGCCGCCGTAGACCGCCGGTATGTCTGCCGGCTGGCGCGACAGCCAGGCGATCGCCGCCTCCAGCTTATCGGTTGCCCAGACGTCGTCCTGGTCGCAGAAGGCGTAATAGTCGGCCGCGATGTCCTCGTTGACCATCAACGAGCGGAAATTCTCGGCAAATCCCTGTCCCGGCCCGCGAAGGATGGTGAAGGCGCCCTTGCGCCACTCGGCACCGATCTCGCCGAGGACGCCGAGCGACCCGTCGGTCGAACCGTCGTCGGATATCCACAGGTCGATGTCCGGCACCGTCTGGCGCGCGAGCGAGGCGAACTGCTCGGCAAGAAAGCGCTCGCCATTGTAGACGCAGGCAAGGATAGCCACCCGAACGGTCACGCGCAGCCTTTCCCGTCGCGAAAGCGAAACAATTCCGGCGGGCACATGTCGAAGAGGATGGCTGGGGCGCCTGGATTCGAACCAGGGAATGGCGGTACCAAAAACCGCTGCCTTACCACTTGGCTACGCCCCAATCCGGCAGGCCGCCAGAATGATGGCGGCCTTATAGTGGTTCGACGATCGGCGCGCAACGCGGCGGCGGAACGATCCCCGGCGTTGTTTCACCTCTTCGCGGCGAAGCCGGCGAAGAGAGACCAGATCGCCGGCACCAGCGCTGAAGCCAGCGCCACCTTGATCAGGTCGGCGACAATGAAGGGCGCCACGCCGAAGGTCCAGGCCTTGTCCACGCCGATCAGCGTCGCCAGCCAGGCGAAGCCCATCGCCATCATCACGGCTTCCGCGACCAGCATCGCGCCGAACAGCTTGAACGGGTTGCGGTCAAAGCCGCGGTCCGCGGCCCAGCCGACGATCGCGGCCATGGCGACGAAGCCGGCGAGATAGCCGCCAGTGGAGCCCAGCATATAGGCGATGCCGATGCCCTTCTCCGGCGTGCCCTGGAACACGGGGAAGCCCGCCGCGCCCTCGGCCATGTAGAGCAGCAGCGTCGCCAGCCCGAGACGGAAGCCGAAGGTGGCGGCGATCATCAGCACAGCCAGCGTCTGCAGCGACAGGTCGACGGGGCCGAGCACGACCTTGGTCTTGGCCGAGAGCGTCAAGAGCAGCGTGCCGGCGACGACGAGGGCCGCCTGCGCGGCAAGGCGCGCCAAGCCGCTTTGCGGCAGGGCCAGGCTGACGAGCGGACGCATCACAATTGCATTGGACATTCGTTGTTTCCCTCACACAGCGGCCGCGCTACGGCCGGTCCTCATCCGGGTTTCGGTATATTGGCTTCCATGATATGCGGCAACCGCTTTCGCCCCTCCACGGGCCGCTCATCCCAGGACGTTTTGCCCATGGCCATCGAGTTCCAGACCGCCTTCGACCCGGCCTACGGATCCGCCGTTCCGGTGGCCGAGGGCGTGTCCCGGCTGACCGTCAACAACCCCAGCGCCTTCACCTTCCACGGCACAAACACCTATCTCGTCGGCACCGAAACTCTCGCCGTCGTCGACCCCGGCCCCGAAGATGACGCGCATTTAGAAGCACTTGGGCGCGCGATCGCCGGCCGGCCGGTCAGCCACATCTTCGTCACGCATACGCATCGCGACCACTCGCCGCTGACGGCCCGGCTGAAGCAATCGACCGGCGCGACTGTCGTCGCCGAAGGTCCGCACCGCTCGGCGCGGCCGCTGCGCATCGGCGAGATCAATCCGCTCGACGCGAGCGGCGACCTCGATTTCACACCCGATGTGCACCTGTCGGACGGCGATGTCGTCCAGGGCGACGGCTGGGCGATCCACGGCGTCTTCACGCCCGGCCACGCCGCCAACCACATGTCGTTCGGGCTGGAGGGGACAGGCGTCCTGTTCTCCGGCGACCATGTCATGGCATGGTCCACCTCGATCGTCGCGCCGCCGGACGGATCGATGTCCGACTACATGGCCTCGCTCGACCGGCTGCTCGCGCGCGACGACCGCCTCTACCTGCCCGGCCATGGCGGTCCGCTGCGCAAGCCGCTGCCCTTCCTGCGCGGGCTCAAGGCGCACCGCAGGATGCGCGAGCGCGCCATCCTCGAGCGCCTGCGCGGCGGCGACCGCACCATCCCCGACATGGTCAGGGCGATCTACCGCGACACCGATCCGCGGCTGCACGGCGCGGCCGGCCTCTCGGTGCTGGCGCATATCGAGGACCTCGTCGCCAAAGGCGCCGCGATCGCCGAGGCGGACGTGTCGATCGACGGCGTCTACCGGGCGGCCTAGGTCTTCACGGCAAGCGCCCTGAGCGAATCGGCGTCGGAGCTACAGTCCGCAGGCAGCCTTGTTCCGGACGTCGGCGAGACGGTCGCCTCCACCGGCTCTGCCGCGGTGCATTTCGGTCGCTATTCACACGGAAGCCGAGTTGTTATGCTCACCTCGAGGCGGATGCTGAACTCACGCCACCGCCGGTACAACAGGGGGTGAACCTCATGAAGTACATCGTGCCGATTGCCGTGATCGGCGTCGTGCTTCTTCAGGCGAGCGGCGCGATTCCGATGTCGAGTGTCGGCGGGGCGATGACGATCGCGCTGGCATTTCTCCTCGCCGCGCTGGCTGTCGGGATCCACGAGGCATGGACGAACAAGCGCGGCGTGCTCGGCTGGATCATCAACATCGTCGTCGCGCTCGTCGGCGCCCTCCTGGTCGCCCAGGTCGGCGAACTCGTCCTGCTGCCGATCCTCATGCTCATGGACGTAAGAGGCTCGCTCGCGGCCACGGGAGGGTTCCCGATGTATGTCGGCCTCGCCTGTATGATGCTCCTCACGCTGCTGGGATCGTGGGGCGCGCTGTGGGTCGTGAACCGCTGGCGATGAGCTTGCTCGGTGGCGAGCAAGTGATCGACGCGACTGCTCATTGGGCGCGATCGGCCTTCGCCATTGCGATCTGACGACGGCGGTATGGTCTTCACATGACCCGGTTCAACCCGAATCCCGGCTCAGGCGAACAATCCACCCCTACCCCGCAACCGGCTCGCCCTTCACCGCCGCGTCCAGATCCGCGAGAAAACGCTCGATCCGCTGTGCGTTGTCGCCGAGGTCGTGCCTTCCCCAGCGCGACACCGAGCGCATGTCGACATAGACCGCGGCGTCCTCGTCGGTGACCCGCACCGCCACGTCCACCGGGAAGCCGACGAAGAACGTATAGGCGACGATCTCGATGGTGAGATCGCTCTGCCCCTCGGCCAGCTGCGGGTCGCCGCGCACGGTCCAGCCGCGATCCTTCGCCAGCTTGACGATCGCCTGCACCACCAGGTCGGGCGCCACCTCGTAGCGGCGGCCGATGACGCCCGGATAATTTTCGAGCTGCAGTTCGGCGTCCTGCGGCGTCGGCGGGGCGACGGGGTTCATGGCGCCATGGCGCTCAGCCGCCGCCAGCGGCAGCTGCGGCGGATTGACCACGTCGGTCGAGATGTCCGTCAGCGACGGCAGCGTCACGCCTTTCCAGGCGGATAGGAGGAAGGGTGCGGCGACCGCGAGCGCGATCAGGGCGCCGGCGGCCGAATCGCGCCCGGCCCGGTCGCCGCGCGTCCACAGGCGGTAAAAGCCGAAGGCGGCGCAGCCGAGCGCCGCGATGGCGAGCGAACCGACGATGCCGAGCAGCCAGAAGAACGAGATCGTGTCGACGAGCCCGAACCTGTGGCCGAGCCCCGACATGACGAACAGGACGGCGGCGAAGGATGACAGGCGCCGCGACCAGCGGGCCGCGTGCGAAATGCGCCGTTCGACGACTGCCGCCATGTGACCGCCGATTCCCTCAGGTGAATGCCGGCGGTCACTTATGCCGATTTGGCCGGGAACTCAAAGTCCCCGGGCGGGCATCGATGCCGCTTACGCCGGCAGCTTGTATTCCTTGAACTGGTTGCGCAGCGTGATCTTCTGGATCTTGCCGGTGGCCGTATGCGGGATCTCGTCGACGAAGACCACGTCGTCGGGCATCCACCATTTGGCGATCTTGCCATCCATGTAGGCGAGGATCTGCTCCTTGGTCGTGTCCTTGCCAGCCTTCCTGACGACGACCAGCAAGGGCCGCTCGTCCCACTTCGGATGCGCGATGCCGATCACGGCGGCTTCCGCGACATCGGGGTGGCCCACCGCCAGGTTTTCCAGTTCGATCGAGGAGATCCACTCGCCGCCCGACTTGATCACGTCCTTCGAGCGGTCGGTGATCTGCATGTAGCCGTTGGCGTTGATGTGGGCGACGTCGCCCGTGTCGAACCAGCCCTCTGAGTCGAACTGGTCCTTGCCGGCGCCGCCGTAGTAGCCCCTGGCCACTGCCGGCCCGCGCACCTTGAGCCGGCCGAAGGTCTTGCCGTCCCAGGGCAGTTCGCGGTCGTGGTCGTCGGTCACCTTCATCTCGACGCCGAAGGGCGCCCAGCCCTGCGTCTGCTTGACGTCCAGCAGCGCATCGCCGGTGAAATCCTGGTATTCCGGCTTCATCGTGCACAGCGAGCCGAGCGGGCTCATCTCGGTCATGCCCCAGGCGTGGATCACCTGGACGCCGTAGTTCTTCTCGAACTTCTCGGTGATGGCGCGCGGGCAGGCCGAACCGCCGATGACCACCTTGTTGAGATGCGGCAGCGACAGATTGTTCGCCTCCAGATGCTGCAGCAGCATAAGCCAGACCGTCGGCACCGCCGCCGAGAATGTCACCTTCTCGGTATCAAGCAGCTCGTAGATCGAAGCGCCGTCCATCTTGCCGCCGGGCATGACCATCTTGGCGCCGATCATCGGCGCGCTCTGGCCGAGGCCCCAGGCGTTGGCATGGAACATCGGCACCACCGGCAGGATCACGTCGCGCGACGAGATGCCCATCGCGTCCGGCATCGCCGCCATCATCGCGTGGATGACGTTCGAGCGATGCGAATAGAGTACGCCCTTCGGGTCGCCCGTCGTGCCGGAGGTGTAGCACATGCCGCAGGCGTCGGCCTCGGCGACGTTGACCCAGTGGAAGTCGCCGTCGGCCTCTGTCAGCCATTCCTCGTAGGCGACGACGTTGGGCAGCGCCGTCGCCGGCAGATGCGCCTTGTCGGTCAGCACGATCACCTTCTTCAGCGACGTCACCATCGGCGCGATCTTCTCGACCAGCGGCATGAAGGTGAGGTCGACGAACAGCGCCTGGTCTTCGGCGTGGTTCATGATCCAGACCAGCTGTTCGGGAAACAGGCGCGGGTTGAGCGTGTGGTAGATGCCGCCCATGCCCATGATGCCGAACCAGGCCTCGAGATGGTTGCCGCTGTTCCAGGCAAGCGTGCCGATGCGGTCGGAGCGCTTGAAACCGTCGCGCTGCAGGCGTTGCGCCACTTTCAGCGCGCGCTCGCGCAGGTCCTTGTAGGTCGTGCGCACGATCGGCCCTTCGACCGAGCGCGACACGATCTCGCGGTGACCGTGCTGCCGCGCGGCGTGATCGATCAACTTGTGGCAGACCAGCGGCCACTCCTGCATCAGTCCAAGCATCAGAATCCTCCCGGAAATGTCCGCGCGAATTTCGTGTGGCGCGAAGCGCTTGTCCAGTGCCGCCGGAATGACTTTCCGTCAACCTCGCACAGCGCCGCATCCGCCACATTGCGGCCATTCTCGGCGGGATAGCTCGCCGCGGGCGGACTTTGAGGAACGAGACTCACATGGAAACACATGTGGCCCAGGCGCCAGCCGCCGTCACGCACTCGCTCGAAATGGTCGAGCTCGAATTCGCGCTCGATCTGGAAGACGTGAAAACCGGCTTCGACGAAGCGGCGGGTGCCGCGGCGAAGGCGACCGGCGGCGCGCTTCTCTTCACCATGCCGACGGCGGCCATTGCCGATTGCAGCCGCGTCGCGGTCATCAGCCTCGGCGAGGGGGACGAGCGCGAACTCGTCCTGGTGATCCTCGGCGAGGACGGGATCAGCACCCGCATCGAGACGGTCGCCGAAAGCAGCAACCCGATCGCGGCCCTCGCCCGCTCCTGGTCCAGCGTCATGGAGCGGATGCCGGCGATCGCCGCCTGAGCGCGCTGCTGGCGCAAGCTGGCAGAATGCCTTTGGTCCAGCCGGCGCACGGGGTTACTGCACTGCAAAATCTCCGCTAGTCTCTGGCCGAACCACCGGAGACCGCCCATGAACGCCCCGCTCACTAACGTCCAGGCGCGCGACGTAGAAGCCCTGCTTCACCCCTACACGCCGATCCACCGCCTGCGCGAGATCGGGCCGACGGTGATCCAGCGCGGCAAGGGCGTCTATGTCTACGACACCCAGGGCAAGGCCTATATCGAGGGCATGGCGGGCCTCTGGTGCACGGGCCTCGGCTACGGCGACGAGGAACTGATCGAGGCCGCGACCGAGCAGATGCGCACGCTCTCCTACTCGCACCTGTTCGGCGCCAAGGGCATGGAGCCGGCGATCGAGCTTGCCGAAAAGCTGAAGGAGATCGCGCCGATCCCGATCTCGAAAGTGTTCTATACGTCCTCCGGCTCCGAGGCCAACGACACCCAGGTCAAGCTCGCCTGGTACATGAACAACGCGCTCGGCCGCCCCAACAAGAAGAAGATCATCTCGCGCCAGAAGGCCTATCACGGCGTCACCATCATGGCCGCCTCGCTGACCGGGCTCCCCTACAACCATATCGGCTGGGATCTGCCGGTCGACCGCGTCGTCCACACCGACTGCCCGCATTACTGGCGCTTCGGCAAGGACGGCGAAAGCGAGGCCGAGTTCCTGGCGCGCATCGTCCAGTCTCTGCGCGATCTGATCGAGCGCGAAGGTCCCGACACGATCGCGGCGATGATCGCCGAGCCGGTCATGGGCGCCGGCGGCGTCATCGTCCCGCCGGCCGGCTACTACCCGGCCATCAAGGAAGTGCTGGACGAGCACGACATCATCATGATCGACGACGAGGTCATCAACGGCTTCGGCCGCACCGGCAACTGGTGGGGCTGCCAGACGCATGGCATGGTGCCCACCACCATCTCCGTCGCCAAGCAGCTCACCTCGGCCTATGTGCCGCTCGGCGCCGTGCTGGTGCCGGAGGACATCTACCAGGCCTATGTCGACCATTCGCGCCAGATCGGCACGTTCGGCCACGGCTTCACCTATGGCGGCCACCCGCTCGGCTGTGCGGTGGGCGCCAAGGCGATCGAGATCTATCAGAAGCGCGACATCGTCGGAAAGGTCCGCGCGATCTCGCCGCTCTTCGCCAGCCGCCTCGACGCCGTCAGGGACCACCCGCTGGTCGGCGAGGTGCGCTATTCGGGCCTCGTCGGCGGCGTCGAGCTGGTGGCCGACAAGAAGACCAAGCGTTCCTTCGACGGCAAGAAGGGCGTCGGCCCGGCCCTTGCCCGCTTCGCCGAGGGCCACGGCGCGATCGTGCGCGCCATCGGCGACACGATCGCCTTCTGCCCGCCGATGATCATCTCCGAGGCGGAATTGAACGAGCTGTTCGACCGTTTCGAGAAAGCGCTCGCCGACACCGAGGCCCTGGTCCACAAGGAAGGCCTGCGCGCCGCATAGGAAGACGCTTTTGCCCAACCCCTCGCCCGGATTCGCCCGCAACCCGGGCAAGTCGATCAGCGTCGAGCCCTATCCCGGCACCGTCACCGTCTTGGCCGGCGGCAGCGTCGTCGCGCGCAGCGCGCAGGCGCTGAAGCTCACCGAAGCGCCCTACCCGCCGGTCCTCTACATCCCCTTCGCCGACATCGACTTCTCGAAGCTAGAGAAGACGGCGCATTCCACCCACTGCCCCTATAAAGGCCAGGCCTCCTACTGGAACGTCACCCGCGCCCGAGGCGACAACGCCATGTGGGCCTACGAGGCGCCGTTCGACGAGATGGCGGCGATCCGCGACCACGGCGCGTTCTATCAGGATCGGATGACGATCGAGGCGGGGTGAGTTCGGTATCCCGGTCCGCGAGCAGGCGGACCGGATCGCTTGACCCCGATCAATCCGCCTCTCGGCAGCGACTGCTAGGGAAAACCGGCCAAGTTTCCCTGGAGGTGGCAAGCATGTCGATTTCCACGCCCGGCGCCGCGCCGCGCGCGGTCAGGGCGCTCCTGCTTGGGTTCCTGCTCCTGTTCGCGCCTGCAGCTACGGCGTATTCGGCCGCCGCGGACGATCTCGCCGGCGGCTCGGCCCGACGCGCGGCGTCGCCGGAGCCCGGCATGTTGGACGAGAGCGGATTCGGCTTCCGGCTGCGCGTTCCCGACGGCTGGTCCATCGACATCGACGCCGAAGACGGACCAATACTGAGCTGGCGCATGCACCGCGACGCCTGGCTCGCGGGAGACGTGCCGGAGGGGCTCCTGGCTCTCAACGTGACCGTTATCGAGCCTGAGCCGGGGAAGGACGTCGAGGCCGAATTTCGCAAGTTCGCTCGCAATTACGCCGACCGCTTCCTGGAGGGCGGCAGGATCGTGTCGCTGAAGGCCTTTTCGTTCGGAGGCCGGCCGGGCTTCCTCGCCGCGGCCGAGGGACGCATCAAGCGGACATCCGGTCCGGCGGTGAAAGTCTTGGCGCGCGTCTTCATCTACGAGACCGAGGACCGCCAGGTGATCGTCTCGGCGGTGGCGCCGCGATCCTCGGCCGAGCCCCTGGACCATTTGGGCGAACCCGGATCGCTGATCGAGGCGAGCGGTGCGGATACCTCCGTTTCCGTCGACCAGGGTGCGGACCAACCGTCGCAAGCGAATGCGGCGGATGTCATTCTGCCCGACACCCGGCAGAGGCTGCGTGCCATCTCGTGGGGCGGCGGATCGCTGGAGGAATTCGGGCGTCTCGACGCCGATGGCTTGGCGATCGCGCTGCCTCCCGGCGCGCGCACGGCGGGCGTCGGTGTAGCGTCGAGCGGCAGCACGGTCGCGCTCGGCGACCTGGACGGCGGCGATGCCACGACCTTGCGTATCGCACTCGACCCGACAGGAACGGACTCGCTCCTGGTGGTGCTGTGCCCGGGCCGGATGGTGCCGTGCATCTCAGAGCCGAGCCTGCAGATACGCATGGGAGCGTCCGCCGCGGGGGTCGAGCTTTCGCTCTGGTCCGAAGCCACTCCTGTCGCGAGGCAGGTCCTGCCTGGCGGCATGCCCGCGAACCTGTCGGTCCGGATCGACCGCGACGGGGTCTATGTCTTCCCGGCCACGGGAGAGGCATTGCTGGTCGAGCGCCCACGTGGGCTGGCGCCGTTCGCCTCGCTCGACGTGGTGATCGCGGCGCTGCCGACCGAAGCCGGCGGACGGTTGCGGATGCATGCGCTGACTGTGGAGACGGACCGGCAGGCGGTAACCGATTTGCTGCCCGCGCCCGGCGATGCGGCTGCAATTTTTCCCGCCGCGAACCCCGACATCTGGCGCGAGAAGGCGTCGGGCGGCGGCGACTTCGCCGCCTTCGCGGCACTTCGCGAGGACGGGCTGCATGTGTCGGTGCCGGCCGGCCATTCCTGGGGCGTCACCGGTCTCGTGTCGGGCCGGCCTGTACTTGCCCTCCCGGACGGAAACGACACCCCCGCTCCCGAGCGTCTGCGCGGCACGATCGACCCAACCGCCTCGGACTCATTTGCGGTCGCGATCCTCCCCGACGCGGAGGGCGACGTCTGGCTCTCCGCGATCGGCTACGCGGATATCCAGCGCGCGGCGGATGGCCGGTTTCGCGTCAGGATCTACACCTGCGGATCCGGCGACCGTGTCGCCGAGACGCTCGTCGACGGGACGTGGTCCGGCGCATTCGATCTGATCGTCCGGCCGGACCGCCTCGAGCTCGCCCTGGACGATCGGCGCCTCTCGACGACGCTCCTCTCCTGCCGTCTGCCCGAAGCCGGCGCCCATGTCGCCGTCTTCGCCGTGGCGGGGAAGGAAAACGAGGCGGCCTCGCTGCACCTCACCGGCGTGTCGATCGACCGCCTGCCGCTGCCTGCACTGGCCGAGGCCGGTCCGGGCTCCGACGCAGAATTCCGCCCCGAGGCGTGGATTGCCGACATGGAAGACGAACTCTCCGAACCGACCGACAGGTGACCAGCATGCTACTCCCCGCCTTCCGTCACGGTCTCCGCGGTGCGTTCGCCGCGTTCTTCCTGATGGCGTCCCTCCCGGCGTTCGCCGACGCCTTCGATGACGAGGTTGCCCGGCTCGGCCAGGCCAAGGCCAGCTTCGGCCACGACATCGACGCGGAGGGCAAGGTCGCCGATTTTGTCAAGGCCGGTCTCGGCGCCTTCGAGATCCCGCATGCCGGCGCCGAGCGGCTGAAGAAGATCATGGTCAACGGCTACGACTACTGGACCGCCGCCCGCGCGGGCAAGGAGGCCGGCCAGGACCCGCAGCTCTCCGACTTCAACAAGTTCTTCATCAAGTCGATGCTCGACAGCGTCTCGCCGAAGGAACTCGTCCGCTTGAAGCGAATGCTCGGCACCAACGCCGCCGCGGCGAAGGCGATCAAGGACGCCGGCATCGACGTCACCGACGCGGTCGCCGGCGCCCTTCCGGATGGTCAGGCGCGCGACGTGATCGAGGCCGCCGCCATCGCCGCTATCGACTCGCTGTGCCCGACCTGCGCGGTCGGCCGCACCGCCGCCGTCATCGCGCTCAACGAGGGGCGCAAGCTGCGCGCCGTGTTCGAGGACGACCGCACCCGCGCGCTCTACGAGGCCTGGAAACAGGGCGATGGCCAGCTTCCGCAGGGCCTCCGCGGCGGCGACGCCGTCTATGTCGCCGCGCGGCGCGCCATCGAGGAGGCGCGCGCGGCCGCCGGTCAGGAGGGAGAAGTCTCCGAGGCCGATGTCGAGCGCGCCATCCTCGCCAGGTTCGACAGTTGGCGGCGCGGCGAGGCGGTCGGCAGGACGCGGGCCGAAATGCTCGCCCGGGCGAAGCCCGACTACGACAGGCTCGACGACGGCCAGCGCCGCCTCTTCGGCCCCGACCCAAAGGCGCAGGCCGCCGGCTTCGCGAAGGAGTTTCTCGACGCCTGGGACACGCTGAAGCAGGTCATGGGCGACCGCCCCGCCCCGCCAAGCCTTGTCCAGGACGCCGTGTTCCTCGCGCTCACTCGCGCCGATCCGTCGCTGACCATGGCCGACTGGCGCAACCGGCTGCGCCAGATCGCCCGGTCGCACGGCTGGCCCGATCCCTTCCCGCTGGACCCGACCGGGGTGCGCGAGCGGGTCTCGCGCCGCCTGAAGCAGTTGAACCACTACAAGATGGAAGCGGTCTTCGACACGATCGGCGTGCCCGACGCCGTGCGCAAGAACCTCTACGGCTGCCTCTGTTCCCAGGTTCCGCACGGCGTCGGCGTCGGATTCATCTATGCACCGTCCAACGGCAAGCCGTGCCTGTCGGTCGGCGGCTTCGGCACCTGGAGCGAGGCGTTCCCGACGCTGGAGATTGCGTATGATGCCTGCTTCGAAGCCGTGCGCGTGCCTCCGGCCACCGGCAAGGAGCCGGTCCCGTTCGACGAATATCTCTCCGGGCGGCTGACCGGCAAGGCGAACTGAGGCAACGACCGGTTTCCGGCAGGGCCCGGTGGAACGTCCAGCCAAGTTATTCTACCGCGTTTCGCAGGCGTTATCCGAAAGAACGAGCTTTCGGATAACGCCTCCGTCGCCGCTTGAAGCGGCCAAGGTCAGTCGAGGATCAAGGGGCCCCTCACCTTTTTTCGAACGCCACCGCCACGCCGCGCTGGCGGAAATAGGACTGCATCAGCTTGCGGCCGGCCCGGTTGCCCTGCGGGAGCCTGGTCGGATCGAACACCGCCTCCTTCTGCCCCGCGCGCGCAAGTGCGGCCTTCAGCGTCGCGATATGGGCGTCGAGGTCGGCATTGTCGGCCTCAAGCGAGGCGTAGATCAGGTCAGTGGCTTCCGCCACGGTCGGTTCGCTCACGGTCATGGTCCCTGTTGTTCGTAAGAGGGGTCGGCGCGGCCTTCCCGGGGCGGGGCCCGCTGCCTGCGGCAGCTCCCGCCCGTTCGAGCCCCCCCGAAGGTCCACAGGACCTTCGGATCGCCCTGCGGGCGATCAGGCTCTCACCTTCACCGCCGCCTGCGCCGCGGCCAGTCTCGCGATCGGCACGCGGAACGGCGAGCACGAGACATAGTCGAGCCCGACTTCCTCGCAGAAGGTGATCGAGGCCGGGTCGCCGCCGTGTTCGCCGCAGATGCCGAGCTTGATGTCGGGCCGCGTCGCGCGGCCCTTGTCGGCGGCGATGCGCACCAGTTCGCCGACGCCGTCGATGTCGAGCGAGACGAACGGGTCCTGCTCGATCAGGCCCTTCTGCCGGTAGGTTTCGAGAAAGCTCGACGCGTCGTCGCGGCTGATGCCGAAGGTCGTCTGCGTCAGGTCGTTGGTGCCGAAGGAGAAGAACTCCGCCGTCTCGGCGATCACATGCGCACGAAGCGCCGCGCGCGGCAGCTCTATCATCGTTCCGGTGAGATAGTCGATCGTGACGCCGGTCTCGGCCATGACCTCCTTCGCCGCCGCGTCGATCCTCGCCTTGACGAAGTCGAGCTCGGTCTTGAGGCCGACCAGCGGCACCATGATCTCGGGCACGACGGCGGCGCCCGTCGTCTTCGCTGCCTCCACTGCCGCTTCGAAGATAGCACGGGCCTGCATCTCGGCGATCTCGGGATAGCTCACTGCCAGGCGGCAACCGCGATGGCCGAGCATCGGGTTGAACTCGTGCAACGCCTCGGTGCGGTGGCGCAGCTTCTCGGCCGAGACGCCCATCGAGGCCGCCACCTCGGCGATCTCCTCTTCAGTCTTGGGCAGGAATTCGTGCAGCGGCGGGTCGAGCAGGCGGATGGTGACGGGCAGACCGGCCATGATCTCGAACAGCTCGACGAAGTCGGAACGCTGCATCGGCAGCAGCTTTGCCAATGCGGCGCGGCGGCCGGCCTCGGTGTCGGCCAGAATCATCTCGCGCATGGCCACGATCCGGTCGCCATCGAAGAACATGTGCTCGGTGCGGCATAGGCCGATGCCCTCCGCGCCGAAGGAGCGCGCCATGCGCGCATCGGCCGGCGTCTCGGCATTGGTGCGCACCTTCATGCGGCGCGTGGCGTCGGCCCATTCCATGATCTGGGCGAAATCGCCCGACAATTCCGGCTGCAGCATGGCGACTGCGCCCTTCAGCACCTGGCCGGTGCTGCCGTCGATGGTGATCATGTCGCCCTTGGCCAGCGTCACGCCCATCGCCATCAGCGTGCCCTTCTTCGGGTCGACGCGCAGGCCGCCGGCGCCGGAGACGCAGGGCTTGCCCATGCCGCGCGCCACCACTGCGGCGTGGCTGGTCATGCCGCCGCGGGTGGTCAAAATGCCTTCGGCGGCGTGCATGCCGTGAATGTCCTCCGGGCTCGTCTCGACGCGCACCAGGATCACCTTGCGCCCGGCCTTCCTCGCCTCCTCTGCCTCGTCGGAGGTGAAGACGATCTCGCCGGTGGCGGCACCGGGCGACGCCGGCAGGCCCGAGCCGATCACCTCCCGCCTGGCTTTCGGGTCGATCGTCGGATGCAGCAACTGGTCGAGCGAGGACGGGTCGATGCGGGCGACCGCCTCTTCCTTCGTGATCAGGCCTTCGGCCGCCATCTCGACGGCGATCTTGAGGGCCGCCTTGGCGGTGCGCTTGCCCGAGCGGGTCTGCAGCATCCACAACTTGCCGCGCTCGATGGTGAATTCGAGGTCCTGCATGTCGCGGTAGTGCTTCTCCAGACGCTCGGAAATCGTCACGAACTCGCGATAGGCGTCGGGCATGACCTTTTCGAGCGACGGCTTGTCGGAGCCGGCGGCGATGCGGGCCGCCTCGGTGATGTTCTGCGGCGTGCGGATGCCGGCGACGACGTCCTCGCCCTGCGCGTTGACCAGGAATTCGCCATAGAGTGCCTTCTCGCCGGTCGACGGGTTGCGGGTAAACGCAACGCCGGTGGCCGACGTCTCGCCCATGTTGCCGAACACCATGGACTGAACGTTAACGGCGGTGCCCCAGGCCTCGGGAATGTTGTGCAGGCGGCGGTAGGTGATGGCGCGCGCGTTCATCCACGAGGAGAACACGGCGCCGATCGCGGCCCACAGCTGCTCGTGCGGGTCCTGCGGGAAGGGCTTGCCCAGTTCGGTCGCGACCTTGTCCTTGTAGAGCGCGACCAGGTGGCGCAGTTCGCCGGCGGTGAACTCGGTGTCGAGTTCGTAGCCCTTGCGGTCCTTTTCCTCTTCCAGGATCTCCTCGAACACCTCGTGGTCGAGTTCCAGCACCACGTCGCTGAACATCTGGATGAAGCGGCGGTACGAGTCCCAGGCGAAGCGCTCGTCGCGCGAGTCGCGCCCCAGCGCCTCGACGGTCTCGTCGTTCAGTCCGAGGTTGAGGACGGTATCCATCATGCCCGGCATCGACGCGCGGGCTCCGGACCGGACGGAGACCAGAAGCAGGCGCTCCGGGTCGCCGAAGGCCTTGCCGGTGATGCGGCCGATCTCGGCGAGCGCTGCCTCGACCTGGCCTTTCAACTCCGCCGGATAGGTGCGGCCGTTGGCATAGTAATATGAGCAGACTTCGGTGGTGACGGTGAAGCCGGGCGGCACCGGCAGGCCGAGCGACGACATTTCCGCGAGGTTCGCGCCCTTGCCGCCGAGCATGTTCTTGTCGCCGGCCTTGCCCTCGGCACGACCGTCCCCGAACGAAAACACCCACTTGGTCATCTGCACTTCTCCGACTCCCAACGTGAGCGCCCAATAGCGGATAATGCCGGCCTGGACGATAGCAAAATTGGCCGGTGGGCCGGCATTGGCTGCGACCTGTTGACTGCCGCCCGCACGGCGAATAGGTCCGAAGCGCAGGGAGAGGATGACGATGGCCGATACCGACGCGAAACCCGCGGGCGAACTGGTGCTGCGCACGCTGGCCATGCCGGCCGACACCAATGCCGCCGGCGACATCTTCGGCGGCTGGGTCATGGCGCAGATGGACCTGGCCTGCGGCATCCGCGCCGCCGAACGCGCCAAGGGCCGCGTCGTCACGGTGGCGGTCGAGAAGATGATCTTCGCCAAGCCGATGAAGGTCGGCGACACGCTGTCTATCTATGCCGACATCACCCGCGTCGGCCGCACCTCGATGACGCTGTCGCTCGAAGCCTGGGCGCAGCGCTACCTCTCCGACGTGATGGAGAAGGTCACCCATGCCGACTTCGTCATGGTCGCGCTCGACGACCAGCGCAAGCCGACGCGCATTCCGCCCGAGTGATTTAGACCAATACCAGGTCCAGCCTATTCCGCCGGCGCCGGCCGGCTGGCCTGTGCCTGCGGGGCGCTCGCTATCTTTGTCGGCGCCGGCGCCAGGCATTCGCGCACCAGCCCGGTCGTATAGCCGCGCGTGATATGGGCGCCTGCCGCGAACTCGGGATCGGCCATCAGCGCCGCGTGCAGCTTCGGCGCGTTGTAGAACGGCACGCTCGGATAGAGGTGGTGGTCGAGGTGGTAGTTCACATTGTGCGGTGAGAAGAAGGCGCGCTCCCACAGATAGGGATAGACGGTGCGCGAGGAGCCCAGTTCGGTGTCATAGTCCATCGAGCCGAAATGCTCGGCGACCGAACGGACGTAGAGGAACAGCAGGAAGAAGGTGAAGAACGGCACCATCCAGTAGACCGCGAATTCGTACCAGGTGCCGGTCACGGAAAACACGAACGCCATCGCGATATAGTAGGCGAAGCGCTTGAGCTGATAGGTCTTCGACCTTCCCTCGTCGTCCGACAGCCGCGTGATCAGCGATTTCATGTCGCGATAGGAGGAAATGCCCACCAGATAGCCGAGCAGGTTCATGATCGCGTATTGCCAGGTCTGCGGGAAGGTGAAGTGCCGCGTGCCGAGCTTGATGCGCCAGTCGGGGTCCTTCTCGGTGTTCGTGTAGCGGTGGTGCGCAAGGTGGTTCTTGCGGTAGCCGTCGACGAAGGTGAACACCGGCCAGGCCAGCAGAAGGTCGCCCACCCACTCGGACACTTTCTTGTTCGAGATGAAACGGTAGTGGGCGAATTCGTGGATCAGCACGCCCATCGCATGCATGCGCCCGCCGATGACCACCCAGGCGAGCACCAGCGCCCAGACAGTCTGCATCCATTCCGAGAAGGCGATGGCGGCGGCGATGACCGCCCAGTCCAGGGCGATCGCGGCGGCTGTCCTCCACGGGGTCAGCACCGACAGCGCCTTCACCGTCTTCTGGTCGAGGTTGTAACCGTATTCCTTCATCGCCTCGGTTTCCATCCTGTAGACAGACCGTTGAACGATCGGGAATTTACGCTTTATCAACCATGTTCGCCAAGCGACATTTTTCCACGGGGAGTTGCGTCAGACGCTGGTCACGTCGAAGCGTTCTCGCGCCTCGCGGATGCGGATGATGTTGTTGCGCGCCCAGTCGCCGAGCGCCCTGACAGGGGTCAGCAATTCCTGCCCGAGTTGGGTCAGTTCGTAGTCCACACGCGGCGGAATCGTTGGAAACACAGTGCGTGTGACGAAACCGTCGCGCTCCAGGCCGCGCAGCGTCGTGGTCAGCATCTTCTGCGAAATGCCGCCTATCGAGCGCTTCAGTTCGGAGAAGCGCATCGGTCCCGAGCCGAGATACTGGACAACCAGAACGGTCCATTTGTCGCCTACCCGGGAGAGCACCTCGCTCACCGCTCGACAATCCTCGGTGGGGAATATGTGACCTGGTTTCACGGAAGTGCCTCCTTGCGCGACTCTGCCGCTTTCTTATGTAGTGTCGGTATCGGAAAGATACCAGAGTTCTTCAGGAGAGCATACCATGTCCAAGCCCAAGATTGGAATCATCATCGGCAGCACCCGCGAGGGCCGTTTCGCCGATAAGCCCGCCAACTGGATCTACGAGATCGCCAAGGCGCGCGGCGACATCGAGGTCGAACTGGTCGATCTGCGCGACTTCCCGTTGCCGTTCTTCAACGAGCCGGCCTCGCCCGCCTGGGCACCCTCGCAGAGCGAGATCGCCCAGAAGTGGAAGAAGAAGGTCGCCGGCTTCGACGTCTTCGTATTCACCGCCGCCGAATAAAACAACGGCCCGACCGCTGTCCTAAAGAACGCGATCGACTATGCCTACACCGAGTGGAACAAGAAGGCCGTCGGCTTCGTCGGCTATGGTGGCGTCGGCGGCGCGCGCGCGGTCGAGCAGTTGCGCCTGGTGGCGATCGAGACGCAGATGGCTCCGGTCCGCACCGGCGTCCACATCGTCTGGGCCGACATGCTCCCCGTCATGCAGGGCCAGAAGAAGCTCGAGGAATACGAGCACCTCAAGCAGGCCGCCGGCGATATGCTCGACCAGGTCGTCTGGTGGACTAGGGCGCTCGTCGCTGCCCGCAGGTCGGAAGCCGCGGAAGCCGCCATCGCCGCCTGAGCGTGAGCGCCCGGTTCGCCGCAGGCGAATGGGAAGGTCCAGTGGACCTTCCCAAGGGCGCGAACGCCCGGAGCACTAGCGGAGGGCCGGGCGAAGCGACAACCTGCGCGGCGCCTCACCGCTCTTTCAGCACCCCCACCATCGCCTTGCCATCCGTGAAATACCGGTCGCCGCCGCCGTTGCGGCCGTCCTGCGTCGGGCCAACGCCATCGATCTGGTAGCTTTCCGCCAAAAGCCCCGCGGCCTCGAAACCGCCGATCAGCGCATCCCGCTCCGCGTCGAGGTCGGGCGCGATGTGGTGGGTGATCTGCAGCGTGTCGTGCGACAGGCCGGCGTCGCGGTCGTAGCTGACGGTGCCGAGCCACAGCGGTCGCTCGTCCGCGCCGTCCGTCTCCACCTTCCACAGCCGTGCGTGATGGCGCCGGCCGGCACTTTTCCCGTCCTCCTTCTCGAATGCGAGGTCCTGCCGCCGGCCCTCGTAGACGAGGTTGCTCACCGGCGCGTCCGGATAGGGCCGGTCGAACACGACGCTCAGGCCGATCTCGACCGCCGACTTCAGCGTGATCGCATCCGCCGGTCGCCAGCCGATGGCGTGGAAGGCCGCGACGACCTCCGCCTCGTTGCCCACCAGCCCGAAATTCAGCGGATCGCCGGGAATGCCGAGCGGCGTCGTCGTCAGCATGGCGCGCGGCGGGCTGCCGCTCTCGATCTCGGACCAGACGAAGGGTGCAGCCAGGTAGGCGACGAACGCCCACACCGCCACGACGAACGCCGTGCCGACGACCGCACGCCTTGCCGACACCCGTCTTCGCGCCATGGCCGCTCCTTCGCGGAAACAGCCTAGCGGAACGAAACGCTCAGCGGCAGGCCTTGTGGCCGTTGCGGCGCTTGGCGATGTCGAAGTGGAAATGGTCCTTGTGGTCGCGGTCGTAGCCGGGGCCGAGCACAGTGGAGAAATAGCCGCAGGCGTCGGCGCGGACGTTGTTCAGGAGGCCCTTCTCGCGGAAGGCGAAGAAGCCCGGCTTCCTGACGCCGATCTTCTTGCCGCTGTCGAGTTCGATGCGCATGATGTCGAGCGCGTTGCCCTTCGAATGCTCCGACATGGTGCGCGAGCCGCGGATTTTGCGGCAGGAATAGCTCGACGCCTGGTGGATCGCCTTGACGCCGGTGAAATAGCGCCGGCGCGTCGAGGGTCCCAGTTCGTGCTTGGTCCATTTCGCCACCTGCAGCGCCATCTGGCAGGACAGCGTCGCGGCCGGCTTGATGGCGATGCCGCCGGACAGTGTCGCAAGCTTCACCGGATAGTCGATGCCGCAATAGTTGCCGTCGCCGATCGGCGGCAGGTCCTGGTAGGTCGCGCCGATGCGCTTCAGCTCGCGCCGGCACTCGGCCTCGCTCTGCGGCATCGCGCCGGGAACCGCGTTGCGGTCGCGGTATTCCGGCTCCTGGTTCATGTAGGGATTGTTCGGAACCAGCCGCTGCAGGCCGGGTCCGGGCGTAATCGCCGACTGGATCACGCGAGGCTCCTCCGTATCGTCGAGCGGCGGCGGCGGCAGCACCTTCAAGGAGGAGGCCGGAACTTGCGCGGCATAGACGGGGGCGGATTCCGACACCGGCGGCTCGGTCATCGCCGGCTCGGCCATCGCAGGCTCCGTCATGTCTTGGTCGGCCATGTCTGGATCGGTCATGTCCGGCGCGCTCATGGCCGGCCCGGCGACAGCTTGCTCGAACGGCTCGGTGAGCGGCTCGGCCGGCACCGACGCGATGGGCGCAGGTGCGACCAGGGCCGCCGTCGGCGTGACGTCGATGTCGGGGCGCAGCACGTCGGACGAGCAGGCGGCGAGGAAGCCGGCCGCGGCGCCAAGCAAAGTCGCCGCCGCGAAGCCGCGCGCGATCGATCCCATGATCGGGTTTCCCTGTCCTGCCCCTCGAGTGCGAAGGATAGGCGGCAATCGTAAAGGAATGCTCAGTGGCCGCCTTCACGCCTGCGGCCGAAATGCGGCGTCACTGGCAGAACGTCGAGCCCGGCCGGCGCTTGGCGAGGTCGAAATGGAAGTGCGAGGCATGGTCCGCGTCCGATCCGGGGCCGAGCACGGTGGTGAATGGCCCGCAGGCCGCGAGCCGCACGGCAAGCATGAACTCGCCCTCCTCGCGCTTCGTCGCCGAGCCGACGACGACCCTCCTGCCGTCCTTCAGTGTGAACGCGCCGATGTCGAGCGCATTGCCGAAAGCATGTTCGGAGAGCTTTGTCGTGCCGTTGCGCGGCCGGCAGACATAAGCGGAATCCTGCCGGAGGGACACGAGCGGCGAGCCGAGGATCGCGGCTGCCTTGGGCCCGACATGATCGCGCACGAACTCCGCCGCGCGCAATGCGGTGGCGCAGGTCATCACGGCGGCGGGTTCGAGCTTCACCTCCTTCGACAGCGCCGACACGGACACGGGCCACTCGACCGAACATCCGCTGGCGTCGGCGAGTTGCGCCTGCTCTTCGAACGTCACGCCCAGTTCCGTCAGCCGCGACCGGCAGCCGATCTCGTCCGCCGGCATCGTGGCGGCGCGCGGCGGCGGCATCAGCGACGGCGCCGCCTTGGCGGCATCGGCCGGGATCTCGTCCTTCCCCGGCCGGTCGGGCCTCGCCTGAGGCCTCGGTGAAGGCTCAGCCTTGCCGGCATCTGCCGGGGGCTCGTCCTCTCCCTTCGCCTCTCCCGGCCGATCAGGGCGCGGCTCTGGCCTCGGCGCTTCGCCGGCGTCCGGCAAGCCGGCCTCGTCCTTCGCGCCTTCCTTGGCGTTCGAACCCTTCTCGTTCGGTATCACGTCCTTTCCGTCAGGCGAGCCATCGGACGGATCGCCGGCCTGGGCCGGGCGCGGCTGCGGCACCGGCACGTCCTCCGCGCTCAGCGCGGCAGGCACGAAGGCGGTCAATGCCAGCGCGAGCAGGCCCGCCAGCAGGTAACGAAACCTAAGTGTTGGGGATTGGGTGACATGGATCATCGGGTCGACAACGGCATGTTCCCGGCCTGGTTCCAGATGCGTGGTCCGACCCGCCGAAGATTCGGCTTGCGGCGGCCGTGTACAGATATTAGAACATACCAAGAACATCGTAAGGAGTATGCCATGCGCAAGACCGGAAAGCTCGACTATCTCGAACTGTCCGCCGCCGGCGGATCGATGGACAGCGTCAAGGCCTTCTACGCTTCCGTCTTCGGCTGGTCATTCACCGACTACGGACCGACCTACGCCGCCTTCGACGAGGGCTTGGAAGGCGGTTTTCAGGGCGACAAGGCCGAAGCCCCGGCCAAGCCCCTGCCCGTGCTCTACTCCGAAAACCTCGACGAGACATTCGCGGCGGTCGAAGCTTCCGGCGCAACAATCCTCCGGCCGATCTTCCCCTTCCCCGGCGGCCGCCGCTTCCACTTCGCCGACCCCGCCGGCAACGAACTGGCTGTTTGGGGGTGAGACGCCGATTCGCCGCAGGCGAATTCGTCATGCCTGTGGCATGACGAAAGGCGTCGAACGGGCGGGAGCTGCCGGAGGCAGCGGGACCCGCCCCGGGAGCCAAGTTTGCCGAAAGCAAATCGGGAGGTCCGGTGGACCTCCCGGAAGGCTTCGAACGGCCGGGAGCTGCCGCAGGCAGCGGGCCCCGCCCGATGTCCGGCAGGACAGTGAGGGGCGGCGCAAACGTTCGAAAGCCCACGCCATGCCGCTCATCGGCCCTTCGGGCACCTTCTCCCGGTGGACGGGGAGAAGGAGAACACCCCGCCTCAATCGTCCTTCTTCGAGATCACCAGCGACTGAATTTCCAGTTCGAGATCCCATTCGCGGCCTTCGGCGTCGACCGCGTCTTCGACCTCCTAGGCGCGATTTTCATTGAGTCCGATGTCGCCCCAGTCGGTGTAGCCGTCGGCCCTCAACGCCGCCTCGACGCGGACGCTTTCCTCCGCCGTGGGTGCACGGTCTTCGGCGACGGCCGATCCGGCGGCGAAAAGGAGAATGGGGGCGGCGAGGATGATCGGCTTCACAATGGCTCCCTTGATCTTCACGGCGGCACGGGCCGGCGCGCAGGATCGCAGCCGATCATGACCCGAACGTGTCCCGGGTCTCAGCTCGCCTCGCGGATCAGTTCGGCCGTCTGCAGGTCGACCGAGACGAGCTGGCTGACGCCCTGTTCGGCCATCGTTACACCGAACAGGCGGTTCATCCGCGCCATGGTGATCGGGTTGTGGGTGATGACGACGAAGCGCGTGTCGGTCGAAGCCGCCATCTCGTCCATCAGGTTGCAGAAGCGCTCGACATTGTGGTCGTCGAGCGGCGCGTCGACCTCGTCGAGCACGCAGATCGGCGCCGGGTTGGTCAGGAACACGGCGAAGATCAGCGCCATCGCCGTCAGCGCCTGCTCGCCGCCGGACAAGAGCGTCATAGTCTGCGGCTTCTTGCCGGGCGGCCGCGCCAGGATTTCCAGCCCCGCCTCCAGCGGATCTTCGGATTCGATCAGCTGCAGCTCCGCTGTGCCGCCGCCGAACAGGTGCGTGAACAGCCGCTGGAACTGCGCATTGACCACCTCGAACGCAGCGAGCAGCCGCTCGCGGCCCTCGCGGTTCAGCGCCTGGATGCCCTGACGCAGCTTCTTGATCGCCTCGACGATGTCCTCGCGCTCGGAGACGATGAGCTCCAGCCGCTCCGAAAGTTCCTTCTGCTCCTCCTCGGCGCGCAGGTTGACGGCGCCGAGCCGCTCGCGCTCGATCTTCAGCCGTTCCAGCCGGCGCTCCACCTCGCCCATGTCGGGCAAGTCGGCGTCCGCCTCTAGCCCGGTATGCTTCAGCACCAGGTGCGGCGCGACCCCGATCGCTTCCTGGATGCGCGCCTCGGTCTCGCGGCGGCGCTCGTCGGCGGCGGCAAGCCGCTCCTCGGCGCGGGCGCGTGCCTCGCGGGCCTCCGACAGCGCCTGGATCGCCCCGGTCGCCGCCTTGTCGAGCGCCGCCTGGCGGTTTTCCGCCTCCTGCAGCCGATCGGCCGCTTCCTTGCGCACCTGCTCGGCCTTGGAAATCTCGGTCAGAAGTGCCCTGCGGCGCTGGTCGAGTTCGTCGGGCGCCTCCGCGAGTGCTGCGAACTCTGTCGCCGTCTCGGCACGGCGGGCGCCGAGCGCCTCGATCTGGCGGTCGGCGTTCTCGGCGCGGGAGATCCAGTTCCGGCTCTCCACCGCGATCGCTTCGAGCCGGCGACGGCGGGCCTCGGCCTCGCGCTTCAGGCCTTCATGCGCCGCGCGTGCATCGGCAAGTGCCGCCCGGTCCTGCGCCACGTCGGCGGACATGCGGTCGAGGCCGGACTGGAGCTCGCGCAGGTCGGGCGCAGCCGCCAGCGCCCGCTCGGCTTCGGCAAAGGCCGCGGCCGCCTCGTCGCGGCTTTCGACGAGGCGCGCGCGCGACGCTTCGAGCGCGGCGCGGCGGGCGGAGAGCTGGCCTGCGGCGGCCTCGGCCTTCGCCAGCGCGTCCCTCGCCTCGCCAAGGCTTCGCTGCGCGGCGCGTCCGTCGTCGCGGGCCCTGCGCTCGGTCTCGACAGCCGCCTTCGTCACCGCCTCGGCTTCAGCCTGCGCGGCCTCGGCGGCCCGCGCTGCGACCGTCGCCGTCGTCGCCTCGGCCTCCAGCTCCGCCAGCCGGTTCTTCTGCGCCAATCGGAGCGCCGCCGCCGTCGGCGCATCGGCGCTCGCCGTCAGCCCGTCCCAGCGCCACAGCGCGCCGTTCTTCGTCACCAGCCGCTGGCCGGTCGCGAGCTCTCTCTGCAGCCTCGGCCCGTCCGCCGCCTCGACGATGCCCACCTGCGCCAGGCGGCGGGCGAGTTGCGACGGGGCTCTCACCACTTCGGACAGCGGACGCGCGCCGGGCGGCAGCGCCGGATCGGCGCCCCTGCCCGCGACATCCGCCGCCCAGTGCACCGGCGCCGAGCGGTCGAGAGCCGCGTCGAGATCGTCTCCGAGCGCAGCGCCCAGCGCCGTCTCGAAACCCTTCTCGACCCTGATCTGCTCGACCACCGTCGGGAAGAGCCCGCCCGACTGGGCGTTCAGCATCTTGGCCAGCGTCCGCGCCTCGGTCTCGATGCGCGCCAGCTCCGCCCTGGCAGCCTGCAGCGCCGGACGCGCCGCGTTCTCGCGGCTGCGCGCGGCCTCCACCGCCTTCTCCGCCGAGATCGTCGCCGCTTCGGAGACGGCAACTGCTTCGCCCGCCTGTTCGACCAGCCGCTGCTTCTCGGCGGGGTCGGGCAGCCCGGCGAGCTTTGCGGCGATGTCGGCCATCTCGCGGTCGGTCTCGGCGAGCTGGCGGTCGAGCCGGTCGCGCCGTTCCGCGCCGTCGCGCAGCGCGCGCTCGGCCTGGGTGCGCTGGGCGGAGGCCTCGGCGCGCTCCGAGGTGAGCTTGCTCAGCGCCCCCTCCGACAGGGTCAGCCGGGTCGAGGCCTCCTCGAACGCGGCACGCTTCTCGCGCTCGCGGTCGACCGAGCCTTCGTCCTCCGCCTTCAGGGTCGCGTCCTCGTCGGCCAGACGCTTCAGGATGTCGGCATTGTCGCGCACCATCTGCTGTTCGCGCGTGATGTCCGCGTCGAACTGGGCGATGCGCTTCTCGAGTTCGGAGTGCCGCGCACGGATGCGCTGCGCCTCCTCCTCGACCTGGGTCTTCGCGATGGTCAGCCGCTGCAGCGCGGCGGCCGCCTTCGCCTCCTCCTCGCGCAGGCCCGGCAGATGATGCGCGCCGACAGCCTGGTCCTTGGCCGCCGCCATCTGCTGGTTGGCGCGCTCGGCGACGATGTTGGTCGCGGCCGACAGCGCGCTCTGGGCCTCGGCCTCCTGCGCCTTGGCGAGCGTCCAGCGCAGATGCAGGAGCGTGGCCTCAGCCTGACGGATGTCGGCCGACAACGACTTGAATCGCGAGGCCTGGCGGGCCTGGCGCTTCAGGCTCTCGATCTGGCTTTCCAGTTCGCCGACCACGTCCTCCAGCCGCTCGAGGTTCTGCTCGGCAGCGCGGAGCCGAAGCTCGGCCTCGTGCCGGCGCGTGTGCAGGCCGGAGATTCCGGCGGCCTCTTCAAGAAGCGCGCGGCGCGCCTGGGGCTTGGCCTGGATCAGCTCGCCGATGCGTCCTTGCCCAACCATCGAGGGCGAGCGCGCTCCGGTCGACTGGTCGGCGAAGAGCAACTGCACGTCCTTGGCGCGCGCCTCCTTGCCGTTGATCCGGTAATTGGACCCCGCCTCGCGCTCGATCCGGCGCGAGATCTGCAGTTCATCGCCGTCATTGTAGGCGGCCGGTGCCTTGCGGTCGGAATTGTCGAGGAAGAGCGTGACTTCGGCGGTGTTGCGCGAGGGCCGCGTCGCGGAGCCCGAGAAGATGACGTCGTCCATGCCGGACGCGCGCATGTTCTTGTAGGAGCTCTCGCCCATCACCCAGCGCAGCGCCTCGACCAGGTTCGACTTGCCGCAGCCGTTGGGGCCGACGATGCCGGTCAGCCCGTTCTCGATGACGAATTCGGACGGTTCGACGAAGGACTTGAAGCCGAGTAGGCGCAGCCGGGAGAACCGCATCAGCGTTCGTCCCGGCGAGCCGGCGCGCCAAGGCGCGCGCTCAAGAGCGCGTCAAAGCTTGGAGTCGATGATGGCGGACAGTTCGCCAACCGATAGGGCCCCCGCATATTTGTCGCCATTGATGAAGAAGGTCGGGGTGGAATCGACCTTGAACTCGTCGGCGCCACGCGTACGCACCGCTCTGATGTCCTCCAGAAGCTTCTGGTTGGTCAAGCAGGCGGTGAAGGACTCCTGTGAAAAACCCGCCAGCTTGGAGATTTGCAGAAGCGCAGCCTGCGCGTCTTCTGCCCGTGCCCAGTTGCTCTGCTGCTTGAACAGCACGTCGACCATGGCAAAATACTTGTCCTCGGAGCAGCGGGCGAGCATGAAGCCGGCCTCGGCGCGCGGATCGAACGGGAATTCGCGCATGATCAGCCGCGCCTTGCCGGTGTCGATATACTTTGTCTTGATCTCGGGCAGCGTCGTCGCGTGGAAGGTCGCGCAGTGCGGGCAGGTCATCGAGGCATATTCGACGATCGTCACCGGCGCGTCGGCCTTGCCGAGCATCTTTTCGGGTAGGACGCCTGGCTCCACGAGCTTGGCCATGTCGACGGTGCCCTGCGAGGCAGGGGCGGAGGCCGTCGGCGCGGACGGAGCCGCGGGCTGTTCGGCCGGCTTCGGCGCATCGTCACTGCAAGCTGCGAGCAATGCTGTCGCGGACACCGCGCCTAGCGAAAGAAGAACGTCCCTGCGACGTGTCGAAAAGCTCATGTGAATCACCTGTTGCCGAGAGAATGCGGGTTAGCGACTAGCAGATGCCGCTTAGCACGCCAAATATGGCAAGATTGGCCGCCTGCCTATTCCGATTGCCGACGTTTCGTTCACGAACACGCTATCGCCGGCCGCGTTCGGCGGCAACCGCGCGGCCGAGCTTCTCCAACGAGGCGCGCAATGCCTCATCCTCGATGCCAGCGACCGATGAGGCGATGCCCGCCGCCTCGTCACGCGTCAGTTCGCGCGGGCGGCGTTTGAGCGGCTTGTGGGCGGCGACAGGCTTTTGCAGGATGCGCACCCTGCCGATCGCCGCAAAGCCGAGAAAGGCGTTGATACGGGCGATGATCTCGCCAGTCTGGTGCTGCAGATGCAGCGCCGCCGCGCCTTCGCAGGCCACCACCAGCGTGGCGGGCTCGAACGGATCGTCCTCGCCTGCGCGGCGCGGCCAGAGGATCTTTTCCGGACGGGTGCTGTCGGCGAGGCGCGGGCCCACTATCTCTTCCCACGACTGGACGAGACCGGTCGATATGCCGGCCTTGCGCCGCAGGACGGGATCGAGGATCGCCGTGGCGAGATCGCCGACCGGCCGTGCGTTGCCCGATGAGGATTTGCCTGTCATGAACCAGTCGCGGCGAACCGCCCCATGTCGTACCGGACAATTACACCAACCCGACTCCCGATGACATCCCAAAGTCCAGATAAGACCCAGGCCGGAATGAGCACAGGCTTCGCCGCGCTACTGCTCGACTGGTACGACCGCCACGCCCGCGACCTGCCGTGGCGGGTGCCGCCGTCGAAGGTCGCCGGAGGCGTGCGCCAGGACCCGTATCTCGTCTGGCTGTCCGAAATCATGCTGCAACAGACCACGGTTTCGGCGGTGCGCCCCTATTTCCGCGCCTTCGTCGACAAATGGCCGACGGTCAGAGAACTCGCGGCGGCGCCGGTCGACGACGTCATGAAGGCCTGGGCGGGGCTTGGATACTATTCCCGAGCGCGCAACCTGAAGAAATGCGCCGATGCAGTCGTTGCCGAGTATGGCGGCCGGTTCCCCGAAACGGAAGCCGGCCTGCGCGCCCTGCCCGGCATCGGCCCCTACACGGCAGCCGCCATCGCCGCGATCGCTTTCGACCGGCCGGCGACGGTGGTCGACGGCAATGTCGAGCGGGTGGTCACCCGCTACCGCGCCATCGGAACGCCGCTGCCTGAGGCCAAGCCGGAGATCGGCGCTTTCGTCGGATCCGCCGTTCCTGGGAGCCGGCCCGGCGATTTCGCCCAGGCGATGATGGATCTCGGCGCGACGATCTGCACGCCGAAGCGACCGGCCTGCGTGCTCTGCCCGCTGAGGGACGGGTGCGTCGCGCTGAAGGCCGGCGACCCGGAGTTCTACCCGGTCAAGGCGGCGAAGAAGGAGAAGCCGAAGCGGGTCGGTGCCGCCTTCGTGGCCGTTCGCCGCGACGGGGCCGTGCTCTTGCGCAAGCGGCCCGACAAGGGGCTGCTCGGCGGAATGGCCGAAGTTCCGGGCACCGACTGGACGGCGAGGATCGACGGCGCAACCGGGACGGAGGCCGCGCCCTTCCGCGCCAACTGGCGGGCAAAGGGCTCGATTGCCCATGTCTTCACCCATTTCGAGCTCGAACTCTCGGTCTTCCTCGCCTATGTCGACGCGCCACCCCCGCCCGGCTACTGGTGGTCGAATCCGGGCGAAATCCACAGCGAAGCGCTGCCAACCGTCATGAAAAAGGTGATCGAGGCTGCGATAGAGGGCGCGACCCAGAAGCCGCGCCGGGGAGTTGCATGACCGAAATCCGCCATATCGTCTTCGACATCGGCAAGGTGCTGATCCACTACGATCCCGACCTGCCCTACAGCCGGCTGATCCCGGACGCCGAGAAGCGCCGCTGGTTCTTCGAGAATGTCTGCACGTCCGACTGGAATATCGAACAGGACCGCGGGCGGGCCTGGGCGGAAGCCGAGGCGCTGCTGATCGCGCGCTACCCGGACGAGGCAGACAATATCCGCGCCTTCCGGCGGCATTGGCACGAGATGGTGCCGCACCACTACGAGGATTCGGTCGCGCTCATGCTGGGCCTCATCGAGGACGGCCGCGACGTGACGATGCTCACCAACTTCGCCGCCGACACCTTTTCCGAAGCGCGGGTCAAGTTTCCGTTCCTCGACCGGCCGCGCGGCGTGACGGTGTCAGGCGAGATCGGGCTGATCAAACCGGAAAAAGCCATCTACGACCGCCACGCGGCGGATTTCGGCCTCGATCCGTCGGCCAGCCTCTTCATCGACGACAGCGCGAAGAACGTGAAAGGCGCCATCGACGCCGGCTGGCAGGCGGTATTGTTCGAAGGCGCGGAGAAGCTGGAGGCGGATCTGAGGCGATTGGGAGTGGCCTAAGGCGGCGATTACCCCCCCACCGCCGCCATCTGGTCGCGCATGATCCGGCGCAGTTCGTCGATCGGGCTCAGCTTGCCCTCCCGCTCGACATGCCAGAAGGTCCAGCCGTTGCAGGCGTCGAGCCCCTGAACCATCGCACCGAGGCGGTGGATCGAACCCGCGTCGCGGCCGATCGCGAGCGTGCCGTCGGCGCGCACCTGCGCCCTCCAGCGGCGGCGCGCGTCGGACAACTCGGCGCCGGGCGCGATCAGCCCTGCCTCGACCAGGCTCCCGAAGGCGACGCGCGGCTCGGCGCGCTTGGAGGTCATGCCCGCCAGCTCGACGCCGTCGAACGGTACGACGGCGTCGATGCGCGCGGTCGCCGCGTCGATGTAGGACTGCTCGCGCTCGACGCCGACGAAGTGGCGGCCGAGACGCTTGGCGACGGCGCCGGTGGTGCCGGAGCCGAAGAACGGATCGAGCACCACGTCGCCGGGCTTGGTCGAGGACATCAGGATGCGCGCCAGGAGCGCCTCCGGCTTCTGGGTCGGATGGACCTTGTCGCCGTTATCGTCCTTCAGCCGCTCTCCGCCGGTGCAGATGGGGAACAGCCAGTCGGTGCGCATCTGGACGTCGTCATTGGCCGCCTTCATGGCGTCGTAGTTGAACGTGTAGCCCTTTGCCGACTGGTCGCGCGAGGCCCAGATTAGCGTCTCGTGCGCGTTCTGGAAGCGGCGGCCGCGAAAGTTCGGCATCGGATTGGTCTTCCGCCAGATCACGTCGTTGAGGATCCAGAAGCCGAGATCCTGCAGCTTGGCGCCGACGCGGAAGATGTTGTGGTAGGAGCCGATCACCCAGATCGTACCGTTCGGCTTCAGCACACGGCGCGCCGCCATCAGCCAGGCGCGAGTGAAGGCGTCATAGGTCTCGAAGCTCTCGAACTGGTCCCAGGCGTCGTCGACGGCATTTACCTTCGACTGGTCCGGACGGTGCAGATCGCCGTCGAGCTGGAGGTTGTAGGGCGGGTCGGCAAAGACCACGTCGACCGACTTCTCCGGCAGGCGTTCGAGGGCCGCGACGCAATCCCCCTTCAGGATCGTATCGAGCCAGTCGGCACGGGGGGAAACAGCGGAAAGATCGTCGACAAGACGAATAGCGGACATCGGCACACTCACGATACGCGTTACGTTTACCTGCCGTTATGGTTACTGCTTCGCGTAAATATTTAATGAAGTGAGCGGCTTGGCCCGCCGATTTGCGGCGGCGGCCGGTTTGGTGTATTCGCCGCGCCCTTCTCCCTTCCCTCCAGGACCGTTCCATGCCCCAGCCAGATCTCGTCATCTTCGATTGCGACGGCGTGCTCGTCGATTCCGAAGTGATCGCCGCGCGCGTCGACGCCGAACTGATCACGCGGGCCGGATTCCCGATCGAAGCGGAGGAGGTGGCGGAACGCTTCGCAGGCCTGACCTTCCACGACATCCTGCTGGAGGTCGAGAAGCTCTCGGCGATCCCGCTCCAGGCTTCGCTGATCGACGAGGAGCGCAAGCTTCTCGACAACCGGCTCGCCAAGGAGGTTCGCGGCATCGACGGCGCGCGCGAAGCCGTCGCCCGTGTCCAGGCGCCGCGCTGCATCTGCTCGAATTCGACGCCCGACCGGTTAGAGATGATGCTGACCAAGACCGGGCTGCGGCCGCTGTTCGGCGACCACATATTCTCGGCGCGCGCAATTCCCGATGCCCGGCCGAAGCCCGCGCCGGACGTGTTCATCCATGCCGCGAAGGCGATGAACGCCGCCCCGGCGAATACATTCGTGATCGAGGATTCCGTTCACGGCGTGCATGCCGCCCGAGCTGCGGGCATGCGCGTCATCGGCTTCACCGGCGCTTCGCACAGCTATCCGGGCCACGCCGACCGGCTGACGGAGGCCGGTGCGGAAACCGTCATCCGCCGCCACGCGGATCTGCAGGCGGTTCTCGACGCGCTGTCGGAGTGGGCGGAGTAGGCCGGCGGATCAGTTGGTCTTCGGCTTCGGCTTCTTTTCCGGTCCCTGGTCGAATCCGACATAGACAACGACCTTGCTGTCGGGGGGCGTCGGGAAGGTCACGTTCGGATCGTTGAAGACGAACTGCGCGGCTCCGCCAGAGGTGGAGATCGTGACGGGGTACTGGTGGAGTTGCGTGTAGAGCACCTCGTCGCCGCGCATCGCGGCGATGCGGATCGGCAGATTGACCGAGCTGTCCTTCCCGGCCGGGCCGGGAACGACGCGGCCGGCGGCGGCGACGTTCACGGTCATCGTGCCGGGGCCGTAACTGCAGGACCGCGTCACGTCACCGATCGAAGCCTGGTAGATGATCTTCGTCGGGTCGGCGTTGCCGTCCTTGTCCTTCCCGTCCTTCGTATAGCTGTCGTAGTAGGCTGTGCCGTCGCGCAGCTGAACGCGCGGGCAGAAGGCGCGCAGCTCGTTCAGCGCCACCTTTTCCTTGGGCGGCTCGCTGTTGCCGCCGAGTTTCAGCAATCCCACGGTGTCGCCTGACTGGCACCCGGCGGCGGCCAGAATAAAGCCCGCGACCGCAATCTGGCCGAGAAAACGGCCACTGAACGAAGCTAACTGCATGTACTGCACTTTCCTCACGCGACGCGGCCCTCTATACCAACGCCGGTTTCAGAATGCGACCCGGATTGCGGCGGTTTTTCGGGGCACATCGGCATCGAACGCAAAGGCGACGGGCTCCAGCAGATGAACTACGTCAGCACGCGAGGCGAGGCGCCCATCCTCGGTTTCTCGGACGCGCTGCTTGCAGGGCTCGCACGCGACGGCGGTCTCTACCTGCCGCAATCCTGGCCGCAGTTCTCGCCCGCCGAGATCCGCGCCATGCGGGAACTGTCCTATCCCGACCTCGCGATCCGGCTGCTGACGCCTTTCGTCGACGGCGAGATCGCAGAGGCGACGTTCTCGCAGATCGTGCGCGAAGCCTATGCCACATTCCGCCACGACGCGGTCTGCCCGATCGTCCAGCACGGGCCGCAAAGCTATCTGCTCGAGCTTTTCCACGGTCCGACGCTCGCCTTCAAGGACGTGGCGATGCAGTTGCTGGCGCGGCTGATGGACCATGTGCTCGCCGAGCGCGGCCAGCGCGCGACGATCGTCGGCGCGACGTCGGGCGACACCGGGGGCGCTGCCATCGACGCCTTCGCCGGTCGCGACCGGACCGACATCTTCATCCTCTTCCCGCATGGCCGGGTCTCGCCGGTCCAGCAGCGCCAGATGACGACGTCGACTGCCGCGAACGTTCACGCCATCGCCGTTGAAGGCAACTTCGACGATTGCCAGGCGCTGGTGAAGGGCATGTTCAACGACCACACCTTCCGCGACCGCACGATGCTGTCGGGCGTCAACTCGATCAACTGGGGCCGGATCATGGCCCAGATCGTCTACTACTTCTCCTCCGCGATCTCGCTCGGAGCGCCGGACAGGCAGGTGTCGTTCACGGTGCCCACCGGCAATTTCGGCGATATCTTCGCCGGATACGCGGCCAAGCGCATGGGCCTGCCGGTCGACCGGCTGGTGATTGCCACCAACGACAACGATATCCTCACACGGACGCTCGAGACCGGCAGCTACGAGACGCGCGGCGTCGTGGCGACCACCTCTCCGTCGATGGACATCCAGGTGTCGTCCAACTTCGAGCGCCTTCTCTTCGAGGCGGCCGGGCGCGATGCTGCTGCCGTGCGCGGCTACATGGACCGGCTAAAGCAATCCGGCGCCTTCACCATCGAGGCCGCTCATCTCGCTGCGATCCGTGCGGAATTCGACGCGGGCCGCTCGACGGTCGACGAGACCGCAGCGACGATCAGGCGGATCCTGTCGCGCAATTCCTACCTGCTCGACCCGCACAGCGCGATCGGGGTGCAGGTCGCCGGAACCATCGCCGGATCGTCGCCGATGGTGGTTCTGGCCACTGCCCATCCGGCCAAATTTCCCGACGCGGTCAAGTCGGCTACAGGTATCAGCCCCGCCTTGCCGGACTGGCTGTCGGACCTGATGTCGCGACGCGAAAACTACAAGGTTCTTCCCTCGGACCTGAAAATGATAGAAGACTACGTTTCCGCCCGGTCGAGGGCCGCCGCGGAGCGCGTTTAGGGAGTGAAGTGCGCATGGGTGTTGAGGTAAGCCGTCTGTCGAACGGCCTGACGGTTGCAACCGAAACCCTACCCCATATCGAAACCGTAGCGCTCGGCGTCTGGGTCAGGTCGGGAGCGCGCGACGAGCGCAACGACGAGCACGGCATGGCGCACCTGCTCGAACACATGGCCTTCAAGGGCACGTCACGCCGCTCGGCCTGGCAGATCGCATCCGAGATCGAGAATGTTGGCGGCGAGATCAATGCCGCGACCAGCGTCGAAACGACCTCGTTCTACGCCCGCGTGCTGGAGGACGACGTGCCGCTGGCGATCGACATCCTCGCCGACATCCTGAACGATTCATCCTTCGACCCGGAGGAGCTCGAACGCGAGCAGCACGTCATCCTGCAGGAGATCGGCGCCGCGCACGACACGCCCGACGACATCGTCTTCGACCGGTTCACCGAAAGCGCCTTCCGCAATCAGACGATCGGCCGCTCGATCCTTGGCACTCCGACGACGGTTGAATCTTTCACCTCGGCCAATATCCGCGACTTCATGGAACGCCAGTACGCCGCCGACAGGATGGTCGTGGTCGCGGCCGGCGCGGTCAAGCACGACGAGTTCGTCCGCCTGGTGGAGAAACACCTGGGAGGATTCCGCCCGACCTGCACGAGCAAGCCGGCCCTCGTCGCCTCCTATACCGGCGGCGATTTCCGCGAAATGCGCGACCTGCAGGATGCGCAGATCATTCTCGGCTTCGAAGGCCGGGCCTACCATGCGCGCGATTTCTACACGTCGCAGCTGCTCTCCATGATCCTCGGCGGCGGCATGTCGAGCCGCCTGTTCCAGGAAGTGCGCGAGAAGCGCGGCCTCTGCTATTCGGTCTATGCGTTCCATTGGGGGTTCTCGGATACCGGAATCTTCGGCGTCCACGCAGCGACCGGGCAATCCGACATCGCCGAACTCGTGCCCGTGATCATGGACGAACTGCGCAAGGCCGGAGAAAACGTCTCGATGGAGGAGCTCAATCGCGCGCGCGCCCAGTACCGCGCCGGATTGATGATGTCGCGCGAGAGCGCTGCGAGCCGCGCCTCGCAGATTGCGCGACAGATCATGCTCTACGGCCAGCCGATCACGATGGAAGAGCTGCTAGACCGCCTGTCGAAGATCACCACGGAACGGCTGACCGATCTGTCTTCACGCCTGTTCTCCAGCACGCCGACCGTGGCCGGCATCGGCCCGATCGGAGGTCTCGCGCCCTACGATGCAATCCGCGAGACGCTCGCCGGCCCTGCTCCGCTGATGCGGAAGATCGCCGTCTGACCGGCCGCGAACGCGATGTTCGCGCTACCCTTCTTCCGTCAGCCCTTACCGGCACTCATCGGGCAGAAGGTCTCCCTGCGACCACCGGTCATGTCCGACTATGCCCAATGGGCCGCGGTGCGTCACGAAAGCGAGCAGTTCCTCGCACCGTGGGAGCCCAAATGGGCCAACGACGAACTGGACCGCCCTGCCTGGCGGCAACGGATGCGGCGATACCGAGAAGAAATCGCCCAGGGCAGCGGCATGCCCTTCCTCATCTTCGAGAAATCGACCGGCAAGCTTGCCGGCGGCATCACCTTGGGCAACATTCGCCACGGCGTCGCCCAGTCGGGGCAGATCGGCTACTGGATGGGGGTCAATCATGCCGGCAAGGGCTTCATGCGCGAGGCCGTCCTGCTGGTCGTCAAGTTCGGTTTCGAGACGCTCAGGTTGCACCGGATCGAGGCTGCCTGTATTCCCAGCAACGACCGTTCGATCCGGGTGCTTGAAAAAGCCGGATTCCGACGCGAAGGACTTCTGCGCTCCTACCTGCGAATCAATGGCGCCTGGCAGGATCACCTTCTTTATGCGCTCATTGCCGGAGACGGCGGGCAAGGACAGGAACAGGGCTAGCAGCTTGTGACCAGGATCGGCCGGAGTTTTGCGTTCGCGCCGTTTCTGGCAGTCCTGATCGCGTTTTTCGTAACGCTCCCGGCAGCCGCGGTAGAGCTCATCGACATTTCGCGCGACGATATCGCGCTCGACCTGTCCAAGGCCGTCGAGATCTATCGAAACCAGGGCGACACGTTCCAGGTGTCGACGGCGCCCGGCGCCGACGGAATCGTGCGGCGTATCGAGGTCGAGGCCTCCAGTCCGCGCTCTTCGGGAGACTGGGGCGTGTTCGCGCTGGCCAACAATTCCGAACAGCAGCTCGACCGGCTGATCGTCGCGCCGCATTTCAGACTGGCGGGATCGGGCCTTATGTGGCCGGATCTCGGTTCCAACCGCATCGTCTCGATCACCCCGTCGGAAGGCTTCGCGCTCGACCGGGAGGAGAGCCCGGACTCCGACATCTTCCTGGTCACGATCAATCCGGGTTCGGTCGTCACCTTCGTGGCGGAACTCGCCTCGCCGTCGCTGCCGCAGGTCTATCTCTGGCAGCCGGACGCCTACAAGGATTCGGTCAACTCCTACACGCTATTCCGCGGCATCGTCATCGGCATCTCGGGCCTGCTGGCGCTGTTCCTGACCATCCTCTTCGTGGTCAAGGGGACGTCGATGTTCCCGGCCACCGCCGCGCTCGCCTGGGCGGTGCTGGCCTATATCAGCATCGATTTCGGCTTCCTGAACAAGGTCATCGAGATCGGCCCGGGCAACGAGCAGATCTGGCGCGCGGGCGCCGAAGTGTCGCTGGCCGCCACCTTCGTCGTCTTCCTGTTCGCATATCTCAACCTCAACCGCTGGCACGACCATTTCAGCTACGGCGCGCTGGCCTGGATCTTCGGGCTCGCCCTGATCGCCGGCGTGGCAATCTTCGACCCGGCGATCGCCGCCGGCATTGCCCGTCTGTCCTTTGCCGCGACGGCAATAATCGGCATTGGCCTGATCGCCTATCTGGCGGCCAACGGCTACGATCGCGCCATCATGCTGATCCCGAGCTGGCTCATGGTCCTCGTCTGGCTGGCGGGTTCCTGGCTCGCCGTGACGGGTATGCTGAACAACGACATCGTCCAGCCGGCATTGGGCGGCGGCCTCATCCTCATCATCCTCCTGATCGGTTTCACCGTCATGCAGCACGCGTTTGCCGGCGGCGGGCTGAACCAGGGCCTGTTCTCCGACATGGAACGGCAGGCGCTGGCCATTACCGGCTCCGGCGACATCGTCTGGGACTGGGACGTGCTGCGCGACCGCGTGGTGACGCGTCCCGACGTGTCCGACCCGCTCGGACTCCCGCCCGGAAGCCTCAACGGGGCAGCGCGCAACTGGCTGCCGGCGCTGCATCCAGACGACCGCGACACGTTCCGGACGACGCTCGACGTCGTGCTCGAGCACAGGCGCGGCCGTATCCAGCAAAATTTCCGGCTTCGCGGTGCCGACGGCCACTATCACTGGTATTCGCTGAGGGCCCGCCCGGTGATCGGCTCGGACGGCGAGATCATCCGCTGCGTCGGCACGCTCGTCGACGTCACCGAGCAGAAGAAGGCCGAGGAACGCCTGCTGCATGACGCGATCCACGACAACCTGACCGGCCTGCCGAACCGGGAACTGTTCCTGAACCGGCTGGAAGGCGTCGTCTCGATCGCCAAGTCGACTGAGAACGTGCGTCCCTCGGTCTTTGCGATCGACATCGACCGTTTCAAGCAGGTCAATGTCGGCCTGGGCTTGTCGGCCGGAGATACGATCCTGCTGACGATCGCGAGGCGGCTCCACCGGCTGCTGAAACCCAACGACACGCTGTCCCGCGTCGCAGGCGACCAGTTCGCGCTGATGCTGCTCTCCGAACAGGACCCGACACGGATCGCCGCGGTCGCCGATGCCATCAAGCATGCGGTCAGCGCGCCGATCACCTTTGCGAAGCGGGAGATCGTGCTGACCGCCTCGATCGGACTCATCTCCTGGACATCGACGCAGAACTCCGCCGAGGACATGCTCAAGGATGCCGAGCTCGCCATGCATCAGGCGAAACGCTTCGGCGGCGATCGCGTCGAGCCGTTCCGCCCTGCCTTCCGTTCCTTCGGCAGCGACCGGCTGCAGTTCGAATCCGACCTTAGGCGCGCGGTCGAACGCAACGAATTCCGGCTCGCCTACCAGCCGATCGTCCGGCTGGAAGACCGCACCGTGGCCGGCTTCGAGGCGCTTTTGCGGTGGGAGCATCCGCGTCGCGGCGTCATCCCGCCATCCGAGTTCATCCCGATCGCGGAGAGCTGCGGGCTGATCGTCCAGCTCGGTCTGTTTGCCATGCAGCAGGCCGCTGACGACCTCGCAGGCTGGCTGAAGTTTTCCGGAGAGAACCCGATCTCCGTCTCGGTCAATCTGTCGAGCCGGCAACTGCTGCGCCGCGACTTGGTGTCCGACGTCCGCTCGGTGCTCGCGCGGTCGAGCCTCAAGCCGCGGTGCCTGCGGCTGGAACTGACGGAATCGCTCGTGATGGACAATCCCGAACAGTCCGCGCATGTGCTGAGCAAGCTGAAACAGCTTGGGATCGGTTTGTCGCTCGACGATTTCGGGACGGGCTATTCGTCCCTGGCCTATCTCACGCGCTTCCCCTTCGACACGATCAAGATCGACAAGAGCTTCGTCGACGATTCAAGCCCGAAGAAGAATGTCCTGCTGCGCTCGATGGTGAACATGGCACACGATCTCGGCCTGTCGGTCGTGGCGGAGGGCGTGCCGGACGAAGCTTCGGCATTGCTGTTGCGCCAGATGGGCTGCGAGTATGTCCAGAGCTTCGCCTTCGGGTCTCCAATGACGGCCGAAAACGCGGTCAAGCTCTTGAAGGAGCAGTTCGCGACCGCTCAGGCGTGACCGGCGAAGTGGCTGAGGCGGGATTCGTCGATCCCGATCGCGGCGAGGACGCGGCCGTATTTCCGATCCATGTCGGAATCGAAGAGCAGGTCCGGATCAGCCGGGCAGGTCAGCCAGCCATTGTCGATGATCTCGCTCTCCAGCTGCCCTGCTCCCCAACCGGAATAGCCGAGCGCCATCAGTGCCCGGCGCGGCCCCCTCCCCTTCGAAATGGCGCGCAGGATGTCGACCGTGGCCGTCAGGCAGATATCCTCGGCCACCGGCAGCGAGGAATCGACGCGGTAGTCGTCGGTGTGCAGCACGAAACCGCGGCTGCGGTCGACCGGCCCGCCATTGCGGACCTGGAAGTCGCGCATGCTTGGCGGCAGGCGGATGGCGCTGGTCTCGTCCATGATGCCGAGCTGGACGAGAAGATCCGGGAAGCGCATCTGCTGGGGCTGATTGATGATCAGGCCCATCGCGCCTTCCTCGCTGTGCGCGCAGACATAGATCACGGTGCGCGAGAAACGCTCGTCCTTCATGCCCGGCATGGCGATGAGGAACTGGTCGTTGAGGAAACCGCCGCCGTGCGATTTCCGCTTATGGCGCAAGATGTCCATGACAAAAGCGTAACGCGATTTTTCCCGGCACGAAAGATAGAGTTTCGGCCAATTTGAAGCACCCCCATGGGGCGCGTTCACCTAAAACTGATGACGCGGCCCGCCCAACGGGTTGCAGACGGCAAGCCTCGGGAGCATGAAGCCAGGCATGAAACGCTTCATCCTTCCGTTCGCGATCGTCGCCATGCCTGGCTTTTCGCAGGCTGCGTCGAGCGACTGGTTCGAGACTAACGGTGCGCGCCTGCGCCTCGTCACCGCTGATGCCGCAGGGGCCGACGGGCTGATGCGAGGGGTTCTGCAGATCGCCCTCGAGCCCGGATGGAAGACCTACTGGAAGGACCCGGGAAGCGCCGGCATCGCGCCGCTGGTCGACGTCTCGGCGAGCATGAACGTCAGAAGCGTGGCGCTTTCCTTCCCGGCGCCTGTCCGTTTCCAGGAAGGCGACGAAGTCTCTATCGGCTATGTCCAGCCCGTCGCCCTGCCGGTCACGTTCCAGGTCGACGATCCGGAGAAGTTCACGGCGATCGACGCGGATGTGCTCCTGGGCATCTGCAAGGAAATCTGCGTACCCGTCCAGGCGCGGCTCTCGGTCACCCCGGGCGGAGTAGCGGGCGAAGCCGATCCCGCCATCGCGGAGGGCTTCAGTCGCCTCCCCTCGGCCGCGTCCGCCGGGTTCGGCCTGAACGGCATCCGCGACGAGGGCTCCTCGCTGCTTGCGGATGCAGTTCTGCCGAACGGCGCCAGCGGAGGCGATCTGTTCATTGTGACACCGAAGGGCTGGGCATTCGGCGTTCCCGTGCTGGAAACGACCGGTGGGCAGCGCGCATTCCGCATCCCGGTGCTGAGCCGCCCGGAGGGGGCCGCGTCTGAGACTGCGCTGGACTACACGCTCGTCGCGGACGACAAGTCGGTCGAGGGCCGATCTCTTATCCCATAGGCTCTGGACAAATCCCCCCGAGGCCTTATCTCCGCCCTTCAACGTCCCACAAAAGTACCATCCCAATCGGAGCACACATGACTATCGCCCCCGGAGACAAGATTCCCGACGCCACGCTCAAGACCATGACGCCGGAGGGCGCGGCGAACGTGAGCACGGGCGATTTCTTCGCCGGCAAGAAGGTGGTGCTGTTCGGGGTTCCGGGCGCCTTCACGCCGACCTGCAGCATGAACCACCTACCGGGCTTCATCGAGAACCACGATGCGATCCTCGCCAAGGGCGCGGACGCCATCGCCGTCGTCTCTGTCAACGACCATCACGTCATGAATGCCTGGGCGAAGGCGAGCGGCGGCGAAGGCAAGATCACGTTCCTCGCCGATGGCAGCGCCGACTTCGCCAAGGCGGTCGGACTGGACAACGACCTGTCGAAGGCGGGCATGGGCACCCGCCTCAAGCGCTTCTCGATGATCGTCGAGGACGGCGTGGTGAAGACGCTCAACATCGAGGAAGCCGCCGGCAAGGCCGAGATTTCGGGCGCCGCGCGCATTCTCGAGCAGCTCTGACGGTATCCTGATCCGGATCCGACAGGATCCGGGTCAGCTTTTGCGGACGGAATTGCCCATCAGCCGCGGCGTCCTGGCGGGCGACACGATCGGATCGGCCGTCTTCGCCTTGCCCTTGAACGGCTCCATGCCCAGGCGGGCGAGTTCGTCGGCGCGCTCGTTCTCGTCGTGGCCGGCGTGACCCTTCACCCAGTGCCACTTGACCTTGTGGCGGCGATTGGCCTCGTCGAGCTTCTGCCACAGCTCCACGTTCTTCACCGGCTTGTTGTCGGCGGTCTTCCAGCCACGCTTTTTCCACCCGTGGATCCAGCCGGAAATGCCGTCCATCACATATTTGCTGTCGGTGTGCATCAGCACCTCGCACGGCTCCTTCACCGCATTGAGCGCCTCGATCGCCGCCGTCAGCTCCATGCGGTTGTTGGTCGTGTCGGCCTCGCCGCCGTAGAGTTCCTTGGTCGTGCCGTTGAAGCGCAGGATCGCACCCCAGCCGCCCGGGCCGGGATTGCCCGAGCAGGCGCCGTCGGTGAAAATCTCGATCGTCTTCATGCAGGGACCAGCCCGTATTCGGATGCGGACGCCACGTGGCGGTGGAAGCGCCAGCGGCGCACGAATTCGGTCGGATCGCGCTTCTGCACCAGCGCGCCGTCGGGAATGGTGAGCCAGTCGTAGAGCCGGGTCAGCGTGAAGCGCAGCGCCGAGCCCCTCGCCAGGATCGGCAGCGCGTCCTTCTCGGCCGCCGTCAGCGGCCGGACGCTTTCGTAGCCCGACAGAAGTGCAGCACCCTTGGTGATGTTGAAGGCGCCGTCCTTCTCGAAGCACCAGGCGTTGAGACAGGTGGCGACGTCGTAGGCGTAGAAATCGTTGCAGGCGAAATAGAAATCGATCAGCCCGGACAGCTTGTTGCCGAGGAAGAAGACGTTGTCCGGAAAGAGGTCGGCATGGATCACCCCGGCCGGCAAGTCGGAGGGCCAGGCATGCGCGAACAGCTCGAAATCCGCATCGATATCGGCCTTGAGGCTGGTATCGACCTCGCCGGAGCGCTCCCGCGCGCCGGCCCACAGCTTGCGCCAGCCGTCGACCGACAGCGCGTTGGGACGCGCGATGGTGAAGTCTGCGCTGGCGAGATGCATGCCGGCAAGCGCCTTGCCGACCTCGCGGCATTGCGGCACCGTCGGCCGGCGCGGCCAGATGCCCTCGAGAAAGGTGATGATCGCCGCCGGCCGGCCGGCGAGGCGGCCGATCAGCGAACCGTCGCGTCGCGCCACCGGCAAGGGACAAGAGATACCCTTCAGCGCCAGATGCTGCATCAGACCGAGAAAGAACGGCAGGTCGGCTTCATCGACCCGCTTCTCGTAGAGCGTCAGGATGAACTCGCCCTTGCCGGTGTGCAGCACGAAGTTCGAATTCTCCGATCCCTCGGCGATGCCGCGGTAGGAGCGCAGTTCGGCGAGGTCGTATTCCGCCAGGAACGCGCCAAGCTCCGTCTCGGTGATGTCGGTAAAGACAGCCATCTAGAACAATGTCCTCACGCAGCGCCGTTGACGAATGCCATGTCGGCCGCCGTCAGTTCGACGTCGCGGATCGCGCGCATGACGGGGAAATTCTCGGTCTCTTCCGCAGTCACCGCCAGTTCCACCGTCGCGTCGAACCGTTGCTTGAAGGCCGCGACGATCTCGTCGACGATGATTTCGGGCGCCGACGCCCCCGCCGACAGGCCCAGTATGGCGATGTCGCCAATCTCTTCCCAAGGGATTTCCGACGCGCGCTGCACGAGCAGCGACCGCTTCGCGCCGGCCCGCTCCGCCACCTCGACGAGGCGCTTGGAATTGGAGGAATTCGGCGCGCCGACGACGAGGAAGAGGTCCGCCCCCGGTGCCGCGGCCTGCACCGCCTCCTGACGGTTGGTGGTGGCGTAGCAGATCGACTCGGCCGCCGGCGCCTTGATGTGCGGGAACTTCGCCTCCAATGCGCGGATGACCCCGGCCGTATCGGCGACCGAAAGCGTCGTCTGCGTGACGAAACCGAGTTCCACACCTTTCGGCGCATCGAACGCGCGTGCCTCGGCCTCCGTCTCGATCAGCGTGACGGCGCCTTCGGGCAACTGACCCATCGTCCCGATCACTTCCGGATGGCCGGCATGGCCAATCAGGAGCACATGGCGGCCGAGTCGCTGATGGCGCATCGCCTGCTTGTGGACCTTGGAGACCAGCGGACAGGTGGCGTCGAGATAGAACAGGTTGCGGGCGATTGCGTCCGCCGGAACCGACTTCGGCACGCCATGCGCGGAGAAGACGACGGGACATTGCCGATGCTCGTCGGGTATCTCGCTCAGTTCCTCGATGAAGACCGCGCCGAGGTTCTGCAGCCCTTCGACGACATAGCGATTGTGTACGATCTCGTGGCGCACATAGACCGGCGCGCCATATTTCTTCAGCGCCAGCACGACGATCTGGATCGCCCTGTCGACGCCGGCGCAGAATCCGCGCGGCCCGCACAGGCGGATCGTCAGCGGCGGCTTGTGGCGTCGATCGAGCATCTGAATCCCGCGTTCGTGGAGGCCCGGGACATGGGGGCGACGGTCATGCTCTGTCAAGAGCGGGCGTCCGGCGCGTGCTTGCGATGGCGCAGCAGCATGGCAATGTAGACGCCAAGCAGCGCGGCCGCGAGCCCATACCAGGTCACGGCATACTGGAGATGGCTGTTGGGCAGGTCGATGATGGTCACGCCGCCGACGGGATACCCGCCGGCAACGTCGGATTTCTCGGCGTCGATGAAGAACGGTACGACGGTCTTCGGATCCAGCCCGGCATTTGCCGTCATCGCCGCGAGATCCTTCCAGTAGAACACGTTCTCGGCCGGTTGGTTGTCCGGGACCAGCCAGGACGGCTTTTCGGCTGGCGCCATGCGCGCCAGACCCGAGACGGCGACCGTGCCGGTCATCTGACCTTCCGCACGGGTCGAGGCGGCCTTGCGGTCATAGGGCACGAAGCCGCGATTGACGAAGACCGCGCGGCCGTCCGTCATCTGGAGGGGCGTGTAGACGAACCAGCCGGACTGGCCGTCATGTGTGGCGAAGAAGAACTGCTCCTTCGCGTGCAGATATGTGCCCGAAGTCGCGACCGGCTGGTATTCGAAGTCTTCACCTGCGGCGGCTGTCTTCTCGACCTCAGCGAGAGGCAAGGGTGTTGCGCTCACCCGGCCGTCAATGGTGGCGATCAGCGCTTCCTTCCACGCAAGCCGCTGGACCTGCCAGGTGCCGAGGGCAAGAAGAATGGCGAGTGCGACCAGCGTGACGATCGTCAGAACCCAGGGAAAGCCTCGGGCAGGATCGCGACCTACCGCCGAACGCGTCATTCCGGGCGGTCCAGCCGGCCCTGCTCGGCCTTGTTCGAATATTGCAGCGCGATCATGATGCCCTTCAGCCACCGCAGCGTCGGCAGGCAGAGGATGAGCGTCAACGGTATCCACAGCAGGAAGTGGAGCCACAGCGGCGGGCCGTAGGATACCTCGACCCATAGCGCGAGGCCGACGACAATGAACCCGATGATCAGCATCACGAAGACGGCCGGGCCGTCCGCGGAATCGGCGAAGTCGAAATCGAGGCCGCAGACGCTGCAGCGCGGCTTGACCGAGATGTAGCCGTTGAAGAGCCTGCCCTCGCCGCAACGCGGACAGCGGCCGCGAAAACCGGCACCGAACGGTTCTACCGGCGGATAGTGAGCCTGATCCTCGCTCATTCGGCGATTTCTCCTTGTCCGACCGATTAGGCGATCGTTCGCCGGACATTATTCAATCGGTCAGACTGGGTCGATCAGGCCAATTGTAGCAGCAAAAGAAAACGCGGCCGGATCTCTCCGGCCGCGTCGGTGGTTTCTATCCCGGCTCAGTGTCCGGCGGCAATCGTCGCGCCGTTGGAAGCCCACACATAGACGCAGGCGAACAGGAACAGCCAGACCACGTCGACGAAATGCCAATACCAGGCGGCCGCCTCGAAACCGAAGTGCTGCTTGGCGGTGAAGTCGCCGCGCATCGCCCGGATCAGGCAGACGAACAGGAAGATCGTGCCGATGATCACGTGGAAGCCGTGGAAGCCGGTCGCCATGAAGAAGGTGGCGCCGTAGATGGAATCCTTGAAGGCGAACGGCGCGTGGATGTACTCGTAGGCCTGAACCATCGAGAACAGCACGCCGAGCGCCACGGTGATCGTCAGGCCCCAGACCAGGCCCTTGCGGTCGTCGTGCAGCAGGGCGTGGTGCGCCCAGGTTACGGTCGTGCCGGACAGGAGCAGGATGATCGTGTTGTAGAGCGGCAGGTGGAAGGGATCGAGCACCTCGACGCTCTTCGGCGGCCATACTCCGCCGGTGAATGCCTCGCGAGCCACTTGCGACGCCTCGTTCGGGAACAGACTGGCGTCGAAGAAGGCCCAGAACCAGGCGACGAAGAACATCACCTCGGAGGCGATGAACATGATCATGCCGTAGCGCAGATGCAGCGACACGACGCGGGTGTGGTGCCCCTCATGCGCTTCCTTGATCGTGTCCGACCACCAGCCGAACATCGTGTAGAGCACGATCGCGAGGCCGATGGCGAAGATCCAGTAGTTGGCGCCGGCGAGCTCGACACCGAGAAGGTGCAGCGAACCATTCTTCAGCGACTGCATCCAGGCCACGCCGCCGATCGCCATGATGAGCGCGCCGGTGGCGCCGATGAACGGCCAGGGGCTCGGATCGATGATGTGGTAGTCGTGTTGCGGTTTGGCGTGCGCGTCGGCCATCTCAGCCCCCGATTTCCGTCGTTTGCGTCTTGGTGTCGGTCCTAGCATCTTTCCCGGTCGGCGCAACAGCAACGGGCTTGGCAGCGTCGATCGGGAAGAAGGTGTAGGACAGGGTTATCGTCTTCAGATGTGCGAGTTCCGGCACGTTGGCGATTTCCGGATCGACGTAGAAGACGACCGGCATGTCGAGTTTTTCGCCGGGCTTCAACGTCGTGTCGGTGAAACAGAAGCACTCGACCTTGTTGAAATAGGAACCTGCCAGTTCGGGCGTCACGTTGAAGCTGGCGCGGCCGGCGGTCGGCACGTTGAACTGGTTCTGCGCGCGGTAGGCGATCTGCGTCGTCTCGCCGATGCGCATGGTCACGTCACGCTGCACGGGCTGGAAATCCCAGGGCAGCCCGCCGGAAACATTCGCGTCGAATCGGACGGTGATCTTCCGGTCGAGAATCTTGTCGGAATACTGCTCGACGCGCTGCGTCGTGCCTCCATAGCCGGTCATCTGACAGAACATCGCGTAGAGCGGAACCGCTGCATAGGCCATGCCGACCATGCCGGCGACGAAGGCGAAGGACGCGGCCGCGATCACGCGGTTGGACCGCTCACGCTTCATATCCTTGTCGAGGCCCGGCTCGCTCATCACAGCGGCCTGTCGAGAATGGAAGGGCCGAACTTGACGATCGTCGCGACATAGAAGAGCACGACGAGCACCGCCAGCGCGACACCGATGGCGATGTTGCGGCTGCGCTGCGCCTTCTTCTGGGCCGGGCTCATCGTGACCAGATTGTCGTCCATGCTCATGCTCCGACTGGGGCCAGCAGCCGCCATGCGACGACGTCAAGAAGGTAGGCCGTGAAAATCAGGAACAGGTAGACGATGGAATAGGCGAACAGCTGCTTGGCCGGCTTCATCACCTTGTCTTCGGAAGACATGGCGAGAACCGCCCAGGTCTTCCAGACGAAGCCGGCGCCGAGCACGGTAGCGGCGATGCCATAGCCCCAGGAGACGTAGCCGAGCACGGCCGGCAGGACCGCCAGCGGCGCGAGGATCAGCGCATAGACGAACATCTGGCGGCGCGTTGACAGTTCGCCCGCGACGTTGGGCATCATCGGGATGCCGGCGCGGCCGTAGTCGCCCGCCTTGAACAGTGCCAGCGCCCAGAAATGCGGCGGGGTCCACAGGAAGATCACCAGGAACAGGATGACGCTCTCGAGGCTGACGGTGCCGGTTGCCGCGGCCCAGCCGATCACCGGCGGGATCGCCCCGGCGGCGCCGCCGATGACGATGTTCTGCGGCGTCGAGCGCTTGAGCCACATCGTATAGATGACGGCATAGAAGAAAATCGTGAAGGCCAGCAGCGTCGCCGACAGCCAGTTTACAAGCACGCCGAGCGTCAGGACCGAAAGCGCCGAGAGGACCAGCCCGAATGCCAGCGCTTCGCCGGGCAGTACGCGGCCGAGCGGCACCGGACGCTTCGACGTGCGGGACATGACGTGGTCGATGTCGGCGTCGTACCACATGTTCAGCGCGCCCGACGCACCGGCGCCGACGGCGATGGCGACGATCGCAATGATGGCGATGAACGGGTTCATCGCGCCGGGTGCTGCCACCAGACCGACAATCGCGGTGAAGACGACGAGCGACATGACACGCGGCTTCAGCAGCGCGAAATAGTCGCCGGCGGTCGCCTCGGAGAGGCGGATCTCTTCCCGGCCAATATTCTCAACAACAGCCATTCAGGCGTCCGCTCCAGGTCTCAAAGGGCGAAACCGCCGGAACCCGGCGGTTTGCTTTGGCTTTCTGCCGATCACTTGATCTTCGGCAGCTGCTCCCACTGGTGGTAGGGCGGCGGCGACGGCAGCTGCCACTCGAGCGTGGTCGCGCCTTCGCCCCAGGGATTGGCGCCGGCGATGCGCTTCTTGGAGAAGGCTTCGAACACGCCGTAGAGGAACACCAGCACGCCGAAGGCCGAGAGATAGGAACCGTAGGATGAAACCTCGTTCCAGCCCGCGAACGCGTCCGGATAGTCGATGTAGCGGCGCGGCATGCCGGCCAGACCCAGGAAGTGCTGCGGGAAAAACACCAGGTTCACGCCGATGAACGTGATCCAGAAGTGGGCGCGCGCGATGAACGGCGAATACATGTAGCCGGTCATCTTCGGGAACCAGTAGTACCAGCCGGCGAAGATCGCAAACACGGCGCCGAGCGACAGCACGTAATGGAAGTGCGCCACGACGTAGTAGGTGTCGTGCAGGGCGCGATCGAGACCGGCGTTGGCGAGCTGGACGCCGGTGACGCCGCCGATCGTGAACAGGAAGATGAACCCGATCGCCCACAGCATCGGCGTGCGCATCGAGATCGAACCGCCCCACATCGTCGCGATCCAGGAGAAGATCTTCACGCCGGTCGGCACCGCGATAACCATCGTCGCGAAGACGAAATAGCGCTGCGTGTTGAGCGCGATGCCGGTCGTATACATGTGGTGCGCCCACACGATGAAGCCCACGGCGCCGATCGCGACCATCGCATAGGCCATGCCGAGGTAGCCGAAGATCGGCTTCCGGGAGAAGGTCGAGACGATGTGGCTGACGATGCCGAAGCCCGGCAGGATCAGGATGTAGACTTCCGGGTGGCCGAAGAACCAGAACAGGTGCTGGAACAGGATCGGGTCGCCGCCGAAGTCGGGCGCGAAGAAGGCAGTGCCGAAGTTGCGGTCGGTCAGGAGCATCGTGATGCCGCCGGCGAGAACCGGAAGCGACAGGAGCAGCAGGAAGGCGGTGATCAGCACCGACCAGGCGAACAGCGGCATCTTGTGCAGCGTCATGCCCGGAGCGCGCATGTTGAAGATCGTGGTGATGAAATTGATCGCACCGAGGATCGACGACGCGCCGGCGAGGTGGAGCGACAGGATCGCGAGATCCATCGCCGGGCCGGGCTGGCCCGTTGTCGACAGCGGCGGATAGATCGTCCAGCCGCCGCCGACGCCGAAACCGCCGGTCGGGCCGGGGACGAACATCGAGATCAGGAGCAGGATGAAGGCCGGCGGAAGCAGCCAGAACGAGATGTTGTTCATGCGCGGGAACGCCATATCAGGCGCTCCGATCATGATCGGAACCATCCAGTTGGCGAAGCCGCCGATCAGAGCCGGCATGACCATGAAGAAGATCATGATCAGCGCGTGGCCGGTCGTGAACACGTTATACATGTGCTTGCCGCCGTCGATCGCGGCATCGCCCTCGAAACCGTAGACCATCTCGGCCAGGCCGGTGAAGATCTGGATGCCCGGCTCGGCGAGCTCCCAGCGCATCATCACCGACAGGAAGCCGCCGATGATGCCCGCGATGATCGCGAAGATCAGGTAGAGCGTCCCGATGTCCTTGTGGTTGGTCGAGAACAGCCAGCGCCGGGCGAAACCGGTAGGTGCACCGTGCGCGTGGCCGTGATCGTCGTGAGCTGCAGCGCCTGCCATGTGTCCGCTCCGTTCGTTCCGAGTATCGCGACGCAAGGGCTCACTCGCCCGCGTCGGCAACCTTCTTGTTCGTGTCGACCGCTGCCATCAGGGCACGGTTAGCGCCCGGCAGATCGGCCTTCGCGGCCGTCAGCCACGTCGTGTACTGGTCCTGCGTGACGACGCGGATCGCGATCGGCATGAAGGCGTGGTCCTTGCCGCAGAGTTCCGAGCACTGGCCGTAGTAAAGGCCTTCCTTCGTGGCCTTGAACCAGATCTCGTTGATGCGGCCGGGCACGGCGTCGGTCTTGATGCCGAAGGCGGGCATGGCGAAGGCATGGATCACGTCGGTCGCGGTGACCAGAACGCGCACGGTCGAATTGACCGGCACGACGACCTCGTTGTCGACGGCGAGAAGGCGCGGATAGATGGCCTTGTCTTCCTTGCCGGCCGCCTGGCGGGCATTCTCCTGCAGCATCGCCGAGTTGAAGCTCAGCGGCTCCTCGACCTGATATTCATAATCCCAGTTCCACTGGTTGCCGGTCGCCTTGACGGTCAGGGCCGGGTCTTCCGGCGGCGTATACTGCGCAGTCAGAAGCTGGAAGGAGGGAACCGCGATAAAGAGCAGGACGACGACCGGCCCGACGGTCCAGATCACTTCGATCAGGGTGTTGTGGCTGGTGCGCGAAGGCTGCGGATTCACGCTTGCGCGGAAGCGGACGATGACGATCGCCAGAAGAATCAGGACGAAGACCGAGATCGGGATGATGAACCAGAGCGTATACTGCTCGAACCAGGTGACCTGCTCCATGACGGCAGTCGCCGCAGGCTGGAACCGGGTCTGCCAAGGCTCGGGCTGCGCGGCAAAAGCCGAGCCGGCGGCCAGCGAGGCCGAAATTGCCGTGAGGCTGCCTATAAATCTCTTCATCACGACGATCGTCTCCCGCAACGTTCCGTCCAGACCCGTGCGCAACGGGCAGGGTCCCACGTTGGCGCCGTTAAAACCATACTCTCAATCCGACCGCAAGAAAGCCATCGTCCGCCGCGTGCGGCATTTTTGCGCGCGGCGTGCCGACCTTGCGGAAATGCCTGAAAGCGCATCGGAAATTGCCCGCCATCCAGCGGATTCGCCGCGTCCCCCACTTCCGTAAGGCAAGCCGCAATTCCGACGGATTTGCCATTGAGAGCATGTTTGCGACGGGTTTCAGGAACGTGCAGACCCGTCGGCTTTGAAAAGCCGGGCCTGGCAAGGTAGCTTTGCCTGATTCGTCACGGAGTTCACAATGGTCCGTCGCACTATCCTGACTGCGCTCCTGTCGTGCTGCGCGGCGGCATGGACGCCCGCCTTGGCGCAGCAGAAGGAGACCGTCAAGGGCACGCATGGGGCCTGGTCGATGGTCTGCTCGACTCCGGCCGGCGCGACGGCCGAGCAATGCGCGATGATGCAGAACGTGGTCGCGGAAGAGCGGCCGGAGATGGGCCTTTCCGTCGTCGTGTTCCGCACCGCCGACAACAAGGCCGAGATCCTGCGGGTCTTGACGCCGCTCGGCGTACTCCTGCCGAACGGGCTCGGCCTCTATGTCGACGGCAAGGATATCGGCCGCGCCTATTTCGCGCGATGCTTCGAGGACGGATGTTATGCCGAGGTCATCCTCGAGAAGCAGCTTCTCGAGACGTTCAAGAACGGCAAGGCCGCCGTATTCATCGTCTTCCAGGCGCCGGAGGAGGGCATCGGCATCCCTGTCGACCTGACCGGTTTCGCCGAAGGCTTTGCCGCGCTTCCGTAGCGTCGCCTGATCTTGCGTTCGGCCGCGGTCTGACGGATAGTCCCTGCCCGATACGTCCGGTTGGGGGCTTCGGTCGATGCAATTCTCTCGCATCCTTGGCGCGGTCGGCGCCGTTTTCGTCACGTGTCTTACCGTCTCCGCTACCGCGCAGGAACAGGCGGAGGTCTACACCATCGCCGACCCCGAGCTCGTCCTGGAACTGGCCAAAGGCTTCGGCTCGGCCGCGTTGGAGAAGGATTCGTCCGGCGACCCGATGATCAGCGGCCGCGTGCAGGGCCTCAAATACGTTGTCTGGTTCTACGGCTGCAAGGAGGCCGTGAACTGCCGCTCGATCCAGTTGTCCGCCGGCTATACCGACGAATACTCGGCGGACAAGGCGAACGAGTGGAACGTGAAATACCGCTGGATCAAGGCCTTCGAAAAGGACGGGTCCAACTTCAGGATGGACATCGACTTCAAGGGCGGAATCACACGGGCGAACCTCGAGGCGCAGATGGCGACCTGGGATTCCTTCGTCGGCGACATCAAGGACTCCGTCGAGTAGCTTCCGATTGCTGCGATGACGGGTGGTGCCTATATGCTGGCGTGAAGCCAACATATTGGAACTCGCCGATGGACAGCCTTCTCAATCAGTTCGACATCTCCGACGACGAGATCAGGCGTCTCGTACGCGATACGGTCACGGGCGCGGACGATGGCGAACTGTTCCTCGAGCAGAGCCAGTCCGAAGCGCTGATGTTCGACAATGGCCGGCTGAAGACGGCCAATTTCTCCACCGACCAGGGCTTTGGCCTGCGCGCCGTGGCCGGCGAGGCGACCGGATATGCGCATTCCAGCGAGTTGTCGGGCGCGGCGCTGCAGCGCGCAGCCGATGCCGTGTCGGCGGTCAAGGCCGGCTATGCCGGCACGCTGGCGGATGCGCCGGCGAAGACGAATCGCCATCTCTACGGCGAAGCCAACCCGATCGAGCAGCCCGCCTTCGAGGCCAAGGCGAAGATTCTGCAGGAGATCGACGCCTATCTGCGCGGGCGCGATCCGCGCGTGCGCCAGGTCACCGCGTCGCTCACTGCGTCGTGGCAGCATGTCGAGATCCTGCGCGCCGACGGCCAGGTCGCGCGCGACATCCGCCCGCTGGTGCGGATGAGCGTCCAGGTCATGGTCGGCGAGGGCGACCGGCAGGAAACCGGCTCCTACGGCATGGGCGGTCGCAAGAGCTTTGACGAATTCATCGCCGAGGGCGCGTGGAAGGACGGCGCCGACGAGGCGCTGCGGCAAGCCCTAGTCAATCTGGCGGCGGTCCCCGCCCCTGCCGGAACCTTCGACATCGTCCTGTCTTCCGGCTGGCCGGGCGTGATGCTGCACGAGGCGGTCGGACACGGACTGGAAGGCGATTTCAACCGCAAGAAGACCTCCGCCTTCGCCGGGCTGCTCGGCCAGCAGGTCGCAGCGAAGGGCGTCACCGTCGTCGACGACGGCACGATCATGGAGCGGCGCGGTTCGCTGACCATCGACGACGAAGGCACCCCTTCGGCCTACAATGTGCTGATCGAGGACGGCAGGCTGGTCGGTTACATGCAGGACCGGCAGAATGCCCGCCTGATGGGCATGCAGCCGACCGGCAACGGCCGCCGCGAGGGCTATGCGCACCAGCCGATGCCGCGCATGACCAACACCTACATGACCGCCGGCGACATGGCGCCGGAGGAGATCATCGCCTCGGTGAAGAAGGGCATCTACGCTGTCTCCTTCGGCGGCGGGCAGGTGGACATCACGTCGGGCAAGTTCGTGTTCGGCTGCACCGAGGCCTACATGATCGAGGACGGCAAGGTGACTCAGCCGATCAAGGGCGCAATGCTGATCGGCAACGGGCCGGACGCGATGCACCGCGTCTCGATGGTCGGCAACGACATGAAGCTCGACACCGGCATCGGCATGTGCGGCAAGGCCGGCCAGGGAGTCCCCGTCGGCGTCGGCCAGCCGCATCTGCGCATGAACCAGATGACGGTCGGCGGGACGAAGGCGTAAACATCTTGGACTTCGATCCAACCTCCTCCATCGTCATCCTCACCGGCGCCGGAATCTCCGTCGAGTCCGGGCTGGAGACGTTCCGCGACAGGAACGGCCTGTGGGCGAAGGTCGATCATCGCGAGGTGGCGACGCCCGAAGGGTTCGCCCACAATCCGGTCAAGGTGCACGACTTCTACAACAAGCGGCGGCGCCAGCTTCGCGATACGCTGCCCAACGCGGCGCACCATGCGCTGGCGCGCCTCGAGGGCGCGTGGCGCGGCGACTTCCTGCTGGTCACCCAGAACGTCGATGACCTGCACGAATCTGCCGGTTCGCGAAAGCTCATCCACATGCATGGCGAGCTGAATTCGGCGCTGTGCGGCGCCTGCGGGCTGCGCGGTCCATGGAAGACCGACATGTCGACCTATTCGCGTTGCCCGCATTGCGAGACGGTCGGGCAGATGCGGCCGGACATCGTCTGGTTCAGCGAGATGCCCTATCAGATGGACCGGATCTACCGCGCGCTCGCGAAAGCGGACCTGTTCGTCGCCATCGGAACGTCGGGCAACGTCTATCCGGCCGCGCAGTTCGTCGAGGAGGCGAGCGCCAACGGCGCGCGCACGGTCGAGATCAATCTCGACGTCTCGGACAACACGCAAATGTTCAACGAGGTGATAAGGGGTCCGGCATCGAAGATGGTGCCGGACTATGTCGACAGATTGCTGGCGGACGCCTAACGGCGCTCACCGCCGCTTCCGCGGTCTTTCCAGAAGCGCGACGGCCTCGACATGGGGCGACCAGAGAAACTGGTCGACGGGTGTCACGCTGACCAGTTCGTAGCCGCCGTCGATGAGGATGCGCAGGTCGCGGGCGAGCGTCACCGGGTTGCAGGAGACAGCCGCCACTTTCGGCACGCCCGACCGCGCGATCTGGCGTGACTGATCCTCCGCTCCGGCGCGCGGCGGGTCGAAGACGATGCCGTCGAAGGCTTCGAGATCCTTGAAGGTGAGCGGACGACGGAAGAGATCACGTTTTTCCGTGGTGACGCGCTTCAGGCCGGTGGAGAAGCGGAACCCCCGGTCGAGCGCGGCCAGCGCCGCGGCCTCGCCCTCGACCGCATGCACTTCGGACCTCTGTGCCAACCGCAAGGCGAAGGCGCCCGAGCCGCTGAACAGATCGGCGACACGTTTCGACTTGGCCAGGTGACCCACGACCAGAGACGCCATTGCCTCCTCCGCGGAGGCGACCGCCTGCAGGAAGCCGCCCGGCGGCGGGGTGACCTCGGCCGGGCCGAAGCGCACGGCTGGCTTGCGCGCCTCGACAAGGACCTCGCCGTCGACGGAAAGGCGCGCGACGCGCTCGCGCAATGCGAACGCGGCGGCCTCACGACGTCCTGCGTCCGGCAGCGTGCCCGATTCGGCGAAGGCAACGTCGAGACCGTTGTCCGTGGCGGTCACGGTGAGGTGGAACGGAGTGGCCGTCCGACAGGCAAGCGCCGCGAGATTGCGCAGCATCGGCAGGGCCGTGACGATGGCCGGCAGCGCGATGCGGCATTCCTCGATATCGACGATCTCGGAAGACTGCATGCGATGATAGCCGAGCAGCATGCCGCCAGCCGTCTTTCGGGCGCTCAGCACGACGCGGCGGCGGCTGTCAGGCGCGCACGAAACCAGTTGCTCCAGATCGATCCCGATGCGCTCGCGCTTCAGAGCCGTCGCGACGCGCTCGGCCTTGAAGGCGCGATAGGCCTGCGCCTCCATATGCTGGAGAGAGCAGCCGCCACAGGTGCCGAAATGCCGGCACGGCGGCTCGACCCTGAGCGGCGACGGCTCAACGACCGCCATCAGCGTTCCCCGGTCGCGCTCGACCGCTGCGTTGACGATCTCCCCCGGCAAGGTAAACGGCACGAAGACCTGGCCACGCTCGGTGCGCGCGATGCCGTCGCCATGGCTGCCAAGACTATCGATGAGGAGCCGCACGTTCATCGGTCTCTCTTCCCGCCGAGTAGAAACTCGCGATTGCCGTCGCCGCCTTCGATGGGCGACGGGGTGACGCCCAGCGAACGCCAGCCAGGTTGGGCGTCGAGCCAGGCAGACAGGTCCTCAGCGATCCTCGGTCCGAGCGCCGGATCGCGCAGCAGCCCGCCCTTGCCGATCGCCTCGCGCCCGGCCTCGAACTGCGGCTTGACGAGGAGTGCTGCCGAAGCGCCTTGCGCGGCAAGCGCAAGCGCCGGAGGAAGCGCGAGCTTCAGCGAGATGAAGCTGACATCGGCAACGACAATCTGGGGCTGAACCCCGCCGAGATGGTCGATGGTCAGGTCGCGGGCATTGAGCCCTTCGATGACCCGCACGCGTGGATCGGCGCGCAACGTCTCGTGCAACTGGTCACGGCCAACATCGAGGGCGATGACAGACGCGGCGCCCCTTTCGAGCAGGACCTGCGTGAAACCGCCGGTCGAAGCGCCGACGTCGAGGGCGGCAGCTCCCGTCACATCGATCGCGAAATGGTCGAGGGCGGCGACGAGCTTGAGCGCCGAACGCGAGACGTAGCCGCGCGCCGGGTCGTCGACCACTATCTCCACGCCCTGTTCGACCACCCTGCCCGGCCTGGTCTCGACCTTGCCGGACACGGCGACCGTGCCGCGCTCGATTGCGTCGCGCGCCCGCGAGCGGGTCTGAAACAGACCGCGGCCGACGAGAAGCTCGTCGAGACGCTGGCGGGTTGCGGGACTTGCGGCGGACATCCCGTTTCCTTGACGGGTAGGACCGCCGAAAGCAAGCAGGAGGGAGATTTCAGAAGGATCTGTATCCGCCGGATCCGGTGTTGAGCGCGCCGGTCGATGTCTGGGCTCCGGCCGAAAGCTGTGTCGAAGGCGCTTCGGCTATAGGAGAGACGAACACCGGCCGCTCGTCGAGGCCGAACCCACCGCGCAGGTCGCCCATCTTCGAGGCGACGATGCGGATCGCGGCCGCTTCCAGCCGGCGGTCGTAGCGCTGCTCGGCCAAAGCCGGTGTCAATCCGGCAGCCAGCGCGAACGTCGCGGCGATCAAGGTTTTCATGGTCTTTTGCTCCCTGTCCCGGGAAGACGTCTTACCAGCGACCGATTGAGAAACGGCCAAGGGACAGGGTTAGGGAAACGCCAAACCGCAGCGTAAACAGAGCGTTATGCGACGAAGCGGCCAATCCGATTCATGCCGTTGATGCAAAGATTCAGGCGCGGGCGGCACGGATCTCGCGGTGGAGCGTGGCAAACACGGTGCGCACGATCCCGGCGGCGTCGAGCCCCGCCTCGGCATACATCTTCTCGGGCCTGGCGTGGTCGGTGAACTCGTCGGGCAGACAGAGCGGGCGGACCTTGAGCCCGTTGTCGAGCAGCCCTTCCGTAGCGAGGAACTGCAGCACCTGGCTGCCGAAACCACCGACCGCGCCCTCCTCGACCGTGATCAGGACTTCGTGCTCGCGCGCCAGCCGCCGCAGGAGATCATGGTCGAGCGGTTTGGCGAAGCGAGCATCGGCAACTGTCGTGGACAGGCCGGCGGCGTCCAGTTCTTCGGCCGCGAGAATGCAATCGGCCAGCCTCGTGCCGAAAGACAGAAGTGCAACCTTGGTTCCCTCGCGAACAATCCGTCCCTTGCCGATCTCGAGGAACGAGCCCCGCACCGGCATCTCGACGCCAACACCGTTGCCGCGCGGGTAGCGGAAGGAGATCGGGCCTTCGTCATACTCCGCCGCGGTGCGGACCATATGGCGCAGTTCGGCCTCGTCCGCGGCGGCCATGACGACGAAGCCCGGCAGCGACGACAGGAAGCCGACGTCGAAGGCGCCGCAATGGGTTGGACCGTCGGCGCCGACATAGCCGGCGCGGTCGATGGGAAAGCGCACCGGCAGCTTCTGGATCGCCACGTCGTGGACGACCTGGTCGTAGGCGCGCTGCAGGAAGGTCGAGTAAATCGCGGCGAAAGGCTTGAACCCTTCCGTCGCCAGACCGGCGGCGAAGGTGACGGCATGCTGCTCGGCGATGCCGACGTCGAAGGTTCGGGTCGGAAACGCCTCGCCGAACAGGTCGAGGCCGGTGCCCGTCGGCATCGCCGCGGTGATGGCGACGATCTTCTCGTCGCGCAGCGCTTCCTCGATCAGGCTCTCGGCGAAGACTTTCGTGTAGGCAGGCGCGTTGGCAGGTGCCTTGGCCTGGGCGCCGGTGATGACGTCGAACTTGTTGACGCCGTGATACTTGTCGGATGCTGCCTCGGCCGGGGCGTAGCCCTTGCCCTTCTTGGTGATGACGTGGATCAGCACCGGCCCGTCGCCATTGTCGCGGACATTCTTCAGCACCGGGATCAGGTGCTCCAGGTTGTGACCGTCGATCGGTCCGATGTGATAGAAGCCGAGCTCCTCGAACATCGTGCCGCCGGTGACGTAGCCGCGCGCGTGCTCGACGGCGCGGGTGATGGCGCGGTCAGCGCGCTTGCCGAGGTAGGACGTCAGCTTCTTGCCGATGTCGCGCAGGCCGAGATAGGCGCGACCGGAGGCGAGACGCGCGAGGTAGGCGCTCATCGCCCCGGTCGGAGGAGCGATCGACATGTCGTTGTCGTTGAGGATGACGATGAGGCGGGCATCGAGCGCGCCGGCATTGTTCATCGCCTCATAGGCCATGCCGGCCGACATCGCGCCGTCGCCGATCACCGCGATGACGCTGTTCTTGCCGCCCTTCAGGTCGCGCGCCACCGCCATGCCGAGACCGGCCGAGATCGAGGTCGACGAATGCGCCGCGCCGAACGGGTCGTACTCGCTTTCGGCACGCTTGGTGAAGCCGGACAGCCCGTCCTCGGCCCTCAACGTGCGGATGCGGTCGCGCCGGCCGGTCAGGATCTTGTGCGGATAAGCCTGGTGGCCGACATCCCAGATCAAACGATCCTCGGGCGTGTTGAAAACATAGTGGAGCGCGACGGTCAGCTCGACCACCCCCAGGCCGGCGCCGAGGTGGCCGCCGGTCTGCGAGACGGCGTCGATCAGTTCCTCGCGCAGTTCGCCGGCAAGCTGAGGCAGTTCAGCTTCCGACAGCTTGCGCAGGTCCGCGGGAATGCGGACCCTGTCGAGGAGTGGCGTGGACGGTGAGGGCAAGATTGTCCGGCTTCTCTATCGTGTATTGCAGCCGACATAGGCAGTGCGGCCCGAAAAGTAAACGTGGGCCAGCGTCGCACACTATCCCGCGGGCAACGGTATGTATTCTTCCTCGTCGCCGGGGACGATGTCGAACTTCGCCGTCCGCCACTCTTCCTTGGCCTGCTCGATGCGTTCCTTCGATGACGAGACGAAGTTCCACCAGATGTGGCGGGGCGAGCCGAGCGAGGCGCCGCCGAACAACATGAAATGCGCGCCGGTTTCGGACGAAACGACGATCTCGTCGCCTGGGCGGAAGACCAGCAGGCGATCGGACGGGAAGCGGTCGCCAGCGATAATCACCGAGCCTTCGAGGACATAGATCGCCCGCTCCTCGGCGTCGGCCGGTATCTGCACCCGCGCGCCCGGATCGAGCCGCAGCGAGGCGTAGAGCGTGTCGGAATAGGCCTTCACCGGCGAGGCCAAGCCCTGGAAAGCGCCGATCACCACCGCACCGGTGACACCGTCTTCATAGAACTCAGGCAGGTGCGCCTTGGCCGTGTTGGCGAATTCGGGCGCGATCTCCTCCTTGCCGTCCGGCAGCGCAAGCCACGTCTGCAGGCCGGAAATCGACATCGGCGCGCCGCGAAGCTCTTCCGGCGTGCGCTCCGAATGGACGATGCCGCGCCCCGCCGTCATCAGATTCACGTCGCCCGGCGCGATCACCATTTCGGTGCCGAGCGAATCGCGATGGCGGATGCGGCCGTCGAACAGATAGGTCACCGTCGACAGCCCGATATGCGGGTGCGGGCGAACGTCCATCGCCTGGCCGGCGCGCAGGACGGCCGGTCCCATCCGGTCGAAGAAGATGAACGGGCCGACGAGCCGACGCCGCGCCGTCGGCAGCGCGCGCCGCACCTCGAACCCGCCGATGTCCTTGGCGTTGGGGATGACCATCAGTTCGATCGCATCGCAGGAGAAGGCATCTCCAGGCTCGGGATCTCGGACGGGAAAATAGCTCATTCGGCTGTAGCTCCTGTGGAGCCAATATAGGCGCATGAGCCGGAGCACGCCAAGCCGCGGAGGACTTTGTGCGTTAGGCTCACGTTCACCATCGCCCTTGGGCAAAGATTTACCCGCGCAGTCTATGTAGGGCGGATATTCAGCCGCGGGTCCTGGCGATGTCCCTGTTTCGAAATTTCCTGACGAACCGCTCCGGCAGCTACGCGATGATGCTGTCGCTCATGGCACTGCCGCTGGTCGGGAGCATCGGCATCGCGGTCGATTATGCGGAGGCCTTGCGCATCCGCTCTCTGCTCCACGGTGCCGCGGACGCGGCCGCGCTCGGCGCTGTCTCGCGCGGATCCCCGACCTACAAGAACGGCGGCGTGTTCGATGCGGACTGGGCGGAACAGGACGCCAAGGAGGACGCGCTCAATCTCTTCCGGGCCTACATCATGGGCAAGGGCGGCTTCACGCTCGATGAGCTATCCGCCTCATTTTCCCAAGAGGGTTCCGAAATCGTCGCCAAGGTCGACTTCAAGGCGCATGTTCCGATGAACTTCATGCGCCTCGTCGGCGAGGATTCCATTCCGGTCGACGGTTCGGTAAGGGCCTCGATACAGACCGCGCCCTACATCGACTTCTACATGCTGCTCGACAACTCCCCTTCGATGGGTGTGGCGGCCACGCCGGGAGACGTCGCGAAGATGGTCGCCAACACATCCGACAGTTGCGCATTCGCCTGCCACGACCTGTCGAATGCCAACAATTACTACAAGCTCGCCAAGAAGCTGAACGTGACGATGCGCATCGATGTCGTGCGACAGGCGACGGAGCAGCTTTTCGCCAAGGCCGAGGAAGTACGCGTCCACTCCGACCAGTTCAGGATGGGACTTTACACATTCGGAAAGGACGCCACCGCGCTGGGGTTGAAGGAACTGACATCGCCGACGTCCAACATGAGCAAGGCCAAGGGCAAGGCGAACCAGGTGGATCTGATGACGATCCCGAATCAGAACTACGACAACGACCAGCAGACGAACTTCGACAAGACCTTCGCTTCGCTCAACGAGAAGATCGACAACCCGGGCTCCGGCAAGGACGCGTCCCACCGCCAGAAGGTGGTGTTCTTCGTCTCGGACGGGGTCGGCGACAGCTACAAGCCGAGCACCTGCACCAAGAAGACGACCGGCGGCCGGTGTCAGGAGCCGATTGATCTGAAAGTCTGCGACCAGCTGAAAGCGCGGGGTATCCGCATCGCCGCGCTCTACACAACCTATCTGCCGCTTCCGACCAACGGCTGGTACCAGACCTGGATCGCACCCTTCAGCAAGGAGATCGGCACCAGGATGTCGCAGTGCGCCTCGCCGGGCCTCTATTTCGAGGTGAGCCCGACCGAGGGTATTTCGGAAGCGATGGAAGCGCTGTTCATGAAGGTCATCAACAGCCCGCGCATCACGAGCTGAGCACAGCGCGGAAAGTCAGCTCCAGCTTATGGCGTCACCGCCGTACGCGACCACCGTCTGGTCGTGCGTCACGAGCTTCAGAGGCACCGTTTTGGATTGCGCGACGAGCACACGATCGAACGGATCGGAGTGAATAGGGGGCAGTCGCTCGACGGCGGCGGCGCTTTCTGCCGATACTTCGAGAAGCCTAAACCCCGCGGCTTTGAAATATTGGATAGCGTCGGCTCCTCCGAAGGGTGGCAGGTCGCCACGCCCGAGCGAATGCTTGATTGCAATCTCGAGGATGCTGATTGCCGACACGAATACCTCGTTCTCACGTTCAGCTATCAGAGCAAGAATATCAGCGGGAATCTTCGCCCGATCCGTCACGCTCCAGATGGCGACGTGGGTGTCGAGCAGAAGGTTCACCGGCTAGCACCAGTAAAGAGCGCCTCAACCTCTTCGTCGGTCGCATTGAACTGCTCCAGAGTCATCGGCGGATATTTGCCCTCAAGGAGCCCTAGCGGACGCTTGCCCGCCGCAGCGGGTCGGACGGCAACCAGCCGGGCGGCAGGCTTGCCGTTGCGGGCGATGATGATCTCTGTCTCAGCGCCGCTCTCGACAGCTTCGACCAGTCGCGACAGCGAGTTCTTCGCTTCGAGCATATTGACCTTGCGCATACGGATGCTCCTTAGCCAAGCTTGGCTAATATAGGCGGCCGAGGGCAAATGCGCAATTCGCGGTGTGATTCACGCCCCGTCGAGTGGCTCGACGCCGGCCGGTTTGCCGTCGCGGGTCAGGCGGATCTTCTCGACCTTGTCCTCGGCGGCCTTGAGCAGCCGGTCGCAATGCGCCTTGAGCGCCTCGCCGCGCTCGTAGATGCGGATCGACTGGTCGAGCGGGACGTCGCCGCGTTCCAGGTTTTCCACTATGCGCTCCAGCGCCTCCAGCGCCTGCTCGAAGCTCATTGCCTTGATGTCGTCATTAGCTTCATCGGCCATGGGTCAACCTCTCATCAGGCGGCCGACATGAGCGGCCACGGACAGCGCCAGACCCTGCAGGTCGTAGCCACCCTCCAGCAGGCTGACAAGCCGGTTGGACGAAAAGCGCGCGGCGCGGTCCATCAGCTTGCCGGTCGCCCAGGAGAAGTCGTCCTCGACGAGGTTGATCTCGGCCAGCGGGTCGCGGTGATGGGCGTCGAAGCCGGCTGAGATGATGATCAGATCCGGCCGGAATGCGTCGAGCGCCGGCAGGATGCGGCTCTCGAAGGCGTCGCGAAAGACCTCGCCGTCGGTGTCGGGCGCCAGCGGCGCGTTGACGATGTTGCCGACGCCGGTCTCGTCCTTCGCGCCCGTCCCGGGATAGAGCGGCATCTGGTGCGTCGAGCAGTAGAGCACCGACGGATCGGTCCAGAAGATGTCCTGCGTACCGTTGCCGTGGTGCACGTCCCAGTCGACGATCGCGACGCGCTCGGCGCCGTGCGCCTTCTGCGCATGGCGGGCGGCGATCGCGGCATTGTTGAACAGGCAGAAGCCCATCGCCTTGATCTTCTCGGCGTGATGTCCGGGCGGACGCGCCGCGACGAAGACATTGGCCGCCCTGCCCTCAAAGACGTCGTCGACGGCCGCGCAGGCCGCGCCGACGCCCGTCAGCGCCGCCTCCCAGCTCTTCGGGCTGACCGAGGTGTCGGCATCGATACGTGCCATGCCGGTTTCGGGAACGGCGGCTTCGATCCGGTCGACATAGCGCCTTGGATGCACGCGCAGGATCGTTTCGGAGTCGCCCATCGGCGACTGCACCCGGTCGAGCGTGGCAAAGGCCTCGTGCTCGAGGACTTTCGCGATCGCGCGCAGCCGATCCGGCCGCTCCGGATGTCCGGGCGGGGTCAGATGGTCGAGATGGATCGGATGGCTGTAGAGGCGGGTTGTCATCGGCTCGGTATAGGCAAGATGCGGTGTTTTGGCGAGTGCTGCCACGACGCTTCGATCAGGGTTCGATCTCGATCCGGCCGCCGTCCGCGCCGGTGGTCACGAAGCGCCCTCCGACAAATCTGATAGCACCCGAGATTTGTCCCGACGCGGGACGCACGACGATATGCCCGCCGGAGTGAATGACGAGCGAACGCCGGTCGGCGGACGGAACCGCGAGATCGGTCACGCCATCGCCGTCGATATCGGCCGACGCCGACATCGACAGCCGGGACGATCCGATCACGTGGTTCGAGACGCCCGGAAAGGTCTTGGCGGCGACGCTGAGCCGACCGCCGGAAAACCGGGCGAACTTCAGGGTTCCGCCGATATGCGGGGTTTCCACGAACGCGATGTGCAACACACCGTCCGTGAGATAGTCGGCGATCCCCGCGATGCTGAGCCAGCGGTTGGCCTTTCCGATCTCAGGCGTGACGCCGCGCTGGACTAGCTTGTCGCCCGCCAGGCCATAGACAGCAACCGCCGCGCCACGGACCAGCGAGGAGCGTATCGTCACGACTTCGTTCCGGCCGTCGCCGTCGAGATCAACGATTCGCGGCGTCAGATCCTCAAAGACATGGCTCTCGGCGAGTACCAGTTCCAATCGCATCCCGTCGTTTGTAATTACCGACAGTGCGCCGCCTTCGATCGCATCGCCCAGCACGCCGTGGGGGTAGCGGCTGGTCGGGCGCGTATACCACGCGCTCCGGATGTCGCCCCGCGAAGCCTTGGCAACCGAACCGCCAGGCAACATGCCGTCCGTCTCATCGGCATGAGCTTGCGGCGCGGGACCGGCTGCGGCGAGCAGGCAGGCGGCAAGTCCCGCGAGAAACACCGATCGCCGCGAGTGCGGCCGCTTGCAGGTCGCCCGGCAGGAGAGCCGGACCATCCTATCGTATGCGGCGGCCGGTATCAGATGATCTCCGTCTTCGAAATCTTGATGCCGAAGCCTTCGAGGCCGACATAGTGCCGCTCGCGCGACGAGAGCAGGATGATCGAGGAAATGCCCAGATGCTTGAGAATCTGGGCGCCAAGGCCGATCTCGCGCCATTCGCTCTCGCGACGCAGCGCCTCCTCATGGCTTTCCATTTCAATGGCCACTGGACGATTGCGGGCCTGGTGCGCGACGCCGACCGAACCTTCGCGCAAATAGACGATGACGCCGCGCTTCTGTTCCGCCATGAGTTTCATGATCGCGTCGAGCCGGCTCGAACCGCCGAACACGTCGGCGACGACGTTTTCGGGATGCAGCCGGACCGGGATACTCTCACCGTCCCGGATGTCGCCGAAGACCACTGCCAGATGCTGCATCGGGTCCCACGGCAGCGTGTAGGCATGCGCCTGTGCACGGCCGCCGGCGGTTTCGATGTCGAAGCTGCCGACGCATTCGATCAGGGTCTCCTTGCGCTGGCGGTAGCCGATCAGGTCGGCAACTGAAATCTGCTGCAGCCCGTACTTCTCGGCGAACGCCGCCACTTCCGGCCCGCGCATGACGGTGCCGTTGTCGTTGACCAGTTCGCTGATGACGCCGACCGGCGGCAGATTGGCCAGACGGCACAGATCGACCGCGGCCTCGGTATGGCCCGAGCGCATCAGCACGCCGCCTTCGCGCGAAATCAGCGGGAAGACATGGCCCGGCCGGACGAAATCGCTCGCGCCGACATTGCCATTGGCGAGGTTGCGCACCGTCAGCGTGCGGTCATCGGCGGAAATGCCGGTGGTCGTGCCATGCTTGAAATCGACCGAGACCGTGAAGGCGGTCGTGTGTGCGCTGTCATTGTCGGCGACCATCGGCTGCAGATTGAGCCGCTTCGCCTCCTCGCGCGGCATCGGCGCGCAGACGATGCCGGAGGTGTGGCGGACGATGAAGGCCATCTTCTCCGGCGTGCAATGGACCGCCGCGACAATCAGGTCGCCCTCGTTCTCGCGACCGTCGTCGTCCATGACGACTACAATTTCGCCGCGCTCGAAGGCGCGGAGGGCTTCAACGATACGCTTCTGGTCGTAGGGCATGGAACTCGCTTCGCTCGTAGGCAGTAGGCCGTAGGGAATAGGCAAGAAGTCGGAGTTGGGCAATCGGATTGCTGGCGAGGCCTGGAAGGCTTGGGCGACGCTCTTGCTGCCGATTGCCTACTGCCCCGCCCTCCCGGTCTGCCCCCGATGACGCAGATAGTGATCCGCGATGGCGCAGGCGACCATCGCTTCGCCGATCGGCACGGCTCGGATGCCGACGCAAGGGTCGTGACGGCCCTTCGTCATCACGTCGACGTCGCGGCCGGCAGCGTCGATGGATCTGCGCGGCGTGAGGATGGACGAGGTCGGCTTGACCGCGAAGCGGGCGACGATCGGCTGGCCGGTTGAAATGCCGCCAAGGATGCCGCCGGCGTGGTTGGACAGGAACACCGGCTTGCCGTCATTGCCCATGCGCATTTCGTCGGCATTCTGTTCGCCGGTCAGCCGGGCCGCGGCGAAGCCTTCGCCGATCTCGACGCCCTTGACGGCGTTGATCGACATCAGATGTCCGGCAATGTCCTGGTCGAGCTTGGCGTAGAGCGGCGCGCCGAGGCCGGCCGGCACGCCCTCGGCGACGATCTCGATCACCGCGCCGACCGAGGAGCCGGCCTTGCGGATGCCGTCGAGATAGGCGGTGAATACCGGCACCGAAGCCGGATCGGGCGTGAAGAACGGGTTTTCCGGGTCTTCGACGAAGTTCCAGTTCCAGTTGGCGCGATCGATCTCCTTTTCGCCCATCGCCACCAACGCGCCGCGCACCGAAACGCCGGGAACGACGAGGCGGGCGAGCGCGCCCGCAGCAACCCGCGCCGCGGTTTCCCGCGCGGAGGAGCGACCACCGCCGCGAAAGTCCCTCACCCCGTATTTCTGGTCGTAGGTGTAGTCGGCATGGCCCGGACGGTATTGTTGGGCGATGTCGCCATAGTCCTTCGACCGCTGGTCGACGTTCTCGATCATCATCGAGACCGGTGCCCCGGTCGTGATCATCGTCTCGCCGTCGGCGTCCGTCACCACGCCGGAGAGGATCTTCACCTCGTCGGGCTCGCGGCGCTGGGTGACGAAGCGGGATTTTCCGGGCCGCCGGCGGTCGAGGTCGCGCTGGATGTCGGCGAGTTTGAAGCGAATTCCCGGCGGGCAGCCGTCGACAACGCAGCCCAGCGCCGGCCCATGGCTTTCGCCCCAGGTCGTGACGCGGAAAAGATGGCCGAACGTGTTGTGCGACATGCCGAAAGCCCCGTCGGTCTCAGAGACTGTTTCGAAATTCGCTCTGGCGAGTCAGCTGGTGGTGGTTTCGAGAACCGGAGCGGAGCGGACATTTGGGTCCGTGAGCACCGGAAGCGCAGAAAACGCCATCAGATGGCCGCCAGAGTAGGATTTCCAAACAGTCTCTCAGCCGGTCTGGGCTGCCTTCTATTGGCGTTTCATCCACCGGTCAAACGCGGCACGGGCAGATGCAGGCTTCTGAATTTAACTTTTGACACATTCGCCGCTTAGCTGTTTGTTCTCTCATCCGTCATCAGCGCCCGGCTCAAGCGGCGCCAAATCAGAACCGAGGAACGCATGAAAGCCATTTTCGGGGCACTGGGCGCACTTCTTCTTTTCGCATCGGCAGCTTATGCCGCCAATGCGGAAGGCACGATCGCAAAAATCGACAAGTCGACCATGACGCTGACCCTCAAGGGCGGCGACTCCTTCAAGCTGTCGGAGGAATTCGCCGTCGAGGACTATGCCGAGGGCATGGAAGTCATGATCTCCTACGACGAGATCAAGGGCGAGAAGATCGTCCTGCAGATCATTCCGGAATAGGCGGACTGGTCAGACCCAGTCGATCCGGCCGCCGCGGACCTCGAATATGCGGTCCTGTGCCACGTCCATCATCGACGCGTCGCGATCCGACAGCCCGTTGAGGGTGTGGAAGAGCGAGCGGATCACCCCGCCATGGGTGACGACGATGACCGGACCCTGCAACTGCGAAATCCAGGGACGGATGCGCTCCGCGAGCATGGCGTAGCTCTCCGCCCCCTGTCCCGGCGGCACGAAGTTCCACTTGTCCAGATCGCGCATGGCCGTCGAGCCCGGATTGGCCGCTTCCAGTTCGGCGAAGGTGAAGCCTTGCCAGTCGCCGAAATGGACTTCGACGATGCGCGGCTCGAGCTCGTAGCCGTCGCGCGGCAGGCCCATCGTCTCGCGGATGATCTCCATCGTCTCGCGCGTGCGCCGCATCGGGCTGGCGACGAAGCGGAAGCCGGACGGATCGGGGACGAGACGCGACAGCGTCCGTCCGTTCACCGCCGCCTGGCGCCGGCCGGTCTCGTTGAGATCCGCCTCCGCCTGGCCCTGGACGCGGGCGGTGGCGTTCCATGCGGTCTGGCCGTGGCGCGCGATGTAGATCGGCCGGGACATGCCGTTGCCTCTTCGGAGGATCTGGAACCGCTCAGACGGTCGAGATGTCGGGCGCGTCGACCGCCTTCATGCCGACGACATGGTAGCCGGAATCGACATGAAGCACTTCGCCGGTCATGCCGCGCGACAGATCCGACAGAAGATACATGCCCGTATCGCCGACCTCCTCGATGGTCACGGTCCGGCGCAGCGGCGCGTTATACTCGTTCCACTTGAGGATATAGCGGAAGTCGCCGATCCCGGACGCGGCCAGCGTCTTGATCGGGCCGGCCGAGATCGCATTCACGCGGATGTTCTTCGGGCCGAGGTCGACGGCGAGATACTGAACGCTCGCCTCGAGCGCGGCCTTCGCCACGCCCATGACGTTGTAGTTCGGCATGACCTTTTCGGCGCCGTAATAGGTCATCGTGAGCATGGAGCCGCCATCGGTCATCAGCTTCTCGGCGCGCTGGGCGGCAGCCGTGAAGGAATAGACAGAGATGTCCATGGTGCGGTTGAAGTTCGCCTGCGTCGTATCGACGTAGCGACCGGTCAGCTCGTCCTTGTCCGAAAATCCGATCGCGTGGACGAGGAAGTCGAGCTTGCCCCATTTGGCCTCGAGATCGGCAAAGCAGGCGTCCATCGTGGCAAGGTCGGTGACGTCGCAATGGCCGCAGAGATGCGCGCCGATTTCGGCAGCGAGCGGCTCGACCCGCTTCTTCAAGGCATCGCCCTGATAGGTGAAGGCGAGTTCGGCGCCCTGTGCCGCACAGGCCTTGGCGATGCCCCAGGCGATCGACCTGTTGTTGGCGACGCCCATGATCAGGCCGCGCTTGCCGGCCATCAGGCCCTGTCCAGCCGCCATGTCGCTATCTCCCTGTGCCACCGTCATTTTGCGCTGGCTATCGCACAGCGGTGGACCGGCTTCAAGCGTCGCGCTTCTTCATCAGGGCCTCCAGCTCGCGGTCGCCGCCTTCCGGCAGCATGACGCGCACGTGCACGTAGAGGTCGGCCTTGTCGCCGGTCTTGGTCGGCAGGCCGCGGCCCTTGATGCGCAGGACACGGTCCGAACTCGACCAAGGCGGCACGGTCACCGCGACGCGGCCTCCCAGCGTCTCGACCGGCAGCTTGGCGCCCAGCACGGCGTCCTTCAGGCTGACCGGCAGGTCGACGCGCAGGTCGCGGCCGTCGAGCGTGTAGCGCGGGTGGCGGCGCAGGCGGATCTTCACGACAGCATCGCCGCGCCCACCGGTGGGCAGCAGCGCGCCTTCGCCCTTGATCCTGATCTCCTGGCCGTCCTCGACATAAGCGGGCAGCTGAACGCCGACCTTGCGGCCGTCCGGAAACAATGTCGTCTTGCGGATGCCTGTCGCCGCCTCTTCGATCGAGATGTCGAGATTGACCTTCATGTCCGGCGACTGCGCGCCGCGGGGTCCGAAGTCCGCCTCTCCGCGGCTGAACGTCGATCCGAACAGATCGCTGAAGATGTCGCCCGCACCGCCGAAACCGGCGCCTGCGCCGGGCCCGCCCGTCGAGCGGAACTCGAAGCGGGCGCCGCCAGGCCCCTGCCCCGAACGGCGGAAGCCGGCGAATGGATCGCCGCCGGCACCGGCGCTTTCGAAGCCGGCAAAGCGCGGCTTGCCCTCGGCGTCGATCTCGCCGCGGTCGAACTCGCCCCGGCGCTTCTCGTCGCCGAGGATCTCGTAGGCCTGGTTGAGGGCCGCGAAACGGTCCTTCGCCTTCGGATCATTCGGATTCTGGTCCGGATGATGTTGCTTGGCGAGCTTGCGAAACGCGGCCTTGATTTCCTTGGGCGATGCGGTCTTGGCAACGCCCAGAACGTCGTAGGGATTGCGCATGTCGAGCCAATTCCAGAATGGACTGAGTTGTCCCGTATATGAGCGAGTCTAGGAAGAAATTCCAGACCGCCCGCGTCAGCTTTGCGAGAATGCGCGCATATACCACGCGCCGTCGCGACCAAGGCAGGCCTCGCCCGAATAAACCGACACCCCGTCGAAGCTTTCGCGGGAGGTGCGGAACCTGCGGCAGAGCACGTCCTTCTTACGCACCTCGACGACTTCGGAAATCGCTCCGCGCGAGCGGGTCTCGGCATTGGCCCAGGCGAGCGGCTTGCCGCCCAGTTCCTCGAGGTTCGCCGACGAGACGGCGTTGCGGATGGTCACCTGGTCGGAAATCGTCTGTGATGTCTTGAGCGCTTCGTAGGACGCGTCGACCGAACTCGTCAGGATCGTCGGATCGGTCTCGACTTTGGAAAGCCCCATACCGCCGCCGCATCCGGCGAGCCCGGCACAGGCCGCGAGAGCGCAAACGGCCGCGAGCCCGCCTCTGGCCCCCTTGGTTCCCCGCTCTGCGGCTTGCGCTGCGCGCGACAATGCGCAATCTCCCCGACGAATACCTCGCAGGATGGAAGTATGAGCGCGACAGGGTTAACAGACGGTGACTTCACGCTCGCGGAAGAGCCGCTGCGCCTGTTCGGCGAGTGGCTCGCCGACGCGACGAAGAGCGAGATCAACGACCCGAACGCGGTTGCGCTCGCGACCGTCGATGCGGACGGGTTGCCCGACGTGCGCATGGTGCTGCTCAAGGGCTACGACGAGCGCGGCTTCGTCTTCTACACCAATTTCGAGAGCGCCAAGGGCCGCGAGATCCTCGGCTCGATGAAGGCGGCGATGTGCTTCCACTGGAAGAGCCTGCGCCGTCAGGTGCGGGTGCGCGGCCCGGTCGAGGTCGTCAGCGATGCCGAAGCGGACGAGTATTATGCAAGCCGACCCCGCGGCAGCCGCCTCGGCGCCTGGGCGTCCAAGCAGTCGCGGCCGCTCGAAAGCCGGTTCGCGCTGGAGAAGGCGGTCGCTGAATACACCGCCCGCTATCCGATCGGCGACATCCCGCGCCCGCCGCACTGGTCGGGCTTCCGCATCCTGCCGCAACAGATCGAGTTCTGGCACGACAGGCCGTTCCGCCTGCACGACCGGGTGGTGTTCACGCTGAAGGAGGGCGGGTGGGAGAAGACGCGGCTGTATCCGTGATCAGTCTTGTAGAACGGATTTTTTGTATATACATTTATGAGGATTTCGTTCGATCCCGCAAAACGTGCCAAGACCCTGGTCGAACGGGGATTGGATTTTGCGCGGGCGGACGAGGTTTTTCGCGGCCGAACCTACGACAGGATCGATGATCGGATAGACTACGGCGAGGAACGCGTCATCACCGCAGGTCATCTCGACGGACGCATGGTCGTGCTCGTGTGGACTGCCCGCGGCGATGCAAGGCATGTCATCTCGATGAGGAAAGCCAATGAGCGAGAGCAAGCACGGTTCGCAGCCTGGCTGGATTGATCCGGACGATGCGCCGGAATTGACGGACGCGTGGTTCCAGAGCGCGGACCAACATGCAAATGGGGCACTCGTCCGCAAGGGACGCCCACCTGCGGCCAATCCGAAAAAGGCGATCTCCTTGCGGGTCGACGCCGATGTGATCGATGCCTTTAAAGCAGGCGGCGCGGGGTGGCAGCGGCGCATGAACCAGGCGCTGCGCAGGGCGGTAGGGCTGTAGAGATCACCGACCTTTTCACTTGGTAGAGAACAGGCTTTTCCCCGTGGTCCGCAGCACGCATCGTCAATCCGTCATTCAACCGTAGAGGTCCTGTCATGCGGGCCGGATAGTCCGGCCGGGTTTCCATTCTTCCGAAGGAGCCCACCCCATGATCCGATCGCTACTCGCCTCCGCAGCCCTTCTCGCCGTCGTCTCGACGGCGCAGGCCGAGCAGGTATTCCCCGCCAGGCTCGCCGGCCATGCCTATCTGCCGGCAATGACGATGGTCGCGCCGCCGGCGGACGCTCCGCGCGACGCCTGGGTCTCCGGCAAGTTCACCGGGCCCTCGCGCAACGAGAAGCCGATGAGCGTCATGGGCGACGTCGGTGCCAACTACGGCAAGCACCCGACCGGCATCTCGCTGCCCTTCCTCGGCCAGCCCATTCAGGGCATGTCGGGCTTTTCGATGAACCGTGCCGCCGACGGCAGCATCTACACGCTCACCGACAACGGCTTCGGCTCGAAGGTCAACAGCCCGGACGCGATGCTGTTCTTCCACCGCATGAAGCCCGATTTCGCCACCGGCAAGGTCGAGCGCGCGGAGACGGTGTTCCTGCGCGATCCCGATCGCAAGGTGCCATTCCGCATCGCCTATGAAGGCACCGAGGGCCGCTATCTCACCGGCGCCGACTTCGATCCCGAGAGCATCCAGTTCCTCAACGACGAGATCTGGCTCGGCGACGAGTTCGGCCCCTTCGTCATCCGCGCCGCGCTCGACGGCCGCGTGCTCTCCGTCCACCAGACCATGCTCGACGGCCAGGCGCTGAAGGGCCCCGACACGCCCGGCGTCGTCGTCCCGGCCGCTCCCGGCAAGGATTTCCGCGTCCAGCGCTCCGGCGGCTACGAGGGCATGGCGCTGCAGCCCGGCACCAACCTGCTCTGGGGCATGCTGGAGAAGCCGCTGCTCGGCGACGACGGCTTCATCACCCGCATCGGCACGATCAACCTGATGGACATCCAGGATCCGGACAACAAGGCGATCGCCTCGATCGTCGGGCCGAATGCGACCGCCGGCAAGTTCACCTTCCCCTTCTTCACGATCGAGGACGTGATGCGCGTCGACGACACGCACATCATGGTGGCGAACGACAACAACCTGCCCTTCTCCGGCGGCCGCGAGATCGGCAAGGCCGCCAACAACGAGTTCATCCTGCTCGACGTGGCGGACTTCCTCGCCGCGAAGTAGGATTGGCAGGACGGCACAGGCGGCCGAGCCGCCTGTCTCTTTCGCACCCGCCAACGGCGTCATCCTCGGGCTTGTCCCGAGGATCTACTGCCGGTGAGGCGCAAAATCCTCGCCAATTGTCACGGGGGGTAGATCCTCGGGAGAAGCTCGAGGATGACGGCTTACAAAGGCGTTAGCCCTTCTTCCTACTCATAGAAGCCATCAGCGCCTGCCGCGTCTCGTCGGACTTGAGGCGGGCGGTGAGTACGCGTTTTCCTCCGCGATGCGCTCGACAAATGCTGTGCGGTCGCCCCGCATCAGATAGCGCGAGATGCGCAGGGCCTCCGGCGACTTGGCGGCGGCTGCGGCGCCGGCTGGGAGAAGACGCGGCTTTATCCGTGAGGGATGAGGGGCGGAGCGGAGAATGTCGAGAGTCCGCTTACGACCCAACTCTGCCGTTCTAAGACCACAAACGGCTTCCCGAAAGCCGTCGTTCCCAGCGCGCCCCGACTGTCGGCCTGATCGGGGCCGGAAGCAAACCGGCTGCTTCTGCCTTCCCAAAATGATAGCAGGCGTCAAGCAGTTGATCCGACGTGTTAGACCGCGGCGGATAAAGGGGCGCATTCCTGAAGGCAGAAGCGTCGGGGCAGGCTGAAATGTTCCAATAATCACGCTTGTTGGTGACCAACTTGCCAAGGTCCGCGAAGTTGGCCATCGTGGTCAGATGGCATCAGTTCGCGTTTGCGCGTCAATTGCGTGCTCTACAGATTGCCGAGACCGACCAGGGCGCAGCGGGGGTATCGCAGGCGCGGTCACCTGTCGTCTCAGTAAAGTACCCATGTCGTAGCGAGTAAAAACGCGTCTGAATATTACCGTCTATGTTCTACCGAGGGCCGGGTCTCTTACGATGCTGTATCGACTCAAGCGGCTTTGGGGAAACTTTGCGGCACTGGCGGCCGCCCTAGCTTTGCTCGTAACGCTAGCGGCAAACATCGAGAAAATCCGAATCTTCTTTTTTCCGACTCCGTTTCCAAAGCCCAGCGTGCTTGGTATGTATCTCTCCAAACAATCTTTCGCTTATCGGGATTCAATCTCATCTAAGTTCGCCGAAGGACCAACCGAGCTGCGTACTTTCGGCCTAGATGGGGATAAGCTCAGCGCTCCCGATGTCGAGCCAAGATTAGTGTTGACGTTTTCAATCAGGAACCCGACCAACAAGAAGATTGTTATATCAGATGCCATTTACGACGTAGCGGAGACGGGCCAAGTCATGGGCGGCTTCGGTGGCCCGCTGAACCCGATGGTTACCTACGAACACGAAGTTCCTTATGAGGTTGGCCAGCATATTCGGCCATTGAGGCCGTTGTTCAGTGTTCCGGCGGACACAACTTTAGCATTCGATATCGAACTCTACACTGCTGATCCTCAGTCAGGTTTGGGATGGGTCATGAAAATCATATTCCGCACGGCAGATGGACTCGAACTTCCAACCGAGCAATTTCAAGCCTTCCTGCCTGCTAGATCGATCGTTCGCCATTCTACGGATAAGAACTTTGTTGGATACGACGGGGATAACGTCTCAGATCGACCGATTGTAGACTTCGTCGACAGTGGCGCCGATTACATTCTGCGACCGTTCACACAAATACCCCCGCCAAGCACAGCGGATTGTTTGCTAGAGGCGGCCGGACTAACTGGCAAGGTTGCGATGGATCATTTGGACACGGATCGGATGATTATGTTTTCGACGATGAAGTCGGTCGACGATTTCCTGAACAGTCAGCTTGAGGATGGAACGCATCGAAAATACCGCGACGCCTTCGGCGAAGCTGGAATTCGTAAGCTTCATCGGATCGTCAACACTGACGAAGCGCGTTGCCGCTAAGCCGCCGGAGCAATAGACCTATTGCGGGCTGCAATTCTCAACTTCCAAGGCGCCCACAGCATTACTGAGACCAGAGAAAGGGCGGCACGATGGCTGACCTATTTTAATCTCGACACGCGCCGGTGCGGAAACGGCGATGAGCCGATAAAGGACAGCTGCAGGCGGATGGATCGGGCGACCCTCACGGCCGAATGAAGGTGCGTTGCCGTCGAAGCACGTCGACTATCTGAACGGCCGCTTGTCCGGTTCCGTCGCCACAAAGCGGTCTTACCCGTATCCACCCTGGTGCAGACGTGGAATTTGGAGCACAATTCGGATGTCTTGCTCCAATCCCCCGCCGGTCCGCCCCTACCCCTTCTTCCGGTTCATGAACGCCATCAGCGCCTGTTTCGTCTCGTCGGACTTCAGGCGCGCCGTGAACAGCCGGCCTTCCTCCTTGATCCGCTCGAGCAGCGCGTCGCGGTCGCCCCGCATCAGGTCGCGGGAGATGCGCAGCGCCTCCGGCGGCTTGGCGGCAATCGCCCCGGCCGCGGCCATCGCGCGGCTTTCCAGCTCGTCCTCCGAAACGACGTCGTAGATCAGTCCCGCCGCCTTGGCGCGTTCGGCAGAGAACGGCTCGCCGAGCGCCAGGAGCGCGAAGGACTGTTGGGTGCCCAGCAGCGCCGGCGCGATCAGCGTCGAGCCGGCCTCGGGCACGATGCCGAGGTCGACGAAGGGCGTGTGGAACATCGTGCGCGGCGTGGCGAAGGTCATGTCGCAGTGGAAATGGATCGTGGTGCCGATACCGACCGCGATGCCGTCGGCGGCCGAGACGATCGGCTTCGCCGAGCGGGCGAGCGCGACGAGGAAATCGAAAACCTCCGTGCCGCCCTCTCCGCCCATCGCGATGACCATGAAATCGGCCATATCGTTCCCGGCCGAGAAGGCGCCCGGCACGCCGAGGATGACGTGGCAGCGGATGGCGGGATCGGCGTCTCCCCCGGTCAGCGCCTTCGCCATCGCACCGTACATGGCGCGCGTGATGGCGTTCTTCTTCTCCGGACGGTTCATCCGGATGGTCTGCACGGCGCCATGGCGCTCGACGACGATATGCTCGCTCATGGTGCCCCTCAGCTCGCCAGCGCGGCCGCGGCCGCTTCGAGGCTCTCCGCCCCGTTTTCCACCCGGTCGCGGAGTGCCGCGCATTCCGAGATCAGGTTTTCGGCGAAGAAGCGGGCCAGCGACACGCGGGCGACATCGCGCCCCGCGACCGCGCCGCGCGCCAGATAGGCGCCGCCGGAGGCGAGGCCGAACAGCCGCAGATAAGGCGTCGCGCCCGACAGCGCTTCCGCCATCTTGCCGTCGGAGAGCGCCTTCTGCAGGAAGCGGGTCGCGCCTTCGAGGTCGGCGAGTGCCGCGTCCAGCCGGTCGGCCGTGCGGCCGAGGCCCGGCAGGTTCGAGTTCCGCAGCGCCTCTGCGTCCGCTTTCAACTCGGCGATGTAGCTGTGGACATGCTCGCCGCCCGACTGCGGCAGTTTTCGCGTGACGAGGTCGATCGCCTGGATGCCGTTGGTGCCTTCGTAGATCGGCGCAATGCGCGCGTCGCGGTAGAGCACGGCGGCACCCGTTTCCTCGATGAAGCCCATGCCGCCGTGGATCTGCACGCCGATGGAGGCCGCCTCGACGCCGACGTCGGTGGAAAACGCCTTGGCAATGGGGGTGAGCAGGTTGGCGCGCTCCTGCCAGAAGGTCACGTCCGCGCCGTCCGACGAATGCGCCATGTCGAGCGCATGCGCACAGGAATAGGCGATAGCCCGCGCCGCGTGGGTCAGCGCCTTCATCGTCAGCAGGTTGCGCTTGACGTCCGGATGGGCGGCGATCGGGCTCATGCCCTCGCCGGAATAGCCCGGCGCCCGGCCCTGACGACGCTCGCTGGCATAGGCCAGCGCCTTCTGGTAGGCGGCCTCGGCGACCGCCACGCCCTCGATGCCAACCTGTAGGCGCGCGTTGTTCATCATGGTGAACATGCAGGCGAGACCGCGATTCTCCTCGCCGACCAGCCAGCCGATCGCGCCCGGCTCGCCCTCGGCGCGGCCGTCGCCATAGATCATCGTGCAGGTGGGCGAGGCGTGGATGCCGAGCTTGTGCTCGATAGAATGGCAGAACGCGTCGTTGCGGCGTCCGGGCTTGCCGTCGGCGTCGGGAATGAACTTCGGCACGAGGAACAGCGAGATGCCGCGTGTTCCCGCCGGCGCGTCGGGCAGGCGCGCCAGCACGAGATGGATGATGTTGTCGGTGAAGTCGTGCTCGCCATAGGTGATGAAGATCTTCTGGCCGAAGATGCGGTAGGTGCCGTCGGACACCGGCACGGCCCGCGCCCGCAGCGCGGCGAGGTCGGAGCCTGCCTGCGGCTCGGTCAGGTTCATCGTCCCCATCCACTCGCCGGAGACGAGCTTTTCGAGGTAGACGGCCTTCAGCTCGTCCGAGCCGTGCTTGTCGAGCGCCTCGACGGCGCCCTGCGTCAGCGTCGGGCCGAGGCCGAAGGCGACGGAGCCGGAGTTCCACATCTCCATCGTCGCGATGGCGAGCATCATCGGCAGGCCCTGGCCGCCGTAGTCGACCGGGCCGGACAGCGCGTTCCAGCCGCCCTCGATCCAGCGATGGTAGAGGTCGCACCAGCCGTCCGGCATCGTCACCTTGCCATCCTTGAAGCGCGCGCCCTGCCGGTCGCCCGCAAGTCCGAGCGGGGCGATTTCGTCCGATGCGAAGCGGCCCGCTTCCTGCAGCACGGCGTCGACGAGGTCGGAGGAGAGGTCGCCGAAACGGCCTTCCCCGATTCCCTTGTCGAGCCCCACCACATGTTTGAGGGTGAAGGCGATCTCCTCGACGGGCGCGCGATACATCAGGACCTCCCGGAATGCTGCTTGACTGTGTTGCATTCGCCTATTGCGTTCGGGTGCGAACGTCAAACCGGACGCATGGACTCTCTGCTGCCGTTGGGGCAGAATTCGGCGTTGACCTCGCGGAGGAGCGACGACGGTGCCGTTCGCGGCGCGACTTGCCCGCACATTGCTGGCGCTGCTGTGCATCTGCTGGTGCCAGTTCGGCGCCGGTTCGGTGTCGGCCCGGGATTTCGCGACGAGCCGCGCCATCGTCGTCGGCATCGACAGATACGGCGGCGGAGGGTTCCCGGACCTGTCCTTTGCGGTGACGGATGCGCGCCGCGTCGCCGATTTCCTGCGCGGACAGGGCTATGACGTCCGGCTTCTCCTCGACCAGAATGCAAGCCGCGAGCAGATCCTGAACGAACTCCATGCGGCCGCGCGCGACCTGACCGACAAGGACCGGCTGCTCGTCTTCTTCGGCGGCCACGGTTCGACGGAGAAGATCGGCGACCAGGAACTCGGCTACCTCGTGCCGAGCGGGGCGACGGGCGTCGGCGGGATGATCGGCATGGAGGAACTCCGCTCCATCTCGCAGACCATGACCGGGGTGAGACACCAGCTCTTCGTGCTCAACGCCTGTTACGGCGGATCCATCGGCATCCTGCGCGGCGTGCGCGCTTTCGACACCAGCAGGCCGGACTATATTGAGCAGATCACGACGCGCCAGGCGCGGCAGTTCATTGCGGCAGGCGGTCCCGACCAGCAGGTGCTCGACGGCGGACCCAACGGACTGTCCTGGTTCGCACACTACTTCCTCGAAGCGACGGAAACCGGCCAGGCGGATCTGGACGGTGACAACACCATCACTTTCCCCGAGCTCTCGGCCTATCTCCTGCCCAGGGCCAGCAACAATGTGCAGACACCGACGTTCGGAGCGCTTCCCGGCCATGCGCTGGGCGAGTTCGTCTTCGCCCGCAGCGGCACGGTCGCACCGCCCGTTGTCGCGCAGGCCGAAATCGAAGCGTCGCACGCCACGACGCGAGCCGCTTCGCTGCCGGAAGTGGCGCGCGACTTCACGCCGATGCAGCAGCCGATCCACGACCTGTTCAACGCCTGGACCATGCTCGACATCGACGCCTATCTCGCCCAGTGGTCCCCAGACGCGCGCCAGTTTGTGGGCAAGAAGGTGCGGCGTTTTCGGGAAATAGAAGCGGCGCGGCGAAAGCTGTTCAAGCGGCTCGATGCGGTGGAGGTCGTCCGCTACCAGCTATGGTTCCGCGGTTACGAGGACGGCGTCGCGTCCTTCGATGCATCCTATTCGATGAAGTTCCATTTCAGCGACGGTCGGGTTCTGGCCGAGCAGGAGCGCGAAACCTACAGGGTCGTAGATGAGGGTGGCCGCTGGGTGATCATCGAAAATCGTGACTATCTGCGCTGACTGTCCTAGGCTGCCTGCGCCGCCCACCGGGGGCAGAATAAGGAAGCGAGAGCAGATCCGACCATGCTTGCACGTCCGGAAAAATTCGCCTGCATCGAATGCGGCCTGCCGTTCGGAGCCGAAGACTTCGACTATCACGGCGGGGACATCAGCCACGGCCCGGCCTATTACACCGACCGCGGCGTCTTGTGCTCGGCGAAATGCTCGCTTGCACATCACGGAAAGCGGACGGCTGAGGGAACGCTGCCTATGGCTCCGGCGCGCAATCCGATGACCGGCTATTTCGGCTGACGCGTCGTCAGAAGCTTCAGATTTTCAGCATCCTGTTTGCATTTTCTTTACCAAGCGCCTGCCATCCCGGGAGCTTCGCATCCGTCCGGAGTCCCGCCTTGAAAACCCTGCCGATCCTTCTCGCCGGTGGCGTCATCGCCGCTGCGGCGCTGGCGCCGCTGGCGGAGCGCGGAGACGGATCGCCGGACTTCGCCAAGCGTTTCGTCGACTGCGCCGACCGGATGGGTCCGGCGGCCTGCGAGGTCCATCTCGACGAATGGCAAAAGCGCCCGAATGCGCGTCAGGAGATGATCGAGCGCTTCGCGAAAGACCAGGCCTTCGCATTGCACCTGATCGCGCTGTCGGACGCCAAGATCATGACCGGCTCGATCAGGCGCGGTGCGAATTAGAGCCTATCCCCGCTCCCGCGCAATCGCCCGCCAGCCGACGTCACGGCGGCAGAAGCCGCCAGGCCAGTCGATCGCATCCACCGCCGCATAGGCCTTCGCTGCCGCCTCGGCGACAGTCCGGCCGGTCGCCGTGACGTTGAGCACCCGGCCGCCATTCGCCACTAACCGCCCACCATTGAGAGCGGTGCCGGCGTGGAAGATGCGGGCGCCGTCCCTGGCAGCTGCGTCCAGGTTCCTGATCTCGGTGCCCTTGCGCGGACTGGCCGGATAGCCCTCGGCGGCGAAGACGACCGTCAGCGCCGCCTCGTCGCGCCAGCGCGCCGACATGTGCGCCAGCTGGCCGTCGGCGGCGGCCGCGAGGAGCACGAGCAGGTCGTCCTTCAGCCGCATCATCAGCACCTGCGTCTCCGGGTCGCCAAAACGGACATTGTATTCAATCAGCTTGGGTCCATCGTCGGTCAGCATCAGGCCGGCGAAGAGCACGCCGGAGAAGGGCCGCCCCATCGCCGCCATGCCGCGCAAGGTCGGCTCGACGATCTCGGCCATCACCTTCGCTTCGATCTCCGCCGTCATCGCCGGTGCGGGCGAATAGGCGCCCATGCCGCCGGTGTTCGGACCGGTGTCGCCCTCGCCGGCGCGCTTGTGGTCCTGCGCGGAGCCGAAGGGCAGCGCCGTCCTGCCGTCGCAGAGATAGAAGGCACTGACTTCCTCGCCGGTGAGGAATTCCTCGACGACCACCTCCTCGCCGGCCACGCCGAAGCTGCCGGAAAAGCAGTCGTCGATCGCGGCGAGCGCTTCCTCGACTGTCATCGCGACGGTGACACCCTTGCCGGCCGCGAGCCCGTCGGCCTTGACGACGATGGGCGCGCCGACGCCGCGCACATAGGCGCTGGCGTCCGCCGCGTTGCGGAACCGGCCGAAGGCAGCTGTCGGAATGCCGTATTCGGCGCAGAGATCCTTGGTGAAGCCCTTCGAGCCTTCGAGTTCGGCGGCCATGGCGGAGGGGCCGAAGACCTTGATGCCTGCCTCGCGCAGATCGTCGGCGATGCCGGCCACCAGTGGCGCCTCGGGGCCGACGACGACGAGATCGATCGCCTTCTCGCGGCAGAACGCGGCGACCGCGGCGTGGTCGGCCACGTCGAGCGGCACGCAGGTCGCGACCTCGGCAATCCCCGGATTGCCGGGCGCGGCATAGAACGCGCTCAGCAGTGGCGACTGCGAGATCTTCCACGCCAGCGCGTGCTCGCGGCCGCCCGAGCCGAGGAGGAGAACGTTCATGCGATCACCCGAAGAAGAGGAAGCCGGCGATGACGAAGGTGGGGACCAGCACCGCGCCCGACCACAGCATGTAGCCGAAGAAGCTCGGCATGTTGACGCCCTGCTCCCGCGCGATCGCATAGACCATGAAGTTGGGCGCATTGCCGATATACGTGTTGGCGCCCATGAAAACCGCGCCCGCCGAAATCGCCGTCAAGGTCAGGCTCAGGCTGGTCATCAGCGTCTGCGGATCGCCGCCGGCGAGTTCGAAGAAGACGAGATAGGTCGGCGCGTTGTCGAGGAAGGACGAAAGCAGACCCGTCATCCAGAAATAGGCGAGTTCGTTCGGCGTGCCGTCCGCACTGGTGACGAGCGAGACGAGCGGCGACAGCGCGCCGTCCATGCCTGCCTTCAGGATGGCGATGACCGGGATGATGCAGATGAAGATGCCGGCGAAAAGCTTGGCGACCTCCTTGATCGGACCCCAGGAGAAGCCGTTGGCGATCCGGTATTGCCGTTGCGTCGTCACCATCGAGACGATCGCGAGCGCCAGGATGAGCACGTCGCGCACCAGGTTCTGCAGTTCCACCGGCACGTTGAGCAGCGTGAAGGCGACGCCGGGCTTCCAGGACGCGGAGAGCAGGATCGCGCCGATCACGCCGCCCAGCAGGACAAAATTGAGAACGCCGAAGATCCGTACCGGCGTGTCGGGAGTCGGGTCCTTGATCTTCGGCATCCCCTCCTCGCGAACGTGAAGCCAGACGTCGATCGCGATGAAGACGGCCAGCACCAGCCCACCGACGAACAGCGTCTCCCAGATCAGGTGCTGCGTCGTCCAGAAGAAGTCGACGCCGCGCAGGAAGCCGACAAAGAGCGGCGGGTCGCCAAGCGGTGTGAGCGAGCCGCCGATGTTCGAGACCAGGAAGATGAAGAAGATGACGACATGGACGTTGAACGGCCGGTTGTCGTTGGCGCGGATCAGCGGCCGGATCATGATCATCGACGCGCCGGTGGTGCCGACGATCGAGGCCAGCACCATGCCGATGGCGAGCAGGATCGCGTTCATGGCCGGCGTGCCGTGGATATTGCCGCTGATCCAGATCCCGCCGGCGATGGTGAACAGAGCGAACAGCAGGATGATGAAGGAGATGTATTCGAGCAGCATCGTGTGGGCCACGGCTTCGGCCGCAACCATCGGCCCGAAGGCGATTGCCATCGGCACGATAACGAGTGCTGCCCACAGCGCGCTGAGCTTGCCGTAGTGATGCTCCCAGAAATGCGCGTAGAGAAGCGGGCCGGTTGCGATCGAGAGCAGGATGCCCGCGAAGGGAAGCGCCCAGAGCAGCGACATCTCGCCCCCGGGCAGCCCGTGCGCTTCGGCCGCCACTGCGGGCAGCGCCACGAGAGCTAGCAAGAAGGCGGCAAGAAATGTCCGTCCCGGCATCAATCCGTCCCCGAGTGAGCAATCCCTCCCTAGCGGCGCGGTCCCGGATTCGCAAACGCTTTGAGTTCGGGGGGCTGCGTCGCTCCGCGAACTTGACGCCCCTGCCCCGTCCTGCCACTCACGCTGCATGGAAACCGTGCAGACAAAAGGCATCCAGGGCCGCGTCGCCGACGCGCCGTCCGGGCATTGGGTCTACAAGCTCCTGCCGCGCCCCGTGTGGCCCTATGCGCAGCTCGCGCGGTGGGACCGGCCGATCGGCTGGCAGCTGCTCCTGTGGCCGTGCCTGTGGTCGGCTGCCCTTGCCGCCAGTGCTTATGCGACCGCGGCCGAGCCGCTGTCGTCGCTGCTGCCCTCGCCCTGGCACATCTTCCTCTTCTTCGTCGGCGCGGTGGCGATGCGGGGTGCCGGCTGCGCCTATAACGACATCGTCGACGAGGGCATCGATTCGCAGGTGGAGCGGACACGTTCCCGCCCGCTGCCGTCCGGCCAGGTCACCCGCCGCCAGGCCTGGATCTTCGTCATCGCCCAGGCGCTTCTCGGCCTGGTCGTGCTCGTCCAGTTCAACTCCTTCGCGATCCTGCTCGGCATCGCCTCGCTCGCCGTCGTGGCAGCCTATCCATTCGCGAAGAGGGTCACCAACTGGCCCCAGTTTGTCCTGGGCCTCGCATTTTCCTGGGGCGCGCTGATGGGGTGGGCGGCAGAGTTCGGCGAAATCGATCCGCCGGCGCTCCTGCTCTATGCCGGTTCCATCCTGTGGGTGATCGGCTACGACACGCTCTATGCGCACCAGGACAAGGAAGACGACGCGATCGTCGGCGTGCGCTCGACGGCACGGTTGTTCGGCGACAAGACGGTATACTGGCTTGTCGGCCTCTATAGCGTGGCACTGATCCTGTTCGCCTGGGCCTTCGCGCTGGCCGAAGTGCCGATGCCGGCGCTGGCCGGCCTTCTGGCGGCCGGCGCGCATATGGCACGGCAGGTGAAGTCGCTGGACATCAACGACCCCGACCAATGCCTGCGCCTGTTCAGATCGAACAATACCGTGGGCTGGCTGATATTCCTTGGCCTTCTCGGCGGCGCCGTCTGGCTCACCATCCGGCCGTGGTTCTGAGACGTCTCACTCCGGCGCGATGATCTCTTCGCCGGCGACGACCAGCCGCAGGCCGAGGTCGCCCTGCTTGCGGCGGGCAAGGAAACGCGGCCGGCGGGGTGCCGAGGTGGCGCGCTTGCGGCGCAGGCGAGGCTCGCCCTTGCGTACCGCGCCGAGCGATTCCTCGAGATTGCGGGCCACGCCGTCCGCCTCGAACAGCAGCATGGGCAGTCGATACGCCTCGGACCAGGCACGCCAGTCGGCGGCGACATCCTCGAGGTCGTGCGCCACCAGAAGCGGCACCGACAGGGCCGGATCGTTGTGCATCAGTTCGAGCGTCACCGTGACGTTTCCCTCGCCGTCCTCGATGGCGCGGGCGGCGATGCCGCGGAAGGACTGCGCCGGCATCGCCAGCGTGACCGGCAGGCCGCTCATTTCAAGAACCCGGCGCACGACGACGCCGCGATGGTCGATGGAGAAGGTCACGTCACCCTGGTCGTCGCGGGTCGCATAGCTGACGACCTGCGGCAGCCGGAACGGGTCCAGCCGCAATTCCTGGCCGGCCCAGACCGGCTTCAGATGAATATTCTTCATCGCCAATTCCCTGTTTGCTCCCGAGAGCCCGTTTCCGGTTCCCGACGGCGGGTTTTCCCCGCTCGTTATGCGCAGAGACTAGGCGCGGCCCCTTACCGGCGGCCTTAGAAGTTCGGTTAAATTTGTTCTGAATCCCGCGAATGGTTATCGCTTTGCGACCACCGGCAAGAATTTGGTCACATGTCCGGCCGGTCAGATCACCTTGCCCGGGTTCATGATCCCGGCCGGATCGAAGGCGCGCTTGACGCGGCGCATCAGATCGATCGCGATCGGCGGCGCGGTGGCGATCAGTTCGTCCCGCTTCATGCTGCCGATGCCGTGCTCGGCGGAAATGGAGCCGTCCAGCGCACGCACGACATCGTGCACGGCGCGGTTCATCGCCGGATAGAGCAGAAGGAAGGTCGCGGGGTCGGCGCCTTGCGGTTGCGAGACGTTGTAGTGCAGGTTGCCGTCGCCCATGTGGCCGAAGCAGACGACGCGCGCGGCGGGCTCGACCGAGGCCACCGCCGCGCCGGCCTCTGCGATGAAGCGGGGGATCGAGGCGACGGGAATCGAGATATCGTGCTTGATCGACCCGCCCTCCGGCTTCTGGGCATCCGACATGCTTTCGCGCAGATGCCAGAAGGCGTCCGCCTGGGTCAGGCTCGCCGCCACCGCCGCATCGCTCAGCGTTCCGGCTTCGTAGGCCTCGGACAGGATGTCCTGCATGAGGCTCTGCGCATCTTCCGCCGAGCGGCCGGATGAGATCTCAAGAAGCACGTTCCACGGCGCGGCCTGCGCCAGGGGAGCGACGGAGCCGGGAATGTGCCGTAGGACGAAGGCCAGCGTGCGCTCCGATATCAGCTCGAACGCCGTCAACGAAGGCCCCGCCTTGGCGGAAGCCAGGCCGTAGAGCGAGAGCGCCTGCCCGGGTGAGTCCACTGCAATCCAGGCCACTTCCCGGCCCTTCGGCTTCGGGAACAGCTTCAGCACGGCGGCCGTGATGACGCCGAGCGTGCCTTCGGCACCGACGAACAGGTCCTTCAGGTCGTAGCCGGTATTGTCCTTCTTCAGCTTGCGCAGATCGTCCAGAACCTCGCCGGTGGGCAGGACCACTTCGAGGCCGAGGCAGAGGTCCCGCGCAACGCCATAGGCGAGCGCCCCCACCCCGCCGGCGTTGGACGAGAGGTTGCCGCCGATCTGGCATGATCCCTGGGAGGCGAGCGACAGCGGAAACAGGCGCTCCACCCCGTCCGCCGCCTCGCGCAGCGTATGCAGGATGACGCCCGCCTCGGCGGTCACCGTGTTCGATTGCAGGTCGATCTCGCGGATACGGTTGAGACGGGACAGCGACAGCACGATCTCGCGACCGGAGGCATCCGGCATCTGGCCGCCGACCAGCCCGGTATTGCCGCCCTGCGGCACGACAGGCGTGGCGGTTTCCGACGCGAGCTTGAGGATGGCGCTGACCTCGGCGACGCTGCCCGGCCGAAGCACCAGACGCGTCCTGCCACCAAACCGGCCACGCGGCTCGGTGACATAAGCGGCGATGTCGATCTCGGTGCGAAGCGCGTGCGCCGGCCCGACGATCGCCGCAAAGCGGTCGAAAAGGGATTCGGCGGCAGCGGCATCGGTCGGGGAGGTCATAGGCAGAAGCTAGTTCTCGGCAAGCGGCTTGTCACGCGGTGCGGCGGCACGCGCAAGCCGATCGTTGATCGCCTCGCCCAGGCCGTGGCGCGGCACGGGTTCGACGGCGATGGCGCGGGCGTTGGCGCGATCCAGCGCCTGCAGGTGCGAAAACAGGTTGGCGGCCGCCTCTCGCAGGTCACCTGTCTCCGACAGGTTCAGTATCGCAGGGGCGCGGTCGGCATGCGCGGCGCGGATCGCGCCGAAGGCCAACAGCGCCTCGCCGTCGCGCACCTCCTCGACATCGAGCCTGACGGGGGCGGCCGGCGCGTAGTGCGAGGCGAGCATGCCGGGCGCCTGAATAGCGCCTCCGGACGAGCGCGCGACGCGCACACCGAGAAAGTCCTCGATCTCCTCGACCGTCACGCCGCCGGGGCGCAGCAGCACCGGCCGGCCGGCCTCGACCTTGAGGATGGTCGATTCCAGTCCCACCGGGGTCGCCCCGCCGTCGACGATCAGGCCGATGCGCTGGCCGAGATCCGCCTCGACTGCCTCGGCCGTCGTGCAACTGACCTTGCCCGACGAATTGGCGCTGGGGGCGGCGAGCGGCCTCCCGAGCCGGGCGATGAGGCCGCTGGCAAAGCCCCGCGGCATGCGGATGGCGACGGTGTCGAGCCCGGCGGTGACGAGCGGATGAACAGGGCTGCCAGGGACCAGCGGCAGCACCAGCGTCAGGGGACCGGGCCAGAACCGCTCGGCCAGCCGGCGCGACAGTGGATCGAAACGGCCGATCCGCTCGGCCATCGCGAACCCGTCGACATGGGCGATGAGCGGATTGAAGCGCGGCCGGCCCTTGGCCTCGAAGATGCGGGCGACCGCCTCGCCACTGGTCGCGTCGGCAGCAAGGCCATAGACGGTCTCGGTCGGGATCGCGACGAGTTCGCCCGCCGCGAGCGCCGTGGCGGCGCGATCGAGCGCCGCCTGTGCTGGGATCGTCGTCGCCACGTGCGTGATCAGCCCTCGTTCGACCGCGCAGAAGCATGCCGGGGCGCGATGCGTCAATCGTTAAAGTATTGGGCAATTCCTCAACGTCACATCAAATTAACCCGCATAGCCTAGCTTCACGTAGCTGCCTTCTCCGGAAGCCCGTTCGTTGATGCGTTTATACTGCGTTGCCATGTTCGCCGGGGTGATCGCCTCGACCGGAGCGTCCGCATCGTCCTTCGTGACGCTGCCGGCGCGCGAGGAGGCCGTTTTGCCGTCCTTCGTCTATCTTGGCGGCGCCGAACCCAAGGTCGCCGAGGCGCCGGGCACTGTGCAGCCGGCGCTGGCCGCGCTGCACTATCCCGCACCGCTGTCCGAGACACTGAACGGCGCCGAGGCAAAAACTCCTCCGCCCGCGCCGCAGATCGCGTTGCACTATCCGCCGCCCGTTCCCGTCGAACTGAAGGCGTCGAGCACGCAGACCAAAGTCAGCGCTTCGGTCATCGCCATGGGCGAGCCGGAAGTCGAGTATTTCAAAGTCGCGGCCATCGAGCCGAAAAAGCCGCAGAAGCGCGCGCCGAATTTCTCGCCGATGGTGATCCGCGGCGGCATCTCCGGCGACGTCTTCGCGAGCGGCGTGCCGTCGGCCCCGCCGCCGAGCGCGCCCGTACAGGCTTCGGCGCCCCCGGAGACGCCGGGGCCGTCGCCGGATGCGCCTCAGCCTGTGCCGAAAGCGCCGGAGCCATTGCCGGAGATCGCACCGCCCCCGCCGCCGCCCAAGGGCATGTCGCCCCTCAAGGACATCCAGTAGGCCCCGACCGGGAACTTACCCGGCGATCTTCGAGAAGTCGGCGACCTGGCCGGTCGCCGCGCGGATGCGGGCGAGAAGCGCCAGACGGTTTGCCCGCACGGCGTGATCCTCATCATTCACGAGAACGTCTTCGAAGAATGAATCAACCGGTTCACGCAATGCTGCAAGTGCCAGCATGGCGGCGGAATAGTCCTGCTTTTCAATCCCTTCCGCCGCCGTCTTCTCGGCGTGATTCACCGCGTCGTAGAGCACGGTCTCCGACGGATGGCGGAACAGCGCCAGATTGACCGCGTCTGCGACCGCTGTGCCCTTCTTCTCCTCCGCCGCCAGAATGTTCGCCGCGCGCTTGGTGCCGGCGAGAAGATTCCTGCCTTCGTCGCTGTCAAGCAGCGCGCCGAGCGCCTCGACACGGCGGACGATGGCGAGGAGGTCGTCGTTGGAAGACGTGAGCAATTGCGCTTCACCCCTCTCGCTCACGGTCCGCCCCTCGCCCTGCTTGGGCGCAGCCTGCCCCTCGCCCGTACCCTCTCCCCGCAGGCGGGGAGAGGGGGTCGCGGACGTCGGTGCCTCCCTATCCCCGTCATTCACGGGGAGAGGGTACGGGTGAGGGGCAACACCACTCGCCAGCACCGCGTCGATCAAATCATGCCGCGCACCCTTGTCGCGGAGGTAGACCTTCAAGCGGTCATGGAAGAAGGAGAGGAGGTCGGAGTGAACCTTGAATGGTCGGTTGACTCCAATGTCGGGAAGGAAGTTCGACCTCGCCGCATCGCCGAACAGTAGGTAGGTCAACTCAGAAAGATCGATTAGACGCGCGCGAATCCCATTCTCCACCAAGATCCGCACCACCCCCAGCGCCGCCCGGCGCAGCGCATACGGGTCCTTGCTCCCCGTCGGCTTCTCATCGATCGCCCAGAAGCCCACCAGCGTATCCAGCTTGTCCGCCAGCGCGACCGCGACGGAGACCGGATCGGTCGGCACCACGTCGCTCGGCCCCTGCGGCTTGTAGTGTTCCTCCAGCGCAGCCGCGACGGACGCGTGTTCGCCCTGCAGAGCCGCGTATTTCCGCCCCATCGCGCCCTGCAGCTCCGGGAACTCGCCGACGACCTCGGTCTGCAGGTCGGCCTTGGCCAGCACCGCCGCGCGGCGTGCGAGCGCGGGGTCGGCGCCGACGGCGGGGGCAATCTCCTCCGCCAGCCGCGCGATGCGCTCCACGCGCTCTCCCTGCGTCCCGAGCTTGGCGTGGAAGGTGACGCCCAAATGGTCGAGCCGGGCCATGCGCTGGTCGAGCGGCTTGGCGAGGTCGAGGCCGAACTTCGCGGCGCTGTCCTTCAACAGGTCCGGATCCGGCAGGTTGGCCTGGTCGGTCCTCCAGAAATAGAGCGCGTCCGACAGGCGCGCGCGCACCACCTTGCCGTTGCCGCGCGCGATGTCCACGCCGCCGTCGGAGGCTTCGATATTGGCAGTGAGCAGGAAGCGATTGGAGAGCGCATCTGCGCTGCCGGCCGGTCGCGTGACGAAGCACTTCTGGTTGGCGCGGATGGTCAGCCGGATCACTTCGGCGGGGATCTGGAGATAGTCCTCCTCGAACTGGCCCATCAGCACGACCGGCCATTCGACGAGGCCTGACACCTCTTCCAGCAGGCCCTCGTCCTCGACCAGTTCGAGCCCGGCGGCAAAGGCGAGGTTCTGCGCGTCGGCGCGGATGATCTGCTTGCGGCGCTCGGCGTCGAGCACGACCTTGGCCGCCTCCAGCTTCGCCACATAATCCTCGAACCGCCGTACGGTGATCGCGCCCGGCGCATGGAAGCGGTGGCCGTAGGTGACGTTGCCGGAGACGATGCCGTCCACCTCGCAGGCGACGACCACCGGCTCCTCGGTCTCCGGCCCGAAGGTGCAGACGATCGACTGCAGCGGACGCACCCAGCGCAGTGCGCCAGGCTTGGCCGACGCCTTGCCCCAGCGCATCGACTTCGGCCAGGGGAAGGCGCGGATCGTCGCCGGCACCAGTTCGGCGATCACCTCCTCCGCCGCGCGACCCGGCTTCGAGATGTGCGCGACGTAGAAATCGCCCTTCTTCGGGTCGGAATGGACATGCGCCTCACTCACGTCCGACAGGCCCGCCTTGCGCAGGAAGCCTTGAATCGCCTGCTCCGGCGCCTTGGTCGAGGGCCCCTTGATCTCCTCGCGCACGTCCTTCGAGCGCGCCGTGACGCCGCGAATGTCGAGCGTCAGCCGGCGCGGCGTCCAGTACTCGCGCGCCGCCTCATAGGTCAGCCCGGCCTCGACCAGACCGTCCGTGATCATCTTCTTCAGATCGCCCGCAGCCTTGCGCTGCATGCGGGCAGGAATCTCTTCAGAGCGGAGTTCGAGCAGAAGATCCGGCATGGGTCAGGCCTTATACGAGACCCCGAGCGAGGCGAGCGTGTCCCAGTAGGCCGGGAACGTCTTGCCCACGCAGTCGGGGTCGAGGATGGTGATGTCGGAGAGCCTGAGCCCCGCAAGGGCGAAGCTCATGGCGATACGGTGGTCGGCGAATGTGTCGATGCGCGCGGGTGTCGAACCCGACAGCGCCGGATCGGAGGAAATGACGAGATCGTCGCCTTCCTCGGTCGCCAGGCCGGGCCGGATCCCGTTCAGGCCGAGCGAGAGCGCACGGATGCGGTCGCATTCCTTGACGCGCAGATTCTCGATGCCGGTGAAACGCACGGGCGCTTCGTTGAAGGCGGCGAGCACGGCGAGCGTCGGCACGGCGTCCTGCATCTGCGAGCCGTCGATCTCCGAGGGCATGCGCGGGAAGGCCGCGATCAGTTCGTGCGACCTGGCGTCCGGCTGTGTGAAGTCCCCGGCCGGCACGCCGAGGTCGATCGTCCCGCCCGTGAGCATTTCGGCGGCCCATAAATAGGTCGCGGCCGAGGCGTCCGGCTCGATAAGGAAGTCGGTGGCGCGGTAGCCGGTCGGCTCGACCCGCCAGCTGATCGCATCCAGCCGTTCCACCCTGGCGCCGAAGGCCGTCATCGCGGCCGTCGTCAGGTCGATATAGCCCAGCGCGCCGATGTGCTCGCCGGTCAGTTCGACGATGACAGGCGTCCGCCCGCCGGCCGCCATCATCAGCAGCGCCGAGACATACTGGCTCGACAGGCCGCCGTCGATCAGGATGCGCTCGGCGTCGAAGCCGCCCGTGCCGCGCACCGTCACCGGCGGGCAGCCGCTCGGCGCCGAAACGTCGATGCCAAGCACCCGCATCGCGTCCACCAGCGGGCCGATCGGCCGCTTGCGCATGTGTTCGTCGCCATCGACCACCACGGTGCCGTCCACCAGCGCCGCCGCCGCCGTCAGGAAGCGCGTCGCGGTGCCGGCATTGCCGAGGAACAGCGGCTTCTCAGGCGCCTTGAGCACGCCCGAACTCTCGACCACGAATGTCGTCGCGTCCGGCTCGGCGACGGCGACGCCCATCGCGCGCAAAGCGTCGGCCATATAGCGCGTGTCGTCGCTTTTCAGCGCGCCGGTCAGCCGGCTCGTGCCCTTCGCCAGGCCCGCGAGCAAAAGCGCGCGGTTGGTGATCGACTTCGAGCCCGGCGGCGAGGCGTGGCCGACAAGCGGCCGTCCCGGCGGGACGATGGTGAGGGCTTTACGCGCCATATCAGGCCTTAGCCATTTCAAGCGTCTTTGCGGACACGCAAGCGGCGGGGAATATGAGCAAGAGGGCGGACATGAGTGTCAGGGGGTTGTTGGAGTGGCCGCAATAGCAAGCCGAGGGGCCTCTGTCACCCCGACGGCATATCACCTAGCATCGGTTGCTCATGCCGCATGCCCTCGCGATATCCCGGTTCCCAAGGAAAGGCCCCCGTCTCGCTGTCCGGGAATACCAGCTGAACGTAAGGCACATCGTCGCCATCGTAGAACCAGCGGGTCCATGTAGCATACTTGTCGCCGATCGGTGCCGTTACCTCGATGAAAACTACCGCGTTGCCTTCGAGGTAACCCTCATGCGGGATCCACAAGGCCGGAGGCGTCCCTCGCAAGCATGCTGAGCCGTATTCATTGACTAGGAAATGTCCCAGATCGGACGGCAGACCGATGACGATCACCTCTGGGTGTCTGGTCCTGGCGTATATCCCGGTCGAGTAGGCAAAACCCGGACTACGGCCATCGTCCTCGACAAGGGTTACATGCCATCCGTGACGCTCCACGATTTCCAGAAGTTTCTGGTCAGAGGCGTCTCTCGCAACAGGCATGGTCAGGCCGCCAGACTCCCCTGCCCGCCCGCCTCGGTCAGCAGGAAGGCCTCGCCGCAGGCTTTCGCCAGGTTGCGCACGCGCAGGATGTAGCTCTGGCGCTCGGTGACGGAGATCACGCCGCGCGCGTCGAGCAGGTTGAAGGCGTGGCTCGCCTTGATGCATTGGTCGTAGGCGGGGAAGACCATCCTGTGCACGGCATTGTTCGAACCCACCAGCGGCGCGCCGGCCGCCAGCAACGCCTGGCATTCGCGCTCCGCATCCTCGAAGTGGCGGAACAGAACCTCGGTGTTCGCGTATTCGAAATTGTGCCGCGAATATTCCTGCTCGGCCTGCAGGAAGACCTGGCCATAGGTGACCTTCTCGTCGCCCTCAAGGCCGTTGAAGTTGAGGTCGTAGACGTTGTCGACGTTCTGGACATACATCGCCAGGCGCTCGAGCCCGTAGGTCAGCTCGCCCGCGACTGGCGCGCATTCTATGCCGCAGACCTGCTGGAAATAGGTGAACTGCGATACTTCCATGCCGTCGCACCAGCACTCCCAGCCGAGCCCCCAGGCGCCCAGCGTCGGGCTTTCCCAGTCGTCCTCGACGAAGCGCAGGTCGTGCAAGAGCGGGTCGACGCCGATCGCGGCGAGCGAGCCGAGGTAAAGCTCCTGCAGGTTGGGCGGGTTGGGCTTCAGGATCACCTGATACTGGTAATAGTGCTGCAGCCGGTTCGGGTTCTCGCCGTAGCGGCCGTCTTTCGGCCGGCGCGAGGGCTGGACATAGGCGGCGCTCCACGGCTTGGGCCCGAGCGCGCGCAACGTGGTCGCCGGATGGAACGTGCCGGCGCCGACTTCCATGTCGTAGGGCTGGAGGATCACGCAGCCATAGCGCGCCCAATAGTCGTGCAGCGTTAGGATCAGGCCCTGGAACGAACGCGTCGGATCCATGTGGGCCGGGCGGGGGCTCGCCGGCGAATGTGCGGTCACGGGTAGCCTCTCTCAGGCGAAAAGGGTCGGCGCCGTCCTATTCCCGACACGACAGGGGGTCAAGGCTCGCCCGGTCGCGCGAATGTGATCGGCGGGGCGAACGAGACGGCGTGCGCCGGGCGTTCCAGCCGTGAGATCAATTCGAACGAGGCGCGGCGCGCGACGCTGCGCTAAGCCTGCACCGATACGAAGGAGCCCGAGATGACCCGTTCCCGCCAACCGATCCGGACCGCCCTCCTGCTCGCGCTCGGCCTCTTGGCGGGCGCCACGCCTGCCACCGCGCAGCAGTTTCCGACTGGCCGTGACAGCGGCTTCAACGAGCGCGACGAGGTGACCGGCTATCTCTGCGTCACGCCCGGCTGCGACGTGCTGCGAATGTCGGAGGCGAGTTGCATCTGCGTCAAGGAAAACCCGAACGAACGGCGCCTGTCGAAGCTGCGGCTCACCTGCAGCAAGCGCGAGGCCGGCGCCTGGGTCGCCTGCCCGGTCAAGCCGCGCTACGGCATCAGCAACTGATACGTCGCGTCGGCGTGACCTGGCTCCCTCTTCTCCCCTCGGGGAGAAGGTGGCCGCGCAGCGGCCGGATGAGGGGGCGCGGCGGTCCGAGTTGCAAGCCCGTCAGGGCAGCTTCAGTTCCTGGCCGGGATAGATCAGGTTCGGATTGCCGCCGAGCGACGGGTTGAGATCGAGGATCTCGCCGAAGCGCTGGCCGTTGCCGAGCTTGTCCACGGCGATCGACCAGAGCGACTGGCCCGGACCAACCTTGTAGGGCTGGCCCTGGGCAGGAGCGGCTGCGGCGGGCGCCGCGGCCTGCTTGGGCTCCTCCGCCGCCGGCGCGGCATCGACCTTCGGCCCGTCGGCGGGAGTCGCGTCGGTGGCGGCCGAGGCCACATCCGTCGAAAGGCTCGCCATCGCCCGCGGCTTCTCGTCCGGCAGACCCTTCGCGAGCTTCTCCAGAACCTTGGCGAGAACGTCCGGATCGGGCTTCAGGTCGCGGGCATGGTGCCACTGGAAGGTAGCTTCGAGCTTGCGCCCAACGCGCCAGTAGGCATCGCCCAGATGGTCGTTCAGCACCGGATCCGCCGGCTGGAGCGCGACGGCGCGCTCGAGTTCGGTCACCGCCTCCTCGTAGCGGCCGAGGCGGTAATAGCCCCAGCCGAGGGAATCGATGATGAAGCCGTCGGACGGCCGCAGGTCCACGGCCTTCTTGATCATCTCGAGGCCCTCCTCGAGGTTCATGTTCATGTCGATCCACGAGTAGCCGAGATAGTTCAGCACCTGAGGCTGGTTCGGGAACAGTTCCAGCGCCTTCTTGAAGTTCGGCTCGGCCTTCGGCCATTCTTTCAGCCGCTCGTAGGCGATGCCGCGCTGGTAGAACACGCTCCAATCGGATTTGCCGGGGTTCTTCAACTGCGCCACCGCGCGGTCGTAAACCCCGGCGGCCTCCTTGAACTTCTCCTCGCCGGCGTAAGTACCGCCGAGCGCGAGATAGGCGCGCATGTCGGTCGGCTCCTGCTCGATCAGCTTCGACAGGTGCGACACGGCTTCGTCGGTGCGCTTCAGTTCGGCGAAGTTGAGCGCCAGCTGCAGCTCGGAAATCCGCTTCATCGGCGATTTCGGCGAGACCTGCTCGTAGAAACCTATGGCCTCCTCCAGTTTCTGCTGCTGTTCGGCCACCGCGCCAAGCTGAATCAGGACCGCGTCGTTCTTCGGGGACAAAGCCCGGGCGAACTGGAGGTAGAGGCGGACAAAAGCTTCGCCGCCGCCGCGGTTCAGCGCGCTTCCCACACCGAGCAGAAGTTCAGCGGCGCCTTCCTGCGGGGTGGGTGCCAGCTGCGGAATCGGACGTCCGCCGACGATCTCGCGTCGCAGCGCCACCGTCGAGGGGCGCGACGGCGAGAACTCGTCGACGCGGCGCAGCACGTCGAGCGCCTTGGCCTTGTCGCCCTTGCGGGCGAGGAAACCCGAATAGGCCTCGATCAGTCGGACATAGGCTTCGGGCGCGACGTCGGCGGCCGAGCGCGCTACGGCGGTCTCGTCATAGGCCTTCTCGGCCTCGTCCTTCAGGCCAGCGAAATCGGCGATCAGCGCACGATGGATATTGAGGAAGAGGCCGTACCATTGCGGCCCCTCCAATTTGCCGAGCGAATCGATCGCGCCCCTGGCATCGCCCGCGCCCGCCTTCGCCCAGGCGGTCATCACCCCGGCGATCAGCTTGTCGAGATCCGACGACAGGGTGAGCTTCAGCATGAACTCGGCCTGCGGATAATCCTTCTTGCGCAGGGCGTCGACCGCGAGCGCAACGCGAGAGAAACGCTCGACGTCCGGCACGGTCTTCAGCCGGTCGGCAAAAGGAAGCGCTTCGTCGAACTGGCCGTTGGCGATCAGGGCAAGCATGATGCTCTGCTGCAAGGGTTCGCTGTCCGGCTCGGACACCAGCGCGCGCTTGTAGTATTCGATCGCCGCGTCGAGATCGTTGTCCGATTCGGCGGCGCGGCCGGCGAGGTAGGCGCCCGAAAACGACGTCACCGCCAGCGGCTCGGGATCGGTCTGCGCCGATGCCGACGCGGCCGCCGAACCGACGAAGGCGGCCAGCGCCACGGTGGCGAGCCAGCCCAACTTTCTCATCCGCATCGACGACCTTTCAGCGCGCAAATTCAAGCGTGGCACAAATCACACGCAAGCATGGCCTTTTTGCGGACAGGCTTCAACATGCGGCCCATCACAATGGGTAGCGCAGCAGCGCTCAAACAACCCGGCTGATGCAGAAATCAATGACTTCCAGCAGCGCCTGCTTCTGCGGCGTGGATTTAAGAGGGGCGATCGCGTCACGGGCGATGTCGCCGAAATGGCGCGCACGTCCGACCGTATCGGCGATCGCGCCGTGGCGAATCATCAGGCCGGTGGCTTTCTCGAGTTCCGCGTCGCCCGACACGCCCTCCTCGATGGAGCGCTTCCAGAACTCGCGTTCGGCCGCGGTGCCGCGACGGTAGGCAAGAATGACCGGCAGCGTCACCTTGCCCTCGCGGAAGTCGTCGCCGGTGTTCTTGCCGAGGTCCTTGGAATTGCCGCCATAGTCGAGCGCGTCGTCGACGAGCTGGAAGGCAAGCCCGAGATTGGTACCGTAGGAGCGCAGCGCATTGCGTTCCGCCCGCGTGGCGCCTGCGATCACCGGACCGACTTCAGCGGCGGCCGAAAACAGCGCCGCGGTCTTGGCCTTGATCACCTGCAGATACTCGTCCTCGGTCGTCTCGAGGTTCTTCGCGGCGGCAAGCTGCCAGACCTCGCCCTCGGCGATGACGGAGGCCGCCGTCGACAGGATGTCGAGGGCGTCGATCGAACCGACGTCGACCATCATGCGGAAGGCCTGGCCGAGCAGGAAGTCGCCGACGAGCACGCTCGCCTGGTTGCCCCAGATCATCCGCGCCGTTTTCTTGCCGCGCCTGAGATCGCTTTCATCGACCACGTCGTCGTGCAGCAGGGTGGCCGTGTGCATGAACTCGACGCTGGTGGCGAGCTTGACGTGAGCGTCGCCCGAATAGCCGAACATCTGCGCGGCGGAGAGGGTAAGCATCGGCCGCAACCGCTTGCCGCCCGAGGAAATCAGATGGTGCGCAATCTCGGGAATCATCTCGACGTTCGAGCCGGCCTTGGAGAGGATGAGCTCGTTCACGCGCCCCATGTCGGCCGCCGTCAGGTCGATCAGAGGCTTGACGGACGCACTCTTCTTGCCCTCGTCGAGCGATACAACAACACCCACGGACGTACTCCCGTCTCGGGCCGGTTGCCCCGGCATCTCTTCAGTCGACCCTAGGGCGGCTCAGCCCCCCCGGGCAAGTGGCGAATTGGCGCGGAACGCGCCGCATCGCTCTACACAATGTTCATCGTCGCCGCCGCGAGGACCACATAGCGCACTGTCTTGGCGAGGCCAACGAGAAGCGTGAAACTCCACAGCGGCTCGCGCAGCACGCCGGCGGCGACCGTCAGCGCGTCGCCGCCGATCGGCGCCCAGCTCAGGAGCAGGCTCCAGCGGCCCCAGCGGCGATACCAGGCTGTGGCGCGGTCGAGCTGCGCTTCCGTGACCGGGAACCAGCGGCGGCCGGAGAAACGGTTCACGCCCCTCCCCAATGCCCAGTTGACCACGGCGCCCAAAGTGTTGCCGAGGCTCGCCACCGCAACGAGCAGGACCGGATCCTGCGCGCCGGCAACCAGCAGGGCCACCAGCGCCGCCTCCGACTGCGCCGGCAGGATCGTCGCCGCGATAAACGCGATCGCGAAGAGGCCGAGATAGGCGGAAAGGTCGATCATGACCCGATGCACCATGCGCCCGGCGCGATTGCAACCCGCTCGCCACTGCGCCAAAACTGACCAGGGAGGACGCCATGACGAAGCCCGCGAGTGTCGATGCCTACCTGGCCGCGCAGCCCGAAGCGACGCGCGAGGTGTTGCGAACCGTCAGGCAGGCGCTCCGCCGGGCACTGCCTGATGCCGAGGAGGTCATCTCCTACCAGATCCCGGCTTACAGGCTGCCCGGCGGCACCGTACTGTTCTTCGCAGGCTGGAAGAAGCACTGGTCGCTCTATCCCGCTGGAAAAGAGCTCGTCGCCGCCTTCCGCGACGAGCTCAAGCCCTACAAGGTCAACGAGAAGGGCACGATCCAGTTTCCGCTCGACCGGCCGGTGCCTGTCGACCTCGTCGAGCGCATCGCCGCCTTCCGCCGCGCGGAACTGAAGTGAGGCGTGGCCCTTTACCTCGCATCGCCCACCTGCCACCCTTGGCCATGATCGAACTCGTCCGCACCAACGATGCCGTGCTGATCTCCTTTATCGAGGCGCTGCTGCGCGATGCCGGCATCGTCCATTTCGTCGCCGACCAGAACATGTCGGTCGCCGAAGGCTCGCTCGGCATCCTGGCGCGGCGGGTGATGGTGGACGCGGAGCGGCTGGACGAGGCCCGCGCGCTGCTCACCGATGCCGGCGTCGCGGACGAGATCCGCAACGGCTGACCGAAGTGGGGCGATCCGACCTTCCCGCTGGCTACAGCATCGACGCGTTCCACCGCGGCGCCTTCCATCTCGTGCAGCCGGACGACGGCCACCGGGCGGGCATGGACGCGCTGGTGCTGGCAGCGGCCGTGCCGTCGGGCTTTGCTGGGACGCTCGCCGATCTCGGGGCTGGCGCCGGGGCTGCCGGGCTCGCGGTGCTCGCCAGATGCCCGCAGGCGCGCGCCACGCTGGTCGAACGGGAGCCGCGCATGATCGAGGCGGCGCGGATGACACTGAGCTTGGCCGAGAACGCCGCGATCGCCGGCCGCGCAGAACTGCTTGCCGCCGACGTCGAGCTGACGGGGCGCGAGCGGGTGGCCGCAGGCCTGGCCGATAACGCCTTCGACTTCGCCATCATGAACCCGCCGTTCAACGCACCAGAGGACCGCGCCACGAAGGACGACCTGAGGCGGACGGCGCATGTGATGCGTACCGGACTGATCGAGGCGTGGACCAGGACGGCGGCGGCGATCGTCAGGCCGGGCGGTTCGGTCGCGATCATCGCGCGGCCGGTGTCGCTGCCGCAGATCCTGTCAGCCTTCGAGGGCCGGCTGGGCGGAGCGGAAATCGTGCCCGTGCATCCGCGTCCCGACGCGGCTGCGATCCGCGTCGTCGTGCGCGGCAAGCGCGGCTCCCGGGCGAAACTGTCGCTGCTGCCGCCGCTGATCCTGCATGATGCCGTCGGCCACATGCTCTCCGCCCGCGCCGACGCCATCGTCAACGGGGCAACCGGGCTATTCGAGGACTGAGGCCTAGCCTGTCTCGGCATTGCGCTTTCGCCGGTGCTTCCTACATCGGAGGAAACCGGAGTTTCCCGCCAGTGCTGAGCTTTCTCAAACGCCTCCTGCCTTCATCCATGCGATCCGACGTGGTGACGATCCCCGTCATCCGCCTGCAGGGCGCGATCATGGCCGGCGGCGGACAGCTGAGGCCCACTCTGTCGCTTGCCTCGACCGCGGGACTTATCGAAAAGGCATTCGCCTTCAAGAATGCGCCGGCGGTCGCGATATCGATCAACTCGCCCGGCGGCTCGCCGGTGCAGTCCCGTCTCATCTACCAGCGCATTCGCGACCTGGCGGAGGAGAAGAACAAGCGCGTGCTCGTCTTTGTCGAGGATGTCGCGGCCTCAGGCGGCTACATGATCGCGGTCGCCGGCGACGAGATCATCGCCGACCCGTCCTCGATCGTCGGCTCCATCGGCGTCGTGTCGGCCTCCTTCGGCTTTCAGGACCTCTTGAAGAAGATCGGTGTCGAGCGGCGCGTGCATACCGCCGGCAAGAACAAGGCGGTTCTAGACCCCTTCCGCGAGGAGCGGCCCGAGGATGTCGAGCGGCTGAAGGCGCTGCAGCTCGAGGTGCACGACACGTTCATCGACCTCGTCAAGGATCGCCGCGGCATCAAGCTCGCCGACGATCCGGAGCTCTTCACCGGCCTGTTCTGGTCGGGCAAGCGCGGACTGGCCCTTGGGCTCGTCGATGCACTGGGCGACATGCGCGGTTTCCTGCGGGCACGCTACGGTGACAAGGTGCGGCTGAAGCTGATCTCGCCGCAGCGCGGCCTGCTCGGACGCAGGATCGGGATGATCGGCTCGGGCTTGTTTTCGGGCGGACAGAGCGACGCGGCGGATCTTGCCGCCTCGGCGGCGATGGGTGTCGCGGACGCGGCAGAGCAGCGCGCGATCTGGGCGCGGTTCGGTCTTTGATATGCCGCGAAAGAGGCATACACTGTAAGAATGAGCCGGCATCACCGCCGGGCTTTGATTGGATTTTGTCTGCGCTGAGGAGGCGCCAAGGACATGCCACAGCTGATATTGCTCGTCGTCGTGGGCATCGTGGCCTATGTCGGCTATCGCGCCTTCATCCGTGAGGCGGAGCGCGTGTCCGCGCGCCTGCGCCGCGCCGAACAGGAAGCCAAGACCAAGGCGGTCGGCACGCTGGTCAAGGACCCGGTGACGGGCGAATACCGCGTCGCGAAGGACTGATCGCGCCCTTCATGGATGAACAGACGGTCGTCCTCGCGCCGGCGAAGCTCAATCTTGCGCTACATGTGACCGGCCGCCGGGCGGACGGCTATCATCTCCTCGACAGCCTCGTCGCGTTCACCCGCTTCGGCGACCGCGTGACCGTTGCACCGTCGGACGAGGATCGGTTCGAGATGACGGGACCCTATGCGGCCGGGCTTCCGGCGGACGACGGCAATCTCGCGGTGCGCGCCTTGAACGCCATGCGCGCCGAGTTCGGCCACCCCGAACCAGTATCGATCACACTCGAAAAGAACCTGCCGGTCGCATCGGGCGTCGGCGGCGGATCGAGCGACGCGGCGGCGGTGATGCGCGGCCTCGCCGCCCTCTGGCACCTCCCGACGGACCGCGAACGCCTGGCTCGGGTCGGCATCGGCCTCGGCGCCGACGTGCCGATGTGCCTCGCCGCCCGGCCGCTGCTCGCGCGCGGCATCGGCGACGAGATCTCCCCGGTCGACGGCTTCCCGAGCCTCGGTATCGTGCTGGTCAATCCGGGCGTCGGCGTATCGACGGCTGCCGTCTTCGCCGCGCTTACCAGAAGCGACAGCGCGCCCCTGCCTCCGCTGCCCTCTCACATCGACTTCCACACGCTCTGCAACTGGCTGGAGACCACCCGCAACGACCTCGAAGCGCCGGCGCGCACTTTTGAGCCCGCCATCAACGGTGCGTTGTCCGCGCTGAAGAAGGCGGGGGCGCATTTCGTCCGCATGTCCGGCTCCGGTGCGACCTGTTTCGGCCTGTTCGAAAGCGGAAATCTTGCCAAGCGGGCGGCAAGCGAGATCCGCACGCGCAGGCCGGGCTGGTTTGTCGCAGCGACCCGCAACACTTCACAGGATGACGCCCCATGAGCCGCATCGACGAGACGCGTCCCTTCATTCCGGTCGGTATCGCCATTTTGACCGTCTCGGATACGCGGACGCTCGCCGACGACAAGTCCGGCCAGACGCTCGCCGACCGCGTCACGCAAGCCGGCCACAGGCTCGTCGACCGGGCGATCGTCACCGACGACAAGGCGCTGATCGCGGACAAGGTTCTGTCGTGGTCGAAGGACGATCACATCGACGTGGTCATCACCACCGGCGGCACCGGCTTCACCGGCCGCGACGTGACGCCGGAAGCGTTGGAGCCGATCTTCGAAAAGCGCATGGACGGCTTCTCGGAAGTCTTCCACCGCATCTCCTACGACAAGATCGGCACGTCGACGATCCAGTCGCGGGCGACCGGCGGCGTCGTCAACGCCACCTTCGTCTTCGTGCTGCCCGGCTCGCCCGGCGCCTGCAAGGACGCCTGGGACGGCATCATCCAGCCGCAGCTCGACTACCGGCACATGCCCTGCAATTTCGTGGAGATCATGCCCCGGCTCGACGAGCACCTGCGGCGGGGCGCAAAGACCTGATCAGGCCCGCTTCGGCGACGGGATGATCTCGGCGGCGATCCGCTTGGTCGAGACGCGTGCGACCGGCGCCAGATCCGACGCCCCTTTCAGCAAGCCGAGCGCCTGGCGCTTCGAAATCAATAGGCCGTCCGCGAAGGGACGCCGGGTCGAGAAGAAGCGCGCCAGGAAGCGCGGCCGGCCGATGCGCGAGCGGGTGAAGCGGGCCGGCATGGTCATGCTTGTCATGTGAAGCAGAACCGCCTCCGTCCAGCCCTCGGTCAGGCGCGAGCCGGGTTCGAGCACCAGCAGCCAGTCGCCGCGGGCATGCCGCAGCCGGGCGGTCAGATCGCCCTCGCCGATCATCGAGCAGCCGGCGTGGTCCGCCACCAGCGTCGTGTGGTCGGTCGAGCCGCGGTCGTGGACCATCACCTCGCGCACGACGCCTTCCACCGAGCCCGCCACCAGCGAACCCAGCGTGCGCGCGAGCCCCTCCTCGTCATTATGCGTCTCGATCAGCACCGTGAGCATGAGGCTCGCTTAGCGTAAAGCCGGCTCAAAGGCCAGTTGTGCGCCGCACCATGCATTAGTTCTTGCTTTGTTCTACTTCTGGAAATAGGAATAGTTTCATCGAACAGACGATTCGCACCGTCACCCAGGTCCGGGACACGCAGCCATGGAACAAATCCGCAGCGCCGATCTTGCAGCCTTCACGGAAGGCAGGGCTGCAATGGCGAATGCCATCATCGACCAGAGCGGGATGCGGGTCGGCGACGACCGCCGCCGCGGCCGTGCGTCGGGCATCAACCCGTCCGGCCGCTACGAGGCGCTGGCACGCCACGTCTTCGACGACGGCTGGAGCTCGCTCGACGATCTGCCCGCCTTCAAGACCGAAGTTCAGGTGGAGAAGCCGCGCGCGATCATCACCCGCAACGACTCGCCCGACATTTCCTTCGACCGATCGATCAACCCCTATCGCGGCTGCGAGCACGGCTGCGTCTACTGCTTTGCCCGTCCGACGCACGCCTATATGGGCCTGTCGGCCGGGCTCGATTTCGAGACGAAGCTGTTCGCCAAACCGGACGCGGCGCGCCTGCTCGAAAAGGAACTGTCGAAGGAAGGCTACCAGCCGCGCACGATCGCCATCGGCACCAACACGGACCCCTACCAGCCGATCGAGAAGAAATGGCGCATCATGCGCGAGATCCTCGAAGTGCTTGAGGCGTTCAACCATCCCGTCGGCATCGTGACGAAGTCTGCGCTGGTGATGCGCGACGCCGACATCCTGTCGCGCATGGCCGAGAAGGGTCTCGCCAAGGTGGCGCTGTCGGTCACCACGCTCGACGCGAAGCTGTCGCGGACGATGGAGCCGAGGGCGGCGACGCCGTCACGCCGGCTGGAGACGCTGCGCACTCTGTCTGAAGCCGGCATTCCGGTTTCGGCGATGGTGGCGCCGATCGTGCCGGGCCTGACCGACCACGAGATCGAGCGGATCCTCGAATCGGTGGCGCATGCGGGTGCGAAGGAGGCCGGCTACATCGTCCTGCGACTGCCGCTGGAGGTGAGCCCGGTATTCAAGGAATGGCTTCTGCGCCACTATCCCGACCGCTACCGGCACGTGATGGCGCTGATCCGCTCGATGCGCGACGGCAAGGACTACGATTCGGAGTGGGGCAAGCGGATGAAGGGCACCGGCCCCTACGCCTGGCAGATCGGTCGGCGCTTCGAGATGACCGCCAGGCGGCTCGGCCTCAACACCGAGAAACGCTCTCTGCGCACCGACCTGTTCAAGGCACCCAATGCCGGGGCGGAGCAGTTGATGCTGCTCTGACGCGGGGCGCTTCGCCCTAGCCCCATTCCCGTCCGTCGCTTTCCCCCCGCTCGCCTCGGACGGCGCCTTACCGGTCTCCCCCGCCCCGACCGGAAGGCCTTGCGGAGAATCGGGCGCGGTGCGAGTCTCGCCGCAACATGGCTCGCCCGCGTTCCGATTCTCCGCTTCTTTTCGACATCCCGGTGAAGCCGGACTTCAGTGTCGAACTGCGCTCGCGCCGGCGCGGCGTTTGGCCGGTGGCGGGCACCGACGAGGCCGGACGCGGCCCGCTCGCCGGACCGGTGGTCGCCGCGGCCGTCATCCTCGATCCGCAAGCCATTCCGGACGGGCTCGACGATTCCAAGCGCATGACGATGGAGGCCCGCGAGCGGGTGTATCTCACCATCATCGGCTCGGCGATCTCGGTCGGCGTCGCCTCGGTCTGCGCCGTTTCGATCGACCGCAGCGACATCCGCAAGGCGAGCCTCGAAGCCATGCGCCGCGCGGTGGCGGCGCTGTCGATGCGCCCGGTGCTGGTGCTCGCCGACGGCCGCGACATCCCTCCCGGCCTCGACTGCGAAGGCCGGGCTCTGGTCAAGGGCGACCAGCGTTCGCAGTCGATCGCCGCCGCCTCGATCGTCGCCAAGGTGACGCGCGACCGCATGCTCGCCCATTGCGGCTCGATTCACCCGGCCTACGGCTTCGAGCGCCACGCCGGCTACGGCACCGAGGTGCACCTTGCCGGCATCGATGCACATGGCCCGCTCCCCGGCCTGCACCGCATGTCGTTCTCGCCGTTCAAGGCGGCGTAGGGCTACCCCGGCTGTTCCCAAAACGAAAGCGGCCCCGGAGTCGCCTCCGAAGCCGCAATCCGATTGGAAACGAACCTCAGTTCAGCTTGGTCTTCACGGCCTCGATCGAAGACTGGAAGAGCTGGCCGGCGGCCTTGGCGTCGACCTTGTCGCCGAGCACCTTGCGGGCCGCTTCGATGGCGATGTCGACGGCGCGTCCGCGCACCTCGGCGATCGCGTCGCGTTCGGCCTGGGCGATCTTCTGCTCGGCAAAGGCGGTGCGGCGGGTGACGTATTCCTCGGTCTTCGCCTTGGCCTCGGCGGCAAGAACCTTCGCCTCGCGCTTGGCTGCCTCGACGATGCTGGCTGCCTCTGCCTCCGATTCCTTGCGCTTGCGCTGATACTCGGCGAGCAGCTGCTGCGCTTCCTCGCGCAGCTTGCGTGCTTCCTCGAGCTCGTTGCGGATCTTGTCGGCCCGCTTGTCCAGCTGGCCGCCGATCATGCCGGGAACCTTGAGATAGACGACGATCGCGAGGAAGATGACGAGAGCGACCGTGGCCCAGACAGTGGCCATTGATGTCAGATCCATGATCCGCCTCCTATGACCGCTGGTCTTTGACGGCCGCGGCGACCGCCGACTTGTCGGCGCTGCCGACGAGCGACTGCAGGATCGCGGTGGCCGTCTCTTCGGCGATGGCGCCGACATCCTTCATCGCCGAGGCGCGAACCGTGGCGATGCGGGCTTCGGCGTCGACCAGCCGGGCGTTGAGGGACGTCTCGACCACCTTGCGCTCGGCATCGGCTTCCGCCTTCGCCGCGTCGCGGGCGTCCTGGGCGATCCGGTTCGACTTCGCCCGGGCGTCGGCCAGTTCCTGCTCGTAGGCGGCGATTGCCGCGTCGGCATCTTCCTTCAGGCGGGCGGCCGTGTCCAAGTCGTGGGCGATCCGGTCGCGGCGCACCTCGAGAATGTTGCCGATCCGCGGCAATACCACCTTCTTGAGGAAGAGGTAGAACAGGCCGAAGGTGATCGCCAGCCAGAGCAACTGCGAGGGGAAATAGGTCGGCTCGAACGGCGGGAAGCCGGCCTTGCCGTGCGCGTCGCCGGCCGCCTCGGTGTGGGCGCCCGTTTCCGCCGCGACAGGGGTCGTCCCGCCATGGGCATCGCCCGAAGCGGGAGCGGTCTCCTGCGCGTAGCCAGGTGTCACGAACATAGTATTCCCCTATGCCGGACAGGCCGCACGACGACGGCCCCGTCCGGTTTCGTCTTCGATCAGCCGAACAGCGCGAGCAGCGCGACGAGCAGCGAGAAGATGCCCAGCGCTTCCGTCACGGCGAAGCCGAAGATCAGGCGGCCGAACTGGCCGTCGGCGGCCGACGGATTGCGCAGAGCGCCCGCCAGGTAGTTGCCGAAGATGTGGCCCAGGCCGATGCCCGCGCCGCCCATGCCGAGGCACGCGATGCCGGCGCCGATGTAGCGAGCTGCTTCTGCTTCCATTTTCAAAACTCCTTGCAAGATGTCGTCGATTAGAGCTTGGCGGGTGCCCGCCGGTGATACGGTCCTAGTGTCCCGGATGGATGGCGTCGTTGAGATACATGCAGGTCAGCACGGCGAAGACGTAGGCCTGCAGGAACGCGACGAGGAATTCGAGGCCGGTCAGCGCCACGGCCATCGCCAGCGGCAAGATCGAACCGGCGACGCCGAGTGCCCCCATCGTCGACAGCGACGCGACGAAACCGGCGAAGACTTTCAGCGTGATGTGGCCGGCCAGCATGTTGGCGAAGAGACGGACGGAGAGGCTGATCGGCCGGGAGAGGAACGAGATCACCTCGATCAGCACCACCAGCGGGACGAGCGCACCCGGGATGCCGTGCGGCACGAAGAGCTTGAGGAAACCGAGACCGTGCTTCCAGAAACCGTAGACGATGACCGTGCCGATCACCAGCATCGCCAGCGCGAAGGTGACGATGATGTGGCTGGTGATCGTGAAAAAGTAAGGGAACATGCCCAGCAGGTTGGCGACCAGCACGAACATGAACAGCGAGAAGACCAGCGGGAAGAACTTCATGCCCGCGGTGCCGGCGGAATCGCGCAGCATGTTGGCGATGAACTCGTAGGACATTTCCGAGATCGACTGCATGCGGCTCGGGATCAGCCCGCGGCTCGAGGTCGACAGGTAGAGGAATGCGCTCGCCACGACGACGGTCGCCACCATGAACAGCGACGAGTTGGTGAACGACAGATCATACCCGCCGACCGGAATCTCGATCAGAGGGTTGATGTGGAACTGATGAATCGGATCTACTTTGTCAGCAGCCACCGCGCATCCCCAATCCGCGGCCCGGTCTCCGGGCCCCTACGACTTCATTCGCCTTTCGGCGGCTTCACACCCTGATCCGCGACCAGACCAGCCGACCGCAGCACATTCAACACCCCGGCGCCGAAGCCGAGAAACAGGAAGACGATCAACCCCCACGGAGAGGTACCTGCCATCCTGTCGACGAACCAGCCAATCGCCGCACCGACCACCACCCCGGCGATGAACTCGCTGGAAAGGCGTAGCGCATAGCCCATGCCGGCCATGCTATCGCTACGTGACGCCGGATCGTCCGGTTTCTTCTCCGGCCGCCTCGCGGCGATCGCCGCCTCGAGGTCGCGTCTTCGCTTGTCGAGATCGTCTCCGCGCTGCTCCGCGGGTGGAATTCCAGGTCCGGAGCCACCGGTTTCGCCTGGCCCTTTTGGTCCGGCCACCGCAACCTCCCCGCCCGGTCTGCCACACCCCGCAGCCCGCTTCAAAGTCGGCCGCAACATAGTTAGGGGCCTCCCCCCAGTCAAGCCGGGGAAGCGATTGGTCGAGCATGTATTTAATATAATGAATTCAGATACTTGATCCGGTGCGACAAACCGCCCGGTGGGTTCTGGTGCTGCGGCGCGGCGAATCCGGCGTTGCGCGGCGGCCCGAGAGCCTGCCGCGGCTGGTGGCCTCAGCTCCAGCCACCGCCATAGGTGCGGTAGAAGATGTGCAGGCCGATCTTCTTCATCTTCTCCATCGAACGCGCCCAGCGCGGGCTGACGTACTGCGCATAGTAATGCGTCGAGGATCCGACCTCCTCGATGAAGATCTTGCCCGCGGTGACCGCCATCGCGATCTCCTCGGCGGTCTTGAAGTGGGAGGGGCTCAGGATCCGATCCTTGATGCCGTCGCAGGCGAAGGAGAACTGGCAGCGGTTGCGCCAACTGGAGTTCTGGTAGACGACGCCGCAGACGGTGTTCGGATAGGTGGGATTGCGGACCCGGTTGAGCACTACCTGGGCGACCGCCGCCTGGCCGCGCAGGCTCTCGCCGCGCGCCTCGAAGTAGATCGCGGTCGCCAGGCACTTCTGCTCGGCCGAGGTGAAGACGTGCGCCGGCAGCGGCTCCTTCATCCAGGCATGATCGCCGGGCGCCATCGGCGGCACGAACCGGCCGGCGTTCGGGTCCTCGTCCTTCAGCAGGCTGGCGAAAGGCGAAGCGCGGGCGTAGTCGGGCTCGGCCGGCGCATAGGCGGTGGCGAGCACGTCGGCCCTGTCGTTGTTGACGAGCGAGGCGAGCATGGCCGGCACGCCCGGGTCCTTCCGCTTCTCCTGGCGCACATAGAAGGCGCTGGCGATCTCGATCTCCTTGCCCTTGATATCGGGCTTGACGAAGGCCATCGCCTCGGAGCCGTCGAGCGTCTGGCGCATCCAGCTCTGGCGTTCGAAGACGGAGCCGGCATTGAACGCCTTGGGCGGCGCGACGGGGGCGATCTTGAGGATGCGGCCCTGCTTGCCCGAGCGGGCAACGCGTGCCTCGTCGGGCGTATCGCTCATCTCGCTCTTGCCGCGGAACGCGACGGCACCGATGCCATCCGCGTGCACGCCCGCGCCGGCGATCGAGCCCGTCGGCATCGAATCGGTAAACTTCATCTCGCCCTGGTGGACCGAGCCGGCCACGGCACGCTCGACGAAGGCGCCCCAGCGAGTGCCGCCCGAATCGCCGCCGGAGATCAGGCTCGTCATGTCCTGCTGGGCGGCGATCGTCGGGAACCCGAGCCACAGCGCAAGGCCGACGATGATGGGGGAAGTCAGGTTGCGGTTGCCGGCGAGCGGCGAACGACGCACAGAAATCTTCCGACGAAGCACGGGCACACTCCAGACGCGACATCACTCACTGGAGGACCAAGGTGATGCATTAACCTTGATGTCGGGTTAACAGTCGCGGCGGGTCGGCATTATGGCAAAGCGGAAGCTGGATTGTGGCGTCAGGTCCGCTTCTTCGCCCGCCCCGCGAACGGGTTCTCGGGCTCGCGCAAAACCATCCGCAACGGCACGCCGCGAATCCCGAACGCTTCGCGCAAGCCATTGGTAAGATAGCGCAAATAGGATTGCGGGAAGGAACCCGCGCGCGTCACCGACAGGACGAATCCGGGCGGGCGGGTCTTCGCCTGGGTAATGTATTTGATCTTCAGCCGGCGTCCGGCGATGGCCGGCGGCGGGTGGTGCGCCAAAATGCCCTCCAGCCATCGGTTAAGACGACCGGTCGAAATGCGCATGTTCCACGTCTCGTGGGTGGACATCACCGCCTGCATCAGCTTGTCGAGGCCGCGGCCGGTCTCGGCCGACACCGGCACCGCCTGGATGCCGCGTATCTGCGGCAGGAGCCGCTCGGTCTTTTCGCGCAGATCGGCCAGCGTCTCCTGCGGATTGTCGATCAGGTCCCACTTGTTGAAGGCGATGACCGGCGCCCTGCCCTCGCGCACGATCAGGTCGGCCAATTGCAGGTCCTGCTTCTCGAAGGGGATCGTCGCGTCGAAGACGATGATCACCACTTCGGCAAAGCGGATGGCGCGCAGCCCGTCCTGGACGGACAAGACTTCGAGTTTCTCCTGCACCTTCGCCTTGCGGCGCATGCCGGCCGTGTCGAACAGCTTGAGCTTGCGCCCGGCATATTCCCACTCGACCGAGATCGAATCGCGGGTGATGCCGGCCTCCGGACCGGTAAGCATCCGTTCCTCGCCGATCAGCGCATTGATGAGCGTCGACTTGCCGGCGTTCGGCCGGCCGATGACGGCGATGCGCATCGGCTTGGTCGGATCGTAGGGCGGTATCTCCTCGGCGTCGGGATCGGCGATGTCCTCGCCGATCAGCGGTGCCTCGTCGAGCAGGGCGGCAGCCGCCGCCTCCTCGTCGTCCTCGCCGAAGGCGCGCTTCTCGCCGAGCACGGCGATGACGGCGTCGCGCAGGTCCGGCATGCCGAGCCCGTGCTCGGCCGAGATCGGCACCGGCTCGCCGAGGCCGAGTTCCCAGCCTTCGAGCATGCCGCCTTGGGCGCCCTTCGCCTCGGATTTGTTGGCGACCAGGATTACCGGCTTGCCGGAGCGGCGCGCGATTTCGGCGAAGGTGCGATCGTCCGGCGTGATGCCCGACTTGGCGTCGATGATGAAGAAGACGAGATCCGCTTCCCTGATCGCCAGTTCGGTTCCGGCGGTCATCCGCCCGGCGAGGGAGGCCTTGTCGGCGACCTCGAGGCCGGCCGTATCGATGACGTCGAAATAGAGATCGTAGAGCTTGGCCTCGTGGCGGCGGCGGTCACGCGTCACGCCCGGCGTGTCGTCCACCAGCGCGAGCTTCTTGCCGACGAGGCGATTGAACAGCGTCGACTTGCCGACATTGGGACGGCCGACAATCGCGACGGTGTAGCTCATGAGCGCGTCAGGACGCTGAGCCCGAACTGCGGATCAGCTCGGACATCAGGGTCGCGCGTTCGCGATTGTTGCGAGGTGCTGCGGAATCGGCGGCGATCTGGTCGAACAGCGTCAGCGCGTCGGCGAACTTGCCGTCCCTCCACGCCGCGAGCGCCAGCGCCTCGCGCGCCGAGTGTCGCAGCGGATTGGTCTCGGCCGTCAGCGCCTCGACCCGGGCGGCGACATCGGCCTGCGTGCCGTTGTCGACGAGGATGAGCGCGGCGCGAAGGCGCGCCATGTCGCGGATCGCGCCGGGGATCGCGCCGTCGGCCGCGACCTCGTCGAACTGCTTCACGGCGCCTGCGAAATCCCCCTTGTCGGCCAGAACGGTGGCGGTGCGCATGCGGGCGAGCAGCGGATAGGCGCCGTAGCCGTCGGCCTCGAGCGCTTCCAGCGCCGCGATCGCTTCGTCGTTCTTGCCTTGGTTGGCGAGCGTCAGCGCCTGGGAGAAGCGGTCGCCGGAGGCGTTCGCCGTCTTGGTGCGCCAGTAGTCGTAGCCGACCCAGGCAGCGGTGCCGAGCACGATCACGACCGCGGCGCCGATGAGGAACGGCCCGAACCGGTCCCAGAGCGCGCGGGCCTGGTCCTGGCGCATCTCCTCATTGACTTCGCGGATGAAACTGTCGTCGGACATTTGCCTACCGTGGCTTCGAGGCGCGCCGTCGCGCGTTCAGAGCGGCCTTATTAGCCGAAAATAGCTACTATGGAAGGGCGGCGGGGAAATTATGGCGGCGGGCGCATGTGGCCGAGCAAACCAGCCAATGCCGCGGGCACTATGGAAAGGCAACGACGGGCGCCGCCTTGCATCCCCCTCCTGTCCTCCGTCATCCCGGCGGCCGGAGGCCAGCCGGGATCTATTCTTCTCTCCGATTACACGTCGAAAACGCCTCCGCGGCATGACAGACGGCGCCTTTCTCCCGGCGATCAATGGTTCCCGGCTGGCCGCCGGCCGCCGGGAAGACGGCCGCGCAAGGGGGTGCAAGGCGGTTGAACTCCGCCTGCCCTATGGATCGATTTCGCCCCTCTTCCCGCTAACCCCTTGTTGTTGTTCGCACCGGAACTTTTTCGATCCACCCCTTTCCAAGCCGGCATCACACTGTCCGCGGTCAAACGGGAGCCGGTGATGGCTTGGAGGGCGAAGGCAGGGAGGGAGCAGAAGGTACGGGCGAGCATCGTTGCGCGCCTGCTCTCGTTCGCCGACCTTGCCGAAGATGCCGCCCTGCGCTCCCCGTGGGCCCGCTGGTGCATATTGTGGGCCGCCTGGCAGGCAAACGCACTTCCGAGGGATTACGTCGAGGGCTCCGCACGAAACCCTGCGGGCAGGCACTGGTCGCCGGTCACGATGCCGGTCGGCTTCGGCACCGATCCAGCCGATGCGCAGGACCTCGCCGCCTCGCTCCGCGCGCTTGCGCTCGTCGTGCAGGCCATGGCGGCCTACATCAGCCGTATCTCGTTCCTGCAGAAGGGTCAGGCCTCCGACGAGGCCGGCAACGAGGGCGGGCCGCACCGTGCGATCCTCCAGCGCCTGGCTGACGCGGCGCTCTCGCCGGTCGAACCGCGCGACACGTCCTAGGAAGCGCCGTGCTCTTCTCCCTGTGGGAACGCCTGATTATCCGAAACGATCTTGCTTTCTTCCGCGGAAAAATGCGCTGCGGTCGACGACATCGCGCGGGCTGAAAGCGGCGTTGCCCTCGCCGGAGGCCTGTGCCGTTAACCATGCCGGAGGAACGCCGCGTGCCGTCCGTCTCGCCGCCACATTCTGCCGCTATCGATCCGCTCGGACAGCATGACGGGGACGGGATGACATCGGTATTGCGTTCAATCATCCTGGCGCTGGCGCTGACGGCCGCCTCCGCCGCGCAGGCGTCGCCGCCGCAATATGTCATCATCTCCTTCGACGGCGCCAAGGACAACGCGCTGTGGGAGCGCAGCCTGAAGCTCGGCGACGAGACCGGCGCGCGCTTCACCTATTTCCTGTCCTGCGTCTACTTCATCCCGACCGAGGCGAAGGCGAGCTACCAGGCGCCCGGCAAGAGTGCCGGCCGCTCCAATGTCGGCTTCGGCGACACGGCGGCCGACGTGCAGGTCCGGCTGGCCCATGTCTGGGCCGCCTATCAGACGGGTCACGAGATCGCCAGCCACGCGTGCGGCCATTTCGACGGCAAAGACTGGTCGCAAGCCGACTGGACGGCCGAGTTCAGGACGTTCGGCACAGTGATGTCGAGCGCCTGGACCGCGAGCAGCGCGGCGGCGCCCGCCGGCTGGGACGATTTCATCCGGCACGGAATCAAGGGGTTCCGCGTGCCTTACCTCTCGACCTCGCCCGGCCTTGCGCCGGCGCTGGCCGAGGCCGGTTTCGACTACGACGCCAGCGGCGTGTCGCGCGGGCCGCAGGCGCCGGTCCGGAAAAGAACGATGACCGAATTCGCCCTGCCGATGGTCCCCGAGGGGCCGAGCAGCCGGCGTATCATCGCGATGGACTACAATCTATTCGTCCGCCATTCGGGCGGCTTCGAGCGCGCAAGTCAGGCGGAGGAATTCGCCGAGCGGACCTACCAGGCGTTCAAGGGCGCCTTCGAGGCCGAGCTCGCCGGCAACCGCACGCCGCTACAGATCGGCCTGCATTTCCAGCTGATGAACGGCGGCGCCTACTGGACCGCGCTGGAGCGTTTCGCCCGCGAGGTCTGCGTCAAGCCGGACGTCGCCTGCGTGTCTTACGCGGACTGGCTGCGCGCCAATCCGCACCGTGAGGTCGACACGGCCGAGGCCGGCGGCTAACCCGCCGGCTGTTCCTCCGGCGGCAGACCGGCCGCCTCGCGCTCGAGATAGCGGCGGTCGATCTCGGGAAGATCCTCGCCGTGCAGCGTGGCCTCGAAGGTGCGAAGGCGCTTGTAGATGGAGAGGAGCTCGACGATCGTCGGCCAGGAATTGACGAGATACTGGAAGGACGAGGTAACCTGGCTGAACGCGTAGCTGATCTGGTTCAGGAGCCCGAGGGTAATCGTCCCGGCGATGATCGACGGGACCATCAGGAACAGCGAGAAGATGTTGTTCGTCTGCAGATACAGGAACCGCGTCACATTGAAGTAGACGTAGTGGAAATAGAGCCGGAAGTAATTCTTCCGGACGTTGTCGAACAGCTCTGCGACAGTCGGCGGCTGGGCGCGTCCCGGATCGTCCTCGCCATAGACCAGTTCCTTTCGATACGCCGCCTCGACGCGCTGGTTGCGGAACTGCAGGCCCGGAAGTTTCATACCAACGACCGCCAGCACGACCGTGCCGAAAATCGACCAGCACAGCGCCGCAATAACCAGTGGATGCGGGATCGCACCGACCACCGGCAATTCGGTGATGTTCGCGGACAGCCTCACCAGCACCGGCATGAAGGCGATCAGCGTCATGATCGAGTCGATGAAGTTGACCCCGAGGCTCTCCACGATGGTGGAGAACCGCATCGTGTCCTCCTGCACACGCTGCGAAGCGCCCTCGATGTGGCGCAGTCTCTGCCAGTTGGCCATGTAGTAGCCGTTCATCGCCGTGCGCCAGCGGAACACGTAGTGGCTGACGAAGAAGGCTGTCAGGGCCGAGACCGTCACTGCGACCAGCGCGATGCCGAGAAACTCTATGATCTTTCCGAAAAGCTCGGCTTGGGTGGATGTGACCTGCTTCGACAGGATGTTCTGGATGAGATCCCAGAAGGGTCCGTACCAATTGTTGATCGCGACGGAGACCTGGACCTGGAAATAGGTCACGAACAAGATCAGGGCAGAGCCGAGGATCGACCAGTCTTGCCAAGGGTGGGGAGAGAAGATGCGCCAGAACGCGTAGAACAGCCCCACAACCAGCACGAAGTAGACGTAAAACCAAAGAAACGGCCCGGACCAGAAGACCGACACCCCAATGATCGGCGGCGCTTCGGCCGCAGCAGGGGGGAGACCAAACCAGCCGCCCATGTTTTCGCCGATGGCGAACCAGAACAGGACCGCGACGAGGCTCCACACCGCCGCTGAGATGAAGAACAGCTTCGGCCTGGGAAAGAACGAGACAAACACGGGCGGGAAATCCTTGTGGCTTCGGATTCGGTGGCCGCATCAAGTCACAAGAATGTGGCGATGGGAATGGCCGGGAAGATTACGATTTCGTCACGCGCAGGCGGTCGGCGCGGTCACCTGATCCCGCTGCGCCGCCCGGCATCCCATGCCAGAAGCGCACTGGCGAGAAGCACGACGGAGGCGAGGAGCGAGGGGATGAAATAGGCGCCGGTGAGGTCGGCGAGCGAGCCGGCGACGATCGGCCCGAGGATCTGCCCGACGCCGAACGCGGCGGTCATCAGCGCCAGCGCCTTGCGCGGCGAGGCGTCCGCGAGCCGGCGGCCGATCTGCAGGCCGATCGCGGTGACGGCGACGAAAGTGCCACCGAGAAGCACGGCGGCGATGAGCGGGCCGGCATAGCCACCAAGGGCGACGCTGGCGATCACGCCGGCCGCCTCGACCACCATTCCCGCCGCGTAAGCCCTGGCGAGGCCTTTGCGGGCGGCGATAACGTTCCACACCCAGGTCGAAGCGATGATCGAGACGCCCGTCACCAGCCAGACCACCGATTCGAACAGCCGCCCGCCCTCGCCTGCGCGCACGATCGCGACGAGGAAAGTGGCGGTGACGACATAGCCGAAGCCGAACAGGCCGTAGGACAGGATCATGCGCCTCAGCGCCGGGCTCTTCGGCAGCGCAGGCTCGCGCGGCGCATCGGCCGCGGCAACCGGGCCTTCGCGTACGAGCAGGAGCACCGCTACGAAGCCAATTGCGCCAAGCACTGCCGCGCTGATCCAGCCCGACTGCCAGGGCGCATGCCAGAGCACCATCGCGCCGCTGGCGATGGAGGAGACCGCGATGCCGACGCCGACGCCACCGAAATGCAGCGCCTGGAGATCGTTGCGTTTGGCCAGCGCGAGATGGCCGAACACGATCGTGCTGAGGAAGATCATCATCAAGGCGCTGGCGACGCCCGCCAGGAACCGGATCACGATGAAGGCGGCGAGACTGTCGGTGATCGCCATCAGCGCCAAAAGGATCGCCGTTCCACCGACGCCCGCGAGCATCAGTGCGCGCTCGCGGCCGTGCGCCCAGCCGCCTGAGGCCAATAGCGCGCCGACGAGATAGCCGAGGAAATTGGCGGACGCGATCAGCCCGGCGTCCGACGCAGACTGGCCGAGCTCCTCCATCATGGCGGGAAGCAGCGGTGTGTAGATGAACCGGCCAATGCCCATGCCGGCCGCCATGCCGATCATGCCGCCGATGGCGTAGCGATAGGGCGAGGCGGTCGCGTTCGGCATGGCGGCAAACTAGCCGTCGGCGGGCGTGTTGCAATGCAAAAACGCTGGTCCAGCAGGTGTGCGGCAAGTGCCAGCGGCGGAACAAAATCACATGAAGAGTGTTGAACTGCTGAATCACACGAATGGAGAGTTCACATGAACGGCATCATCTATCTGGTCGGCCTCGTCGTCGTCGTCCTCTTGGTCCTCTCGTTCTTCGGCCTTCGCTGATCCGCCAAGCGTCCAAAAAGTCTTGCGAAGGCGAACGAGAAATCGCACATCGGGAGTAACCGATCCCATCCAGGGTGTGCGACATGGAATATCCCTATAATCACGCCATCATCGATCCCGTTCACCTCGACCGTCTCGCCGAGGTCGCCGTCAAGGTCGGGCTGCGGCTCGAGCCCGGCCAGGATCTGGTGATGACAGCGCCCGTTTCGGCGCTGCCGCTGGTGCGTCTGATCGTCGAGCACGCCTACAAGGCGGGCGCGGGGCTGGTGACGCCTTTCCTCTCTGACGAGGAGATCACGCTGTCGCGCTACCGCAATGGCCCGGACGAGAGCTTCGACCGCGCCTCGGGTTGGCTCTACGAGGGCATGGCCAAGGCGTTCTCGAACAATGCGGCGCGCCTGGCCATCGTCGGCGACAATCCGATGCTCCTGTCGGGCGAGGACCCGGCCAAGGTCGCGCGCGCCAACAAGGCCAACTCGATCGCCTACCAGCCGGCGCTGGAGAAGATCGCCGGCTTCGACATCAACTGGAACATCGTCGCCTATCCGGGCCCGTCCTGGGCGAAGCTGGTCTTCCCCAACGACGGCGAGGAGATGGCGGTGGCCAAGCTGGCGCACGCGATCTTCGCGGCGAGCCGCGTCGACCGTGCCGATCCGGTAGCGGAGTGGAAGGACCACAATGCGCGGCTCGCCGAGCGCACGGCCTGGCTCAACGGCCAGGGTTTCTACGCGCTACATTTCAAGGGACCCGGAACGGACCTGCTCGTCGGGCTCGCCGACGGCCATGAATGGCACGGCGGCGCGTCGATGGCGAAGAACGGCATCATCTGCAACCCGAACATCCCGACCGAGGAGGTCTTCACCACCCCGCATGCGCGGCGCGTCGAGGGCACCGCGCGCTCGACCAAGCCGCTGTCGCACCAGGGCACGCTGATCGAGAACATCGAAGTGCTGTTCGAAGACGGCCGGATCGTCGAGGCGAAAGCCAGCCGAGGCGAAGACGTTTTGAGGAAAGTGCTGGAGACGGACGAGGGCGCGGCGCGATTGGGCGAAGTGGCGCTGGTGCCGCATTCCTCGCCGATCTCGAAGAGCGGGCTTCTGTTCTACAACACGCTGTTCGATGAGAACGCCGCCTGCCACATCGCGCTTGGCCAGTGCTACTCCAAGTGCTTCGTGGGCGGCGCGACCCTGACGCCCGACGAAATCGCCGAGCGCGGCGGCAACAAGAGCTTCATCCATATCGACTGGATGATCGGCTCGGACGAGATCGACATCGACGGTGTGCACGCCGACGGCCGCCACGTGCCGGTGTTCCGCAAGGGCGAGTGGGCGTAGACGCCTACTTCCCCGTGGCCGCCGCGTAGGCGTCGGCCCTGAAGCCGAAGAGCAGGTCCTTGCCGGTATCGAGCACCGGGCGCTTGATGAGGTTCGTCTCGGCGAGGATCATGGCGCGGGCCTTCTTCGCGTCGATGGCGGTCTTCTCGGCCTCCGGCAGTTCCTTGAAGGTGGTGGAGTTGCGGTTGAATACCGCTTCCCAGCCGGCCCGCTTGAACCAGTCGTCCACCACATTCGGATCGAGCTTCTCCGCACGATAGTCGAAGTAGCGGTGCTCGACGTTGTGGTCGTCGAGCCATTTGCGCGCCTTCTTGACGGTGTCGCAGGATTTGAAGCCGTAGAGGGTCGCGGGCAAGGCTAAAGTCCTTTCAGGAATGACGACATCCGCGACAATCCTGCTCTGAGAATGTCCGGGCTGTTCGCGTAGCCGATGCGGACGTGGCCGTCCATGTCGAAGGCGGAGCCGGGGACGAGAAGGACGCCAGTCTCTTCCAGCAGTCGGGCGCAGAATGTCTCGGAGGACATCGGCAGGTCGTAGCGGAGGAAGGCGGTCGTCCCCGAGCGCGGCTTGACCCAGGAAATCAGAGGTTCGCTTTCCACCCAGCCCGACAGGATGGCGAGGTTGCCGCGGGTGATCTCGCGGCTGCGCGCCAGCACCCGGTCGCGCGATTCGAGGGCAAGCGCAGCGAGGTGGTCGTCGACCATCGATACGCTGATCGTGTTGTAGTCGCGGTGGATCATCGCGGCGCGGAGCACTTCGGCCGGCGCGACGATCCAGCCGAGGCGCAGGCCAGCCAGTGCGTAGGCCTTGGACATGGAGCCCGTCGAGATGCCCTTCTCGTACAGGTCGGCGACCGACGCGGTGAAGCCGTCGCCTTCCTGGTCGACGCCGCGATAGACCTCGTCGGCGAGCAGCCACGCGCCGGCCTCGCGGGCGATCGCGACGATCTCTTCCAGCATCGGCCGGTCCATCAGGGCGCCGGTCGGGTTGTTCGGGTTGGTCAGCGCAATCAGCATCACACCGCCGCGGCAGAGCTCACGCAGGCGATCAGTATCCGGGAGAAAGCCATCTTCGGCCTTGAGCCAAAGAGGTCGCACCTCGGCGCCGAGGCTCTCTGGAATCGAGTAATGTTGCTGATAGGTCGGCAGGACCGAAACGACCACGTCGCCCGGACCGACCAGAGCCTGATAGACCAGAGCGTTGGCGCCAATCGCCCCGTGCGTGACGAGCACGTCGGCAGCGGATTTCGTCTCGTAGAGCGCGGCGATGGCGCGGCGCAGGCGTTCAGACCCCTCGATCGCGCCGTAGGTGAGTTTCATTGGCAGGAGATCGTCGAGGATCGAATTGCCCTTGCCGGTGAGGTCGAGCAGTTCGCGCACGGTCAACGACGCGACGCAGGTCTCCGCGAGGTTTAGCTCGCACCGCGTCTCGTTCGCATTCATCCAGATCTCGACGCCGAATTCCCTGATGTGCATGCGGCCACCTCCGTTGGAGGAAGGTGGCCGAGCGGTGTAGCATTGTCGAGGGGTCTCCGACGCTCGGGCATGGCTTGCGAGATCGCGCTCCAACGCATCGAGTAGTCGGCGCATGCCTTGCTCGCGGCCGCCCACGTAGGCGGCGACTGCCTAGCGTTCTTCGCCATCATCCCGCAAATGGTGGAGCATCAGGTCGGGCAGATAGGCGCCGGATTCCGCTCCGATCATCCCGGCTTAGGTCAGTACCGCCTCGACTGTGCGACGCGGAGAATATGGCATTGTCGGTCCATAGCCGAGCCGCAGGACGAGGTCGGGGCGCTTGCCCCCCTCGCCGGCCAGGGAGGCCAGAGCCGATCGGAACTCGGGCACCTCCACCGGCTGGTTCATGTAGGCATGCTTCAGCCCGAGCGCGGTCGCGGCCAGAGTCATGCGCTGGCAGGCGCGGCCGACCTTCATCCAATGCGCTTTGTCCTCCCCGTCGGCGACGAAAACAGCGAAGGCCGGCGATGACGACATCTGCCGGGCATATCTGTCGCCCTCGCCCTTGGCCGTGACGAACAGCGAAAAGAGCTGCCGGCCGAGGAACGTTGGCAGGGACGGATTTCCGCTGGCGGCGGAGAGCAGCCCGTCGCCCGTGCGCATCGCGTCGCGCGGATTGAAACGTATCCACGCCTTCAACTCCGTAAGGAAGGCGGGATCGGCCATCTGCGCGTCATTGCCCGCGACCACCAGGTCGCGCAACTTCGCACGCACCGCTTCCTCCGTCAGAATCACGAGCCGGACACCCGGCTCAGCCGCTGCCTTCTCCAGCGCCGCCAGGTCCGAAGCCGGGATCGCACGGCCGTCATAGTCGGCCCGCGTCGACTGCCGAACGGGAATGGCGTCGAAGAGTGGATCGGAAGCCGCCTCGCCAGTCGCATAGTCGAAGCGCGCGGCGCTTCCGTCGCCCGGATCAATTGCCAATTCGCCCGGACGACCGGTCGCACGTCCGGCGATCGACAGGTTCTCGGCGGCGCAGCCGAGGCTGACGAACAGATGGTGGTCATCCGGATCGACGACGGGAGTGCGGCGTGCCTCGTCCGGAAACAGCTGGATGGCTCGGTCTGTCGCGGCGAAGCGCCAAGCCTGCGTGTTGTGGCTGTTGGCCGCGAGCGTGGCGAATCGGATGAGTTCGTTTGCTTCTGGTTGACCGCCAAGCGGCGCGCGCAGACCCTGCGCATAGCGCTCGTAGTCGGCCAACGATCCGGTCGCGCGAGTCCATCCGAATGCGCCCGCACCCGCCAGCACGACCGCGCCGGCACCAGCCGCAAGGAAATGACGTCGATTCATGGCACTGTTCCGGGCGTTGAGACTATGGTCATCCTAGCCGGCCGCGCCGTTCAGACCCTTGATCCTGCGCAAACCGCGTGTCACCTGCCCCGGCAAGCGCGGAGCGGCTGTGGGACTCTCGCGTCAGACAAGTGGCACCGGCGAAGGTGCCGGAATGAACGCGTAAACCGCGGCGGGCACCAGTGCACCTTGTCCGAAATCCTCGACGTCGTATCGGGCGAGCGAAGAAAGCCGATGTGTCGGCAGGTGTTTGCGGCCCGGATCGCCGACAAGAATCCCGACCCCAGCCGTGTGGCATCGGTCGAGGAAATCCGCGAGCCGTTTGGCCAGTCCGGCCTCATAGGAAAGGTCGCCAACCGTGACGAGGTCGGCATCGGGCACCTCTCCGGCGAGGGCGTCAGCGTGCTGCGCGCAGATAGCGACATCGTTGGCACGGGCGTTGAGCCGCGCCGCGACCACGGCCAGCGGATCGACGTCGATAGCCACAACGTTGAGGGCGCCGGCCCTGGCCGCCGCGATAGCGACCACGCCCGAACCGGTGCCGATATCAACGACGCGCCGGCCCCGCACCACCTCGGGATGATCGAGTATGTAGCGCGCAAGAACGCTCCCCCCGGCCCAGCCGTACGCCCAGTATGGCCTAAGCCCGTTCTCGCCGACGAAGCGTGAGAGGCCGCTCCCGGGATGCTGCCGGAACAGGCCAATCCCGGGCAATCCCGGCACAGGCCCGTACCGCAGGTTTGCGCGGATGAAGTCCTCAATTTCGGCGGGCGTGCGTTCGATCAGAATCGTCCAGAATTCATATCGCTCGTCTGTACTACAGCGCCTAGGTAGGGGCCGGGCAAGGCCATTGCCCTACGCTGCCATCCCGCTGAAATCTTGTCCCATTGGCGAAAGGCGATCTGCGCTTCGACATCCACTCGACTTCGGTCCTCATTGCCGCAGCATCAAGTCGGCGACCGGAAGGCTTCGAAAAAACCAGTGGCTTTCCTTCGCAGGCTGGCGGACATATTCTCCGGATCAAATATCCTCTCCCGCATCGGGATTGGGCGAAGAAACATGTTACACTCCACTCCAACGATGGCGTCAGCCATTTCGCTTTCGCCGGGTTACGTGGCGACGTTTAAATTTACCTGATTGGTCGAGGCAATGCCGGCGATAGACATGGACGGCCTGAGCGGGCGATTGCTTCAGATGATATTGTCCCGCCGGTTCGAAGGCCGGTCGGGGTATCTGCTCGCGGCAGTGCTCGTCGCGATCGTTTTCGGCGTGCAGCTTGTCCTGCTGACTTTGCTCGAAGGCCAGACTGTATTCAGCCTGTTCGTTCCTGCCATACTCGCGGCATCGATAGCTGGCGGCATAGGACCAGGCCTGCTAGCGGTCGCGCTTTCGTTCGCGGGTGCCCTTTATCTCGGCTGGAACGGTAGTGGAAGCTGGCTGCAGGCCGTCATATTTGCCGTCGTTGGACTGGCGATCGCGTGGATTGGGGAGATGGTCCGACACGCCCGCCGTGCAATGGACAAGACGGAGCGGACACTGAGGGCGCGCGAAGCGCATCTGAGATCGATCCTCGACACGGTTCCCGACGCCACGGTGGTTATCGACAGCAAGGGGATCATCTCCTCGTTCAGCGCGGCCGCCGTCCGCCAGTTCGGCTATTCCGAGACGGAAGCGATCGGCAAGAATGTACACATGCTGATGCCGGAACCCTATCATCGGGAGCATGACGGCTATCTCAACCGCTACCTGTCGACAGGCGAGAAGCGGATCATCGGCATCGATCGCGTCGTTGTCGGGCGGCGCAAGGACGGGTCGACCTTCCCGATGAAGCTCACCGTGGGCGAGATGAAATCCCCCGACGGCACCTTCTTTACCGGCTTCATCCGCGACCTGACCGAGCGCGAGCAGTCGGAAGCGCGGCTTCAGGAAGTCCAGGGCGAACTGGCGCGGCTGGCTCGCCTCAACGAACTCGGGGAAATGGCCTCGACCCTCGCGCACGAGCTCAACCAGCCGCTCGCCGCGATCGCCAACTACACGCAAGGCTGCGTCCGGTTCCTGAAGGATCTGGACGACGGAGTGGCCGGGCGAATCAGGGAGGCGCTCGAAGAGACCGCCAAGCAATCGCTGCGTGCCGGGGGCATCATTCGACATCTGCGCGAATTCGTCACCCATGGCGCCACCGACAAGACGCCGGAGGATATTCGCGGGCTGATCGAGGAAGCGGGCGCGCTGGCGCTTGTCGGCTCCCGCGAGATGGGCGTCCGCTCGGTGTTCGAGTTCACTGCCGGTGACAGCCTCGCCCTTGTCGACCGGGTCCAGATCCAGCAGGTGCTGATGAACCTGATGCGCAATGCGATGGAGGCGATGCGCAACAGCGAACGCCGCGAACTCATCGTCCGCACGTCACTCGAGGATGATGGATATGTCGCGGTCGAGGTCGCCGACACCGGCCCGGGGATTTCGGACGAGATCGCGGACCGCCTGTTCCAGCCCTTCGTCACAAGCAAGGCGAGCGGCATGGGAATAGGCCTGTCGATCTCCAGGCGGATCGTGGAATCGCATGGTGGAGAGATTTCCGTGAGCCGCAACGAGAATGGCGGTGCCACCTTCCGTTTCACGCTGCCAACTGCCGGGAAAGATCAGGATCATGCAGTCTGACGATTACATCGTTCATGTCGTCGACGACGAGGAGCCGGTTCGCAAGTCGCTGGCCTTTCTGCTGACAATGTCCGGCTTCGCCGTGCGCATGCACGAATCGGCCACGTCATTTCTCGAACTCGCCCCAGGGATCGGCAGGGCCTGCCTCGTGACGGACCTGCGGATGCCGGACATGTCAGGGGTCGACCTCCTCAACCATCTGAAGGAGGCGCAGGCGCTGGTGCCGGCGATCGTCCTCACCGGCCATGGTGACGTGCCGATGGCGGTCGCGGCGATGAAGGCCGGCGCGGTCGACTTCATCGAGAAGCCGTTCTCGGACGAAATCCTGATCGACGCGATCCGCAAGGCGGCGAAGCTGCTGGACAGGGACGCCAGCGACGACCTCGACGCCGCCACCCTGCAGGCGCGCCTCGACTTGCTGTCGGAACGGGAGCGGCAGGTGCTGGCGGCAGTCGTCGCCGGATTGCCCAACAAGACCATCGCCTACGACCTCGACATCAGCCCGCGCACGATCGAGGTCCACCGGTCCAACGTAATGGCCAAGATGCAGGCCAGGAGCCTGCCCGAACTGGTACGCATGGCGATCGCGATGAACCTCAACGGCCGCAAGCGCTAGAGGCGGGAATTCCGCGCAAACGCACTTTCCCGGACCTTGCCGCCGCGTCGCAGTTTTTGCCCGGCCGCGACGGAAGCCGGCTTCGCTTTGATTTGCCGCAATGCGTCCCGCCGCGATAGGTGAGAGTTAATTAGGGTCAATGAGCCCCCCAGACCGTAGCGGGGGGTGGAGACCCAACCTTGACCACGCCAGGGATCGTACTCGTAGCGGCGCCCGACGGAGCCTTCCGGCGTTCCCTCCAGTTTGCGCTGGAGAGCGCCGGCTTCGCCACTGACGGATCGCCCCGTGCTACCGGCGCCTTCGCTTCGAAGGCCGCCGGGCAGTCGGTCTGCGCGGTGATCGATGACCGTGCGATCGACGATTGGAGACGCGCGCCCGAAGAATTCACCCGATTCGGGAAGCCCGTCGTGCTGGTCACCGATCTGATCGACGGGCGGGCCGCCCTGCCGAACGTGACCGTGGTGATCAAGCCGTTCCTCGGCGAACCGCTGATCGAAGCCGTCAACAACGCCATCGCGGGCAGTCATTGACGCGGGCTACGTAGTTCCCCTTACGGACATAACCGAATTTCGGCGCGGCCCGATATGGGCGATTGGTTTCCCATCAGAAAAGGGAGACAGACATGGCCAACCTTCACGCCCCCCGGATTTCACTGCCGGTCCATCCCGGCCTGATCGCGCGCACCAGCGAATTCGCGCATTCCAGACCGGCTGCCCAGGCCCCCGTCTTCTTTTCCGCCGGCACCGAGATCTACGCCCAGGGCGAGAGGTGCAGCGGACTCTACAAGATCGAGTTCGGGGCGGTGCGCGTCTATCGCCTCCTGTCCGACGGCCGTCGCCAGATTTCGTCGTTCCATCTCGCCGGCGAAACGTTCGGGTTCGAGGCGGACAGCGTCCATCACTTCTTCGCCGAAGCCATTTGCGCCACTGGCGTCCACGTCATGCATTCGGCGAACAACCTGTCCAGCGAGCTGCTTCCACTCGCGCTCAAGAGCCTCGTCAGGGCGCAGGAGCATCTCCTCGTTCTCGGCCGGCAGAACGCGATCGAGCGGATCGCCGCCTTCCTCTCCGACATGGCCGAGCGTCAGGGCGGGCTGAAGCAGGTGGACCTGCCGATGTCGCGCGCCGACATCGGCGACTATCTCGGCCTGACCATCGAAACGGTTTCACGGGTGTTCTCCCGGCTGAAGCAGAAGGGCGTGATCAGGCTGCCCAGCCTGCGTTGCGTCGAGATCGCCAAGTGGCAGGTGCTGCAGGACATGGCAGCCTGAGGCTGCAGTCCCGCGGCGAACCGTATTCGAGAGGCGTCGCCACGGTTCATTTGCAGCCTCGGCTCATTGAGTTGTTCGGCCGGGGCGGCAAAATTGACTTAAATCAATTCTTCCGGCCGCAAACGCCTTATAAGCTTCATCAAATCAGCAACTTACACACTCCTTGGTCGATGGCCGATATCATTGCGAGACTTGTCCGGGAGTGCAATGACCAGCGCGCGAAGCGCACGGATTTCCCGACGATCTGGACGACGATCCTGAAACCGCATCCCTATGTCGCGGGGCTGCCGGTGCAGGAGAGCGTCGAGTCCGGGCCGCGGCTCAAAATCCCGCTGCTGACCGGCCGGTTTCTCATCTTCGACGGGTCGACTTTCTCGCTTGCCTGATGCGGCGAACCCGCAGCCGAGCCTGCCGCACGGACCTCATCCAGAATCGGAACTCCTGCAGGAAGCGCGCGTTGATTGATCCTCGTCAACGACGTCGGCGCCGCTTTCCGCTTTCTTATGTGTGCATGCTGCGTCGCGCCATTCGGAAACGCCAAGTGGTTCCCATCGAACGAGGCCGCGCTCGGAGGATCCGGAGGGACGAGGTTACGCAGCAGCCGGGCGTAGCCTAGGTATCGGCATTCACGGCGGAAAACCACGCGTGAAAGACCGGAAAGCACGGCGCCCGAGGCTGTTCAACGTTGCCAAGGAGGTTCGTCATGGCCGAATCCGCGAAGAAAGTACCCGTCAAGTCCGAGAAGTCCAGCGTCCCCGCGCCGTCCGAAGGCTGGGCGCCGTTCGAGAGCCTGCGAAAGGAGATCGACCGCCTCTTCGACGATTTTCATCCGTTCCGTTCGCGCCTTCCGTCCGCGCGGTCGATGTTCGACCTCGAGATGCCGCGCTTCTCCGGCACAAGCTGGCCCGTCGCGCCGGCCATCGACCTCGCCGAGAAGGAGAAGGAGTTCGAGATAACCGCTGAACTGCCCGGAATCGACGAGAAGAATGTGGAGATCAAGGTCGCCAGCAACACGCTGACGATCAAGGGCGAGAAGACGGAAGAGAAGGAGGAAAAGGAGGAGGACTACCACCTTTCCGAGCGCCGCTACGGCGCCTTCCAGCGCTCCTTTACGCTTCCCGACGGCGTCGACGCCGACAAGATCGAGGCGAAGTTTGCCAAGGGTGTTTTGACGGTGAAGCTGCCGAAAACGGCCGAGGCGCAGAAGGCCGTGAAGACGATCGCGGTCAAGTCCGCCTGAGAGAACGCCAACCTGCCGGCGCGGCGCGGCCGCGCCGGTCGTCGGGAGGAGCCATCATGGCCCACACAGGCATATCCAACTTCGCCCAGGCCGCGCAGCAGGCGCAGCAATGGGTGAACGAACTCGCCGGCGATCTCGGCTGGGAAGAGCGCCGGGCTTACCGGCTGCTGCGCGCCGTCCTTCATGCATTGCGCGACTGGCTGACGCCGGAGGAGATGTCCGACCTGTCGTCGCAGCTTCCCGTTCTCGTGCGCGGCATTTATTTCGAGGGGTGGCAGCCGCTCCAGGCGCTCGTCCGGGATCGCAAGAAGGACGAGTTCGTCGCGCGTATCGAGAAGGATTTCACCGACGATCCGCTCGATGATCCGGATGCGGCCATCGCGGCGGTGTTCAGGCTGCTTGACCGTCACATTTCGCAGGGGGAGATCGTGCAGGTGCGGCAGTCCATGCGGAAACCCTTGCGGCAGTTGTGGCCGGTGCACTGATGTTCCGGGACCGCGCGGAGGCAGGCCGGCTACTGGCCGCAAGACTGGCGGAACTTGAAATTCGCGACCCCGTCGTGCTGGCGCTGCCGCGCGGTGGCGTTCCCGTTGCCGCCGAGGTGGCGAAGGTGTTGAATGCGCCGCTCGACCTGGTGATCGTGCGCAAGGTCGGAGCACCCGGCAATCCCGAACTCGCAGTCGCGGCAATCGTCGACGGCAATCCGCCCGACGTGGTGCTGAACCGCGAGATGGTGGAAGCCTACGGGCTGCAGGAAGAGGAACTCGCCGACCTGATCCGGCAGGAGCGCCCCGAACTCGAGCGCCGGCGCCTGGCCTATCGCGGTGCCAGAGCGCCCCTGTCGATCACCGGCAAGACGGCTGTCCTGGTAGACGACGGTGCCGCGACCGGCACGACGATCAAGGTTGCGGTGCGGGCGCTGAAGCGGCGTTCGCCGCGCTTGATCGTCATCGCCCTGCCCGCGGCGCCGCCCGACACGGTGGCCGAGCTGTCTGCCGAAGCCGACCGCGTCGTCTGCCTCGAGCAGCCCGCGCACTTCCGCGCGCTGGGGTATCATTATGTCAGCTTCCCGCAGCTCACGGACAACGATGTCGTCGCCGCCATGGAGGAGGCAGGGCGCCGCTTCAGGGAAGAGAAGCCTTCGCGGGGTGCAAAGCGGGTCGCGCCTAAGCCGTAACGGCGGTATCGTTAGTCGACAGTCCCGGCCGCGCGGATCGCGGCTTGACCCGCATCAAGGTCGCCTGCGCTATTGTCTCCTAGGTATTCGCGTCTTCAACCGTGAACCGGGTCAATGGCCGCACCGATCTTCTCGTGCAAGGACGTGGCGAAGGTCTACCGCTCCGGCGACGTGGAAGTGCACGCGCTCCGCGGCGTCGATCTCGACCTCTACGAGGGCGAGATGGCGGTACTTCTCGGCCCTTCGGGAAGCGGCAAGTCGACCTTGCTCAACATCATCGGCGGGCTCGACCAGGCGTCATCGGGCACGGTGCATTTCCGCGAACAGGAACTGACCGCCTGTTCGGAACGGGAGTTAACCCGATACCGGCGCGACCATGTCGGCTTCGTCTTCCAGTTCTATAATCTGATCCCCAGCCTGACGGCCTGGGAGAACGTCGCCCTCGTCACCGAGATCTCGAAGAACCCGATGACGCCGGACGAAGCCCTGGAGATGGTGGGGCTGAAGGACAGGACAGCGCATTTTCCCGCCCAGCTTTCCGGCGGCGAGCAGCAGCGCGTGGCGATCGCGCGGGCCATCGCCAAGCGCCCCGAAGTGCTTTTGTGCGACGAGCCGACAGGCGCGCTGGATTCGAAGACGGGCATCATCGTGCTGGAGGCGCTATCGCGCATCAACGAGGAACTGAACACGACGATGGCGATCATCACTCACAACGCCGGCATCCGGCAGATCGCGCATCGCGTCTTTTCCTTCCGGGACGGCCGCATCGTCGAGGCGCAGGTCAACGAGACCCGGAGCAAGCCCGCCGAGGTGACCTGGTAGCGCCATGTCGATGCTCGACCGAAAGCTCCTGCGCGATCTTGCCCGGCTATGGGCCCAGGTTCTCGCCATCGCGCTCGTCATGGCCTGTGGCGTGGCGACGATCGTCATCGCCGTCGGAGCCTATCGGTCGCTGGAGGAGACACGGTCGGTGTTCTACGACCGCTACCGTTTCGCCAATGTCTTCGCCGCCGCCACGCGCGCGCCGCTGCATCTGATGGAAAGAATGACGAGTCTTGGCGGCGTCAGCGGCATCGAGCTGCGGGTCGTGCGGCCCGTCCTGCTCGACATCATCGGCATGGTTGAGCCGGGAACCGGCGTCGCCGTATCGATACCCGACCGCGGCGAGCCCGCCGTCAACCGGCTCTACCTACGCACGGGCCGTCTTCCTGAACCCGGGCGGGCCGGCGAGGTCGCAGTCACCGAACCGTTCGCGGCCGCCCACGGCATGCAGCCGGGGAGTCGATTCGACGCGATCCTCAACGGGCGCAAGATGACACTGACGGTGACGGCGATCGTTTTGTCGCCGGAATACATCTATGCGATGGGCCCTGGCGACATGGTGCCCGACCAGCGGCGCTTCGGAGTGTTCTTCATGCTGCGCTCGGCGATGGAGGGGCTCTTCGACATGAAGGGCGCGTTCAACGATGTGGCCATCAGAACCCAGCGCGGCGTGGAAACCGCGGCTGTCATTGATGCGGTGGACGCGATCCTCAAGCCTTATGGCGGCACCGGCGCGCACGAGCGCGCGGACCAGATGTCTCATGCCTTTCTCGACAATGAACTCACCCAGCTGCGGGGCATGGCCATGGTCATTCCTCCGGTCTTCCTGTTCGTGTCGGCGTTCCTCGTCAACATGATCCTGTCGCGGCTGATCGCGCTCGAACGCGAGCAGATCGGCCTGCTGAAGGCGATAGGCTACGGCCCGATGGCGATTGCCTGGCACTACGCAAAGCTGACCCTCGCCATAGGCGCGATCGGCGTCGTCATCGGCGCGGCGGCGGGCAACTGGACCGGTCGGGCGATGACCCGGCTCTATGGCGAGTTTTTCTCGTTTCCTTTCCTCGTTTTCCGCCAGAGTCTCGACCTCTATGCCATCGCCGCCGGTGCGACGGCGCTTGCCGCGCTCGCCGGTGCGGCGCGCGCCATCTTCTCAGTCGTCGCTCTGCCGGCGGCCGTCGCCATGCAGCCTCCGGCGCCGACACGATATCGCAGCCTGCTCTCCGGGAAGGGCGGCCGTTTGAAGATGTTTTCGCAGCTGACGATCATGGCGCTGCGCCATCTCGTGCGCTGGCCGGTCAGGACGCTGCTTACCGCCATCGGCACGTCGCTCTCGGTGGCGCTGCTGGTCACCGCTTTGTTCTCGACGGACTCGATCGACTACATGATCGACGCCGTGTTCTTCCGCGCCGAGCGGCAGGATGCGACGCTGAGCTTCGCGCAGGGGCTGTCGCCACGCGCGCTCCAGTCCGTCGCGGCAATGCCGGGCGTGATGCGGGCCGAACCTTACCGGGCAACGGCGGCGGTGCTGCGCAACGGCACCCGTTCGCGCCGGCTCGCCATCGTCGGCGTGGCGCCGGGCGCCGGGCTGTCGCGCGTTCTTGACGTCAACCTCCAAGCGGTCGAGCCGCCCGAAACGGGCCTCCTGGTCTCGGATTACGCGGCGGAACTGCTGGGGCTGAGAATCGGCGACCGCGCCGAGGTGGAACTGCTGGAACAGGCCGGGCGCGTCGTCTTCGTGCCGGTCACGGCGATTGTCAGCAGCTATGTCGGGCTCACCGTCTACATGAGTGCGGAGGCGCTGGACCGGCTGCTGGCCGACGGCCCCCGCCTGTCGGGCGTACGCGTCGCGGTCGATCCGGCGCGGACGGACGAGCTCTATGCTGCGGTCAAGCAGACGCCCGCCGTCGCCTCCATCGCACTCCAGGGCGTCTCGCGCCGACGATTCCGCGAGACGATCGAGACCAATATGTCGATGATGATGACCACCTACATGGTGCTGGCCATCATCATCACGATCGGCGTCATCTACAATTCGGCCCGCATCCAGCTCTCGGAACGCGCGCGCGAACTCGCCAGCCTCAGGGTGCTCGGCTTCACACGGGCGGAGGTCTCAAGCGTTCTACTGATCGAGCTCGGCGCGGTCGTCGCGCTGGCGCAGCCGCTCGGCTGGCTGTTCGGATACCTCTTCTCCTGGCTCGTGGTGGTCGGGTTTGCGACCGATCTGTTCCGCATCCCGTTCGTGATCAATCCGTCCACCTTCGCCATCGCCAGCCTCGTCGTTCTGGCAACCGCCGCACTTTCGGCGCTGATCGTGCGCCGCCGTATCGATAGTCTCGACCTGATCAGCGTGCTCAAGACAAGGGAATGAATGATGAACACCGTCTGGATCAAGCGGGCCGGAATGGCTGCACTGGTGCTTGCCGCGGTCGGCGGCTTCGCCTGGGCATTGCGCGAGCGCCCTGCCCTGATCGACGTGGCGCAAGTCGTCGAGGCGCAGATGACGGTGACGATCCGCGAGGAGGGCATGACGCGCGTGCGCAACGTCTACACCGTCTCGGCGCCGATCGCCGGGCACCTGACCCGTTCGGTGCTGACGGAGGGTGACCGGGTCGTCGCCGGGAAAACCGTGGTCGCCTCCATTCATCCGCTCGACCCGCCGCTGATCGACCGGCGCACCGAGGCCGAGCTCTTCGCCGCGCGCGACGCGGCGCGCTCGGCCGTCGGCATCGCCGAGGCGGAGCTGCAGCGAGTCGAGACCGGTCTGGCGCTTGCCGAGGATGAACTGGCGCGCGCGTTGAAGCTGTTCGGCCCCGGCGTCATCTCGGAGAGCGCCCTGCAGAAATTCACGAACCAGGTCGAGAACCAGAAGGCGGCCGTGGCAGCGGCAAAGGCGACGGTCGGCTTCCGCCAGGCCGAGCTCGCCAGCGCGGAAGCCCGCCTGCTCCAGCCGGAGCCGTTGGACCCGGACGGCGAGAGCTGCTGCGTCAATCTGATTGCGCCCGTCGATGGCAGCGTGCTCAGCGTCTTGGCCCGCAGCGAACAGGCCGTCGCCGCGGGCATGCGCATCGCCGAGATCGGCGATACCGCCGACCTCGAGGTCGTCGTCGATCTGCTCTCGGCAGACGCGGTCAAGGTTCGTGCCGGAGCTAGGGCAACGGTACGCGACTGGGGTGGGGATCGTGGTCTGCCGGCCGTCCTGCGGCGGGTGGACCCGGCCGCCTTCACCAAGGTGTCGGCCCTCGGCATCGAGGAACAGCGCGTCAACGCGGTTCTCGACCTTGCCGAACCGGACGATCGCCTGGGGCATGCCTACAGGGTGTTCGTAGAGATTCCGATCTGGGAATGCGACCTCTGCCTGCAATTGCCGATCGGGGCGCTGTTCAGGAACCGCGACGCGTGGAATGTGTTCGTGGTCGAGAACGAACGCCTGCGCCAGGCACAGGTCGAGATCGGCCGCATGAACGACGAAGTGGCGCAGGTGCTGGGTGGGCTGGCAATCGGCGACGCGGTCGTCCTGCATCCGGGAGACACGCTGGAGAATGGCAGCCTGGTGGAAGTTCGCGCCGACTGACGCCGCGTCGGACAGAGTAGACCAACGCTGTTTCGGCGGGCGTGTGCCTCACGCCGCCATTCCGGCGGGCCGATCGGTCGGCGCGCCGGAAAGCAGTAGGACTACAGACGAGCCAGCGCTTCCGTGATGTCGTTTGCGCTGTGGCCAGTCAGGTTCTTGGCGAGGTCGCCGACCAGTTTCGCCTTCAGCGCATCATGGAAATGCAGGCGCATTTCGCCGAGCGTCCTCGGATCGGCGATCACGAATAGGTCAGCGATGCTGCCGGCGAGAACCTGCCGGTTGAGGTAGCCGGCAACCGCGGCGGCGAAATTGTCCTCAGTCAGCCTCCCCGCGTCAGGGTTGGCGGTCGAGCTCCTGTGGCGCGTTCCGGATCCCTGGTTGTCCGCCGCGATGTCCGGATCGGGCAGCGCGACCAGCTCGATATGCGGCTCGTGGCCCTTGTTGCGGAACAGGCGGAGGTTCTCACCATCCACCACCGCGACCGTCGTTTCATTCGGCAAGATCATTCGCTTTCCCCACGTCTTTCAAACTGGTGCCATCGGCACATCTACGCTACCGCCGACAAGGCCAGCAACTGGACGACGACTTCGTCATCCGCTGCAATCTCATCCGGTTCGAACAAGGAAGCCTTGATCCGCATCAAGGGTTCCATCGGAAACGGAAGAACTCGCGTTTCCTCTATGCGGCGGGCAGACGGCAAAGCTGTTATGAGACGCCATCCCTCTGATTCTTCCCCAGGCTGCTTTGACCACCCATCCCCTGCACATCCTGAAAACCGTCTACGGCTATGATGCCTTTCGCGGGCCTCAGGCGGAGATCGTCGCGCACGTGATGGCCGGCAACAACGCCTTCGTGCTGATGCCGACGGGCGGCGGCAAATCGCTGTGCTACCAGATCCCGGCCATTGCCCGGCCTGGGATGGGCCTCGTCGTCTCCCCGCTGATCGCGCTGATGGCCGATCAGGTGGCCGCACTGCGGCAGGCAGGTGTTAATGCCGCCGCGCTCAATTCCGACCTGCAGGGCGACGAGCGCCGCGCCCTGTGGCGGGACATATCGAGCGGCGCGCTGGATCTCCTCTACGTCGCACCCGAAACGCTGCTTCGACCCGACATCCTGGACCTACTCGGCCGGACGCCGCTGTCGCTCATTGCCATCGACGAGGCCCATTGCCTGTCGCAATGGGGGCATGATTTCCGCCCCTCCTACCGCCAGCTCGATGCGCTCGTCGCGCAGTTTCCCGACACGCCGCGCATGGCGCTGACGGCGACGGCCGACGCGCCGACACGCGCCGAGATCCTTGCACATCTCAAGATCGCCGACAGCGACGCCTTCATCGCTGGCTTCGACCGACCCAATATCCACTACGCCATGGCGGAGAAGGACAATCCCCGGGCGCAGTTGAAACGCTTTCTGAAAGACCACGAGAACGAGAGCGGCATCGTCTACTGCCTGTCGAAGCGAAAGACGGAAGAAACAGCGTCCTGGCTCTGCGACCAAGGCTACACCGCGCTGCCGTATCACGGCGGCATGGACAAGGCCGCGCGGGAGACTAACCAGACCCGCTTCCAGCGCGAGGAGGCCGTGATCATCGTGGCCACCATCGCTTTCGGCATGGGGATCGACAAGCCGGACGTGCGCTTCGTCGCGCATCTCGACCTGCCCGGCAGCATCGAAGCCTATTACCAGGAGACCGGGCGCGCCGGACGTGACGGCCTGCCGTCCGACACGCTGATGCTCTACGGCCACGAGGACATCGCGCTACGCAGCCGCTTCATCGACGAATCCGACGCGCCGGAGCAGCGCAAGCGCATGGAGCGGCAGAAGCTCGATGCGCTTCTGGGCCTGGCCGAGACGGCCGGGTGCCGCCGCCAGGTGCTCTTGTCCTATTTCGGGGATCACTCCGAGCCGTGCGGCAATTGCGACACCTGCGCCACTCCGCCCAAGCTCTTCGATGGGACGGTCGCGACGCTGAAGGCGCTGTCCTGCATCCACCGGACGGGTGAGCGCTTCGGCCAGGCCTATGTCGTCGAGGTTCTGCTGGGCGGAGCGGACGAACGCATCGTGCAGAACAGCCACGACAAGGTCTCGACCTACGGCATCGGCAGGGAGCATGACAGCCGCACCTGGCGCGCGATCCTGCGCCAACTCATTGCGCTTCGCCTGATCGATGTCGACCTGACCGGCCATGGCGGGCTGACGATCTCGGAGACGGGCCGCCGGTTCCTGCGCGAAAAGCCGGCGCTGATGCTGCGCGTGCCCGTGAAACCTCAGGCCGCTCGTGACAAATCGGTCCGCAACCAGGCGTCGGCCGCCCTCCCCGAGGCCGACCGCGCGCTCTTCCAGGCGCTGCGCGACAAACGCACCGAAATCGCCCGCGCCCAGAACGTGCCGCCCTATGTGATCTTCCACGACAAGACGCTGATCGAACTGGCCGCCGCGCGCCCCGGCTCACGGTCACAGATGGCGAAAGTCCCGGGTGTGGGCGAGGCCAAGCTGGATCGCTACGGCGCCGCCTTCCTCGCAGTGATTGCCGAGCACGGGGGATAGCTGCCGGGCGGGTGCCCATCGCGTATCTGTGAAGCGCGTCTGGATGTAGGCAAGGTACAGACCTCCTATGGCTCCGACTGCCTCAACGGGCGGACCATCGGCCTGTCGAAATCCCCGGGCCTGTAGCCGCGCGCGCAAAACATCGCACGATTTGGCGAGCGCTCCGGACCTTCGGCGGTGTTTCGCAACCTCTCAATTCCTCACATTCCGTTCTCCCTGACGCGGGCCATTCCCGCTCGTCCAGTTCGCACCTGCCGAGCATGGCTCGCCGTGCCTCCGGCGAGAGGTGCCGGTTCGGCGCCAACGCGCTCACCGAGGCAAGCTTTTCCGCGAAAAAGCTCCGGCCATAGTCTCCATCTTTCTGTCCTATTGACAGACGGAATATTGTCATACAAAGATTGATCCTGCTTCAGAGGGAGGAACCATGAGCAAGCATTTCAACTGGCCAAGGCCCAACCGCCGACAGATCATTAAGGGCGCCGCCGCGAGCGCCTCGGCCGCCGTCTTCGGCTTCCCGAACATCGTGCGCGCTGCGGAAGACACGATCCGCATCGGCTACATCGACCAGATCACCGGCATCCGCGCCAATTTCGGCGAGACGGCGCCCTGGGTGGTCGAGCAGATCCAGAACCACGTGAAGGACGGCATCGAAATTGGCGGCAAGAAGTGGGCGGTCGAAATCCTCGTCCGCGACAGCCAGTCCGACGTCAACCGCATGGGCAGCCTCGGCAACGAATTGGTCCTGCGCGAGAATGTCGACCTCCTGCTCGTCGCCGACGGTCTCGCCGCCCCCGCGCTCGAGATCTGCGACCAGAACGGCACGCCGGCAGTCTCGACCATCCTTCAGTGGGAGCCCTTCTACGCCTCACGCGGTTCGGGGCCCGACAAGGGCTATCCGTGGAGCTTCCTGTTCTTCTGGAGCGGCGCCGACATCATCAAGAACTACATCGGCATGTGGAAGGCTTCCGGCATCGACCAGGTCGTCGGCACCTTCTACGAGGACAACGATTTCGGCCGCGGTTTCTCCGGCGGCATGACTGCGGAACTCGCCGCCAACGGCTTCAAGGAAGTGCCTGGCGGCCTGTTCAAGGAGCAGGTCGATGACTTCTCCAATCAGGTCGCGGCCTTCCGTGACGGCGGCGCCAAGATCGTCACCGGTCTCGTCTTCCCGCAGCATTTCGCCACGTTCTGGGGGCAGGCCAAACAGGCTGGCCTGTCGCTCGAAGCGGCGACCATTGCCGCGGCGTTCGTCTTTCCGGCGGGCGTCGAGGTGCTCGGCGACCAGGGCGCCGGCATGTCGACGGAGATCTGGTTCAACAACGAGCTGCCGTTCAAGTCGAGCCTGACCGGCGAGTCGGCGCACGATTTCTGCGCCGCCTACGAAGCCTCCACCGGCAAGCAGTGGGCTCAGCCGATGGGCTACCACCACGCGGTCTGGGAAGTGGGCTTCGCCGCGCTCAAGGCTTCCGGCGACCCGAAGAACCGCGCCGCGGTCCGCGACGCGATCGCTGGGCTGGACCTCGACACGATGGTCGGTAAGGTCGACTTCAAGAACTCCAAGATGAAGTCGGTGGCAAATACCTGGGTGACGATGGGCCAGTGGCATCGCGCCAAGGAAGGCTCCAAGTTCCCCTACGAGCTGTTCGTCACCAACAATGTGACGGCGCCGCACGTGCCGATCCAGAAGGAGTTCATGCCGCTGTCGAAGTTCTCCTGAACCGAAAGCGCAACCTGACGGTCCGGGCCTCTGAGCCCGGACCGTCCCTTCATTTTCGAGGACGCCGCCGTTGGCACCAGTCATTTCCGTCGAAGGGCTGACGCGACGTTTCGGTCAGATCACCGTCGCCGACGACCTGTCCTTTTCCGTCGAGTTCGGCGAATGCCTCGGCATCATCGGGCCGAACGGTGCCGGCAAGACGTCGGTCTTCAACATGCTTGCCGGCGCCATCAAGCCGCAGGCGGGTCGTATCGTCCTTGACGGCACCGACATCACCGGAACATCGCAGCATGCCCGCACGCTGATGGGGCTCGGCCGCACCTACCAGGTGCCGCAGCCGTTCGCCCTGCTCACCACTTTCGAAAACGTGTTGGCGGCCGCCACCTTCTCGCGCCGCAACCGCGGCCAGGAGGCAGATCTCGCCCGGTCGATCCTGATGCGGACCGGCCTCGCCGCCCGCGCTGACCTGCCCGCTGGCTCCCTGCCGCTTCTCGACCGCAAGCGGCTGGAGCTCGCCCGTGCAATGGCGTTGAAGCCGCGCGTCCTTCTGCTCGACGAGATCGCGGGCGGGTTGACGGAAGCCGAGGTGACGCAACTCGTCACGCTGATCCGCGAACTCAAACCGGAGCTTGCGATCGTATGGATCGAGCACGTGACCCACGCGCTCTCGGCGGTGGCGGACCGGATCGTCGCCATCAACTTCGGCGCCCGGATCGCTGAGGGCAGCCCGTCCGAGGTCATGGCCCACCCGGCCGTGCAGGAAGTCTACATGGGGACGGTTCTCGATGTCGCTTCTCAGGGTTGAAAACCTCGACGTCTTCTACGGCGATTTCCAGGCCGTTCGAGGCGTCAGCCTGGCGGTCGACGAAGGCCGCACGGTCGCCATCATCGGCGCGAACGGCGCGGGCAAGTCGACGCTTCTCAATGCCATCGTCGGGCTCCATCCGCAAAAGCGCGGAAAGGTCGTCTTCGCCGGCGCGGACGTGACGTCCAACCGGGCAGATGCCATTGCGCGCGCGGGCATGACGATGGTGCCTGAGGGCCGGCGCCTGTTCGGAACACTTACCGTCGAGGACAATCTGCGCGTCGGCGCCGCGGCCGGTCGCAAGGGACCGTGGACCTTGGGCGAAGTCTACCGGCTCTTCCCGCGCATCGGCGAACTGCGCCACATGCCGGCCGCCAGTCTTTCCGGAGGACAGCAGCAGATGGTCGCGATCGGGCGCGCGCTGATGACCAATCCACGGATCCTGCTCTGCGACGAGATCTCGCTCGGCCTCGCGCCGAAGATCATCCTGGACATCTACCGCTGCTTCGAGGCGATCTCGGCCACCGGCGTTTCGATCGTCGTGATTGAACAGAACGTGGGCCAGGCATGCGCCGCCGCGCAGTATGCCTACTGCATGTTGGAAGGGAAGGTCAGCCTCGAAGGGCCGACCGCCGACCTTTCGATGGAGGCGATCACAGCGGCCTATTTCGGATTGGACCACGCATGATCTGGGTCGAGACGATCGTCAACGGACTGCTGCTCGGCGGTCTCTACGCCCTGGTTGGGCTTGGCCTCGGCTTCGCCTTCGGCGTCATGCGCATCGTCAACGTCGCGCAGGGCGATTTCATCGTCGCCGCCGCGTTCCTGGGCGTCTTCCTTCTGCCCTGGACGCCGGTCCATCCGCTGCTCGTCATCATCCCGGTCGCAATCGCGGCCTTCGGGATCGGCATGCTGCTGCAATGGCTCTTGATCAACCGCGTGCTCGGCCACGACCAGATCCCGCAGATCCTGCTCACCTTCGGCCTCGCCATCGTGCTCCGGAACGGCATGGTCGAGCTGTTCGGTGCGAACACGCGCTCGATCAATGTCGGCGACCTGCGCTTCATGGGCTTCGACTTCCTGGGGTTGAAACTGGGTGTGCTGCCCGTTCTGATCCTGGCGATCGCGGTGTTCCTGTTCGCGACACTGCATCTTTGGCTTCGAAAGTCCGACATGGGGCGCCTGATACGCGCGACCGCGGACGACCATCGCATCGTCCAGCTCTGCGGAGTGAACTTCCGCTCTATCTATGCGGTGGCGATGGGCCTCGCGATGGCGCTGTCGGCGGTAGCGGGCATCCTGCTCGCGATGCGCGGCTCGTTCACCCCCTATTCCGGAGCGGATCGGTTGCTCATCGCCTTCGAGGTGGTGGTCATCGGCGGGCTGGGCTCCTTCTGGGGCATGTTCCTCGGCGGCATGGTTCTGGGCGTGGCCCAACTCGTGGCCCTGAAGCTCGACCCCGCCTCGGGGCTGATGTACGGCCACATCGTCTTCATCCTGATCCTCATCATGTCGCCCAGCGGGCTTGCCGGAGCCTTCCGCCGATGACCCGCCTTCTCCTCAAACGCCCGACGCTCGTCGCCGCGGCGGCCGTCGTCGCAGCCGCTCTCGTGATCGCCACGCCCTGGTTCGTCGCGGAAGGCGACATGCGTCTCATGATCGAGATTTTCGCCGTCTTCGCTTTCGCGCAGGGCTGGAACTTCCTCGCCGGCTACGTCGGCATCATGTCGTTCGGACAACAGTTGTTCATCGGCCTGGGTGCCTACTGCCTGTTCCTGGCGTCGAACTGGACTGGCCTGAACCCCTTCCTGATCCTGCCGCTGGCCTTCGTCTTCAGCGCAGGCTTCGCTGCGATGATCTCTCCCTTCATCTTCCGCCTGCGCGACGCCTACCTCGCCATCAGCATCTGGGTGATCGCGGAGATCGTCCGCTCGTTCATCTCGCAGCGCGACTGGCTGGGGTCGGTGAGCGGCCTGCCGCTGGTCGCGACCCGCGAGATGGCGCGTTCGGTCGTCGCCACGTCGACCTTCTACTATGCCGGAGCGCTGGCACTGATCTCGGTCTTTGGGCTCTACTACCTGTCGATCTCCCGCCTTGGCCTCGCACTCGCGGCGGTGCGCGACAATGAGGAGACTGCCAGCGCGATCGGCATCAACGTCTGGTGGACCCGCTTCTTCGGCTTCGTGCTCGGCTCCGGCTTCACCGGGCTGGCGGGCGCGGTCTACTACATGTCGGTCTTCCACGTGGAGCCGGGCGGCGCATTCGATCCCAACTGGATGGTGATCATGCTGTTCATCGTCATCATCGGCGGCGTCGGCACCATCGAAGGGCCGATCATCGGCACCGCGATCTACTTCCTCTTCCGCGCCTGGTTCGCCGGCACTGGAAACCTCTACCTGATGATGCTCGGCGCCGCGGCGGTGCTGGTCATGCTGATCTCGCCGAGCGGCATCTGGGGTATCGTCAAGTCGAAGCTCGGCATCGACCTGCTCGGTGCGCGGCGCGCGAGCGGGCTAGAGGCTTCGTCGAAAAAAACCAGGACCGCATCATGACGTCGCGACTGCAGGACAAGCGGCTGCTGGTGGTAGGCGCCGCGACCGGCATCGGCAGGGCGGTCGCCGCGGCCGCGGTCGCCGAAGGGGCGCGGGTGGTGATCGCCGATCTTGCGGTGGAGCAGGGAGAGGCGACAGCGCGCGAACTCGGCGCCGGCTTTATCCGCTGCGACGTGTCCGACGAGGCGAGCGTGAAGGCGGCGGTCGCCGGCGCGGTGGAGCGGCTCGGCGGCCTCGACGGGCTCGTCAACAATGCCGGCCTGCAGCGTGCGGGCGCGATCGAGACCATCACCGTTGACGACTGGAACAGCCTGATGGCGGTCAACACTCGTGGCGTCTTCCTCGCGACGCGCGAAGCGATCGCGCATCTGCGCGCCGCAGGCGGCGGCTCGATTGTCAACACGTCATCTCTCGCCGGCAAACGCGGCGGGCCGGGCATCGCCGCCTATGCCGCGTCGAAGGGCGCGGTAATGGCCTTTACCACGGCCGCCGCGCTCGAACTCGCCCGTGACCGCATCCGGGTGAATTCGGTCTGCCCCGGATTCATCGACACGCCGTTCAACAATCCGGCGATCGCCTTCATAGGCGGCCGCGAGGAGCAGGCGCGCGTCGTCGAGCGCATGGTGCCGCTCGGCCGCCAGGCCGTGCCGGACGAAGTCGCACCGCTCTACGTCTACCTCCTATCCGACGAGTCCGCCTATGTGACCGCGCAGGCGCTGTCGATCGACGGCGGCGTCTACAACTGATCAGGGCGAGGCGATGGGCGAGACTTTCGACTATATCGTCATTGGCGCCGGCTCGGCCGGCTCGGTGATCGCCAACCGGCTTTCCGAAGACCCGGGGCTGCGCATCCTGGTGCTGGAGGCAGGGCCGGACGAACGCGTTATCTACAGCCGCGCGCCCGGCGCCTTCGTCGGCCTGTTCGGCACCGACCGCGTCTGGCCCTATGCGTCCGAGCCCGAACCCGCCGCCGGCGGTCGGCGCATTCACGTCCCGCAGGGGCGCATGCCTGGCGGATCGAGTTCGATCAACGGGATGATCTACATTCGCGGCGACGCCACGGACTACGACGACTGGGCAGCGGCCGGCTGCGCGGGCTGGAGCTATGCAGACGTGCTGCCCTATTTCCGCAAGGCCGAGGGCAACGAACGGCTGGCCGACAGGTATCATGGGACCGACGGCCCACTCTCGGTCGTCGACGTGCCCTACCGCCATCCGCTCAACGCCGCCTTCGTGCTCGCGGCGCAGCAATGCGGCCACGCCTACAACCACGATTTCAACGGCGCCTCGCAGCTTGGTGTCGGCTACTTCCAGGTGACGCAGAAGAACGGCGAGCGCGCGAGCACCGCCGCGTCCTATCTGCGCCCGGCGCTGGCACGCGGCAACATCGCGCTGGAGATCGAGGCCGAGGTCGAGCGCATCCTTTTCGAAGGCCGCAGGGCCATAGGCGTCGCCTGGCGCCGGCGCAGACAGGCGAGATCGGCTCACGCCACGCGGGCGGTCGTGCTCTGTGCAGGCACGTTGGCAAGTCCGAAGATCCTGATGCAGTCGGGTGTAGGCCCCGCGGCGCATCTGAAGGAGAACGGCGTGGAGGTCGTCCACGATCTCCCCGGCATCGGCCGCAACTACCAGGACCACCTCCAGGTGCTGAACTATCATCGCACCAGACGCCCGATCAGCCTGACCGGCCAGGACAAGGGGCTCAGCGCGCTGCGCAACGGGCTGCAATGGATGCTGTTCCGCAGCGGCCTGCTGACCTCCAACGTCGCCGAGGCCTGCCTGTTTGTCGACAGCGACCGCGACGGCCGCGCAGACCTGCAGATCCATTCCTTCCCGGTCTTCGTACCCGATCATGAACGCGCGCCGCCGGAGGGCCACGGCTTCACCATCGGCGCCTGCGACGTGCGGCCGCGCTCGCGCGGCAAACTGCAGCTCGCCGGGCCCGACCCGTCGACACCGGCGAAACTTTACTCGAACGCCCTGTCAGACGAGCGTGACGTGGCGAGTCTGGTACGTGGCCTGCGCCTGTCGCGCCGCATCGCGCGGGCAGCGGCGCTCGCCGGCCATCTCGGCGATGAACTCGTGCTCGACGCCGGGCTCGATGCGCCGGAAGCGGTTCTTGCCGACTATGTCCGTAACTATACCAAGACCGTCTATCACCCGGTGGGAACGTGCGCGATGGGAACAGGCGCCGATGCCGTGGTCGGACCCTACCTCGCTGTGCACGGCATGGACGGCCTGCGCGTCGTCGATGCCTCCGTCATGCCCTCGATTCCCAGCGGCAACACCAACGCGCCGACGATCATGATCGCCGAGAAGGCCGCCGACATGATGCTCGGTCGCGCACCGCTGCCGGCCGGCACCTGACGGGTCCGACGACGCCGCGACGGTAGACGCGGCCTTCGCCGCCTGCGGTCCCGGCCGAACGGCTCAGGCCGCGCGGCGCGCCTTCAGGATGGCCTCGGCTCCCTTTTCGCCGATCACCATGCTGATGGCGTTGATGTTGCCGCTGGGGATCTGCGGGATGATCGAAGAATCGACGACCCGCAGGCCTTCGACGCCATGAACTCTCAGATCTGGATCGACGACCGCGTTCGGGTCGATGCCCATCTTGCAGGTGCCGCAGGGATGGAACACGCCCGACGCCGACCGCCGGACGTGATCGACGAGATCCTCGCCGTCGCCCATGTCGGGGCCGGGCTTGTACTCACCGAGGAAATGTGGTGCGAAGGCCTTGGTTCGGAAGATCCGCCGGCCGTAGCGCACGCCTTCGACCAGCGTCTCGACATCGTAGGGATCACCCATCATGTTCGGATGGATCGCCGGCGCATCCTTGGGATCGGCCGAGCGGATCTCGAGATGGCCGCGGCTGCGGGTGCGGTTGACGTTGGGCTGCAGCGTCACCGCGGGCCGGTCCAGCATCTGCACGCCGTCGGGCGTAAAATCATAGCCGTAGGCGCCGAAATGGAACTGGATGTCCGGCTCCTCCAGGTCTGGCCGCGTCTTCACGAAGGCGATGGCCGGCGCGATGTAGGTCGCCTGGCCCGTGCGGAAGAGGGCGAATTGCGCGACATGGCGGAGGACCGACAGCCGGCCGACATCCATATTGGCTGTGCGCATGTTGACCAGGCCGACGATATGGGTGCAGGCGTGCTCCTGCAGGTTGCGGCCGACGCCCGCGCTCTCGTGGACGAGTTCTATGCCGTGGCGCTGAAGCAGCGCGCCTGGACCGATGCCGGACAGCATCAACAGCTTCGGCGAGTTGATCGCGCTGGCGCTGACGATGACCTCGCCCTGCGCATCTGCGGTCTCGACCCGGCCCTCGCGCTCGTATTCCACGCCGGTCGCGCGCTTGCCCTCCATGACGATGCGCCGCACCACCGCGCCGGTCACGACCTTCAGGTTCGGACGACTGGCCGCAGGCTTGAGATAGCCGCTCGCCGCGCTCATGCGCCAGCCGCCCGACTGGTTGACGTGGGCGATCGAGGCGCCGGTCTGCTCCTCGCCATTGTAGTTGGGATTGGTCGGCGTGCCGAGCTCGGCCATCGCCGCGAGAAAGACCTCCGCCAGTGGATGAGGCCCGCGTGTCGGGGAGATCGATATTGCGCCGTCCTTGCCGTATATATCGGACGTGCCCGCGGCATTGCCCTCGATCCGACGGAACACGGGCATCAGGTCGTCATAGCTCCAGCCGGTATTGCCGAGCTGGCGCCAGTGGTCGTAGTCGCCGCGGTTTCCGCGCACCCAGACTGTGCCGTTGATGGCGCTCGACCCTCCAAGGACGCGGCCGCGCGGCCAGTGGTCGGTCCGGTTTTCGCGGCTCGGATCCGGCTCGGTAACGAAATCCCAGTCCGAACGCGGGTCTCCGAGGCAGCTGAAAGGACCGAGGGCCGGCACCTTGTAGCGCATCGCGTCGTCTCGGCCACCGGCTTCGAGGAGCAGGACCCTCACCGACGGGTCTGCGCTCAACCTGTTGGCCACGATACAGCCGGCCGATCCCGCGCCAACGATGATATGGTCCCAAATATCCATGACGGCACGCTCCTACTACTGTATGACAATCATACATTCTTGAGAAGCGATGTCGAGACACTGGCGCACCCTGTTCGATATCCCAAAGCAGCCGTCTGACGCTGACCTTATGGACGCCGGCAAGGCAGCGGGCTGCGACGCTTATTATGTGCGGGGCGATCCATAGGCTTCTGAAAGGCTCCCGGCTTCGACCGTCGCACAGTTTCGGAGACCGTCGCGTTTGGGAGAGGAAAGAGGCCAGATAGCAGTGCGATCATGCCGCGCCACCGACCGCTTCGATCGCGGTCGGAGTCCTCAATACTTGAAAAAATTCAGTCAAACGCATCGCTTGGATCGACGGTTTCCAGATCTGTGACCAGCATGATGACTGACGATGCCGTCAGAGGTTGCGTGACAAAGGGTCCACGCCCACCGGCAGAACTCGATTGACGAGGCACGAAATACTACTTCCTTCAGTCTCTTATGGAGAACTCTGCCGTAACTTCGGATGGGCCAAAATCATTTCCACTTTATTGTTAAGTGACATATAACCCATTGAAATCTCTGTCAAATATTTCTCTGCGTCGCGCAAACTCCGACTTCAAGACCGTCAGAAGGCTACGCTTTTGATTTTAAAGAAACGCGCTAAGAAATATTTCGAGGTTTCACCAACTATCGGGCGCAGATCGTCGTGCATCACCACTCCGGGAAGGAGCGGAACATGGCGATGAGTTCGGGCACGTTGACGAAGGTGGTTAAGTGTGTCACCGGCTTGTCCTTGCCGTTCGGCTGCAGTTCGAGCTCGGTGGTGATGTCGCCGAAGATCGAGGTCCAGGCGTCGAACTCGTGGTCTCGCGGCGAACTACGCCAACATAGCCGCCGCTCAAGCGCCTCTTGCGCGCCCTTGGAAACTGACCGGCAGCGCGCGAGCGGCGGCAACGGGGCTGGGTATCACAAGCTTTCTCGTCAGCGTGACTCGCGGCACTCAATGCGCCGCTGTGGTGGGCGAAGCCGAAGCTAGCCCCCGCCAGCATGTCATCCGAGTGGCACCATCTACATTTTTCCGCCTCGCGATCGACAAAGTGGCCGGATTCTCGACGTGTCGTTCGAAGGGCTTCCAGGCCTCGCCGACGGCGTGCTTGTGCCATGCCCAGTGAGCGGGCCTATGCGAGGGGCTTCTTGGAGCGGGAAGCAATAACAACCGGCGTTCGCACGGCACCCGTTGTCGGACCAAGCATCATCGTGCTCGACCGCATCGACGGCCGCTCTCGTCGGCAAAAGTCGCCAAATCCCTCGATCGGATCAAATCACTGTCGGGCTTCGGGTATCGGTGCTCATTTTCCACCAACGAACGCGAGGCGCTCGCCAGATTGGATCACAGCCATATCACAGACAGCACACAGGTCACCGTCTGTGACAAGGCAATTGCACGGCCTGCCGCGCATCCGACCTTCCCGTAGATCAGAACCCGACCATGTCGCCGCCTTTCAGCCCCAGCAGTTGCCGTGCCTCCGCGGGGGTTGCGATCTCGTGCCCGAGTTCGGTGAGGATGGTTCTGATTTTGCGCACCTGTTCGGCATTTGACGAGGCGAGCCTGCCGCGGCCGATATGGAGCGAGTCCTCGAGACCCACGCGCACCGATCCGCCGAGCATCGCCGCCTGCGTGGCGAAAGGCATCTGGAAGCGCCCGGCCGCCAGTACCGACCAGCGGTAGTCGGAGCCGAACAGCTTGTCTGCCTTCTGCTTCATGAAGGTCAGGTTCTCCATATCCGGCCCAATTCCACCGAGGATGCCGAAGATCATCTGGACGAAGAAGGGTGGCTTCACGAGGCCGCGGTCGACGAAATGGGCGAGGTTGTAGAGATGCCCCACGTCGTAGCACTCGTGCTCGAAGCGTGTGCCGTGCTCCTGGCCGAGCATTTTCAGGATGCGCTCGATGTCGCGGAACGTGTTGCGGAAGATGAAGTCGTCGGTACCGCGCAGGTAGGGCTCCTCCCATTCGTGCTTCCACGAGGCATAGCGGTCGGCCAGCGGATAGATGCCGAAGTTCATCGACCCCATATTCAGCGAGCACATTTCCGGCTTCGCCAGTAGCGGCGCGGCGAGACGCTGCTCGACCGTCATGTTGAGCCCGCCGCCGGTGGTGACATTGATGACCGCGTCGGTGGCCTGCTTGATGCGCGGCAGGAACTGCATGAAGACGGTCGGGTCGGGTGTCGGCCGGCCATCCTTCGGGTCGCGTGCGTGAAGGTGCAGGATCGCCGCCCCCGCTTCCGCTGCCTCGATCGACTGGCGGGCGATCTCGTCAGGCGTGATCGGCAGCGCATCAGACATGGTCGGCGTATGAATGCCGCCGGTGACGGCGCAGGTGATGATGACTTTCTTGGACAGGTCGGCCATTTCTCTCTCGATTTTCATTCGGGGAAGACGACACGCCGGCGCACGGGCACCAAGGTGATGCCGGTACGCTGGACGAAATAGCCCCACAGGCCCTTCGGCGCCCGCAGCATGACGAGGATGGCCACGGCGCCCAACACGATCAGATAGGTCGTGCCGAGATCGGCGAGCGTTTCGCGCAGCAGGAAAAACAGGATGGTACCTATGATCGGACCTTCGATGGTGCCGATGCCGCCGATGACCGCGATGAAAATGACGTAGGCGGTCCAGTCGTTGACGCTGAACGCGGCGTCCGGCGAAATGCGCAGCTTCTGGAGAAAAATGAACGCGCCGGTCATCGACGTGAAGCCCGCCACGGCGGTGTAGACGACGAGCTTGGTGCGCCAGATGTCGATGCCGAGGCTTTCGGATGCAACCTCGCTGTCGCGCAGCGCGGTCAGTGCCAGACCCATGCGCGAGCGGAGCAGTAGGACGACGAAGGCGATCGATGCGACAGCGATGGTCAGCGCAGTCCAGTAGATCGCCGCCTCGCGCAATCCGCGGTCAGAGGCGATGTTGACGACGATTGCCGCAGGTAGGCTGGTGCCCGAGCCGCCGCCGAGCGAAGAAACCTGCGCGAAGGACAAACGGAAGACCTCCGCCAGAACCCAGGTGCCAATGGCGAAGTAGGCGCCCTGCAACCGAAAAAGCAGCGGCGCGATGGGCAGGGCAATGATGGCGCCGGCGACGCCGGCAATCGCGATGGCCGCAAGGGGGTGGATGCCGAGAAACATGGCAAGCGCGAACAGCATGTAGCCGCCGAAGCCGACATAGGCTTGCTGCCCGACCGAGACGAGGCCGGCATAGCCGGCCATCAGGTTCCACAGAGTCGCCAGCGCGACGAAGGAATAGACCTCGCCTAGCAGCCGCACATTGGCGCGACCAGCCCACCACGGCGCGGCAATGAGGCCGGCCAGCAGCAGGAGCGCGACGATCGCGGTGACGCGGCTCAGTCGCGTCGAGCGCTGGATCGCGAAGGATACGGCCATCAGTCCATCCTCGGAAACAGGCCGCGCGGCCGGACGGCCAGGACCAGGAAAAAGACGAGATGGCCGGCGAGGATCTGCCAACCGGGAGAAATCTGAGCGCCGATGGCCTGCGCCACGCCGAGTGCGATCCCGCCGGCCAGTGTGCCCCACAGATTGCCCAGCCCCCCGATAATGACCGCTTCGAAGCCGAAGATCAGACGTGCAGGTCCGGCAGACGGGTCGAAATTGGTGCGTATGGCAAGGAAGATGCCGGCGATGGCGACGATTGCCGCCGAGAGCGCCATAGCCATGCCGAAGACGTGGTTGCGGTCGAGCTTCATCAACTGCGCGATCTCTGGATCGTCCGACGTGGCCCGGAAAGCGCGTCCCAGAGAGGTGCGATAGAAGATGAGTTCCAGCCCGAAGATGATCAGGACCGAGGCCGCGAACATGACAAGCGGCAGCACGCCCAGCGCCAGGCCGGGTGCGACCTGAATGCTGGCTGTCTCGATGCTGCCCGCCGCCAGCCGGTGGCTGTCCGCGGTGAAGGCAACGAGCAGGCCGTTCTGCAGGATGACCGAAATGCCGAAGGTGACCAGCAGCGGCGACAGCAGGTCCTTGCCGATGGTGGGATTGAGAAGCAGCCGTTGCATTGCATAGCCGAGCGCGGCCATCAGCGGCACGACGATGACTGCCGAGGCGAGCGGATGCAGACCCGTTGCCTGAACGACGACGAGCGCGACGTAGGCCGCGGCGACGATCATGTCGCCGTGCGCGATGTTGACCAGCCGCATGACGCCGAAGATCAGCGACAGGCCCGCGGCGAACAGCGCGTACAGCCCACCGATCAGAATGCCCTGCACGATGGCGTTGACCCACTCCATCAGTGCGCACCCGATTTCACATCGGTGCCGAAATAGGCCGCGGTGATCGCCGCGCGATCGTGCTCGCCCGGTTGGCCGGCGAGCGATACGCGGCCTTCCTGGATGCAGGCGAAGCGTTGGGCGACCGACAGCGCACGCGTCACATCCTGCTCGACGAGGACGACGGACACACCGGTCGCCACGATAGTGGGTAGCGCAGCGTAGATGTCGCGGATGACGACAGGGGCGAGCCCGAGTGAGATCTCGTCAAACATGATCAGTCTCGGATTGGCCATCAGGGCCCGCCCGATCGCCACCATCTGCTGCTGACCGCCGGAAAGGGCCATACCCGGATTCCTTCGTTTCTCGCGCAGAATCGGAAACAGGCCGTAGACCCGTTCCAGCGACCACGGACCGGCCAGCGCACGCTCGCCGCCGATCACGAGGTTTTCCTCGACGCTGAGCGATCGGAACAGGCGGCGGCCTTCGGGCACGAGGCCGATGCCCAGTGCCGCGATCCGGTCCGGCCTCATGCCACCGATCGCACGGCCGTCGAAGCACACCATCTCCGGCCTGCATGACACCAGCCCGGTGACCGCGCGCAGCAAGGTCGACTTGCCGGCGCCGTTTGCGCCGATGAGGGCCAGCGTCTCGCCCGCCGGAACATCGAGATCGATGCCAAACAACGCCTGGAAGTCGCCATAACCGGCCTTGAGGCCGCGGATGGACAGCAGAGGTTCAGACATGCGCCGCCTCGCCGTCGATGCCCATGTAGATCTCGGCGACCTGAGGGCTGGCCATCACTGAACGTGGCTCGCCCTCGGCGATCTTTCGGCCGAAATCGATAACGGCGATGCGGTCCACCACGGCAAGCAGCGCATGCACCACATGTTCGATCCAGATGATGGAGACGCCGGACGCGCGGACGCCATTGATGGTGGCGACCAGATCGACGCATTCGGGCTCCGTCAGTCCGCCGGCGATCTCGTCGAGCAGCAACAGGCTCGGATCGCTCGCCAGAGCCCGCGCCATTTCCAGCCGCTTGCGCTCGAGCAGCGTCAGGTCGCCAGCCAGCGTGTTGGCCTTGCGCTTCAGGCCGGCTATCTCCAGCACCTCCACAGCGCGGGCCTCGCTTGCTCGCTCGGAAGCGCCGCGTCCGAATGCCGCTCCGACGAGCACGTTCTCGTAGGTTGTCATGCCCGTGAACGGGTGCGGAATCTGAAACGATCGGGCGATGCCGCGATGGCAGCGCGCCCGTGCCGACATGCCTGTGACGTCTGTGCCATCGAAGCGGATGCTGCCTGCATCGGTCTTCACCGTGCCGGCAATCAGGTTGAACAGCGTCGTCTTTCCGGCGCCATTCGGGCCGATGATCCCCAAAGCGTCGCCACGCGCGAGCGACAGCGATACCGTGTCGATCACCTGTAACTCGCCGTAGCGCTTGCTCAAACCTTCAGCGGCAAGAATCGACAATGACGAATGTCCTTTTGGCTGATTGTGGGGCGCAGGCCGTGCCCGTGCCCCGTCCCTTGTCAGGACAGCAGTTGCAGCTCACCGCCGACCGGAATCTGCGGCGCATTGGCGTTGGTCGTGACCACGAGGTCAACCTTGTCGCCTTGCTTCTGCCACTGGCCGGCAACGAGCGGGGTCTTGGTGACGTTCTTCACGGGACCCTTCGACCAGTCGACCGACCCGACGATCGTGTCGACCGACGTAGCGCGAATGGCTTCGACTAGAGCTTCTGAATCCTCGAGATCCGCCGCGCGCTTCACGACATCGGCGACGACTTCGAACAGCGCATGCTTGAAACCGATCGGCTGTGTCCACGGCCGGCCGGTCGCCGAGGAATAGCCTTCCGCAAGCTGGCGCGCGCTCTCGCCCGTCAGGCTCGACTTGAAGGGATGGCTCGGCGTCCACCATATCTCCGAGGTCAGTCCGACACCCCGGTCGCCGAGCGAAGCGATGACCGACGGGAACAGCAACGCCTTGCCGATGGTGACGATCTTCGGTTTGAACCCTTGCTGACCGGCCTGGCTCCAGAAATTGGCGAAATCCGGCGGGATCATGTTGCCGGTCACGACCTCGACGCCCGCTGCCTTGAAGGCGGAAATCTGGGCGGTAAAATTGTCGCTGAGCGGCTGGTAGCGTCCGGGATCGGTGAGCGAAAAGCCGGCCTGCGCCAGCGGCTTGGGGAAGCCCCGTTCGGCGTCGCCCCAGGCATTGCCGTCGGCGTCGTTGGGAAACAGCCCGCCGACCTTCTTCGCAACTCCTTCGTGTTGCCACAAGGCGAGGAAGGAGGCGATGACATCTTCCAAGCCCCAGAAGAAGTGGTAGGTCGACTGAAAACCCGTGTCCGGTACGCCGTTGCGCCCGAAGAAATAGGGCTGCCATGGGCAATCCGTGGTGATGCAAGGCGTGCCGTTCACCTCGGCCTGATCCGAAACCGGGTTGACCGTGTCCGGCGTCGATGCGGCGACGATGATGTCGACCTCGTCGTTGAGGATGAGCTCGGATGACACTTCCGCGGCTCGGTTCGGATTGGACTGGCTGTCCTTGGAGATGATCTCGACCGCCCAGGCGCGGCCATTGTTGTCGATCCCTCCGGAATAGGCCTTCGAGATCCCGGCAAGGATGTGGTCGTCGGCCTCCGCGAAGCCCGCCAGCGGCCCGGTTCGTGGGCTGACGTGGCCGATCCTCAGCTTCGGTGTCTCGGCATAGGCGCGGCTGTGCCGCAGGATCGCCGGTGCTGAGACGGCTGCGCCGGCGGCGGCGGTCAGAAACGATCGCCGGTTCATCAAGCTTCGTATCCTCCCAGTGCTCGTCGATGTCGCCATGATCTCCTCCCGAGTTTGGCGGTCGTCGCCGGCCATCGGCCGGCCTGAAAGCGTTAGAATGTCGCGTCGCCGGTCACCTGGCGGTAGAGCACCGGCAGGAGGTCGGCCATGTATCCCATTTCCTCGATGGCGTGCTTGTGGAGCCCGGCGCAGAACTCGTCGTTCAGTGCCTCCTTGCGAATGTGCGCACTCTGGTCCTCCGGCAAGGGCAGGCCGCCCGGCATGCGCACGTCGCCGAACCAGAAGCGCGTGCGCATCTCGCAGCCATAGTCCGTATTGCGCACGAAGTGGCACATGTAGCCGAGGCTCACCGGGTTGTCCCGCGCCCCCGGAAAGGCGCAGACGGCGATACCGTCGACGGCGTCGTACCGAGTCGGATCGAAGAATTCGTGGGGGTCGCGGAAACTGATCCTCAGCCGGTGAACGGGACCGGAGCCCCCGAGATACTCTTCGACCAGGTGATGTGCGCCGACATAGTTGCCCCCGACGCGCCCTTCCCAGTCGCTGGAGACGTGATCGCGGGGATGCCAGAGCTTGTACTGGTCGGTTCCGCCCAGCCAGCCGAACCACCAGTGCACCATCTTCGCCCGGCAATGCGGCATGCGCGTCAGCGCGGCGATCGTTACATGGCCGTCATCGTAACGGACGATCCCGGACTCGAACGGCAGGTAGCCGGGTTTCAGCAAATCATTGCGGTCTTCGAAGCGCATTCCGCTCTCCTAGAATGTCCTGTCGCCCGTAACCTGCCGGTAGAGGATCGGCAGGAACTCGGCGAGATAGCCCATCTCCTCGGTCGCATGCTGGTGCAGGCGCCTGGCGAGTTCGGACGTCACACGTTGGCCGCGCAATTCGGCGGCCCTTTCCGGCGTGAATGGCGCAGCCGGGTCCCGGCTCTCCAGGTGTCCGAGAAAGAAGCGCGAGCGCATCTCGCAGCCGAACGAAGTGTTACGCACGAAATGAATCGTACGACTATGATTCACCGGCACGTCAAGCGCACCGGTTCGAGCGCAGATCGCGACGCCGTCGAACGCCGCGTAGGCCGTCGCGTCGAGGAATTCGGCAGGATCGCAGAAATTGATCCTGAGCTTGAACACCGGCCCGTCGTCGCCGCCGAGATATTCGTGGACCAGATGACTGGCGCCGATGTAGCTGCCCGGCGTGCGGTCTTCCCAGTCGCTGAACAGGTGATCGGTCGGATGCCAGATCTTGTACTGGTCGGTGCCGCCCAACCAGCCGAACCACCACGCAATCATCTTCGCGCGGCTGCCCGGCATGCGTGTCAGCGCGCACACGGTACGGAAGCCGTCATCGAAATCGATGACGCCTGATTCGACCGGGAGGTATCCCGGCCGAAACAGCTCGTTGGCGTTTTCGAAGCGCATCGGCCGGTCCTCAGAGTGCACTCAGACCCCCGGAAGTCGGTATCGGCTGGTCCGTGGGATTGGCGCGGATCTTCAGGTCGAAACGGTCGCCGGACTTGATCCACTGGCCGCCGACCATGGCCGTCTTGGTGACATTCTTGATCGGCGATCCCTGCCATTTGACGCGGCCGGAGAGCGTCTCGTGGTCGGTCGCCATGATGGATTCGATGACAGCGTCGCGATCCGTCGCGTCACCGGCGCGCGACAGGACGTCGAGGGCGATCTCGAACAGCGCGTGCTTGGATCCGATGAGCTGGATCCACTGCCGGCCGGTCTCCCTTTCCCACGCATCGCACAGGCTCGGCGCCGTCTCGCCGGTCAGCGCCGACTTGAACGGGAAATCGCGATGCCAGCTGACCTCCGCCGAAAGACCGCTGCCGATGGCGCCGATCGTCTCCAGGGTCTTGGGGAGCAGAAGGGTCTTGCCGATCGACGCGACTTTCGGCTTGAAGCCCTGCTGGGCGGCCTGGGTCCAGAATGCGAAGAATTCCGGCGGGACCATCGTCGCGACGACAATGTCGACGCCGGCCTTCTTGAACGCGGTGATCTGCGCCGTGAAGTCGTCCGCCATCGGCGTGTAGCGCCCGGCATCGACGCCCTCGTATCCGGCCTTGGCGAGCGCGGCCGGAAAGCCGAACTTCTCGTTGCCCCAGGCATTTCCGTCGGCATCGTTGGCGAACATCATGCCGACCTTCCGGTTGGTCTCGATCGTTCCCCACAGCGCCATGTAGGCGGCGATGACGTCCTCGAGTCCGAAGGCGAACAGGTAGGTCCAGTCGAAGCCCTTGTCGGGCGTGCTGTTGCGGCCCATCACGAAGGGCTGCCAGGGGCAGGAATTGGCGACCATCGGCACGCCGTTGACCTCGGCCTGGTCGGCGACGGGGTTGACCGTGTCGGGGCCGCCAGCGGCGATGAGCAGGTCGACATTGTCGTCAAGGATAAGCTGGCTGGCCACCTCGGAGGCGCGGTTGGCGCTCGATTGGCTGTCCTTGATGACGAACTCCACCGGACGGGTTTCGCCCTTCACGGATATGCCCGCCGCGATTTGCGTCTCGAAGCGCTTCAGGATGAACGCGTCGGGCTCACCAAAGAACGCAAGAGGTCCGGTCTGGGGTGTCACCAGGCCGATGCGGACGGGTGTGCTTGCCGCGAACGACTTGCTGACCCGCAACACGGCAGGCGCCGCGAGCGCGGCGGATCCCGCCAGGAACAGGCGCCGTGAGATTCTAGGCGTTGTTCTCTTCAAGGTGTGCATGCGATCCTCCCAGACACGATGCTGATTGCTTTAGATGCGCAAACACGTTTGCGCGTAGAACGGCCGCCTCGTCCGGCGTCCATTTTCGGAAACCCTCGCCACTTTTCATGCCGAGCCTTCCGTCCTCGACCAGTTGCTCGAGATAGGCCGACGGTTCCGGCGAGCGGTTCAGATGGCGAAGCACGACTTTGTGGATGTCGAGAGTCAGGTCGGTCCCGACCAGATCGGCGTTCTCGATGGGGCCGAGCACGGCCAGGCGTCGGCCGAAGCTCGCCTTCACCACGGTGTCGACCGTCTCGGCATCCGCGATGCCCTCCGCAACGATCGCGATCGCCTCGCGCCACAACGCATGCTGCAATCGGTTGCCGACAAAGCCCGGGACGTCCTTCCTGACATGCACCGGCTGCTTGCCGACCGACTTGAGCAGTTCGATCATGCGATCGACGGCGCTGTCGGTGGTCCGATCAGTTCCGACGACTTCCACCAGCGGCACGAGGAAGGGCGGGTTCCACCAGTGCGTGCCGAGAATGCGATGTGCCGTGTCCAGCCCGTCTGCGATCTGGCCGATGGGGATGACGGATGTATTCGACGCGAGCAGCGCTTCGGGTTTCGACAGCGCCACGAGCGACCTGAAGATCGTGCGCTTCAGGTCCAGGCGTTCCGGCGCGGCTTCGATCACTACATCCGCGTCGGCCACCGCCTGAGCGAGGTCTGCATGACCGGATACCAGACCTTCCGCACCCGGCGGCAGATCGAGCTGGAGCAGATTGGCGCGTATGCGGCTGCGCAGGCTGTCCAGAGCCGCCTGCTGCGCGTCATAGACCTGAACCCGATGGTCGGCGAGCGCGAAGACTTGCGCGATCCCGTGGCCCATGAGGCCGGCGCCCACGATCGCTATGGTTGCGCGCGCTGTCATCGTCATCCCGCCGTGTAGCCGCCGTCGGCGTAGAGGATGTGGCCCGTGAAGAAATCCGACGCCTTGGACGCCAGGAACATCAAAGGACCTGCCAGGTCTTCCGGCTCCCCCAACCGCCCCTTGGGCACGCGCGCAAGAAAGCCTTTGCGGACGGATTGAGCGTTCTCGGTCTCCTCGAACATCCACGCGGTCAAGGGCGATCGGAAGACCGTCGGTGCGATGGCGTTGACGGTGATTCCGGTCGGCCCGAGTTCGCAGCCCAGTGCCCGGGTGATCCCGTCGATGGCAGCCTTTGAGGCGCAGTAGGCGGTATAGCCGGCAGGATGCCCGAGCAGTCCGCGGGCCGACGACATCAGCACGATCTTGCCGCCGTCGCCCTGCGAGAGCATCTGTCTGGTCGCTGCGCGCGCCATCAGCCAGCTCTGCGTGACATTGGCGTCCATCACGTCGAGAAACCGCCCTGGCGCCATGTCGCCGATTTTGGCGACGTCGTTCTTGCCGGAGGCGACGATCAAAATGTCGACGCGGCCGAAACGGGCGGCAGTCTCGGCGACGATACGGTCGCATTCTGCTTCGTCGGAAGGACGCGCATTGATCGAGAGGATCTCGGCATCGCCGCAGGCATCGGCCGTTTCGGCAAGAGCGTTCGCATTGCCGGCAACCAGCGCAACCCGCGCTCCCGCGCCGGCCAGTACCTGAGCCGCGACTGCTCCGAACGCCCCCGATGCTCCCGTGACGATCGCCACCTTGCCGGCAATGTCGAACAACGACAGCGGGTTCGCGAGCGCGCTCATACGACTGCTCCTGGCGGATGGGGGATTACTACGAGCATGATGCAGACCCGATTGGAGCGATTGACGATCTCACGCACCTCGCCCGGCGCTATCGTGCAGGAATCGAACGGGCCGAGCACGGTCTCCACGCCGTCGACGATTACGGCCATTTCTCCGTCGAGGACGACGTAGACCTTCTCGAAGGGCGTGGAGTCCGGCCCGGCGCCGCCGCCGGGAAGGAACTGCGACAGGCCAACCCACTGGTTCGTCGGCCCGCCCTTCTCGAAGCCCTGAAGCCTCAGACCGACCATGCCGCGATGGTTGGGGGCGTCATAGGGCTTCGCGTCGGAGAAGCGTCGGGCGAGCATCAGAATGCCTCGCCTTTTTCGATACGGTACGACTGATTGCGGTCAATCATGGCGACCAGACGGATGATGCAGCCGTCGCCGCGGTCCCAGTTGATCGGGAAAAACGCGAAGGTGCAGCGCTTGCCCGTGACCGCGTCGAGGTCGCCGCCGACGTTCTCGATGCCCAGAATGCCTGCCTTGAAGATCTTCTGGTGCACCGGCTCCCACTCGGGGAAAGCGTCCTTCCAGTCGACGCCGCCGGACCATTCTTTGTATTCTTCCGCCAGGTGCGGAAGCAGCGGCCCGTTGCGCTGCGGACCGATCGCAGTGGCGAGCGGATGGTCGTTCGCCTGCGTATCGTGGCCGACGACCTTGACGCCCTTCTCGATCATCCAGTCGGCGGCCGAAGGCACGAAGCCCGGGCAATAGGCGAAGTAGTCCCCGTCCTCGTACACCTTGTGCCAGCCGGTGTTGATGATCAGCACGTCGCCCTTGCGGATCGCCTTGCCGCAGGCCCGTTCGAGATCGTCGCCGGTGATCTGTTCCCACTTCTTCTTCGGGAGCGAGACCACGATGCCGGAGCCGAAGAAGTGCGGCAACGGCACCTCGTCGATGAAGGGCGTGCCCTGCACGACATGCGCCGGCGCATCGATGTGGGTCGTGACGTGCATCGTCGTCGTGATCGTCTGCGACAGCACACCGGACTTGGCCATATAGTGCATGCGCTCAATACGGACGTCGCGGAAATATGGCCAGTTCGGGCACTGGTACCCGAAGCGATGGGACAGATTGTAGAACTCGATACCCATCGGGTTGTCGAGGTTTGCTTCGAATTCGATGCCGCGCACAGTGATAGTCATACAGATGCTCCTCGGCGCCCGGTCGAGCGCCGCCAGTTGATCTTGGATGGTGTTGGGGCTCCTCCCTGAGCCTGTATGTTAATACGGTAGGGATGAATTGCATTGCGGTCAATGTGTACCGTATCGTGGTCATGTCCTAGGCGCGACCTAGCTGGCCTGCACTCGATTGCAACTGCGCTGCGCCTACGGCGCTAAGAGAACTGCAGCCCGGGAAAGCGTGCGTGCCGCCCGTTGCTGAATGTGGAGCCAAAGTCGAACCCGGCGCACGACATATGGCGGTTCGCAGCCGGGCACCGATCGATGGCCAGTGGCGCGCCCCGCCTCAGGGGTGTGGCGTCACTGTGAAACTCCTCCCGAAGGTCTCTTGCGAATCTGCACAGCTGAATTGTATTGTGGTCAATATGTACCGCATCGTAGGCGGACTCTCGGAAGTCGGGACTGCAGGATATGGTTGAGATGACACGCTCCGGCCTGAAAGTTCCGGACCAAAGCGACCGAACCGGCGTTCAGGTGATTGCGCGAGCGGCGGCGGTGCTGCGAGCCCTCAAGGGCTCGTCGGGCATGAGCCTTGGCCAGATTGCGTCGCGCGTCGAACTGCCCCGCTCGACGGTCCAGCGCATCGTCGGCGCCCTCCAGGCCGAACGCCTGGTCATCGCGACAAGCGGCGGCGCAGGCATTCGGCTCGGGCCGGAGCTTCATGCTTTGTCGGAGGCGGCGCGCTTCAACGTTGTCGATCTCATGCGGCCGATGCTGCTGCGTCTGTCGGCGCAGACCGAGGAGACCGTCGACCTGTCGGTGCTGCGCGACGGCAAGATGGTCTTCATCGACCAGGTGCCGGGCTCGCACCGCCTGCGCGCCATTTCCGCCGTCGGTGAGGTCTTTCCGTTGGCCACCACAGCCAATGGGCGGGCCTGCCTGTCGTTGCTCGGCGACGAAGAGGCTATGCGGTTGCTGAAGGCCGAGGGACTGGCCTCCACCGATGGGGTCATGGCGAAGCTCGCCGATGTGCGGCGCCTCGGATTGGCATTCGACGAAGACGAACACACGCCCGGGATATCCGCCGTTGGCCTCGGGTTCATCGACCCGCGCGGCGATACCTATGCCGTGTCGGTGCCGGTCCCTACGAGCCGCTTCGCGCAGCAGCGCGACAGGGTATCCGCCGCGCTCAGGCTGCTCCGGGAACCGATCAACGAGATCATCGGAAGGTGACCGCGAGGTCCTCGCTGTCTGAAACCTTGAAACCGATGCTCCCCTAACTTAGACGTCTCATGGAGGCGCTAAGTGAAATTCAGTTCGCGATGAACCTCACCTGCAGATGTTCGTAGCCCCTGAGGACATTGTTCATCGCCAGGACGGGAACGCCCACCTCAATCCGCTTCACCCGCTTCACCATCGCGGTGAGGATGCTGCGGATCTCGAGCCTGGCCAACTGCATCCCGGCGCATGAATGAATGCCGTGACCGAAGCCGACGTGATCTGTCAGCAACCGCTTCACGTCGAAGGTTCCGGGATTTTCCCAACGCCGCTCGTCCCGGTTGGCCGACGCATAGAGCATCAGCGCCCGCGAGCCTTTCGGGATTAGAGTGTCACCGACCAACTTGTCATCGGCGAGATAGCGGGTAAATCCCCGGATCGGCGACTCCACCCTGACCGCCTCGTTGATCGCATTGGGTATCAGGCTCGGGTCGTCTCGGATCATCTGCCACTGCGCGGGATTGGTTCCCAGAAGATACAGGAGGTGGCCGGTCGCGAAGATCGTCGTATCGAGACTGGGCCCAAGGTAGTCGCGCATCAGCATCTGCACCTGCTCGGGACGAATGAGCCCCTTGTCGGCCGCCTCATACAGAAGGGACACCCAGCCGCCTGGCCGCACCTTGTCCCGCGTGGCTTCGTTGACCGTGTAAGCCCGCATCTCCATGACGACGGGGAGCGCATCCTCGCCGCGTTTGTTGGCACCGCCGAGCATGTCGAACACCGCGCTTGCCCAGCGCAGCATGTTCTCACGCCCGTGTTCCGGCATTCCGACCAGCTCGGACACGATAGAAACGGGAAGGTATTGCGCAAGGTCCGTCATGCCGTCGAAGGTGCCGCGCCGGACCAGCCGGTCGACGAGATCCTCCGCCGTTACCTCGATGCGATCTTTGACTTCGTTCAGCCCGCGCGGACTCAACGGCGCGGCGACGATGCGGCGCAGATGATCGTGAAGCGGCGGATCGGAGGCGAGCAGGTTCCCGGGTGCCATCCGGTTGGCAGCCTCGCTTCCCGAAACGCCGTTTCCGGATCGGAACGTCTCGTGGTCTGCGAGGCCCGCGCGCACGTCCGCGTGGCGACCGATCGCCCATAGCCCGTTTGCAGGCAGCCAGACCGCTGCGCCCGCATCGCGGATCCGCTGGTAATGCGGATAGGGATCGCGAATGACTTCGTCGGAATAAATGTCAACATCATAGACGGGCGGACTGTCCGACCGGCTCGCAGATTTCGTGGAAGCCGACATCGTTCCTACTCCTCGCGCACACTGCGACCCAGGGAACCTTCATTCGCGCGGTCCACGCAACATCTCGATCTGAGGTGTTCGGTCTGCGGACAGCATCACAGCGGCTATAACGGCGCTTTCAGAAGCTCCTGGGCCACGTCCGGATCGATCGGCGTGTCGAAAGAATTCAGGATAAACGCCAGCGTGGTGTAGAAACCAACGACGGCGATGAGATCCAGGACACCTGCCTTTCCCGCCAGTCTGGTGACAGCCGCGATGCTGTCTCCCGACAGCCGGCGACTGGTCGAAAGATCATCGACTGCGATCGCGACCGCTCGGTAGCGAGGGTTCGAGACCGTGGCTCCCGCTACAATTTCGCGAATGGAACGATCATCCAGACCGCAGGCCCTGGCCCGGACGATGTGATGCGCCTGCTCATAGGCGGAGTTCATATGAAAGGCCGCGCGCAGGATCGCGACCTCGGAAAGTTCGGGACCGAGGACATTGTCGACCACGACATGCTGACGCAATCCTGCCCAGGCCTTCAGCAAATCCGGATGGTGGGCCATCACATGGTAGACGTTCAGTCGCGCCGCAAAACCGGATTTGAGTGGTGAGAGTTGCTCCGGCCATTGCGACGGTGCGAGAGGGTCGAAGTCATCCTGTTCGTACATGGAGTCCCTGGATCCGAACCGTGCGACCGAATGGTCACGATGAGATTTCCGGCAACGTAGCCTTCGCAAGGTTACGCAAATCGAAGGAAGGATTCCCGATCGCGGCACGATCGACATCCATACCACTGTCAATCAGGCGGCGTCCGGCAAGGAAGGCCTGAGCGTCGTTGATGGCATCCACAGCAATGAGGTTGTCTTTCCTGAAATACCAGCACGAACTGCGTGATCCGTCCGAAGTCCGGCGCAGGACGGTCTCGTCATGGCCGGCCGACAGTCCGGCGATCTGCATCCGCACGCCGTGCTGCTCGGTCCAGAACCAGGGCCGGGGCCGATAGGCCCGTTCGCCGCCCATGATGTTGGCCGCCACGGTTTCAGCTTGGTCGATGGCATTCCCCACGCTTTCAAGCCGGATGGAACCCGCGGAGGTGCGGACCCGTGCGCAATCGCCGGCTGCCCATATGACGGGGTCGGAGGTGCGGCAGAACTCGTCGGTGACAACGCCATCGTCGACCTCAAGGCCGGCAGCGACGGCGAGCGCGGTGGAGGGGATCGCGCCGATCCCGACGATGACCAGGTCGCACGCTATCACCTCGCCGTTCTCCAGCTCGGCTCCTTCGACCCTGCCGCCACCGAGGAGGCGGCGGATCCCCATTCCTTCGACGATCCTGATGCCGTGGGCCACATGCAAGGTACGGAAGTATCGGGCAGTGTCCTCACCCGCCACCCGGTTGAGAATGCGCTTCTGTGCTTCGACAACGGTGACCGCAAGGCCGAGCGTTCTTGCGACGGATGCAAGTTCTAGGCCCACATATCCGCCGCCGATGACCAGGATGGAGCCGGCAGATCGCAGAGCAAGAGACAGGCTGTCGGCGTCCGAGACGGTGCGGAGAGTTCTGACCTCCTCCAGTGTGCCGCCGAGCGCCGCCGGCCAGCTTCGCGCCGCCGATCCGGTGGCAAGGACCAGATGATCGTAGGGGATAACCTCGTCTCCTTGCAGCCGAACCACCCGAACGCCGGTTTCGATCGCGATGGCGCGACATCCCAGGCGCAGGTCGATCTGCGCCTGGCTGTAGAACGCAGCCGGGCGCAGATGAAGCTGCGCCATCGCCTGCTTTCCCAGAAGATAGGCTTTGGAAAGCGGCGGCCTCTGGTAGGGCAGCGTGTTCTCGTCGCCCAGAACCGTGATACCGCCATCGTAGCCATCGGCACGTAGCTTTGCGGCGAGCGTTGCCGAGACCTGCCCTGCGCCGACAATGACGACTTTGCGACCCATCGTCGACCTTTCAATACTGCGAGGCCGGCACGGTGACTTCCAGGCCGTCAAGCGTGTCGTTCAGCTTGATCTGGCAACCGAGCCGGCTGTTCTCCATCCGCGGAGCTCCCGTCCCTTCAAGGAGTTCGTCTTCGAACTCCGACACTGGCGGAATCCGTGCGAGCCAGCCCGGCGAGACATAGACATGGCAGGTCGCACACATGGCCGCTCCTCCACACTCCGCGACGATGCCGTGGACCCCGTTGTTGCGCGCGATCTCCATGACGGACTCGCCGTCCGTTCCGACTGCCGACGTGACCGATCCGTCCTGGGTCGTGAAATGCACCTGGATCATCGCGGCTCCTCAGCGCCGATCCTCGTTCCCGACAGATTTGGCCGGGACATCGTCAGCACGATCTTTCCGTGGTGGGCGTTGGTCTCGAGCAGACGGTGGGCTTCGGCCGCCTCTTCGAGGGGGAAGACCGCGTGCACGTGCGGCACAAGGCGGCCGGCCGCCAGATGGGGCACGACGTCTCGCGTCACACGCTCTACGATCGCAGCCTTCCAGTCCGCGGAAAGCGGGCGGAGTGTCGAGCCGACCAGCATCAGCCGACGGCGGAGCACCGGCTCGAGGTTGATCTCGGCCCGCGCACCCCCTTGAAGCGAGATGAGAGCATAGCGCCCGTCCTCTGCCATACAGGCGAAGTTGCGGTCGGCATAGACACCTCCAACCATATCGAGCACGACATCGACGCCGCGCCCGCCGGTGTGCCGCATCACCGCCTCGGTCCAATCCCCCTCGCTCGCATCGATCGCCAACGAGGCACCGACCTCGCGGCAATATCGCGCCTTTTCCGCGCCGCGCGATGTCGTGATGACGGAAGCGCCGAGGCTCCTCGCCCGCGCCACCGCATGCGTGCCGATGCCGGACGTGCCGCCGTGGACGAGGACGGTCTCGCCCGCGCGCAGGCCGGCCCGCATGACCATATTGAACTCGACTGTCATCGCAGCTTCGGGAAATGCGGCTGCCTCCTCGACCGAAAGCGTGCCCGGTATCCGCATGACGTGTCGGGCGTCGACGCAGCAGTATTCGGCGTAGCCGCCACCATGCACGAGCGCCGTCACCCTATCGCCCATCCGGAACGGCGATTGTGCGTCACCTGTTTCCGCGACCACGCCGGCCACCTCCAGCCCGAGGATCGGACTGGCATCGGCCGGGACCGGATAACGTCCCAGCCGCTGCGAGATGTCTGGCCTGTTGACCCCTGCGGCTTGGACCTCGATCAATACCTCGCCCGGGCCGGGTACCGGCGTGTCAGCCGTCCCGACATAGAGGACATCCGGACCGCCGGGAGCATCGAACCGGATTGCCCGCATGGTCACGGCGTCAGCCTTCGTCGACAATGGGATTGGACAATGTGCCAATCCCGGAGATCTCAACCTCGACTCGGTCGCCCGCCTTCATGAATAGCTTGGGTTCGCGGAACAGGCCTACGCCGCTCGGCGTGCCGGTGGCGATGACGTCGCCAGGCAGCAACTCGCACACTGTGGAGAGGTAGGCGATGAGCTTGGGGATTTCGAAGGCGAGGTCCGAGATCGGTGTCGATTGGACGACCTCGCCATTGAGCCTCGTCACCATCAACTGCGCGGCGGGGTCGCCGAATTCGTCTTCGGTAACCAGCCACGGTCCCATTGAGCCGCTGCGGTCGAAGTTCTTGCCGGCCCAGAACTGTGTCGTGTGGCGCTGGTAGTCCCGCACTGACCCGTCGTTGAAGCAGGTATAGCCCGCGACGTGTTCCATCGCACGCGCTTCCGGGATCGCCCGCCCGGGACGGCCGATGACGACAGCGAGTTCACCCTCGAAATCGAACCATGTCGAGACCGAAGGGCGCACCATCGGTTCGGCATGTCCCACCAGCGACGATGGATAGCGCGTGAATATGGAAGGATGGCTGGGCGCTTCGCGTCCGGTCTCCTTGATGTGGGTCATGTAGTTGAGCCCGATGCAAAGGATCTTGTCGGGGTTCTCGATCGGTGGAAGCAGCACGACAGTGTCGAGCGGAACCTCGCGAGAGGCGGCTGCGGCTGCCGGCAGGTCGGCGAGCGCTCCTGCCGCCAGTGCAGCGCGCAGGGTGGGAAATTTGCTCCTGAATGCCTCGCCGACATCCCTGACGGCGCTCCCTTCGACGAGACCGTAGGACTTAACGCCGCCGTCGGCGACGTACGAACTTATACGCATCTGAATGCTCCGGTTTTAGAGAAAGGTCAGGGAGGCGGAGAACGTCATTCGTGCCTGACCACACTGTCGAACCAAGCGCAGCCGCTCGATGGATCGGGCGCCCGCTGGCCTCGTCGCGCCGCGTCAAGTCTCATGTCGCGCAGGCGCAGCCGGTCCGCGGAATCTTCGGGAAGGTAGAGGCGCTCATGACCCCAGTAACTCGGCCCGTCGAAGGTCTCGTGAGGTTCCCAGGTGGCGGGGTCGATAACGCGGGCGCCCCAGCCGTATTCGACGAAGAAACCGGAGGGGCTGTTGGCGTAAAAGCTCAACATGTGGTCGTTCGAGTGGCGCCCGAGCGTATAGGCGATCTGACCTTCAGTCTGGTTCGCAAGGTCGTATCCCTGTCCTACATCGTCCAGGCTCATCAGTTCGACCATGAAATGATGCATGCCCTGACGACCGGTGCCGACCATAGCGAAACTGTGGTGACGGCCGTTGAGGTGGAAGAAGTAGAGTTTGAACGGCTTCAGTCCGTAGTCGGTCACGCGGAAACCGAGCAAGTCCCGATAGAACGGGAGCAGCAGGTCAACATCGCGCGCATGGAGCACTGCATGCCCCATTCCTAATGATCCCGTCTTGAACCCTGAGATCGCCCTGCCTGGCAGGAATGGATCACTCGCGGTGGCGGGCCCGCAAAAAACCTCGATGCGATTGCCTTCGGGGTCATAGAAAGAGATCAACCGGGCCACATGACGCTGGTCCGCCAATGTCATGGGCTCGAGGATGACGCTGACACCTGCGTTCTCGAGGCGCGAGGCCAGCAAATCCAACGCTTCCGCGGAAGCGACTTCCCAGCCCATGAAACCAAGCCCGTCGCCGGCGTCGTCGGTGACGACGAGCCGCTGTTTGCGGTCGTCCATCCGAAAGGCTCGCACACCGGCGCCAGCATCAACCTGCTGCATTCCAAGCAGGTTTGTGGCGAACGATTGCCATTCCTGCGTCTGCCTGGAACGGATTCCGATGTAACCGAGGGAGGCAAGGGTCATGATTGCAGCCCGATCCAAGAGAGGGGCACCGCGCTCCATGGCGCGGTGCCATGCCGATCACTGCGCAGCGGTCTTATGCGCGGCGATAGCTGCGGCGAACGCGTCGTAGAGAGCCTGGCCGCCAGGATTCTGAGCGATCCAGTCGGTCTGAGCGACGCTGACCGCATCCTTCCACTGGACCAGGAGCGCCTCGTCGGGGTCAAGGATCTTGGCCTTGGAACTGGCCGCGATGCGTGCGCGCGTTTCTACCATAGACTTGTCGAAGAGTTCGCCGAACCGCTTGGAGAACGCAGCACCCGAGAACTTATCGAGGGCAGCCTTGGCCTCCTCGGAAAGCGACTCGTACTTTGCCTTGTTCATGACCACCAGCATAGGCGTCGCCCCCAACGGAACGGTGTTGTAATTCGTGATGACTTCGCCCATCCGGAATGTCTCCACGGCACCCCATTGCGTCAGCGTGCCCACAATGAGACCCTTGCTGATGCTGTCGGCGATGGAAGGGCCTGTGATGCCACCGACTGGCACCGCGCCGATCGCCTTGATGGCGGTCAGCATAGTCGGCCCGGGGGCCCGGAAATTCACGCCCTGCAGGTCGGACGGCTTCTCGACGGGCCGTGTTGCAGCCACGAAGTTGGGGAAGGACGCAAAGATGCCGAGCACCTTCAGTTTTTCATAGTCGCCCTTGAATAATCCCTTCTCGTACATTTCCCACATCGCTGCCGAACCGGCGCTGGCGTTGGGAACCAGGAACGGCAATTCGGCAACGGTGCCCTCCTGGAACCGGCCCGGCGAATAACCCGGAATGACCCAGGCAATATCGGCGACACCTTGTTCCACAAGCTGGAGCTGCTGAGCTGGATCTCGCCCCAACGACCCTCCCGCGAAGATCTGAACGTTCAGAGCGCCATTCGACCCATCAGTAACGTCCTTCGCCCAGGGAGTGAGGATTTCCTTCGTGACCATGGCCAAGGGAGGCTCAAAACTGGAGAAACGTAGGGTTTCCGCCGAGACGATGTTGGTCGCGACGAGAATCGCCGCAGCCGCCGCAAGTAGACGAAGCATGAGTTTCATCGAAGTCCTCCCTGGGTGATGATTGCGCCGATGCTAGCCGGCACGGGATGCCTGGGCACGGCGGTTCCCAGTTTCGTCCATCTGATGGACATCGCTTTCACCGGATCATCTGCGGCAGCCAGAGGGTGATTTCCGGGAACAGGGTCAGCAAGATAAGGCGCACGAATTCGGCGCAGAGGAACGGAAGGATGCCGACGTATATGGTCTTCAGCGGCACCGATTTGTACATGGAGTGGAGCACCATGACGTTGATACCGATCGGCGGGGCCAGCATGCCGATGCCAATGACGACGATGTTGATGATGCCCCACCAGACGAGATCGTAGCCGAACGACAGAATAAGGGGTGCGACTATCGGCAGGGTGATTACCATGGCAGCCACTTCGTCGAAGAAGGCTCCAAGGAAGATATACAGAACCAACAGGGCGAAGATGATCGCCTGCGGCGGTACGGGTAGTTGCGTGATTACGGACACCAGGAAAGCGGCAGCGCCGGTGACTGCCATGAAGTAGGAGAAAATCGTCGCGCCGAAGACCATGACGTAGATCATCGCTGTGCCGGCGCTGGCTTCGGCGAGCACCTTGATGAAGCCCTGCCACCCGAGCCTGCGTCTGATCAGGGCGAACAGGAAAGCCACGACCACGCCGATGGCCGCGGCTTCGTTGACCGTGAATATACCCGAGTAGATGCCGCCGATCACCACGGAAAAGAGGACGTAGACTCCCCAGGCCTGCTTCACGGCCAGCCACCGTTTCGCAGAGGTCGCCCGAGTTCCACGCGGACCGGCCTCCGGGCTGATCATCAGTTTTATCTGTATGGCGACGACATAGAAGATGATCGCCATGATGGCGGGCACCAAGCCCGCGGCAAACAGTTCAAGGACCGACTGTTCCGTCAGGACGGCGTAGAGGATCATTATGCTGGAGGGGGGAACAATGATGCCGAGCGTGCCTCCCGCGGCAACTGACCCCGCGGCAAGATCCGCCCTGTAGCCACGCGAGAGCATTTCGGGCATTGCCACCCGGCCGAATGTCGCCGTCGTGGCCACGCCGGAGCCGCAGATCGCACCGAAGCCACCGCTTGCAACGATCGTCGTGGTGGCCAGACCGCCACGTCGGTGGCCGATGAGGGCATAGGCAAGGTTGTAGACGTCGGATGCGAGTCCGCCCGCAGCAGCGAGGCTGCCCATCAGCATGAACAGCGGGATGACCGCGAGATCGAGGCTCGCCATCGCCGATGCCGGCTCGCTAGCCATCAAGGTCAGGGCCGGGCCCCATCCGGCAATCTGGGCGAACCCAACCATACCAACTAGGGCCATGGCGACGCCGATGGGTACGTGAAGGAGGATGAGGCCCATCATTGCGATGAACCCTAGAAGGGCAAGCAGCAGCGGATCCATGACCACGTCCTCGCGATGTATCGAGATCAGAGGTGAGCGTCGGTGGCGGCAGGATCATCTTCTGGTTCCGGCGGACCATTGCCGCCGCGCACGAGCGCGGCGAAATCGGCTAGGAACACAACCAGTTGGACGACAGCTGCGAGGATCATCATCACGCTCGCCGCCGTCCACCAGGGCCATACTGCCCATGCCAGCACCCACGTGCGGTCGCCGTTCGTTCGCAAGTTGGCGGCATAGGGTAGGAATTGCCAGGCAACGAGGATGATGAAAACCAGCGTAACGAGGCTCGCAAAGGCGGTCAGTGCACTTTCTGCCCGCCCCCCGCCCGCGAGGGATCCGAACACCTCTACAGAGATGTTCTGCTTCATTGCGAGATTGGCAGGGATGCATGCTGAAATCACAACGGCCATGACGACCGCGCTGACATCGTTCACACCCTGGATGGGCGTTCCGGCCAACCAGCGCAGGAGTACATCGAGTGAGGTCATGACCGCGAGGCCCAGCAAGCCGGCGAAGCCGAGCAGGGCAAGTGTCTGGGATGCGGCACGGAGGCGCGCTTCAGCCAATTTCAACGATGTTCCTCCCGTTGCTCCGAAAGGAGCGATGTGAACTTGACGTCTGGAGGGTGGATTGCAATGTGGGTCCCCAGATTGTCCATCACGCGAACAGGGGGTGGCCTGCCATTTCGAACTTCGGATCAGTGCGTTCACTGCAACGCGGTCTGGCAATTCTCCAGGCCGTGAACAGGCATAATGGAATGAAGGCTGCGGATGTCGCCAAGCTGGCTGGGGTCCCACGCCCGACCGCCTATAGGCTGCTCGAGACCCTAGAGGGCCTTGGTTTCGTAGTCCGCACTCAATCCGGGGACATGTGGCGCCCCACCTTGCAGACCAAATCCTTGAGCTCGGGCTTCAGGGACAAGGACTGGGTTGCGCAGATCGCCGTGCCGCAGATGATGAAGCTAGGCCGGAAGCTGTTATGGCCTCTTGACCTGGTCACCTTCCGCGACTTCCGGATGGAGATTCGAGAGTCCACACATAACATCAGTCCCTTTTCAGTCGACCATGGCATGGTGGGCCGAGGTCTGCCCGTTCTCGACACAGCGGGCGGCCGGGCTTACCTGGCCTACCTGCCAGATGCCGAGAGGGAACAGGTCTTGCAGGCTCTGCGGACGGAACTCGGCGAGGAGAAGGTCGGTTTCCACGAGGATGGTCCGCTGGAATTCATCCTTGATCGAACGCGCCAGATTGGTCTCGGCTATCGGATCCGGGGCTTCAACGAACGTACCATGAGTATCTCCGCGCCGGTGATGGCCGAACATCGCCCCGTCGCCTGCCTGACCATGATCTGGATCGGATCCGCGTTGAGGTTTGAAGACGCGGTGCGCACTCACGGCGACGCGCTGAAGGCCACCGCACGTTCGATTGGCGATGAACTCGCCAGGTTGACCCTTGAGAACAACGACCTGTAGCGGTTCAGGCCGATCACCAGATCCGCAGGATCGAAGCTCGCTGCACAGTAGCGGTCCGGACGGACAAGCATGATCTGATCGCGGTGTGTGAGGAGTGGTCGGGCAGACGGATCGATCCGCATCCAGTTGGCCGTATCCGAGAACGGATCGCCGTTGTCGAGGTGCAAGTGCACCATCGGGAGACCGAGCATCTCGTGACTGAGGCCAGTCACGGCTGCCCTGGCCGCAGGTGACTGAGTGATGAGCGCAAATCCCGGCCCCAACTTCTCGTCCAGGAGGACGGTTCCTTCGCCTGTCGGGACCCGCGGTTGCGGTATCATCTCGCCGACGAGTGACGCCTCGAAACAGGGGACATCCAGATCGAGGAACAGGCCCTCGGCATATCGCGGCCGCGGCTTGAACTTCATCTGGATCAGGTAGTCGCGCACGTTCGGATATGGTCCCAGCGCAGCGAGAAGGAGTTCCCTGAATCGAAGCTGTTCGGCATCGGCCGGCATCACGAAATTGCCCATGGTGACTGCGACCATAATCATATCCCATGCCGGCTTGCGCCGCTCGAGTTCGTAGCTGTCCAGCGTCGCCGCTTCGGCACCGCCGTTTACCGCGACGGCGATCTTCCAGGCCACGTTGTGGGCATCACGGAGGCCCGCGTTCATCCCTTGTCCAGCGAATGGGGGTGTCAGATGTGCCGCGTCCCCAAGAAGGAGGATCCGCCCGGACCTGAACCTGTCGGCAATGCGGGCATGGAAAGTGTATACGGTCTTTCGCAGAACCTTGGAGCTATCGTAGTCCCGAAAAGGCTTCAGCAGACCAGCGAGGAAGCTGTCCGCGAGTACGTCCTCCCGCTTCTCGCCGGGAAGAAGCATGAATTCGTACCGACGTCCTCCATTTGGCGCAGGCACGCTGACCGTCGGCCGGATGGAACTGCAATAGAACTTCGAGAACCTGGATGGGTCTGGATCCTCGATCATGTCGAGAACGATCCAGTCTTGCATGTAGGTGTTGCCGGACATGCCGATGCCAAGGCTCTCGCGGATCGGACTTCTTCCGCCATCGCACGCGAGAACCCAATCTGCTCTGATCTGGTGCTGTCTGCCGCTTTCGTCGGTAACGTTCACGACCGCTTCGCCGCTCGCCTCCAAAACGTGCGTGACGTTCGAGGCGAAGAACAGACAGCCGGGAGCCTGTTCATCGAGCCGTTCACGAAGAGCCCGCTCAAGCTCGGGCTGGTAGATGTACTGCCTCTTGGCAAAGCCATAGGTTTCGGGTCCTGCGCCCGTCTCGGCGATGCAGTTGCCTTCATCGTCGAGATACTTGGAACCGACCGCCTTCATGGTGTGCGCGACAAAACTCTCGTCCAGCCCGAATACTTGCAGGGTTCGCGCGCCTTCGTCATCCAGAACGATGGCACGCGGAAGATTCATGGGTCCCGGTTCGCGGTCCAGCACGACGAGATTCACGCCATAAGCCGCCAGAAGATTGGCCACCGTCAATCCCGTTGGGCCCGCACCGACGATCACGACCTGGGTGCGGGAGGGGTAAGTTGGCATGCTGCCGTGCTCCTTGTTCCAACAACTGCCACAGATGAGAATATGGGGAGACCTATGAAGTCTACTCGCTAAGCCAGAGCGTCCGGTCCACGGACAAATGCGCCGCCGAGCCCGTTGCGCGTTCGATGGTGCGGGCGCAATGCGCTAAGGCCGGGTACTTTGCGCGGCGAACTGCGGCAGGAAGGTCAGCGTGTGTCGCGGCACTACTACGACCTGCATTGTCGCATGCAGTCGAAAGCCGGCAAGGCTGCGCTTGCCGACCTCGATCTCAGCGCCGATGGCATACGTCACGCACGCATGTTTTTCGATCGGCCAGATAATGATCTCGCCTCTGCGATGCCCGGAACTTCGCGATGGAGCCGGCCCTCAAGATGATTGGCTCGTCGAGCAGCAGCATGGCCCGATCCTGCACCACGGTGCACAATAGAGCAGCGCGTTGTCGCATGCCGCCCGAGAGCTGAGCGGGATATTGTTGCTCGAAGCCATGGAGGCCGAACTCGGCATAGCGGCGCCACCTTGGCGCGCGCGGTGTTGCGACTGGTGTCCTACACTTCGAGGCCGAGCGTGGTGTTCTCGATGATCCACCGCCACGGCATCAACGCGTCGCGCTGTGGCATGAAGGCGCGGGGCCTGCCATCGCCCAGCGTTGCGCCGACGAAACGGATCTCGCCGCTATCGTGCGCCACCTCGCCCGCCAGCAACCGGAACAGCGTGGACTTGCCGGCGCCGGAAGGGCCGAGGATGGAAACGAACTCGCCGCGTTTCATCTGCAGGGCGATGCCGCCAAGAACCTCCAGACCGGCTAAGATCGCCCCTACCACCGCATCGACCGGCGCGTCGCCCGCGTGCTGTCGCCATCGGCGCTGCGGTCAACCATTTCTCACCGAAGTCGCCAAAGCTCTTCGCTTCCAGGAGCCGGCGCTTCTCCCATTGCTTTTCAATCGCTGCCGATGATCCCTCGCTGATCGCCCGCTTGGCGTCGATGTATAGCTCTCGCGCACGAGCGAGAGCCCTGCGAGGCCGCACTTGCCGAACGTTATAGTCTCGCGTCGCCCATTCATCCGGTAGTCGAGCCGGAATGTGAGTGTCCCCGAGGGCTTCACGAGGGCGTGCATGCCGTCCCGGTCCGTCATCCTGCAGATCTTCTCTTTTGATTTCAGATGCTTAAGGGCCATATCAGTCAGCATTTCGAGCGCCCCTCGGAAAAAGATCGTCAGGCCGTTTTCGGCCACCATCGCGGCAAAATCTCTTTCTTCACAGCTAGTTAGATAGAAAACAGACCGTCAGTTAGCACCCACACCCTGACGGTATCGGACGAATTCCATTTTCGCGATAGGAGGCGCACCGTCAGGAAGTACGTCAGCCGTGATCTCTGCCGGCCGATAGTCCTCGAGCGTCTCTGGATGGTTTTTTTTACCAGTGCGTTACGTCGTATTCTGGCGCGCCACAGGATACACTCGGACAAGCCAAAATCATTCCCACTCGATTGTCCCGGGCGGCTTGCTCGTAACGTCGTAAACCACGCGGTTGATGCCGCGCACCTCGTTGATGATGCGGGTCGCGGCGCGGCCGAGGAAGGACATGTCGTAGTGGTAGAAGTCGGCCGTCATGCCGTCGACCGAGGTGACGGCACGCAATGCACAGACATATTCGTAGGTGCGGCCATCGCCCATGACGCCGACCGTCTGCACCGGCAGCAGCACGGCGAAGGCCTGCCAGATCGCGTCGTAGAGGCCGTCCTTGCGGATTTCGTCGAGATAGACCGCGTCGGCCTCGCGCAGGATTTCGAGCTTTTCGCGTGTCACGCCACCCGGGCAGCGGATAGCCAGCCCCGGCCCCGGGAAGGGATGGCGGCCGATGAAGTGGTCGGGCAAGCCGAGTTCGTGGCCGAGCGCCCGCACCTCGTCCTTGAACAGTTCCCGCAGCGGCTCGACCAGCTTCATGTTCATGCGCTCGGGCAGTCCGCCGACATTGTGGTGCGACTTGATCGTCACCGACGGTCCGCCGGTGAAGGACACGCTCTCGATCACGTCGGGATAGAGCGTGCCCTGAGCGAGGAACTGCGCCGGCTGGCCGCCCTGTGCGAGCTTCTCGGCTTCCTTTTCGAACACCTCGATGAACAGCCGGCCGATGGTCTTGCGCTTCTTTTCGGGATCCGCTTCGCCTTCCAGGGCCGAGATGAACAGGTCCGAAGCGTCAACATGGACGAGCGGGATGTTGTAGTGTTCGCGGAACATGGCGACGACGTCGGCCGCCTCGTTTTTGCGCATTAGACCATGGTCTACCAGGATACAGGTCAGCCGCTCGCCGATCGCCTCGTGGATCAGCACGGCGGCAACGGAAGAATCGACGCCGCCCGACAGACCGCAGATCACCCTTCCCTCGCCCACCTGAGCGCGGATGGCGGCCACCGCCTGCTCGCGATAGGCGGCCATGGTCCAGTCGCCCTTAAGGCCGGCGATCTTGTGCACGAAGTTGGAGAGGAGTTTGGCGCCGTCCGGCGTGTGCACCACTTCGGGGTGGAACATGATGCCGTACATCTTCCGCGCGACATCGCCAAACACGGCGAAGGGCGAATTCTCCGAGCGGCCGAACACTTCAAACCCTTCGGGCAAAGAAATCACCCGGTCGCCATGGCTCATCCAGACCTGATGCCGCTGACCCGTCGCCCACATGCCTTCGAAGAGTGGGCAATCCTTCTCCACGTTCACGAAGGCCCGACCGAATTCGCGGTGGTTCGAACCCTCCGCCTTGCCACCCATCTGCACGCACAATGTCATCTGGCCGTAGCAGATGCCGAGGATCGGAATCCCCGCGTCGAACACGATCTGCGGTGCACGCGGGCTGCCGATATCGGTGGTGGAGGCTGGCCCGCCGGAAAGGATCACGGCCTTGGGCCGGATGCGCTTGAAGGCTTCCTCGCCGAGCTGGAACGGCACGATTTCGGAATAGACCCCCGCCTCGCGGATACGCCGGGCAATCAGTTGCGTGAACTGGCTGCCGAAATCGAGGATGAGGACGGTGTCGGGATGGGCTGTCATGGCGAGCATTTAGAGACAAAGTTGAGTCGGCGCAACGGGTTCTGCTTCCGGTTTGCGCGCGCCCTTCGACCGGTGGTCAGGTCTCGGGATGCACCCCGGCGTCCAGTGCGCGCAGGGCATCCATCAGCGCTGAGAAACGCGCCTGACCGATGCGTTCAATCCAGCGCCGCTCGATCTCGCGCTTGATGCGGTCGCCGTCCCGCAACGCCGCCAGACCCTTCGGCGTATAGCGCACCAATTTGCCGCGGCCGTCGCGCGGGTCCGGCAGCCGTTCGACTACGCCCTCGGCCTCTAACCCGTCGAGCAACTGCTGCACCGCCTGCTTGGAAATCGCCATGCGCTCGATCAGGGCGGCCTGGCGCGAGCCGTCGCGTGCGATATGGCCGAGAAGGCCGGCGCGTGCATCGGAGAACCAGTCATGCCCTGCCGCGCGCATTGCGGCCGCGAACTCGCCTTGCCAGGCGCGATTCGCCTGCCAGAGGCGCCAGCCGAGATGATCCGGCGGGGCTTCGGATTTTTCGTCAAGTCCCTTGACCATTCTTTCAAATCCAATATAGTCAAGTGACTTGACCATCTCGCACGTTACGCGCGGCGACTGGCCAAGGCAATCGGAAACAAGCCAAGGAGTACATCATGACGGCGCTGAAAAAGGACACGCTGGCGATTCTCATGCCCGGCACGACCCATGTGCTGGAGCGCAGCGGCAAGGAGGCTTACGTCTACTTCGAAACCGATGGCGCCGCCCATATGCTGCTCGACGACGGCGAACAGCGCAGCGGGCACTGGACGATGCAGGACGACGGCTACGTCGCCGAATGGGACAGTGGCGCGACCGGACGGTGGATGCTCGACCACGACGGCGGCTCGGTCAACTATGTCAACCGCGACAGCGCAGCGCGTCTGAGAATGATTGGCGTCCTGTTCGGCAATCCCAGGGGTTTGCCGCTTCAGCGGACCTGAAGATGGACGGCGCCGGACTTGATGGCATCCTCCAGCAACCCCACCGCCGCCGCCAGCTTCTCGTCGATGACGTGCAGATACTCCGTCCAGTCGCCGACATGGCGCAGTTCCGCCGCACCGTCCGAAATGCCACGAAGCGCCACCAGCGGCACGTCGAAGCGATGGCAGGCGCGCAAAACCGCGAAAGTCTCCATGTCGACCATGTCCGCTTCGATTGCGTCATAGGCCGCGCCCGAGACGATGTTGGCACCCGTCGACAGCGTCGCCTCGGCAATACCGGGGATCCTGAGCGGCAGGGGCACGACCGCCGGCAGATCGAGGAAGGGCGTCGCGCCTTTCGCGAAGCCCAGCGGCGAGGCATCCATGTCGCGGTAGGAAACGGATGTGGCCTGGTAGATCTGCGTCTGTTCCAGCCTCCGGCTGCCGGCGGAGCCGAGCGACACAACGAGATCCGGAGCGACCCCCTCCCTGTGCAGACCGGCTAGCGCCGCGGTCAGATGGACAGCCGCCTCGACCGGTCCGACACCGATCATCAGCGGCGTGAACCGGGCCTTGAGATGTGGGCCGTATTCCGCCTCCGCGGCCATCGCGAACAGCACCTTCCGCCCCGCAATATCGGCAGACAGGGACAGCGCCATTCTACCCCGCCAATCCTTCGCGGCCGGTGACCGTCATCATCGTCGCCGTCATGGTCGCGATAAGCCGTGCCTCGCCGTCGGCGGAATAGGCATAGGCCTGACCGTCGGCGACGATGATCGTGCGGCCGGGCTTAGTGACCGAGCCGCGGAACAGGAAACGCTCGCCCTTGCCGGGCGAGAGCATGTTGAGCTTGAACTCGATCGTCAGAACCGCTGCTTCCGGCGGCATCAGCGAATAGGCGGCGTAGCCGCAGGCTGAATCCAGAGCGGTCGAAATGATACCGGCATGCAAGAATCCGTGCTGCTGGGTCAAGGCAATCGAATAGGGCATCTCGATCTCGACGGTGCCCGGCGTGACACTGGTCAATTCGGCGCCGATGGTCGACATCACGACCTGGCGCGCGAAACTCGAGCGCACGCGCTCCTCGTAGTCAGTACTGGTCTGAACTGTCGCCTTCACGCTGCTTCCTCCGCCACGAAGGCTTTATCGCAAAGCGAAGCCGGCGCTGCAATCATTCAATGCTGCAATGCAGCAGCGATCACTTGAGCCACAGGATCGATGCGTTCAGAAGCGTCGCGAAGGAGACCCAGGCCGCGTAGGGCACGAATAGCAAAGCGGCGATCCGGTCGCGGTTCCAGGCTAGGCCAATGAAGGCAAGGATGGCGGCGAGCATCAGCACGACGATGACCAGCGCGCCACCGACGCTCTGCAGCGTGAAGAAGACCGGCGACCAGGCGAAGTTGAGCAGCATCTGCGCCCACCACGCCTTCATCGCCCGTCCGCCGCGGTCACGCTCCCAGATTCGCCAGCCGGCAACCGCAATGAGAACGTAGAGGATCGTCCAGGCAGGGCCGAAGACCCAGTTGGGCGGGTTGAAGGGCGGCTTGACGAGAGCCTCGTACCAAGGCCCCGGCAGATTCATGGAGCCGATCGCGGCTCCACCGCCTACGACCAGGATGAGAAAGGCGGCCAAGGCGAGATAGCGGTTCATGTGGAATGTCCGTCGAGTGTCTCTGCCCCCGCACATGTGTCGGCCGCCTGGATCGTCAAGGGCCGCGGCGCCGCTTCATCCCGCGCGCCGCATCGAGGCGAAGAAGAAGCCGTCGGTACCGCTGCGCAACGGTGTCAGGACGATGCCATGTTCTCCCGTCCGCGCCTTGTCGGGGTGCGCCGGGAACATGCCCGTCCAGATCGCTGCATGGTCGACGGTCGAGAAATCGGGATGGCGGTCGAGGAAGGCGGCGACCTGGTCCTGGTTTTCCCGCGGAAACACCGAGCAGGTGACGTAGGCAATGGCCCCTCCCGGCTTCACGTAACGGGCGGCGTTGTCGAGGATCGACCGCTGTTCGCCGATGCGCACGTCGAGTTGGCGCTCGGTCAGCCGCCATTTCGCGTCCGGCCTGCGCCGCCAGGTGCCGGAACCGGTGCAGGGCGCGTCGATGAGGACGAGATCCATACGGCCTTCGAGATCGGCGAGGCCTGCCGGATTGGCGATCACCTGCACGTTTCGGCATTCGGCGCGCTTGAGGCGGTCGAAGATCGGCGCGAGCCGCGCCTTCTCGGAATCATGGGCGAAGATCTGGCCGCGATTGTCCATCGTCGCCGCCAGCGCCAGCGTCTTGCCGCCGGCCCCGGCGCACAAGTCGAGCACCTGCATGCCCGGCGCCGCACCGGTCAGCCCGGCGGCGATCTGCGAGCCTTCGTCCTGGATCTCGAACCAGCCCTTCTGGAAGGCGGGCTCGACCTGGACGTTCGGGTGGCGGCCGTCACCCTCGATCGGCGGAATGCGGATACCTTGCGGGGCAATGGCGGTCGCCGAGGCACCGGGAAGCTCGCCGATCACCTTGTCGCGCGAGGCAAGGAGCGTGTTTGCGCGCAGGTCGAGCGGCGGACGGGCGGCGAGGCCTTTCGCCTCCTCGACCCAGTCGTGGCCGAACGCCTGTTCCAGCATCGGAACGCACCAGTCGGGTACGTCGGCGCGAACGGCCTCGGGCGCATCCGCGAGGTCGCGCGAGGCGGCGGCGAGTTCGTCGGAAGACAAGGGTTCGGGCGCGAAGCGGTCCCCGTCCAGCGCGGCGTTGATCTTCTGCGCCGACCGCCCGCTGCCGAGGATCATCCCGCCGAAGGCGACGGCGCGCGGCGTATCCGCGCCGAGTAGCCAGCCGGCGGAGCGGCGGCGGCGCAGCGCGTCATAGACGATGTTGCCGATCGCGGCGCGGTCGCCGGCCCCGGCGAAGCGGTGCGACAGACCCCAATCCTTCAGCGCATCGGCCGCGGGACGGTGGCGTCGCTCCATGTCCTCGAGAATTTCGATGGCCGCAGCCAGCCGTCCGCCCAGTCGCATGTCGGAATTCCTTTCGTCGCGGCGGGTCATATAGCGGACGCCGGCAAAAGGCCAACAGCACTCTCCAGCCTGCCGCAGTGCAATATGGAGGTGGCGACAGGCGCGAAATTGTGGATAGAGTGCGCACTGGAGCGCCGTGCGTCCGTCGGACGCACAAAGGACGCTCCAGCACGTTGAATCTGCTGCATCGTGCTTTCCGAACGCCGGTGACGGCGTTCGGGCCGATGCAGTAGGCACCGAACGAGGCACCATGGCGATCCACGCGGCGATCTACCACCTGACGCATTACACATACGACAAGCCTGTCGTGCTCGGGCCACAGGTGATCCGTCTCCAGCCGGCGCCGAATTCACGGACCAAGGTTCTCAGCCATTCGCTGAAGGTTTCGCCGTCCAACCATTTCGTGAACCTGCAGCAGGACCCCTACGGCAACTTCCTGGCGCGTTTTGTTTTTCCGGAGCCGGTCAGCGAGTTCAAGATCGAGGTCGACCTCGTCGCCGACATGACGGTCTACAACCCGTTCGACTTCTTTGTGGAGGAGAGCGCCGAGACCTGGCCGTTCGAATATCCGGAGGAGATCCGGGAAGACCTCGCGATCTACCGCAAGCCCGAGCCGGCCGGACCGTTGCTGCAGGAGTTTCTGGCGGGAATAGATCGTTCGGAAACGAACACTGTGAACTTCCTCGTGGCTCTCAACGCCAAGGTGCAGCAGCAGATCGGCTACATCATCCGCATGGAGACCGGCGTGCTGACGCCCGAGGAAACACTGGGATTCCGCACCGGCTCGTGCCGCGATTCGAGCTGGCTGCTCGTCCAGATCCTGCGCAATCTCGGCTTCGCCGCGCGGTTCGTCTCCGGTTACCTGATCCAGCTCAAGCCCGATCTCGTCGCGCTCGACGGGCCGGCGGGCACCGCGGTCGACTTCACCGATCTGCATGCCTGGTGCGAAGTCTATCTTCCGGGCGCCGGCTGGATCGGCTTCGACCCGACATCGGGCCTGCTCACCGGTGAGAGCCACGTGCCGCTGGCGGCGACGCCGCATTTCCGCAACGCCGCGCCAATTTCTGGCGGCTATTTCGGCGAGGCGAATGTCGGATTCGACTTCGCCATGCGCGTCGACCGCGTCTCGGAACATCCGCGTATCACCAAACCCTTCTCGGACGAATCCTGGGCGCGGCTCGACGCGCTGGGCGACAAGGTGGACGAGATCCTGAAGAGCCAGGACGCGCGGCTGACCATGGGCGGCGAGCCGACTTTCGTGTCGATCGACGACTTCGAATCTGCCGAGTGGAACACCGCCGCCGTCGGCCCGACCAAGCGCGAGAAGGCCGACGCGCTGATAAGGCGGCTGCGCGAGCGCTTCGCGCCGACGGGCTTCCTGCATTACGGCCAGGGCAAGTGGTATCCCGGCGAGACACTACCGCGCTGGACCTTCTCGCTCTACTGGCGCCACGACGGCGAGCCCGTCTGGGCCGACGAGAAACTCATCGCGAAAGAGGGCGAGACGACCGCGGCCAAGCCTCAGGATGCTCAGCGACTCCTGACTGAGATCGCCTCGGAACTCGGCGTTGAACGCGAGATGGTCGCGGAAGCCTATGAAGACCCCGGCGAATGGCTGCTCAAGGAAGGCAAGCTGCCGGACAATGTCGATCCGTCCAACTCGAAGCTCGCCGACCCCGAGGAGCGCAGCCGCATGGCCCGCGTATTCGAGCGCGGCCTGACCAATCCGAGCGGCTACGTGCTGCCGGTGCAGCGCTGGAACGCGGCTGCGACCGCGAGCGGACCGCGTTGGCGCAGCGAGAAATGGAAGACGCGCCGCGGCCGGCTGTTCCTGGTGCCGGGCGACTCGCCTGTAGGCTACCGCCTGCCGCTCGGCGCCCTGCCCTACGTCCCGCCGGCGCAATTCCCCTATATCGTTCCTGTCGATCCAACCGTGCCGCGCGGCTCCCTGCCACCGCGCGCCGAGATCCTGCCCGCCTCAACCGCTACGGCGGGCGCCGACGAGATGGCGCAACGCCAGGCGGCTGCCTCCTTCGTCGCGTCGAGCGAGCAGCAGGACCGGGTCGAGCAGACGCTGAGCGAGATCGGCGGCGCGGTGCGCACCGCGCTCTCGACCGAGCTGCGCGACGGCCGGCTGTGCGTTTTCATGCCTCCCGTCGAGGCGCTGGAGGACTATCTCGAACTCATCGCGGCGGCCGAAGAAGCGGCGAAGCGGATCGGCCTGCCGATCCACATCGAGGGCTACGCCCCGCCGCACGATCCGCGCCTCAACGTCATCCGCGTCGCGCCCGATCCGGGTGTCATCGAGGTCAACATCCATCCTTCCGCGAACTGGAAGGAATGCGTGGCGACGACCACGGCGGTCTACGAGGAAGCGCGCCAGAGCCGTCTCGGCGCCGACAAGTTCATGATCGACGGCCGCCACACCGGCACCGGCGGCGGCAACCATGTCGTGGTGGGCGGTGCGACGCCGAACGACAGCCCCTTCCTGCGCCGGCCGGACCTGCTGAAAAGCCTCGTCCTGCACTGGCAGCGGCACCCCGCGCTCTCCTACCTCTTCTCCGGCCTGTTCATCGGCCCGACCAGCCAGGCGCCGCGTGTCGACGAGGCCCGGCACGACTCGATGTACGAGCTCGAAATCGCGATGGCGCAGGTGCCGCATCCGGCCAACGGTCCGGGGCCCCTGCCCTGGCTCGTCGACCGGCTGTTCCGCAACCTGCTCGTCGACGTGACCGGCAACACGCACCGGTCCGAGATCTGCATCGACAAGCTGTTCTCGCCGGACGGCCCGACCGGCCGCCTCGGCCTTGTCGAGTTCCGCGGCTTCGAGATGCCGCCCAACGCCCGCATGAGCCTGGCACAGCAGCTCCTCGTCCGCGCGCTGATCGCGCGCTTCTGGGCCAATCCCGCCGACGGCCGCTTCGTGCGCTGGGGCACCTCGCTGCATGATCGCTTCATGCTGCCCTGGCACGTCTGGCAGGATTTCCTCGACGTGCTGCAGGATTTGCGCACCAGCGGCTTCGACTTCGCACCGGAATGGTTCGAGGCACAGCTCGAGTTCCGCTTTCCGTTCTGCGGCGAGGTCGAATACGAGGGCGTCAAGCTGGAGCTCCGCCAGGCGCTGGAGCCCTGGCACGTGATGGGCGAGCAGGGCGCGATCGGCGGCACCGTCCGCTTCGTCGATTCCTCCGTCGAGCGGCTGCAGGTGCGCACCGACGGGCTCAACCCCGAGCGCCACAAGGTGCTGTGCAACGGCCGCGTCGTGCCGATGACCTTGACCGACAGCCGCGAGACCGCGGTCGCCGGCGTGCGCTATAAAGCCTGGCAGCCGGCCTCGGGCCTGCATCCGGTGCTGCCGGTCAACACGCCGCTGGTGTTCGACATCTACGACACCTGGTCCAACCGCTCGATCGGCGGCTGCATCTACCACGTGGCGCACCCCGGTGGCCGCAATTACGAGACCTTCCCTGTCAACGCCAACGAAGCCGAGGCGCGCCGGCTCGCGCGCTTCGAGCCGCGCGGCCACACGCCCTCGCTCTATATCCCGCCGGTCGAGGCGCCCAATCTCGACTTCCCGATGACGCTCGACATGCGTCGGCCGGTGTTCAGGTGATCGCAGGCGAGCCCAAACGCGACGCACCCGCCGGCCGGAGCGGGCGCAGCCTGCTTGCCAGCTATCGGCCGATCGCGGGCGTCACCGACGAGATGCTGGACGCGTCGGGCAATGTCCGGCCCGGCTGGGACATGCTGATCTCGGCGCTGTCCTACATCCCCTACAAGGATCGCACCGAACGCTTCGGCCGCGCCGACCAGTACCTGCGCGACGCTGGTGTCTACTACCGCGTCTACGAAGGCCAAGGCGCGCGCGAACGGGAATGGCCACTCGCGCACCTGCCGCTGATCATCTCCGAAACCGAATGGCAGGACATTTCCGCGGGGCTGGAGGAGCGCGCCGAACTGCTCGAGCGGATCGTCGCTGACATCTACGGCGCCAACATGCTGGTTGCACGTGGGCTCATCCCGCCCGCGCTGATCGCCGGCAATCCGGAGTTCCTGCGCCCTCTCGTCGGCATCCAGCCCGTCGGCGGTCATTTCCTGCATTTCTGCGCCTTCGAACTGGGGCGTGGACCGGATGGCCGATGGTGGGTGCTCGGCGACCGGACCCAGGCGCCCTCCGGCGCCGGCTTCGCGCTCGAAAACCGCGTCGCGACCACACGCGCCCTGCCCGACATATTCGGTGACATGAACGTGCACCGGCTGGCCGGCTTCTTCCGGCAGTTCCGCGACACCTTGCTGTCGCTTGCCGAGGATCCGGCAGGCCGCGCCGCCATCCTGTCGCCGGGACCTCTCAACGAAACCTATTTCGAACACGCGTGGATCGCGCGCTATCTCGGCATATCTCTGCTCGAGGGCGAGGATCTGCGGGTCTCGGGCGGCAAGGTGATGGTGCGCACCGTATCTGGCCTCAAGCCCGTCAGCGTGCTGTGGCGGCGCATGGACGCCGACTTCATGGACCCGCTGGAACTCAGGGGCGACTCGCACATCGGCACGCCGGGCATCGTCGAGGCGTTGCGGAGCGGCACGCTCGCCGTCGTCAATGCGATGGGCTCCGGCATCGTCGAGACCCGCGCGATGCTCGCCTTCATGCCGGGGATCGCGCGTGCGCTCATCGGATCCGAGCCGAAGCTGCCCTCCGTCGCGACCTGGTGGTGCGGCCAAGCGCGCGAGCAGCGGCACGTGATGGACAGGCTCGACCGGATGGTCGTCGGTCCGGCGCTTTCGACCCGCCTCCCCTTCGAGGACTCCGAAGCGACGCGGCCGGGTTCGGCACTGGACGCCAACGAGCGCGCCGACCTTCTCGCGCGCCTGGCGGCGGATGGTGCCGCCTACGCTGCCCAGGAGAACGTCACGCTGTCGACCACTCCTGTCTATTCGCACGGACGGCTCGTGCCGCGGCCGATGTCGCTGCGCGTCTATGCGGCGCGGACGAAAGACGGCTGGAGCATCATGCCGGGTGGCTTCGCGCGGATCGGGCGCACCAACGACGCCGCCGCGATCGCGATGCAGCGCGGCGGACAGGCGGCGGATGTTTGGATCGTCAGCGACCGTCCGGTCAGGCGGGAGACGCTGCTGCCGGACGACACGGGTTCGGCGCGGCGCTCCGCCAGCGGCAATCTGCCGAGCCGCGCGGCCGAGAACATGATGTGGCTCGGCCGCTACTCCGAGCGGCTGGAAGGCACGGTGCGCATCCTGCGCGCCTATCACGTCCGCCTTGCCGAAGCCGCCGATCCCGCGTTGCCGCTGCTCAAGACCGTGCGGGCCTATCTCGATTTCCTCGGCGTTGATGCGACCTGCGCCGTTTCGCCCGGCGTTCTGCGCACCATCGACAACGCAACCGGCAGTGCCGGCCAGATCCGCGACCGGTTCTCGCCCGACGGCTGGCTGGCGCTCAACGACCTGTCGAAAACGCTGCACCGTTTCGCCGACAAGGTGGAGCCGGGCGACGACGCGGCCCGCGCGATGACGGTGATCCTGCGCAAGCTCGCCGGTTTCTCCGGCCTCGTGCACGAGAACATGTATCGCTTCACCGGATGGCGCTTCCTCGAGATCGGCCGCCGCGTCGAGCGCGGCATCCACATGGCGCGGGTCGTCGGCGCACTCGCCTCCACCAAGGCGCCCGACGGCGGCCTCGACATGCTGCTGGAGATCGGCGACAGCGTGCTCACCCATCGCCGCCAGTTCAGCGTCAATGCGAGCCGGCGCTCGGTCATCGAACTTCTGGCGCTCGACCCGCTCAATCCGCGTTCGATCGCTTTCCAGCTCGACAGGTTGAAGGCCGGTGTCGCCGAACTCCCCGGCAACGAGACCGGCCACCTGACCGCCGCCGCCAAGGAAGTACTGAACCTCCACACACGCCTGTCCATCTGGGAGGCGAAGGATCTCGACACCGCGCAGTTCAATGAGATCGTGTCGGGCCTCGGCGCCATCTACGACGCGATCTCGCACAGCTACTTCGTCTGACGATGCTCTACGACGTCCGCCTCAACCTCCACTACGACTACCCCTACACGGTTGAGGGCGGGCGTCATCATCTGCGCGCGATGCCGCTGACCCTGCCGGGGACGCAGCGGGTGATCGCGGCGAACATCGCGCTTTCCCCGAAGCCTAGCGAGCAGACGGCATTTTCCGACTTCTTCGGCAACGCGGTCACGTCGATCGCCTTTCGCAAGCCGCACGATACGCTTGACCTCACCATGAAGGCGCGCATCAGCGTCACCCGGCCCGAACCTCCGCTCGACATATCGCCGACACTGGAAGGCCTGAGGTCCGAGATCGACGCGACGCTGACGCTCGATGCAACGTCGCCGCATCATTTCCTAGCCGGGAGCCTGCATGCGCCGATCGAGCCCGCGATCACGGCCTATGCGCGTGAGAGTGCAGCTTCCTCACGCAGCGTCTTCGAACTCGCCTTCGACCTGTGCAAGCGCATCCACACCGATTTCGACTACGAACCGGACGCCACCAATGTGCGGACCCTTTCGCCCGAAGCCTTCCGCCTCAAGGCCGGCGTCTGCCAGGACTTCTCTCATGTGATGATCTCGGGCCTGCGCGGGCTCGGCGTTCCGGCCTGCTATGTCAGCGGCTTCATCCGCACCATTCCGCCGCCTGGCAAAGAGCGACTGGAGGGAGCGGACGCGATGCATGCCTGGGTCAGCGTCTGGTGCGGGCGCGAAGCGGGCTGGCGCGAATTCGACCCGACCAATGCGATCCTGGCGGGCAACGACCACATCGTCATCGGCTATGGCCGCGACTATGCCGACGTCGCCCCGATTGTCGGCGTGCTGCGCACGGTCGGACGGCACTCCTCCGAACAGTCGGTCGACGTCATTCCGGTCGCAGAGTAGCGGTTCGGCGCAGCACCGCGATGGTCGCGAAGGCCGCGACCGAGACGAACGACACGACGACCAGCGTCACCAGCGAGGGGACGATGCCCAGACCGGCCAGCATCGCCGAGAAGGCAAAGGGCGCGAAGGCCGCCGAGAACTGCCGCGCCGAAGTCGCCCATCCGACCATCGCGCCGTAGCCGGCGCGGCCGAACAGCTCGAGCGGGAGCGTGCCGCCGACGATGCTGTTCAAGCCCGACCCCAGGCCGAACATGACGACGAAGGCGAGAGCGCCCGGCAGCCAGGGGGTCGTCAATAGCAGCGTGACCAGACCCGCCGGAAGCAGGCATGCCGAGATGACGGCCAGCCAGGCCTGCGGCAGGCGTCCGCCGAAGACCATGTTGACCAGGCGGCTGGCGACCTGGGCCGGTCCGAACAGCGTCGACGCCCACAGCCCCGCCGCCCCCATGCCGAGCGCGGCGGTCAGCGGTACCATGTGAATCAGAATGGAGTTCAGCACGAAGCCTTCAGCGGCGAAGCCCGCCAGCATGAGCAGGAAGATAGTCCGCCTGGCGGCCGATGCGGCTGCGGGATGATGCGGCGGCTCGTCGACCGCGACCGCCTGCGCCGACGCGGCCCTGACGCGGCGCGCATGGCCCGCGATCCATGCATGCAACGGCAGGCAGACGAGAAGATGCAGCGCGGCGAAGGCGAGGAACACCTGCCGCCAGTCGAGCACCTCGTGCAGCCATGTCGTCACCGGCCAGAACACCGTCGAGGCAAACCCGGCGATCAGGGTCAGATGCGTAATGGACAGCGATGCGCGCTGTCCGCCGACCTGCACGATGGCGACGAAAGCGGTCGAGTAGAGCACGAAGGACGCCGCCACCTGCATGGCGAACAGCGCGCCAACGAAGGCGTAGGCGTTGGGAGCGGCGGCGGCGAGCCCCAGCGCAGTCGATGCCGCGAGTGAGCCCCATGTCATGACACGCCCCGCGCCGTGCCGGTCAGCGAGCCTGCCGGCGGTCGGCGCGACGAGGCTTCCGGCGATCAGGGACAGGGAGAGCGCCGCGAACATCCATTGCTGCGGCCAACCGAACGCGGCCGAGATCGACGGCGCGAGGATCGCGAAACTGTAGAACAGCGTGCCGTAGCCGGCGATCTGCGTGACGCCGAGCGACCAGATGACGGCCGCGGGTGCGCGATCGGCGCTCACTGGGAAAACGCCTTTGCAGCGGTGGAAGTCGGGACGACTGAATCTTGCACGGAAGGGCTGCCGGAGAGGACCACCCTTCCTGAAGCCCGCAGCGGCGGTCGTCAACCGCGGCGGTGCGCTGGATCAACGACCTTGACAGGCTGTCCGATGCGTTAGGCCATGTCTTCTCAACCGCGTTCGAGCGAGGCGAAGAATGCCCTCACCGCTTCGAACAGGAAGACTTCGATCGCCTCGTCGGCAAGGTATCCATCACGGACCTTGGTGTTCGCATGGGTGACGATCACCTCCTGCCAGACGAAAGTATGCGCCAGCACGCCGCCGAGGATGTTCTTCAGATGCGCCTGCGCGCGCACTCCGCCGAGCGCCCCGCCCGACACCGAAGCGATGAACACCGGCTTGGCCTTGAATACCGAGGCGTAGCCCGGGCGCGACGCCCAGTCTATGGCGTTCTTCAGCACGCCCGGGACCGAGTAGTTGTATTCCGGCGTGACGATGATCAGCCCGTCCGCGTCCGCGATCGCCTGCTTGAGTGCGACGACCGTATCCGGCAGCGGATCGAAATCGGCGTTGTAGTGCGGCAGCGAGCCGATGTCGAACCGCGAGAAATCCGCTTCCGTCGCCAGTTTCGCGCAGATCGTCTCGACCACCGCCCTCGATGAAGCGGCGGCGCGCAGGCTTCCGGCGAGGCAGAGAATTCGCGGCATGGTCATAGTCTCGCGAGCCAGGTGGCGATGCCCGGGAAGACTGTCAGCACGGCCAGGCACGCAACCATTGCCAGCACGAAGGGAAACGCGCCGCGGAAGATGTCGCCGACCTTCAGGGTTCGGTCGTCGATGGACGATTTGATCGTATAGACCGAGAGCCCGAAGGGCGGAGTCAACAAGCCGATCTCGACCGCGACAACCGTCATCACGCCGAACCAGATCAGGTCGAAGCCGGCGGCCTTCGCAACCGGCAGCGCGATCGGCAGCAGGATCAGCATGATCGAGATGGAATCGATGAAGCAGCCCATCACGATCACCAGCGCCAGGAACAGGAGCAGGAAGCCGTAGGGTCCGAGCGTGCCGCCGATGAGGAATTCCGCCAGCGCTGCCGGTAGGCCCGACATCGCCAGCATGCGGCTGAAGAAGGTCGCCGCGACGATCAGGAACAGGACCGAGACGGTGATCTGACCGGTCTCGACCAGCAGCGACCAGAATCGCGAGCCGGTGAGCGAGCGCCGCAGAAGGGCGATCAGCAGCGCGCCGAGCGCGCCCATCGCGCCGGCTTCGGTGGGGTTCAGGAAGCCGCCATAAAGCCCGCCCAGCACGACAAGCACGAGCATGACGATCGGCGAGCCCTTGCGCAGCATGTCCGCTGTACCCATCGCCTCGCCGACTGCGCCGCGCCGTTCCTCGACGAAGACGAAATCAGGCTTCCACCAGGCGAGCAGCAGGATAGTAAAGGCGAACAGGATCGACAGGAGGATGCCAGGGCCGACGCCGGAGAGGAACATGCGCCCGACCGATTCCTCGGCCAACACCGCATAGACGACCATCAGCAGCGACGGTGGAATTAGCATGCCGAGCACGGAGCTTCCGGCGACCACGCCAGTGGAGAATTTCCGCGTGTAGCCATGTCGCGTCATTTCGGGCACTGCGATACGCGAGAAGACCGAAGCCGAAGCCACCGAGATGCCGGTGATCGAGGCGAACACGGCGTTGGCGAAGACGGTCGCGATACCGAGCCCTGCCTTCACCCGCCGCAGCAAGCGCTCGAAAATGTCGAACGTGTCCTTGCCAACGCCCGAGATCGTGACCAGCAGTCCCATCAGCACGAAGAGCGGGACGATGGCGAAGAGATATTCTTCCAGGCTGTCGTTGGCGACCGAACCCAGCATGCGCAACGCCACGCTCTCGTTGCGGATCAGCGCGACCGCGCCGAAAGAGGACGCCATCATGGCTACGCCGATCGGCATGCCGAGCACAATGAGGAGGAGCAGGACCGCGATGGCCGCGATGCCGATCTCGATTCCGGTCATTGGGCACCATCTCCGGATTTAGCGAGGCTGCGCATGCGGCTGAGCGCCAAGAGGACGAATTGCACCGACGCCACCACGGCGCCGATGAAGATGAGCGCGCGGAAGGGTGAAGTCGGCATGGTCAGAACGCCGGTCACGCCGATGAATTCGCGGTGGTCGATGTCGCGCCAGAGGATGCCCCAACTCGCCCAGGCAATGCCTGCGCACAGTGCCGCGCCGACGAGGTCCCACACGGCGCGTATCGCGAGCGCAGCGCGCGGCCGGGACCGCGCCACGGCGTCCAGAACGAAGTCGGTGCTCGCGAGGCGGTCGTTTCTGACCGCGGCAGCAAGCTGAAGGAAGACGATGAGCACCACAGTCAGCGCGCCGAGCTCGGCGATCAGCGGCAGCGATGCGCCGACGAGGTTGCGCACCAGAACGTCGGCCACGATGATCGCCATCAGGAAGACGATCAGGATCGTGCCGAGCGCGGCGAGACCGTCGACGCCGCGGGTCCATACTAGCGATGGTCCGCCGATGCCGCGCGGAAGAGTCTCTTCCGCGCGGGTGCTGTCGCTGTCATGCTCCATGTCCGCCCCCGGTCGCCGTCAGCGGCCTACATGCCCTTGTCCCAGTCGCGGGCCGGCTTTTCGCCGGCGGCGCGCAGGCCATCCATGTAGGCCTTCATGAAGGCCTTGCCCGGCAGGCCGCGAGACTCGGCGTCCGCCGCCCATTCGCCGGCGATGTCCGGCAGGCCGTCGACCCATTTCTGGCGGTCGCCGGCCGGCAGCTCAGAGATCGTGACCGGCGGGTTCTGGCCCTTGCCGAGTTCGACCATCTTGCCGAAGGCCGCCTCATGCCGCTCCAGAAGGTCCTTGCCATGCGCTTCGGTGTAGAACTTGCCGGCGGCGACCATCGCCTCCTGAACCGCCGGAGGCAGCGCGTCCCACGAATCCTTGTTGATCGCTACAGCGCCGGAGAAGGCCGTGCCGATGCGGACGCGGGTGATATAGGGCGCGACCTCATAGAGCTTTGCCGGCAGCACGCCGAGCGCCAGCGACAGCACGCCGTCTGACACGCCGGTCTGGATGTCGGTGTAGAAAGTCGGCAGCGAGCCGTCGACGGCGTTGGCGCCGGTGCCGCGCAGCCACTGGCCAAGCACGCCGGGTGCTGAGAGCTTCATTCCATTCAGGTCAGCGACGCCGGTGATCTGCTTCTTGGTGTAGATGTCGTAGTCGTCTGTGCCGGTGAGGCCGAGGACCTTCAGGTTGTACTGCTCCCACTCCTTCTTGAATGCCTCGTTGTTCTCGAGCAGGTCGCCCATGACCTTGAGCTGGACCGGCGGGTTCGCGGTCGAGAAAGGCGCGTAGGTCGAGGCCTGGCTCAGCGGCAGCTTGGCGCCTTCGAGGAAGGAGAACACCCAGCCGATGTCGGTCACGCCTTCCTGCACCGATGTGAGCGTGGCGTTGGCCTTGTAGAGCGAGCCGCCGAAGGCCTCGTTCCACTTGATCTTGTACTCGCCCTTCTCGGCCAGGAGCCGATCGGTTTCCGCCATGAAGTGCGACTTGATCATGCCCACCCACGGAATCGCCAGCGGATGGCTCGACGCCACCGTCAGTTCGATCTCCTCCACGGCATAGGCAGCGGTCGGCAGCGCCATCATGGCGCCCATCAGCATTCCGGTCAGTCTGTACATGTTGGTTCCTCCCAGGATCTACAAAATCGTGAACTTCTGGCTCGACAGGTCGAGCCGCACCGTCATCGTTCCCTCGTTGATCATCCACGGCCTGACCGTGAATCTGCGCGCACCGCTCCTGTGCATCGGATCGCGCTCGGCGATCTCCACCGCTTCGGCACGGTTTGCGGCTCGCACGACGACGAGCCCATCGCCGTTCCATTCCTGCTCGTCGTCGCTCCACATCGGACCGGCGGCGAACATGATCCCCTCGCGCTCGAGCTGCATCTGAAACGCCAGATGCTCTCCCAGCCCCTGCAGGATCGGTTCCATCCCACCCGTAGGTACGGTGAACACCGCGTAGAGCTGCTTCTGCAGCATCGCACTGCTGGCTGTCTTCACGTCGGCGACTGGTAGCCCCATACGTCCTCCCTACTCCCTTGCCGTCACCGAGCCTTACGCGCTGCGATCTCGGCCCGGATCTCCTCGCCGTGCTCGTCCAGCGTCGGCGGCGGCAGGATCGACAGGTCCGCCTCACCGTCGAAATTGTAGGGCGCCCGCACTGTCGTGAACGGTCCCATTTCCGTATGATCGGCCGAGACCTTGATCTTGAGATGAACCGCCTGCGGATCTTCCAGCGCCTCGTTCGAATCGTAGGCGGGCGAGTGCGGCACCTCGTTCTTCAGCAGGATGTCGCACCACTCGTCGCGGCTGCGGCTCTCGAACACCGGCCGCAGCAGCTCGATCAGCGCCTGCTGGTTCTCGATGCGGGCAGTGCGCTCGGCGAAGCGCGGATCGGTCATAAGCTCCGGCAGCCCGACGGACTCGACCAGCCCCTCCCAGAACTTCGGCGGGGAGGACAGGTGGATCGCCACCCATTTCCCGTCGGAACAGGCGAACGTGTAGGACTGCGACACCATCGGGCGCGACAGCGGTCCCATCACCTCGCCGACCGAGAAATAGTGGGTGAAGCTGTCCAGGTTGAAATGGCACATCGCTTCAAGCATCGAGATGTCGAGGCGGCGGCCCTTGCCAGTCGACACCCGCTCCAGCAGAGCGGCCACGATGCCTAGCGCCGCGTAATGACCGGTGACGGCGTCGGCGATCGCCGGGCCGATCACACGCGGATTGGTCGGCGGGGTCAGCAGGCGCAGATAGGCGCTCGCGGCCTGCGCCACCGTGTCGTAGGCGGGCCGGTCGCGCGCCGGGCCGGTCGGGCCGAAGCCGGAGATGGCGCAATAGACCAGCCGCGGATTGATCCGGTGCAGTTCCTCCTCACCGGCACCGAGCTTCTCGGCCACACCTGGGCGGAAGTTCTGGATGAACACGTCGGCGTCGCGGATCAGGTCGTGGAACACCGCGCGGTCGTCTGGCTTCGCGGTGTCGAGCGCGATCGATCGCTTGTTGCGGTTGTAGGTCTGGTAGTGCGGCGAATAGAGCCCGCCCTTGAAGGCGCGGAACGGGTCGCCCGTCTCCGGCTTCTCGACCTTGATCACGTCGGCGCCGAGGTCGGCGAGGTGCATCCCCGCCGCCGGGCCGGTGATGTAGGTTCCCATCTCGATGACGCGGACGTCCTTGAGGATCTTGGTCATCGCCTCACTCCGCCTGTCCGGCCGCGGGGCCGTCATAGCTGATCGCGAGATCGGCCTTGTGGGACAGGATGAAGCCGATGGAGCGCTGCGATTCCTCGTAGAGATGCGCGACCAGGCCAGCGGCGCGGGCGAGCAGCGGAATGCCCTTCATCGCCTCGATCGGCCAGCCGGCGTCCAGCATCAGCGCAGGGATCGCACCCGACACGTTGATCGGCAGCGGCCGGTTCATGATCTCAGGCGCCAGTTTTCCCAGCATGCGCAGGCATGCGACCGCGTCGCCCGACACGCCGATCTCGTCGGCATAGGCGAGCAGCACGTCGGCGCGCGGATCGCCGGCGCTGTGCTGCGGGTGGCCCAGGCCGGGCACCTTCGCCTTTCGAGACTTCAACTCGGCGAGGCTCGCCCGCACCGCGCTTTCGAGGTCCGCGCCGGGCGCCTTGGCGGCCTCCAGGATCTCGACGATGTAGCGCCCCGCCGTCTCGGAGCTCCCCGCCACCACGGTCCCCATGCCGAGCAGGCCCGCCGACATCGCGCCCTGCCAGGCCTCGGGGGCAGCGGCCAGCGTCATCCGCGCTGCCTGGACGCTCGGCACCAGCCCGTGCTCGGCGATCGCCACCAGGCAGGCGTTCGTTACGGCGCGCTGCGTTTCAGTCGGCCGGTCGCCCAGCACGAGCAGCCAGAAATAGTCGGTGAAATCCGTCTTGCCGATCAGGTCGCGGCACAGGTCGTGGCCGCGGATCGTGATTGAATGAGCGTCGGAGGTCGCGATCGCCGTAAACGCGCCGTCCTGTTTTCCTATGCGCATGGCACTCTCAATTATTTCGCACAGCGAAAGATTTTTCTCTTGCCGGAGGTTAGAGGCGCAATTAGCCTTATGTCAAGGCAGAACGGACGCGGACCCGCACATGGGGCGATCGCGCCCGGCCATCGCGGAGGACACGAATGCGCGACATTAACCAGTTCACCCTTACCGAAGCGGTGAAGAAGAGCTTCAAGACCGAGGACGGATCCAGGTTCAAGCTCCTGCTCGAGGGCCTGATCGACCACCTGCACGATTACACGCGCGAGATGCAACTCACCCACGAGGAATGGATGCGCGTGCTGACGTTCCTCTACGATTGCGGAAAGATCTCTACGCCGGAACGGCACGAGTTCATCCTCCTGTCCGACGTCCTCGGCTGGTCTGCGCTGGTCGACATGATCAATACACGCGGCGGCGCCACCGAAGGCAGCAATCTCGGCCCGTTCTATCTCGAGAACTCGCCGAACAAGACGCTCGGCGCCGACCTTGCCGGCGAGCGCCAGGGCGCGCTGGTTCTCGTCTACGGCACCGTGCGCCACACTCTCGGCAAGCCGCTGGCGGGCGCGATCGTCGATACCTGGCAGGCCGACGGCTCGGGCACCTACCCGATCCAGGAGCAGGAGCGCGGGCAGGACAAGTATGACCTGCGCGGCGTCTTCGAGACCGACGATCAGGGGCGATACTATTACACCACGGTCCTGCCGAAGCCCTACACCGTGCCGGACGACGGGCCGGTCGGCGACCTGCTGCGTGCCGGCGCGCGCCACAACTGGCGGGCCGCGCATCTGCACTTCATGCTGCGCGCCAAGGGCATGCGCACCAACGTGACGGAGCTGTTCTTCGAGAATACCGAGTATATCGACAACGACGCGGTGTTCGGTGTACGTCGGTCGCTGATCGCCAAGGTCGAACCCTACAAGGCCGACAAGGCCGGCAATCTGCCGCTCGAACGCAAGCCGGACGCCATGCTTAAGTTCGACTTTGTCATGGCGCCGGAAGGCTGACGGCGGCGAGAGAAGACTTCTTCGGGGATCCCCATGCTCGAAAACACACCGGACAGCGCGCGGCCGACGGAATTCGTCGAGGCGCTGGCAAAGGGGCTGATGATCCTCGAGAGCTTCGATTCGCAGCATCCCGAGATGACGCTGAGCGACGTGGCGCGGCGGGTGGGGCTCAGCCCCGCCGCCGCGCGCCGCAGCCTCCTGACGTTGCAGGCGATGGGCTATGTCGGCCAGACCAACAAGCGCTTCCACCTGCGGCCGAAGGTGATGAACCTCGGGTCAGCCTTCTACTTCTCGGCCCGCGTCGACGAGGTGCTGCAGCCGGAACTACGCCGGCTGGTGGGAACGTTCGGCGACGCCTCCTCGGTGGCCACGCTCGACGGGCACGACGTCATCTACATCGCACACTATTCGGAGCAGCGGGCGCGCCGCGCAACGGCGGTGGTCGGCGCACGCTATCCCGCGCACGTTACCTCGCTTGGCCGGGTGCTTCTGGCCGGCTTGCCCGACGCCGAGTTCGACCGCTATCTGCGCGAGGTCGAGCCGGTGGCGCTCACCCGCATGACCGTGGTCGACAAGGTCGAACTCCGCGCCCTCATCGAGGAGGTGCGCGAAAAGAACTATGCCACGACGGTGGACCAGCTCGACTACGGCATCACGGCGCTGGCGGTGCCGATCCGCGGCGCATCCGGGCGCACGATCGCGGCCCTCAACTCGTCCGGATACAGCGGCGTCGTGACGGCGGAGGGGCTGGTTGCCCAACGCCTGCAGGAGCTGCGCCTTTCTGCCGGGCGCATCGCCCTGACGCTGTCTCGCTACCCGGTGCTCGAATCCATCATCGGCACGCGCTAGCCGCGGCTCCGTGACACCTGCCCTTCTTCCCACCGATTGCGGTTGACAGAACGGCGAACGCAACGTTAGCTTAATCTCGAAAAGATTTTCGCATAGCGAAAACTTTGAATGCTGACTGCGGTATATCGCGACGGTCAGCATGGTGTTTCTTTGGGAGGAGAAATTATGTGCATCTATTGTGAATCCGGGCGCTCGCTCGGGGCCGGGGGATCGCGCCGCGATTTCCTCAAGACGTCGATGCTGGTCGGGGCCGCTGCCGCCGCCTCCGGCTTCCTGGCCGGATCAGCGCAGGCCCAGGAGACGCCGGCTGGGACCGGAACCGAGGGCCGCCGCGTCCTGATCAAGGGTGGCCATGTGCTCAGCATGGATCCGGCCGTCGGCGATTTCGATCAGGCCGACGTACTGATCAACGGCAAGCTGATCGAGGCGGTCGGACCGAACCTCGACGCGGCAGGGGCAGAGGTGATCGATGCCACCGGCATGATCGTCATGCCCGGCTTCATCGACACCCATCACCACCAGTTCGAGACGGCGCTGCGCAGCTTTCTCGCCGACGGCATCCTGGTGAACGACGGTCTCCCCGCCAACGCGATCAACTACTACGAATACATCCTGCAGAAATTCTCGATGGTCTACCGGCCGCAGGACGTCCACATCAACGAGCTGTTCGGCTCGCTCGCGCAGCTCGATGCCGGCGTGACCACGGTGATGGACGTCTCGCAGATCCACCATTCGCCGGAGCATTCCGACGCCGTGATCCAGGCGCTGAAAGATGCCGGCCGACGCTCGGTGTTCGGCTATTTCGAAGGCTGGGGCGACAAGGCGAAGTATCCGGGCGACGCAACGCGCCTCAAGACGACGCATTTCGCCTCCGACGACGGTCTGCTCTCGATGGTCATGGGCGGTGAGATCTACATCCCCGGCTACGAGAACGCCTGGAAGCTCGGCCGCGAGCTGGCGCTGCCGATCGCCCTGCACGTGGTCGGCACGTTCGGCATGCGGCCGACCTTCGACCAGCTGGCCGAGGCCGGCCAGTTCGGTCCCGACAACATCTTCATCCACATGACCGGCATGAGCGAGATGGCCTGGAAGAAGGCGGCGGATGCCGGCGCGCACGTTTCGCTCGCCGTGCCGATCGAGATGCAGATGCGCCACGGCATGCCGCCGATCCAGACGGCGCTCGACCTCGGCATGCAGCCGTCGCTTTCCTCCGACGTCGAATGCACGATGACAGCGGATCCCTTCACGCTGATGCGCTCGACGATGACGCTGCAGCGCGCCTTCGTCAACGAGAAGGCGCTGGCAGGCGAGAAGAACCTCCCTGCCCTTTTGACCTCGCGCGACGTGATCCGCTTCGCTACGCTGGAGGGCGCAAAAGGCCTCAAACTCGACAAGAAGACCGGCAGCCTGACGCCCGGCAAGGAGGCGGACGTCATCCTGCTCGATGCGACCGCCATCAACGTGACCCCACTCAACCACGTGCCCGGCGCGGTGGTGACGCTGATGGAACGCTCCAACGTTGACACGGTCTTCGTCGCGGGCAAGCTGCGCAAGTACAAGGGCAAGCTGCTGGACGTCGACATCGCCAAGCTGAGGGGCGAGCTGGAGGCTAGCCGCGACTTCATCTTCCAGGCCGCCGGCGTGCCGCGCGACCTGTTCAGAGCCTGACGGAGGAGACATCATGGCCCGCCCGCTTCCGCTCTTTCCGACCTCGCTGGTCGGATCCTACGCCCAGCCGGAATGGCTGATCGACCGCAAGAAGCTGGCGGGCCGCTTCCCGCCCCGCGTCCGGGCGAAGGAGCTCTGGCGCGTGGCGCCCGAATTCCTCGACCAGGCGCAGGACGACGCGACCCTTCTCGCCATTCGCGACCAGGAACGCGCCGGGCTCGACATCATCACCGACGGCGAGATGCGGCGCGAAAGCTATTCCAACCGTTTCGCGACCGCACTCGAGGGCGTCGACATCGACAATCCGGGCTCCGCGCTCGACCGCTCGGGCCATCCGAACCCGGTGCCGCGCGTCGTCGGCAAGATCAGGCGCCGCCATGCGGTCGAGGTGCGCGACGTCCAGTTCCTGCGCGCCAACACCGACCGGAAGATCAAGATCACCGTGCCCGGTCCCTTCACCATGGCGCAGCAGGCCCAGAACGATTTCTACGGCAGCGAGGAGGAACTCGCGGTCGACTATGCCGCCGCGGTCAACGAGGAGATCAAGGACCTGTTCGCGGCCGGCGCCGACATCGTCCAGATCGACGAACCCTACATGCAAGCCCGCCCCGACAAGGCGCGGAAATACGGCCTCAAGTCGCTCGCCCGCGCGCTCGAGGGCGTCGAGGGCGAGACGGCGCTGCACATCTGCTTTGGCTACGCCGCGATCATCCACGAGAGGCCGAACGGCTATTCGTTCCTGCCCGAACTCGCCGACACCGCGGTCAAGTCGATCTCGATCGAAACGGCGCAGTCGGGGCTCGACTGCTCGGTGCTGGCGAAGCTGCCGGGCAAGACGATCATCCTGGGCGTGCTCGACCTCGCCACGCACGACATCGAGCCGCCGGAACTCATCGCCGCGCGTATCCGTCGCGCGCTGCCGTATGTCTCGCCCGAGAGGCTGGTCATCGCGCCAGACTGCGGCCTGAAATACCTGCCGCGCGAGGTGGCTTTCGGCAAGATGAAGGCGATGGCCGAGGGTGCCGCGATCGTGCGCGCCTCGCTCTGAGCGAATTGCGGGTCGGTGGCGAAGGCGGATCGTGCGGACGGTTGCGGTCGCCAAGACCACACTCGACACCCGTAACTGGAAGCAAGCTATCCCTGATCTGCCTATGTTCGGGCTTAGCCCTTCGCGGCCTGTCGTTTGTCCACTTCGGCCTTGCGCAGAAGGAAGCGCTGGATCTTGCCGCTGGGGGTTTTGGGCAGCTCGGTGACGAAATCGATCTCGCGTGGATATGCATGCGCGGACAGGCGCTGGCGCACGTAGAGCCGGAGTTCTTCGGCAAGCTGCGGAGATCCGCGAAACCCGGATGCGAGGATCACGAAAGCTTTCACGATTTCCGTGCGCTCCGGATCGGGAACGCCGACCACGGCGGCTTCCGTCACTGCCGGATGTTCGATCAACGCGCTTTCGACATCGAACGGCCCGATCCGGTATCCGGACGTGGTGATGACGTCGTCGGCGCGTCCGACAAAGCTGATCGAGCCATCGTCCGTGAGCTCGACGGTGTCGCCGGTGAGGTAGTAGCCGTCCTTGATCGCCGGCGTGGCCGTCCGGTAGTAGCCCTTGAACCACATCAATGGCGACCGGGCGATATCGACAGCCAGAATGCCGGGCTGGTTGGGTCCGAGTTCGCGACCGGCATCATCGAGAACGGCAACGCGGTAACCGGGCATGGAATAGCCGGCCGATCCGATACGCACAGGATGATCGAGACCGTGGTGATTGTTCACGGTCATGCCGGTTTCTGTCTGGCCATAGTGGTCGTTGATCTGCACGGCGAGCGTTGTATCGAACCAGCGGATCACTTCCGGATTGAGCGGCTCTCCGGCGCTGCTGACCACACGGAGCTTGCCTTTGATCCTGGCGGCAGGCTCGGCGCCGGCGGCGATCAGTCCGCGATAGGCCGTGGGAGAGCCGGCCAGGTTCGTTACGCCCACACGGTCGATGATGTCATACGTCGATTCCACGGTGAATGCTCCCTCGTAGAGAAGCGTCGACCGCCCAATCAGCAGCGGACCGGTCACCGCGTAGTAGAGTCCGTAGGCCCAACCCGGGTCGGCGATGTTCCAGTAAACATCGTCTTCGCGCAGATCCACCGCATCGCGCATGTAGACCGCGAAGGACGGCAGCGCCGCGATCGTGACGGGAACGCCTTTCGGCAGGCCGGTGGTGCCGGAGGTCGACATCATCATGATCAGATCGTCTGCCTTGCAGGAGACCGGCTCGAAACTGTCGGGACCCTCGTTCAACGCTGCGCGGAGATCGATGTCGCCGCTCGGCAGCGTCTCGCCCGGAGCTACGAGTGTCGCAACCGTCGGGCAGTTCGCGATGTCGGCGAGCTTTCCGCGATTGGCCGAATTCGTGACCACGAGCCGCGTGCCGGCCGTAGCGAAACGGTGTTCGATGGCCTTCGGCCCGAATGCGGTGAACAGCGGCTGGTAAACCGCGCCGATGCGCCAGGTCGCAAGAATCACGGCAACGAGTTCGGGAATGCGCGGCAAGAGCGCCGCGACGACGTCGCCCTTCCTGACACCCGCCCGTGTCAGCGTGTGTGCGCCGCGGATCGACATCTTGCGCAGGTCTTCAAAAGTGTAGGTTTTGAGATCGCCCGCCGCCGATACCCAACGCAGCGCAACCTTCCCGCTGCCGCAATGGCGGTCACAGCAAAGCACGCAGGCATTGAGGTCGGCGGTGGCGTCTCCGAACACCTCCGCCAGCGCGTCGTCCAAACGGAAGCGCTCGACGCGCTCGGCATAGCTGGCATAGCCGCGTGCCGCAGGTCTTGCGCTCACGCCATTGACTTCCTTTGGCGTTCCCGTTGCCGTGAATACTGCTGCTCCCTTGCCGGTGCGGTCGGCTTGAGAACGTTCCGGATCGGTTCCCGACTCCAGTTCCGCGATCATGGCGTCGCGCATGACGAATTTCTGCGCCTTGCCCGTTACCGTCATCGGCAACGCCTCTTTGAAGCGGATATATTTCGGGATCTTGTAGTGCGCGATCTGCCCGCGGCAGAACGCCTTGATATCGTCCTCGGTCGCCTTGCTGCCCTTATGCAGCACGATCCAGGCGCATACCTCCTCGCCATAGGTCGCATCGGGAACGCCGAACACCTGAACCTCCGCCACTGACGGATGACGGTAGAGATATTCCTCGACCTCGCGCGGATAGACGTTTTCGCCGCCGCGGATCACCATGTCCTTCACACGCCCGACGATCCGGCAGTAGCCGCGCTCGTCGATCGTGGCGAGATCGCCGGTGTGCATCCAGCCGCCCTCGTCGATGGATTCCCTGGTGCGCTCTTCGTCGTTCCAGTATCCGCGCATCACGGAATAGCCGCGCGTGCACAGTTCGCCGCTCTCGCCGACGGGGGTGGTGCGCCCGTCCGTGTCGATGATCTTGACTTCGACATGCGGATGAACCCGCCCGACGGTGCCAACGCGATCCTCGAGCGCGTCGTCCATCCGGCTCTGGAACGACAGCGGACTGGTTTCGGTCATGCCGTAGCCGATCGTCACCTGCGGCATATGGAAGTCGGTGATCACCCGACGCATCACTTCGATCGGACAGGGCGCACCTGCCATGACGCCGGTGCGAAGTGAACTGTAGTCGTGCCTGCCGAAATCGGGGTGGTCGAGCATCGAGACGAACATGGTCGGCACTCCGTAAAGTGCCGTGCAGCGTTCCACCGCAACGGCCTCCAGCGTCGCGCCGGCATCGAAGGACTCTGCGGGGAACACCATCGTCGCGCCGCTCGCCACACAGGCGAGCGTGCCCATGACCATGCCGAAGCAATGGTAGAGCGGAACGGGGATGCAGACGCGGTCAGCCTCAGTGAAGCCCATCGCCCGAGCGTTGAACGTCGCGTTGTTGACGATGTTGTAATGCGTCAGGGTGGCGCCCTTTGGCGAACCCGTGGTGCCCGAGGTGAACTGGATGTTGATCGCATCGTCCGGATCGAGCCCGCTGCTGATCGCGTCCAGCCGCATGATCTGGGCCGGTCCGCCCATGGCCGGCACGTCATCGAAGTTCATCATTCCGGCGGTCTTGTCCGAGCCCATGCGGATCACCGCCTTCAGCGCGGGAAGCCGCGCGGCGACCAGCTTTCCGGGCTCGCAACGGTCGATCTCCGGCGCCAGCTGGCGGATCATGGATATGTAATCGGACGACTTAAAGGAGGCGGCCGTGACCAGCGCCTTGCAGCCGACCTTGTTCAGCGCATATTCGAGCTCGGAAAGTCTATATGCCGGATTGATATTGACAAGGACAACGCCGATGCGGGCGGTCGCGAATTGCGTGATCAGCCACTCCGGCCGGTTCGGCGCCCATATCCCGAGCCGGTCGCCCCGGTTGAGGCCGAGGCTCAGCAGCCCTCCTGCGAAGGCATCCACTTCGCGGTCGAGATCATAGAAGGTGTAGCGCTTGCCGAACTGCGGAAAGACGGCCGCCTCGCGCGGACCGAAGCGCGATACCGTTTCGGAGAAGATCGCCGAAACCGTGGCGTGCCGCAGCGGAATTGTCCGATCGCCCGCGACATAGGATCTGCCGTCGACCGGCGCCAGTTGTGCGGCCGACGCATCCACCGCATCGTTCCGCCCCCACAAGCTTGCCGATAGCCCACCCGCCATCGATTGCGACAAGATACTCATAACGGCCTCCCCGCCGACTACATGGCGCGCCAGTCTCCAAGTCCCTCGAATGCCGAGGCAGCGCGGTAGATCGTGCTTTCCGCGTAATCGTCGGCGACCAGCATCATGCCGATCGGCAACCCCTCGCTCATGCCGCACGGCACGTTCATTGCGGGAAAGCCGCCGGAATTGAACGGCGCCGTATTGCCGACCATCTCGAAGGCCCTCTGGACATACAGTTCGAGCGACGCGTCGAACGGCGGAATCGGCTGCGGCTTCATCGGAACGGTCGGGAGCACAAGGAGGTCATACTTCCGGAACGCCGCCTGGTACTGGCCGCGAAGACGGCGCATCAGGTTTTGCGCCTTGCCGTAGAAACGGCCGCGGTAACGGGTCTGGAAATATTCGCCAAGGAACATACAGACCTTAAGGCTGGACGACAGTTCGTCCGCACGGTTGCGCCAGTTGGCAAAGTGATCGGTCATGCTTGGGAGGAAGAGGCCGCGGTAGTTGGTGCCGCCCCCGTTGCCGTGCATCATCATGTCCTGCAGGCCCTCGACCGTGATCGCGGTCCAAAGGTCGGCACCGAGATTGTGTCCGGGAATCGAGACTTCCTCGACCTCGGCGCCGAGAGCCTTGAAGCGTTCCGCCGCGGCCCGCACCTTCCGGTCGACGTCCGCCTCGCTTTCCGGGCGGCCGAAGCCTTCGCGCAGGATACCGATGCGCAAGCCGCGACAACCTCGGCCAATGGCGTCGCTATAGCGTTCGACCTTGGGCTTGTACTGACGTGGGTCGAGCCCGTCTTGGCCGGCGATGACTTCCAGAAGCAGCGCATTGTCGGCGACGGTCCGGGTAACCGGACCGACATGGTCGATCGTCTGCTCGACACCCATCACGCCGGTATAGGGAACCAGGCCATGCGTGGGCTTCATGCCGTAGACGCCGCAGTTGCTAGACGGGATACGGATCGATCCGCCCTGGTCACCGGCAATCGCCATGTCGACCTCGCCGATGGCGACCAGCACGGCGGAGCCGCTCGACGATCCGCCGGCCATGTATCCGCGTTTGTACGGGTTGTGGACTGGGCCGGCTGCGCTCGTATGGCTGCCACCCGACAGGCAGAGATTTTCGCAGGTCGACTTGCCGACAATGGTTGCGCCGGCATCAAGCATCCGCGTGACGACCGTGGCGTCGATCTCTGGCGTATAGCCTTCCATGATCGCCGACCCGTTCATCATCGGCACGCCGGCCACGCAGACCGTGTCTTTGACGACGATCCGCCTGCCGCTGAGCGGACCGCTCGAAGCGCCGCGAATATCAGTCTTGTAGTACCAGGCGTTCAGGCTGTTTTCCGAACCGCCCGGCCGATATCCGGGAGAGCGGGGATAACGCACTTCCGGAAGGAAATCGTTCTCGGAGCTGATCCGGTCGTAGCCCTGGATGTAGGGTTCCATGATGCCGAGGTAGCGCGACAGCTCGTCATCGCCCATGGAGAAGCCCAGGGCTTCGCTCATGTCTCGCATCTGGTTGAGTGACGGGCGCTTGACGGTCATGGCCTGGAACCTCGGTACGTCGCTTATGGATGGAGCGCTTTCTGGTCGCGCGTGAGCCTGCTGACCGGTTTGTCTGGGCGCGGCGGGAACGGGCGACGAGCGGTGACCAATATCGGGCCGCGCGTTGTCGAACACCGTGATCCCAGCGCCGACTGCCGCAGGTCTCGCCTGCGGTAACGCGGACGAGCCGCCTCCCCGCGTGCGCCGTGCGCCGCCAAGCCCGAGAAAAGCCTCGACCTGCGCCGGATCGGCGAGCTGGGCCGCATCCAGTTCCTCGGTCAATGCTCCGCGTTCAAGCACGACGACCCGATCCGACAGGGCGGCGATGAAATCGAAATTCTGCTCGACGAGAAGGATCGTCAGGCCGCGCTCGCGACGCAGCCTGATCAAGGTCTCCTCCATCTCCTCGATGATCGAGGGCTGGATGCCTTCCGTCGGTTCATCCAGCAGCAGCAGCCAGGGGTCGCCGACGAGACAGCGGGCGAGCGCAAGCAGCTGCTGTTCGCCGCCGGAAAGCGATCCGCCGGGGCGGTCGAGCAGCCGCTCGATGCGCGGAAAGTCGCGCAGGGCGCGCTCGACAGCGGCACCCTCGTCCGCCTCTCCATAGCCCTGGTAGGCGAGGCGCAGATTTTCCCGGGCAGTCAGCTTCGGGAAGATGCCGCGCCCTTGCGGAACGTAGCCCATGCCGCGATGCGAGCGCATGTGAGGCGGTAGCCTCGTCACATCCTCGCCTGCCAACGAGATGGAGCCACCGGTCACCGGTATCATCCCCATGACGGACTTGAGCAGTGTCGACTTGCCCATGCCATTATGGCCGAGGATGCCGACGATCTCTCCTTGGGCGACGTTCAGATCAATGCCGCGCAGTACCGGAATCCGCCCGTAACCAGCGGACAGCGACCTGATCTCGAGTGCTTGCTGAGTTGTCATCAGGTCAATTCTTCCGTCCGAGATAGACTTCACGGACGCGTGCGTCGGCCATGACCTTGTCGACCTGGTCCTCCATCAGAATCCGACCCTGGGCAAAGACCGTGACCAGGCCCGCGATCGACCGGATGAACTGCATGTCATGCTCGACGATGACGACGGCCGCATCACGGCTGATGTCCGTGACGATCTCTCCGAGCGTCGCTATCTCGGCTGCGGTCAGGCCAGCCGCCGGCTCGTCCAGCAGGACCAGCCAGGGCCGCGACGCAAGGATCATGGACAGTTCGACGCGCTGGCGTTCGCCATGGGAAAGGCTTCCGACCACGCTGTTGGCGAGCGAGGATACGGCCAGCCGCTCCATGGCTTCCGCAACCCGCGACGCCACACCGTCCGCCGCGGTGACGCGATGCGCCGCAAGCCAGACATTCTCGCGAACGGTAAACCCGTCCAGCACGCTGGGGACCTGGGTCTTGATGCCCACGCCGAGCCGCGCGACCTGATGCGGATCCCAGGTGGTCGTCTCGTGACCGTTGATCCAGACTTCGCCGGACGTCGCTTTCAGCATGCCGGTGATGCATTTGAAGAACGTGCTCTTGCCGGCACCGTTCGGGCCGATGAGGCAGCGCAACTCGTTGCGCCGCAGCGAGAAGTCGACATTGTCGACGGCGGTGACGCCACCGAACCGCATCGTCAGGCCGCGCGTCTGAACGACACTGTCAGACATGAGCGCGCTCCGCGGGCGACGCGCCCGGCCTGCGCCTGGTCCCACCCGTCTGTGGGCGCTGGAAGGAGCGCCGCAGCTCGGTGCCGAGCGTCGGCACGACGCCACGCGGCATCAGAAGCACGCACAGAATGAGTATGGCGCCGAGCACGAGCGTATTGTCGATGACGGATTGCTGGCCGAGCGCAAACTTCAGATAGGCGAGTATCATGGCGCCGATGACCGGGCCGACTAGTGTCCCCAGCCCGCCGACGATGCACCAGATGATGATCTCCGCCGACTGCCCCAGCGAGAACATTCCCGGCGTCACGATCTCCGCCCAGGATGCGTAGAGCGTGCCGGCCAGCCCAGCTATCGCGCCACCGATCGAGAACAGCAGCGTCTTGCGGGCGCGGGCGTCATAGCCCAGCAGCTCGACCCGGAGTTCGTTCTCCCTGATGGCCATCGCGATGCGCCCGAACGGGCTTGCCAGCAGCCAGCGGACCAGCAGATAGACGATGAGCAGCGCCACCGCGGTGAGATAGTAGTACGCGTCCCCGAAGATGTAGCCTGACGGGTCGCCCGGCACATTAAGCGTCTGGAATCCCGGTATGCCGTTGAAGCCGCCGAGCCGTGCCGTTCCGATCACATATTCCGGGCCGGCGGTCGAGTTCATGAAGCGGAAGAACAATAAGGTCACCACCAGCGTGATCACGCCGAGGTAGACGTCGGACAGCCGCCCGTAGAACATCATGGCGCCCAGCGCCGCGGCGAACAGGAAGGGAATGGCGATGCCCAGCAGAAACGGCACGGTGCTCTCGCCGATGTTGATCGCGGCGATTGCGTAGGTGTAGGCGCCAAGCCCGAAGAAGGCTGCCTGGCCGAAACACAGGATGCCGCCGAACCCCCAGATCAGCCCCAGGCTCAGCGCGAGGATTCCATAGATGACCAGCAGCGTCAGGGTGTAGGTCCCGATCAGCGCCGGCGCGACGGCCAGGACGATCGCCGACACGATCGCCACCAGCAGCGCATGCCTCATCTCGCCGCGCATCGTCACATCGCCCCCCGGAAGAAGCGGCTGGTTATTCCCTGCGGGAGGAGCCTGAGGAGGACGACCGCGATGAGGAGCAAGGCGATCTCGCCAACCATCGGGGTGGTGGCAAGAGTGAATATCTGCGACGTGGCGCCGAACAGAACAGCGCTCGAAACGAGACCGGCGATGACGGAAGCGCCGCCGGAGATGACCGTTATGAACGCCTTCGCGATGTAGGCGCTGCCGATCGTGGGGACCAGGCCGAGAAGCGGCGCGAACAGGCCGCCAGCAAGCCCCGCAAGCGCGGAACCGGCGAAGAACGTGAGCATGTACACCCGCTCGGGATTGTAGCCGAGGGCCGACGCCATCGCCGGATTCTGCATGGCGCCTCTGGCCACGAGGCCGGCCCGCGTCCCGGCGAGAACGGCAAACATCGCGACCAGAATGGCGACCGCGGCCAGGATGATGAAGAAGCTGTAGCCGTTGACCTGATACCGGCCGATGGCAAAGCCGGGGATAGGTGGCGATATCCCGGTCGTAGTGTTGCCGAAGATCATGCTGGCGAGGCCGATGAGAAGAAGGCTCAGCCCCCAGGTCGCGAGCATCGTGTCGACGAGCCGCCCGTAGAGACGACGGATGATCAATCGCTCGACGATGACGCCGAGCACGCCAACCACGATCGGCGCGACGATCAGCATGGCAATGTAGATGTTGATGCCCGACTTGACGGCAACGATGGTGGCGTAGCCGCCAACCATCATGAACTCGCCATGCGCCAGGTTGATCACACGCATCATTCCGAACACGACCGCCAGGCCGGAGCTGATGACCACGAGGCTGGCGAGCGCGTACAGGATTTCGACCGCGAAGATTGCCGCAAGATCCATTGCGTTTCGTTCCGCTGGTTCATTCGGGGTTGGACTGACGAAGGGGCGCCGGAAACCCGGCGCCCGATACGAGATCAGATCTTGATCTCGTACTGCGTGTTGTCGTCAGGGTTGGCCGCGAGGTCGCAGACGCCTTGCGTATCCGACGGCTGGCGTTGCTGGAAGCTCTCGAGAACCTTGAGCTTCTGGCCGGACATCTCCATCAGGTGAACGTCGAGAACCGCGTGATGCGTCTTCGGATCGATGAGCACCTTGCCGCCGGGCCCCTCGAACGACAGGCCGCTTTCGATCGCTCCAGTGAGCTTATCGCGTCCGACATCGCCGGCCTTTCGCACCGCCTCGGCCCAGACATGGATGCCCTGATAATGCGACACCGCGATCTCGTGGATCTGGTCGGTGTTGCCGTATTTGGCGGTCCAGGCCTTGAGGAATGCCTCGTTGGCGGGCGAGACAATTTCCGGCGAGTAGTTGTAGGCGACAAGGATGCCATCGCCTTCCTCAGCGGTGAGCACCTTGTGCTCGTTGCCAATTCCGATCGTCGTGGACGCCATCGGGATCTTGGACTTCATGCCGGCAGCGGCCCACTGGCGGAAGAACGAGAGATGAGGTCCCCCGACCAGCGCAGGCACGACGATATCCGGCGCGGCGCCCTGGATCTTCGCGATGGTCGATCCGAAGTCGGCAACGTCGAGCGGGAAGAAGTCGGTCTGCACGACTTCGCCCCCTGCATCCTTCGCGAACTTCTCGATCCAGCGCGCGGTGATCTGGCCGTAGTTGTAGTCGGCAGCCAGCACGTAGATCTTCTTGCCCCACTTCTTGATCGCGGCCGGAATGAGGACCTCGACCTGCTGCGACGGCGTGACACCGATGACGGTGATGTTGCGGTCGCAAACGCCGCCCTCGTAGAGCACGTTGTAGAAATAGGGCACGCCGGACTTGCGCAGGGTCTGGCGGATCGCCTCGCGGGAGGCGGAGAGAATGCCGCCGTGGACGACGTCAACCTTGTCGACACGAGCCAGTTGCTGGCCGTACTGCGTATAGAGTGCCATGTCGGACTGCGTGTCGTAGGCGACGATCTCGACCTGACGGCCGAGCAGGCCGCCCGCGGCGTTGATTTCGTCGACAGCAAGCCGCAGCGCCATGTCCATCGGCTTGCCGTAGGCGTCGAACGCACCGGATGTGTCCAGGATCGAGCCGAGCTTGATCGGATCGGCCGCCAGACTCCTGCCGGCACTTGCTCCCAATATCCCAGCACCGGCAACCGCAGCCGAACTGGCCAAGAAAGTCCTTCTGTTGATCATGACATCTTCCCCTTTTGGTTTTTGTCGGAACGCTATTTCTGCTGATCGTCTGCGGGTTTCTTCGACCGTATCGAAGGCGCGGCCCTGGCGGCCGCATCGGCGGTGCGCCCAGCCAGTTGGGAGTCGAAATCGAGGCCGATCTCGTCGCCGATCTTCTTCATGAACGGCAGCTGGACCGACATTCCGAGGATCGAATCCAGGGCCTGTCCGAACACCGAACCATCGCCGCCGGCACCGCCACCTCCATTGCCGAGCCCACTGATGTGGTTGATCCGGATGGATTCGATCTTCTCGACCGGCTTCATCATCTGGGTGGCGATCTCGGGCAGCTTGTCGACCTTGTGCATCTCGACCCGCGCCCTCAGCACCGCATCGCTCTGCCGGTTCTCCGCCTCGATTTGCGCCGAGCGTCCGGAAGCCTCGGCGACCAGGCGGTCGCGATCCGCGTTGGAGCGCAGCTGCACCGCTTCGCTCTCCGCCTTGGCGATCGAGATGATCGTACCGACCTTGGACTTGACCCTGGCGTCGTCGGTTTCGTTCTCCTGGGCAACCTTGAGCATGGCCAGCTTGCGCGCGCGCTCCGCCGCCGCGATATCCTTGGTGGTCTGGACGCTCTCCTGCGCCTCCACCAGCTTGCCGCGGGCGCCTTCCACCTTGGCCTGCTCGATCGATTCCTCGCCGCGTTTCGCGGCAAGCACGATGGCATTGTCGATCTTGGCCTTCTCGACTTCGAGCAGCGCCTGCATCTCGCGACGGCGCAGGTTTAGGTCGCGCTCTATCTCCGCCTGCTTGATCTCACCCACCTTGGCGATCTGCAGGGCCTCGGAGTGACGTGCCGCCTCGGTCTTGCTCGTTTCGAGTTCGGTGTTCGAACTGATGCGCTGGCGTTCGATCTCGAGCCGGTTGGCGATCTCGTATTCCTGCTGCTCGCGCTCGAAGCGCAGCCGCTCACGCGTCTGCTCCAACTGACGCTTCCGTACCGCAATATCGGACTCCGCCTCCACGTCGATGCGCGCCTTGCGGTTCTCCGCCACAACTTCGGCCAGTCTGCGCATGCCGACGGCGTTGAAGGCGTTGGTGTCGTCCAGCGAGGAGAACGGCGTCTGGTCAAGTAGCACCAGGGAGACGAAATCGACGACCAGCCCTGAACGGGAAAGGTCGCCGCGCAGGCGCTTGCCGACCGAATCCGAGAACCCGCTCCGGTCCGCATGAAGTGCGTCCATCGTCCGCAGCGCGACCTCGGCCTGCGCCGCGTCAATCAGCTTGCCCTCCAGCAGTGACTGGATCTCGTCGTCGCGGAACGATTTCGCTCCCAAGGCTTGGGCAGCCACGGCAATGCCCGCGGGATCGGGATCGACACGGACCTGAAACTCCATGCCGATATCCACACGGAGGCGGTCTTCCGAGATCAGCGCCTTCGAGCCGCTGCGGTCGATCCGGAGCCGGATGGACCGCATGCTTATGCGCTCGACCCGATGCAGGATCGGGAGCGCGAACGCACCGCCATCGACGATGACCTTGCGGCCGCCCGCACCCGTGCGGATCAGCGCGACATCCCGGGAGGACTTCACGTAGTACCGATTGAGAAAGAGAACGGCGACGATGACCGCGACGACAAGCGCCAGGAATCCGAAAAACCAAACCAAGCGGGTCCCCTTTCTCCCATTATTTGAATTGGAAAATAGCTAGCTCATATTGTTTTCCATTTCAAGCTTTTGTTTTCCGTTTCAATCATTCCAGGCGTGAGGTCGCGTTGGGCGACAACCGTGCAACGAAAGGGTGGGGTGTCCGGTGCTGAAGCGGCAGGGTCTGCGCGACGGACGCGGATTGAAATGCCGGAGCGGGCGCAATGGGGCTCCGGACGCCGGTCACGTCCCGGTCGTCTATGTAGCTGATCAGGAGATGGGGAGACGGATGGCAGCGCTGGGGCGACTCAGATGGCCGCCAATTCCAGGTTGGCGTAGTCCGCGAGAGACGCGGAGCGTCAGGCCAGTTGTTCGGTCACGCAGAATTGCACACCGTCGGCGCGCGCCAGATAGACCGACGTCTCTTTCTTCGCGTTGGAATAGTAGCGGCCGTCGCGTGCGCTCTGGTAGTCGATTGCCGCGCGTCTGGAATCGTCTTCTCGACGCATCATGGCGGAGTAGAAGTTCATCCCCTCGTATATCGATTGCCCGAATGAGTTGAGCATCGGTGGAGGTTTACGCAACCCCGCCTCATAGCGCTCCCTGAACGCGAGGTTCTGGTCGGTCTGCAACGAACTGAAATAGGCCGCCGAGACGAAGAGACGCTTGGTGTTGGCGCTCTCGCTGGCGAGGAGTGCATTCTCTTCCAGCACGGTCGACAAGCGGAAGATGCGACGGTCGAGGTTCATCGCGCCAAAACTGCGGTTGAACTCCACGCCGTCCTGCCCGATCAGCGACACGAGGACGATATCGGGCCGGGACTTGGCGATGCGCTCCACCAGCCACGACGCGTCCTCGAGCCCGAAAGGGACATAGCCTTCAAAGACGACGTTGCCTCCCGTTTCGGCAATGGTCCGCTTGGCGACTACGTGCGACATCCGCGGCCACACATAATCGTTGCCGATGAGGGCCCAGCGCTTGACCTTGAGCGTGTCGGTCAGGCGCCGGATCGCGGGCACCAGGTTCTGGTCGGGCGTGTCGCCTATGGTGAACACGTTCGGCGAATGCTCGTTACCTTCGTAATGCGGCGTGTAGATATGCGGCACCCTGCCCGCGATGATCTTGTTGAGCCGCTGCCGGACGGAACTCACGCTCATGCCGACGACGCCGGAGATCTCGCCATTGTCCAGCAGTTCGTTGATCTCCCGTTCGAGCGTATGAACGGTGTCGGCATCCGAGTTGAGAAAGATCGGCTCGAGGGGAAGCCCGTTTATGCCGTCGGCAGCGTTGATCTCGCCGATCGCCACCTGCGCGCAGGAGATACACGAGGGACCCCAGATCCCGGCGGAGCCGCCGATCGGAACCAGCACGGCCACGCGATGCGTCTCGTCGCCACGTTCCCACGGCAACAGGCCGGCCCGTGGACCGCTGATCCGTGCCTTGGGCACCGAACAGTCGACTGCCTCCATCTTGGCCTGCACCCTTCCCCCGGGTAATTGACCACATTTATTTTCCAACTAAAATATTCTACTCTCGAACGCAAATCAATCGCCGAAACGCGAACCGTCACTAGGGAACGAGAAGCGCACGAAATGCCGAAGTCCGACCTCCATAGGGATCTGACCTACCTGATCGCAGGCGCCCATCGCCGTCTCTACGCGAAGCTGGAGCGCGTCGTTCAGCAGGACGGACTGACAGTGGAGCAATGGCGGGTCCTGGAGGCCCTCAGCGAACGAGACGGATGTTCGATGGGAGAACTGGCCGAACTGGTCCTGATGAACCATCCGGCCTTGACCAAGCTTGCGGACAGAATGGTTGCTGACGGTCTCATCCACCGGGTGGCGGACACGTCGGACCAAAGGCGGGTTCTGGTTCATAATACGGAGCGCGGCAACGCGTTCTTCCAGCGGGTCGAACGCAAGGTTACCGTTCACAACAAACATCTGGAGAATGTGATCGGAGCGTCCAAGGCTGCCGCGCTGCGAGCCCTTCTCGAAGACCTCGCGAGCGAGGAACTCGAGGGGGTAAGAGGGTGAACTTCGAGTCTGCCCGAAAGGCTGAGGCCGACCGCTCATCGCCCTTCCGACCGCCGGGCGTGTGCTTCTCTGCGTTGTCGGCGCCGACTAGACCAAGATGAGGCCGGATTGAACCGTTCTGCCGGTTCTTCAGAACTCGGCCGGGTCGCGCCGCCGGGCGAGGCGCCGGCGGCGACGAGGTCTGCAACCCGAACACCAGCGCCTGCATTGTCTCGGCGCCGACGGTCGGGAGCGGATTAGATTCGGCGGCCAGTTTCCTCGTCGAAGAACAGGATGCGGTTCGGATCGGGTCTGAGCTGGACCCTGTCGCCCGGTTTCAGCGCAACACGGTCGCGGAACAGACAGCGCATGGTTTCCTGTTCCGACCTGCCGAGGATGAAGGTCTCGGATCCCGTCGGCTCGGTCACTGTGACAGCGAGGCTTATGGCGCCTGCCGGGTCGATAGCGACGTGCTCCGGCCTGATGCCAAGCACGCCGCGCCGCCTTGGGGTGCCGGCCGGAACGCGTTCGAGCGGGACGATGATGCCGCCGTCGGTCTCGAACACCGCCTTGTCTTCAGTCCGGAATGAGCCGGGATAGAGGTTGATCGCCGGCGAGCCGATAAACCCGGCGACGAACATGTTGTCCGGCTGGTCGTAGATTTCCAGCGGCTGGCCGATCTGCTCGACGATGCCGTCATGCATGACGACAATGCGGTCAGCCATTGTCATCGCCTCGATCTGGTCGTGGGTGACGTAGATCGTCGTCGTCTTCAGCCGCTGGTAGAGTTCCTTGATCTCGGCGCGCATTTGCACGCGCAGCTTGGCGTCGAGGTTGGAAAGCGGCTCGTCGAAGAGGAACACCTGAGGATCGCGGACGATGGCGCGGCCCATGGCGACGCGCTGGCGCTGGCCGCCCGACAACTGTCGCGGCACGCGCCCGAGCAGTGGCGTCAGCGACAGGATGTCCGCTGCCTTGTTCACCCTTTGCTCGATCTCGCGCTTCGGGACACCCTTCAGCTTCAGCGAAAAGGCCATGTTCTCGGCGACCGTCATGTGCGGGTAGAGCGCGTAGTTCTGGAACACCATCGCGATGTCCCGGTCCTTCGGCGCCACGTTGTTGACGACCTTGGTACCTACGCGGATCTCGCCGCCGGTAATCTGCTCGAGGCCCGCGATCATCCGCAGCAGCGTCGACTTTCCGCAGCCGGACGGCCCCACCAGTGCGACGAACTCGCCGTCGCGGATATCGATGTCGATGCCCTTGACGACTTTGACGGAGCCGAAATCCTTGCGGACATCGACGATCTGGACCGTAGCCATGACGTTACCTTTCAATTCCTTCGCGATCCCGCACCCTTCGGGCCGGCTGGATTCGCAGTTATGGTTGGGGTTCGAGCGGGGATGTCGCCGACGAATACCGCTTGGGCCACATCCTCGCCGCCGAGCGCCGCCGTCATGGCGCGCGCGGCCGCGCGAACCTCGGTCGCCACCAGCGCGACGTGTTCTGGAGCTTCGAGCGCGATCGGCTTGACCATCGACACGCCGATCGCGCCGATCGCTTCGCCGTCGCGTCCGATGACGGGCGACGCGACGCAGTAGAGGACTCCGTTATACTCGCCATCGTCATAGGCGATCCCGTCCCGGCGCACCGCTTCGATCGTCCGCTCCAAGGCCGCGCGATCGGTGATCGTGGTAGCCGTGTGGCGTTCGAAACGCATGGCCGCAACAAGCGCCTCGCGCCGCGCCACCGGCTGGAATGCGAGCAGGGCCTTGCCGAGCGCCGTGCAATGAAGCGGCTCGAAGACGCCCACCCGGTTTTGCACGACGATCGTGCCGCGCGAACCGATGTAGTCGAGCAGCAGCGCGCGGTCCTTGGTCAGCACGCCGAAATGACCGCTCTCGTTGGTACGGGTCACGAGTTGCTCGAGATAGGGTCGTGCCGTCGCAACGAGGTTGACGTCCTGCCCGATCGTCGCGGCCCACTGCAGCAGGCGGCCGCCGACCGTATAGTTCTTGCGAAGCGGATCCTTGGCGACAAGGCTGTTGCGCTCAAGGGTCTGCAGCAGGCGGAACGCGGATGCTCGATCCATGTCGAGGTCGCGCGCGATGTCGGCAAGCCGGAGCGGCTCGGCAGATTGCACGACCATGTCGAGGATCTGCAGGCCGCGCTGCAAGGACTGCACAGTGCCGGCGGAAGACCCCCCGTCCGGCTGGGCAGCTTTCCCGTCAATCTGGCCGAGTTCTTCCTGCATCGCTTTCGCTCCGGTTTTCACCGGCGACATTCGCTCATAGTCGTGCTCCCACCGCAACATCTTCTAGAGGTCCTGCCGGCGGTAGGTTTGCTGAACGTCTTCAACCCAGTTGCCTACGTTCCACTTCCCATAGGCGCCGAGTCCTGCGCGGGGATCGCTGCCAAAATAGACGGGCACATGAATGAAGGAGAGGCCGTCATAGTCGAAAGCCTCGGCCAGCGCCGCGCGCAGGGATTCGCCCGTGTCGCCCCCGCTCAGCGCCCGGATGCGCCGCACCGCTCCTGCGAGCGCGACATAATCGATCTCCACCCCGTCGCTGGTGGCGAACTCAACGCCGTATTGCTCTAGCTGCAGCGACGAGATCGCCGCCATCCGCCGGTTGTCGAGCATGACGATGGTCCCGCGCACGCCGTGCTCGATTCCGTCGATCAGGATCTGCGGGTTCATCATGAACGATCCGTCGCCGGTGATCGCAACCACGCGCCGCGGCCGATCGGCGATGCCCGATGCCACCATGGCGCTCACCCCGAAGCCCATGTAGGAGGCTCCGGTCTCGGTGATGGTCTGCATCGGTTCGTCATCCCGGGCGAGTTGGAAGCCGTTCGCCTGGACGTCGCCCGCGTCGAAGAGGCAGGTCGCACCGGCGTCCCGCGCCATGCCCAGAATCACATCCAGCGCAGCAGGCTGGACCAGCACCGGCCGGCGCCACACCGTGTCGTGAAGCGGCGGGCAGCTGGTCGCCTCGGCACGAATATCGCGCCAGCGCGCCTTGTTCTTCGCATTCACTTCATGCCACTCGGCCGCCTCGGGCGGGCGCCGCCGCGACAGGGCGTCGGCCAGCTTCGCCGCAACCTTGCCGATGTCGCCGGGCAGCATGACCGTCCGGTTGTAATGCGCCGCGTCGGCAAGATCGCCATTGATGTTGATGACCGCCTCGACCGACGGATACCCAATGCCCGAGCAGTCGGCCTGGCACACCGAGCGCGTTCCGACGGCGATCAGAAGATCGGCGTTTTCCATCGCCGCGTTCCCGGAAAAAGAGCCCTTGCTGCCCCCGACATGCATGTTGCGCGCGTCGTCGTCGCGCAACACCCCGAGCGACCCCGGCGACAGGACGACAACGCCATCGACGGCGTCGGCAAGCGCCCGTATCTCCGCCGCGAAACGCCGCGTCCCGCCGCCGGCCTTGATCACGATACGGCGGTGGCGATGGACAAGGTCGATCGCCGCGGCAAGCGCTGCGTCGTCGGCGACCACTGTCGCCGGCGGCGCGAACGGCTCGGGCAGGCTGGTGAGCCGCAGACCGCGGATCGTCTGCGGCTGCACGTTGATCGGCAGGAGCAGATAGAACGGCCCGGCGAAATGGGGATGGTTCACCCTGATCGAGCCGCGGCGCAGCGCGGCGCGCAGCGCCTCCGGCGTGTGCAGCACGTAGCTCTCGCCCATGATCGCGGTCAGCTGCCCGTAGAGCCCCTGCTGGTGCTTGGGGATCTGTTGCATGTTGAAGCCTTCGTCATGGGTCGTCTCGTCCCCATAGATGTGCCAGACGCCGACACCGTTCGACGCGGCGGCAAGCGATCCGGCCATGGCCTGCAGCGCGCCCGGGCCGATGGAGGTCACCACAGCGACCTGTTCGCCATACTGCCAGCGCAGCGCGGTTGCCGCGTGCGCCATCGCTACCTCGTTGCGAAACGCATGGACGGACAGCGCCCCCGCGCCGGCATAGATACGCAGGACTTCCGCGATGTCGGTAGAGCCGTGACCGAAGACGGAAAGGAACTTGCGCACACCCTGCTTCAGCAGCCCGAGGACCAATGCCTCGGACACGGTGCAGTCGATCGCTTCCGGGATGAGTCCCGAGGCAATTGCCCCGTCGACCCCGCCCGCCCCGGCCACCGCGCGGGCACGCTCGATGATCGCGGCGCCGCCGGGGGAAGCCTGGTACATGGTCTCGGCCATGTCCTCAGCGCTCCAGGTCGCCGTGGGTGACGAGCCGCCCGTCGCGCGACGAGCGGTCGAACATGTGGAAAAGCTCGATGACCCGGCGGCCCTCGGGGCCGGTGAGGATCTGCTGCGGCTTCCGACCCTTGAGTACGTCAATGAAATGCAGGGTCGACAGGCGGAAACTCTCGCCCCAGTCGTCCTCGATGTTGTGCCAGGCACGCACCTCACCGTCGCGATACAGCGTCAGCGCGGGCTCGTCGAGCAGGCGGTCGGAGCAGCGGTGGACGGTGATCAGGCCGTTCTCGCCCTGAATCTCGAACTTCTCGTGGCTCGCATAGTAGTCGGTGCGCACCTTCATCTGGAGCGCGAGGCTGACGTCCCACATTGCGTGGATCGGCGGCTCCTTGTGCCGCCAGACCAGTGTCGCCGGCGCGTCGAGCAGCGGGCCCGCCGGAATGCGGGTCTCCTCGATCTGGGCGTAGCAGTCGCGCACGTCGCCGAACATCCACAGCGCGACGGCCATCATGTGGTGGCCGTGGTCGAACACCAGCGGCCCGCCCTGCTTCTTCTCGCCGAGCGCATAGCGCCAGGCATTGGCCTCCGGCGCGACGTGCCAGGCGCTTGAGCGATCGCCGATCACCACCTTCATACGAAAGTGCTTCGGCGCGCCGATCGCGCCCGAGAGCATCAGCTCACGCGCCTTCACCAGCGGAGGATAGAAGACGAAGTTCTCGAATACCTTCAGTCGCTTCCCGGTACGCTCCGATGCGGCGATCATCGCGTCGCATTCCGCGGTGGTCATCGCCATCGGCTTCTGCACACTGACGTGAGCACCGGCTTCCATGGCTGCCACCGCCATTTGCTCGTGCAGGGGGTGCGGCGACAGGATGTCGACGAGGTCGAGATCGAGGTCGAGGAGATCCTCGTAGCTGGTGACGCCGCGCGCGCCGGGAAACAGCGCCTGGCGGTGGGCAATGGACTCTGGACGGATATCGCACAACCCGACGACTTCGACATCGTCGTTGCCGATATAGCCGAGGCCGTTGAGATCGAAGATGCGGCCGAGGCCGGCAATGCCTACGCGTAGCGGTCTGCTCATGGACGTGGTGATCCGTATTGCTCTTGGATTTCGGATTATTTGACCGCGCCCATGGTCAGGCCCCTGACCATGTACCGGCCCGCAAAATAGAAGAAGATGAACAGCGGGATCATCGACATGAAGGATGCCGCCGCCATCTCGTTGTAGAAGGTCTGGTGATCGGAGTTGTAGCCGGCGATCGCGATCGGCAGCGTGTCGGACGAGCCGCGCGACAGGATCGAAGCGAACATGAACTCTACATAGCTCGCCAGGAAGACGAAGCAGGCCGCGACCGCCACGCCCGGAGCGGCAAGCGGCAGGATGATGTAGCGCAGCACCTGCAGCACACTAGCGCCGTCGATGAGGGCGGCCTCCTCGAGTTCGACCGGGATACCATCGATGAAGCCCTTCAGCAGCCAGATCGCCAGTGGCAGCGACAGCATGATGTGGACCAGCGACAGGCCGATATGCGTGTCGGCTAGGCCGTAGGTGTTGATCATCAGGTAGATCGGCACGGCGAGCGACACGGCCGGCGTCATGCGGATGACCAGCAGTGCGTTGAACAGCACGTTCAGCGTCGTCGAGCGGCCGCGCGAGAAGACGTAGGCCGCGCCGAAACCGAGCACCGTGCAGCCGACCACGGTAAGACCGGCGACGACGAAGGAGTTGAAGATGTTCGGCAGGATCGAATAGTTCGCCGAGACGCCCTTTGCGCCGCTGCCGAACAAGGCCGAGGCGTAGGAATCGAGCGTCAGCACATCCGGGAAGCTGAAACGGCGCGGGATGTGGCCCGGCGTCGTCAGCGAGACGAGGAAATACCAGGCGAACGGGAACAGCGTCCACAGCGCCGCGAGCGCGGCGAGGAAGAGGAGGCTGGCGCGGTATGTGAAGGAGCGGTTCATTGGGCCTGTCTCCTCCGGAACGCCAGGAACAGGATCATCACGGTGAGCGGGAAGATCATCGTGATCACGGCGAGCGCGCTCGCCTTGCCGAAGTCGAGGTTCTGGAAGGCGGTCTTGTAGGTGGCGAGGTTGAGCGTCGTCGACGAGGTACCAGGCCCGCCGTTGGTCATGATCCACAGGTAGTCGAAGGCCCTGTAGGTATCGAGCGTCTTGATAGTCAGGGCGATGACGATAACCGGTTTCAGGAGCGGGAAGGTGACGTGCCGGAACACCTGCCAGGCGTTGGCGCCGTCGACGCGGGCGGCCTCGATCGGCTCCTGCGGCAGCGACTGCAACGCGGCGAGCAGGATCAGGTAGATGAATGGCGTCCAGCCCCAGATGTCGGTGACCATGACGAGGAAGAAGGCGGCGTCGGAGACCATCCACGGATAGGCCTGAAAGCCGAGCGCGATCAGGATGTGGTTCACCCAGCCATAGTGCTCGGTATAGGCGAAGGCCCACATGACGCCTGCGGCGGCAGGGATGAAGATCATTGGCGCGATGGCAATGTGACGGAAAACGCGGCCGAAGCGTTCGGAGAAGGCGTCGGCGAGGGAGACCGTCAGGAGCGCCATGCCGAGGCCGAGGCCGAAGGACACACCGACGCAGATCGCCGTATAGAGCAGCGTACGGCCGAGCGTGCGCCAGGTCTCGGCGCTCGAGAGAAGTTCGGTATAGTTGCCGAGCCCTATCCAGTCGTCGATGCCATAGGCGATCTGGAAATCGCGCAGGCTCAACGAGACGACCTTGTAGATCGGATAGGCGTAGAAAACGGCAATGTAGAGGAAGGGGAGCGCCAGAAGCGCTCCCAGGAGGTATTGGCCGAGCCTGTCTGTGCGGGCTGCGGGGCTTGCCATGTGGCTCACTTGATATATCCGGCCGCGGTGAGGGTCTTTTCGATCTCGGCGACGTAGCCGTCGACGAATTGCTCCGGCGTGATCTTGTTGGCGATCACCTCGGTGTAGAGCTCGACGCCCTTGGTACGAGGCTGCTGCGACATCTCCGGAACCTGCGTCGTGATCTTGGCCTCGACGAAGGCGTCGTAGAGCGCACGCGGGTTGATGCCACCTGGCTCTACGGCCGTCCGGTAGGCGAGGTCCTTGATTGGGGGCAACTGGCCGGCAGCCATCTCGATCTGCGGATGCTCGTTGAGAATCCACTTGATGTATTCCCAGGCCGCATCGGGGTTCTTGGAATCCTTCGGGATGCCCATCATCCACCAGGAGCTGTAACCGCCCTTCGGTTCGCCGGCGAAGGAGGGGAAGCGGAAGGCGCCAACCGGGCCGACCTGCTTGATGTTCTCCGGCTTCTGCATGAAGCTCCAGTAGTCGGACAACCAGCCATAGGCCATCGCCGACGAACCGGAGAGGAAGAAGTCGGAGACCTGGCCGGTCTGGAAGTTGGCCGAGTCCGGGTTGACAATCTTGTCCTTGTGGATCGATCCCTGCATGAAGTTCAGGACGTCGATCGCCGCCTGGCGGCCCTCGGGCGTCTTCATGGTCGGCTTGTAGTCGGCGCCGAGCAGGTCGAAGCCTGCATCGCTGTAGTAGCCGAGGAAGGCCGCGTAACCCTGGCCGCCGCCCCAGTTCGTCGTCAGGCCATAGAGATTCTTGTCGGGGCGAGTGAAGAACGCCGCGATGTCCTTGACCTGCTGGATGGTGGTCGGCGGGGCGAGATCGTAGCCGTACTTGGCCTTGAATGCCGCCTGCTCTTCCGCGTTCTCGAACAGGTCCTTGCGGTAGTAGCCGATCTGCGCATTGGCGTGGAACGGCATGAAATAGTGCTGGCCATCGGTGTTCTTGACGCCCTTCTGCGCCGGGAACACCCAGTCCTCGAACTTGTCGACGCTGCCCCACACGCCCTCGATGCGCTCCGTCATCGGCGTGAGGAAGCGAAAGAAGCTGCCGAACGAGGTCGCGTGCTGGGTGACGATGTCGTAGGTGCCGGTGTTCTGCGACACGGCTAGCAGCTGCTTCGAAGGAATGTCGCTGCCGGGGATCATGTCATACTGGACCTTGATGCCCGTCATCTCCTCGAAGTTCTTGGTCAGTTCGACGGCCGGGGCGAAGCTCGCCCAGCCCTTCTGGGTGGGAACGTTGATGGTGGCACCCGCATAGGGCTTGCCCGCCTTCAGCGGCGGAAACGTGCCCTCGATAAATTCCTCGGCCCAGCCGGTCGCCGGCGCGATCATCGAAAGGCCGAGAACGGCGGCCGCGGCCGTTCTCGCCAACAGCGTCTTGTAGGACATTCCTCTTCTCCTCCCGGGGTTTCGGTCCATGTGACGACGCCCCCGTGCATCGTCCAATTTGTTTTACTGCAAACAACAGACGTTGCGCTCAGTGAAATTACTGGTAATGTGAGGCTCGATCACTGTCAAGGCGTCGTTTGCCTGCACCCACCCACGAAGAGATCGATGACCGACCATATGCTTCTCATTGCCGGCCACCGCCGGCCCTCCCGCGACGGCGCGACGCTGCCTGTGGTCAGTCCGGCCACCGAACATCGCGTGGGCAGCATCGCGGCGGCGACGCGGGCGGACCTCGACGACGCGCTGCGGGCGGCCGAGGCCGGACTCGCCGCGTGGCGCGCGGTGCCCGCATGGGAGCGCGCTCGCATCCTGCGCAGGACGGCCGACATCGTCCGCGAGCGGGCGCATGCGATCGCGGAGTGCATCACGCTCGAGACGGGAAAGCCGTTGGCCGAGGGGCTCGGCGAGACGCTGGCCGCCGCCGACCAGTTCGAATGGTACGCCGAGGAGGCGAAGCGCATCTACGGACAGGTGATGCCCGGCCGGGCGGCCGGCCAGAGGCTCTCCGTTCTCTACGAGCCGGTCGGCGTCTGCGTCGCCCTCACCGCCTGGAACTTCCCGGCGCTGCTTCCGGCGCGCAAGCTCGCCGCGGCCCTGGCCGCCGGGTGCTCGGTTATTCTCAAGCCCGCCGGCGAAGCGCCCGGCGCGGCCTTTGCCCTTGCCGATGCATGTCTCGCCGCTGGCGTGCCCTCCGAGGCGCTGTCGGTCGTCACCGGCGACCCGGGCTTCGTCTCGGAGACGCTGGTCACCGCCCCGCTGGTGCGCAAGGTCAGCCTGACGGGCTCCGTGCGGGTCGGTCGGATCATCCTTCATCTGGCGGCTGAAGGCATCAAGCGCGTGACCATGGAACTGGGCGGCCACGCTCCGGTAATCGTCCATGAAGACGCCGATCCCGTGTCGGCGGCCGAGGCTCTGGCGGCGGCGAAGTTCCGCAACTGCGGCCAGGTGTGCATCTCGCCCAGCCGCTTCTTCGTCCATCGTTCGATCGAACCTGCATTCGCCGAAGCTTTCGCGCGGGTGGCGCGTTCGGCCGTGGTAGGCGACGGCGCCGAGGCAGGCGTCACCATGGGTCCCCTGATCTCCCGCCGCTCGCTCGACCGCACGCTCGAACTCATCGACGACGCGGTCGCGCGCGGCGCCACGATCCTCGCGGGCGGAAGGCGGCCTCCGCATCTGAACGCCGGCCATTTCCTCGAGCCGACCGTCCTGCGCGACGTCGCGCCGGAAAGCCGCATCATGATCGAGGAACCTTTCGCGCCGGTGGCGCCCATCGTCGCGTTCGACGATCCAGCCGACGCCGTCGCACGCGCGAACGCCCTCCCCTTTGGCCTCGCCGGCTATGTCTTCACCAACGATCTGCAGCGCGCCCACGAGACGGTCGACGCCTTGGAGGTGGGAATGGTGGGCGTGAACGAAGTCCTGCTCGCGACCGCGGAAGGACCGTTCGGCGGCGTCAAGGAAAGCGGGTATGGGCGCGAGGGCGGCGCCCTGGGGATCCAGGATTATTTGTCGCCCAAATACGTGAAGCAGAAATTCGCCGGAGCAAGTCGATGAGCAACAGCAATGGAGGCGACCGACCGTCGGGATTCGCGCGGGGTCTGACCAATTACGGCGACCGCGACTTCGCGCTCTACCTGCGGCGATCGTTTGCCCGATCGATGGGCTATTCGGACGAGATGCTGGCGCGGCCGATCGTCGGCATCTGCCACACGCCGAGCGGCTTCAACAATTGCCACCGGCATTTCCCGGAACTCCTGGAGGCCGTCAAGCGCGGCGTTCTGGCAGCCGGTGGCCTGCCGCTCGAGTTCCCCGTGATCTCGCTCGGCGAGGTGTTCCTCAGCCCCACCAGCCTCAAATTCCGAAACCTCATGTCGATGGACGTGGAGGAGATGATCCGCGCCCAGCCGATGGACAGCGTGGTGCTTCTGGGGGGCTGCGACAAGACGGTTCCGGCACAGATTATGGGCGCCGTCTCGGCCGACATCCCCGCTGTTCAACTCGTCGCGGGCCCCATGATGACCGGCCGCTACAAGGGCGAACGTCTCGGCGCATGCACCGACTGCCGGCGCTTCTGGGCGCGCTATCGTGGCGGCGAGATCGACCAGGCCGAGATCGCCGCCGTGGAGGGGAACCTCGCCACGACCGCCGGCACCTGCGCGGTCATGGGCACGGCAAGCACCATGGCCTGCGTCGCCGAGGCGTTGGGCCTGGCGCTGCCCGATTCGGCCGCGATTCCTGCCGTCCACGCCGATCGTCTGCGCTGCGCGGAGGCTTCGGGCCGCCGGGCGGTCGGGCTGATAGGCTCCGACCTCACCCCAAGGCGCATCGTTACCGAACAATCCGTCGAGAACGCGCTGCGCGTCATCCTTGCCTTGTCGGGCTCGACCAACGCCATCCTGCACCTGGCGGCGATCGCCGGCCGTGCCGGCATCGCGTTGTCGCTCGAGCGTCTCAACGAACTGTCCGAGACGACGCCTGTCCTCGTCGACCTGAAGCCGGTCGGCGACAACTACATGGAGGACTTCCACGCTGCTGGGGGTCTCGACGCCGTCCTGCGCGAACTGAAGCCGCTGCTCCACCTCGACTGCATGACCGTCACCGGCGCGACGCTCGGCCAACGCCTGGAGGGTCGCCCGGCGATCGCCGCCGATCCGCGCGTGATCCATCCCGCCACCAATCCGATCTCCCCGGTTGGAGGACTGGTCGCATTGTTCGGCTCCCTCGCGCCAGGAGGCGCCATTCTCAAGCGGGCGGCCGCGGATCAGCGTCTGCTCGAGTACGAGGGGCGCGCGATCGTCTTCACCGGCCTCGACGATCTGGCACGGCGGATTGACGATCCCGATCTCGACGTGGAGCCGGACGATGTGCTCGTGCTCCAGAACGCAGGTCCGAGAAGTCCATCGGGCATGCCGGAAGCCGGCTATTTGCCGATCCCCAAGAAACTCGCCCGGCGCGGCGTGAAAGACATGCTGCGCATCTCCGACGCACGCATGAGCGGGACCGCGTTTGGAGCCGTCGTGCTGCACGTTACGCCCGAGGCGACGCTCGGCGGGCCGCTCGCCGCGGTGCGCACGGGCGACCGCATCCGGCTTAGTGTTTCGCGGCGGCGTATCGACCTGCTCGTCGACGCGGGCGAGATCGCATCGCGCCTGGCGCGACACGAGCCCGTCGAGACCACCGGCGGCCGTGGCTATGACTGGCTCTATCGCCGGCACGTGCTCCAGGCCGACCAGGGGTGCGACTTCGACTTCCTGCAACAGAGGCCGTGAGCACGGCAGGTCGAAATCACCTCGGCGCCCAGTCCTTGGGCCGTTGAAATCCGGAGGAAGTGCAATGGCGAGCCGCGGGCAGGCCATTCTTGCCATCGACGTTGGAACCTCGGGTACGCGCGCCGGACTGGTCGCCGCGGACGGAACGGTGTCGTGCGTCAACCACACGCCGCTCGCCGTGTCGTCACCACGACACGGCGTCATCGAGCAGGACGCCGATACGCTTCTGGATCGAACCCTGTCGGTCGCCCGTGCGACCATTGAACAGGCGAGGCGGGACGGTGTCGAGATCGTCGCGCTGGCGCTGGCGACACAGCGCGCGACCGGCGTGCTCTGGGACGGCCGGTCGGGAAAGGCGCTCGTCCCCGCCATGGTCTGGCAGGATACGCGCTACGCGAAGGAAATGACTGCCCTCGCGTCGGATTGGGACGCAAGACTGGTTGCGGCGACGGGCCGGCCTGCCGGCGCCCGCTCCCTCTACCTGTGGGCCGCCCGGCATATTGACGAAACGCCCGCCGTCGCCGCGGCCCGGGATGCGAGGCGGCTGCTGTTCGGCACCGTCGACACATGGCTGCTGTGGCATCTTTCCGAAGAGCGGCCACATGTCACCACCCCGACCAACGCAGCCTCGGCGGGCGCCTACCGGCTCGAAGAGCACGATTATCTGGACAGCTGGGTTGTGGCCCAGTCCTTTCCGCCGGAACTCCTGCCGGCGCTGCGGGAGGACGCCGACAATTTCGGCTACACAGATGAGGCTCTGCTTGGACTTCGCGTGCCGATCCTGGCTTCCTGCGGGGATCAGAGCGGAGCGCTCGTCGGCCTTGGTTGCCATGAGCCGGGACAGGCGATGTGCGTGCACGGCACCGGCAGTTTCGTCTGGCTGGTAACGGGGGAACGGGAGCCGGCGAAACCCGGCGCATGCGAGGCGACCTTCGCCACGGTTGGCTGGCGGTGCGACGGGCGGTCCCGTTTCGCGGTCGAGACTTACGCGGCGGCGACGGGATCGGCACTCGACCGCCTGTGCGCGGAACTGCGCTGGTTCGAAAACCCACGCGAACTCGGCCATCTCGCAGCGACAGTCCGCTCCGCCGAAGGACTGCTCTTTCTGCCTTCTCTGACAGGGCTGCGTCAGCCTCGCATCGTTCCCGGCGCGCGGGGATCGCTCACGGGTCTTTCCCTGGCGCATGGGCGAGCGCACCTCGCCTACGCCGTCCTTGAGGGCATTGCCCACGCAGCGGTGGGTTGCGCCGAAGCCAACGAGGCGTCGGCAGGCGTCCGCTTGCGCGAGATCGCCGCGGGTGGAGGGCTGTCCTCCAGCGACGCGCTGCTCGAAATCCAGGCTGATCTGAGCGGCGTCCCTATCCGCCGCATGGCAGACGCCGAACGTGCGACCCTGCGGGGAGCGGCCTTCCTCGCCGGCTCCCGCGGCCTGTTCTGGGACAGCTTGTCGGAAGCACGCGCAACGCTGCCGGAGGGCGAGGTCTTCGCGCCACGGATCAGCGCCGCCGAGAGGCAGGACCGGCGGGCGCGCTGGGCCGCCGCCGTCGAAGAGGAAATCGCACGCGTCTCGGCCGGAGTGCACGTCAGACAGGAGCAGGCATGCTGAACTTCCCGTGGAGGAGCAGCGCGGAGGACCGGTCGTCCCTGATTCGCGCCGAGCCGTTGCGGCTCGTCAGGTCGGAGCAGCAGGATCGGCTCGCCTCCGAGACCTTCGATATCCTTGTGGTCGGCGGCGGTGTCACCGGCGCTTATTGCGCCTTCGACGCAAGCCTGCGCGGGTTTCGTGTCGCCTTGGTCGAGAAGGACGATTTCGCCTCCGGCACATCGTCCAAATCGTCCAAGATGGTTCACGGAGGTCTGCGCTATATCGAGCAGGGCAATCTCGGGCTGGTGCGCCGCTCGCTGCTGGAACGCCAGCGCCTGCGCCGCAACGCGTCGCATCTCGTGCAGCGGCTGCCGTTCCTGTTCCCGGTCCTGGAGCGTGACGGGATCTTCGACGCGCGCCTGGCGAAGGCGTTCGAAAGCCTGTTGTGGACCTACGATCTGGCGGGCGGCTGGCGGGAGGGCATCCTTCACCAGAAGCTGACTTCAGAGGAAGTCCTCGCCCATTGCCCGACCTTCAAGGACGAGTATCTGCGCGGCGGTCTCATGTATTTCGACGCCCGCGTCGACGACGCCCGCCTGACCCTCGCGCTCGCCCGCACCGCCGCGTTCCATGGCGCAGCGGTCCTGAACCACGCCAGGGTCGAGGAGATTACCCGCACCGGGTCCGGGGCCGTGGACGGCGCGATCGTGCATACGGTCGAAGGCCGGGAAATCCGAATCCGCGCGCGCACGGTGATCATGGCCACCGGCGTCTGGCTCCGCGACTGGATGGGGCTCAGGCCGAACGCCGAAAAGCCCTTGCACGTGCGTCCGGCGAAGGGCGTCCATGTGGCGGTGCCATGGATCAAGATCCGCAACGACTGCACCGTCACGATCCCCGTGCCCGGCCGCAGCCGCCGGGCGACGATGACCCGCTGGGGCAACGTCACCTATCTCGGCACGACCGACGAGGACTACCAGGGCGACCTCGACGATGTTCACTGCACGCGCCGGGAACTCGACTTCCTGCTCGAGGGTGTGCACAGCGCCCTCGACGTCGATCTTTCCCCTGAGGACGTACTCGGCAGCATCGCCGGGTGCCGGCCCCTTGTCGCAACCGCGTCGGGCGGCAGCACGATGGACGTGAAGCGGGACCATTCCATCCATGTCGGCGCCGACGGGCTGGTCACCATCGTCGGCGGGAAACTGACCACGTCGCGGCACATGGCCGAGCAGACCGTGGATGCGGCGGCCAGGGTGCTGGGCGACCGCCGTCGATGCCGGACCAGAACCGCCTTCCTGTTGGGAGCCGCCGGCTATGATGCGCAGGCTACTGTCGCTTCCGGCGGATGGCAGGCCCACCTCGCAGAGCGCTACGGAACCGAAGCGTGCTTCGTCAGCGAGATCATGCATTCCCGCCCCGAATTCCTCGAGCCGATCGTCGAAGGCCTCCCCTATGCCTGCGGCGAGGTCGTCTATGCGGCGCGCCACGAAATGGCGCGCACCGTAGACGACGTCCTGTCGCGGCGCATGCGCGCCCGCCTGATGGCACGCGACGCGTCGGCGCGCGCCGCCGCGCTGGTCGGTGCGTTGATCGGGCAGGAACTGGGGCTCTCCAGCGCCGAAATCGACCGACAGGTCGCGGCCTACGTGGCGGCGACCGACAGAGAAAAATCCATCCTTACCGGAGCAGACGGCAGATGATCAGCAGACAGGCGATTCTTCGCGGATACAACCGTGGTAACTATGTCATCGGGGCGCCCACCCCGCCGCACTATGCGTCAGCCATCAAGAACATCGGGCACCATGCCGGGCTCGCCGGGGATGTGGTGCCGGTGAGCGCGCAACTGATCGAGCAGCTCCGTGAGGCCGCCGACGAGGTCTTGACCGCGCGCGACGATTTCGTGGTCAACACGCGGGACTGGTGGGCGGGAACGATGCTCGCCGAGACCTCGGGCACGCCCGCCGCCGTCGAAGGCGTCTTCGTGCGGGTCTCAACCGTCGAGCAGGTTCAGGCGGTGATGCGCCTCGCCAATGCCGCGAAAGTGCCGGTCACGGTCTCCGCTGGCCGGAGCAACGTGACCGGCGCCGCCCTGCCCCTGCGCGGCGGCATCGTGCTCGATGTTTGCGGGCTGAACCGCCTGGTCGGCTTCGACGCGGAAAGCCAGATCGTCGAGGTCGAGGCCGGCATGTTCGGCGACATCTTCGAGAAGATGATCCAGGAGGATTACGGGATGACCATGGGCCATTGGCCCTCGTCTTTCGCCATCAGCACCGTTGGCGGCTGGATTGCCTGCCGGGGCGCGGGCCAGCTTTCCACGCGCTACGGCAAGATCGAGGACATGGTCTACGGGCTCGACGTGGTCCTGGCGGATGGCACACTGGCGAGCGTCGGCAACTACGCCCGCGCCGCGCTCGGCCCCGATCTGCAGCAATTGTTCATCGGCTCGGAGGGAACGCTCGGTATCATCGTGCGTGCGCGGCTGAAGCTGCACCGGCTGCCCGACTACGGCCGCGCCATCGCTTACGGCTTCCGCAGTTTTGCGATTGGCCTGGACGCTTGCCGCCGGATCCTCCAGGGCGGCGCCACCCCGGGCGCTCTGCGTCTCTACGACCTGCTCGAGAGCGGCGTGCAATTCGGGCTGCCCGACCAGAACGTCCTCCTCGTTGCCGACGAGGGAGCGCCGGAAATCGTCGATGCCGTCATGACGATCAGCGAGCAGGTGTGCGCGAAGCTGGGCGAGAAACTCGACGGGGAGGCGATCTTCGAGAAGTGGCTCGACACGCGGTTCCTGACCGGCAAGAGCGCCGAGGGTTTCAAGCGCGGGCCGGGCTTCGTCGCCGATACTCTCGAGATGACCGGCCGCTGGCGGGATCTGCCGGCGATCTACGAGGAGGTTGTCGCCGCGATCAACGCGGTACCGGGGACGCTCGCCGGATCCGCACACCAGTCGCATGCCTATGTCGATGGCGCATGCCTCTACTTCTCGTTGCGGGGCGACGTAGCCGTCGAGAAGCGCGCAAACTGGTATCGCGCGGCATGGGATGCCGCCAACGCGGTCCTGATCCGGCACGGCGCTGCATTGAGCCATCACCATGGGGTCGGGCTCCTGCGTGCGCCCTACATGAAGGAGGGGCTGGGAAGCGCCTTTCCGCTGCTCGAGAAGGTCAAGACCGCTCTCGATCCCGACAACCTTCTCAACCCGGGCAAGCTGGGTTTGAGTGTATAATTGGAGAAAACCGCCGAGGTGCCCCATCTTCTGTTGTTCAGATGAAACGATCGGGTGTCTGCCCTCTATTAACCTATGGGCAGAGCCATTTCGCGTGCTGCCGCCCGTTTTCAAGCGGTCTCATCCGGTGCCATGCGGCGTTCGTGCGAGGTGTCAGCCCTGCGCGCTGACGAACCTCAGAACCATCTCGACCGCATTCTTCCGCAACCTGCTCTGGTGCTCGACATCACCCATGTCGCGGCTGAAAATTTTCGAGAAGGTCGCGCGATTGGAGACGTTGAAGAAGCAGAGCGCGCTGACCTGCCAGTGAAGTTCGAGGGGGTCCAGGCCCGCCCGGAAATCGCCGGATTCGACACCGCGGCGGTAGATCGATGCAATGTTATCGATGGCGGTCACATTGAGGCGTCGGATCACGTCGGAGCCTTCGAGATACTGTCCATGGTGGATGTTCTCGATCATCACCATGCGGATGAAGTCCTCGTGCTCGTGGTGGTGATCGAACGTGAACTCGACCAGCTTGCGCAGCGCCTGCGGCGGGGGCAGCCCGTCGGTCTCCAGCTTCGCCTCGCCGTCGCGCACGGTGCGATAGGCGTTCTCCAGCGCCGCCAGGTAAAGGCCCTCCTTGTCGCCGAAATAGTAGTAGATCATGCGCTTCGACGATTTCGTCCGGGCGGCGATCTCGTCGATCCGCGCCCCGGACAGCCCGTTCATCGCGAACTCGCGTGAGGCTGTCTCGAGAATGTCGCGGCGGGTCCCGTCCGGATCCTGTGGCCGCTTCGGCGGCGGCCTGTCCTTTCGTAGCAGCTTCGGACCAGACATCGAAAATCCTATCAGCCGCAGCGCGGCGTTGACAAACTAACTATTTCGTACATAGTGCCATTCGTGGCTGCGGACCATTTACCGGGTCGGGCCGAACGAAGACAAGCCGTCGCTTACGTACGGCTCGGGAGGACAAATGCCGAAGACCGCCGCGACGATCGCGCACGCGATCGACGGACTGATGCAGCGCCGCACGCATGTGCCTGGCGGGCGTCTGGACGTGAAGGTCGGTCTTGTCGGACGTGGCATCGCTTTGTCCCGAACCCCCGCCATGCACGAGCGCGAAGCGGCGCGCATCGGCCTGGCCTGCTCCTACGTGCTGATCGACTTCGACGCGCTCGGCCTCGCCGATTCCGACCTGCCCGCCGCCATCGAGGCCGCGGTCTCGCTCGGCTTCCACGGCGTCAATGTCACCTATCCGTTCAAGCAGAGCGTGATGCCGCTGCTCGACGAAATATCGGTCGACGCGACCGCGATCGGAGCGGTCAACACGGTCGTGTTCGGCCCGCGCAGGACGGGACACAACACGGATTGCTGGGGCTATGCCGAAAGCTTCCGGACCGCTATGCCCGGTGCGCCGCTCGGACATGTCGTGCTGTTCGGCGCCGGCGGCGCCGGATCGGCTGTCGCCTATGCGCTGATCGGGCTCGGCGCGCGCCGGCTGTCGATCGTCGATGCCGACGTGTCCCGGGCCCGCGCGCTCGCAGCACGCCTCGTCGGCACCGACACGACCGTCGTGTCCCCGTCGGACATCGCGGCGGCGCTCGGCGACGCCGACGGCGTGGTCAACACCACGCCTGTCGGCATGGCGAAGCATCCCGGGACGCCGTTCGACACACGCCTGCTGCAGCCGTCGCAGTGGGTGTCTGACGTGATCTACTTCCCGCAGGAGACCGAGCTGCTGCGGGCCGCGCGGGCGATCGGCTGCCGCACCCTGCCCGGCATCGGCATGGCAATCGGCCAGGCCGCGCGGGCGTTCGAGTTGTTCACCGGCCGCGCCGCCGACATGACCGCGATGGCCGGCCATTTCGAGGCGGCCGCATGACCGCTCACATGGCCCTATTGTTCATCGACGCCGTCGCGCAGGGCGCGGGGCTCGACGTCTGCGAGCCCGACGGCGCAGCGTTCCGCACTCGCTCCAACAAGAAGTATCTCGAATCTCCGCTGTCGAAGGACTGGCCGGAGGGAATGCTCGACAAGATCAACAAGCTCTGACGCAAATCCAAGGGAGGAAGACATGACGATGATTTCGACACGCAGACAGTTCCTGGCCGGCGCCGCCGCGCTCGGTGCGGCCGCAGCCGTTCCGGCCTTTGCGCAGGACAAGCCTAAGCTCCGCTTTTCGGCGGTGTTCTCGGAGAAAGACATCCGAGCCGAGATGATGAAGATGTTCTCGGACGCCATCGCCGACGACTTCGCCTTCGAGGGCTATTACGGCGGCAACCTGTTCAAGCAGGGCACCGAACTGGTGGCGCTGCAGCGTGGCAACCTGGAGATGGGCAACATCGCCCCGCAGGACATCTCCAAGCAGATTCCCGCCTGGTCGATCCTGACGGCCGGCTACCTGTTCCGGGACGCCGCGCATCTCAAGGCGTTCTTCGCCAGCGAGGCCGGCGCGGAGATGAAGAAGATGACCGAGGACCAGCTCGGCGTGAAGGTTCTCGGCCCCACCTATTTCGGCGTGCGCCAGGTCGGCCTCAAGGTCGACAAGGAGATCAAGACGCCGGCCGACATGGCGGGCATCAAGTTGCGCATGCCGGGCGGCGACGCCTGGCAGTTCCTCGGCACCGCGCTCGGCGCCAACCCGACGCCGATGGCCTATGCCGAGGTTTACACCGGCCTCCAGACCGGCGCGATCGACGGCCAGGACAATCCGCTGCCGAACGTCGAGAATATGAAGTTCTACGAGGTGATGACGCAGATCGTGCTGACCTCGCACCTCGTTGGCTACGACCTGCTCACCATCTCGAAGAAGACCTGGGACGAGATGGGGGCGGAGAAGCAGGCGAAGGTCCAGGCGGCCGCCGACAGGGCGATCGACTTCTCCACCGAAAAGCACCTCGCCCGCGAGAAGGAACTGGCCGAGAGCTTCAAGGCAAAGGGGCTCAAGATCTACGAACCTGACGTCGCCGCCTTCCGCAAGCACGTGCAGGACCAGTATCTTGCCTCCGAGCAGGCGAAGGCCTGGCCGGCCGGCATGGTCGACAAGATCAACGCGCTGTGATGCGCTTGACCGCCGGGCGGCTCTCCGCCCGGCGATCGCATCTTCGCCAGGGCAGGCGAAGCCTGTCCGGCAGCGCCGCTGGACGCGACGATGTGACAATTTGCGGAATAACGAGTTCGGTGCCGGGAGGGAAACATGGACCCGAGACTGAAGCATGCGGCCGGCTGGCTCTACCGGCGCGGTGAGAACCTCATCGCGCTGATGATCGGCGTGATGTTCGTCGCCTTTCTGCTGCAGGTCGTGTTCAGGTATCTGCTCAACTGGCCGACGGGATGGAGCAGCGAACTCACCGTCGTGCTCTGGATATGGGTCGTTCTCTTCGGCGCGGCCTTCGTCGTGCGCGAGGAGGAGGAGATCCGGTTCGACCTGATCTATGGCGCGGTGGGTCCCCGGGCGCGCCGGATCATGACGCTTGCCTCCGCCGCCGCCGTGATCGGCCTCTACGGCTATTCGTTTCCGGCCGTTGCCGACTACGTCACCTTCATGAAGGTCGAGAGCACCGCCTATCTCAAGATCCGCTTCGACTGGCTGTTCTCGATCTACCTCGTTTTCGTCCTCGCCGTCATCGCGCGCTATCTCTGGCTCGCCTTCCACGCGCTCAAGGGCGATGCGCCCGATGAATTCGATCCCACCAAGGCGAGCTCCGGCGTATGACCAGTCCTTTCTCGCTGTCGCTTGTGGCGATCACCGCGCTCGCTTTCCTCGGTCTGCCGATCGGCCATGCTATGATCGCCGGCTCGATCTTCTACCTGTGGCTGGCCGGGCTCGACATGGGCACGGCGGCCGAGCAACTGCTCAACGGCCTCTATACCAGCTACCTCTTGCTGGCGGTGCCGATGTTCGTCCTCGCCGCGGAGATCATGAACGCCGGGTCGATGACCGATCGCCTGCTGCAGTTCTGCAACGCCGTGGTCGGCCGGTTCCGCGGCGGCCTCGCGCAGGTGAACGTGCTGCAGTCGATCATCTTCGCCGGCATGTCCGGATCGGCCATCGCCGACGCGGCAGGCACCGGCAAGATGATGCAGCAGCTGATGACCAAGGACGGCAAATACCCCGCAAGCTACGCCGCGGCGCTGACGGCGGTCACCTCGGTCGTCGGCCCGATCATTCCCCCGTCGATACCGCTTGTCATCTATGCGCTCATCTCCGACGCCTCGATCGGCTTCCTCTTCATCGCCGGCATCGTGCCTGGGCTGCTGCTCGCCGCCGCGCAGATGGTGATCGTCGCCATCGACGCCCGTCGCAAGAATTTCCCCGTCGAGGAGCCGGTGCCGCTGCGCGAGATACCGGGGATCACGCTTCGAGCCTTCCCGGCGCTCTTGCTGCCGGTCGTCCTGCTCGTCGGCATCCGCGGCGGCGTGATGACGCCGACCGAGGCCGCGAGCGTGGCGGCGGGCTATGCGCTGCTCATTTCGGTAGCGATCTATCGCAGCGTGTCGGTTCGCGAGCTCTATCGGGCGCTGCTGAGCAGCGCCCGCACCACCGCGTCGATCGGCATGCTGCTGGCGGGAGCCATGGTGTTCAACTACGTCGTCACGGTCGAGAACATTCCACAGTCCCTTTCGGCACTGCTGCTTGCCTGGGACCTGTCGCCGACCGGCTTCCTGATCCTCGTCAACGTCCTGCTCCTGGCGCTCGGATGCATTCTCGAGGGCACGACGATCCTGCTGGTGATCGTTCCCGTGCTCATCCCGACGGCCCAGGCGCTCGGCATCGACATGGTCCATTTCGGCGTGATGGTCGTCGTCAACATCATGCTCGGGTTGATCACTCCGCCCTACGGACTGCTGCTGTTCATCATGACGCGCATCGCCGAAGTGCCCCTGCGCGACATCGTGCGCGACACGATGCCCTTCTTGTGGGCGATGATCGTCGTTCTCGCGGTCATCACCTTCGTGCCGGATGCGGTGCTCTGGCTGCCTCGCCTCCTAGGATATCAGGGATGAGTATGAAACCGATCTTCGTCCTCAACGGACCCAATCTCAATCGCCTCGGCAAGCGCGAGCCACAGATCTACGGCACGACGACGCTGGCCGAGATCGAGGCGATGTGCCGCGAAGCTGCCGGCGACACGCCCGTGCGGTTCCGCCAGTCGAACGCCGAACATCAGCTGGTCGACTGGGTGCACGAGGCGATCGACGAGGGCTCAGGCATCGTCATCAACCCGGCGGGACTGAGCTTCCGCTCGATCCCGCTGCTCGACGCGCTGAAGATGTTTGCGGGACCGATCATCGAGTTCCACATCTCCAACATCCACCGGCGCGAGGAGATCTACCACCATTCGCTGGTGTCGAAGGTGGCGACCGCCGTCATCGCCGGACTTGGCCCGAAAGGCTACCCTGTCGCCGTGCGTGCTCTCATGAACATGGTCGAGGACGGCTGAGGATGAAGACCTCGATCGCCACCGTCTCGATCAGCGGCGATCTCCGCAAGAAGCTGGCGGCGATCGCGGCGGCCGGCTTCGACGGAGTGGAGATTTTCGAGAACGACTTTCTCGCCTTCGACGGCACCCCGGCCGAGGTCGGCCGGATGGTCCGCGACCACGGACTCGAGATCACGCTGTTCCAGCCGTTCCGGGACTTCGAGGGCATGCCCGAGCCGCAGCGCGCTCGCGCCTTCGAACGGGCAGAGCGCAAGTTCGACCTGATGGGCGAACTCGGCACCGACCTGATGCTGGTCTGTTCCAACGTCTCGCCGCTCTCGATCGGCGGCATCGACCGAGCAGCCGCCGATTTCCGCGAGCTTGGCGAGCGCGCAGCGAAACGCGGTCTTCGTGTTGGCTACGAGGCGCTCGCCTGGGGGCGTCATGTTGGCGATCATCGCGACGCCTGGGAGATCGTCCGACGCGCCGACCATCCAAACATCGGCGTGATCCTCGATTCCTTCCACACACTGGCGCGCAGGATCGACCCGGACACGATCCGCGCCATTCCTGGCGACAAAATCTTCATCGTTCAGCTCGCGGACGCGCCGAAGATCGACATGGATCTGCTCTACTGGTCCCGCCACTTCCGCAACATGCCGGGCCAAGGCGATCTTCCCGTCGTCGACTTCATGCGCGCGGTGGCCGCCACAGGTTATGATGGACCTCTGTCGCTAGAGATCTTCAACGATCAGTTCCGCGGAGGCTCGCCGAAATCGATCTCGATCGATGGCCGGCGGTCGCTCGTCTATCTGATGGACCAAGTGGCCCGGCACGAACCGGCGATCGCCATCGACGTGCCGTCCATTCCGGACCGAATTACGGTGGAAGGCATCGAGTTCGTCGAATTCGCCGCCGACGAACAGGAGGCGGAGGAACTCGGCGGCCTGTTCGAGGCCATGGGTTTCGCCGCCGTCGCGCGCCATCGCAACAAGGACGTCACGCTCTATCGGCAGGGCGGCATCAACCTCGTCGTCAACACCGAGCGCGACGGCTTCGCGCACTCCTCCTACATCGTGCACGGCACCTCAGCCTATGCGATCGGGCTGCGCGTGGCGGATGCGGCGGCGACCGTCGAGCGCGCACGGGCGCTCGGCGCCGAGATCTTCGAACAGCGGCACGGACCTGGCGAACTCGCCATTCCTGCCATCCGCGGCGTCGGCGGCGGCGTGATCTACTTCATCGACGGGCTTACTGCGCGGGTCTGGGATGTCGAGTTCGAGGCGGTGGCGTCCTCGTCCGACACGCGCGTCGAACTGCTGAGCGTCGACCACATCGCCCAGACGATGAACTACGAGGAGATGCTGACATGGCTCCTCTTCTATACTTCGATCTTTCGGACCCGGAAGTCGCCGATGGTGGACGTCGTCGACCCGTCCGGGCTGGTGCGTAGCCAGGTGATCGAGAGCGCCGACGGCGCGCTGCGGCTGACCCTCAACGGCGCCGAAAACCGCAAGACCCTGGCCGGCCATTTCATAGCCGAAACCTTCGGCTCGAGCATCCAGCACCTCGCCTTTGCGACCGGCGACATCTTCTCAACTGCCGCCCGTTTCCGCGACAACGGCTTCACGCCGCTCAAGATCTCACCCAACTATTTCGACGACGTCGAGGCGCGCTTCGGGCTCGACCCGGCCCTCACCGAGCGGTTGCGCGACTTCGACATCCTCTACGACCGCGACGAGGCCGGCGAGTTCTTCCAGTTCTACAGTCCCAACTTCGGCGAGGGATTCTTCTTCGAGATCGTAGAACGCCGCGGCGGCTATGGCGGCTATGGCGCGCCGAACGCGGCGTTTCGCATCGCTGCGCAGAAACGTACGGCCCGGCCAAGCGGCCTACCAAAGGGTTGACGCCCTCGCGATCAGCGACGCCTCGATCCACAACTGGTAGGCCCGCTTCGGCGGATGAACGTCTCGGAGGCGCGCCGGCCGAAGGCGCTGGAGGACGAGAACACGCGGCTGGCGCGTCTGCCTGCCGGCGCCATGTTCGACAACGCGGCGCTGAACGATCTCGTGGGAAAGAGATGGTGACACCCGCGGCCAGGCGCAAAGCTGACGCTCGTATCAGGGATGGTTTCGGAATGACCGAACCATTGCCGACACGCTCCGCCAGCGAACGCCCGCAATGCCGCAGAATTATTCGAAACGCGCGAGCCGTGATGCGCGCCGGGAGATGACGCGCACGGTCGAAAGATCGTGTGTCCTTCGGGCGACAGGCCCCCTTACGCAATGCGTCGGTAAATTTCGTCGAGGTGCCGAAATAGGTCATCTTCTCGGCCTGGGCGATGTCCAACAGCACATTGCCGTCCGCACGGAAGGGCGAGCCGTGGTACAGCGCCCGCGTCGTGCCCGGCGCCAGCGCCGAAACCAGCCGGTTCCACATCATCCAGCGGGGGGATCGTCGGACCGTGGCTGGCCATAGACCGTTTCACATCCTACGTCGGGGCGGAATTCTCCACCGATGAGGGTTCCCGCCGTAGCGGTCGCAGGCTCGGCTAGATGGACGACGTCCGCTGACCGAGCCTTATCCAGCATCTCGCAAGTAGGTGTTGGCCTCGGCTGACTCGGCAAAATCAGCCGGATCGAGATCAGCGACGAGCAGCGCCTCGTCCGACGAGCCGGCCCCGGCGAGCATTCTGCCGTCCGGCGCCACGATGCGGCTGAGGCCGGCGTAGGTGAAAAGCGCGTCGCTGCCGCAATGGTTGACGTAGGCGACGAAGATCTGGTTCTCGAAAGCGCGAACCGCGATCATATGCTCGGCGATGAAGCTGCCGCTCGGACCCGCCGGCAGTGCGGTCGGCACGACTACCGCCTGCGCGCCGGCTCTGGCCAGCCGGCGCACGTTTTCCGGGAACTCGACATCGTAGCAGATGAGCATGCCGAGCTTCAGTCCGGCGACCTCGAAGAGATGCGTCTCCGGCGCCTGCGGCCGAAATAGCCCCTTCTCGTAGGGGCCGTAGAGATGCGACTTGCGGTAGATGACGCTTTCACCGCGTCCATCGGTGAAGACTGCGCTGTTGTAGACATCGGCGCCGTCCCTCTCCGCGAAGCCGGCCACGATCGCGACGCCAGCTGCGCGGGCGATCTCCGCGAGGCTGTCCATCAACGCGCCGTCCGCCGTCTCGGCAAGTCCCGCCATTGCCGCGCCCGCGCCATAGCCGGGCAGCGCCAGTTCCGGCACGACGACCAGGTCCGCGCCGGCGGATGCCGCATCACGCGCCGCCTTTTCGATCCGCGCGAGATTTGCCGCCTGGTCGCCCGGGAGTGCCTGCATCTGGAGTGCCGCGAGCTTCATCATTTTCCGTCCGAGGAGAGTGCGCCAAGCAGCCGGCGGATATCGCCGAAGCGCGCGATCAGGCCGAACACGAGCGCGGCGATCGCCACGAAGAAGATCGACACCGACGCCATCGTCGGCGTGTAGCCGTAGCGCAGCGCGTTGAAGATCTTGATCGGCAGCGTCTCCATGGTGAAGCCGATCGTCATGTAGGCGACGATGTATTCGTTGAGCGACAGCACGAAAGCGAAGGCGTAGCCCGACACGAGATAGGGCAGTATCAGCGGCAGCACGACGGTCTTCAGCACGGTGCGGTCGTCCGCCCCCATGGTCGACGCGGCTTCCACCAGCGCCCTGTCGATCGAGGCGAAGCCGAGCGAGAGCGTGACCAGCGGCAGCGTGACGAAGAAGATCGCGTGGCTGATCACCGCCGTCCACGGCTGGCCGTAGAAGCCTGCCGTCGCCCAGAAGGTGAGGAGGCCGAGCGCGGTGATGACCGGCGGCAGGATGAACGGCGCGAGGCCGAGAATCTGGAACACGTTCGCCCACGGCGCGATGCGCCTCCACAGGAACCAGGCGAGCGGCAGCGCTATGGCAACCGCGAGTGCCGCCGCCGTGATCGCCAGCACGACCGACGCGAACAATGCCTGCCGCCAACCCGGGTCCAGGAAGATTTGCCCGTACCAGGAGAGTGAGAATCCCTTGGGCGGAAAGGACAGATCCTGCTTCTCGTTGACCGACACGCCGGCGACGACGACGATCGGCGCGGCGAGGAAGAGCGCAACCGCTGTGAAGTAGAGCCGGCGAAGGAAGGCACTCATCCCGCATTCTCCCGGCGTCCGATCAGCAGCGTCAGTCCGACGAGCGCAAGCGAGATCAACACCAGGAACACCGCCATTGCAGCCGCGAACGGCATGTTCGACTGGTAGATCGCCTGGTCGGTGATCAGCACGGACAGCGTCCAGTGCTGCGGCCGGCCGAGGATCTGCGGCAGCAGATAGGAGCCCAGCGCGAAGACGAAGACCATGATTAGCGTCGCCACCAGCGTGTTGCGCAGCGCCGGCGTGACGACGTTGAGGAACGCGCGCACGGGCGAGGCGCCAAGCGTGCGCGCTGCCTCCAGCAGTGTGGGGTCGAGCCGCACCAGCGCCGGGTAGAGCACCAGGATCGTGTAGGGCAGCGCATGGTAGACCATGCCGGTCAGCACCGCCCAGACGCTCGGCAGCAGCGCCACGGGCGCCTCCATCAGGCCGAGCCAGACGAACAGATTGGTGATGCCGGCTGTGCGCGACAGCAGCGTCGACCACGCAAAGCCGATGATGACTTCCGACAGCGACAGCACGGACAGCAGCCCGACCAGCCAGAGCGTCTGTATGCGCCGCGGCCGCTGCGTCAGCAGATAGGTGAACGGAAACGCGATGACCACGCAGCAGATGGCGACGCCGATGGCGAGCAGCAGCGAGAAGCCAAGCACGCCGCCGAAAAAGCTGCTGAGGAACCGCGCATAATTGTCGAACACGAAATCGCGCGTGTAGAAGCCCGTCGGATCGCGCTTGAAGAACGAAACCGCGATCATGGTCGAAAACGGCACCACGAAGAAGACGACCAGCATCAGGCCGGGGAAGAAGAGCGGCGTGTAATCGGCGAAGGTTTGCGGCCGCTCGCGCCTCATGACTTCAGTACCACGCAACTCCCCGCCGGCAACGACACGCCGACGGTCTGGCCCGCCTTCACGTCCGGCCGTTCGCGCGGTGTCGCAACGGCGATGATGGTCGTATCGCCGACCTGGACAAACGTCTCGATCGTGCCGCCGAGATCACGCACGAAGGTGACGGTGCCGTCGATCGTGCCGTGACCAGGCGCCGTGATCTGAACGTCCTCGGGCCGCACCGAGACCGGCGCCCTGCTCAGCCCGTCGGGCAGCGAAAGTCCGGCCACCGGTTGCCCGAAGATCGTCGCGCGACCCGCACTGTCCGCGGCTAGTTCGAGTAGGTTGGTCGATCCGATGAAATCCGCTACGAACGAGTCCGCAGGGCGGCGATAGATCTCTACCGGCGGCGCCGCCTGTCGGATCTTGCCCTCACCCATCACGACGACAAGGTCGGCCATCGTCATCGCCTCGCGCTGGTCGTGCGTGACGACAATGGTGGTGATGCCCAGCTGCTGCTGCAGCTGTCGCAGTTCAACCTGCATCGCCTCGCGCAGCTTGGCGTCGAGGGCCGACAGCGGCTCGTCGAGCAGGAACAGTTTCGGCGACAGCGCGAGCGCGCGGGCGATCGCCACGCGCTGGCGCTGGCCGCCGGAGAGCTTTGCCACCGGCCGGTCGGAAAAACCGCCCAGGTGGACCATCTTCAGGAGTTCGTCCACGCGCGCCTTTTGCTCCGCCTTCGAGGCGCCGCGGATGCGTAGCGCATAGGCGATGTTGTCGCCAACCGACAGATGCGGAAACAGCGCAAGCGATTGGAACACCATGCCGAGATTGCGCTTGTGCGTTGGCACCTGCGTGATGTCCTGCCCGTCGAGCACGATCGCGCCCCCGGTCGGCACCTCGAGCCCTGCGATCATGCGCAGAAGCGTGGTCTTTCCGCAGCCTGACGGCCCGAGCAGGCAGACGAAGGTGCCGTGCGGCACGTCGAGCTGGACATGGTCGACCGCAGCGAAACTGCCGAAAGTCTTGGTCACGTCATTGATGGACAGGCCGGACATGGGTGGCGATGGTCCTTTGGTGATTGCCCGGAAGGACGAGCGACGACGAAGCTGCTCTCTTCTCCCCCGCTTGCGGGGTCCGGCCGACGGGTCGAACCCTCGGCTCGACCTCCAGTGCTGGCAGTCAGATGAGGGGCAGCAACCTTCTCGGGTTCGTTCGGCCCCTCATCCGGCCCTTCGGGCCACCTTCTGCCCGCAAGCAGGGAGAAGGAAAACCTACCCAGCGATCAGTTCGGTCCACTTCTGGTTCAGCCAGTCGGACTTCGACGTGTAGAGGTCGTAGCGCGGCAGGATCGGCTCGATGTCCGATGAGACGGCGGCGAACTCCTCAGGCGTCAGGTTGAGCACCTCGCGCTTCAGCGTCGGCGCGGTGCCGACCTTGCGCGACATCAGGCCCTGGATCGCCGGCTGGCTCATGTAGTCGATGAAGGCATGCGCCTCGTCGACCTTGGTGGAGGCGCGGGAGAGAACCCAGTTACCCGAGTCCTGGATGCCGCCTTCCTTCGGGAAGGTCGAGCGCACCGGCTGGCCGTCGGCGGCGGCAAGGCCTGTGACATCATGATAATACTGGCCCATCGGGATCTCGCCGGACTTCAGCGCCTGCTCGAACTGCGCCTCGTCGCGATACCACAGCCGCACGTTCGGCTTCACCTCGGCGAGCTTCTCGAACGCCTTGAGGATGCCCTCCTCGGTGTCGAGCGCGTTGGTGCCGCCCATGAAGGTCTTCGCCGTCACTTCGAGCAGGAAGGAGTTGGACACCAGCGCCAGCAGCCCAAGCTTGTCCTTGTTCGCGGGATCCCACAGCGCCGCCCAGGAGGTCGGCGCTTCCTTGTAGGTGTCGGTGTTGGTGACCAGCGTGATGTACCAAGCCACCGCGCCGATGCCCGCGATCGTGCCGTCCGGGTACTTGCTGACGAACTGCGGCAGCAGATCACCGAAATTCTTGATCTTGGCGGGATCCAGCGGTGTCCAGAGGTTGGTCGCCTGGCCCTTGATGGTCGAAGTCTGCGACATCATCGAGACGTCGGCCGGCGCCTGGCCGGCCTTGGCCGCCTGCTCGAGTTGCACGAGCCAGGCTTCGCCGGTCGGCTCGGCGACCGATTCCACGGCGATGCCGGTAGCCTTGGTGAACTCTGGAAAAATGTTCTTGTCGAAGGAATCCTTGAAGTAGCCGCCATAGACGCCGACCTTCAGTGACTTGTCCTGCGCGCGCAGCACCGCCGGCATGGCGAGCGTTCCGGCCAACGCGACACCCGCGCCGAGCACACTGCGGCGGCTGAAGCCCCGATTAATCAATGTTATCATCTCACGCTCCTCTGTTGCGCCGGTTGTCCGGCCTGTTCCCTTGTTTCTTTCAGTAAATCACCACGCCCGGCCCGCCTCAATGGCCCTACCGGCCGGCCCGATCAGCGCCTCGTAGCGGTCACAGACGGGCTGAACACCATCAGGCTCAGGATTTCGAACAGCACCTGCGCGCCCGCATGCGCCGTGTTAGTCGTCGCATCGTATTGCGGCGCCACCTCGACCACGTCGCCGCCGACGAGGTTGACGCCCTTCAGCCCGCGCAGGATCTCTAGAACTTCCCGCGTGGTCATGCCGCCGACCTCCGGCGTGCCGGTGCCGGGCGCGAACGCCGGATCGAGGCTGTCGATGTCGAAGGAGAGATAGGTCGGCCCGTCGCCGACGATCTCGAGCGCTTGGGCGATCACCGCCTTGATGCCCATCGCGGGAATCTCCTCGGCGTGGATCACCGTCATGCCGGACTCGTAGGTGAACTCCCAGAGATATTCCGCCGAGCCCCGGATGCCGATCTGGATCGTCCGCGTCGGGTCGAGCACGCCGTCGAGGACCGCGTTGCGGAACGGACCACCATGGTGGAACTTGGTCTGGTCGAAAGCGCCGCCGGTGTCGCAGTGGGCGTCGATGTGGATCATGCCGACTGGGCCGTTCTTGCCGACCGCCTTGAGGATCGGATGGCTGATCGAATGGTCGCCGCCGACTGACAGCGGCACGACGCCGGCGTCGACGATGCGGTTGATGTGGCGCTCGATGTCGTCATGGCTCTGCTCGAGCCGGTAGCGGCTTGCAAACGGAACGTCGCCGATATCGGCAACCCGCAGTTCATGCGTCGGCGCGCAGTCGAGCACGTGATTGTAGGGGCCGATGCGCTCGATAGTGCGCAACGCGCGCGGGCCGAAGCGCGAGCCGGTCCGGTTGGTGACGCCCAGATCCATCGGCACGCCGACCATCGCCACCTGGAGGTCGCCGAATTCCGGGTTCTGCGGATCGACCGGCAGATAGGGCGCGGCGAGGAATGTCGGAATCCCGGCATAGGGTGCGAGCCGGGTACCGCTTTTGGAGAAGATCCTGTCGGCGACGCGGCGGAATTTCGGGTCGAACAGTTCGCCGCCATGGCTCTCGCCATACCTGGCCTTCAAGGCGTCGAGCTTGCCTGCGTCCCAACCCATCGATCCGTTCTCCCTGTGCAGCCGCCCGCCGCGATCGTCTGGAACGACCTTGGCGCCGCAACTGACTTGCAAACCTTTTCAGCAGTTTTTCGCGCTGGATAAAATTGCGGCAATGCGGATGAAAGCGCAATTGATATTGTCAGAGCCTTTCATGTGAGAAATACTAACAAGACTCTTCGGTGCCACACGACATGGCCAAGCGCCTTCCCCCACTCAACCCTCTACGCGCTTTCGAGGCAACGGCGCGCCATGGTTCCCTCACCAAAGCAGCAAGCGAGCTTTTCGTTACCCATGGCGCCATAAGCCATCAGATCAAGGCGCTCGAGGCCTCGCTCGACGTCAAGCTGTTCGAGCGCACCGGTCAGCGCCTCCGGCTAACCGCGCACGGCGCCGAGCTTCTGCCCGCTGTCTCGTCGGCCTTCGACGGCATCGCAGCCGCCACCGCACGCATGACGCGGCCGACAAGTGCCGGCTCGCTGACTGTGAATTGTGTGCCAGCACTGCTGTCGTTCTGGCTGATCCCCATGCTCGGCAGCTTCACCGCGCAGTATCCTGAGATCCGGCTCACGCTCGACGCGTCGAACGACCCGGCGAGGATTCATGCGCCGAACGTCGATGTCTGCATCCTCTATGGCGACGGCAACTGGTCGGATTGCTGGCTTAAGCTCTGGAGCCAGCTCGACCTGTTCCCGGTCGTCAGTCCGACGCTGATCCACAACCGTCCGATCCGCACCGTCCGCGACCTCGGCGACCATACAATCCTGCATGCCGACGACGGCCGAGAGTGGCACACCTGGCTCGCCGCCGCTGATGCGCGCGACCTGCTGCGCGGGCGCAACCAGCACCGCATGGGCGACGCGCGCCTGGCGCTCGAGGCAGCCGTGCACGGCCACGGCGTGGCGCTCGGCGACACCGTCACCGCCTCGGGTCTCCTCGCAAAGGGCCAACTCGTCGCCCCGTTCAACCTGGCGGTGCCGGCCGCCGACGATTTCTACGTTGCCTGCCGCAACGACCTCACCGAGGCGCCTATCGTCAAAGTGTTCATCGACTGGCTGTTTGCCCGCCTCGAGGCGGACGACGCGCGCACCGAACCGCAGACCGCCGCCCGCCGCGCCTTGCGCCGCTCGGCAGCCACGATCCGTTAGCCGCTTCCCAACGGACCGATAGCAACAACTAGCGCTGCATGCCTGCCAGTGTGCTTTCCACGAGCGAATTCGCATCGCGGTCCCGGAGAAACCCGGCTTCCAGCGCAACCGGGGATGCCAGCGGCGGGAAGCGGCAAAAAAGCCGCTCGGTCTCTTCGTCGGGCGCGAACCGGACGCGCGCGCCAGTTTGGTCGCCAAGCTGCCGGTCGAGCGCTGCGACAATATCGTCTACCCGTGCGTGGAGCGCCGGCAACTGCCAGGTGCGGGTCGTCGGCAATCCGTGTGTGTCCAGCCGGGCGGCATGCACGAGATTGGCGACGCAGGTTTCGAGCGACATCCACCAGGCGGCAGCGTCACGCGAGACCGGACAGACATAAGGCTCCCCGGCCTTCGCCTTGTAGAACAGTTGGCTCATGAAGGCAGAGCCGTGGCCGCTTCCGGAAACCGGACGCGCGACGATACCCGGCAACCTGACGCTGCGTGCGTCGATTTCGCCGCGCCGCGACAGGTCGGCAAGCAGGATCTCGGTCATCAGCTTGTGCGCGCCGTAGCTGATCACCGGGCGCGGCGGCTGGTCTTCCGTCACTGGGTCCGGCCCCAGCGGCCCGTAGACCGCGATCGTGCTGGCGAAGACGACGCGCGGAACAATTCCGGTTTCCCGCCCCTGCCGGGCAAGCCGGCGCGCCAGTGCCAGCGGCGCTTCCAGGTTGACCGCCCAGCCAAGATCCGGCTGCCTCTCGGCCCGGGAGCCGGGAATACTCGCCAGATGGAAGAGGCAGTCAACCGGCTCGTCGAACACCGCATCGAGCCAGACGGGGCTGGCGAGATCACCACAGCGCCATTCGGCGAAAGCACCGCCTCCCGGGTCCTCCGGGCCTTTGGCAAGATCGGCCAGGATCAGCTTTGAAAGTGGTCGACCGAATGAATCCGGGTTGGCGACAAGATGCCGGGCAAGACCGTTGCCGACGAAGCCCGCAGCACCAGTTACGACGACACGCACGCGCTCAGCCCTTCACGACCATCTGCTCGATTGCGCCGAAAAGGGGCGTGCCGTCAGGCAGCGCCGCTTCCATGCGCACCCAGTCGCCGAACCGCATGAAGCCAGTCTTCGGCTCGCCGTCGTCTATCATCTCGACCCCGCGGCGCTCCGCAATGCAGGACGATCCGACCTCGCGATAATTGTCGTTGGAGACCGTTCCCGAACCGATCACCGTGCCGGCCACCAGATCGCGCGAATAGGCGGCATGCGCGATCAGTTCGTCAAAGCCCACGCTCATCGCATGTCCATTGGCCGCACCGAAGCGCTTGCCGTTCCAGTCGACCCAAAGCGGCAGGTCGACACGCGCGTCCCGCCAGTGGTCGTTCAGTTCGTTCGGTGTCACCGCCACCGGCGCCATCGAACTCGCGGGCTTCGCCTGCACCCAGCCGAAACCGGTCTTCATTTCGATCGGGGCCAGCTTGCGCAGGCTCCAGTCGTTGATCTGAACCACCAGCCGAATGTGTCCGCGCGCCTCGACCGCACGCGTGCCCATCGGCACCGCGTCGGTTATGATACCGAACTCGCCCTCGAAATCGATCCCGTCCTCCTCGGAGGGGAACCGCACATCGCCGGCCGGCGGATAGAAACGGTCGCTCATCCCCTGATACATCAGCGGCCGGCCCTGGGTATCGACAGATGCCATGTTGAATGCCGTCTGCATCAGCTTGCCATGGCTGTCGAATGCAGACCCGTCCAGCCATTGCCACGCACGGGGAAGCGGCGCCAGCGCGGTTGCGGGATCGAAGGGGAGCCCGCCGCCCTTGTTGAGCGCCGCATATTCCGCTTCCAGCCTAGGCGCGGCCGCGTCCCAGTTCTCCATCGTTTCCTGCAATGTGCGCGCGGCGTCCGCCGGGGCGCAGCGCGCATGATCCTGGCTGACAAGGTGCAGTCGCCCGTCCGGTGTGCCGTCGTTCAGTGTCGCGAGTTTCATTGCTTCCTCCGGGGGAGATTCGGCCTGAGGCAGGTAGTGGAACCGGTCTCAGGCGTCCCGGTCCTCCAGCGCCTTGGCGATTTCGGGAGCGTATTGCCCGTCGACCAGGATGAACAGCATCCGGCAGGGCTCGCCTGATCGGTTGGCCCACGCATGGTTGGTACCGCGCTGGATCACGACGCTGCCCGGCTTCAGGTCCACCGCGCTATCGTCGAGCACGAGCGTCATCTCGCCCTCGATCACGATGCCATAGTCGATCGACTCGGTGCGATGCATCAGCGGGTGCGGGGAATCCTCCCTGACGGTGGACGCGCCGGTGTCGCCGACCTCGCCGAAGGCCGCATTCATGCTGGCCGAACCGTGGGCAAGGAATTCCTCCGTGTCCGGCGGTATGTCGACGAAGCGGATGCGCGTCCCGTTGGCCGGCGGCGACATCACCAAGTCGCCGAGGGTCGGGTCGGCGCCGTTGTCGATGACGGGCGGCGTGGCTCTCGTGTTCCAGACCTCGTGGAACACGGTCCCGGGGATGTTCGCCAGTTCCTTCACGACGGGAAGCGGGCCGTCGGTTACGATGATCGCCTTGCCGGTTTCGTCATGGCCGGTGACGACGCGGTGGATGGGCGGAAAATTCATCCGGGTCCTCACAGGTCGAAAATCGCGACGGCACGTGTCGAGCCGGCAGAGGCCGCGCGCACCTTTTGCGGAAAACAGGCAATGGTGAAGCCGGTCGGCGGCAGGCTGTCCAGGTTGTGCAGCTTCTCCAGGTGACAATAGCCGATATCGCGGCCGGCCTTGTGGCCTTCCCAGATTAACGACTTGTCGCCGGTCGTCCGGAACCGCTCGGCGGCATATCTGGTCGGCGGGTCCCAGCTCCAGCCGTCGGTGCCGGTCACCCGGATGCCGCGCTCCAGCAGGTACATGGTCGCCTCGTAGCCCATGCCGCAACCGGAATTGACGTAATCGCCGTGACCGTAGCGCGTGCCCGCCCGCGTGTTGATCACCACGATCTCGAGCGGCCTGAGCTCGTGGCCGATTCGCTTCAGCTCGGCCTCGACATCGGCGGCGCTTACGCGGTAGCCGTCGTCGAAATGCCGGAAGTCGAGCTTGACGCCCGGCTGGAAACACCAGTCCAGCGGCACCTCGTCTATTGTCATCGACCGGCGCGGACCGCCAATTTTGGCGTCCATCGTCGAATGGTAGTGCCAGGGCGCATCGAGATGCGTGCCGTTGTGGGTGGTGATTTCCAGCTTTTCGGCCGCCGCCGCTTCCCCGTCCGGGTAGTCCGCTGCCGTGGTGCCCGGGTAGAGCCGCTCGAACTCCGCCACCGTCTGCCTGTGATCCTGATAGGTGATCCGGGGGGAAAGCGGTGGCGGATCGGAGAGCACGCCATTCTCCAGGTAGACCGACAGATCGACGATCCGCCGCTTGTGATTGCCTTTATCCCGCATGGAGCGTCCTATTCGGCCGGCCGGGCTAAAATCGCCACCGGCACGCGTGCGCGGCTGAACGAGGCGATTGCCAGAACTGCGACAATGACGACCGCAACGCCAATCGCCGGATAGCCGGAGAATTTTACCAGCGTCCCACCCAGGATCGGGCCGATCGCCGCTCCAACCATAAGCATGGCCGGTGTTGCGGCCAGCGCCCTTCCGCTGGAGTCGAGACGCGACAACAGGCCGAAGGCAAAGGTGTGGGTGAAGATCATGATCGACACAAAGACCGCACCGGCGCCGGCATAGGCGGGAAAGACCGCCACCGCCGTGATGAGGAGCGCGAAAACCGCCTGTACCGCGGGACCCGCCAGTACGACCTTATGTGCATCCAGCTTTGTTTCAAGAAATGCGGCCATCGGAGCGGGCACGAGATTCACAAAGCCGAGTGCGATGAGGATGGCCGTCACGGTCTCCACTCCATAGCCACGATCTGCACCGATCCGCTCGAAGAAGCTGAAAACCATGGCCTGGTTCAGCGCCATCAGGCTGATGCCTATGACACCGGCCCACACCGCACCACTCAGCTTGGGATGCGCGATATCGAAATCCGCGCCCTCGGCGCGATCCGGAACAGGAAAAAGCAATACACTGATGATGGCGGCAACCGCCATAACGACAGCAAATACCCGAAACAGCGCCGCGCCGCCGAGAGCCGCGACGAGGTTCGGTGTGGTGCCCAGGAAGACGATCGCGAAAACCCCGAGTGCCAGACCGACGATGGCGAACAGCCGGTGTGGATTTGCGGCGCGTCCGATTGTTCCATGAGTGACGGATAGCGCCGAACCGGCCGCAAGTCCGGCGATGGCATGGCAGGCCGCCATGGCGGCGAAGTCCGTCTGCAGAGACGCGACGCCGAACGACAGCGCCGAAACGGCGAAACCGCCCGTCGCCACGAGTCGCCGGTTCAGCCGGTTGAAACGCGGCGCGAGGGAAAGGCTCGCCAAGACCGCGCCGACAAGGAACAGCGTTGCCAGCCCGCCCGCCTGCTGGGGATCGAAGCCATAGGAAGATATCAGCGTGCCGACCCAGACGGGCAGTGCCACGAGATCCACCATGCCCGCGCAATGCCCCACCATGAGTGCGATGCGCCCGGGCCATTTCTCAGTTGTTCTCATTTTCGTCCCTCCCAGTTGTCCATTCAGATCGGTGCGGCCAGGGCCATGATCGAATCGCGCATGATCGTCGCGTGCTCCTGCCGGTCGCCATTGTGGATTTCGATTTCGCCGAGCCGCAGCGAGTTCTGAACCACCATGCGGCAGCGCTCCCAGCGGCGTTGCTCGAACGCACGGAGCCCCGCCTCCACGGTGTCCGCCCCCTCCAGTTCCTCCGCCAGAACGATGGCGTCCTCAATGCCGATACAGGCGCCGGAGGCCAGATGCGGCGTGGTCGCATGCGCGGCGTCGCCGATCAGCACCACACGTCCGCGATGCCAGGGAAGCGGCACCAGCAGACCTTCCAGAGGGCGGTAGACGATTGATGATTCTTCGCTGACCTCCTCGCGGATCCTCGACAACAGCGGCGCAGAGAACGGGGCCAGCAGCCGTTTTAAGACCGGCAGGTATTCGCTCTCATCGAGGCGGCGCTTCTCAGGCCGGTCCTCGGTCACGAAGACATAGGCGTGCGTTTTGGACACCGGATTGATGCCGACCTTGATCCTCGGCCCCATCCACATGATCGCGGTATCGATCTCGGTGGGCCGCTCGACCACCGCTCGCCACACGGCCTGGCCGGTATAGGTGGGCTCCGGCGCATCGGGGAACTGCGCCTTGCGGACCGAGGAGAACAGCCCGTCGGCCCCGACCACCAGATCGAACCGGCGGGTCTCGCCGTTGGAGAGCGCGACCGTTACCCCGTCCTCATCCTGGGTCATCGTCTCGAATGTGACCCCGAGCAGCACGTCGGCGCCCGCCGCGCGGGTGGCTTCGGCGAGCATCCCCGCGAGCACCGGACGCATGATGCCGCCGCTGCCGGGGATGTCGTCGCCGGCCACCCGCGGCGTCGGCAGGGTTGCGATCTGGGTCCCGTCGGCCAGTTGGAGGTGCAGTCCGTCGGTGGCGCTGCCCCGTTCCATGAAGGCGTCCAGAATACCCAGCGTCGCGAAGGCGCGAAATGTCGCGCCGCCGAGCGTTATGCCGGCGCCGTAGGAGCGCCAACCCTCGTCGATCTCGACAAGGTCTACCGAAATGCCGCGCTTGCGCAGCTCGATCGCCGCAGACATGCCAGAAAACCCGCCGCCAATGATGAGCACCTTGTCGACTGCCCTGCTCATGCGATTTCCTCCCCGTAAACGTTCAGGATGGCTTCGACGCCACCTTCTCGGTCGATTTGCACATCGACCCGCGTCAGCGACTGCCCCAGGCACGGGCCGATCACGCACTCGCCCGTTTCGATATCGAATTCCGCCCCGTGGGAATGACAGGCGAGGCGCGTCCCCTGGCCATTGAGATAGGCATCCCGCTTCCACGCCATCGGCGTGCCCGGCCGGTAATGCGGGCAGGAATCGAGATAGGCATGGAGGCGGCCACGCCTGCGCACGACAATAACCTTGGGGTCGAACTCGGACACACGGAAACCGCGCGCCTCGCCATCGGTCAGATCAGCGAGTGCGCACAAGCGCACTTTGGTTGGGCTAATGGACATGGAGTTCTTTCAGGCGGAGAGCCATCCGCTTTCCGTCCGCGAGATAGTCCAGAATGTCCCTCAGAATGCCATAGTGCCATCCCTCGATCCCAAGAGCCTCTTCGACGCTCCTGTTGAACGGGAATGTCGTCCGCAACTTGCCCTTGTTGTTGGCAAAGTGCGTGACAGTCTTGCTGCCGAAATTGTTCTCGATATCGATCCCGTAGTGACGCAACACGGCCCCTCCAAGCGACTTCGGCGTGGCCGCGCGCTCGAAAATGCGAACGTCGTATCCGGCCTTCTTGGAGGCGATTGCTGCCGACAAACCGCCCGGGCCAGCCCCGACGACGGCCACACGCCGGCCCGCGCGCCAGTTGTCCATTGTCCCGCCCTTCACTTCTTGTCCCCGCCCGGCCCCGGTCCCGGCGACTGTCTTGGGAGTCAATTGGTTTACGCGTTTGTCATCCAGGTCTGATTGGTCTTGACGAGGGCATTGGCCGTGACGAGCAGTTGTCGGGCGATGGCGACAAGGGCGACCTTACCCGGTTTGCCCTGCTCCCGC
>NZ_JANJTZ010000066.1 GCF_024710845.1 Mesorhizobium sp.
GCGTGGATGGGTCTCGTGCCCCGTCAGCATTCGAGTGGCAATCGGCAGCGACTCTACGGCATCTCCAAGCGCGGAGATCGTCATCTGCGGACCCTGCTAATCCATGGCGCTCGGGCTGTCGTCCGGACATCAGCAACTCGCAACGATGCACAAGGCGCCTGGATCAGGGACCTCCAGGCTCGACGCGGCGCAGCCAAGACAATCGTCGCGGTGGCCAACAAGAATGCGCGCGTCATCTTCGCGATGCTGAAAGGGGCAACGGAATACCGGGCAGCCTGACGGGCGTCCGGTGAGGTGTGAACGATCAGAGAAGTGTACCGGCCGACGTGATCGGCGCGTGAGGAACCTGACTTTTATGGTGGCTCTGAGAAGTCGCCCAGTTGTTGAGGCTCACGCCGCGCGGATTACCCATTTGGGCGCGCCAGCATTCCTGGCGACGTCGGATAGATGTTGGCACCCAAGTCCGCCGGGAACCTACTCGAATCGCTTGCACCGGGAGAGCCGTCCATAGATGTAGAACGTCGCGTCCGAAATGCCCGCCTTACGGCAGACTTCAGCGACCGCCGTGCCTTCCTCCGCCTGCCGCAGGATGAAGGCGATCTGCGCCTCCGTAAACTTCGACCTTTTCACGGAATCCTCCTTCTCCCGATACCGGGATCATAAGTGGAAAATTCAAGCCAAGAACGGTCCGAAAAATGGGTGGCAGGTCACACCTTCTCAGAACTTGGAGCCTGCGATTAGTCCGGGCGGTTCAATCTCTTAACAACGCAAGCTGGATAGAGGGGAAGCCCAACAGTGATACATCAGACAGCCATGTGGGAACCACACCAAACGTGGCTTCGAGTGCCGAACCATGCCTTAGATGAACGGGTTCACGAGCTTCTCCTACAGCAAGGATGCGCCCCGACATCGCATGCGTCACCCTAATATCGTTGCCGGTGTATTCGACCCGCGGCGGAAGGAACACGATTGCCGAAGGTGTGGCACCGGGCCAACTAGACTTTAGGGTAGATAGAACATCACCGGCAGCTTGATCGTCGCATGCATCCATAATCAGGGACCAAACACCTTTCGGTTCGAGAGCAGTACCGATCGAATCTAATTCTAATATTTCTTCTGCGCCATCTCCTACTATAATCGACGAACATTTCGGAGTTACGAAAGTTAGCCGCACACTCGCATCCAATTTTGTAACCGCCCTAATGGCGACGGCGATTAGCCCTAGATCGTAGCACTGAGCAGGCGTTCCAACGAGCGCCTGAAACAGAGCATCCTCTGGGGATTTCGACGGTATCGGCAGCGCAGGCAACCCGCAACTCGAGAGGATGCTCCGAGTTATCTTCAACCCAACATACCGAGACGTCGTTCTGGCTACATAGCTCAGTCCATTCTGGGCTAATCGCTTCCACAGCAGCGGATCAGTGTAAACTCGCGTAACTGCGTCAGCAATCGCCTGCGGTGTGTCAGCCACCAAAACATCTTCACCATCTACCAGCGCCATTCCTTCGGCACCGACAGAAGTAGTGATTACTGGCAAGCCATGCGCCATGGCAGTAACTATCTTGCCCTTTAGACCCGCACCATAGCGCAGGGGCACTAACATCAGCCGGGCAGTGTTTAGAACTGGCAACAAGTCCTCAACAAACCCATCGATTACTATTCGAGATGAGGTCAGTGCCTTCATCTCGCGCGTTGGGTTGGATCCTATGGCGTGGAACTTCATGCCGGGCAATCGTTCGTGCAAGAGCGGATCCACATCCTGAACATAGTGCAGGAACGCGTCGACATTGGGATAATGTCGATAGCCGCCTAGAAAGACAATATCGGCGCGGTCCTCGAAGCTTGGGCCTGGCCCGCGCGGCTCATACACCCAAGGGAAGACCACAACTTGGGCTCCTGGGACGCTCTCGGCCAACAAGTCAGCCTCGAAATGTGAATGCACGACGGATACATCGACCTTTTCGATAATTGCCAGCTCGGTGCGCTTCGTATCCTCGGACGATAGGCGGCGCTCGGCGATTGCGGTGTTGGCTACGGCGCGGGCGCGTTCCTCGCGAAGGAAATGAAGGTCCGAATTATGGAAAATAACTTTGGCGCGAGGCGCCAGCTTGCGCACGGTGTCTAAATGCTCGACCGCGGTATTGACGCGGAATATCACCACCGCGTCATAGACGTCGCCGACCTGCCGCAGATGGTCGTCCACCGACTTGGCCCAGGGGTACAACACACTTTCGATACCAGACCCACCCAGAAGATCGGTGTAGTCTGTCAAATAGGTGAAGTTGGAGCAGGGGACAAAGTTGATTTTGTATCCAAGGTTACGCAGCGCAAGCATCAACTCAAGTGAAGTGATTGAGCCTGCGTCCTTATCGGGTTCGGGCGTGATTTGATCCAAGACTAAGATGCGCCCCAGACACCCGCGCTCCACCGCACGATCGGGATCCAGGCCATTCGCGCCGTGATGCGGGAGTATATGTGCCCACCGCTGCTTCAGCTTTTCAGCATTCACCGCCTGATAGGCTTTAACGCCCTTTGTTACGTCGGTCCCGGACGATAAGCCCTCATAGTGTATGACCCGCGAAAGTGGCTGATAGACCGTGCTCAGCCCCAGTGTCCGCAGCCGAAAACACATGTCGCTGTCTTCGCCGTAAGCCGGCGTGAACTCCGGATCAAATCCGCCGATGGCGATCGCCAACGCCCGCGGTAGCAGCACCGCCGCGCCTGAGATGTAGTCCGCACGACGCGCATAGTTGAACCGCGGATTGTCTGGGTCTTCAAGCCGTCCCCAGTTCCAGCCCGAGAAATCTTCCCATATTATGCCCCCAGCTTCTTGCAGCCGCCCATCCGGATAAATCAATTGCGATCCTGCAAGCCCCACGCCTGGATGCAGCTCGAACGTGTCAACCAGCGCCGACAGCCAGTGCGATAACACCTCGGTATCGTTGTTCAGAAAACATACATAATGGTTAGCCGCACGCGATAGCCCGACATTGCAAGATTCAATAAAGCCGACATTGTGCTCGTTACGGATGTAATTAATGTCGACGCGTGCCGACAACACAGCTTGTGTCATGTCGGTGGATCCGTCGTCGACAACAATAATCTCATACTCGATATCTGCGGTATTGACTTTTATGGCGTCGATACATCGCAAGGTGTATTCAATCTGATTATAGACTGGGATGACGATAGACACCGATCGCGGCGCTAGATTGGAGGGGACGCCGGTGGCTGAGCGGGCCAGCGACAAATAGCGACCAGACTGGGAATGTAGAGAAAGGTGCGTTTCGGTAACCAGCACCGGCGTCTTTGGCGGCACCAGTTGCAGTGCACTCCCGTAGCGGTGCACGATCGCTAGCCGCAATCTTCGTTTGGTCATCGTGGGCAGCGGCAGTATGCGCCAGACTGGTAAGGCCAACCTTTTGATGCCCCGTATCGCGCGGCGCTTCAACCGGGCTGCTTCAAGCCGTGCCGAATAGTCGCGGTGCAGGGCCGCCACTTCGCGGTTCAGCCGGTCGATCTCGGTCCGGCCCGCGGAGCGATCGGCCTCTAACCTCGCCTGAAGTAAAGCAGCATCTTGCGCAGCCGCGCGGACCTCTTCCAGCGAGGCCGACAATCGCGAAATTTCAGCCACGCCCGTCTGTCGCACATCGTCCAACTCACTCTGTAACCGTTGGAACTCGCCTTTTGCGGCGCCGCGCTCTGCCTCCATCTCGGCAGTCAGACGAGCGATCTCTGCGCCAGCGCGCTGTCGCTCGCCAAGAACTTGGCGTTCCAGTTCTTCAGCCCGCGCCGCCATCACGCGCGCAAGCGAATGGCTTTCGACCGCCTTTCCAACCGCAGAAAACACCCGGTCAACCTCTGGCCATCGAGCAAGGCTGGTTATCAGCTTGACAACCTCCCCGGGCACATCCGGCCCCAAGGCGAGAACGCCCAAGCCGTTGCCGAAAGTAAACCCATGCGACGGGCCTAGCCCACGCACTTCCTCCCAAAACTTATGCACGCCAAAGTCGTCCCTCATTACTGCGATGTCATGAAAAAGTACCACGCCGCGGCGGGACAACTTGGAACGCCAGCTATCAAAATCGTGCCGGACGGCCTCATAAGTATGGAGTCCGTCGATATGGAGGAGATCGATCGATCCATCGGCAAAACTCGCCAGAGCGTCGTCGAAGGTAGACCTGAGCAAAGTGATCCGCAGGCCAAAGTTGGCAGCGCGGTCCATTAGTTCGTCCAGCACCGCCTTTCCGTCATAGACACCCGCGTGATCATCGCCGCGCCAAGTGTCAATGCCAACAACCCGACCGGGCTGATTGAACCGCTGAACCGCCGCAGCCATCGACAACAGGGAATCGCCCTTGTGGACGCCCAGTTCGACCACCATCCTCGGTACTAACAATTCGATCAGCGAATTTGCAAAGGGTACATGAGCATGCCAGCTAATCACATCCGTCAAATGATCCACACCCGCGCCCATAGCGGTTTCAAGAGCATGGCCCAGGACAGCATCTGCCATTGCGGACTTGATCGTCGTCCCCTCACGTCGCCCTATCACACCAGATTCCCTGTTTATGGTTTGACGAATTCCGATGCCGACAGCAGGCTGCGCAGCCTGATCTCCAGGCTGCCACCCTCATAAATATGCCCTGCCAACCCGGCCGCGGCTGCAGCAGCGACATCGGAGGGCTTGTCACCAATCAGGAGTGAGCCCGCTAGGTCAATATCAAGATCGCGCACTGCGCGAAAGATCATGCCGGGATTGGGCTTACGGTCTGGGTGATCCGCTGCGCGCAGTGCGGGAATCACAGCGTTAGGATGATAGGGGCAATGGTAAAAGGCGTCAATCCAACCCCCTGAGGTCCGCATGGCTACGTTCAAGGCGCGGTGGAAAGCCCGCATATCATCTTCAGTATACAGCCCATACGCGATACCCGCCTGATTCGTCACTACCACTGTGCAGAACCCAAGCGTCCGCGCCCACGCAACCGCCCGCGCTGCCCCCGGCATTAGAACCAAATCTTCGATCCGGTATGTATAACCAGCCACATCCCTATTCAGCACACCGTCACGGTCGAAAAATATTGCTGGGCGGCGGGTCGCGCGCGGCAGAGTAATTTGCGCCTCGGAATAAGTCTCAGGCAAGCCGATATCGATGAAGTACCCTTCTTGCTCAACTGCATGCAGCAGTCCTTCTACCGCCAGTGCAGGGTAGATTTCTGTTTCGATCGAGCAAGGAACGGCCGAAATGCGGTCTACTATATCGCCCGACAACACGGTCACGCCCGCATTGATCATTCCGGGTCCGGCCGAACCCTTCTCGCGGAACCCTGAAACGCGGCCCGCGGCAGCCGTTTCTACCCGGCCAAAGCGGCGTGCGTCTGGCACCGCGCGAGTGGTTATCACAGCATGGCCCAACGGCAGGGCCTCGGCCTTGCTCGCCACGGCGATCAGATCGCACGCAAAGAAACTGTCGCCGTTAATGAGAAAGAACCGCTGATCAAGCTTCCCCCGCAAAATCGCAAGTGCCCCACCAGTACCCAAAGGCTTACTTTCGCGGCTCTCGCGGACGACTACTGGCTTACCCTCCGGCCCCACCCAGCGGCCGGACGCGTGTCCGTCGGCCAGAAACAACTCGAACGCGCCGGCTAGATAACCAGTCGACAAAATAACATCTTCGACTCCGGCACGGGCCAACCATAGAATGAGCGTTTCCAAAAAAGGTCGCCCGGCAACGTGTAACAGCGGTTTAGGCGTCGCATGTGTCAGCGAACCTAACCGGGTGCCGAGGCCACCCACCAGAATTACAGCTTGTCGGATTGGTGCCGACATTGTTACCCGATCGCTCCGAACATGCGCGCTTCAACCAACGCGCAGAGCAGGTGGTAGCTGGCTAGATGACATTCTTGAATGCGCGGTGTTTCCGACGATGGAGCGATCAGCAAATGGTCGCAAAGTTGGGCGATCTGGCCCCCGTTGCCGCCCGTCAACCCAACTACGATGATCTCGCGCTCTCGTGCCGCTTCGATCGCCTTGATCACGTTAAGTGACGCCCCTGAGGTTGTTATCGCTGTAAGCACATCGCCTTTGCGGCCTAGCGCTTCGACCTGACGCGAGAAGACACGCTCATAGCCATAGTCATTCGCGATGGCTGTCAGTATCGACGTATCGGTCGAGAGAGCGATGGCGGACAGTCCGGGACGGTCGAAATGGAACCGGCTGACAAATTCGCCCGCGATATGCTGGGCATCCGCCGCAGAGCCGCCATTGCCGCAGAACAGAAGGGTGTTCCCTGCTTCCAACCGGTCCTGATACAGAGCGGCAATCGCCGCCAACCGGGCGCGATAGTCGGCATTGGCATAGAGCCGGGCCAGTGTGTCGCGGCTGGACAGCAATTCGGCCTCGATGAAATCTTCTATTGCACTGTCCACGCCTGGGCCCCTTCCTGGGTGAAATGGCAACTGAAAACTCGGCCGGAAAAGCCCGCCAATGCCTTTAGCACCGTCGGCTTCTTCTCGGGCGGGACCGAGATCATCACGAACCCGCCGCCGCCAGCGCCGGAGATCTTGCCGCCATGGGCTCCCGCTGCGATGGCCGCATCGACCACCTGCTCGATCTCGTCGGTCGAAATATTGGCCGCCATTTCGCGCTTAGCCCGCCAGCCCGCGCGCATCACTTGGCCAAAGGCGTTGAAATCACCCAACAGCAGCGCCTCTTTCATCTGCCGCGCTTGATCCTTCAACTGGTGCATCGCCTCGATCGAATCTGCCTTCCCGGCCTGAACATTGCGGACTTGTTCGTCGATGATCGCCGCCGAAGACCGCGAGCGGCCTGAAAAATAGAGGATCAGCCCGGCCTCTAGCTCCGAGATGATCCATTGGCGCAGACGCAGGGGGTTTATGATAACCCTGTCGTCGGCGTAGAATTCCATCAGGTTGAAGCCGCCGAAGGTGGCAGCATATTGGTCCTGCTTGCCACCTGACAGGCCCAGATCCCGCCGCTCGATCACAAAGGCCAGTTGCGCGATTTCATACTCACCCAAGGGCAGCCGAAGATACTCGGCCAGCGCCGCGATCACCGCCACTACCATAGTCGACGAAGATCCGAGCCCCGATCCGGGCGGTACATCTGCGTGGGTTCTGATCGTCACCGCAAAGGGCCGCCCGTTGCAATACACGGCCACCAGCCGATTGTAGACTTGCGCCACCAGCGCCAATTCGTGGTTTACTGGCAGTACCGGCACGGCAGCGTGCTGGAACACCTCTCCGAGGTCCAGCGCCTCAAGCCGCACTTGGCCATCTCCGCGCGGATCCACCGTGCAATAGGCGTAAAGTGAGATGGTGGCATTCAGTACCATGCCGCCGAAATTGTCGGAATAGGGGGCAACATCAGTACCGCCCCCCGCCAAACCTAGCCGCAGCGGCGCCTTGGCCCGCACCTTTTTCAGATTCTCATGCATTCGGTCCTCGCATCCCGACATTGCGTTCCGATCAGGGATTAAATGTCCTGGTCGTTCCGGAAGGGCGGATTGGTCGGGTTGGCGGCGCGCAAGGTCTTCTGGTCGTCGCGGTATTGGTTCAGGTGAAGTTTAACCTCTCGGCTCGGCTGGGCAGCATCGCGGATGCGCGCACCCGCGTCGACCTCGGCTTTGGATCGTTTGCGGATGATCACCTCAATCCCGCTTTCGCCGACCGGAGTCATCGTCTGGTCATAGCGGGGCAAACCGTAACGATAAGTTTCATCCAGCAACTCGACCTTTTCCACCGCCGCGTCGGGACCAAGCGCGCGCAGCATGTCCAGCACGTTGATCGACCGGGCCGACCACGAACTGGCCTTGCTGATAGTGAAGGTGTTCTTGTGATCGCGGTTGAAGGATGACGGGAAAATGCCTTGCTCATACAAGTCCTCCTCCGGCAGGGCGAAGATCACATAGCCTCCGGGTTTGGTCACCCGCATCCAGTTCTTCAGCCCTTCCATTGGATCGTTCAAATGTTCGATGCAATGGCTGGAGAACACGAAGTCGAAAGTGTCATCCCCCACACCCGACATAAACTGCGCATCGCCATCCTCAAGATCCCAGGTGCGGACCGAGGATATCAGCGGGAAAAATTCCGAATACAACACCAGAGGGTCGGGCGCACCGCCGATATCGATGCCATCACCCTTGAAATACTTCCGAACAAAACGCGAGTCGGCCAGCCGACGGGCCACCGATTTGCTGCATTCCTTCATTAGATCACCACTCAATTAGCTAATCGTCCAACCATTTCGGCAGCCGGTTCCGGTACTCCATCTCACCATCCGCCAAACCCTTACCGGATCTCTAGAACCGGCGGGCCTCAGTTGCAAGGGACCGGACAGACGCGTCGACAAGCAGTTGCGCAGTAAACCGGATTCGGCTACCCCGCCCGAATGAGAACCGCATGGCATCGCATGTTCGACCGCTGGAAAGGCTCCCGAATGATTTCGCTTCCAAACCTGACTAATTCGCCCGAGCTGCACCGTGGTCGCAATGTCCGCGCCGCCTATCAGCGTGGCTGGGGCCTGCAGTTCGGCGATCTCGCCGAGCAGGTGCGCGGCGATGCGCTTTACCGTGAGGCGCTTGCGGCGGGCGGCGAGCGGTCGGTGGTCTCTGAGCACAACCGTATGAACCTTTTCCTCTTGCTGCGGTTCTTCGTGGCCGACCTGCCGCCCGGACATATCGTCGAATTCGGCGCCTACCGGGGCGGCAGCGCGCTGTTCATGGCGCGAGTCTGCAAAGAGCTCTTCCCGGACACTAAAGTCTACGCCTTCGACACCTTCGAAGGGATGCCCGAGACGGATATGTACCGGGACGCCCATCGCAAGGGCGACTTCGCCGATACGAACATGGACGAGATCCAGCGCATAGCCGACAAGTACGGGCTCTCGGACAACATCGTGCTGGTCAAGGGCCTGTTCGAGGAAAGTGCTCCCGATATCCTGCCTAAAATTGGCTCGATCCGGCTAAACCACGTCGACTGCGACATCTATTCGGCGGTGAAATACAGCTACGAATGCTCGATCCAGCACATGGTTCCGGGCGGATTCTGGGTGTTTGACGATGCCCTGTATGGTAGCTGCATCGGCGCAATGGAGGGTATCGAGGAACTGCTGATTCAGCGCGATGGTCGCTTTGCCGAGCAGGTCTACCCGCATCTGGTCTACCGCAACCTCGACCCGAAGGTCTAAGCTGAGGTTTTAGGTAAAACGTTCGCTCACGCGGACTTTTGCCACCACACGCCGGTCCAGTCGACCCAGGTGATCCGCGCTTCGATCCCACGGCTGGCACGGAAATCGTCCACGGCTGCTTTGCAGGCCGGGATGGCGCCGTAATCATCGATGATGATGAAACCACCGGGCGAAAGCCCGTCATAGAGGTTGACCAAGCCGTCCATGGTCGATTCGTACATATCGCCATCTAGCCGGACTACTGACCATTGGCGCCCCTTTTGCTTGGGCAGCGTGTCGCGAAACCAGCCTTTCAGAAACTCTACTCGCTCATCCAGCAGACCATAGGCCGCGAAGTTTGCCTGGACCTCCTCAAGGCTAATCGCCAGTTGGCGAAAGGTGTGGTGGTTGTCGCCCTCATCGGCCGGATATTCCTCTGGGCGGGGTGGCGGCAGGCCATCGAAGCTATCGGCCACCACCACCCGACGAGCGCTGTCGCCATAGGCGGCCAGCAGGCCGCGCATCAAAATGCAGGCACCGCCGCGCCAGACGCCGGTTTCTATCAGATCTCCGGGCACGCCTCTCTCCAGCGCCCGCCGGGTCAAATCACTCAGGTTCTGCAGCCGCCTGATCCCCACCATCGAATGCGCCTGGCTGGGCCAGTCCCGCCCTTCGGCGCGCAACCCCTCACTATAGGCGCCGCCCGACCAAGGGTCTTGCGGCAGATCGCCATAGATCGTGTTGGATATCGCCCTGATCAACAGATCGGCATACAGGTCAACAGCGGTCATTAGGCTCTCCGGCAAGGTCCACTCCGGATTACCGCGGCTGGCTGGCGATTGAAACCCCTGCGGCAGAGGTGATAGGACAGGCTATCGCAGAACAGCAGGGACGGGACAGATGAGCGGCAACAATTCATTCGGCGCCACCGATCTGCCGCAGGACACCATTGCCGCCATGCAAAAGGGCATAATGGGCTGGAGCTATCGCGGTCGCCCGACCTGGAAATGCCCGATGGACCTAGCGCTCTACAGCAGCGTGCTAGACGAGATCGCGCCGCGCAGCGTGGTTGAATTCGGCTCGAACCGTGGTGGCAGCGCGCTGTGGTTGGCGGATCAGCTTACCGCGCGTGGCATCGACGGAGCGCATATCTGGTCGCTGGACATTAATCCAGTCACCGATCTGGACGACCCTCGCATCACCTTCGGCTATTGCGATGCTGCCGAACCCGCCACCTATATCGGGCTGGCCGATCTGGCCGCGCTGCCGAAACCGCTGCTCGTGATCGACGACGCCTCGCATATGGCGGCGCATGTGTTGGCGGTGCTGCGATTTGTTGATGGCACGCTGGAACCGGGCGACTATCTAATCGTCGAGGACGGCATTCTTAACGAACTTGGCTGGTGCGACGAGTATCACGGCGGCCCACTTGCCGCGCTTCGGACCTTCCTCGCCGAACGCCCTGACCGCTATCAGATTGACCGCGCCCGTTGCGATTTTTTCGGCCGCAACGTGACCTGGAATCCCGAAGGATATTTGCGTCGAGTATAGGCAAGGTACGGCTGTCTCCGCAATGGCCTGACCCATCTCAAGGCAACCGTACTGTTCCGAGCTTTGTGAAAATGGGGATGGTCGCCGCCATATCCGACGCACCGAAGTTGGTTGAACTCGAAAGGCATCCAGTCTGCGATCAGCTTGGCGGCCGATCAGACTCACGCCCAGCGCCGGTCGATGAACCTCCGCGGGTTGATCGGAGACTCCAACGCCTCAGAAGCTGGAGCCCTGACAAGCATGATGGCCAACAAGTTCTCTCCCGAGGTCCGCACCGGCGAGGCGCAGATGGTTCTGGATCACGAAGGCGACCACGCCTCGCGGTGGGCCGCGGTCTCTTCGGTTAGAAGCCCGAGCTTGTACCCGCGATTGAGAGCTTGAAAGCGATGGTCGACAGCGGGAAGCTCGTCACTGCGGGGGACGACTGAACCTCACCGCGCACCGCACCACAATCAATCATCGCAGGTCGAGAGATACGTCCGTCGCCGCAGGATCTCAACCTATTGTAGCTATATTGTAGCTATTTCTTCGTCTTCAATTGCTGAGTGCAGTCAGCAGTCGAAATATCTAACAAAAACAAGGGTTCGGATGGTGGGCGTGACAGGGATTGAACCTGTGACCCCTACGATGTCAACGTAGTGCTCTCCCGCTGAGCTACACGCCCATCCGAAGCCGCGCATACATCATGCCAGACGCCGTGCGTCAATAGCGAAGTGCGGCGAATTCGACGCGCCGCGGAAGGCGCGTCCAAACGGCAAAAACGGCTGGCTCAGGCCGCCTGCAGCATCTTCTCGACCTCGTTGACGAGGTCACGCAGATGGAACGGTTTCGACAGGACCTTGGCGTCCTTCGGGGCTTTCGAATCGGGATTGAGGGCGACCGCCGCGAAGCCGGTGATGAACATCACCTTCAGGTCAGGATCGATCTCGGTGGCGCGGCGAGCAAGTTCGATCCCGTCCATCTCCGGCATCACGATGTCGGTCAAGAGCAGCGAGAAGGGCTCCTCGCGCAGCCGCTCATAGGCCGACGCGCCATTGTCGAAGTCGGAGACGTCGTAGCCCGCCCGCTCCAGCGCCTTCACCAGGAAGCGGCGCATGTCGTCATCGTCTTCCGCAAGGAGAATTCGTGCCATCGTCCCGTCCGAATCATGTTGCCAGGCGAACGAAATCCGCCCGTTAACCATGAACTCTATATGAAGGACGTGGGGTAAAGATCAAGTGAACGCTTGCACGTCGCGAAGGCCCGCCGCTCTGGACATGCGCGCGCACGGGTGGCACGGTACGGCAACCTTTTTAATCGCATGCCACCGGATCAGCCATTGATGAGTGCAGGCGCGGACTTCGCGGAGATACCGCCCTTTTCCGAGACGTCACCGACGGAGATCACGGGGTCGTTCGTTTTCAATTCCCCGCACAGCGGCAGCCACTATCCGGCGCGGTTCATGGAGATGATCCGTCTCGATCGCGCGGGCATCCGCCGGTCGGAGGATTGCTATGTGGATGAACTCTTCGCCGGGGTCGCCTCGCTCGGCGCGCCGTTGCTTTCGGCCAACTTTCCGCGTGCCTATCTCGACGTCAACCGCGAGCCCTGGGAACTCGATCCGAAGATGTTTGCGGAGTCGCTGCCGCCATTTGCCAATGCGCGCTCGGCGCGCGTCGCGGGAGGACTCGGCACAATTCCGCGGATCGTCGGGGAGGGGCAGGATATCTATGCGGGGAGGCTGCCGCTGGCAGAGGCGATTTCGCGCATCGACACGTTCTACAAACCCTATCACCAGCGTCTTCGCGGCCTTCTGATGCAGGCACATTCGCGCTTCGGCCGCGCTATCCTGATCGACTGTCACTCCATGCCTGCCTCGATCCGGGTCGGCGAGAGTGGGATCCGCCCGGACTTCATCCTCGGCGACCGGTTCGGCGCGTCCGCAGCACCCGCGCTCTCCGAGCAGGCAATCGCGATCCTAACGGGCATGGGCTACACCGTCGCCCACAACAAACCCTATGCCGGCGGCTTCATCACGGAGCACTACGGCCGGCCGGGCAGGGGCCTGCATGCGATGCAGGTCGAGATCAACCGCGGCCTCTACATGGACGAGCGGTCCTACGAGAAAACGTCCGGCTTCGTAGGGCTCGCCCACGACCTCACCGAATTCTCCGCCCGACTCATGGCCTTCGCTGAGTATTTCTTCGGCCGTCCCGCGCTCGCGGCCGAATAGCGGGCCGGAGAAGCCTGATATTGGGCCGACCACGGGAAGAGGCGAAAAAAAGACCGCATCGTTCGCACGACGCGGTCAAGTCTAGGGAGGAAACGCCCAAGGAGGGCATAGACGGGCGAACCCGTCTGTCGTTACAATCATGTTGCGCTGCACAAATGTCAATACGCAGCCGTTAAAAATAATTCATACTTATGTGCATACCGGCGTGCGCCGGATTCAGGTGCAAAAAGGGGGCAGAATGATCGTCGGCGCCGAATTCATGCGCAGGCTTGCCAAGGCTGCGGCGGCCGAGACGCTGCCTAGGTTTCGCACCGCGGGAACAGTCTCCAACAAGGAGGCTGGCGGGTTCGATCCGGTCACCGAGGCCGACCGCGAGGCAGAGCGGGCGCTGCGGGCGCTGATCCTTTCCCGGTATCCCGATCATGGCATTCTCGGCGAAGAGCATGGATCGGAGAATGCATCGGCAAGCCACGTCTGGGTGATCGATCCGATCGACGGAACGCGCGCCTTCATCTCCGGCCTTCCGGTCTGGGGCACGCTGGTCGGGCTGACGATCGACGGCGACGCGAAGGCGGGACTGATGTCGCAGCCTTTCACCGGCGAACTGTTCTACGCCGATGGCGACGGCTCCCATTACGAGGGGCCGGGCGGCCCCCGGAAGCTGGCGACGCGCGGCACCGCCGATCTCTCGGACGCGACGCTGTTCACGACCACGCCGGCACTGTTCAAGGGCGCAATGCGCGAGCGCTACGACCGGCTGGAAAGGGCGGTTCGCCTCGCGCGCTACGGCACGGACTGCTACGCCTTCGCCATGGTGGCGGCGGGTCATGCCGACATTGCGGTGGATGCGGGGCTTCAATCCTATGACATCGTCGCGCTGATTCCGCTGATCGAACAGGCGGGCGGCGTGGTGACCACCTGGACGGGTGGTCCGGCCGAGAACGGCGGCGATATCCTCGCCAGCGCCAATCCGGTCCTGCACGAAAAGGCGCTGCGCCTGGTGAACGACTGAGCGGCCTCAGCCGTCGGCGTTCTCGCCGGGAATGAAGGCGTCGAAGGCGGCCCAGAACTGTTCGCGGTAGACGTCCGCCTCCTGAAGGATCTCGTGACGGGCGCCGTCGATGGTGACGACGGACCCGGATCGCAGGGTGCGTGCGAAGGTCTCGATAGCCTGTGTCGAGACGACCTCGTCGGCGCCGGCGGCGACGAGCAGGGTCGGAACATGGAGCCTGGCCGCGAAGTCCGGATCGCGAACGCGTTCGGCCGCGTCGCAGGCGGCGTGGATCCACGCGACCGTCGGCCCGCCCATCGCCAGTTGCGGGGCTGCGTTGAAAAGCGCCGTGTTGCGGCTGAAGCGGGCAAGATCGGTGGTGAGCTTGTTCGCTGCGAAAGGATGACCGCCCTTGGGGCGCGGGCCGCCCGACACGTAGACGGTGCCAAGGCCGAGGCTATAGAGGAAGGCCGTCGTCCGCCGCAGCGTCGTCATCGAAACCGGCAGGCCGACAAATTCGATCAGCGGCGCGATAAGGACCATTCGCCGGACACGGTTGAAGAGCCGTGGAGTGGCGATGAGGGCGACCAGCGAACCGGTCGAATGGCCCAGGATGTAGTAAGGGCCGCGGCAATCGGGCAGCACGACGTCGTCAAAGAACTTCTCCAGATCGGCAACATAATCGTCGAAACTGACGACATAGCCGCGCGCCGGGTCTCTGATCAGCCGCTCCGAGCCGCCCTGGCCGCGCCAGTCCATGATCGCGGCTCCGAAGCCCCGCGATGACAGATCGCGGATTGTCTCGAAATATTTCTCGATGCATTCGTTACGGCCGGCGAGAATGACGACCGTTCCCTTGAGGGGGCGCGTCTGTGCCGGGAAACGTCCGTAGCGGATCGAACGCCCGTCATGCGCGGTGAAGCGCGAAACCTCGCCCCATTCGGGCACTGGGTTTTCGGGTATGTCGACCAGACGTTCGGTCATTGAGGAGTCCGGTGGGGCGGCGCGGGCGAGCGGCCCTTGATAGGTAGAGCCGAGATCAAATGCAAAGGATTTGGCAGCGACGTGCGGACGCCTCAGGTTGGCCGGCACCAAAAAAAGTGGCCGGAAGCGGACTAGCCGCCTCCGGCCTATTCGAGCCCGGGTGGAAGGGACGTTACACCCGAACCGGGATCTCCAACCGTCTCCGATCTTTGATCCATGGCCGGACTCTAGGGCGCCTGGGCTGAACGGGACCCGAAGCGGCGGTTCATCCGCCGTTCATCAAACGAACGGCAAATTCTCTTGAAATGGATCCGTCTCATTCCCAAATCATCGGTGTGGCCGCCTCTGAAGGGGCCACTGGCAGACAGGAGATGCCCGCTGCGGGTTTCCGTGAGTCTGTCACCACGCAAGACTTGTTGCTCAAGGGAGAACACCCATGCGTCACGTTGATTTTTCGCCGCTCTATCGTTCCACGGTCGGCTTTGACCGTCTCTTCTCGATGCTGGACCAGATCGGCCAGCCGGATAGCGGCCAGACCTACCCGCCCTACAATATCGAGCGCACCGGCGAGGACGCCTATCGCGTCACCATGGCGGTCGCCGGCTTCGGCGAGAACGAGATCTCGATCGAGGCCCATCGCAATGTCCTGACCGTCAAGGGCGAGAAGGCCGAGGAGAGCGCCAATGAAGGTGCGGAACTGCTTTATCGCGGCATCGCATCGCGCGCCTTCGAGCGCCGCTTCCAGCTCGCCGACCATGTCGAGGTAACGGGCGCAACGCTGAAGAACGGCCTGCTCCACGTCGATCTCAAGCGGAACATTCCCGAAGAGATGAAGCCGCGCAAGATCGCGATTTCGAGCGCGTCGAAGCCTTCGAAGCAGATCGAAGCCAAAGCGGCCGCGTAATCCGACTTCCACGGCACATCACGGCGGCGCCTTCGGGCGCCGCTTTCATTTTCAGTCCTTCAGGAAGTCGACGTGGCGGTGGACCAGCTTCCATTCGCCGACCTCGCGCCGGAACAGTTCGGTCACGCGCAGGTTCATTGCGACCGCGTTTCCGTCGATGTCCACAATCGCCCTCTGAATGCCGCACCAGTAGGCAATGTCGCCGCCTTCGGCCGACTGGAGTATCTCCAGCCGGCTTTCGCCATCCGGTCCGAAACGCGACGCTCCTGCTCGATAGGATGCGATGATCGAGGCTCGCCCGGTGACCACCTTGCCGTCCGGGCCGAAAAAGGTCGACGGCTCGGATTCGGACGTCAGCTGTTTTACCTGGTCGGAACGGCCGCGACTGTAAGCCTCCGCTGCGGTCTCGCGACGGGTCATGAATTCTGCGAACGACGACATCGTCTGGTTCCCTTCCGGCGGACGGTACCTTGCCATCGACCGGTCTAAGGGGCGCCGGCTCGGGCCACCAGTTCCAGCCGGCGATCGTCCTGACAATCCGGTCAGGAACTATATCGGCATGAGTAGCCTGCGAAACGCCTCGATGTCGTTCTCCGCCGTAGCGAAGCTCGTCACGAAGCGGCAGAGCGTTTCGTCGTCGCCGATCGCGCCCTCGAAGGAGGCCGGTCTTGCCCAGGGGTAGAAGCGGGCGCCTTTGCCGGTAAGGTCGTCCATCAGGGCCGTCGGCATGACCGCGAACACCTCGTTGGCATCCGGCTTCCAGGCGAGTCGCATGCGGTTCGACGAGGAGAGGACCGCCGAGAGGCTCTGCGCCATCGCATTCGAATGGCGCGCCATGTCCAGCCAGAGATCTCCTTCGAAATAGGCTTCGAACTGTGCCGAGATGAAGCGGGACTTGGAAAAGAGCTGGGCCGCCCGCTTGCGCAGAAAGGGAATATCGGCGGCCTTCCCCGGGTCGAGGACCACCAGCGCCTCGGCGCACCAGCAGCCGTTCTTGGTGCCGCCGAAGGAGACGAGGTCAACGCCGCGCTTCCAGGTCATCTCGGCAGGAGTCGTGCCCAGTGCCACGAGCGCGTTGGCAAAGCGGGCGCCGTCCATGTGGAGCGGAAGGCCGTTTGACCGGGCGACCTTGCCGACCGCCTCGATCTCGTCGAGCGAGTAGACGGTGCCGATCTCGGTCGCCTGGGTGATCGAGACGGCCATGGGCTGGCCGTGGTGGACGAATTCGGCCGGATAGCGGGCGATAGCAGCGGAGAGGGCGGACGGGTCGATCTTGCCCAGTGCGCCTTCGACCGGACAGAGCCGCGCTCCGCCGGTGAAATATTCCGGTGCGCCGCATTCATCGACGATCATGTGCGCTTCGGTATGGCAGAAGGCTACGCCGCCGGGCCTGTTGCTGGCAGCCATGGCAAGCGAGTTTGCCGCCGTTCCCGTGCCGACGAAGAAGACCGTGACCTCTCGCTCGAAAATACGGCTGAACGTGTCGTTGACTGACCTGTCGAGATCGCTCGAGCCGTAGGCGGGCGCAAAGCCGTCCGCGTGCCGAACGAGACTCTCGGCGACCTTAGGGTGAGCGCCTGACCAATTGTCAGAGGAAAAGATCATTGCCACCCCGCTGCCGCTGTTTCGGGCGGACAATGTTCATTGGTGAGCCAGTGCGCAAGCCCGGCTTTGAAAGCTACCAAGGCCCCTGGACCGGGAGGCTTGCGGACTATCAACACTGACGCGAAATAATATTACGCGACGCCGCCGGTTGGGGCATGAAAAATACGCCCGGAAGGTTCGGCTTTTGCATTTCGGTCTTGTGCGCCTGCAAGATTTCTGGCATATGAAATTTAGGACAGCACTGCTGTCATATTAATCGTCGCTTAAGTGGCCGGAAATGGCGTATCATCGCGCCACTCCGGCCTTGCGCGCGAAAGGCGCGGGGACCGGTTCCCCGATCGAACAGGAGGATGAAGCGATGACGGACGTGACGCCATCTCTGACGACGGAGCTCCATGCCCGTGCGCAGGGCAATGCGCGCGCCGTCAAAGCGCCGTCCGGCCGCATGGGCCTCTACGACCCGCGCAACGAGCACGATTCCTGCGGCGTCGGCTTCATCGTGCAGATGAAGAACGTCAAGTCGCACCAGATCGTGGTCGACGGGCTGAAGATGCTCGAGAACCTGACGCATCGCGGTGCGGTCGGCGCCGATCCGCTGATGGGCGACGGGGCGGGCGTGCTCGTGCAGATCCCGGACACGTTCTTCCGCCGCGAGATGGCTTCGCAAGGCATGGCTCTGCCTCCCGCCGGCGAATACGCAGTCGGCCACTGGTTCATGCCGCGAGACGAGGCTACGCGAATTCACGTCGAGGACGTGATCCGGGAAAGCGCGGCCTCCGAAGGTGTGCCGTTGATCGGCTCGCGCGACGTGCCCGTCGACAACGCGTCGCTTTCCAAGGCCCCGGACATCGCCGCGGCGGAGCCGATCCACCGGCAGTTCTTCTTCGGGCGCCCATCCGACGTCGAATCCGACGACGAATACGAGCGGCGTCTCTATATCCTGCGCAAGGTTGTGTCAGGCCGCCTCTACCAGGAGCACGATAACAAGGATATCGGCGCTTACTGCGTATCGCTGTCGTCGCGCACGATTGTCTACAAGGGTATGTTCCTCGCCTACCAGGTCGGCGCCTATTACAAGGATCTGGCGGATCCGGAGTTCGAATCCGCGCTGATCCTCGTCCACCAGCGCTTCTCGACCAACACGTTCCCGTCGTGGAAGCTGGCGCATCCGTACCGCATGGTCGCCCACAACGGCGAGATCAACACGGTGCGCGGCAACGTCAACTGGATGGCGGCACGGCAGGCTTCGGTCGACTCCGAACTGTTCGGCAACGACATCTCGAAGCTGTGGCCGATCTCCTACGAGGGGCAGTCGGACACGGCCTGCTTCGACAATGCGCTCGAATTCCTTACGCAGGGCGGCTACAGCCTCGCGCATGCGATGATGATGCTGATTCCGGAAGCCTGGGCCGGCAACAAGCTGATGGGCGCCGACCGCAAGGCTTTCTACGAGTATCACGCAGCGCTGATGGAGCCCTGGGACGGGCCGGCTGCGGTTGCGTTCACGGACGGGCGCCAGATCGGCGCGACGCTCGACCGCAACGGCCTGCGCCCGGCGCGCTACATCGTCACCGACGACGACCGGGTGATCCTGGCGTCGGAGGCCGGTGTGCTGCCGGTGCCCGAGAAGAACATCGTCAAGAAGTGGCGGCTGCAGCCCGGCCGCATGCTTTTGATCGACCTGCAGGAAGGCCGGATCGTCTCCGACGACGAGGTGAAGTCGCAGATTGCGGCGAAGCATCCCTACCGGGACTGGCTGAAGAACACGCAGATCATCCTCGAGGACCTGAAGCCCGTGGCACCGCGCGAGCCGCGCCGCGACGTGACGCTGCTCGACCGCCAACAGGCCTTCGGCTACACGCAGGAGGATACCAAGATCCTGATGTCGCCGATGGCGACCACCGGACAGGAAGCCGTGGGTTCGATGGGCACCGACACGCCGATTTCGGCGATGTCGGACAAGTCGAAGCTGCTCTACACCTATTTCAAGCAGAACTTCGCCCAGGTCACCAACCCGCCGATCGATCCGATCCGCGAGGAACTGGTGATGAGCCTGGTGTCCTTCATCGGACCGCGGCCGAACATCTTCGACCTGGTCGGCACGTCGCGCCGCAAGCGGCTCGAGGTGCGCCAGCCGATCCTGACCAATGGCGATCTCGAGAAGCTGCGCTCCGTCGGCCACACCGAGGATCGCTTCGATACCAAGACGATCGACATCACCTATGCGTCGTCCGAAGGTGCTGCCGGCATGCACGGCGCGCTGGAGCGGCTTTGCGAGCGCTCGGAAGCGGCCGTCGCCGGCGGCTACAACATCATCATCCTGTCCGACCGGCAGGTCGGGCCGGACCGCATCGCCATTCCCTCGCTTCTGGCCACCGCGGCGGTGCATCACCACCTGATCCGCAAGGGGTTGCGTACGTCCGTCGGCCTCGTCATCGAGACCGGCGAGCCGCGCGAAGTGCATCATTTCTGCTGCCTCGCCGGCTATGGCGCGGAGGCAATCAATCCATACCTGGCTTTCGACACCCTCCTCGACATGCACAAGCGCGGTGAGTTTCCGCCGGAGGTCGATGCCAGCGAACTCGTCGGGCGCTTCAGCAAGTCGATCGGCAAGGGCATCCTGAAGGTCATGTCCAAGATGGGCATCTCGACCTATCAGTCCTATTGCGGCGCCCAGATTTTCGACGCCGTGGGCCTCAAGTCCGAGTTCGTCGATCGCTATTTCGCGGGCACCGCAACCACGATCGAAGGCGTCGGCCTGGACGAGATCGCGGAGGAGACGGCGCGCCGTCATGCCGATGCGTTCGGCGACAACCCGGTGCTGCGCAGCGCGCTCGACGTGGGTGGCGAATATATGTACCGGATGCGTGGCGAAGCGCATATGTGGTCCCCCGACGCGGTGGCCACGCTGCAACATGCCGTGCGCAAGAAGTCGTGGGAGACGTTCAAGCAGTATTCGGCGGAAATCGACAGTGCTTCGGCCCGGGCGAAGACCATCCGGGGCCTGTTCGACCTCAAGCTTGCAGGGGATGCCGGTCGCGCGCCCGTGCCGCTCGACAGCGTCGAGTCCGCTGCCGATATCGTCAAGCGTTTCTCGACCGGCGCCATGTCGTTCGGCTCGATCTCGCGCGAGGCGCACACGACTCTCGCGATCGCCATGAACCGGATCGGCGGCAAGTCGAACACCGGCGAGGGCGGCGAGGAGCCGGATCGCTACAAGCCGCTGCCGGATGGGTCGGCGAACCCCGAACGCTCGGCGATCAAGCAGGTCGCGTCGGGGCGTTTCGGCGTGACGGCGGAATACCTCGTCAACTCGGACATGATGCAGATCAAGATCGCGCAGGGCGCCAAGCCCGGCGAGGGCGGCCAGTTGCCCGGCCACAAGGTCGACGCCACGATCGCCAAGACGCGGCATTCGACTCCGGGTGTCGGCCTGATCTCGCCGCCGCCGCATCACGATATCTATTCGATCGAAGATCTGGCCCAGCTGATCTTCGATCTGAAGAACGTCAACCCCGCCGCCGGCGTGTCGGTCAAACTCGTGTCGGAAGTGGGCGTCGGAACAGTCGCGGCGGGCGTCGCCAAGGCGCGCGCCGATCACATCACGATCTCGGGCTATGACGGGGGCACCGGCGCATCGCCGCTCACCTCGCTCAAGCATGCCGGCTCGCCTTGGGAAATGGGCCTGGCGGAGACGCACCAGACGCTCGTGCTGAACGGGCTGCGCAGCCGCGTGGCGCTGCAGGTCGATGGCGGATTGCGCACAGGCCGCGACGTCATCATCGGCGCGCTGCTCGGGGCCGACGAGTTCGGTTTCTCGACGGCCCCGCTGATCGCGGCCGGCTGTATCATGATGCGCAAGTGCCATCTCAACACCTGCCCGGTGGGTGTGGCGACGCAGGACCCTGTCCTGCGCAAGCGCTTCAAGGGCACGCCGGAGGACGTCATCAACTTCTTCTTCTACGTTGCGGAAGAGGTGCGCGAACTGCTCGCGCAGATGGGCTACACGCATCTCGACCAGATCATCGGCCAGTCCGACCTGCTCGAGAAGCGGGGCGTGATCGACCACTGGAAGGCGAAGGGGCTCGACTTCACGCGCGTGTTCTTCAAGCCGGACGCGCCGAAGGAAGAGACCTACTGGACGCAGAGCCAGAAGCATCCGATCGACGATGTGCTCGACCGCAAGCTGATCGCGGAGGCGGAGCCGGCGCTCGTCGCCCGGCAGCCGGTGACGATCGAAACCACTATCCGCAACGTCGACCGCTCGGCGGGCGCGATGCTGTCGGGCGAGGTCGCCAGGCGGTTCGGCCACAAGGGGCTGAGGCCCGACACGATCAACGTCAAGCTGACCGGGACCGCCGGACAATCGTTTGCCGCCTTCCTGGCGCGCGGCATTTCGTTCGAACTGGTCGGCGACGGCAACGACTATGTCGGCAAGGGCCTGTCTGGCGGCCGCATCGTCATCCGCCCGGCGGATGACGCGCGGATCCTCGCCGAAGACTCGATCATCGTCGGCAACACCGTGCTCTACGGCGCGACCGAGGGCGAGGCCTACTTCCGAGGCGTTGCCGGCGAGCGCTTCGCGGTGCGCAACTCGGGCGCGATCACAGTGGTCGAGGGCGTGGGCGATCACGGCTGCGAATACATGACCGGCGGCGTCGTGGTTGTGATCGGCAAGACTGGCCGCAACTTCGCAGCCGGCATGTCGGGCGGCATCGCCTATGTGCTCGACGAGGCTGGCGACTTCGCCGAACGCTGCAACATGGCGATGGTGGACCTGGAGCCGGTACCGGAAGAGGACGAACTGCTCGAGAAGCTGCATCACCACGGCGGCGACATTGCCCATATGGGGCGTGTCGACGTGACCGGGGATATGACGCGGCATGACGACGAGCGTCTCTATCAGCTCATCTCCAACCATCTGCACTATACGGGTTCGACCCGCGCCAAGCACATTCTCGACAACTGGGCGGAGTTCCGGCCAAAATTCCGGAAGGTCATGCCGGTCGAATATCGCCGCGCGCTGATCGAAATGGAGCGCAGCCGGATGGGGGTCGCGGCGGAATAGTTGCGCGATCGCTCATGCTGGCATATGTTTTGGCATATGCCAAAGGAGGCAGCGATGAATGCGCACGACGATGTTTCTCGCACGGCCAGCTTGTTCCGCAACGGACGAAGCCAGGCAGTCAGAATACCGAAGGAGTTCGAGTTCGAGGGCGAGGAAGTCCTGATCACTCGTGATGCGAAGGGGAAGCTGACATTGGAGGAAGTGAAGAGGAAACCGACCTTGCTGGAAATCCTCGCAACGCTCAAGCCGTTGGGGCCGGACGATCAGTTCCCCGATATTGACGAGAGCGATCTTCTGCCCCTGGAAGATGTGAGGCTGTGACCTTCTACCTTTTGGACACGAATGCTGTCTCGAACCTCGCCGACAGGCCGGATGGTCCGGTTGCCCGGCAAATAGCCAAGGTCGGTTTGGAGAATGTCGTGACCAGCGTGATCGTCAATGGAGAGATCGAGTTTGGCCTCGAGCTTAAGCAAAGCACGCGACTTAGGGCGCAGATGGAGAAAGTGCTTTCCGCCTTGCCTATCCTTCCGTTCGAGCGGCCGGCCAGCAAGCACTATGGTGTGCTGCGAGCGGAGTTGAAACGACAGGGGCGACCGATAGGGCCGAACGACTTGCTGATCGCCGCCCATGCATTGGCTCTAGACGCGACATTGGTGACAGCGAACGAGAGTGAATTTGCCCGCGTGCCGGGATTGAAGATCGAGAATTGGTTGCGCGCCTAGAGGCGCAGTTGAGTGAGATACGAATGGGCAAGGTGACAGGTTTCCTCGAGATCGACCGGCAGGTGCACAAGTACCAGCCGGCCTCCGACCGCATCCGGCATTTTCGCGAGTTCACGCTGCCGATGTCGGACACCGAGGTCGAGAAACAGGCGGCGCGCTGCATGGATTGCGGCGTGCCCTATTGCCATGGTCCGACGGGATGTCCGGTCCACAACCAGATTCCGGACTGGAACGACCTCGTCTACAATGGCGACTGGGACAGCGCGATCCGCAACCTTCATTCGACGAACAACTTCCCTGAATGGACGGGCCGCATCTGCCCGGCGCCGTGCGAGGAGGCGTGCACACTCAACCTCGAGGACATACCGGTCGCGATCAAGACGATCGAGCAGGCCATTGCCGACAAGGCATACGAGACCGGATACATCGTGCCCCAGCCCGCCGCGGCCAAAACGGGCAAGAAGGTCGCGATCATCGGTTCGGGGCCGGCAGGAATGGCCGCCGCGCAGCAGCTTGGCCGCAGCGGCCACGAGGTGCATGTCTACGAACGCGAGAGCCGTCCCGGCGGGCTGATGCGCTTCGGCATTCCCGACTTCAAGATCGAGAAGCGCTACGTTGACCGCCGCGTCGAGCAGATGCAGGGGGAGGGCGTGACCTTCTTCTGCAATGTCAACGTCGGCGCCGACAAGCCACTGGACGAACTGATGGCGGAATACGATGCCGTGCTCTATTGCGGCGGCTCGGAGAAGCCTCGGCCGGCCGGTATCCCCGGCATCGAGTTCGCTGGCGTGCACGATGCGATGCCGTATCTGGTGCAGCAGAACAAGCGCGTCGGCGGCGAGCCGATCCTGTCGGCAGCCTGGCCGGCCGATCCGATCCTCGCCAACGGCAAGCACGTCGTGGTGGTGGGTGGCGGCGACACGGCGTCTGACTGCGTCGGCACGGCGTTCCGCCAGGGCGCGGTGCGCGTCACCCAGCTCGACATCCGCCCGCAGCCGCCCGCGAAGGAAGACAAGCTGACCGTCTGGCCCTATTGGGCGACCAAGATGCGGACTTCGTCCAGCCAGGCCGAAGGCGTCGAGCGCGAGTTCCAGGTCGCGACGCTGGAGTTCATCGGCGAGGACGGCGTCCTGACCGGCGTGAAGTGCTGCGAGGTCGACGAGAAGCGCAAGCCGATCGCCGGCACCGAGTTCGTCATCCGCGCCGACCTCGCTTTCATCGCGATCGGGTTCGCAGGGCCGATGGAGAACGGGCTTGCATTCAAAGCCGAGGGACTCGGCCTGACGCGCGACGCGCGCGGTTCGACCAATGTGGTTGCCAACGACAAGGACTATCGAACCACCATCGACAAGCTGTTCGCGGCGGGCGACGTGCGGCGAGGCCAATCGCTTGTCGTATGGGCGATCCGCGAGGGCCGTCAGGCGGCGCGCTCGATCGACGAGTATCTGATGGGATCGACGGTCCTGCCGCGATAGGCAGGGCCAGAACCAGCGGTCGCGTCAGTTCGCGATCGCGGTCGTCTTGTCGGCGTCGGGAGGAACCTCGGCAGCCGGGTTCGCCGCGGTGCCGTTGCCGAAATCGTCGGCTCTGCCTGCGACCGGAGCCGGCGCGACGCCCTCTTTCGTGAGCTTCTCCGCTGCCGTCTGCGACTTGGCCGCGCCGGGGGTGAAGGTTGCACCCAGAAGCTCCTGGCCGCCATCCAGTTCGGGATCCGTGAGAGAAATCGGAACCGTGCGCTCGATGTTGGCCGGAGTGGACACGCCTCCCGGTAGCTGGGGCGCGAGGCCGTTAGGCCCCAGCGCCCCGATCTGCGCAGGCTTGGCCGTGCCGAGGATCTTTTCCAGGGGCTTTTCGGTATAGAAGGCGACTTTTCGCTTGCCGGGCCGGGTCAGGTTGATGCCGTTCTCGCCGGAGCGCAATTTGACGGGATTGCCGTTGATGTCGGGACCGGTGGTCACGAACGCGCCGTTCTCATCGACGAAACCGTCCCAGATATCGACGAAACTACCGCCAACCGATTCCGCGACCGAGCGGTAGACGTCGTTGTAGGCGAGCATGTCCGACGCCATGGTCGAGTTCTTGAAAGACGGCATGCCGACCCAGACGAGCGGAACATTGCGATCCGTCACCGCCTTGGCGAGGTTGGTGGCGCGCCGTTCGTATTCCTTCATCCAGTTCTCGGAGCGCTTGGGTTCGCGCACATCGCCGACGCGCATCTCCTGGCGGTCGTTCGCGCCGAGCATGATCACGACGACGGCCGGTTTCTCGGCTTCGATGATCGGTCCGATCTCGGCCGGCCAGTCATAGTGGTCGTCGCGGACGATGCCCGACGACCCGCTTGCCCTGGCGACGACCCTGACGCCGGGAACGGCGAGGTAGGCGCTTTCCAACCCCTCGGCCAGACCGCTTGCCAGGAAATCGCCGACGACGAGCACGACGCGGGCATCCTCGGCCTTGGCGACGGCTTCGGGAGCCGGAACGCCGGCGTCTTCACTCGAAGGGGCACGGCGCTTGATCGTCGCCCGGGGTTGCTTGCGGGGTGCCTCGGCCTCGCGCGGCTTGCCCGGGCGAAATAGCAGATCGAACAGCGAGCGCGGACGATCCTGGGCGAAGCCGGTCGCGACGGACGATCCGAGAAACACCATGGCCATCGCGATCGTGAAGAAGATCGCGATGGTCTTGATCGAGGTTTTCCGGAGTGCCGTATGCCGCAAGTTCACCATTACCTCTGACGAAGCGTCGTCAGCACTTCCTTGCTCGGGTGACCGTCCGCGGCAAGGCCAGCGCGTTCCTGGAAAGCCTTGATCGCTTGACGGGAGCCATCGCCGATCTTGCCGTCAAGCTTGCCGTCGTAATAGCCGAGCGTGAGAAGGCGCTTCTGCAATTCCTGCTTCTCCGCGAAGGTCAGCTTCGTGAACGGCCGGTTCCAGTCATTCACAAGGCTGCCGTAGCCGGCGATCTGGTCGGCAAGAAGTCCGACGGCCAGCGCGTATTTGTCGGCGTTGTTGTAGGCCTTCAGCACGAAGAAGTTCTTCGTCGCCAGGAATGCCGGGCCGGAACGTCCGTCGAGCGCCTTTAGCTCGGCCGATTCGCCCGTGTTGCGGAAAGGCTTGCCGTTCGCACGCGTGACGCCGATGTCGGCCCACTTGCCGATCGACATCTTGCCGCCGGGGAACTTGCGGCCCTGCGGAAGGGAGACTTCGTAACCCCAGGTCTGGCCGGCGCGCCACCCGTTCTTGGCGAGCAGGTTCGCCGCGGTGGCGAGTGCGTCGGGGACGGAGTTCCAGATGTCGCGGCGGCCATTGCCATCGAAGTCGACGCCGTAGGCGATGAAGCTCGTCGGGATGAACTGCGTATGACCCATCGCACCCGCCCAGGAGCCGGTCAGGTGGCTCTCGTCGATATCGCCGCGCTGCAGGATCTTGAGCGCGGCGAGCAGCTGCGTGCGGGCGAACTTGGCGCGCCTCTTGTCGCCATAGGCCAGCGTCGAGAGCGAGCGAACGACATTGCGCATCACCTTGTCGTTCTTGAGGATCTCGCCATAGTTCGATTCCATCGACCAGATGGCGAGCAGGATGTGGCGGTCGACGCCGAAGCGCGCTTCGATCTTGTCGAGAGTGGACTTATATTTGCGCGCCATGTCGCGCCCGACGGCGACGGAATCCTCGTGGACCCGGTTGTCGAAATAATCCCACACGGGCGCGGTGAATTCGGGCTGGTAGCGGGCCTTTTCCAGCACCTCGGCATCCGGTTCGCTCACGCCGCGAAAGGCGCGGTCGAACGTGCTGCCGGAAATGCCCGCGCTGGCGGCGGTGCCGCGGAAATCGGCGATCCAGCGCTTGAAACCGGCATCGGCGTATGCGGGCGCCGCCGAAGCCATCGCACCGAGCGCCAAGGCGAGGGCGGCTACCCCCGCGCGGATCGTCGTTCTGCGAATGAACATCCTTGCCTCCATCGTCATCCAAGATGCCGATTCATCGGAGAATTGGGTTAGGATTCAGTTTACCATAGGGACGTTTTGGAAATGGAACGTCAAGCGTCGTTTGAAGTTAGCCACGGCCGAGGCATTCAGTATTTTTCAATTCCGGCATGAAAGTGTCGCGCGCGGCCAAAGCCGACATTGCGGAGGAAAAGAGTGACCAACAAGAAGATTCGCAAGGCTGTATTTCCCGTCGCGGGCCTAGGTACGCGCTTCCTTCCCGCAACGAAGGCGATCCCCAAGGAGATGCTGACCGTCGTCGACAAGCCGGTGATCCAGTATGTCGTGGACGAGGCGCGCGAGGCGGGCATCGAGCATTTCATCTTCGTCACCGGACGCAACAAGGCGGTGATCGAGGACCATTTCGACATCCAGTTCGAGCTCAACGCGACGCTGCGCGAACGCGGCAAGACAGAGCCGCTGGAGCGGCTGGCTGCGATGCAGCCCGCCGCGGGAACGACCAGCTTCACGCGGCAGCAGGAACCGCTCGGTCTCGGCCATGCCGTATGGTGCGCGCGCGAGCTGGTGGGAGACGAGCCGTTCGCGCTGCTGTTGCCCGACATGATCATGCAATCGCGGAAGAGCTGCATGGTGGAGATGGCCGAACTCTACGAACATACCGGCGGCAATGTCATCGCCCTGCAGGAATGCGATCCCGCCGAGGCGCATAAATACGGCATCGTCGGCAAAGGCCGCGATGTTCATACCGGTTTCGAGATCACCAAGATGGTCGAGAAGCCGAAGCCCGGCACGGCACCCTCCAACCTCTACATCAACGGCCGCTACATCCTGCAGCCGGAGATCTTCGACATCCTCGCGACGCAGGAACGCGGCGCCGGCAACGAGATCCAGCTCACGGACGCGATGCTGACGCTCGCGAAATCACAACCGTTCCACGGCGTCCACTATCGCGGCAGGACGTTCGATTGCGGTTCGCCGGAAGGCTTCATCGAAGCCAACATCGCCTTCGGCCTGTGGCGTCCCGACATGCACTCGCATGTCCTGTCGGCGATCGAACGGCTTTCGACCGAGGTGGCCCCGACGGGGTAGGAGCGCCTAGCGCTGCAGCTTGACGCCCAGGAAGACGTTGTGGACCGCCGTGTCTCGGCCGGGTAGCGTGCTGGTGAGCTGCTCGTAGCGATAGCGGCCGGTCAGGCCCGCATAGCGGTTGAGCCACCAGGTGAGCGACGTTTCGCCGCGCAAGGTCAGATCGTGGTCCGCCGTCGAGGCGTAGTCGCGCCATGACGCTCCCAGAGATACGTCCAGGGACAGGTTGGCGCGAATCTCCCGCTTCAGCGACACCGTTCCGGAATAGAGGATCGAGCCGCTCTCGCCCGCCGTCGTGGTTCCTTCCACCTCGGTCGAGGCGTTGAAGCCGACGGTCGTGCCGCGCTCCGGCGACCAGGACAGTTCCGCGCTGGTGGACACGCCCGAAATGTCGGAAAGGGCGGCGTCGTCGAACTGCTCGGTAACATAGCCGAGTGCCAGTTCCCCGGTCAGCTTCTCGCCAAGGTCGAGTTCCGCGCCGAGACGCGCGGCCATGCGGTCCGACGAACGCTGGTAGCCGCCGCTGTCGACCTTCTGATCATAGACGCGGCGGCCGTATTCGAGTTCGACGAAGGGTGTGAGCGCCGGAGAAATCTCGTAGCCGGTGCGCAGGATGCCGGTGAGCAACGTCGAATTGCGCTCCTCCTGCGAGAGAGTCCCGCCGCCTTCGAGTTCCGCGTCGCTATAGTCGAGCCGGAGAAGGTTCCCGCTCGCAGCGAAGCGGAACTTGCCGACGTCCTTTTCGAGCCCAAGGCTGCCGGTGAGTTCCTGCCGGATCGGGCGTGATGTGACGGTCGCGGGAAGCTCCACCGGCGAATCCGCGTCCTCGCGGCGGAGCGAATAGCCGAGCTTGCCGATGCCGCGAAGCTCCTCGCTGATGTCTAGATTGAGCGTCGCGTCCACACCTGCCGACGGGTCCGTGACCGGTTCGCCGTCGATCGATTTCCGGTAGGTGCCGTAGGCGTTGATGTTCGCGGAATGTCGCGACCAATCCGACACCGCGTTGAGGCGCAAGGTGGTCTCCGAGAGCACCGCCGGTTTCGGAACCGGGCTGTATGTCGCGTTCGAGGTCCAGGTCACGCCCTGTTCGAGGGTCGTGACGACATTGAACGTGCCGAGCCGCAGGCCGAGCGGAGCATAGGGATTTTCCTCCGCCGCCGTGTCGGGGGTCTCGATGGCTGCCGTGCGGATGTTCTCCGCCTCGACGCGGATATTCCGCTCCTCGTCTTCCGAATCGACCTTCTCGGCGCGAGGATTTGCCGCGGTGGGCTCCTCTTCCTCCGCTGCCGGCTCGTCTGCCTTGGCCTCGGCTTTCTTCTCGCGCCGGCGCACGCCGGTGGGTGTCTCGGGCTTTTCGGGCTCGCCCAGGGAGTCGGCATCGGTCGGAGGGTCGGGGAACAGCGTCGTGAGCGTGCTCGCCTCGGGAATCTCCTCGTCCTCGGTGGCACGCGGGCCTTCGGGAACATAGGCCGGATTGGCTGCCTGCTGTTCCTCCCGAGTGGGCGGCGTCACCGGATAGAGCGGGGAAGGGCGGGAAACGAGCTCACGCCGGACATCGGCTTCCGTCACTTCGCCGCGGAGCTCCTGCGCCGCTGCCGGGTGAGCCACGAGGAGAACGGCCGCGCTCGCGGCGAGCAGCACGGCGCGCCGGCGCAGCAGTCTCGGCGATAAGGTTCGGATACGCGGCATGACCACTCGAAATTGCCACGGCGCGGGTTGCGCCATGCTTACCGAACCGTAAACAACGATGGTTAATGGACGGTTGAAGCGGCCCGCCCGCTTTCAAACAGCGTTGGACAGGACCGGGACGACGCGGTAATCCGGGCGCCATGCATGCGAGCCTGAAACGCAAATCCATCGACCGTTCCGCCGCGATCCGATCGGCAGTGCGGACGATCACGACCGAACAGGCCGGCATGGCCGCTCTGGCGGCGGCGCTCGACAACGGGCTCGCCGAACCGTTCGCGGAAGCCGTCGCGACGATTTCCGGCATCACCGGCCGTGTTATCGTCACGGGCGTCGGCAAGAGCGGGCATATCGGCTCAAAGATCGCCGCGACGCTCGCCTCGACCGGCACGCCCGCCTTCTTCGTCCATCCAGCCGAGGCCAATCACGGCGACCTCGGCATGATCGCAAGCGACGATGTCGTGGTCGCCATGTCCTGGTCGGGCGAGAGCGCGGAGCTGAAAGGCATCGTTGCCTATACGCGCCGCTTCGCCATTCCATTGGTCAGCATCACTTCCAACGAGAGTTCGGCGCTCGCACGCGAGTCCGACGTGGTACTCTGCCTGCCGCGTGCGCCGGAGGCCTGCCCGCATGGCCTGGCGCCGACGACATCGACACTGCTCCAGCTCGCGATCGGCGATGCGATCGCGGTGGCACTGCTGGAGGCGAGGGGCTTTACGGCCGACCATTTCCGTACGTTCCACCCCGGTGGACAGCTCGGTGCGAACCTGACGCAAGTCTCGGAGATCATGCGCACGGGCGATCGCATTCCGGTAGCGACGCGCGGGACGAAGATGCCCGAAGCCGTAATGACGCTATCGCGGCTCAAGGTCGGCTGTGTGTGCATTCTCGAAGATGACGGCACGCTTGCCGGGATCGTGACCGATGGCGACGTCGCGCGAAACCTGAACCGCGACCTTCGCGACATTGCGGTCGACGACATCATGACGACGTCGCCGAAGACGATCGCTCCCGATACGCTCGCCGGCACGGCGATCGCGATGCTTAACGATCACAGCATCAGCGCGCTCGTGGTCACCGTGGATAGACGGCCGGTCGGCGTCGTCCATTTCCACGACCTGCTGAGGATCGGCGCGGCCTGACCGCTGTCAAATCGTCTCGACCGTCAACTCACCCTGCGTGGCGCTGACGACGCGCACGCGGGTGCCCGGCTGTGCGTCGGGACCGACGACCTTCCAGGTCGTGTCATCCAGCTTGATGCGGCCGCGGCCTTCACGGATAGGCTCTTCGAGCGTCGCCGTGCGGCCGACGAGTTGCGCGTCGCGGCGGTTGAGCAACGGTTCGTCGCTGTCGGTCTCCCGCGCCTTGTTGATGCGGTTGCCGAGATAGGCGGCGACGAGCGACAGGGCGAGGAAGACAAGCGTCTGCACCTGCCACGTCCAGACCGCCCAATCCCAGAACTGCAGCGACAGCGCGCCGACGATGATCGCGGCGATGCCGATCCAGAGCAGGAAAACGCCCGGCACGAGAATCTCGAGCGCGAGGAGTACGAATCCCAGAACCATCCAGTTCCAGGGACCGAGTTCGGCAAATATCCGTTCGAGCATCCGTCACCTCCCTCAGGCGCGAGAACCTGGCACGGGCCTCAGTTGCCGCCTTCCGGCGGAACGCGCGGAGTGCGACCGGCCAGACGCTGCGCGCCGGCAGTGCCCTCTGCCCGGAAAACCTCCTTGGCGATCTCGCCGATGCCGCCCAGCGTGCCGATCAGCGACGACGCTTCCATCGGCATCAGCACGACCTTGCTGTTGGGCGCCGACCCGATCTTGGCCAGCGCCTCGGTATATTTCTGCGCCACGAAGTAGTTGATCGCCTGGACATCGCCCTTGGCGATAGCCTCCGACACGACCTGTGTGGCTCGGGCTTCGGCCTCGGCTGCGCGCTCGCGCGCCTCGGCGTCGCGGAAAGCGGCTTCCTTGCGGCCTTCCGCCTCAAGCACCTGCGCCTGCTTCAAGCCTTCCGCTTCCAGGATCTGGGCGCGCTTGTTGCGCTCGGCCATCATCTGGCGGGCCATGGATTCGACCAGGTTCGCCGGCGGATTGATGTCCTTGATCTCGACGCGGGTCATCTTGATGCCCCAGGGGCTCGCCGCGTCGTCGACGATCTTGAGCAGGCGCTCGTTGATCGCGTCGCGATTGGACAGGAGTTCGTCCAGGTCCATCGAACCCATGACCGAGCGGATGTTGGTCATGGTGAGGTTGAGAATGGCGTTCTGCAGGCCCGACACCTGATAGGCGGCCTGCGGCGCGTTGAGCACCTGGTAGAAGGCAACGCCGTCAACCGCGACGATCGCGTTGTCGCGCGTGATCACTTCCTGCGTCGGCACGTCGAGCACCTGTTCCATCATGTTCATCTTCGCGCCGAGGCGGTCGATGAACGGAATGATCAGGTTGAGGCCGGGCGACAGCGTGCGGGTGTAGCGACCGAAGCGCTCGACCGTGTAGTTGAAGCCCTGCGGAACGGTCTTGATGCCCGCGAAGATCAGCAGGAGCACAAGAACGACGAGGACCGGAATCACGACGTCGAAGCCAGAAAAGCCCATCTCTACCCCCTGTTCGTTCGGCCCGGCACCAAGCGGCGCGCGGAACTGCTCGCATCCTAGCGATGTAATCGCCTTCCACTCGCCTTACAATCGCGGCGCGGAACATTCCCCAGCGGAAAGGCCCTAATCAGGAAACCCGAAAAGAGCGGCATCGGTATCCGTGCCGCCGTTTAGCTCGGTACATACGATCTCGGAGGCGATCTGCGAAAAGGTGATGCCATTCCCGCCATAGCCCATCACGGCATGGATACGCGGGTGCCGCGGTGCTTTGGAAATGATCGGCAGGCCCGTCGAGGTGGTGCCGAACGAGCCGGTCCAGGCGAATTCGGGCGTGACGTCGAGACCCGGCATCAGCTTCTTCAGCTTTTCCGAGATGCGGGCGCTCTTTTCACCGATCAGTTCGTCGCGGGCGCCTTCATCCTGGAACTCTTCGTCCTCGCCGCCGCAGATGACGCGACCGTCGACGGTGGTGCGCAGGTAGAGATAGGGGTCGGACGCTTCCCAGATGAAGGCTTGCTTCGGCCAGAGCGCGGATTTCTGCGGCCGCGTCGCAATGGCCCAGGTCGAGATTATGGAATGGCCCTTCGGCGGCACGATGGAGGCGAGTTCGTAGCCAGTGGCGAGCACGACGTGCTGAGCCGAGATGGACGGGCCGTCCTTGGTCCCCACCTCGACGCCGGTGCTCGTCGACACGGACGTTGCCGCTTCGACGGGCGCATAGTAGCGCGCGCCGCGCGCGATCGCTGCCAGATGCAGGCCAGCCGTCAGCTTGCGCGGATCGACGGCGAGGTTGTCGGGGCTGACGATCGCCCCGTCACGTTCGATCCCGAAACGGTCGCGCAACTGGCCGGCGGTCAGATATTCCGCAAAGAGCCCGGCGGCCCGGCGCGCTTCCGCCTCCTCGCGCAGAGCCCCGGGGCCGAGCACGTTGCCGGCCAGGAGCAGCGACGGGCGGGGCGCCTTCGCGCAGGCGATGCCGAGGTCGTCCAGCCTGGCCGACAGGTTGGCCACCGCGAGACGGGAGCGGCGCCACGCGGCTTGTGCCTTCGCCTTGCCGATCTTACCGGAGAGCACGGTCAGCGGCTGGTCGATCTCATACTGGACGAGCGCGGTGGTGGCGGGAGTGGAGCCAAGCATCGCGCCGCGGCGATCGATCACGACAACGTCCATGCCGTCCGCCGTCAGAGCTTCCGCGATCATCGCGCCGGAAATCCCCATGCCGACGACGAGGACGTCGGTCTTGATGTCACGGACGAGTTTCGAGGTCTCTACGCGTGGCGCGCGGTAGGCCATCCAGACCGGCCGTCCGGTCCGCAGATCGAGTTTCCGGTTCAAGAGATTACCCCCGCTCAGCGACGCGTCAGAACGCGCGGGGGCAGGAGATGTTCCAAAGGACCGGGAACGGAGCTGCTCAGATCCAGCCCTGCAGCTCGCGCCGCACTATCGCCTCGATCACCGCCATGCCTTCGGCACTGTCGTTGAGGCATGGGATATGGGCGAACTTGTCGCCGCCGGCGTGGAGGAAGATCTCGCGCACCTCGCCGTCGATCTCCTCCAGCGTCTCGATGCAGTCGGCCGAGAAGCCCGGATTGACGATGGCGATGCGCTTGACGCCGTCCCTGGCGAGCTTCTCGACCGTCTTGTCGGTATAGGGCTGGAGCCATTCCTGGGCGCCGAAGCGCGACTGGAAGGTGGTTTGCAGCCTGTCCTTGTCCCAGCCCAGCCGCTCGCGCAGTAGGCGTGTCGTCTTGAGGCAATGGCAATGGTACGGATCGCCCTTTTCGAGATTGACCTTCGGCAGGCCGTGAAAGGAGGCGAGCACCACCTCCGGCTCGAAGTCGAGGGTCGCGATATGGCCGCGCAGCGAGTCCGCCAGCGCGTCGATATAGACCGGCTCGTCATGGTAGGGCGGGACCGTGCGGACGGCCGGCGCATTGCGGATCGTCATCAGGGCGCGAAACAGCTGGTCGTTGGCCGTCGCCGTCGTGGTCGCCGAATACTGCGGATAGAGCGGGAATGTCAGGATACGGTCGCAGCCCTGGGCGAGGAGGCGGTCGAGGGCGCTCGCGGTGGAGGGGTTGCCGTAACGCATGCCCCACTCGACCGAAATGTCGGGATGCCCGGCGAGCTTTGCGGCGAGCTTTTCCGCCTGGCCGCGGGTGAACGTGCGCAAAGGCGACTCGTCGCGTTCGGTGTTCCAGATCTTGCGGTAGTTGGCACCCGTTTTCTGCGGCCGCGTCGTCAGGATGAAGAGATGCAGGATCGGTTGCCAGATGAGCCTGTTGAGCTCGATGACGCGCGTGTCGGAGAGGAACTCCTTGAGATAGCGCCGCACAGAAGCGTAGTCCGTCCCGTCGGGCGTGCCGAGGTTCACCAGCAGAACGCCGACGCGGCCCTTGCGGACCGGCGGATGGCCAGCTGGAAGGGGGCCGACCTCCTTGTAGTCGCCCCGTCTCGTCAGTTCAGTCGTGTCCATCGCCAGCTCCGTGTTGGGTCAGACTTAGCCCGCGCAGGCTCGAATTCAATGCACCCTCGGCCGATACGGCTGCGGCAAATGGAAACCGGGCCGCCCGACGCATCGGACGGCCCGGCTCAGTTCCATTCGCGGAGCAGTCAGCCCTTCGGCGGAATAGTCAGCGTGCCGCCGATCGGCAGTTCCGTCGGCTTCAGGCCTGGATTCGCCTCCGAGATCTTCTTCCACATGAATCCGTCGCCGTAGATTTCCTTGGCGAGGTTCCAGTAGTTGTCGCCGGCCACGATCGTGTGAGTGCCTGGCGCGGGAGCCGCGGCAGGAGCCGCCGGGGCGGCGGTGGTCGTCGCAGCCGGAGCGGCGGGTGCCGTGGCCGGCGCAGCCTCGACCTTCGGCGGCTGTGTCGCGATGTCGGTCGCGGCCGCCGGCAGATCAGGCACCTTTGCCGGTTCGGCGGTCGCCGCGGGAGCAGGAGTCGCCGCCGGAGCAGGAGTTGCCGCGGGTGCCGGGGTCGCGGCCGGAGCAGCGGCTGCGGCCGGCGTCGCGTCGGTGATGCGCCCGTCGAGTTTCGGCGTATAGGGCCGGTTCGCGGCGAGGTAGTCTGCGACGACCTGCTCGAGGCTCGGGCCGAAATCGTAGGCGTTCTGCGCGTTGGAGGCGAAGAGCTTATAGCCGTCGCCGCCGGCGCGGACGAAATTGTTGGTCGCGATCGTGTAGACCTTGGCTTCGTCGATCGGCTTCCAGGCGCCGCCATCCATTACCTCGAGCGACTTCAGGCGCCCTCCGTTCGGCGCGACCGATTTGTCGAACGTGTATTTCAGGCCGGCGACTTGCGGGAATTTGCCCTTGCCTTCCTCGATCTCGGAGAGACCGGCTTCGATGGAAGCCTTCAGGTCCTTGCCGGTGAGCTGGAAGGTGGCGAGGGTGTTCTGGAAGGGCAGCACGGTGAGCACCTCGCCCATGGTGATGACACCCTGGTCGATCGAGGCGCGGATGCCGCCGCCGTTCTGGATGGCGATGGTGACGCCCTGGCCCTTGGTGTGGTCGAGCATCGCGTCGGCGATCAGATTGCCCATCGTGCATTCGACCGCGCGGCAGGACTTGCGGTCGCCATCGATCAAGGCGGTGGTCTCGGCGACCTCCTTGTTCTTCAGTTCCTCGATCGGCGCGCCCAGTTCCTTGATGCGCGCGAGCACCGCCTCATCGGCCTTGATCGACTTGTCGAGGAAGAGCGGGTCGCCCTTGGCCTCCTTGACGACGCCGTTGTCGTCGAAGGTAACCATGAACTCGCCGAGATATTTCGAGTAGGACGCCGCTTGCGTCACCGGCACCTTGTAGCCGCCGGGATTGTCGATCATCGTCGGGTACGGGCCTTCCGCCTTGGCGTCGGTGTTCGACAGCAGCGAGTGTGAATGGCCGCCGACCACCACGTCGACGCCCGGAATCTTGGCGATCAGTTCCTTGTCGCGCGGATAGCCGACATGGGTCAGCGCGATGATCTTGTTGACGCCTTCGGCCTCCAGCTTCTTCACCTCGGCGGTGATGGTGGCGATGTCGTCCTCGATCGTGATGTTGGGGCCAGGGGAGGCGATCTCAGGCGTGTCGGTGGTGACCGCGCCGACGATGCCGATCTTCTGCCCGCCGACCTCCATCACCAGCGAAGGCTTGATCCGGTCGACGATGGTCGACGCCGATGCAGCCTTAACGTTGGCGCTAAGCACCGGGAACTTGATCACGTCGAGGAAGCCCTTGAGCGCGGGCTCGCCGTCGTCGAATTCGTGGTTGCCGACGGTCATCGCGTCGAATTTCATCAGGTTGAGGAACTCGGCCTCCACCGCGCCTTTGTAGGTGGCGTAGAACAGCGAGCCCTGGAAATTGTCGCCACCGTTGAGCAGCAGCACGTTCTGGCCTTCGAGCGCCTTTCGCCGATCGGCAATCGCAGTCACCAAGCGCGCGGCGCCGCCGATGCACTCGCCCTTGCCCTCTTCCTCGGCGGAGCAGGTCGACTCATATTTGTTGTTGCTCTCGATACGGCTGTGCCAATCGTTGATGTGCAGGATGTTCAGCGTGTAGTCGGCGAAGGACGCCGCCGTGGACATCGCCAGTACCGACGCAGACAGCGCTCCTATCAGTGCTGTTTTTCGCATTTTTTCGTCTCCCGTTGTTCGCCGGACCATCTTCTAGCGGGGTCAAGTGTCAGCGATATTGCAAACCCAGAACCGGCAATGTCACACCGGCAAATGAACGATGCAAGCGGATTCCAGCCGCCGTCAGGTGCTATAGTCGCGCTCGTCCGCGATCACCTTGCCGTCGTTCGGAAGGCTGCCGGCCGGTGCGATGCGTACCGAACCGCCGAGCTTGGTCACCTCGCGTAGCGTCGCCTCGATGGCGGCGGCGTTCGCCCGCCCCTCGTCGGCCTCGACATGCAGTGCCATCGCGTCGCGCTCGCCGTCGCGGGTGACGACCAGCCGACCTCTGGCGATCTCCGGATGGCGTGAAAGAACCGCCGCGACCTGTTTCGGATCGACGAACATGCCCTTGATTTTGGTGCGCTGGTCGGCGCGGCCGAGCCAGCCGCGGATGCGCGTATTCGTGCGCCCGCATGGCGACGGCTCGCTGATAACCGCCGAGAGGTCGCCGGTGCCGAGCCGGACCATCGGATAGGCCGAATTGAAGGAGGTGACGACCACTTCGCCGACCTCGCCCTCCGGAACCGGAACGCCGGTGCCCGGGCGGACGATCTCGACGATAAGGCCCTCGTTCACCACCATCCCCGGCAGCGGGGTTCCGTCGTCCTGCGCCGTCTCGTAGGCGATGACGCCGAACTCGGCGGTGGCGTAGCACTGCAGCACCGCGACACCGCGCGAACGGTATTCCTCGCGCAGCGAAGGAAACAACGCGCCGCCCGAAACCAGGCCCCGGCGGATCGAGGAGAGGTCGCGTCCCATTTCGACCGCCTTGTCGAGCATCACCTTGAGGAAGTCCGGCGTGCCGGAATAGACTGAGGGCCTGAGGCTGGCGGCCGCGTCCACCTGCATTTCGGTATTGCCCGTGCCGGCTGCGAACACCGTACAGCCCATCGCGCGGGCGCCCTCATCGAGGATGAAGCCGCCCGGTGTCATGTGATAGGCGAACGCGTTGTGGACGATCTCGCCTGGGCGCACGCCCGCCGCATGGAAGGCGCGCGCAGCCTGCCACGGATCAGCGCCGACAGCCTGCGGCTCCCACAGCGGGCCGGGCGAGAGGAAGACGCGGGTTCCCTTCAACTGGGAGACGTCGGCGAAGCCGCCGAAAGGCGGATCCGCCTGCTGGAACTCCATCAGTTCTGATTTCCGCAGCACCGGGAGACGCGCCAGCGCCGCACGGTCACGTACGGAAGAAAGATCGTGGCCAGCCAGCCACTTCGCCAGCCCGGGAGCCTTCGCGGCCGCCTGCGGGAGAAAGGCGGGGAGCCGCGAAAACAGGTCCGATTCGCGTTCAGCGGGCGCGCGGGTCTCCAGCGCGTCGAAATGGTCCGGCATGTCTCCTCCCGAAGTTTCTTTTCACTATCGCAGGAGGCTTATCCAGCGCGCAAGATTGACCAACGAGATTAGCGCGCCGGCGACATAGGTGAGGGCGGCGGCCGTGAGCAGGCCGCGGATTGCGGGCATGTCCCGCTCGCCCAAATAGCGTCCCTCCCTCAGGATCGGCAGCGCCTTGCGGAAGCTCGCGTCGAATTCGACCGGCAGCGTCACGAGATTGACCAGGACGCGAACGCCGAGCAACGCGACGCCCAGGCCGAGGACTGCAGCGAAGGCGAGCGGCGTGCGGGCGAGAATGCCGAGCACAGGTGCTGCGAGGAAGAACCAGAACGCGATCTGATCCGTCTGCGCGGCAAGCCGCGCAAGCGACTGGCGGGTCTGAAGCCCGCGTTCGTCCCGCCCGTGCTGGATTGCATGGCCGACCTCGTGGGCGGCGATCGCCACGGCCGACAGGGAACGCCCGTCATGGTGCTGTTTCAGCAGCCGGACCGCCTTGTCGTCGGGATCGTAGTGATCGCCCTTGTCGGTGATCTCGACCTTCACATGCGCCAGATCGAAGCGGTTTAAAAGGTGGCGCGCAAGCTCGCCGCCGGTGCCGGGAAGGTCGGGCCGGGCGGCGCCGTGCCGCCGTATGGTCCAGACGACCCAGACCTGCGGCAGGATGGCGACCGCGAGGAAGGCAAGGGCGAAGAGGGCGATCACCAAGGGCCGCCACCCGCGGTCACGTCAGGGTTTGGCGGCGCTCACGCGCCGGCTTGCTTGCGCACCAGCACGAACTGCTGTCCGGTCGAACTCGTGCAGTTCAGCTGCTGCGCCGTCACGAGCGCGCAATTCACGCTGGACGTCGTTTGCCGGATGATCGACGTGACCGAAATCTCGATCGTGCGGGCATCCGCATAACGGTAGGAACCGGTGGCGAGCTTGTTGCCGGTGTCGACAGCGAGGGTTTCGAAAGCGCCGCCGGTGAAGCGCGACATGGCGACTCCGTCGGTGCTCAGCCATTCGCCCTCAACGCCGGTCTGGCGTGTTGCGGACGGTCCCAAACCGCCCGGTCCCGGGCCGGTCTGGCATGCCGCCAGCGCCAGAAGCGCGACAAGCGGTGTGGCCGAGAAGAGCGTGCGCACGTTCAGCATCGGCGATTCTCCCTGTAGTGAGTCCCCCTGTACGGCCTGCATCGCGCTTTATCCCGGCGAAAGCAAGACCTTGTGGAGCGCATCATCGCACGAGGATGTTGCGAAACTGCCAGGGATCCTTCGTGTCGATGTCCTCGCGGAAGAGTCCCGGGCGGTTCTCGAGCGGGGTCCAGTCCGTATAGTAACCCTTCACCGGCCCCAGATAGGGCATCTGCACCTCGAGGCAACGGCGATAGTCCATCTCGTCCGCCTCGACGATACCTGCTTGCGGGTTCTCGAGCGCCCACACCATGCCGGCAAGCACCGCCGAGGTGACCTGCATTCCGGTGGCATTCTGATTGGGTGCCAGCTTGCGTGCCTGGGCCAGCGACAGTTGCGACCCGTACCAATAGGCATTGAGGTCGTGCCCGTAGAGCAGCACGCCGAGTTCGTCGCCGCCGTCGACCAGTTCGTTTTCGTCCAGCACATGGTGAACCGACTGCGGCTTGCCGGCGGCGCCGAACATTTCGTGCAGCGACAGTATGGCGTCGTTGCACGGGTGGTAGGCGTAATGGCAAGTCGGCCTATAGGTCACCTTGCTCTTCTTGTTGGTCACCGTGAAGAAGTCGGCAATCGAGATCGCCTCATTGTGCGTGACGAGAAAGCCGTATTGGGGTCCTGGCGTCGGGCACCAGGAACGCACACGGGTGTTCGCACCCGGTTGCTCGAGAAAGATCGCAGCCTGCGAACCGTCCTTGTGTCCGCGGGCGTTCTTGGGCATCCATTTCTCATGCGTGCCCCAGCCGAGCTCGGCCGGCTGCAATCCTTCGGAGATGAAGCCCTCGACCGACCAGGTGTTCCAGAACACGTCGAGCGGCTTGGGTTTCTTGGTGCGCTGGGTGTCGCGCTCGGCGATGTGGATGCCCTTGACGCCGACCTTCTTCATCAGTTTCGCCCAACCCTCGCGGTCGGTCGACGCCGGTTCTTCGAAGTCGATTCCAATATCCTTGCCAAGATTGACCAGCGCCTGCTTGACGAACCAGGACACCATGCCTGGATTGGCGCCGCAGGTCGAAACTGCGGTCGCGCCGCCAGGGTGCTTACGCTTCTCCTCCAGAAGCGACTCGCGCAGCGCGTAGTTGGTGCGGCTGGCATTGCCCGCCTTGGTATCGAAGTAGAAGCCCAGCCAAGGTTCGACCACGGTGTCGATGTAGAGCGCGCCGAGCTTGCGGCAAAGGCGCATCAGGTCGACCGAGCCGGTGTCGACCGACAGGTTGACGCAGAATCCCTGGCCGCCGCCCTTGGTCAGCAGGGGGGTGAGCAGCTTCTTGTAGTTGTCCTTGGTGACATGCTCCTTGACGAACGCAATGCCGCGGTCGTCAAGCAGTTTGCGGTTTTCTTCCGAGGGGTCGATCACCGTAATGCGCGACGTGTCGAACTTGAAATGGCGCTCGATGAGAGGCAGCGTGCCCCGGCCGATCGATCCGAAACCGATCATCACGATCGGACCGGTGATTTCGCCGTAGACCGGCCAGGAAGGTTGCGCCATTTCCCGAAAACTCCTTGTTACGCGATAAAAACGCCCATCAGAGCGCTAAACCACAATAGCCTGTCACAATAAATAAGAAACCGGTTCCACAGGTTATGGTTGCCGGGCCGCGATCCGCAAGAGATCCCCGACCAGGCGGTCGCGGTCGGCATTGAAGCCTTTGTAGTCGAGCTGCGCCGAGTCGAGTTCCAAGAGCTGGGCTGCAAGACCCGCTGCCAGTCGCGGTCCGTCCGGATGGGCTTCAAGCGCCAGCATCGGATCGAGATTGATGCGGATCGTGAAGACGATGTCGCCCGATACCGGCAGTTTGCGCAGCGTCTGGCGTTCGACCCGAATGAAGGCGGATGCCGCGCCGTCGGCAAAGCGCGGTGGCCTGGCCACCGCACGCTCGTGGCGCTGGATCGAGGAGAGCGGTTTATACAACGTCCGGTCGGACTGCAGCGACCAGTTCCAGCGGATGACCGGCTGTCCGGGCTGAAGATTGTCGAAGATACGTTGGATCACGTCGGCCGTGCGCGTTCCCTCGCCGAAACCCGGAACGGGATTGTGGATCTGCTGCAGCGGGCGTCCGAACTTCTCCGACAGCGTCCAGGAGGACGGGAAGCAGAGCGACGCGGCGACCAGCCGCCAGCCGCTCGCGTCCTTGCGCATGAGGACCAGGTCGTCGGCGACGAGATCGGCGGCCGAAAGCAGGGGCGGTCGGTCGGGCGAGGCGAGGTCGACGCGGCGGCCGCCGGCGACTGTCAACACGTCGCCTTTGCGTTGGTAGATCTCAGGCTGCGCGGCGATGAGATGCTCCGCCAGCAGGTCTCGCAATTCCGCCTGCGCCTGCCGCGTGTCCGGTTCCTCGACGAAGACGAGGTCGGGAATCTCGCGATTCAACCGGTCCTTTTCCGCAAGCATGTCAAGGAGATCGCCGCCGGGTTCGATCCAGCCGGACGTATCGATCGGCTTCAATCCGATCGTGAACGGGCGTGAAGAACCGTCATATGGGGTGGGGAAGGCTGCCATTCTTGCCCGACCGGGTTCACCCCATCGCCTCGAGCTCGTCGATGAGCCCGGCAATGACGGAGAGGCCCTTGGCCCAGAACTGGGGGTCGGAGGCGTCGAGGCCGAACGGCGCCAGCAGTTCCGAATGATGCTTGGTGCCGCCGGCGCGCAGCATATCGAAATACTTCTCCTGGAAGCCCGATTCTGCATTCTGGTAGACCGCGTAGAGCGAGTTCACCAGGCAGTCGCCGAAGGCATAGGCGTAGACGTAGAAGGGCGAGTGGATGAAGTGCGGGATGTAGGTCCAGAAGGCCTCGTAGCCGGGCTGGATTGCGATCGCAGGCCCCAGGCTTTCCGCCTGCACCTCGAGCCACAGCTCGCCGATCCGGTCCGAGGTCAGCTCGCCATTGCGCCGCTCGGTGTGGATCTTGCGCTCGAATTCGTAGAAGGCGATCTGGCGCACGACCGTGTTGATCATGTCCTCGACCTTCTGAGCGAGCATCGCCTTGCGTTCGCGCGGCTCGCGGGTGCGGTCGAGCAGCGAGCGGAAGGTCAGCATCTCGCCGAACACCGAGGCGGTCTCGGCAAGCGTCAACGGCGTCGACGCCATCAGCGGACCCTGGGCTCCGGCCAGCACCTGATGCACGCCGTGACCGAGCTCGTGGGCGAGCGTCATGACGTCGCGCGGCTTTCCCATGTAGTTGACGAGCACATACGGGTGGACGGACGGCACGGTCGGATGCGCGAAGGCGCCCGGCGCCTTCCCCGGCCGCACCGCGGCATCGATCCAGGACCGGTCGAAGAAGGTGCGGGCGATCTCCGCCATGTCCGGGGAAAAGAGGTGGTAGGCGGAGAGCACGGTGTTCTTCGCCTCGTCCCAGCCTATTATCGCCTGCGGCGTATCGGGAAGTGGTGCGTTGCGGTCCCAGTTGTTGAGCTTGTCCATGCCCAGCCACTTCGCCTTCATGGCGTAGTAGCGGTGCGAGAGGCGCGGATAGGCCTCGCGGACGGCACTGGCCAGCGCGTCGACGACGCTGCGTTCGACGCGGTTGGCTAGGTGGCGCGAGTCGGCGATGTCCGCGAAGCCGCGCCAGCGGTCGGAAATCTCCTTGTCCTTCGCCAGCGTGTTGGTGATCAGCGTGAAGGTGCGCAGGTTTGCCTTGAAGGTGACGGCCAGAGCCTCGGATGCCTTGCGGCGCACTTCGGGATCGGCGTCCTGCAGCTTGTTGAGCGCGGGCTCGAGCGTCAGTTCCTCGCCGTCGATGACGAAGCGCAGGCTGGTCATCGTCTCGTCGAACAGGCGGTTCCAGGCGCCTCGCCCGGTAACCGACTTCTCGTGGAAAAGCTGTTCGACGCGGTCTTCGAGCTGGTAGGGCTTGTCCTTGCGCAGATCGAGGATCCAGGGGCGGTAGTGACCGAACGCCGGATCGCCATCCAGCGCAGCGGCAATCACCGCGTCGTCGATCTTGTTCAGCTCCAGGGCGAAGAACAGAGTGTGGGCGCTGGCATCCGTCATCTTCTCCTGCACGTCGCCGTAGAGCTTGGCGCGCTTCGGATCGGAGGTGTCGCCCGAATAGACCAAGCCGGCATAGGAGACGATCCGGCCGATCAGTTCCTCGAGCGCCTCGTATTCCGCCATCGCAGCGCCGAGGCCGCCGTTCGCCGGAGCCGCCGCCTCGTCGGCGAGCCTGCCCTTCCAGCGGCCTTCGAAGGCGGCTGAATCCGAAAGCGCCCGCGCGATGTCGCCGGCAAGTTCGGGCCCGTCCATGGACGGATAGAGGTCGGCCAGGTTCCAGTCCGGCAGGTCGCTGAGACCATTCGCCCTTGCCGCCGCGCCGGCCGCAGCGAAGCGTTGGTGGCGATGGAAATCCTTGGTCATGCTGTGGTCCCGTCGAATTTACGCGGCATTCCTAAACCGCGCATAAGCATTCGTATACCGGCTTTGTTGAGCCGTTGTTTAGGAGCCTGTGCCAAGTTGACCCACCATGAATCAATTCACGCCTACGCGAGCACGTGAGACCGTCGCCGGCGGCGCCGTTCTCGTCATTGACGATGATCCGGTGCAGCGCCGCCTCGTGGACGCGGCGCTGACGAAGTTCGGCTACCGCACGATTCTTGCCGAAGGCGCAGAGGCGGGCCTGGGTGCGTTCGAGGGGCCGGCGGGCGGCGAGATCGTCGCGGTCGTGCTCGATCTGGTCATGCCGGGCGTCGGCGGGATCGAGGTTCTGAACCGCCTGCGACAGCGCGGAATTGTCGCGCCGGTGATTGTGCAGACGTCGCAGGGCGGTATCGACTCGGTCGTCGCGGCGATGCGGGCAGGCGCCTTCGATTTCGTCGTCAAGCCGGTCTCGCCGGAGCGGCTGCGCACGGCCATCGCAAATGCGGTCAAGGTGGAGGCTCTGGAAGGCGAGGCGCGGCAGACGCGGCGACAACCGGCGGGCACGCTCACCTTCCGCGACATCATCACGTCCAGTACGAGAATGGAACGCGTCATCCGCCTCGGACAGAAGGCGGCCGCCTCGAACATCCCGATCCTGATCGAAGGCGAGTCCGGCACCGGCAAGGAGCTCGTCGCCCGCGCCATCCAGGGCTCGAGCGACCGCAAGGGGAAGCCGTTCGTGACGGTGAATTGCGGCGCGATCCCCGAAAACCTCGTCGAGAGCATCCTGTTCGGCCACGAGAAGGGCGCCTTCACCGGCGCGACCGAAAAGCACGCCGGCAAATTCGTCGAAGCCAATGGCGGTACGCTGTTCCTCGACGAGATCGGCGACCTGCCGCTCGACGTCCAGGTCAAGCTGCTACGCGCCGTGCAGGAAGGCGAGATCGAGACGGTCGGCGCCCGCGGCACGCAGAAGGTCGACATCCGCCTCATTTCGGCGACGCATCGCGACCTGCTGCAACGGGTCAAGGACGGTCAGTTCCGCGAGGATCTGTTCTACCGGCTCAACGTCTTTCCTATCGTCGTGCCACCGCTGCGCGACCGCCGCGACGACATCCCGGCCCTGGTGTCGCATTTCATCCGGCAGATTCAGGTGAAGGAGCATCGCGGCAGGGTTCGCGGCATCACGCCGCAGGCTCTGGCCATGCTCGTCGCTTACGACTGGCCCGGCAACATCCGCCAACTGGAGAACGCGGTCTTCCGCGCGGTGGTCCTGGCCGACGGCGACACGCTGACCGTGAACGACTTCCCGCAGATCAGGGTGGAAGTTGACGGCATCGACCCTGAGCAGCACGGCGCGAATTCCACCATCGCGGTTGCCCCGGAACCGGCGCCGTTGGAGCTTTCGCAAGCGCCAGAGCCCGGCAACCGGGCGCTGTCCGGGCGTTTCGGGCTGGTCCGCGCGCTGGATGACAGTGGCAATGTCCGCACCCTGGCGGATGTCGAACTGGAGATGATCGTCCTGGCCATCGAGCATTACAAAGGCCAGATGAGCGAGGTCGCGCGCCGGCTCGGTATCGGCCGTTCGACGCTCTACAGGAAGCTCAAGGAATACGGAATCGATCCGGACGAAGAACGTCCGAGCGCCGCGCAGGGCTGAGCATATCGGGGAAATCATGCCCTCGAAGGCGCCTGTTTACCATCTTCGATGGCCCCACCGGCTTGCCAACATCCTGCCATTGTGTCACCGCATTTGAGCTTCACTAAGCTGTGATTAACCATTAGGCATGATGATCGTGGGCTAAATCGCTCGCGAATCATACCGCGGGGACCAACCATCAGCCGACAAGGCGAGACGTTTTGACCAGCATCGGACGACCCCATAGTGGACGGGACGCGGGATCTGTTTCTTGGCTAGGCTGGAGCGCCGGGCTGCTGCTGGCGTTGGCGTGTTTGTTCGTCACCGCCTCGCACGCAAACGCCGAGACGCGCTCGCTGAAGCTCTATTACATCCATACGGGTGAAAAGGCCGAGATCACCTTCAAGAAGGACGGCAGGTATATTCCGTCCGGCCTGAAGCAGCTCAACCATTTCCTGCGCGACTGGCGGCGCAACGAGCCGACCAAGATGGATCCGCGCCTCTTCGACGTCGTCTGGCAGGTCTACAAGAACACCGGAGCCAGCGGATACATCCACGTCGTGTCGGGCTACCGCTCGCCGGCGACGAACTCCATGCTGCGCAAGCGCGGCCGCGGGGTCGCCGAGAAAAGCCAACATATGCTCGGCAGGGCGATGGACTTTTTCATTCCGGGCGTGAAGCTCAAGGAACTGCGCTATGCCGGACTTCGCCTGCAAGGCGGCGGCGTGGGCTATTATCCGACGTCCGGTTCGCCCTTCGTGCATCTCGACGTCGGCAATGTCCGGCACTGGCCGAAGATGAGCCGCAGCGAACTCGCCTCGGTATTCCCGAACGGCAAGACCATGCATGTGCCGACGGACGGCAAGCCGCTGCCGGGATACGACCAGGCCGTTGCATCCTACAAGCAGCGCAAGGGCACCGCCGTGGCCTATGCCAGCGCGGACGAACCGGCCGCAAAGAAGCGCGGCTTCCTGGCTTCGCTGTTCGGCGGCGGCGCCGACGAGGAGGAAGAGACGGGCAGGAGCGACGATTCGGTCGCCAAGGCGCCTGTCGCGGTGGCGTCTGCTGCCCCCGCCGAGAAGGAAATCCCGGTTGCGGCGGCACAGCCCGAAGAGGCACCCGCCACCATCGTTGCCGCGCTGCCGCTTCGCGACGTGCCCGCTCCGCTCTTCGCGCCGCGCCCGTCCGCCGATGTCGGCCCGGCCGAGGCTGCACCCGCCGCAGCGGCGGCGCAGGAGCTGACCGTCGGCGAGGTCGAGCAGGCGGTGGCCGAGAACGTTCCGATCCCGATGCCGCGCCCTGCCTATTCCGCGCCGGAGACCGCGATAGCCGCAGCGGCAACCGATACTGCGGCTGTCGCCGCAATCGCCGGCAAGCCGACCGCGACTGCTGGAGAGCTCGCGATCGAGACTGTCCTTGCGAACGAGTCGCGTCCTGCCGAAGTGAACGGGATTCCGATCCCTCAAGCCCGCCCCGGCGCACCTGTCGTGCTGGCTTCGCTGTCCGCGCAGTCGCCTGAAACCGCGACGGACGCGTTGGGGCAGCAAAGCGTGACCGAAGTCGCCGCGCTTGGAGAGCGTCCCGCCAGCCCGCGCAAGGCCTTGCGCGGCAATACCGGCGATCCAGTTGCCGCGCTCAATGCCGGTCCGGCGACAACGCCGAAATCGCCTCGCCCCATGTCCAGCGACAGCAAGCCGGATCCGAAGCCGGTGCAGGTTCCGATCAAGTCGGGCCTCGTCGACCGCACCTTCTCGCACACGCTCTTCGTCCAGCAGCCCTCGCCTCCGGACGGCAAGGCGTTTGCCGTCAGTTCGCTGCGCCAGGCGCCGAGCGAGGTCTATACGGCGGGCTTCCAGCAGGTTGCCCGGGCGCCGGACCCGCAGCGTTTCACCGGCAAGGCTGTGACCTTCATGTCGGTCGCCAAGTTCGATACGAACTGACCAGCGGCAAACACAAATTGCACATCACCGGGGCGCTCGCGCCCCGGTTCTCGTTTGAGGAATGTCCTTGTGCCTAGCGCGGCTTGGCGACGGAGCAGGCCTGGCGTGCGAGCGCTTCGATCTCGGCCCACTTGCCGTCCGCGACCAGTTCGTCCGGGGCGACCCAGGATCCGCCGACGCAGAGGACGTTCGGCAGGCCGAGATAGCTGGCCGCGTTCTTTTCCGTGATCCCGCCCGTCGGGCAGAAGCGCACGCCGGCGAAAGGCGAGGACAGCGATTTCAGATAGGCAGCGCCTCCGGCCTGCTCGGCGGGGAAGAACTTGAGCAGCGAATAGCCTGCCTCGAGCGCCGTCATGATCTCGCTCGAGGTCACCGCCCCGGGCAGCAGAGGGACGTCGCTCTCGGCCGCGGCGGCGACGAGCTGCGGGGTTAGGCCCGGGCTGACGATGAACTCGGAGCCTGCCTCGACGGCGCCTTCGAAATGCTTTCGGTTCAGGATCGTGCCGGCGCCGGTTACGGCTTCCTCGACCTCATTTGCCACCAGCCGGATCGCGTCGAGCGCGACCGGTGTGCGCAAGGTGATCTCGATCGCCTTCAGCCCGCCGCGCGCCAAGGCGCGTGCGAGCGGAACCGCGTCCGCCAGCCTCGCGATCTTGATGACGGGAATGACCGGCTGGCCGGTCATGACGGGAAGGAGGAGGTCGGTCTTCTGAGTCATCCCAAGCGCATTCCCTGACGCGGTCTATGCTGCACCGCCTAACAGATGGCGGCTGCCAAGTCCATCAATCGCGCCAGAGACCACGCAGCCAGTCCAGGAACCAAGGCCAGAACGGCGCGTCCGGCGGCTGGATCTCGGTCGCGACCCCCTTCAGCTTCTCCAGCGTCCGCGGACCGGCGATGCCGTCCACGACCAGCGCCCGTGCCTTCTGGAAATCCCGCACGGCGTCCTCCGTCAGTCGACCGAACACGCCGTCGCAAGGGATACGATAGCCGGCCGCGGCAAGCAGCGACTGCAGGTCCTTGACCGCGTCGCCCGTCGAGCCGCGTCGCAAGACAGATACGTCCGGGACAGGCGACATCGCGGCATCTCCGGAATATCTCGCGTAGGCCTCGGCGATCTTGCGGTCGTAGCCGTGGCGCTTGTAGCCGGGGCCGTTATAGGCGCGCGCGAAGGCCGCCCAATCGCGCCGGCGGATCGCGGCGGCGAGCCCGGCCTTGTCGATGTAGCGCGCCATCAGCGAGACCTGCCCGCCAACGCCGGACCGCGCCTCGGCCACCAGGGCGTCAATGCCGGGGTAGCCCAGCCATTCCCAGTGGGCGCCCATCACCTGGCCGAGCCCCCAGGACACCGATTCATGGGCCGCCTTGTGGTCGATCGCCGCCGCCTTCGCGAGCATCGCCCAGCGTGCAGTCTGCGACGTGGGATTCTTCACAACGCCCGCCTTCGGGTCGGCGAGGCCTGCATCGCGCGCCGCCGACCGCTTGGCAGCGGGAAGCCGGCGGTCGAAATAGTGACCCTCGAAGCGGATCAGCGGCTCCTTGCGGCCGTTGACGGTCGCGTATGCGCGGCCTGCCGCCTCGACCTCGGCGATGGCGAGCAGGGCCGCCGGCTCGACGCCGATGCGCGCTGCGACGGTTTCGATTTCGTTCCGGATTTCCGTAGTGAACATGGCTGCCTCTTCTCCGCTTGTCTGGCGCAAGTGTGAGGCAGCGGGTGGGGACGTGGATCGATTATCGAGTTGCCGGGACAAGACGATGACCGGTCGGGCCGGAAAACACGGAGGTATCCGCCGTGCTTGAATTCGCCGCATCTTGGGGCTAGGCGGATCGGTTATGGATCGATCCACCCCCGACAAGACATTTCGCGTCGCCGCGCTCTACCGGTTCGTGCGCATCGCGGACCCGGCGGTGCTACGCGCCGACCTCACCCCGTTCTGTTGCGGGCAGGGGATCAAAGGTACGCTGCTGATCGCGCCGGAAGGCATCAACGGGACGGTCGCGGGCAGCGATGCGGCGATCGAAGCGCTCGTCGATCGGCTCGGGACGCATGGGCTGAACGACCTCGAGATCAAGTTCAGCAGAGCCTCGTCGATGCCGTTCCATCGGCTCAAGGTGCGGCTGAAGGCCGAGATTGTCACCATGGGCCGGCCGGCGGTCGATCCGCTGCTCTCTGTCGGAACCTATGTCGACCCCTCCGACTGGAACGCGCTGATCGCCAATCCGGACACGATCGTCATCGACACGCGCAACGACTACGAGGTGGCGATCGGCACGTTCCGCGGCGCGGTGGATCCCGCGACGAAATCGTTTCGCGAGTTCCCCGGCTGGGCGGAGGCGAACCGCGACATGCTCGAAGGCCGCAAGGTCGCGATGTTCTGCACCGGCGGCATCCGTTGCGAGAAGGCCACGGCTTTCGTCAGGTCGCTCGGCCTGGAGGATGTCTACCACCTCAAGGGTGGCATCCTGAAATACCTTGAGGAAGTTCCTGCGACCGAGAGCCTCTGGGAAGGGGAGTGCTTCGTCTTCGACGAGCGCGTCTCTGTCGGCCACGGGCTGGAAGAGGGGGAGGCGGAACTCTGCCGCGGGTGCCGGATGCCGCTCACCGCCGCCGATCGCGCCTCGCCGCTCTGCGAACCCGGCATATCCTGCCCACATTGCCACGACGTGCGCAGCGAGGAAGACAGGGCACGTTACGCCGAGCGGCAGCGGCAGGTCGAACTCGCCGAGCGTCGCGGCGAGGAGCACATCGGTCGCCGAACCTGAGCGCGAGCCGGCTCGGCGTCATTGCAATGTCGCGATCGCCTGCCTACCTCACCAACGGCGGAAGCGGCCGGCCGACTGAGGCCCACCAAAGGAGCGCATATGTTCGATCCCAAGAAACTCCTCGATGATCTTCTCGGCAGCCAAATCCCGGGCGGCCAAGGGACGGTTCGCGACAAGACCGGCCAGGCCGTGCAACTCGCCAGGGACAATCCGATCGCCACCGGTGCCATTGCCGCGATCCTGCTGGGCACGGGCGCGGGGCGCGCGGTCACAGGGACGGCGTTGAAGGCCGGTGGCCTCGCGGCCATCGCGGGGCTCGCCTACAAGGCCTACCAGAACTACCAGAACGGCGGCCAGCCGGCAGACGCCGCACAGCGGGGGCCTGAGCTTCTGCCTCCGCCGTCGGACACCGCCTTCGATCCGGCCCAGGCGCCGCAGGGCGAAGCCGAGTTCGTGCTGACACTGGTGCGCGCGATGATCCTTGCCGCCCGTGCCGACGGGCATATCGACGACGCAGAGCGGGCAAGGATCGGCGACAGGCTGAGACTGTCGGGCATTGACGCCGAGGAGGAAGCGTTCCTGGCGGCCGAACTCGAGCGCCCCTTCAACCTTGACGAATTGGTCGCTTCGGCGCGGACCGATGCGCAGAAGGTTGAACTCTACACCGCCTCGCGCCTGGCGATCGAGCCGGAGACGCGGGCGGAACGCGGCTATCTCGACATGCTGGCGGGCCGGCTGAAGCTGCCCGATGCCCTGATCGACCACGTCGAAGCGACCGTTTCGGCCGCCAAGGTCCCGGCCTGAGAACAGCCGGTTTCACGGCAGATCAATCGCCGCCCAAGAGCCGGTCGGGTACCGACCGGCTGATGATGTCGGCGTAGAGCGTCTCCGGGTGGCCGTCCGAAATCGCATCCATGAAGTTCATGCGATCGGAGAGCAGCAGGTCGGCCAGCCCGTGCGCGGTTGCCCAGGCGGACGCAACGTCGCGCATGGCCGATCTGTCGGTGCGCGGGTCGACACCGCGCAATGCACCGACGGAATCGACGAGCACCGCGAACGCGTCGGTCGCCTCGGTCTTCAGGTTGATGGTCTCGAAGTCCGGCCGGAACGACGAGAACATCAGCCTGAAAAGGGCCGGGTTGGCGCGCGCGAAATCAATATAGCCCAGGCCGGCGCCAACAAGGCGCTTGCGCGGATCGGTGCCCGCCCGGTTCTGCCGTGCACGCATCGCCGCCACGAACCGTGCGAAGCCGACGGCCGCGAGCTCGGTCAGAAGTGCGTTGGCGTCCTTGAAATGGTGCGCGGGCGCCGCGTGCGAGACGCCGGCGCGCTTGGCGCAGCCGCGCAGCGTGAAGCCTTCCATCCCCTTTTCGGCCAGTTCGGCCTCAGCCGCCCGCAGCAGTGCCTCGCGCAGGTCGCCGTGATGATAGGGCGCCTTGCGAGGCCGGTCGGCTTTCGCTTCTGCAGACTTCCGATCGCCCATGACGACTCCCTCAGAGATGCCCAGATGTAGCGGCAAGCCGCCGATCTCACAATCTTGACATCGTCAATGATCCATCGTGACGGGGCGAACGCGTCCGGTCCTGCCCGGCGGGCTGTCGCTGACCGTCCCCGGCTGACAAAGACGTTAATCTTTGGTTAAGAATTGTATCGTAATCTTAACCATCGGATTTGCTCTATTCCTCCCAAGCAGATCCAGTCATTGGGCGGCCACCGTGGCCGCCTTTTTTTGCCGCCGTCCGTCCGCTTGCCTCCCACATCCACTTCTGCAACGTTCGCCGCGCCAATACGCGGAGGACTTTCATGGCCAAGGGAGTAGCGCTCGTTACCGGAGCCGGCACCGGCATAGGCGCCGCAGTCGCCGCCGCCTTGTTAAAGGACGGCTGGAACACCGTTCTCACCGGCCGCCGCCAGGAGAAGCTCGACGAGGTGGCGGCCAAGTCCGGGGCGACCAAGGGCAAGGCGCTGGCCGTCGCCTGCGACGTGACGAAGCCCGACCAGGTCGACAGGCTCTTCGACACGATCAAGTCGGAGTTCGGCCGGCTGGACCTGCTCTTCAATAATGCGGGCATGGGGTCGAAAGGCGCACCGATCGACGAGATCCCGGTCGAGACCTGGCTGGAGGTCGTGAACGTCAACCTCACCGGTTCGTTCCTCTGCGCCCGCGCAGCCTTCGGTATGATGCGGCACCAGGTGCCGCAGGGCGGACGCATCATCAACAATGGTTCGATCTCGGCGCATGCGCCGCGACCCGGTTCGGTGCCCTACACCGCGACCAAGCATGCGATCACCGGACTGACCAAGACCATCGCACTCGACGGGCGGCCGTTCGACATCGCCTGCGGCCAGATCGACATCGGCAACGCGCTGACCGAGATGGCGATGCCGATGACCAAAGGCGTGCCACAGGCCAATGGCGAGATCGCGATCGAGGCGACCATGGACCCGCAGCATGTCGCCGACGCGGTGCTGCACATGGCCAACTTGCCGCTGGCCTCGAACGTGCTGTTCATGACCGTGATGGCGACCAAGATGCCGTTCGTCGGGCGCGGATGAATCTCCGTCGGAAGCTTGCGGCATCGGGTATATCTGACTAAAGTCAGGCAATGCAGCCCAGCGATATCGAGCAAGTCAGGCGGTTCAACCGCGCCTTCACCAAGCGCATCGGCGTGCTCGACGAGAGCTATCTTGCACGCGGACGTCCGCTCGGCGAGGCGCGGGTACTGTTCGAGATCGGACTCGCGGGCGGGATCGGCCTGCAGGCGCTGCGCGAGCGGCTGGGGCTCGATTCCGGCTATCTCAGCCGCCTGATGCGGTCGCTCGAAGGGCAGGGGATGGTTGAGCTTGTCCGGGACGAGGCCGACGCCCGCGCCAGGCTGGCGAAGCTGACCATTGTGGGGAAGAAGGAGTTCGAAGCTTACGATCGTCTGTCCGACGTTGCGGCGGAGGGACTTCTGGGGTCGCTGCGCGAGCCGGACCGCAAACTGGTCGTCGAGGCGATGGCGCAGATCGAGCGCCTGCTGCGCGCTGCTTCCGTGACGGTGACGCTGGAGCCGGCGGACAGCGCCGATGCCCGGTTTTGTCTCGAAAGCTACTACGCCGAGCTCGCCCGCCGCTTTCCGGCCGGCTTCGATCCGCTGGCTGGCAACAATTTCGATCCCGCCGAGATGACGCCGCCCAAGGGATGGTTCGTCGTCGCGCGCCTCGACGGCGAGCCGGTCGGCTGCGGCGCCCTGAAGCGCCTGGAGGACGGCGTCGGCGAGGTCAAGCGGGTATGGACTTTGCCCTCCGCCCGCGGCCTCGGCGTTGCCAGCCGGATCATGGACCGGCTGGAGGCGCAGGCCGTCGAAGCAGAGTTCACGATCCTGCGGCTCGACACGAACGGGACATTGAAGGAAGCGCAGGCGATGTATGCCAAGCGGGGATACCGTCCTATCCCACGCTACAACGACAATCCCTACGCCGAGCACTGGTTCGAAAAGGGCGTGTAGGCATTCGTCCCGCTGCGGCCCAGTCTCTCAAGCAGGCTTGCCCGCCTTCAGGAACCCCTCGATCCGCTCCAGCGCGCGCAGGATGTTCTCCTCGGAGTTCGCATAGGACAGCCGCATGTAGCCTTCGCCGAGGACGCCGAAGTCGGGTCCGCCGATCAGCGCCACGCCGGCCTCTTCCAAAAGCGCGGAGGCGAGCTTCTTCGCCATCCAGCCAGTTTCGGAGATGTTGGGGAAGGCGTAGAACGCGCCCTTGGGCGTGATGCAGGAGATGCCGGGCAGCGCGTTCAGCCCCTCGACAACGACCTTCCGGCGCCGGTCGAAGGCGCGCATCATCCTGTCGACGTCGTCCTGCGGCCCGTCGATCGCGGCGATGCCGGCATATTGCGAGGGCGCGTTGACGCAGGACCAGCAGTTGACGGCGAGCTTACGCACGAGGTTGTAGAGCTTGTCCGGCCAGATCGACCAGCCCATCCGCCAGCCGGTCATCGCCCAGGTCTTGGACCAGCCGTTGAGCACGATCAGCCGGTCGCGGATCGACGGGAAAGTGAGCAGCGAGGTGTGCACCTCGCCGTCATAGGTCATCACGTCGTAGATCTCGTCGGAGAGGATCGCGACGTCCGGATGCTTCTCCAGCCCGGCAACGAGTTTCTCGATCTCCGCTTTCGGCGTCACGCCGCCGGTTGGGTTGGCGGGCGAGTTGAGGATGATCAGCCGCGTCTTCGGGGTGATCAGCGCCAGCGTCTCCTCGGCCGAGAAGGCGAAGCCGTTCTCCTCGCGCACCGGGATCGGCACGGGCGTTGCTCCCGTGAATTCGATCATGGAGCGATAGATCGGGAAACCGGGATCCGGATACATGATCTCGGCGCCGGGCTCGCCGAACATGATGATTGCCGCATACATGGTCGGCTTGCCGCCCGGCAGGATCATCACGCTCTCGGGCGAGACCTCGACGCCGGTCGTGGTCAGCGTGCGGCGCACGACCGCCTCGCGGCAGGCGAGCAGGCCGGTGGCGGGCGTATAGCCGTGATGGCCGTCGCGCAGCGCCTTGATGGCGGCCTCGACGATGTGGTCGGGCGTGCGGAAATCCGGCTGGCCGATGCCGAGATTGATGATGTCCTTGCCCGACTGCGCGAGCGCGGTGGCGCGGGCGAGAACGGCGAAGGCGTTTTCCTCGCCGATGCGGTCGAAGGCGGCAATGGTGTGGAGGGTCATGGGCTCTCGTGTTCCGACTGGAATTGGCAACTGGCCCAATCCATTGAGCCAGAATTCTGACCTAGTATGGAAGTCAAATCGGCGCGGAGCATATTCCGGCGTGCGCCTTCAAGGGAAGACCCATGCAAGATCTCTCGAACTGGACCCCGCGGCCGCGTCCGCAGCGCATCGTGCTGGAGGGGCGGTATGTCCGGCTGGAGCCGCTGAGCGCGGCGAAGCACGGCGACGGGCTCTACAGGGCCGCGACCGAGGGCGAATCCGATGCCCGCTTTCGCTGGCTGTTCGAGACAACGCCGACAGACCGGGCAACCTTCGATGTATGGCTCGCCAAGGTCGAAGCGAGCGAGGACCCGCTGTTCTTCGCCGTGATCGACAAGGCGACCGGCGAAGCGGTTGGCCGACAAACCCTGATGCGGATCGACCCGACCTATGGCGTGATCGAAATCGGCAACATCCATTGGGGTCCGAAGATGCAGCGCTCGCGGCTGTCGACGGAGGCGCAGTATCTGTTCGCGAAATATATCTTCGACGACCTCGGCTATCGCCGCTACGAGTGGAAGTGCAACAACCGCAACGAACCGTCGAAGCGGGCGGCCGAGCGCTTCGGCTTCTCGTTCGAGGGCATTTTCCGCCAACACCTGATCGTCAAGGGCGAGAACCGAGACACGGCTTGGTATTCGATCATCGACACCGAATGGCCGGCGCTGAAGCAAGCTTACGAGGCCTGGCTCGATCCGTCGAACTTCGATTCCCGGGGAAATCAGAAGCGCCGTCTGGAGGACCTCCGATCGCTTCGGGTGGAATAGCATAACGTCGCCCGGCCGGTGTAAGCCGTCAGTAAAGACGGAGCTTTGCCATGTCGGGCCATCACGACCACCACGATCATCGCGACCACGCGCATGGCCACGAAAGCCATTCGCACGGCGGGCATTCCCACGATCATACTGAGGGTGCTGACAGGACGCGGGTGTTGATCGCGGCGTGCCTTACCGGCGGCTTCATGATCGCCGAGGCGATCGGCGGGCTGGTGACCGGATCGCTGGCGCTGATCGCGGATGCCGGCCACATGCTGACCGATTCGATCGCGCTGTGGCTCGCCTGGTACGCGTTCAAGCTGGCGGATCGGCCGGCGACGATGCAAATGACCTACGGCTTCGGACGCGTGAAGACGCTCGTCGCCTATACCAACGGCATCACCATCTTCGCGATCGCCGCGTGGATTTGTTACGAGGCGGTCCTGCGTTTCATGGATCCGCCGCCGGTGCTCGCCGGGCCCATGTTCTGGGTGGCTGTGCTGGGCCTTCTGGTCAACATCGCCGGTTTCCTCGTACTGCACGGCGGAGACCGCACCAACCTCAACATGCGCGGCGCGCTGATCCACGTCATCGGCGACATGTTGGGCTCCGTCGCGGCCATCGTCGCGGCTATCGTCATCCTCATGACCGGCTGGACGCCGATCGACCCGATCCTCTCGGTACTGGTGGCGCTGCTGATCCTGTCGACCGCCTGGCGGTTGATGAAGGAGGCCGCCCATGTGCTTCTGGAGGGCGTCCCCGGTGATGTCGACCGCGACGCGGTGGCAAAGGACATCGAGACGGGCGTGGCTGGCGTGCGGGAAGTGCACCACATGCATGTCTGGTCGATGGACGGATCGCGCAACATGGCGACCCTGCACGCCTGCCTGACCGACGGGGCGGACGCGTTTGGCGCGGTGACCGCGATCAAGCAGCGGCTTGCATCGCGACACGGCATCGGCCATGCCACTGTCGAGGTGGAATACGGCGCCTGCGCAGACGGGGACGCTGAACACCGGCATTGACGGGAGGACGAGGATGGCCGGCAGGCTGAAGGGCAAGATCGCGGTGGTCACGGCCGCCGGCCAGGGGATCGGGCGCGCGATCGCCGAAGCGTTCGTGGCGGAAGGCGCCACCGTTCATGCGTCCGACATCGCCCGCGACAAGCTGGATGGGCTGGCGAAGGCGAAGAAGGCGAAGCTCGACATTCTGTCGACGAGGGCGGTCGAAGCCTACGCCGCGAAGGTCGGCGAGATCGACATCCTCGTCAATGTCGCGGGCTTCGTCCATCACGGCACGGTGCTCGACACGTCCGAGAAGGATCTCGACTTCTCGTTCGACCTCAACGTCAAATCCATGCACCGGATGATCCGCGCCTTCCTGCCCGGCATGCTTGCGCGGGCAAAGGCGAGCGGAACGTCCAGCTCCATCGTCAACCTGTCGTCGGGCGCCTCGTCGATCAAGGGCGCGGCCAGCCGCTACGCCTACGGCACGACCAAGGCCGCCGTGATCGGCCTCACCAAGTCGGTTGCGATCGACTTCATCCGCCAGGGCATCCGCTGCAACGCGATCTGCCCGGGCACCGTGCGCTCGCCATCCTGGGAGGCGCGCGTCGAGGAACTCGGCAAGACGATGGGCGGCACCGACAAGGCACTCGAGGTGTTCGTTTCCCGCCAGCCGATGGGACGCGTCGGCGAGGCGTCGGAGATCGCGGCGCTCGCCGTCTATCTCGCCGCCGACGAATCCGCGTTCACGACTGGGACCGCTGTACAGATCGATGGAGGCTGGACGCTCTGATGGACCCGCGCACACGCAATTCGGCGATCGCCGCCCTGGTGATCCTGTTCGGCTTCGGCATCGGCGCCTATTTCCTGCCGAAAGTGATGCTCTATGTCGGTGACCGCTCGCCGGTGGCAGCGGGCGGGGTCGCGATCCTGTTCGTGCTCGCCTTCTTCCTGGTCTTCTGGCTTCGGGCGCGTTCGCAAAGGGGAGACCGCTGATGCGCATCCTGGTGACGGGCGCGGCCGGCATGATCGGCCGCAAGCTGGTCGAGCGGCTGGTGCGCCAGGGACGCGTGCGCGGCGAGAGGATCACCGCGCTCGACCTGCACGACATCGTGCCACCCGCCGGTGCGGCATTTGACGGTGCCGAGGTGACGACCTTCTCCGGCGACATCGCCGATCCCTCCGTCATCGAAGGGCTGATCTCGCGGCGGCCGGACGTGGTGTTCCATCTCGCCGGCGTCGTCTCGGGCGAGGCGGAGGCGAATTTCGATCTCGGCTACCGGGTCAATCTCGACGGCACGCGGGCGCTGTTCGACGCGATCCGGCTGGCGGCCTATGCGCCGCGCGTCGTCTTCACCTCGTCGATCGCGGTGTTCGGCGCGCCGTTCCCGGACGTCGTCCCGGACGAGTTCCATCCGACGCCGCTGACCTCCTACGGCACGCAGAAGCTGATCGGCGAGGCGCTCTTGGCCGACTATACGCGCCGCGGCTTCATGGACGGCATCGGGATCCGGCTGCCGACGATCTGTGTGCGACCAGGCAAGCCGAACAAGGCGGCGTCGAGCTTCTTCTCCGGCATCATCCGCGAGCCGCTGAACGGCCAGGAGGCGGTGCTGCCGGTGCCGCGCTCGGTGGTGCATACGCATGCCAGCCCGCGCTCGGCGGTGGGTTTCCTCATCCGCGCGGCGGAAATCGACGGCGCGGCGGTCGGCCCGAGGCGCAACCTCACCATGCCCGGCGTGGGCGTGACCGTCGGCGAGCAAATCGAGGCCCTGGAGCGGGTCGCCGGCTCGAATGTGGTCAGCCTGATCCGCGAGGTGCCGGACGAAACGGTCTGGTCGATCGTGAAGAACTGGCCGACCCGCTTCGAGTCGCGCCGGGCGCGGGAGCTGGGGTTCGTCGCCGAAACCAGCTTCGACGAGATCGTGAAGGTCTATATGGCGGAAGAGCTCGGGCGCTAGACCGTCGCCGCGAGCAGCGTCAGGCCGATCAGGAAGATGAAGGCGGCGCCGGCGATTTCGACGGCGACGTGAATGCGGTTGCCGATGCGGCCGTCGCCGGCGATCGAGACCGCGACGTTCTTCGCCGTTACCGCCAGCGTTGCCAGCGCCGAGACGGTGATGGCGGTGCCGAGCGCCATGGCCAGCACCGAGGCGATTCCGGCTACCCACAGGCCGTTTAGGAACGCGAAGGTCAGCACGATCAGCGCGCCGGAGCAGGGGCGGATGCCGACCGAGGCGACGGCCGCCCAGGCGGTGCGCCAGTCGAAGCGATCGGAGCCGAGAAGTGCCGGGTCGGGCGCATGGCTGTGGCCGCAGGTCTCGCAGACCTCGCCGGGGCCGTGCGCGTGATGGGCATGGTCGTGGTGGGCATGGGCATGGGAATGAGCATGACCGTGATGGTCGTGATCATGCGTTGAGGCGCGGGCATGGGCCGCTGCGTGCGAGTGGTCGTGATCGTGATGATCGTGGCCGGCATGCGAATGGGCGACCGCCGCCGACAGGCTGTGCGCCGGCCGGCCCGAGAAGCGAGCGACCAGCCGCACTCCAGCCTTCTTCCACAGCAGCCAGGCGCCGAAGAGGGTGACCAGAACGTAGCTCGACACTTCGAGGAACCAGGTCGCGTCGGTCATCGAGACGCTGGTGCCGCGCAGGAGGAAATAGACCAGCGTCATCACCACGATCGCGGTCGCGGCCTGGAGGAAGGCCGAGACGAAGGAGAGCATCACGCCGCGGCGCAGCGCCACTTCGTTGGCCAGCATGTAGGAGGAGATGACCGCCTTGCCGTGGCCGGGGCCGGCGGCGTGGAAGATGCCATAGGCAAAGGACAGCCCGACCAGCAGCCAGGCGCCGCCGCCGCCGTCGCGCATCGACTTCATCGCCGCGGTGAGCTGGCGGTAGAAGCCCTGCTGCTGCGCGTTGATCCAGTTGAGGATGCCGGAGAAGAAGCCGGTGGAGGGCAGGACCGCCTCGTTGGTGCCGATGCCGAGAGAGCTTGCGGCGTGGGCCTGGCCGGCGAAATGCACCAGGACATAGGCGACTGCGATCGTGGCGAATGCGATCCGGACGGTTCTCTGGCGCATGTCGTTCAACCCTGTCCCTCGCAGACGATCTCGAGCTTGGTGGCGAAGATCTTGCTCATGTCGGTGCCGGCGGGATCGTTGAAGAACTCGTCGGTCAGCGTCGCCTGGTTCTGCGAGATCGCCTCGTCAGGATCCGGGCGGATGACCTGGCGCTTGCAGGAGGCGGGCAGGGCGTCGACCTTCATGTTGTCGTCTTCAGTGAAGTCGATTGCCGTGTAGAAGGTCGGGTCGTAAACGCCGAAATCGACCTTGCCGGCGAGCGGGAATACCCCCTTCGGCTTCGATTCGAACAGGACGATGAGCTGATTGTCCTCGAGCGTCGCGATGAGCTGCTCGGGCGCGTTCATTGGCACGTCCTTGCCGTCCGCCTCGACCAGCTGGAAATAGTTGTATTCGCCAAGCGACTCGAAGATCGTCTTCGACACTTCCGCCAGTTCCGAATCGTCGAGCTTCAGATCCTTGTTGGCGTCGAACTCGACCAGGACGGTCGAGGAGAACAGGTCGTCGAAGCGCCAGACATGGCGCAGCGCCGAAATGTTGTTCGACGGGTCGAGCTTCACTTCGAGGTTGGCCTCGGCGAAGACGTGCGGATGGACCCATGCCGGAGAGGCCCAGAAGAGGGCCGCGGCGAAGGCCGGTGCGGCGGCAAGTGCGCGCCTAATTGTCGGAGATGCCATCCGTCCCTCGTGTCCGCGATGCGGCCCGACAGATGCCGTCCAATGGGGGCGAAATTGGGACGTCATGCCTGATCGTATTTCCGGAACCACTGGGCGAGGTAATCGACGAACGCCCTGACCTTGGCCGGCAGATAGCGGCGGTGGGGATAGACGGCGAAGATGCCGCCGCCGGCCGGGACGAATTCGTCGAGAACGGAGACCAACGTCCCGTCCTCGAGCGCCGGCCGGGCGATGAAGTCGGGCATGGTGGCGAAGCCGAGCCCGGCAATCGCCGCGGCGCGAACGGATTGCGGGCTGTTGACCTCGAGCCTTCCGGTCACCGGCACCGTCATCGGCTCGCCCTCGTCGTTGACGAAGGGCCAGTTGGACAGCCAGCGGCCGTTGGTGTCGATGACGCAGGGCATCCGCGTCAGGTCCTGCGGCCGCATCGGTCGGCCGACCTTCTCGATCAGCTCCGGCGCGCCGCAGATCTTGATGCCGAAAGGCGACAGCTTGCGCGCGATCAGCGACGAGCTTTCGAGCCGGGTGATGCGGATCGCGAGGTCGTAGCCTTCCTCGACGAGGTCGACGAAGCGGTCGTCGAGATGGATGTCGAGGACGATGTCGGGATGTTCCTTGGCGAAGTCGATCAGCGACTGGCCGATCGGCGCGTCGGCGAAGGTGCGCGGCGCGGTGAGCTTGATGCGGCCGCGCACGTCGCCGGACGAATCGCGCACCGTGTCGGCGAGGCTGTCGATCTCGCGCAGGATCTCCGAGGCGCGCTTGTAATAGGTGTGGCCGGCCTCGGTGAGCGAGAACTGCCGCGTGGTGCGGTTGAGCAGCAGCGCGCCGAGCTCGTCCTCCAGCTCGCGGACATATTTCGACAGGAGCGCCTTGGAGCGGCCGATCTTGCGCGCGGCGGCGGAAAAGCCCTCGGCCTCGACCACGTCGATGAAGGCGCGCATTCGGGTGAGCGTGTCCATGGCGGCTCCGGCGTTCGCAAATCAGGAACGGATAGGTGAGAATCGTTCATCGGGAAGGTGGATGCAAGGGTGTGGCGCCTCGCTGCCCGGAATGAGGGAAAGGAGTAGGGGAGTTGGGGAGTAGGGGAGTAGGGGGATGGTCCCGGAATGACGGAGGAGTGGGTGCGCCGTCGGAGCGTGCCGATATTCGGGCGTGCAAGGTCGTCGACCGCACGGCATGTTTTTGCGGAAGCAAGTGAGATCGTTTCGTATGATCTGCCCTCCCCCTTGAGGGAGGGACGCTTCTAGGAGGTGTCGCGGATCTCGACCGGTGGCGCCGCGACATCCCGAAGTCTCCGCATGAATGCGTCAAGGCCGCGGTGTAGCTGGCTGTCGTCGCCAGCTTCGCCGATTGCCTGATCCTGCCGCCAGACGGAAACGCGGCGGAGGCATGCCGCCATGCCGGTCACGATCGCCGCCAGCGCGCGCAGCGAGGCGGCGAGGTCGAGCGCGTCGGCTGGCTCGGTGCCGTAGCGGACATTCGGCAAGGCGGGCGACCAGAGCCGGCCGGCCGTGTTCCATTCTGATCCGCCGACGAACTCCCGGGCGATCAGGTCCGCCTGCCGGGCGGCCCACAGCACGCTCCAGCGAACCCAGGGCGAATCGCCTGCGGCCTTTTCGGCGAGGACTGCGAGGGCAAGCAAGGTCGAGACGATGCTGACCAGCACCTGCTGCCTCCTCCCTGTCTTCGCCTTCCACGCCACCGCCGGCTCCTTTCCGTCGCACCGGCACTATGGTCCGTCAGGTCGGACGGGGTGGGGACAAGTATTTTTGCAAGTCGAACGGAAAGAAGGCGTTGGCGGAAAGAGGGGCGAAATCGATCCACGGCGCGCGTGTCGCGCGCCCCCTCCACCACGCTTCGCGTGGTCCCCCTCCCCCGTAAACGGGGGAGGATCAGGGCGCGACCGCGCGGCAGCCTATCCTCGCCTGCGAAGCGGGGGAGGGGGACCGCCGAAGGCGGTGGAGGGGGCGCTCGACCGCAGGGGACATGCCCCTCATGGTGAAGGGGGCGATGTGACCTTGCGGGGGACTTCCCTGCTCGCCTCCGGCCGCCGCGACGACGTTTTGGCAGGGCGCAGCTTTCCGCTTGCGGGAAAGCGGGCATCGGGACTAGGCGGAGGGCGACCAGACTCGCCGGGAATCATTCATGACCTCATCCGCCAGACTCCGCATCGCCGTACTGTTTGGCGGGCGATCCTCCGAACACGACGTCTCGGTGATGTCGGCGACGAACGTCATGGCCGCGCTCGACCCGGCGAAATACGACGCCGTGCCGATCTACGTCACGCGCGAGGGCCGTTGGCTCGAAAGCAGCTTCGCCGATGGCGCGCTGGCGAAGCCGGCCGGCGGCACGGAGCTTTGCCTTGTCGCGGGAGGACAGGGACGGTTGCTGGCGATCACGCCGGGCGGCGCGGCGCGGGACCTGCCGCCGGTCGACGCGCTCTTCCCGGTGCTGCACGGCCTCAACGGCGAGGACGGGTCGGTGCAGGGCCTGGCGCAGGCGGCGCGCGTGCCGCTGGTCGGCTGCGGCATCATCGGCTCGGCCAACGCGCTCGACAAGGACCTGTCGAAGCGGCTGCTGCTCCAGGCCGGCGTGCCGGTGGCGCGGTCGCTGACGATCCTGGCCGATACGGCGCCAGCCTTCGCCGAGGTCGAGGCGGCGCTCGGCCTGCCGGTGTTCGTCAAGCCAGCGCGGCAGGGCTCGTCCGTCGGCGTCAGCAAGGCGGCGAGCGAGGCCGAGTGGGCCGCCGCGCTCGACCTCGGGTTCCGGCACGATGCGAAGCTGCTGGTGGAAGAGTTCGTCAGGGGACGCGAGATCGAGCTCGCCGTTCTGGAAGCACCCGACGGCAGCCTGTTCGTGTCGCGGCCGGGCGAGATCGTGCCGGCGGAAAGCCATGGCTTCTACAGCTACGACGCGAAATATGTCGACGCGGACGGCGCCGCGATCCGCGTGCCGGCGCAGCTGCCGGCCGAAGTGGAGGAGCGGCTGAAGGCGCTTGCCGTACAGGCGTTCCGGGCGGTCGGCTGCGATGCAATGGCGCGGGTCGACTTCTTCGTCACCGCCGATTTCGACATCCGGCTGAACGAGCTGAACACCATCCCCGGTTTCACCGACATTTCGATGTATCCGAAGGCGATGGCGGCAAGCGGGGTGAGCTATCCGGACCTGCTCGACCGGCTGGTCTCCCACGGGATGGCAAGGGCGAAGCGGGAAGGCTGAACGCGGCGGGATTGTCGGATTGGTGACACGGCGTCCGCCCGGGCGACGTCATCCTCGGGCTTGTCCCGAGGATCTGCGGCATCTCCGCAAAGCTCTGAAGAGCTTCAAAATTCCAAGGCAGGTAGATTCTCGGGACAAGCCCGAGAATGACGTCCCGCGGTTGACCCCAGCTCTGTAGCCCAGCGTCAGCTGCGCAGCCCCGGCGCTTCCTGGCCGGTGCGCTGGACATATTCGGTGTAGCCGCCGCCATAGGCGTGCAGGCCGTCAGCGGTGAGTTCCAGCACGCGGTTGGAGAGCGCGGCGAGGAAGTGGCGGTCGTGGCTGACGAAGAGCATGGCTCCCTCGTAGCGCGACAGCGCCTCGATGAGCATCTGCTTGGTGGCGATGTCGAGATGGTTGGTCGGCTCGTCGAGGACGAGGAAGTTCGGCGGGTCGAACAGCATCTTGGCCATGACCAGCCGCGCCTTCTCGCCGCCCGAGAGCACGCGGCACTTCTTCTCGATGTCGTCGCCGTAGAAGCCGAAGCAGCCGGCGAGCGCCCTGAGCGGCGCCTGGCCGGCCTGCGGAAACGAATCCTCCAGCGACTGCAGCACGGTGTGCTCGCCGTCGAGCAGTTCCATCGCGTGCTGGGCGAAATAGCCCATCTTGACGCTCGGACCGCGCGCGACCGTGCCGTCGTCGGGCTCGGCGGCGCCCGCGACCAGTTTCAGCAGCGTCGACTTGCCGGCGCCGTTGACGCCCATGACGCACCAGCGCTCGCGGCGGCGGATCTGGAAGTCGAGGGCGTCATAGATAGTGCGGCTGCCGTAGCTCTTGGAGACGTTCTTCAGCGTGGCGACATCTTCGCCGGAGCGGGGCGCTGCCTGGAACTCGAAGCGCACCGTCTGCTGGCGCCGGGGCGGCTCGACCTTGTCGATCTTGTCCAGCTTCTTGACCCGGCTCTGCACCTGGGCGGCGTGGCTGGCGCGCGCCTTGAAGCGCTCGATGAAGGCGATCTCCTTGGCCAGCATCGCCTGCTGGCGATCGAACTGCGCCTGCTGCTGCACGTCGGCCAGCGCGCGCTGCTCGCGGTAGAACTCGTAGTCGCCGGAATAGGTGGTGAGCGTGCCGCCGTCGATCTCGACGATCTTGTTGACGATGCGGTTCATGAACTCGCGGTCGTGCGAGGTCATCAGAATCGCGCCGTCGTAGCCCTTGAGGAAGGTCTCGAGCCAGATCAGGCTTTCGATGTCGAGATGGTTGGACGGCTCGTCGAGCAGCATCGCGTCGGGGCGCATGAGGAGGATCTTGGCCAGCGCGACGCGCATCTTCCAGCCGCCGGACAGCGCGCCGACGTCGCCGGCCATCATCTCGTCGGAGAAGCCGAGGCCGCCCAGAATCTCGCGGGCGCGGCCGTCGAGCGCATAGCCATCGAGCTCGTCGAACTTGGCCTGCACCTCGCCGTAGCGCTCGATGATCGCGTCCATGCGGTCGGCCTGGTCGGGATCGCCCATGGCGGCCTCGAGCACGGCCATTTCCTCGGCGAGCTTCGAGACCGGGCCGACGCCGTCCATCACCTCGACCACGGGCGAGTGGCCGGCCATGTCGCCGACGTCCTGGCTGAAATAGCCGATGCGCACGCCCTTATCGATCGAGACCTGGCCCTCGTCGGGCTGTTCCTCGCCGGTGATCATGCGAAACAACGTCGTCTTGCCGGCGCCGTTCGGGCCGACCAGCCCGACCTTCTCGCCGCGCTGCAGCGTGGCCGACGCCTCGATGAAGACGATCTGCTTGCCGTTCTGCTTGGAGATGGATTCGAGACGGATCATGCGGGGAACTCGGAGGCGCGCGGGGAGGGCGTGCTAAATCATCCCGAACGCACGGATGCAAGTGGCGCGGGTGTCGCGGGCGGTCGATTGGAAGAGGCGGGCGCGCGGAAGACCCGCCTGTCGTCGCGAACGCGGGCCGCGTCCCCGGTCACTCGCCATGCGCCGGGAGGACGAGGACCAGCTGCGGCACGCCGTCCGACGTCTTGCGCGGGGAGCGGCCGTCGGCACCGACGACGCCGCTGATGCGGCGTCGCAGGTTGGAGAAGGACTCGAACCGGACGGTATCGATCGGCTCGTCGAGCTGGATGGAAATGTCATAGTGCCTGCCGGCCTTCGACAGCGCAACGATCCGGCCGGTGAAGTCCTGGCCAAGATAGCGCCCTCGCACCTGCTCGTTGATCTGCAAGAAACGCGGTTCCGCCCGGGCGAGCCGGGCATGCAGCGTGTTCCAGTCCCGCGCGCCGTTCTGGCGGGCGATGATCTCCAGCGCCTGGGCGTGGCTGATCTGCGTGCCTTCGCCGGCAAGCGCGGTGCGCAGCGCCTTCGCCTGGGATTTGGCCTCAGCTACGGATTGAAGGGTCATGCCGGCACCTCCCGGACGGTCAGCCCGAAACCGGCTCCAGACCGCCGCCTCAGGCCGATGATCGCAATCGCCGACGCGAGGGCGAAGACGATGCCGTCGGAGATCGGATAGGCGAGCCAGAGCGTGGGAGCACCCCTGGCCAGCCCGAGCGCGACAACCAGAACCGGGCTCAGCAGGAAGGGCTTGGCCAACGTCAACGCGGCGGTTCGCGCCGGCTGGCCGACGGCCTGGAAATAGAGCGCCAGAACCAGGATCGGACCGGTGAAGAGATAGAGCGAGATCATGGGCTGCAGGATCGTCGCGACTTCGGCGACGACCGCCGGATCGCCGATGAAGGCGGTTCCGACGACGTGGCTGCCCCAGAGCAGAACCGCCTCGACCGCCGCGCAGTAGGCGAAGGCGAAGCCGAGCGCGAGGCGCAGCACGTGGTCGGACCGGAGGTAGAGCCCGGCGCCGACATTGTTGCCGACGATGCTCTGCATCGCCAGCGCCAGCGCCATGAGCGGCAGGAAGGTGAAGGAGAAGATCCGCGTGACGATGCCGTAGGCCGCGACGGTCTCGGCATAAGCCGGCCCGGCCGTCAGCCGCAGGGTCGCGATGACGGTCGCCGAGACGAGCGCGATGCCGATGAAGCTGAGACTGACGGGCGCGCCGAGCACCAGGATGGAACGCCAGCCGCCGGTCCAGCTGTATCGGCGCAGCGAGGCCAGCGGCACGAAGCCGTCGCCGCGCAGGCGCTGGACGATGAGCAGGGACAGGCCCAGACCCTGCGCCAGCGCCGTGCCGAGCGCCGACCCGGCGACGCCGAGGTCTAGGCCGACGATCAGCGCGTAGTTGAGCGCGATGTTGGCGACCGTTACCCCGACGGACATCACCGCCATAAGGGCGGCGCGGCCCTCGTTGCGCCACGCATCCGCGTGCAGCCCGAGCACGAACTGCACGGGCGAGGCGCAGACCGTGATCGCGAGAAAGGTCCAGGCCATGGCCGCGATCGGCTGCTGGCCACCGGCCCGGCGGCCAATGGCGGCGTCCCCGCCGGTAAAGAAAGCCGCCACGAGCACCAGCGCGATACAGAGCGCCAGCCCGTGCGCCCGGGCGAACACGGCGGCCGCCTCGTCGCGCCGGCCGGCGCCGAGGGAGCGGGCAAACAGGCTGGACATGCCGCCGCTGACGAGGGTGGACAGCGCGATCGTCGCCATCAGCGCCGGGAAGACGAGGCTGATCGCCGCCAACGCGTCGGCGCCGACGAAATGGCCCAGAAACGCCGCATCGACGACGGTCAAGAGGCCGCTCATGCTCATGACGACCATCATGGGCAGGGCCTGGGCCAGGAAGAGCCGGCCGGTCGGCGCGGTCAGAAAACGGTTCTCGGATGCGTGTCGGGACGACATCGCTCACTCCTCACATGAGGCATCTCGCGCTGGATGGGGGCCTGCATTGCCCACCTACGAAATGCTTCGAGGGTGAGTGTCGTCATTTCCTCGGGCTTCACCGTGACTTGCGTCCGCAGGCGGCAGGTGCCCGATACCTGCGGCGCGTGTAGGACCCGGCCGGTCGCGGTGTCAAGATCGAAATACTTAGCAGATCGACGAAGTTTTTGCTTGCGCCGCGATCTGGGTCGATGATAGTTAGCCACATGGCTAAGCATGACCCTGAACTCTCGCTGCTGTTCCACGCCCTGGCCGACGAAACACGACGGTCGATGCTGAGCCAATTGGCTCAAGGGCCGGCCCGGGTGACGGATCTGGCCGGGCCGACGGGACTGAGCCTGCCGACGGTGATGCGGCATCTGTCCGTGCTGGAGGAGGCGGGATTGATCGCGACGTCGAAGGACGGGCGCGTGCGCACCTGCGCCATGGTGCCCGAAGCGATGGATCCGGTGCGGACCTGGATCGACGAGCAGCGGGCCATCTGGGAAGCCAGGCTCGACCGGCTGGACAAGTTCGTGATGAATGTGATGAAGGAACGCGAAAAATGACACTGAACCTGAGCCCAAGCGGCACGACCCGTTCGACGCCTCATGACAGGAAGGACCGTTTTGCGACGCTGACCTTCGAGCGGAACGTCGCGGCGCCCGTTTCGGCGCTGTGGCAGGCCTGGACGGCGCCGGCCGCGCGCGCGGTCTGGGCTTCCCCGTCGCCCTCGGTGAAGGTCGAGTTCCTCGAAGCCGATACAAAAGTCGGCGGCCGCGAGGTCTCGCTGTGCAAGGTGGAGGGCCAGCCCGACATCCGTTGCGAGGGCGGCTGGCTGGTGCTGGAGCCCGCGGTGCGCAGCGTGACCTACGAGGTGATCTCGTGCGAGGGCGCGACGCAATCGGCGGCATTGGTCACGGCGGATTTCGCCGACCTCGGCGAGCGCAGCCGGCTGGTGGTGACGGTGCAGCTGTCGTCGCTGGCCGAGGACATGGAGGCGGGCTACCGCCAAGGCTTCGGCGCGGGGCTGGACAATCTCGCCGGCGTCGCCGAGCGCACCATGGTGCTGCAGCGGGTGATCAAGGCGCCGCGCGCGGTGGTCTGGAGCGCATGGATGAACAACGAGACCCTGCCGCAATGGTGGGGACCGGAGGGCTATTCCTGCCGCACCAAGAGGATCGACCTCAGGGCCGGCGGCGAATGGGTCTTCGACATGATCGGGCCGGACGGCACGGTCTATCCGAACCATCACCAATATGGCGAGGTCAGGAAAGAGGAAGGGTTCGGCTACAGCCTGCTCTGGGGCGAGAACGGCCCGAAACACGCCGACGCCTGGGCCTCGTTCGAGGACGAGGACGGAGCGACGAAAGTGACGCTCGGCATGGTGTTCGCCACCGCGGCCGAGTTCCAGACGGCGAAGGGTTTTGGGGCGATCGAACTCGGACTGCAGACGCTGGGCAAGCTGGAGCGGTTCATCGCGACGCGGTGAGAGGGCGGGGGGTCTGGTGTGTGCCGGGGAATCGCGCGCCGGACTTCTCCAGCCTGGGGCAGAAACGCCTGCCGCCAAGCTCTGCGAGCTTTCGAGCATTCTCCGCGAAAGCCCGCGATTCCGCTTGCCGAAACAATTCGTTAACGTCTGAATCCGCGCCGCGAAAAAAATGCCCCCATCCGCATTTTTTTGTTGATTGTGACACCCCCCATCCATATATCCCGCTTGCCCAAAGTCGCACGTGCCTGTGGGCGTCCCCCGAACCTCGGAATGGCGAGGCGAGGGCAGGTAACCGGGGAGTAACGAACCCGGTCGGTTCAGCGGCCAACCGCCGATCCGAGGACGCCTTGAAGCAACGACGGTGCGGGCCTTTTGGGAAGCCGGTTGTCCACATGCCGGTCTCCTTCGAGGCACACCCTCATTGCCGGCAGTGCGGACGGGATCTCCTTCCAAGCCAAGGCAGACAAAGCGGATCAAGGCCGGGCGGCCATGATCCATCGCCGCGAGACGGCTTTCGATGGTTCCGGGGTCTCCACCGGCTGGTTCCATCGGATACGCGTCCCGCCTTTGTTTGACCGCGACAGCGTGGCTGCGTGCCCGCTCGCTCGCAGCGATGGCGCGCACTCGCGCGACGGAGAGACCCAATGGCCACCCAGCGCATCCTCGACTTCCTCGCCACCCGACGTCCCGCCGGCCCCTGCCTGGTGGTCGACCTCGACGTCGTCGCCGACAATTTCCGCGCCTTCGAGAAGGCGCTGCCGCAGTCGAAGATCTACTACGCGGTGAAGGCGAACCCGGCGCCAGAGATCCTGCGCCTGCTCGCCTCGATGGGCTCGTCCTTCGACACGGCCTCGGTCGCCGAGGTCGAGATGGCGATGGATGCCGGCGCGCCGGCGGAGCGCATCTCGTTCGGCAACACGATCAAGAAGGAACGGGACATCGCGCGTGCCTACGAGCTCGGCATCCGCCTGTTCGCGGTCGACTGCGTCGAGGAGGTCGACAAGATCGGCCGCGTGGCGCCCGACGCCAAGGTATTCTGCCGCGTGCTGACCGACGGCGAGGGCGCCGAGTGGCCGCTGTCGCGCAAGTTCGGCTGCGTGCCGGCGATGGCCGTCGACGTGCTGCGCCATGCCAAGGCGCTCGGGCTCGACGCCTATGGCGTGTCGTTCCACGTCGGCTCGCAGCAGACCAATCTCGACGCCTGGGACAAGGCGCTGGGCGACGCGAAGCAGGTGTTTGCGACGCTCGCCGACGAGGGCATTGTGCTCAAGATGGTGAACATGGGCGGCGGCTTCCCGACGCGCTACCTGAGGGACGTGCCCACCGCGCAGGCCTATGGCCAGGCGATCTTCCAGGCGCTGTCGAAGCATTTCGGCAACCAGATCCCGGAGACCATCATCGAGCCGGGTCGCGGCATGGTCGGCAACGCAGGTGTCATCAAGTCGGAGGTCGTGCTGATCTCGAAGAAGTCGGCCAACGACAATGTGCGCTGGGTCTATCTCGACATCGGCAAGTTCGGCGGTCTCGCCGAGACGATGGACGAGGCGATCCGCTATCCGATCTCGACCGTGCATGACGGCGACGAGACGGCGCCTTGCGTGCTCGCCGGCCCGACCTGCGATTCGGCCGACGTGATGTACGAGAAGACGCCGTATCCGATGCCGCTGTCGCTGACGATCGGCGACGAGGTGCTGATCGAGGGCACGGGCGCCTACACGACCACCTATTCGGCGGTCGCGTTCAACGGCTTTGAGCCGCTCAGGTCGTATGTGATCTGAGGTTGCGGCCCGTCGGGGCTGCACAGGAAAGCGACAGGCGAGGCGTTCTGCCTCGCCTGGGACAATCGACCCGATCCACAAGTTTTCTCGAAACTCTCGCTTTGGGGGTGCGTTGACGCACACCTGGAGATACCGACGTGACCGCAGTGCCTGCCATCATTCCCGCTTTCGCCTTCACGATCGAGGCCGAGGCGCATCGCGACATCGCGGCGCGCGAAGCGCTGCTCGACCGCGCCATGGGGCCGGGGCGCCGGCGCAAGTCGTCGGAGAAGATCCGCCGCGGGCGCCTGCCGGCGGAGGGCCTGGCCTTCGTCGCGCGCGGCGAGGACGGGCGCGTGGTGGGAACGGTCAGGTTGTGGGATGTCGACGCCGGCGGCGCCCGCGCGCTCTTGCTCGGCCCGCTGGCGGTCGATGCGTCGCTGAAGTCGGCCGGGATCGGCTCGGCGCTGATGCGGCATGCGATCGCGGAAGCGGCTCGGCTCGGCCATGGCGCGATCCTGCTGGTCGGCGACGCGCCGTACTACGCGCGCTTCGGGTTCTCGGCGCAGATGACCGACAGGCTCGCCATGCCGGGGCCTTACGAGAAGCATCGTTTTCTCGCGCTTGAGCTCAAGGCCGGTGCGCTGGATGGCGCGCAGGGCGTGATTCGGGCGGCCGGGCGGAAGATCGAGGCAGCGAAGGTGGCGGTTGCGGCCTGAGCCTGCTCAGACCTTCGCCAGCCGGTCGCGCACCTCCATCAAGGCGAATCCGAGAAGGTTCTCGCCACGCCACTGCAGGGGATTGGCGGCGCGCTCATCGTTCGCCGCCAATCCGATGCCCCAAATGCGGTCCACCGGGCTTGCCTCGACCAGAACCGAGGTCCCGGTCGAGAGCAGGAAGTCGGCGAGCGCGGGATTCTGCCGGAATTTCTCCAGGTTGCCGGCCGTGACGATGTCGCGCCTTGCCGCAGACCAGCGCACATCATCGAAGCCGCGGACCTGCCTGCCGAATTCCTTGACCTGCTTTGGGCTGGATGCCTTGCGAATGCGCGCCGCCGCTTCCTCGTCTCCGAACAGGAGCGCCTTTCCTGCCATCATCCAGTGTTCGGCGGTCGGGTAGATCACGCCATCCACCTTGAACGGCGCTGGCCACCACTGGCTGAAGCACGCGGCCGTCAGCCGTCCGTCCTTCGAAGGATGATGACCCCAGAAGAAGACGAACTTCAGCTTCGCCTTGGCGCGGAACTCCCGCTCAATCCCTGTTCGATCATATGTCATTGGCCATGATCCCTGCGCGCATCCTCGCCGTCAACAGGAGGGAAGGTTCGCAGTCTCGGGCGTTGACACTTTTGTCCATAGTCATTTATATAACTGTTTATATAAATCGCCTTGGAGGTTCCATTGGTCGAGGACGTGGTGCGATCGCTGGGTTATCTCTGCCTCGGCACGCGCTTTCGACGCATCGGCGAGCGGCTGCAGGCGGATACGCAGAAGATCATCGACGAATATCGCGCACCGGTGCAGCCGGCGCTCTATCCGCTGCTCGCCGCGCTCGACCGGCTCGGCCCGCTCGGGATCGGCGAGATCGCCGAGGCGCTGGGCATCACGCAGCCCGGTGCGACGCGCTCGGTGTCGGAACTGACGAAGATGGGGCTCGTCTCGGCGGAGGCGCCGGCGGACGACCAGCGACGCCGGGTCATCACATTGACGGATGCCGGGCGCGAAGCGGTGCGGGAGGGCAAGACGGTGATCTGGCCGCGCATCGAGGCGGCGGTGGCCGAGCTCTGCCGCGACCTGCCGGATGGGCTTCTGGCGCAACTGGCGGCGATCGAGGACCGGCTCGCCGAGCGGCCGCTGGCGCGGCGTCCGGAGGGGGAATGACGATGGCACATCTTCTCGACCGACCGATCTGGACGACGCTGAATTCGCGCCACGCGGCGCTGGCCGAGGGCGGGCGGCTTGCAAAGCGCTATCCCGCCGACATGTCTGCCTTTGCGGCGACGGGCGACGAGGAGGTGGAGAGCATCGCGGCGCTCGGCGAACTCGCCGAGCCCGGCGGGACGCTGCTGCTGGTGCAGAAGGATGCGCTCGCCTTCCCCGCCGGTTTCGAGGCCGTTATCCAGGCGACACTGGTGCAAATGGTCGCGGACAGTGCGGTCGCATTCGCCGATGACGAGCGCATCCGGCCGCTCGGGCGCGCCGACGCGGCCGACATGCTGGAGCTGGCGCAACTGACGAAGCCCGGGCCGTTTTCGCTGCGGGCGCAGGATTTCGGGCCGTTCTGGGGCATCCGCGCGAACGGAAGGCTGGTCGCCATGGCCGGCCAGCGGCTGGGGCAGGAGGGCTTTCGCGAACTGAGCGGCGTGTGCACGCACCCGGACGTACAGGGCCAGGGACTCGGGCGGCTGATGTCGCTCCATGGTACGCAGAAAATCCAGGAGGCGGGCGACACCGCCTACCTGCACGCCTATGCGACGAACGCCCCGGCGATCCGGCTTTACGAATCGATCGGCTTCCGGCTGCGCGAGACGATGAACATGGCGATCATCCGCAGGGAGGGATGATCGCCATGGGAATCACACGATCTGGCTGAGCGCCATCGCGACCGACATGTCGCCGGCGACCTTGATCTTGCCGGTCATGAAGGCGGCGGTGGGGTTCAGTTCGCCGGCGATCAGATCCTTGAAGTCGTCGAGCGAGATGGTGATCGTGCAGTCGGCGGGGGCGTCGGTGGTCGACACGGTCGTACCGTCGATGACGATGACGCCTGCGCCCTTGAGGTCGAACTTGACGGAGCGGTCGAAGCCGCTCGCGGCGACCTTGTCCTTCATCTTCGCGGCGATGTCTTCAACGCTCATGGCGTCCTCCTCGGTTCGCATGGCGCGCCGGCCTGCGGTTGGTTGATCCGTCGCCCGGTTCGTTTCGGGGCTGTTTCGTGCATACCAGTCGTTTGACGTTTACGTCAACGTAGTCTAGCGTTTCGGCCACCTCGGGAGGAGGCCAATGGGATATCGCAGCATACTGCGACAGGACTGCTTCAGCGGACAGACAATCGTGGTCACGGGCGGCGGATCGGGCATCGGCCGCTGCGTCGCGCATGAGCTGGCGAGCCTCGGCGCGCATGTCGTCATCACCGGGCGCAAGCAGGACAAGCTGGACCGGGTGCTGGCCGAGATCGCCGAGGATAGCGGCTCGGCGGAGGCGCGCGCGTTCGACATCCGCGACGAGGAGGCGGTGAAGGCGGCGGTAGGCTCGATCGTGTCCGCGCGGGGGCGAATCGACGGGCTGGTCAACAATGCCGGCGGACAGTTTCCCGCGCCGATGGAGACGATCTCCAAGAAGGGCTTCGACGCCGTCGTCGCCAACAACCTGACCGGCGGATTCCTGGTCATGCGCGAGGTGTTCGTGCAGTCGATGCAGGCGCATGGAGGCGCGGTGGTGAATATGGCCGCCGACATGTGGCGCGGCATGCCCGGCATGGCGCATTCGGGTGCGGCGCGGGCGGGCATGGTCAATCTGACGAAGACAGCCGCCTACGAATGGGGACCGGCTGGCGTGCGGGTCAACTGCGTGGCGCCGGGCTGGGTCGCCTCGTCGGGCATGGATACCTATGACGGAATGACCAAGGCGCTGATCCCGACGCTGAAAAAGCACGTGCCGCTGGGGCGCATCGGCGTGGAGGCCGAGGTCTCGTCGGTCATCTGCTTCCTGCTGTCGCCCGCCGCCGCCTTCGTCACCGGCGTGACCGTGCCGATCGACGGCGGCTCGCCGCTGGGCTCGGCGCTGTTTCCGATCGGCAAGGGCAGGGGTACGGTGCCTTTCGACGGGTTCCACCGCGCGGTCGTGCCCGAGGTGCTTTCGGAGACGCGCGACTGATGCCAGTGCTCGGCTCTTCGATCGACACTGCGTCGGCCTCGTTCAAGGCCAATGCCGAGGCGATGGCGGCGAAGCTCGCCAGGGTGCGCGAGCTTGAGGAGCGGGTGCGGCAGAACTCGGCTGCGCGGCGCGAGACGTTCGAGAAGCGCGGCCAGATTCTTCCACGCGAACGCGTCGAAAGGCTGCTGGATCGCGGCGCGCCGTTTCTCGAGATCTCGTCGCTCGCCGGCTACCGCATGCATGATGACGATGGCGGCAAGAACATCATGGGCGGCGGCTCGATCGCCGGCATCGGCGTGGTCGCCGGCAAGCGCGTGATGGTGACGGCGAACGACAGCGGCATCAAGGGCGGGACGATCCCGCCGATGGGGCTGAGGAAGGCGCTGCGGCTGCAGGAGATCGCGCTGGAGAACCGGCTGCCGATCGTCTCGCTGGTCGAGAGCGGCGGGGCGAACCTGCTCTACCAGGCGGAGATGTTCGTCGAGGGCGGCCGTTCCTTCGCCAACCAGGCGCGGCTGTCGGCCGCCGGCATCCCGCAGATCGCCATCGTGCACGGCTCGTCGACTGCGGGCGGGGCGTATCTTCCGGGCCTGTCGGACTATGTCGTGCTGGTGAAGGGGCGATCGAAGATCTTTCTCGCCGGGCCGCCCTTGGTGAAGGCGGCGATCGGCGAGGACGCGAGCGACGAGGAGCTCGGCGGTGCAGACGTGCACGGCCGGGTGACGGGGCTCGGCGAATATGTCGCCGACGACGACGTGCAGGCGCTGGCGATCGGGCGGGAGATCCTGCGCAACCTGAACTGGGATGAAGCTGGGACTTCGGGGGGATCGAACGCTCCGCTGTTCGATGCGGACGAGCTGCTCGGCATCGTGCCGGCGGACGACAAGGTTCCGTTCGACATGCGCGAGGTGATCGCGCGGATCGTCGATCGCTCGGACTTCCTCGAGTTCAAGGCGGCGTACGGGTCAGAGACCGTCTGCGGCCACGCCGCCGTCGACGGGCACCGGGTCGGCATTATCGGCAACAACGGGCCGATCATGCCGGACGGCTCGACCAAGGCGGCGCAGTTCATCCAGCTCTGCGACCAGTCCGGCACGGCCCTGGTCTTCCTGCAGAACACGACCGGCTACATGGTGGGCAAGCAGGCGGAAGCTGACGGCGCGATCAAGCACGGGTCGAAGATGATCCAGGCGGTGGCCAACGCGCGGGTGGCGAAGTTCACCTTCGTCATCGGCGGGTCGTATGGCGCGGGCAATTACGGCATGTGCGGGCGGGGCTTCTCGCCGCGCTTCATCTTCTCCTGGCCGTCGGCGCGCACCGCCGTGATGGGCGGCGAGCAGGCGGCGCGGGTGATGGAGATCGTGGCGCGCGGCAAGGCCGCGCGGGAGGGCGGCGCCGTCGACGAGGACGCGCTTGCCAGGCAGGGCGCGATGATCCGCGGCGGCATCGACGCGCAGTCGGATGCCCTGTTTGCGACCGCCAGGCTGTGGGACGACGGCATCATCGATCCGCGCGACACGCGCGCTGTGCTGGGGCTGTGCCTGGCTGTGGCGGCGGAGGGGGATAGCCGAGTGCTGCGGGCGAACAGCTTTGGGGTCGCGAGGATGTAGCGCCGCGACGCCCCCTCCACCACGCTTCGCGTGGTCGTCCTTCGGACCCCCCGTAAACGGGGGAGGATAGGCTGCGGCGGCGATGCGCGATCCTCCCCTGCGAAGCGGGGGAGGGGGACCACGAAGTGGTGGAGGGGGCGCGCTGATTGCAGGAAATTGACTGGGAGGAAACCGCATGCACTTCACACCCGAACACGAGGACCTCCGCCGCACGGTGGCGAAGTTCGTCGAGAACGAGATCAATCCGCATGTCGACGCATGGGAGGCGGCGGAGGAGTTTCCGTCGCACGAGATCTTCAAGAAGCTCGGCGACCTCGGGCTGCTGGGCATCAAATACGATCCGGAATACGGCGGGCTGGGGCTCGACTTCTCCTATTCGATGGTGATGGCGGAAGAGCTCGGGCTGGTGACCTGCGGCGGGGTGCCGATGGCGATCGGCGTCCATACCGACATGTGCACGCCAGCCATGAACCGCTTCGGCTCCGACCATGTGAAGCGCAATTTCCTCGCCCCGGCGATCGCCGGCGACGTGGTCGGCTGCCTGGGAGTGTCGGAGCCGGGCGGCGGCTCCGACGTCGCGGCGGTGAGGACCACGGCGCGCAAGGACGGCGGCGACTACGTCATCTCGGGCACCAAGATGTGGATCACCAACGGCATGAAGGCCGACTGGTGCTGCCTGCTCGCCAACACGTCGGACGGGCCGGTGCACAAGAACAAGTCGCTGATCGCCGTGCCGATGGACGCCAAGGGCATCACGCGTCAGAAGATCAGGAAGATCGGCATGAACTCGTCGGACACCGCGCAGCTGTTCTTCGACGAGGTGCGCGTGCCGCAGCAAAACATCATCGGCCAGGAAGGCTTCGGCTTCACCATGCAGATGCTGCAGTTCCAGGAGGAGCGGCTCTATGCCTGCGCCAGCTCGCTCAAGGGGTTCGACAGGCTGATCGACCTGACGATCGACTATACCCGCGACCGGCAGGTTTTCGGGAAGTCGGTGCTCGACAACCAGATGGTCCATTACCGGCTGGCGGAGTTGCGCACCGAGGTGGAGCTGCTGCGGGCGCTGACCTGGAGCGCGATCGAGCAGTATGTCTCGGGCAAGGACGTGACCAAGCTGGCCTCCATGGCGAAGCTGAAGACCGGCCGGCTGGCGCGCGAACTCACCGATACCTGCCTGCAGTACTGGGGCGGCATGGGCTACACGTTCGACAATCCGGTGAGTCGGGCCTATCGCGACACGCGGCTGGTGTCGATCGGCGGCGGCGCGGACGAGGTGATGCTGTCGATCATCTGCAAGCTGGAGGGGACGCTGCCCGGAACCAGCAACAAGGCGGCGAAGTCGCACTGATGGCGGGATACGAGACCATCCTCGCCGCGGAGCGCGACGGCGTGCTGTCGCTGACGCTGAACCGGCCGGCGGTGAAGAACGCCATGTCGATCGGCATGGCGCGCGAACTGAGGGCAGCACTGGCAGCCGCGGAAGCCGGCGGCACGGTGCGCGCGATCGTGCTGCGCGGCGCGGGCGGGACGTTCTGCGCCGGCGGCGACATTTCCGACATGGCGAAGGCGCGCGGCGAACCGAAGACCGAGGGGCGCGATCCGTTCGCCGCCGTCAACCGCGAGTTCGGCGAGATGTGCGTTGCCTATGCCGGCACCGGCATCGCAGTTGTGGCAGCCGTGGAAGGCGTGGCGCTGGGCGGCGGCTTCGGGCTCGCCTGCGTGTCGGACGTGACGATCGTTTCGCGCGGGGCAAAGTTCGGCCTGCCAGAGACGAGCCTCGGCGTGGTGCCGGCGCAGATCCTGCCGCTGTTGATCGAGCGGATCGGCTACGGCCAGACCAAGCGTCTGGCGGTGGTGGGCGGGTTCGTCGAGGCGGAGGAGGCGCTGTCGCTCGGGCTGGCGCATGAGGTGACGGACGACATCGACCGCGCCGTGGAAGCGTGCGTCGGCAAGATACTGCGCTGCGCGCCGGGAGCACTGGCGGCGACGAAGGCATTGCTGCGCGAGGCGCGGCTCGCGCCGACCGGGGCGATGATCGGCCGTGCTGCGGATGTGTTTTCGGCAGCGCTGACGAGCGCCGAGGGCGCGGAGGGGACCGCGGCATTTCTGGAGAAACGCCGGCCGGCGTGGGCGGCGAAGTCATGACGAACATCCGCTCCCTCCTGATCGCCAATCGCGGCGAGATCGCCTGCCGGATCATGCGCACGGCCAGGCGCATGGGGATCGCGACGGTGGCGGTCCACAGCGACGCCGATGCCGATGCGCCGCATGTGCGGATGGCCGACAGGGCGGTGCGGATCGGCGGGGCGTTGCCGGCGGAGTCCTATCTGAATGCGGCAGCCGTCATCGAGGCGGTGCGCAAGGCTGGCGCCGATGCGGTGCATCCGGGCTACGGGTTCCTGTCCGAGAACGCCGCCTTTGCCGAAGCCTGTGCTGCCGCGGGGCTCACCTTCGTCGGGCCGCCGGCGGCGGCGATCCAGGCGATGGGCGACAAGGCGCGGGCCAAGCGGCTGATGTCCGAGGCCGGCGTGCCAGTGGTGCCGGGCTACGAAGGCGAGGACCAGTCGCCCGAGACGCTGGCGCGGGAGGCCGAGCGGATCGGCTATCCGGTGCTGATCAAGGCGGCGGCGGGCGGCGGCGGGCGCGGCATGCGGCGGGTCGAGCGGGCGGGCGATTTCGCGGCGGCACTCGAGAGCGCCAGGCGCGAGGCGCAGAACGCCTTCGGCGACGCGTCGGTGCTGATCGAGAAGCTGATCACGGATGCGCGGCATATCGAAATTCAAGTGTTCGCCGACCGGCACGGCAACACGATCCATCTTGGCGAGCGCGACTGCTCGGCGCAGCGCCGGCACCAGAAGATCGTCGAGGAGGCGCCGTCGCCTTTCGTCACGCCGGCGCTGAGGCTGGCGATGGGGGCGGACGCGGTGCGCGCGGCAAAGGCCGTGGGCTACGAAGGCGCCGGCACGGTCGAGTTCATCGTCGCGGATGACGGGACCTACCATTTCCTCGAAATGAACACGCGGCTGCAGGTCGAGCATCCGGTGACCGAGATGGTGACCGGCTTCGACCTGGTCGAATGGCAGTTGCGCGTGGCGGGCGGCGAGCGGCTGCCGGTCGGGCAGGACGATGTCGGCCTCACCGGCCACGCCATCGAGGCGCGGCTTTACGCGGAGGATCCGTATGACGGGTTCCGGCCGCAGAGCGGGCGGATCCTGCGCTGGCGGCCGGCGGATGGGGACGGTATCCGCATCGACAGCGGCGTGGCGGAAGGCGGCGTCGTGACGCCCTTCTACGACCCGATGATCGCGAAGGTGATCGCGCACGGCGCCGACCGGGCGGAAGCTATTGCGCGGCTCGTGGCGGCGCTGCGCGCGACTTCGGTGGTCGGCATCGCCACCAACAGGGAATTCCTGATCGACCTTCTGGCGAGCGAGGCGTTTGGCGCGGGGGAGATGACCACCGGGCTGATCGACCGCTGGATCGCGGAGGAGGCTGGCATTCTCGACGCGCCGAGGCCGACGGCGCTCGACTTCGCGCTGGCGGCGGTCGCGGTCACGATGCGGGATGGCGGCAGCTGGTTCCGCTCGAGCGGCAGGGCGCATTGCCCGATCACGCTGGCCCTCGGGGACGAGCGGCGGGAGACGGTCGTGCATTTCGAGCGCGGGCGGCTGGCTGGTGTCAGCGTCGGCGGCGAGGAGATAGTGGTCGAGCGGGCATCGTTGCGGGCGGATCGGCTGGAATTCGCCGTCGACGGCGTGACGCGGCGGGTGGGCGTTCTATTTGCCGGCCGCGACGTCCATCTCGACCGCGACGGGAAAGTGTTAGTTTTCCACGAGCCCGACCCCCTGGTGCGTCCGCCGGCGCCGAAAGATCCGCGCCGCATCGTGGCGCCGGTCTCGGGCGTGGTGCGCGCGGTGGGCGTCGTTGCGGGACAGGCGGTGAAGGCCGGCGGGATGGTCGCGATGGTGGAGGCCATGAAGATGGAGAATGCGCTCTACGCGGCCATCGACGGCGTCGTTACCGCGATCCATGTCGCCGAAGGGGCGCAGGTGGCAGCGGGGCAGCTGATCGCGGAGATAGAACCGGACCATGGATAAAGCGATCCTTACCTGTGCGCTGAACGGCGTGCTGACCGACCCGTCGCAGAATGCGATTCCGGTGACGCCGGGAGAATGCGCAGCCTCGGCGCGCGAGGCCTATGACGCGGGGGCGGCGATCATCCATGTGCATTTCCGGCAGCAGGGTGCGGGCAAGGGGCATTTGCCGAGCTGGGAGCCTGAGGTTGCGGTGGCCGTCTGCGAGGCGATCCGGCAGGCCTGCCCCGGCATCATTATCAACCAGACGACGGGGACGGTCGGCAAGGACATTTCGGGCCCGCTCGCCTGCATAAGCGCGGCGCGGCCGGAAATCGCTGCGTGCAATGCGGGAAGCCTGAACTATCTGAAGATCAAGGCCGACGGGGCGTGGGCCTGGCCGCCGATGCTGTTCGACAATCCGGTGGAGAAGGTGAAGGCCTTTCTCGATGCGATGGCGGAGGCCGGCGCGCTGCCGGAATTCGAGTGCTTCGACACGGGCATCGTGCGCTCGGTCGGCATGTATGTCGCGAACGGGATGGCGCGGTCGGCGCAGTACAATTTCGTCATGGGCGTCGCCTCGGGGATGCCGGTCGACGCGGCGCTGCTTGCGCTCTTGCAGAACTATCGGATCGAGGGTGCGCGCTGGCAGGCGACGCTGATCGGGCGCGGCGAGATCTGGCCGGTGCACCAGCGCGCCGCCGAGCTGGGCGGCATGCTGCGGACGGGGCTGGAGGACACGTTCTACCTGCCCGACGGAACCCGCGCGACCGGCAACGGCCAGTTGATCGAGGCGCTGGCGGAGTGCGCGAGGAATGCCGGGCGCGAGGTTGCCTCGCCGGCCGAGGCGCGGGCGATGCTGGGCCTGCGGCAGTAGTCCGTCTTCTTCCGGATCGGTGGAGAAACCATATACCGAGACGGTGCGCAACGTCTCGATGGCGCTTGAACGATGCCGCCGATATTGTTATGAACAATAACAGTATCCGGGAGGAGCAGAATGCCGCTGGTGGACGTGCCGGGCATGAGGCCGGTGATGATGGGCGACCTGGCCGCCGACCTGACGGCGAGGGCCGACGGGTCGATACTCGTGCGGCCCCGTGCGGCGCTGGGCGACTATCCGCGCTCGATGACAGACAGTCTCGTGCGCTGGGCGCGGGAGCGGCCGGACACCGTGTTCCTGGCCGACCGCGGGCCGGACGGCGAATGGCGCCGGATCACCTATGCGCAGGCGCTGGCAAAAGCGCGGTCGCTGGCCCAGTTTCTCATCGACCACGGTCTGTCGGCGGAGCGGCCGCTGATGGTCCTGTCGGGCAATTCGATGGAACACGGGCTGCTGGCGCTTGCGGCGATGATGGCCGGCATTCCGATCGCGCCGGTGTCGCCGGCCTATTCGCTGGTCTCGTCCGACCACCAGAAGCTGCGCTATCTCGTCGGCCTGCTGACGCCGGGGATGGTCTTCGTCGCCGAAGGCGAGCCCTACGAAAAGGCGCTGCGGGCGATCCTGGCACCCGACATGACGCTCTTGACCGCGCGTGATCCCGTGTCCGACCTGCCGACGGTGATGTTCGAATGCGCCGCTGCAACGGTCGCCACGCCCGCGGTCGACGCGGCCGATGCGGCGGTGTCCCCCGACACGGTGTCGAAATTCCTGTTCACCTCCGGCTCCACCGGCATGCCCAAGGCGGTGATCAACACGCAGAGGATGATGACCTGCAACCAGGTCATGATCACATCCGCGCTCGCCTTTCTGAAGGACCAGCCGCCGGTGATGGTGGACTGGCTGCCGTGGAACCATACGGCGGGCGGCAACCACAATTTCGGCATCACGCTGCACAATGGCGGCACGCTCTACATCGACGACGGTTCGCCGACGCCGGGAGGCATCCTGAAGACGGTGCGCAATCTGGAGGAGATCGCGCCGACGCTCTACTTCAACGTGCCCAAGGGCTACGAGATGCTGCTCGACCATTTCGAGCACAACGAGCGGCTGCGCCGGACCTTCTTCTCGCGGCTGAACCTGATGCAATATGCGGGGGCCGGGCTGTCCCAGCATGTCTGGGACGGGCTCGACCGCATCGCGCGGGAGGCGACGGGCGAGCGGATCATGATCATTACCGGCTATGGCGCGACGGAAACCGCGCCCTTTGCCTTCACCACGACCTGGGCGGTCGAACGCGCGGGCGAGGTGGGCTTGCCGGCGCCGGGACTGGAGCTGAAACTGGTGCCGAACGGCGACAAGCTGGAGGTACGCCTGCGCGGGCCGAACGTGACGCCGGGCTACTGGCGCCAGCCGGACAAAACCGCCGAGTGCTTCGACGACGAAGGCTATTACATGATCGGCGACGCGCTGAAGTTCGTCGATCCCCAGGACGTCAACCGCGGGCTTTTGTTCGACGGGCGCGTGTCGGAGGACTTCAAGCTCAACACCGGAACCTGGGTGAACCTCGCTTCGGTGAAGGGGGCGATCATCCGCGCCTTCGCGCCTTACGTGCGCGAGGCGGTGCTGACCGGGCTCAACCGCAACCATATCGGCGCGATGCTGTTCCTCGACGTCGATGCGGCGCGCAAGCTCGCGCCGGACCTGGCCGTGGCCCTGGAGCCCGACCTGGCGGACAGCCCGGTGTTGCGGGCGCTGTTCCAGGAGAGGCTCGACGCGCTGGCGAAGACCGCGACGGGCAGCGCCTCCTTCGTCGCGCGGGCACTCATCCTCGATACGCCGCCGGCGATCGACAAGGGCGAGATCACCGACAAGGGATCGATCAACCAGCGCGCGGTGATGGCCGCGCGCGCGAACCTGGTCGAAGATCTCTACGCCGAGCCGCCACCACCCCACGTTCTCGTCGCAAGGAAGAGCAAATGACCGCCACTGCCGAAAAGGGCCTCCGCTACCGGTTCGAGGACGCCTGGCTGATCGACGGCGTGCGCACGCCGTTCGTGGACTATACCGGCGCCTTCGCCGACATCTCGCCGATCGATCTCGGCATCAAAGCCGCGCGCGCGGTGCTGGAGAAGACGGGCATCGATCCCAAGGACGTCGGGACGACGATCGCCGGCTCGATGGCGCAGGCCTCGTTCGACGCCTACATGACGCCGCGCCATATCGGGCTCTACGCGGGCGTGCCATATCAGCGGCCGGCGCATCTGGTGCAGCGCATCTGCGGCACGGGCATCGAGGTGCTGGTGCAGGCGGCTGACATGGTGACGCAGGACCGGGTAGATCTCGCGCTCTGCGTCGGCGCCGAGTCGATGAGCCGCAATCCGGTCGCGGCCTACACCCACCGCAACGGCTTCAAGATGGGGCAGGTGGCGTTCAAGGACTTCCTGTGGGAGGCGCTGCTCGATCCGGCGGTGTCCTGCACGATGGGCGACACCGCGGAAAACCTGGCGCGCGACTATCAGATCACCCGCGAGGAGGTGGACCGCTTCGCCGAACGCTCGTTCAACCGCGCGCTGAAGGCGCAGGCGGACGGGTTCATCGACGGCGAGATCGTCTCGGTGAAGAGCGAAGCGTTCGAACAGGAGGGCTACAATGCGCGCGGGATAAGATTGCCGCGCGGCGTGGAGGCCGTGACGAAAGACAGTCATGTCCGCCCGTCGCCCTATGAGGCGCTGGCGAAGATCAGGCCGGCCTTCGGCGGCGTGCAGACGGGCGGCAATTCGTCGGCAGTGGTCGACGGCGCGGCGGCGGCGCTGGTCGGCTCGCTGGACGCTGCCCGCAAGGCAGGCAAGGCGCCGCTGGCGCGCATCGTGGCCGCGGCAACCGTGGGCGTGCCGCCGCACATCATGGGGATCGGGCCGGTGCCGGCGATCCGCGCGCTGCTCGACGAGACGGGGCTTTCGCTCGATGACATCGACCGGATCGAGATCAACGAGGCGTTCGGCGCGCAGATCATGGCCTGCATCCGCGAACTCGGGCTCGACGAGGACAAGACCAACGTCAATGGCGGGGCGATTGCCATCGGCCATCCGCTCGGCGCCACCGGCGTGCGCATCACGACGACCGTGGCACGCGAACTGAAGCGGTCGGGCCTGCGCTACGGCATCGCGTCGGCCTGTATCGGCGGCGGGCAGGGGATCGCGATCCTGGTCGAGAACGTGGAGGCGGCGTAGCCATGCTGGTCAACAGCCGCGAGGTCGAGATCGAATGGGGCGACTGCGATGCGGCCGGCATCGTCTTCTATCCGCGCTACTTCGCCATGTTCGATGCGTCGACGGCCTATCTGCTCGAAAAGGCGATCGGGATGAAGAAGATCGCCTGGACGAAGGATTTCGGCATCGTCGGCATTCCGATGGTGGACACCGGCGCGAAGTTCATCATCCCGTCGCGCTACGGCGACGTGATCCGCATCGAGACGCAGGCGACCGAGATCCGCCGCTCGTCGTTCGATATCCAGCACCGCGTCTACAAGGGCGAGGCTCTGGCGATCGAGGCGCGCGAGACGCGGGTGTGGGCGGGCAAGGATCCGGACAATGCCGAACGGATCAAGGGCTATCCGATCCCGGACGAGGTGGTCGCCGCGCTGAAGGGGTAAGGTTTACTCGTCCGGCGAGGGCTCGCCCGCCAGCAACCTGTCGAGCAGGGCGATCAACTGGTCGCGCTCTTGCGGTCCGCCGAGGCGTTCGATCATGCGGTTCTCGTGCTCGTTCCAGGTTGCGATCATCTTCCTGACGAAGCGCTCGCCCTCGGGCGTCAGATGCAGCGAATGGGAGCGGCGGTCGATGTCGCCCTTGCGCCGGTCGGCGAGGCCGCGCGATTCCAGCCCGTCCATCAGGGCGACGAAATTGGCGCGCTTGATGCCCAGCGCCTCGGCGATCTCGGTCTGCTTGAGGCCGGGCGTGCGCGCGATCATCGCAAGGACCGAGAATTCCGCCGGCCGAACCTTCATCTTGGCGAAGGTCTGGATGAAATCCTGGAATACGAGCAACTGCGCCCTGCGCAGCTTGTAGCCGATGATCGACTCCTTGTCCGGCAGTTCGGCCGGAGTATCGGAAGCGCCGCGGCGGCGGGAACCCGGCTTGATATCTGCGGTCATTGCGCCTCGTTTGAAAGGGTCCGGACGGGAAACACGGTCCGGTGGCGGCCGAAACTCATCCGATCTGCCTCGAATCGCACCTGCATCGCCCAAGAATAGTGCAGAACGGGTGGGAAATCGCCAAGGATCAATGCGTAGCTCCATCACTGGACCAATGCGTCGGATTGAACCAGCCGACATTGTTATGATATAGAACAAAATCGAAGTCACCAGTAAGATCGCAGGTAGCCATGACCGCAATCGCCACCACCCGGTCCCGCCTTCCGGACCGGACCGGACCCGTCGAGGTGGAAGTGACCGGCGACATCGCCGTGCTGACCTTCGATCGGGCGGAAAAGCGCAATGCGATCAGCGATGCCGTCGCCGACGGTCTGCGCGCATTCTTCACGGATCCGCCGAAATGCGTGCGCGCGGTGGTCATCACCGGAGCCGGCGGCCATTTCTCGGCCGGTCTCGATCTCGGCGAGCAGTCGAAGCGCGAGCCAACCGAGGTGCTGAAGCATTCGCGGCGTTGGCACCAGCTGATGGACATGATCCAGTTCGGCGGCTTGCCGGTCGTGGCAGCGATGTCGGGCTCGGTGATCGGCGGCGGACTAGAGATCGCCGCGTCCTGCCATGTGCGGGTGGCCGAACCCAGCGCGCGGTTCCAGCTTCCGGAAGGCAAGCGCGGCATCTTCGTCGGCGGCGGCGCGACGGTCAGGATCGGCCGCATTCTCGGTCCAGACCGGATGACGGAGATGATGCTGACGGGGCGGGTCTACGAGGCCGAGGAAGCCTATCGGCTCGGGCTCGCGCATTACCTGGTGGGCGAGGGCGAGGGGCTCGGCAGGGCCATTGCGCTGGCGCGGGACATCGCGTCCAACGCCTCGCTGGTCAACTACCTGGTCATCCATTCGATCGCGCGGATCGACGACATGAGCCGCGGCGACGGGCTCTATGCCGAGAGCCTGAGCGCCGCGCTGTCGCAGAGCGGACCGGATGCGATGGAAGGACTGAACGCGTTCCTCGAGAAGCGCAAGCCGAATTTCAGCTAGAGCATTTCCGACGGAAATGCTCGAAGCGCCGTGGTCAGTGGCTGGACGGTTTAGGCGACTCCGGCAGCTGCTTTGCCTTGGGCGGCGCCCGCCGCTTCATGGCGTTGTCGCGGATCTCCTGCTTGGACAGGTAGTCCACCTGTTCCAGCATGACCTCGTGAACGAATTCCTCGCCGATCCGCTTGTTGAGGCTGTCGCGCAGGCCGCTGCGGAAGGCGTCGACGTCGATGCGGTCGCCGCGGGTGAAATCCATCAGCGGGTTGGAGTAGAGGTAGGTGAAGAACTCGTCGGTGATGATCGCCTGCATCGGCACGCTCAACTGGGCGATGCGCGCCGGCTCGGCCGTGTAGACGAACCTGGCGATGAAATAGCCGGCGACCTCGCCGCCCTTGACGATCGGAACCGAGATCACGTCGGTCTTCACATAGTCGAGCCCGCCGAAGAAGGCGGCAGGCTTTTCAGCCTCCCCGGGCTTGTCGCCGGTCGAGGAGAAGGCGAAGAAGATCGACCCCACCGTGACGACGACGACCCAGACAGCCGCGACGATGAATTTCAGCATCCCGGTCAGGCCCGCTGGAAGGCGTTGGTCGAATAGGTTCCGTCGGTCTCGGCGCGCTCGATCGCCGACTGGATGAGCCCGGCGACCTCGGTCACCGCGCTCAGGTGCGCGAGGATCACGGCCTCGTTGGCAACCAGCTTGGCCTTCAGCCTGACGATCGCGTCGCGATGGATTTCGGCGAAGTCACGGACGGAGATGCCCTTGATCGCGCGGTTCAACTCGTAGAGGTAGCGGCTCTTCCTGGCATTCGACGTGCGGATATCGAACTTCGGGTCGGACCTGATCGAGGCGGTTTCGGTCTCGATCGCCTCCTCAATGCGCCCGATGATCGCCGAGATCGAGCCGACGCTCGCCTGGACAGGCCGGTCGGGGCCGTTCGAGGCGATCTGGGGCAGGTTGGGGCTGTAGAATGTCGTATCGCTCATCGTCCTACCCGATCATCAAGGTCAATCGGCACTCGAACGGCCGGTGGCCGCCAGATCCTCGCCGAGCGACTTCACCATGCTCCGCTGCATTTCCTGGACCAGCCCGGCAGACAGCAACTGCTGCTCGGCAAGACCCGACTTTTCGCCTGCGCCGGGGAGACCGGTGACCGGCACCTTTTTCTCGCCGGCCATGTAGTGCGCGCCCAGAACCCGGTCGGCGATGCCGATGCCGCCGGCCTTGGCCATCTGGTTGGCGATCTCGGTCGCCATGAAGGATTTCCACATGTCGCCGGCCAGCCCGCTGCCGTAGACCGCCTCGGCGTCCTGCGGCAGCATCGACTGGATGAAGGTCTGCAGGACCATGCCCTCGAACTTGCGGAACGACTCCGGAACCGCATCGGCGGCGGCACGGCCGGAGGCGAGCGCGGCGGCGCTGCGGGTGTCCGCCGCGGCGCGCAGACGTGCCAGGCGCTCGACGCGCGTCTCCGAGGCGTCTGCTGACACCTGCGGCTGCGTGCCTGCTGCTGCGCCCAGGGCGTCGATGACGGCGTTGGCCATGCCTCCGCTCCTTGCTGCTTCGTCGGGAGGGAATGTGAACCAGAAAACTTGTGGCAGGCTTGTGCCGCTACTTGAGCGACAGCCGCTGCTCGACGGCATCGAGCGCGGCGCGCTCCTCCGCCTTGCGCTCTTCCTCGCGCACCGCCTCGCGCCACGAGCGTTCGATGATGTTGGTGCGGGCGGTTTCGGCCGCGACCTTCAATCCCTCCGCCTTCGCCAGCGCCTCGTTCTCGCGGCCGCGCGCGATCGCCCGCTCGACGAAGCGCGAATAGACTTCGGGGAACATGTCCGACATGGAGCCCTCGCCACGCGCTTCGAGGATTTCCTTCGCCTCGCGGTCGGCAGCAGCGGCCCTGGCAAGATAGTTCGCCCGGCGCATCTCGTGGATCTCCGTCACCTTTTTCTGGAGCTCGACGAGTTGTTTCAGGCGATCGCTGCGGCCGGCCATGCGTCAGCGCCCCACCGTCACGCTGACGAAGCCGTCGGCGAAGAGGGACAGGAGGACCGGCGCGCCGAGATAGAGGAGGATCATGCCGCCTGTGATCACGAAGGGCAGGGAGATGAAGTAGACCGGGATCTGCGGCGTCAGCTTGTTGACGAAGCCGATGGCGAGGTTGACCAGAAGCGAATAGGCGAGGAACGGGCTGCCCAGCCGCAGCATCACCATGAACGCCTCGGACAGCGTGTCTGTCAGATCGACCAGCCCGGATTGCGGGTTGTAGAACGCGTCGAGCGGCGCCAGCCGATACGAGAGCACGATCGCCTTGATGATCTCGTGGTGGAAGTTGAGGACGAACAGGAGCAGCAGCGCCGAGAAGGAGATCAGCGAGGCGAGCGTCGCCTGCGGCTCCGCTTCCTCGATCGCGTGGCCCATGCCGCCGTTAAAGCCGATCATCATCGAGATCGAGCTGGCGGTGAACTGCAGCGCCAGCACGTAGAACCGCGCCATCAGGCCGATCAGTCCGCCGATCAGCGTTTCTGAGACGACCAGGAGGACGAGACCTGCCGGCTGCTGCCGCGTGTGGGGAATCACTTCGTCCGACATGTTGATGAGCAGGGCGAATGTCGCGGCGACGGCGACGAACAATCTGATCTGCAGGGGAACGCGGGCGCTCGACAGACCGGGCATTACCATGAAGCAGCCGCCGACGCGGCAGAACGTGATGAACGCCGCGATGACGAAGTCGGGAAGCGTCGCGGTCACGAGACCGAGCCCAGCACCCGTATCTCGACGCCCTTGGCGATCTCGACGTGGCTGAGCACGGGGAGCGTCGGATAGAGCCGCTCGATGATCATGCGCACATAGGGACGCGCGTCCGGGGCGGTGACGATGGCAAAGCGCTCGCCGGTGTCGATGAGCTTGCGGATCGCCTTGCCGGCCTCCTGGCCGAACTCTTCCAGCAGGCGCGGGTCGATGTCGAACTCGCGGATCTCGCCCTTGCCGTCGCGCTTCAAGCTCTGGTGGAGGACGAGGTCCCAGCGATTGCCGAGACGCAATACCTTCAGGACGCCGCCGTCCGAGAGGTCGCCACAGATCTGCTGCGACATGCGGATGCGGACATGCTCGACGATCTGCTCGGTGCGGCGCACATGCGGGGCAATCTCGGCAATCGCCTCGATGATGAGATGGAGGTTGCGGATCGAGACGCGCTCGGCGAGCAGGAGCTTCAGGACGGCCTGCAGCCCGGGATAGGAGATGTGGGTGGTGCAGATGTCGTCGGCGAGCTTCTTGTATTCCGGGTCCTGACGATCGATCAGCGCCTTCATGTCCTTGTAGGACAGAAGCTGCGGCAGGTTGTTGCGGATCACTTCGGACAGGTGCGTGAGCAGCACGGACATGTTGTCGGCGTAGGTGTAGCCGTCGCGCTTCAGGTCGTCGGCGAACATCTCGTGCACGGAATAGGCGCGCATGCCGAAAGCCGGCTCGCGCACCTCCTCGCCCGGCATCTCGGGAGCCTCCTTGGCGCCGAGAAGAACCATCAGCTCGCCGACGCGCATCTGGTTCTCGGCGACCACGGTGCCGTGCATGCGGATCTGGTAGGCCTTGCCGGGGATTGAGAAATCGTCGGTGAGCTTCACTTCGGGGACGACGAATCCATATTGCTGCGCGAACTTCTTGCGCATCTTGCCCATCCGGAACGCGAGTTCCTGGTGGCCGGTGACGAGCTTGGTCGAGAGCTGTTTGCCGATCAAGAGCTCGATCTCGGAGGTCTTGAGCGATTCCTTGACCGAGTTGCGCTCTTCCTCGTCCTTCTGCGCCTGCTTCTGCTTCTCAAGCGAGGCGGCGTGGGCGTCGCGCCTGTTCTGGCGCATGGGAATGATATAGCCGACGAGGCCAAGCAGAAGCGCAAGCGACAGGAAGGGCAGCATCGGCAGCCCCGGCAGCAACGACAGGATCGTCAGGAGCAAGGCGGCGACATAGAGCGCGCGCGGATAGGCCGAGAGCTGACCCATGACCGCCTGGTCGGTGGAGCCGCGGGTGCCGCCCTTCGACACGAGCAGGCCGGCGGCGAGCGAGACGATCAGCGCGGGAATCTGCGTGACCAGACCGTCGCCGACCGACAGCTTGACGAAGACCTCGGCAGCCTCGCCGAGATTCATGTTATGGCGCGCATAGCCGATGACGATGCCGCCGACGATATTGACGCCGGTGATGATCAGGCCCGCGATCGCGTCGCCGCGGACGAATTTGGACGCACCGTCCATTGAGCCGAAGAAGGAGGATTCCTCCTCGAGTTCGCGCCGGCGCGACTGCGCCTCCTTCTCGTTGATCAGGCCGGCGGAGAGGTCGGCATCGATCGACATCTGCTTGCCGGGGATGGCGTCGAGGGTGAAGCGGGCGCCCACTTCGGCGATGCGGGTCGAGCCCTTGGTGATGACGATGAAGTTCACGATCAGCAGGATCGAGAAGACGATAATCCCGATGACGAAGTCGCCGCTCATCACCAGCGACGAGAAGCCGCCGATGACGTAGCCGGCGGCGTTGGTGCCCTCGTTGCCGTGCGACAGGATCACGCGCGTCGTGGCGATGTTGAGCGACAGGCGCAGCATGGTCGCGATCAGCAGGATCGTCGGAAAGGACGAGAAGTCGAGCGGCCGCTGGATCCACAGCGCGACCATCAGGATGAGCACGGACAGCGCGATCGAGAAGGCGAGCCCGATGTCGATGAGGAAGGGCGGGATCGGCAGGAACAGGATGCACAGGATCGCGACGATGCCGATCGCGAATCCCACGTCGCGGCCGTTGCGGGCGTTGGCAAGCCGGGGGAGTGTCTCGATCAGGGCCAAAGGCAGTCCTCGCGCGCGCCGACGCATGGCGCGCCGCCCAGACTAGGCGCCCAAACTTGTGCGAACGTGGCTATGCGACGGCGTCAGAAGCCGGTCTGGATCCGCTGGAACACGACTTCGGAGAACGCGTAGATCTGCGCGCCGATGAAGGGTCCGGTGAGGAGCAGGGCAAGCAGAATCGCCACGATCTTCGGGACGAAGGTCAGCGTGATTTCCTGGATCTGGGTCAGCGCCTGGAGCAGCGCGATACCGATGCCGACCAGCATCGCGGCGGCGACGGCGGGGCCCGAGGCCACCAGCACGGTCCAGATCGCGGCCTGGACAATATCGAGCGCGTCGGCCTCGTTCATCGGGGCTAGCTGATCTTGACGCCCGGCAGCATCGGGACTTCCTTGCCGTTCTCCAGAACCGCGATGATGCCGTCGGTATAGAGACGGACTTCCGAAACCTTGCCGGTGATCGTCCCGTCCGCCGAGGTGACCGTGCGGCCGATGATCGAGCTCGCCTGGGAGAGCTGCGACGACTGGAGCAGCTGCTCAAGCTTCGAATTCACCTGCACGGACTGTTCGACCTGGCTGAAGGTGGCGAGCTGGGCGACGTAGTCCGTCGATTCCATCGGGCTGGTCGGATCCTGGTTCTTCATCTCGGCGACGAGAAGCTTCAGAAACGACTGGTAGTCGACGGTCTGGGCCGTCGGGGTGGCCGAGGCCGTCTGCGAGTTGCTAGAGGAAGTATTGGAGACATACATCAGGCTGCTCCTGCCGCCGCGAGTTCATTCTGCCGGGTTGACCGGCGCGGGGTGCCGGCCGCGAGGATCTCGGCCTCGAGCGGATAGAGTGACCTGATCGCCCGCAAGGCCTCGTAGATCTGTCCTTCACCGACCAAGCGGTCGATCTCCTTCAATTCCGCGAGGATTCCGCCGTCCTCGAAACTGGCGAGGAGGAGCGAAAGGGACTTCTTGAACATGGCGCGCGCCTCGTCGGCCGCGCCGGGCGTCATGAGAATGATCTGGGCGATGAAATAGAGCTGGCGCAAAGGTGTCGAGGCATTCTCGGGTTGCATGACGTGGGTTTCGAGGAGGAACTGCACGTCGTTGAGGAACTCGATCGAAACCTTGCGGTCGACCCTGACGACGGCGCCGTTGATGTAGATCTTCTCGTTCGGCTTGAGGGAGATCCGCAGCGTGTTTTTCATCGCAGGCCGTCTCTGATGATCTGGGAAATCTCGATCAGCCCGTCGAAATTGTTCGAGCTGCCCTGACGGACGCTTTCGGCCTCGCGCAGAACCCACAGGCCGATCGAGATGAGGTTTGCCCTGAGCTCCTTCGGCAACTCGTTCTCGGGATTGGCGAGGTCGTCGAGGAGCGCCGTCCAGACCTTGTGCACGAAGTGGATCGCCTCGATCGACTTGAACGAATCGACCCCGGCCTGCTGCGCTTCGACGAGCAATTCGATCGAGCGATCAAGCACTTGCCGTTCGCGATCCTTCGCCTCGGCAATAGAATCGGTCTGGATGTCGGCGTAGGAGAATTGATACATGCTTGGTCGTTCCCGAAATGATCCCCGAGTTCAGTTTCAGCTCATAAAATTGAGCAGGCTCAGTTGCTGGATGCGCGAGGTGAGCGCATAGGCCGTCTCGATCTGCGAGGTGAGCGCGGAGACCTTCGTGGCCGCCTCGTAGGGGTCGACGCTCTCCATGTCGCTGATCGTCTGCTCGAAGAGGTTGACCTGGGTCTCGATGCGTTCCGACGCGCTGGTGACGCGCTGCTGGGTGACGCCGGTCATGGTCTGCTGGGCGGTCACTTCCGCAATGCCCTCGTTCACCAGAGTCAGCGCGCGTTCGCTCAGCGCATTCATTGCGCCGGCATTCAGCGGCCCTTGCATGAGTTCGCTCGTGATGGCAGCGACCATCGCCAGCTTGCGGATGCCGGTGATATTGGCGCTGACCGAGGTCTCGGTGGTTTCGTTGAGGGCAATGCGCGAGACGATCGCCTCGTCGGTAGCGCTCGACCAGTTCGCGCCCCAGCCAGCGCCGAGGAACTGCGGCTCGACGACGTTGGTGAGGAAGTCGTCCATCTGGGTCGAGGTGATCGTGGCGGCGGCCGCGTCGGTCTGGGTGAAGCCGAAATAGGTCTGGAACGCGGTGTCGAAAGCGACCTTGTTCGGGGACGCAGGATCGCTGAAATCGGCTATGGGCTTCACGTCGGTGTTGATGCCGGCGAACAGGTACTGGCCGTTGATGCTGGTGTTGAGCGTCGAGGTGAGCAGTCCGAGCATTGCGGCCCCGTCGGCCTGGACGACGCCGCGCTCGACGCTGCCCGAGGCGGCGGCAGACAGGGTCGACCGGAGCGTCTCGGCGCGATCGGTCAGCTGGGACAGGATGCTCTGGGTCGAGGACAGCCGCGACGAGACGAGCGCATTGGAATCGATGATGCCGTTCAGCCGCGAGACGTCGCGCGCGAGCGACACGGTCTCGCCGGTGCGGGCACCGAGCGCCAGGCCGACGTCGGCCACGCGCAGGGTCGTGCTCTCCTTCTGCGCCGTGACCAGCTCGGACTGCATCTTCATCATCGAGTAGCGCAGCGCCTGGCTGATCGCAGTCGAGGAGACGTAAGAGGATTTCATCGTTACCTCACCATCGCAATGAGGTTGGCCAGCATCTCGTCGACCGCCTTGATGAGCCGAGCGGACGCGTCATAGGAGTGCTCGAGTTCGAGCAGGAGCGACAGCTCCTGGTCCATGTTGACGCCGGTGTCATTCGACAGGGCTTCGGCGGTGCGGACAACGAGCGCCTGCTTGTTCTCTTCGGCCTTGGTCGCCTGCTGGCGCAGGTTCTCCAGCCAGCTGATGATATCGGAGGAATAGTCCAGCACGCTGGCGTTCGTTCCGGCGCCTGCCGCCGGGTCGAAGGTCGTCGAGACATCGAGATTGGCCGAGTATTCGATCAGCAGATCCGCATAGGACGCATTGCCGCCGGTGTTGCCGACATAGACCGCGCCATTGGCGCCACCGTCGCGCAGCACGGTCGGATTGCCACCCTGCCGCGAGTCCATCGCGGCGTTGACCGACAGCGATCCGGCCAGGCCCGGGGAAACGACGCCTGTGGCGGGCAGTGCCGGTCCGCCGCTCCAGGTGAAGAGGCCGGCGAGGTCGGGGGCCGCGCCGCCCGTCTGGTCGGTTTCCGCGAAGGCCATGACCAGGCCGCGGGCGACCTCGTCGAGCTGTGCCTGGACGTTGGGCGCGACGGTGTCGCGCAGCTGAAGGTAGGCGGCGATCCGGCCGGACGCATCCGTGTCGCCGCCGGACCCGGCCTGCAGCGGAACGCCGTCGATGTAAACGGAATTGCCGACAGTGGTCGCGTCGTAGCCGGGCTTCGGCTGGAACGTCACCGTCCGCGGCGACGTCTCGAACAGGATCGCGCCCGACGCGGTGGTCAACACCATGTCGTTGTTTTCGCGCGTGATCGTCGACACCGGGACATATTGCGCGATCTGCTTCAGGATCGAGTCACGCCGGTCGAGCTGGTCGGATACATCGCGACCGGTCTGCGTGCCGGCGACGATCGCGCTGTTGGCGGACTCGAAGTCCTTGAGGAGGCCGTTGAGTTCGTCGACGGCGACCGAGATCAGCATGTCGGCATTGGTGCGCTGGGCGTTGACCGCGGCTGTGCCGTCGTTGAGCGAGCGCACTACCTGCCTAGCCGCCTCGATCGCGCTTTCGCCAAGAGAGGCGTTCGCCGGGTTGTTGGAATAGAGCTGGATCGCCTCGTAGAGCGATCCAAGCGCTTTGGCCGGGGAGTTGGCGTTGTCGACGCCGTTCACCGCCTGGGCGAGCGTGTCGATGCTGGAGCGGAGGGTGCCCTGACCTTCGTAGGAGGACACAGCCGACAGGTTGGCACGGAACAGCGCTTCATTGGCTGCGCGCTGAATGACGACGACCCGGGCACCGGGCGCCTCGCTGGAGATGACGGCATTGCGCCGCACGTAGTCCGAGTTGCCCGCGTTGGTGACGTTCTGCGAGACGACCGCAGTCTGCCGCGAGGTCGCCTGCAGCGACTGCTTCGCAATGTTGAGTGCGGTGGTAAGCGACATCCCCTAGTCCTGCCCCCCGGCAGACGTTCCGCTATCGCTTGAGGTTCACAAGGATGTCCATCAGGTCTGCGCCTGTCTGGAATACCTTGGAATTCGCGGTGTAGCTGCGCTGGGCCTCGATCATGCTGGTGAGTTCCTCGGCGATATCGACATTGGAGTTCTCCAGCGCGCCCGACACGACCGACCCGAATGTCCCGTCCTCCGGGAAGCCGACGAGCACAGAGCCCGACTCGTTGCTGGGGCGGTAGACGTTTCCGGGCAGCACGGTCAGCATGTCATCGCTTCGCGTCGTCGCGAGGGGAATGCGATAGAGCGCCTTGGTCGTGCCATCGCCGTACTGGGCGTAGAGGACGCCGTCGCCGTCGATATTGATCTGCTCGATCGAGCTCGGCGCATTGCCGTTCGACCATGAGTCGAACAGCGTGTAGTCGGCCTTGAGCTGCGTCGCGTTTTCCAAGTCGAGCGTGAAGGACTGACCATCCGGGATCGTCAGGGTGATGTCGGTGGCGCTCGCGCCGGTGTAGTCGCCCGTGGTCGGATCGAAGGTCAGCGTCTGCGTCGCAAGCGCGGCGGAGCTGTAGGGGAATCCGCCGGTCGCGCTGGCATCGGCCTTGTTGTAGACGGCTACTTCCCAGGTGTCGGCGCCGGTCTTGGTGTAATAGACGTCGAGCACGACCTGGCCGCCGAGATCGTCATAGACCTGCAAGGACGACTTGGCCGTGTATTCGGCCGACGCGGCGTTTGCCGACGGCAGGTTGGCGGCCACGACGGCGGTCGCGTTGGCCGGCAGGTTGAGCGACATCGAACCCTGCGTCGACGGTGTCGCGTTGAGCTCATTCTGCGACAGGCTGACCGGAATCAGGCCTTCGAAGCCGTTGGCGGTCGCCGTCGGGATGCCGTTCGAGGCGTCGTAGCCCATCAGGATGTAGCCGGCCGCGTTGACGAGCTGGCCCTCTCCGTTGGGAACGAACGAGCCCGCGCGCGTCATGAAGGAATTGCCCGACGCGTCCTGGACGACGAACATGCCGTTGCCGCTGACCGCGAGATCGGAGATCGACGTGGTGTACTGGAGCGAGCCCTGGTCGGTGATGGCGTATCGGATCGAGGTGGTCACGCCGCCGGAATTGTAGTTGCCGGGCGTGCTGGGGAGCACGAGGCTCGAGAACTCCGCCTTGGAGCGCTTGTAGCCGTTGGTGCTGGAGTTGGCGATGTTGTCGGCAGTCGTCGACAGGCGGTTCGACTGGGCTGCCATGCCGGAAACGCCGGTCCGCATCATTCCGTAAAGGCTCATTCCGTTACTCCTCGGATATAGTGCCGCTGAGGATGAGCCTACAGAACGCGACTTGCGCGAAGCTGTCCGGCGCCGGTCAGGCGGGTTGAGTGGCGAGGCGGTATCCCAGGAAGCGCTTCGACTCGATCGGGTCGAAGCCCATCTTCTCGCGCAGCTTCTTGCGCAGTTTCGAAATGTGGCTCTCGACCACGTTCTCCTCGACGTTCTCGTCGAACACGCCGTAGATCGCGTTGAAGACCTGAGCCTTGGTCACCCGGCGGCCGGAATTGCTCGCCAGATATTCGAGGATGCGGCGCTCGCGGCGCGGCAGGGGCAAGGGAGCCCCGCCGATCTCCGGATCGCGCCCGTCCATGTAGATCCGCATCGGCCCGACTTCGGCGTAGCTCGCGTCTTCGGCCCCTCGGCGGCGGATGGCGCAGACACGGGCAAGGATCTCGCGGATGTGGACCGGCTTGCGGATGACGTCGTCAACGCCGGCCTCGAACAACCTGAGCGTGTTCTCCAGCGAGTGCTGTTCGCTGAGTGCGATGACGGGTGCGCAGGTCCGGTCGCGGATGCGGCGAGGCGAGATATCGTGCGAGCCGCACTCGCCGATCAGCACCGCCGAAACCGACTTCAGATCGCTCTGCGCGGCGGTGTCGACCCACTCGTTGAACTCATTTGGAAGGAAACCCGCGCTGGCTACCCCTTCGCGGCTGAAAAGCGAACTGAATCCGCCTTTTACAAGCTCGCGCTCGTCTACGATCACGATCATTGCCCGCCCCACGAATCAGAAGCCCCACTTCTGGGATTAGGCGTAGCCGGGGGTGGGAATCGCGGACATCCGCGAATTCTTGTTAACCATATTTAGGGTATCGCCCGCCGGCGTTTCCGGAGCGGTCGTTAACCAGTCGTTAACCATATTTTCCGCAGCAATCGCCGATTGATTCGAACGGCCGGTCAAAAGACCTTTCGAAGGGATCGGACGGGGCTGGCGGCTAGATGTAGCGCGCCGATGAACTCCCGTTCGGAACGGCACCGGGCGGGCCTGCCGCGTGCGTGTTCTGTCCGCCGGATTGGTGTTGCTCCCGTCGCGAGCCGCTGCCCTGCTCCCGCGCCCCGCCGGCGCCACCGTCCGCGGCGAAACCCTGTTGACGCGACTGTCCGTTCGGCTCCGGCTGAGGCTGAGCGTCGGAACGGCTCGCGACCTGAACGGTCACGCGATCGATATCGAGCCCGAGCGCCCGCAGCGATTTCGCGATCGTGTCCGCGTCGGTGGTGAGCTGCCGCTGTGCGTCGGCCGTTTCGGCGGAGAGTTCGACAGTGACGATGTCGTCCTTGATCCGCAGGTGCGCGGTCACTGCTCCGAGTTCAACCGGGTTGAGTTGTATCTTCAGGGATTTGAGCTGCGCCGGCGCGCCCGGCTGGGTGTCGCGGAAATAGGCGGCCCAGGAGCCTTCCGCGCGAACCGTAGCGATGATCGCGGCGGCCGGAGTCGCGGGCGGGGTGACCTGGGCCGATTGCGCGGAAACCGCGGTCACGCCGTTGGGCGCGGGGCGGGCGGTTTCGCCAGACCGGGAATCCGATGCGCCGGGTTTCCCGCCGTCGTCCTGCGCTTCACGTTCGACGGGTTCGCGGGGCGGCGGCGTCCTGTCGGATGCTTCGGCGGGTGCGGCGGCCGCCGCGGTGTCGGTCGGCGACTGCGCGTTGGTGGCGGAGGGGGGGGTGCGGCCCGGGGATGTTGCGCCGGCGGTGCCGTCGCTTGCGCGGGTGTTCGTCCTGTCGACGCCTTGGCCGCGCGGGCTCGGCTGTGCAGGCGGGGCGGCAATGGTTCCGACCGCCATTCGCTCAATGGATGGCGACGGAGTGGAGGGGACCGGCACCTCTCGCGGAGCGGCCATGGTGGGAGTGTCGGCCTTGCTTCCCGCCGGCGCCTCGGGCGGAGGAGGCGATGCCGCCGCAACAGAGGCGGCGGCGCTTTTCGGAGCGCTGGACCTTGCCGTTGCCTCGGCATCGTCACGCGAGGTGTCGAGGGCCGCTGACGGCCCGGATCCGGGTGTTTCCTCCGCAGCCGCCCGCATCTGCTGACGCGGAATCCGAAGCGCGTCCTCCAGCAGGGCGAAGGCAGGCGCGACATCCTCGCCGGCCGTCCTCGGGGCGCGAGGCTTCCATTCCGATGTGTCGTCGGCGAGGGCGGTTTCCGTCTCGACCTCCCCGGCGTCACCGCCAGCGGCCTCCGGCTCCGTCGGCTCGATATCGCCGGACGGCGCGGTGATACCGTCCGCAGGCGAGTCGGCCGTCGGGGCGCGGGCGGAGGCTTCCGCCCGGACCTGCTTCGTCGCGCCGGACCTGCCTGCCCGGTCGACATCGCCTTCCACGAGGCTCGACTGTTCCGCCGTTGGACGTCCCACCGGAACGGCTGCTGCGGCGGGGCGATGCACTTGCGCCGCCATCGCCGCGGAGGCTTCGGCCGCGGTGCCGGACAGACGCAGGCCCACTTCTGCGAGACCCTCCAACTGGCGCGAGAGACCTTTGGACGGGACAGCCATGGCCTGCACGGCGACGGCCGTGCCGCTTCGCCGCTCGGCGCCGACGGCGCGGAAGGCATCCTGGAAACCGGACTGTTCCTTGGATCCGTTCTTGCTGGCCTGGGGACGCGGATCGGCGATCGCCGACCTGGACGCGGACACGATACTGGTCATTTGGCCCCTGCGAGCATCTTGTCGATTTCCTCCAGCTTGCGCCGCGTCTCATCGACGAGGGGCAAGGAATCCTCCGGCGAAGCCGCCGCCTCGACCGGCAAGGCGGCCATGGTCGGTCTTGTTTCGGGCCGGGTGGCCCGAGCGGACGCGTCCGCGCGAGATGTGCCGCCGGGTTGCGGCGCAGAATGCGCGGCGGCGATGTCGGTGGCCATGGGCGGCTCAGGCTCAGCCGCCGCCGGGACCGGAACCTGGGCATCAGGCTGCGGCGCCGGGGCCGACACCTCAATGGGCCGCGGCGGCTTCTGATCGCCCGGAGACATGATCCCGGTCGCGACCGAGATCGCCGCATCCAGCAATTGCCTGTCGGGTCCCGCGAGCTTCGCGCGATCGATCGTCTTGAGCCGCGCGAGGATTTCAGCCCCGTTCTCCGAGGTGATCTCCGAGAGATTGGAATAGAGAATGGCACGCGGATCGGTATCGCCGGTGGCGACATTCTCGAACTCGGCGGCCTTCTTCGCAGCGAAATCGGAGAGTTCGCGCAGACCTTCGATCGCGGCGGTGCGGGCGAGCCGCAGGTAGATCACCCTTTGATGCTCCTGGCTCATCTCCGCGATCGTGCTCTCGATGATATGGAGATCGAGCGAGGCGTAGAGGGCGACGATCCCCTCGACGAGTTCGTCCGCGTACTGGGTCGCATAGGGGGAGCGGAGGAACCGGCGCACATACTGGTTGGAGGCGCGCAGGAAGCGATCGGTATCGCCGAGGCGGGCGGCAAGCGGAAGCGAACGCCGCAGCGCCGCCTCCTCGACGAGAGTTCCCGGAGCCAGAAGGCGCGCGGTGTCGAGATAGGCCAATGCCAGCTTCGGTTCGTCGGTCCCGGCCATCGAGCCCTTGATGAGGGCGAGAAACGACCCGAGATCGCCGGCGAGCGTGCGCGGGTCGATCGAGTGGAGCAGGGCCATCGCCGACTTGAGGTCGCCGCGGATGTAGGAGCGGACGCCGTCGGTGAGCGGCTTTGTCGCCTCGTCCTGCTTGAGGCGGGAGATCGCAACTTCGACCGTGATCGGATTGCCGCCGCTCATGGCGTAGATGAGAAGGGCTTCGATGTTCTTGCGGTCCGCGAAGTCCTGCGGTCCGGACTCGCGCAGCTTCCTGTCGATCATCTGCAGCAGCTTCTGCTGCATCGGCAAAGCCGCATGGTCGCCGCCGGCGATGCGGTCCTGGACCAGCTGCAGCGAGCGGACCATCTGGAACGTGTCCAGCGACGCATGCGCCTGCCCGGCCGCGAACGGCATGGCCGACAGCGATGCGCCGAACGCTATGGCCCGGCTGAGCCGTTTCATCCGGCGGTCTCCAGCAGGATCTCGATGCGGCGGTTGGAAGCGGCGAGCGGATCGGAGGGATCCTTGAGCTTCCGGTCTGCGAAGCCGGCCACTTCGGTCAGCCGCTTCTCCTCAAGGCCGGAGCGCACCAGCATGTAGTAGGCGGAGTGGGCGCGCGCGGTGGACAGCCGCCAGTTGTCATACTTGCCGCCGGCGAAGGGACGGCCGTCGGTGTGGCCGTTGACGTGGATGTTCCCCTTCCTCTCCGAGAGGATGTTGCCGATCTTCTCCATCGCCACGACGAGGTCGCGCCGGGGAACCGCCGAGCCGATCTCGAACATGCCGAAATCGAACTGGTCCGTCACGGAAATGATCACACCCTCGGCCGTCGCCTCGACGGTCAGGCCCTCCGCCAGCTTGGCGTGCGCGCCGAGCGCCTGGGCGATCTCGTCACGGATCTTCGCCGCCTCGGCTTCGGCCGCCTTCGAAGGCTTGGCGGTGTCGACGGGCGCTTCAGGCTGTCTTTCTGCCTTGGCTTCGGCTTTCTCCGCCGCCGGCTCCGGCAATGGGGCCGCTTCGGCAGCCGCTACCTTCTGCCCCGCCGTATCGGTGGCGCCGGCGGGCTTCTTCGAGTCGCCCGGTTCGGAAAGGACGGTCTCTTCTTCCGTCGGAGGCGAATCCACTCCGGGGATGATCTGCTGCGACCAAAAATCCGGGGCGAAGGGGTCCCGGAACGACTCGCCGCCCGAGGCGCCGGTCGCCGGTCCGGAGAGCTGGGCGCCGCCGTCGCCTTTCTCGCTCAGGTTCTGAAGGTTGCCGGTCTCCGCCGCGATCTCGGCGAGCACGGCATAGGGATTCGAGAACAGGTGCTCGTCGGTGTATTTCTCGGCGTCGGCCGACTGGCTCGCCTCGTTCTGCTTCATGTTGCCGGTTTCGGCGGCACCGACGCCACTGATCGACGCGGCCGGGTCGGTCTCGCTCTGCGCCTGCGTCTGGGCGGAGGTCGAGCCCTGTCCCTCCTCGTCGAGGCCCCGCCGGCTGGCGTTCTTGTCGGTCAGCTTGATCGGGTTGAAATAGCTCGCGACCGCCGCCTTGGTCTCTTCGTTGGCGGCGTTGATCAGCCACATGACCAGGAAGAAGCACATCATCGCCGTCATGAAGTCGGCGAAAGCGATCTTCCAGGCGCCGCCATGATGATCGTCATGGTCGTCATGCCCGCCACGGCGGATGATTATTATCTCGTGCTTGGGTTCCGCGTGCTCGGCCGTGCTCAACCGACTGCTCCCGTCAATGCGGACGACCATTCGGCGAGCCGCGTCTCAAACAGCGTCTCGTCGAGGGAGACCGTCAGGTCGTACGATTCGGACTCGGTGAATTCGAGATGGCGCGCGTGGTCGCCCATCGCGGCTGCGAACGGCATGAACAGGGACTGGGGCCCGCTCACCCGGATGCGGATCGTATCGGCGTCGCCGACTGCGCCGCGGACGCTGCCGGCGAGTGCCGCGATCGCGCGCGAGCGCACGTCCTCGTCGACGATCTGGCTGAGAATACGCGCGCAGACAGATGTCGCCTCCTCGATCGCCTTGAGTTCCAGAGAAGACAAGGCGGCCGCGGTCTTGCCCGCCAGTTCCACTGAGAGCGTGGCGCGCAGCGCTGCCATCTCCTCTTCATGACGCGCCCGGTCTTCCGCCGCGCGTTCCTCGTAGAGCGCTTCCAGGCGCCGGCCGAGATCGGCCTCGGCCTTTGCGACCGCATCCACCACGATCGCGTCGACGTCGACCGGCGCCGGCAGCGGCTGCGGAGCCGGCGGTTCGTTGCGCATCGGCAGGATTACCGCCGCCGGGGCAGGGCGCGGCGGCGGAGCGAAGTCCGGCAGGAAGTCGGCGATCGCAAGCGCCATCAGCTTGCCTCCTGATGGGCCCACTTGCGCAGGATATGCGCAGTGCGCTCCTCATTCAGCTCGAGCATCCGCGCGAGGCGGTCCTGCGGGGCCGGCTTCAGCTTGTTGCGCAGCTCGTCGATCGGATTGACGTTGGAACGACCGGCCGGGGAGGAGACGATCGCTGTGCCGTCGCCTGGCGTAGCGCCGCCGGCGATCTGGAGATTCTCCGCGGCCCCGGGCAGGGCGCGCTGCATGTCCTCGAAGCTCTGCGCGGCGGCCGGGTTTGCCTGAAGCGCCGCGGCGAGCGGACGCAGGCCGAACCAGACCACAAGGAACACGACGAGGACGAAGGCGCCCGAATTGATGAGTGAACCGGTGTGCTGGCTCGCCGCTTCGAGGAAGCCGGGCCCCTCGATCGCCTCGCCGTCGATCCCGTCGATGAACTCGACGGCGTTGACGCTGATCGCGTCGCCGCGGGTTTCGGAGAAGCCGGCGGCGGTCGCGACCATCTCGCGAATCGCGGCCAGACGCTCCTGGATCTTTTCCGGCGCCGAGTTCTCGCCCAGCACGGCCTTGAGGCGCGCTTCGTTGACCACGATGGCGATCGACAGGCGGGTGACGGAGTAGCCGTTGCTGACGGTGGCGATGCGCTTCGAATTGATCTCGTAGTTGGTAACTTCCTCCTTGCGGTCGTTCTTTTCGGTCGAGGAGGGGCCGCTCGCGCCCGGAGCACCTTCGTTGGGGAGGTTCTGGTCGACCGAGGTCGGAGCGGTCGACTGGCTCTGGTTGTTCTGGTTGGCTTCCTTGACGACCTGGATCGACCGCTCGACCCGCGATTCCGGATCGAAGATGGTTTCCTCGGTCTGTCGCGTGTCGGTGTTGACGACGGCGTTGACGCTGGTGCGGAAATTGTCCGGTCCCAGATAGGGCGAAAGGGCGCGGTGGATCGAGTCCTGGATCTGGTTCTCGACGGTGCGCTCCACGCCGATCGAGCGCGTTGCAGTGTTGTTTGCCGGATCGTCGCCGGCGGCAAGCAGGGTGCCGTCGGAATCGAGGATCGTCACGTTCTCCGCGGCGAGGCCCGGCACGGCGGCCGCGACGAGGTAGCGGATCGACGCGGCGCTGCGGGCGGCGTCGAGCCCGGCCGTGCGGATGACGACGGAAGCTGACGGCTGGCGCTGCGCCTGGCGGAAATTGCCCTGCTCGCCCATGACGATGTGAACGCGCGCGGCCTTGATGCCGGCGATCGACTGGATGGTTCGAGCGATCTCGCCTTCGAGCGCGCGGACCTTGGTGACTTCCTGCATGAACGAGGTGAGGCCGAGCGAGCCGACATTGTCGAACAGTTCGTAGCCCGCATTGGTGCTGGTCGGCAGGCCCTTTTCGGCGAGCAGCATGCGCGCCTGCCCGGTCTTGCCGACGGGAACCATCACCGCGGTGCCGTCTGAGGCGACGTCGAAGGGAATGCCGACGTCGCCAAGCACGATGCCGATCTGATTCACGTCGGAACGATCGAGGCCGACATAGAGCGTCTCGTAGGCCGGGCGGTTGAGCCAGACCGATCCGATCACGACCACCGAGACGACAAGGGCGGCGACCGCGCCCATGATGGAAAGCCGGCGCGCTCCCATGGCCTGGAGGTTATCTAGGATTCGCTGGATCTGTTCGGGCACGGAATGTCAGCTCCTCGGAACACCGTCTGTCAGGCAGCCTAGAGGGCGAAGCTTGTGCGAAAATTGAAAGGGCCGCGACATCAGCGCGGCCCTTTCAAATCAGCTCTCTAATTTGAGCTACTAATTCATCACTTGAAGAGGGCGAGAACGTTCTGCGCGCTGCTGTTGGCGATCGAGAGCGCCTGGATGCCGAGCTGCTGCTGGACCTGAAGAGCCTGCAGCCGGGTCGACTCCTTGTTCATGTCGGCATCGACCAACTGGCCGACGCCGCGCTCGATCGAGTCCATGAGGCTGGTCGTGAAGCTCTTCTGCATGTCGATGCGGGACTTGGCCGCGCCGATGACGGTCGCGGCGTCGGTCAGTTCGGCAAGCGTCGTGTCCGCGACCGTCAGCATCTGCTCGATCTGGGTGTCCAGGAAGCCTTCGACGGTGAGCGTGTAGACGGAGTAGCCGTCGGTCGCCGCAAGAGTGCCCGCCACCGCGACGGTCGCGGTGTCTTCCCGCACGCCGGTCGTGCCCAGCCTCAGGCCTTCGACGATGCCCTGATTCTCGTTCGTGAGGGCCGCAGCATCGAACAGCTTGATGTTCTGGACATCGATGTCGATTGTGCCGAGCGTCACGTCGCCGGCCGAACTGCGGTTGAAGGCGGAGACGATCTTGGCGTCCGCATGAACGCCGGCGGAAGGATTGCCGTTTGCAACGCTCGAATCGACCGAGAGCCAGTTGGCGCCGCTGAAGGTCGCGGCGTCGGCCGAGAATTTCAGCTGCTTCTGCAGTTCGGAGATTTCCGACTGGATCTTTGCCTTGTCGTTCTCCGATGCGCCGATCGCGGACACCAGCTTCTGCTTGATGTCGTCGACGATGCCGACGACGCTGTTGATCGCGGTGTAGGCCGTGTCGATCCGGCTTGCGCCCAGACCGAGCGAATCCTGAATGGAGGAGAGCGCCTTGTTGTCGGATTTCATGGTGGTCGCGATCGACCAGTAAGCCGCATTGTCGGCGGCTTCCGCGACCCTCAACCCCGTCGATATCCGCGACTGTGTCGACTCCATCGCCTTGTTGGTTGCAGCTAGAGACTGCAGCGCGGTCATTGCCGACGCATTGGTCAATATCGATGTCACCTCTACAGCCCCCTCAAAAAAGCACTACGCTGTTGGCTACGGTTAATCATTGGTAGCCGGATAGGGTTAACGCACGGTTAAATGCGAAAACCCGCGCTAACCAATGTGGGCCGCGGGGGGAAAAAGGGGCTGGGGCTTGCGCGAAGCTTGCGGCCGCGAATCAGCTGGACGCCTGGGGCCGGAAACGCGAAGGCCGCGCTCCTTGCGGAGCGCGGCCTAGGCTCAGAACTGTCGGTCGCGGCTTAGCGGAAGAGCGACAGGATGCTCTGCGAGTTGGAATTGGCGATCGACAGCGCCTGGATGCCGAGCTGCTGCTGGGTCTGCAGGGCCGAGAGGCGCGAGGACTCCTCGGTCATGTCGGCATCGACGAGCTGGCCGACGCCGCGCTCGATCGAGTCCATCAGGCTCGTCGTGAATTCCTTCTGCAGGTCGATGCGGCTCTTGGTGGCGCCGAGGGTCGTCGCCGCGTCCGTCATTTCAGCCAGGGCGCCTTCGACGGCCGTCAGCATCTGGCCGAGCTGCGCGTCGTTGAAGCCGACGACGGTCAGCGAGGAGACCGCGTAGCCGTCGGTCGCGGCAACGGTGCCGCCGGTAGCCGCAACGGCCGTGTTGTTGCGAACGCCCGAGGTGCCGAGGCGGAGGCCGTCGAGAATACCGCTCTGGACGTTCGTGGCAGTCGCGTAGGCTTCGTAGAGCTTCAGGCTGTCGACGTCGATGTCGATCGTGCTCACCGATGCGACACCGCTCGCGTCGCGGTTGAACGCGGACACGATCGTGGCGTCATCGGCGGTGCCGGCGACCGTCGCGGACGTCGAATCCACCGAGAGATAGTTCGCGCCGGAGAAGGTGGCGGCAGCGGCATAGGCCTGGAGCTGCGACTGCAGCGCGCCGATTTCCGTCTGGATCTTGGCCTTGTCGTTGTCCGTCGCACCGACGGCCGAGACGATCTTCACCTTGATCTCGTTGACCGTCTCGATGGCCTTGTTCATGCCGGTGTAAGCGGTGTCGACCTTGGAAGCGCCGAGGCCGAGTGCGTCCTGGACGGTGGACAGCGCCTTGTTGTCGGAGCGCATGGTCGTCGCAATCGACCAGTAGGCGGCGTTGTCGGAAGCTTCGGCGACGCGGTAGCCGGTCGAGATGCGCGACTGCGTGGTGTCGAGCGCCTTGTTGGTCGCAGCCAGAGACTGCAGCGCGATCATGGCGGACGAATTGGTATTGATGCTTGACATGGGAAAACGCCCCTAACTTTGTACAGGATACAGGGACATACCGGGCTATCCGGTATGACGGGGCGGCTTCATGCCTGGGATCACTCGTTGAGATGATCAGTCCGTCATGCGTGGGACTGTCATAGCGCGCGCTCTTCTACCAAACCGGTAAGGAGCATGGTTAACGATCAGGAAAAGGAGCGCACGAGGCTGCCGACGAGCAGGTTCCATCCGTCGATCAGGACGAAGAACAGGATCTTGAACGGCAGCGAGATCACCGTCGGCGGCAGCATCATCATGCCCATCGACATGGTGATGGTGGCGACGATCAGGTCGATGACCAGGAAGGGCAGCACGATCAGGAAGCCGATCTCGAAGCCGCGCCTGATCTCCGAGATCATGAAGGCGGGGACGAGGATGCGCAGGTCGACCGCCTGGCCTTCGACGACGTTCTGGCCCCGCTCGCGGGCGAGATCGGCGAAGAGGTCGAAATCCTTCTCCCTGACATTGTCGAGCATGAAGGCCCGGAACGGCTCGGAAATGCGTTCGAAGGCCTGCTGTTCGTTGATCTGGTTGTTCATCAGCGGCTGCACGCCATCCTGCCAGGCACGGTCGAAGGTCGGCGCCATGACATAGAAGGTCATGAACAGCGCCAGGCTGATCAGGATGAAGTTCGCGGGCGTGGACTGCAGGCCGATGCCGGTTCTCAGGATCGAGAAGGCAATGACGAAGCGGGTGAAGCTCGTCACCATGATCAGGATGCCAGGCGCGACCGAGAGCACGGTCAAGAGGCCGAAGAGCTGGATGATCGTGCCGACGGTCTGGCCATCGGCGCCGCGCGTGATCTGGCCGAGATCGATCGTCTGGGCGGCGGCGCCGGCGGTCAGCGTGGCGAGAGCGGCAAGCGTGATCGCGAGGCGTTTCATTCGAAGACGATCGTCCGGATGAGAACGTCCTTCACCTTGCCCTCGCCGCGGATGCGCGAACGCTCCCGGATATCGTCCTTGAGATGCAGGAAGCCGCTCGCGCCCTCGACCTGGTGCAGCTTCACCGTGCGCAGATAGGCCAGGATGTCCTGGTGAATTGTGTCGGCGATCGTCGGATCGACCTCGCCTTCGAACACCGCCGCCAGTTCGACCCGTATCCATGTGTCGCTGGGCGCGGCGAGGTTGGTGGTGATCGCCGGCAGGCTCAGCACGCCGCGCGCCAGATCGGCGGCTGCGGGGTCCTCCGGCTCACTGGCCTCGCCATGGCCGCCCTCTTTCTTCTCGCCGTGACCGGCAGAGGGTGCCGAGGCGGCCGGCGCGGCGGCGGCGGTTTCGCCCTTGAGCATGCCGCCGGAGAAGTAGCCCGCGCCGGCCGCAACCAGGGTGAGGACAAGGAGAACCGCGATCTGGACAACGAAAGACGGCCCCTTGGACGGGCTGCCTTCCTGTTTTTCGACGATTGCGACGGCCTTGGCCATGATTGATCGCCCTAGAAAGGCAGAACCTGATCGAGAATCTGATGCCCGTAGGGCGGTTGCTGCACTTCGGTCAGGCGACCGCGTCCGCCGTAGGAGATGCGTGCCTCGGCGATCCGCTCGTAGGAGATCGTGTTGTTCGCGCCGATGTCGGTCGGCCTGACGATGCCCGCGATCGTCAGCACGCGCAGCTCGGCGTTGACGCGCACTTCCTGCGTGCCGCTGATGATCAGATTGCCGTTGGGCAGGACGTCGGTGACCAAGGCCGCGACGGACAGGCTCAAGGCTTCCGAACGCGCAGTCTGTCCGTTGCCGGTGCTGGTCGAGTTGGAGCCGATGTCGAAGCCGGCCTCCGCCTTTCCGGTCTTGATGCCGTTGATGTCGTAGTCGCCAGAGATGCCGAAATTACGCGATGCCTGCCGGCTGCGCTCGGACTCGTTGGAGAACTTGGCCTTGTCGTTGATCGATATGAACACGGTCATGACGTCGCCGACGGAGAGCGCGCGGGCGTCGGTGAAGAGGTTGCTCTGCCGGTCATCCCACAGCGAATTGCCGGCGACCGGTTTCGCCGGCGCCTTGGGATAGTAGTAGTTGGAGCGCGGATTGGCATCGAGACCGGTGCCGACGGCCGACATTACCGGAGGCACGTTCACCTCCGCCAGGTTCGTGCCGCAGCCCGCCAACCCGAGGGAAAGGCCTGTCATCAGGAGAATGCGCTTCACGACGGGTCTTCCTTTCGCGCCGCGCTCGACATGATGCTCGTGAGCTTGGCGGCGACCACACGCTCCATTTCGTTCATGATGAGGCCCGACTGCTTGACCTGCAGCTTGAGCATGATCGCGGCGGCAAGCGCCGGATCCATCTCCGACAGGCGTTCGGCGGCCGCGTCCGGGCGCATCCGCGCATAGATCAGAACGACGTTATCCGTCGCCTTGTCCATGAAGTCCTGGCGGAGCTTCATCCACTTCTCGTATTCGGCTCGCTTCTCTTCGAGCTGCTTGACGCGCCGGTCGATGTCGACCTTGAGCACTTCCAGCTCGCGGGCCTGGATGGCATAGCGCCGGTCGCGGGCGGCGTCGGCGATGTTGCCGCAGAACTTTTCGACCTCGTCGGCGGAGTTGATCGCCTGGGGCGGCTGCGACTGCGTCGCGCCCGGAACGCCCGAGACGATCACGGCGGTGGCCGCGCAGGCCAGAATCGTCGCGGCCAACCTCGGAATTCTGATCTCGATCGTTCGCGCTTTCATTGCGGCATTCCTATTGCAGCACCAGGTCCGCCTGCAGCGCGCCGGCGGACTTGATTCCCTGGAGGATGGCGATGATGCCGTCGGGCTTCACGCCGATACGGTTGAGGCCGGCGACGAGGGTCTCGAGATCCGGACCGTCGATCATCGCGACCTCGCCGCCGTCCTGCGTGGCATCCACCACGGTCGACGGTTCCACCGCCGTCTCGCCGTTCGAGAACGGCTCGGGCTGCACGACCTTCGGCATCTCGGTGATGCGGACGGTCAGCGCGCCGTAGCTGATGGCCACCTTGGAGATCCTGACCGCCTGGCCGATGACGATGGTGCCGGTGCGCTCGTCGATGACGACCTTGGCCGGAGAATCGGTTTCGACCAGCAGGTTCTCCAGTTCGGCGATGAAGCGGGCGGAGGAGATGCCCTCCGGCCGCTTGACCATGATGGTCCTGGCGTCCTGTTCGCTGGCGACGCGCTTGCCGAAGCGGTTCGTGCCGTATTCGTTGATGGCGTCGGTGATGCGCACCGCGGTCGAGAAGTCGGGATTGCGCAGCTGTAGCGTCAGGACGGTATCCTGGCCGAACTGGGTCGGAACCTCGCGCTCGACGATCGCGCCGCCGGGAACGCGGCCGGATGTCGGCACGCCTTTCGAGACGGTCTCGGCCTCGCCCTGCGCGGCAAAGCCGGAGACGATCACCGGCCCCTGCGCGACGGCGTAGATCTCTCCGTCGGGGGCACGCAACGGCGTCATCACCAGCGTGCCGCCGGTCAGCGACGTCGCATCGCCGAGCGAGGAGACCGTCACGTCGATGCGGGCGCCGGACTGGACGAAGGCAGGCATGTTGGCGGTGACGATGACGGCGGCGACGTTCTTGGCGCGGGCCTGGCCGCCTTCCAGCGAAATGCCGAGGTTCTGCAGCATGGCGCGGATGGACTGGTCGGTGAAGGGCGCGCTGCGCAGATTGTCGCCGGAGCCCTGCAGGCCGATGACGAGGCCGTAGCCGATCAATTGATTGTCGCGCGAGCTCTGGAGGGTGGCGATGTCCTTGATGCGCGAGGGAGCGCCAAGCGAAGGCAGCGCCGACGGTCCGCCGTTCGACGCAAAGCGGACCGACTTCTGAGGCGGCGTGTCGTGAATATAGCCGTCGCCACCGGGCGCGATGACCACCGGATCGGAGAGATCCGCGGCGGCGACCGGCGCCACGATGTGAGCGACGATGGCGATGGCGAGCACGAGCCGTCTCATCCGCCGACCCTGATCGTGCCGTTGGCCATGACGATGCCGGTGAAGACCTTGCCGCTGTCTGCGTTGCGCAGGCGCAGAACGTCGCCGAGGCTGCCGGGCTGGAGCGGAACGGCGGTCGCCTGGATGGTCAGGCCGTCCTGCTGGAAGATGACGGTCACCGCCTGGCCAGCTTCGACGAGATAGGGTTCGCGCAGGGAACTGAGCGGAATGAGTTTGCCGGGAAGGATCGTCCGTTTCGCCACTTTGCCGTCGGCTTCCTCGATCTCCTGAACGAAGGGCGAGGTGACGCGCGCATTTGGCCTCAACGCCACCTGGTCGAGCGCATCGGCGCTGACGGTTTCGCCGGGATAGACGATGCGGGTGGCGACGACCGCCATATCCGCGGCAGGCGCCACCGCCGGCAGCCAGAGGATGGCCGCCGCCGCGCCTGCGAGGAATGTCGCGAGCCGCCGAATTGCCATCATCTCGCCTGCGAGATGGTGGCGGCCATTTCGTCGGCGGCCTTGATGACCTTCGAGTTCATCTCATAGGCGCGCTGGGCCGAGATCATGTCGGTGATCTCCTTGACGGGGTCGACGTTGGAGTTTTCGAGATAGCCCTGCTCGATCGTGCCGAAGCCGGGGTCTCCGGCGACGCCGACGATTGCCGGACCGGAGGCCTCCGTCTCGCCGAACAGGTTGTCGCCGAGAGGGGCAAGACCCGCCTCGTTGGCGAAGGTGGCGAGCGTGAGCTGTCCGAGTTCCTGGACGGCGGCCTGGCCGTCGATCCTGGCGAAGACCTGTCCCGACTTGTTGACGATGACCTCGACCGCATCGGACGGAACGGTGATCGACGGCATGACCGGGTTGCCGTCGATGGTGACGAGCTGGCCCGTGGCGTTTGTGTTGAAAGCGCCGGCGCGCGTGTAGAGCGTCTCGCCGTTCGGCCCCTCGATCTGGAACATGCCGGAGCCGACCAGGGCGAGATCGTATTTGTTGCCGGTGCTGGTCAGCGATCCCTGGATGTGCAGGTTGCGGATGGCGGCCGTCTTGACGCCGAGGCCGATATGGGCGCCTTCGGGAACGACGGAGGCGTTGGCCTGGTTGGGCACGCCCGCCAGCCGCTCGACCTGGTAGAGCAGGTCGGAGAATTCCGCCCGCGCGCGCTTGAAGCCCGTCGTGTTGATGTTGGCGATGTTGTTGGCGATGACCTCGAGATTGGTCTGCTGGGCATTCATGCCCGTCGCGGCTATGGCGAGTGCTCTCATACTCTTTACTCCTCAGATCGCCATACGGCTGACTTCGAGATAGGCGGTGACGATCTTGTCGCGGATGGCGATGGCGGTCTGGAGCGAACGCTCGGCGCTCATCACGGAATCGACGACTTCGCGGGTGGTGACGTCGCCGCCCTGCAGCGCCTTCATCGACACCTGGTCGGCGTTCTGGAGAGTGCCGATGGCACTGCTGGCGGCGTTGGAGAGCGCCTTGGCGAGCGAGGCTCCGAAATCCAGCGTCGACCCCGCTTCGCCGACCTTTGCCGGACTTTCGAAGGGGCTGCTCGCGCCAGCGCCGCCGATCGGGGATATGCCGCTGATCATGACTGGGTCCTCAGGAGGTCGATGGTCATCGAGATGAGCTCGCGCGCCTGTTTGATGGTCTGGAGATTGGCCTCGTAGGACCGGTTCGCCTCGCGCATGTCGGCCATCTCGACCAGCATGTTGACGTTCGGCATCTTGACGTAGCCCTTTTCGTCGGCCGCCTGGTGCCCGGGCATGTATTCCATCGGGAATTCAGTCGGATCGGTCGCGCGCGAGGCCACGGCGACGAAGGACGCGCCGCTCTGGCGATCGATCAGCGAGCCGAAACTGATGGTCTTGCGGACATAGGGGTCTTCCTGCGCGGAGTTCGCGGTCGACTGCGCGTTCGCCAGGTTCTCCGCGACGACGCGCAGCCGTTCGGACTGGGCGGTGAGGCCGGAGGCGGCGATGCGCAGCGAGGTTGTCAGTGGATCCATGGCCGCCTCACTTCGCCGTCATCAGGAACATGCGATGGAAGGATTTGACGATCGCGGTATTCAGTTCGAATGCCTGCCGGACCTCGTTCGACTTGATCAGCTCATCCTCAACCTGCACGCTGTTGCCGGAGGGCAGGGCCGAAGCCTGGGTGCGCGCCTGCGTGCCGAATCCCGCATCCGTGCCACCGATCGCAATGTGTCCCGGATTGGTGACGGAGACGGCGGAGGTGCTCGTCTTCAGGACCTTCTCGAACGGAGTGACGTCGACGGCGCGGTATCCGGGCGTGTTGGCATTGGCGATGTTGCTCGTGAGCGCCGACTGGCGCGCAGACAGCCAATCCGCCTGGAAGGAGGCAAGCTGGAACAGTTGCACTGACTGAACCATCAACGGTTCCCTGCGACGTTTCTCTGGCGAGTGAAAACGACGATAGGAAACGTGACTTGCGCGGACCTTGCGAGGGGGTGGCGTGCGCGCGGGCCGCTGATGGAACGAGAGGCTAGTGGGCGATCTCGAGCACCCGGTCGGCCGTGGTGACCAGCACCCAGCTGCCGTTACGCTTCTCGATCTTGGCGACCCGGCTGTTGTCGGGCAAAAGCGAGCCGCGCTGGACGACATAGAGGCCCTGGTCGTCCTGAATCATCGCGCGTCCGTTGGCGACATGGACGAGTTCGAATTCCGGAACTGGGGCCGGGAAGGGCTGTTCGACCGTCCGCGGACCGTCGTCTTCGCTGCTGGTCGGTGGGGTGGTGCCGGTCGTGAACGTATCGAGGTCGGTCTCGTGGCTGTCTCGCGCCGCCTGTTCGGACGCGGCGCGATCGGCTGGGATCGCGCCTCTTGGCGTCCGACCACTCGAAGGAATGTTATCCAGCTTCACCGCGCGGATGCCGAACTGGTCCTGATTGAAGAAGACGTACCAGGGGAAGAAAGCGCAGAAGCCGCTGAGAACGATGCCGGACGCAAAGAGGACGAGATCGCCGCGCGAATAGCTGCGGGAAAAGCCAAAGCGGCTGCGCTGCTCCGACGCCTTGGCGGCAGGCGCCCGCGGCGTGCGCTTCCAGGAGAATCGGCGAAACGCGTCGGTCAGGCCGGCATTGCGAATCTCCATCCGGTCAGGCTGCTTGCTGGCCATTTGGCGCCTCCCTTGACTTCAGATGACGTGCGAGGTCCCCGAACGGGTCCCTTGTGCGCGGATCGGCCGGCGATTGTCCGAGCGCTTCGTAGATCAACGGCACCTGCCGGACGGCAATGTCGAGATCGATGTCCGACCCCGCCGAATAGGCGCCGAGAAGCCGGATATCCCTCGTCTCCTCGTAGCGGGAGATCATCGCCTTGAGCCGGGTCACCAGTGCCTTCTCGTCATCGGTCCAGGCGCGCCCGGACAGTCTGGAGATTGAGGCGAGCGGATTGACGGCGGGGAAGCGCCCCTGTTCGGCGATCGAGCGGTCGAGGACGACATGGCCGTCGAGGATGCCGCGGACGCTGTCGGCGATCGGATCGTTGTGATCGTCGCCGTCGACGAGGACGGAGATGATCGCCGTTATCGAGCCGGTCTCGCCGGTTGTGCCGGGGCCGGCCCGTTCCAGCAGTTTCGGCAGTTCGGTGAAGACCGAGGCCGGATAGCCTCGAGCGATCGGAGGTTCCCCCGCGGATGTCGCCACCTCGCGCAGCGCGTGCGCAAAGCGGGTGACGGAATCGACGATCAGCAGGACGCGGTCGCCCCGGTCGCGGAAATATTCGGCGACGCTCATGGCGGTCGCGGGCGCGCGCCGGCGCATCATCGCGCTCTCGTCGCTGGTCGAGACGACCGCCACGGTCTTGGCCATGTTCTTCGGGCCAACGGTGTCTTCCAGGAACTCACGCACTTCGCGGCCGCGTTCGCCGACGAGCGAGACGACCGCCGTGTCGAAGGCGTCGGCGGCGGCGAGCATCGCGAGCAGCGTCGACTTGCCGACGCCGGAGCCGGCGAACACGCCCATGCGCTGTCCGAAGCAGAGCGGCGTGAAGATGTCGATCACCCGCACGCCTGTCTTGAAGGGAGCGTCGACCCGCTGGCGGGTCATCGCATTGGCAGCATGGCCCGACGCGTGTCTCTCGCCCTGGGCAAGCTGCGGACCCCCATCGATCGGGCGGCCCAGAGCGTTGACGACGCGGCCGCGCCAGGAACTGTCCGGACGCACGATCAGCGGCCCGCAATTGAACACCGGTGTGTCGATCGCGAGATCGGCGGTGGTCTGGAAGGGCGAGACAAGGACGTCGTCCGGCGTCACACGCACGATTTCGCCAGCGCGGCGTCCCTTCGGCCCGTCGTGCTCGACGACATCGCCGATGCAGGCTTTGCGGGACAGGCCGCGCACGCGGTAGTGCGTTGCGGACACCTCGACCACGCGGCCGCCCATGCGCATGAGCGCGTCGGGAGCGGCGAAGCGGGCCATCGCCTGTTCGAGCGCCAGGAGCCGGTTCGGTCCGGGGGGCGCTGGGGAGTCGAGTGTCATCGCGGTTCAGATCTCAGCGGCTGCCGAGCGTCTTGACGGCATCGGCGAACGTCTGTTCGGTCTGCTTCATCGCCGAGCCCGCGCTTTCGAAGGCGCGCTGGACCATGATGAGCCGCGTCATCTCCAGGACGGGATTGACGTTGGAATCCTCGACGAAGCCCTGGAGGACGCCGCTGTCGGTGCGGTCGACCACCGGCTGTTGCGTGCCGTTCGCCAGCACGCCGGAATTGGCGAAGCGGGTGAAGTTCTCGCCCGGTTCGAAGCTGAAGAGCCCGAATGCACCGACCTGCTGGCCGTCCTGGCGGATGAAGCCGTCGGCGCTGACCACGGGCGCGCCGGCGGCCGGATCGAGCTGCAGCGCGGTTCCGGAAGCGTCGAGCACCGGATAGCCTTCGACCGAGACGATCTGCCCGGTCTGGAGCATGGAAAAGCGGCCGTCCCTGGTCATGACCTGCCCAGCCGGCGTGTCCAGCGCGAACCAGGCATCTCCTCGCACGGCGAAGTCGAAGGGGTTCTCGGTGGCACGGAAGCCGCCCTTGGCCTGAGAGAGATAGGTGCCGCCGGTGGACACGAAGGCGGTTGCTTCCGGGCCGGTGCCGCTCAGCACATCCTCGAATTTGATCTGCGTCGCGCGGAAGCCGACCGTGCCGGCGTTCGCGACATTGTCGGCGATGGTGTTGAGACGCCGCTCGAGCGCGATCTGCGACGACAGGGCGACGTAGAGCGAATCCTGCATGTCAGTAGACTCTCATCTTCTGCATGGTCAGCAGAAGGTCCGTCGAGATGCCGTATTCGGGCTGGGTGAAGAGCGTGCTGACCAGCGAGGCCGCCGACGTCGTGGGATTGTCGATCTCCCACAGGGTGGTGAAGCGGTTGATGAATTCGCCCAGCTTATCGGGATCCTTGAAATCCTCGAGGTCGATGCGGTCTTCGATCAGCTTGGCCTGCTTGTCGATATCGGCATTGCCGAAGGCGTCGGGCAGGCCGAGCGCCGTGAAGACGACCTCCTTGAGGGCGGGATCGGCCAGGATCTGATAGGCATTGGTGATCGTTGCCGCTTTGCGATCGAAATACAGAGCCAGTCGCACACCTTCGTTCTGGTCGCCGGCGTTCTGCTCGAGGGTCTGTCGCAGGTATTTGTCCACCGTCCCCTGTTGTGCCTTGGTGAAGATGGTCGCGGTCTCGCCATAGGCGGCGAAGTTGAAGGTGTCGACGAACTCCTTGTAGCGCTTGTCGCTCAATTTGTTTGCGAAGGAGTCTTTCGCCTCGATGCCGCCCTCCAGGGCCTTCACCATGAAGGCCTTGGCGTAGGCCATGTCCTCCAGGCCGTGCGCCTTCATGGCGTAGCGGAAGAGCCGGTCGTCGGCCATGAACTCCTTGATCGACTTAACCTTCGTGATGTTCTCGAGGTAGTATTCGGTCTCGCGTTCGACGACGGGCTGGTCCTGGACACGGTCCAGCGACTTGCCGATGTCCTTCGCGATCAGCTGGTAGCTCACATAGGTGTTGATCAAGCGCGGGTCCTTCGCGTGGCTTGCCAGCATGAAGCAATAGCGCAACTTCCTTGCGTGAAGCTGAATCGAGCCGGTTTGCCGCCACGCATCCATTCAAGCCTCACACAAGGCAGGGGGGCTACGCATCCTGTGCTGAAACAGCGAAGGCAGGTTGCGGTGGGAATCATCATCGGGTTGATCGTGACGCTCGGGTGCGTCCTCGGCGGGTTCATGGCCATGGGTGGCCACATCGAGGTGCTCATCCAGCCGTGGGAAGTCGTGATCATCTGCGGCGCGGCCTTCGGCACGTTTCTCGTCGCCAACTCGATGAAGACCGTCAAGGACACCGGCAAGGGCGTTCTCGAGGCCTTCAAGCAGGCGGTGCCGAAAGAGCAGGACTATCTCGAAGTTCTCGGCGTGCTGCACAGCCTCATGCGCGAGCTTCGCACCAAGTCGCGCAACGAGGTGGAAGCCCATATCGACAACCCGGAGGAGTCGGCCCTGTTCCAGGCCTATCCGTCGATCCTCAAGAACAAGGGCCTGCTATATTTCATCTGCGACTACTGCCGCCTGATCATCATCGGCAACGCCAAGAGCCACGAGATCGAGGCGCTGATGGACGAGGAAATCCAGACCATCAAGCACGACAAGCTGAAAGCCTACCAGGCGCTCAACCAGATGAGCGACGGCTTCCCGGCCATCGGCATCTGCGCGGCGGTGCTGGGCGTCGTCAAGGCGATGGGCGCGCTGGACCAGTCGCCGGAGATCCTCGGCGGGCTCATCGGCGCGGCGCTGGTCGGCACCTTCCTCGGCATCTTCATGTCGTATTGCGTCGCCGGTCCGATCGCCAACAAGATCAAGACGGTGCGCGAGAAGAACATGCGCCTCTATGTGATAGTCAAGCAGACGCTTCTCGCCTACATGAACGGCTCGCTGCCGCAGGTCGCCATCGAGTTCGGCCGCAAGACGATCTCCTCTCACGACCGGCCGTCGATCGATGCCGTCGAGCAGAGCACGTTGAACGGCGGCGCCGAGAAGAAGGCGGCGTGATCCGATGACGTCGCTCGGCATCGCTCCAGGATCGCCCGCCGCGCTGCGCAACCTGCTCGTCGAGCGGCTCGTCGGCGAGACCGCGGAACCCGACCGGGTGACGGCAGCCGCCAGGGCGCTGGGCGAGCGTGCCCTGCCGCCGATGGCCAAGGCGCTCGCGGAACTCGTGCCGTCCTTGCTGCAGATCGAACTCGAAAGCGTCGAGCTCGGGCGAATCTCGCAGGTCTTTCTCAACGAGAGCAACAACGAGCCGCTGACCGTCGCGTCGTCGGCGAATTCGCCCGATGCGCTGGCGATGTCGATGGACGCGGCGGCGGTGTCGCTGTTCACCGCGCTTCTCTTCGGAGCCGGGTCCGACACTCCCGTGGTCGCGCTCGATCGCGCGCTCTCGGCGATGGAACTCGACATAAGCGGCATGGTGTTCCAGTGCATCGCGCAGTCGCTCAACGGATCGGGCACGCGGGCGCTCAATGTCCGCTTTCCGCTGTCGCGTCCGATCGCCGGCGAGGACCGGCGCAAGCAGGTGCACCGCGACGGACCGTCGGCTCGGCTCATCTACCGCATTTTCAACGAGGGCGGTTCGGGCCGGCTCTGCGTGACCATGCCCCAGCGTATCGTGCTTTCCCCGCGTGGCGCCGAGGATGCGCAGCAGCCGGGGTCCGGGGAATGGCAGGCGCGCTTCGGCGGCGAGATCATGCGGTCCAAGGTGGCGGTGGAGGCGTCGATCCCGATGGGAACGCTGACGCTCGGCGAGGTCGCGTCGCTGTTCGAGGGACAGGTGCTCGAGATGCCCGTCGAGGCACCGGGAGAGACCCGGCTCGCATCGAAGGACAAGACGCTGTTCATCTGCGAGTTCGGCAGGCTCGGCGGGCACTACACGGTGCGGATCAAGCAGCCTTTCGATCCCGAAGCGGATCTGATGAAAAACCTCCTGCCGCACTGAGCGGCGGGGAGGCGACGGAGAGAGACGATGAGCGAAGCAGCGGCGAAGACACTGGCGGACGGCGAGGACGAGCTGAGCAAGGCGATCGAGGAGCTTCGCGGCGTCCTCAAGGAAGATGACAAGCCGGCGCCCGTTTCTCCGGGTACCCGCGCTTCGGCTCCGGCTGCCGCCGCGCAAGGTGGCGCCGCTCCCGCGAATTCGAACATCATCATGAACATCCCCGTGGAGCTCCAGATCGTCCTCGGCGCAGCGGAGATGCCGGTGTCCGAACTGCTGGCGCTGCAGAAGGGGTCGACCGTCAGCCTCAACCGCAGGATCGGCGAGCCCGTGGACGTGGTCGTGAACGGGCGCAAGATCGCGCGCGGCGAGATCACCGTGCTGGAAAGCGATCCGTCCCGGTTCGGCGTGAAGCTGACCGAGATCATCACCGCGGCGAAGTCCTAGGGACGGCGAATGACCGGCTCGTCGGAAATCGTCCACCTGACGCGAACCCAGAAGGCCGCAGCGATCCTCGTGGCGCTGGGCAAGCCGGCCGCCGGCCGCCTGCTCAAGTTCTTCAAGCAGGACGAATTGCGCGCGCTGATGGAAGGCGCACGCGAATTGCGGACGATTCCCCAGTCCGAACTCGAGAAGATCGTCGCCGAGTTCGAGGCCGAGTTCGCCGAAGGCGCGGGCCTGCTCGATTCCGCAGCCACGATGGACACGATCTTCAGCGAAACGCTGACGCCGGAGGAAATGACGGCGCTGATGGGCAATGGGCCCGTGCAGACCCAGGTCGATGAGGAACAGCCGATCTGGCCGCAACTCGAGAAGATCGAACCGGCGCGAGTAGGCGCATTCCTGATGAACGAGCATCCTCAGGCAGCCGCCTTCGCGCTTTCCAATTTCGCGCCGTCCTTCGCCGCCCAGGTGATGATCGTCCTTGACAAGCCCGTCCGCGGCGAGATCGTGAAGCGCATGCTGGCACTCAGCCCCGCATCTCCAGCCGCGGTCGCGCTCATGGAGGCGCAGATGCGCACCGCACTCATCGAAGACAATTCGGCGAAAGCCTCGTCGGGCAGTCAGATACGGGTTGCCAGCGTGCTCAACGAGCTGGACAAGTCTCAACTCGACGACGTGATGGAAGACCTCGCGTCGGCCGGAGCATCGAATCTCGACGCGATCCGCGCGCAGCTCTTCGCCTTCGAGGACATCGTTTTCCTCGACCAGAAGGCTCGCGTGACGCTCTTCGACGGTTTCGCAGCCGACGTCGTAACGCTCGCCCTGCGCGGCGCCTCGGAAGAACTGACCGAAGCCATCCTTTCGGCTCAGGGCGCGCGTGCCCGCCGCATGATCGAGGCGGAGCTGAAGGCGGATCCGGGCAACGTGTCGGCGACCGATATCAACAAGGCGCGCAAGCTGATCGCGTCGACCGCGATCCGCCTTTCCGGCGAAGGTTCCCTGCAACTGCCCCAGGCACAGGAAGCCGCCTGAGCCCAGAACGGCTCGGCCTGATCGGACATCGCTTCCATGGCGGATTCAGAGGACAAGGACAGCAAGACAGAAGAGGCCACGGAGAAGAAGATCCGTGACAGTCTCGACAAGGGCCAGACGCCGTTCTCCAAGGAGACGCCGCTGTTCGCGTCCTTCATCGCGATCCTGCTGTTCGTGTTCTTCTTCGCCTATGGCACGGCGGTCCGGCTCGGAGAGTTCCTCGCCACATTTCTGGAAAAGCCGGACGACTGGCTGCTCGGCAACAATGCCGATGCGATCGGCCTGTCGCAGCTGGTGTTCATGGAGATCGCGCGCGCGCTGGTCGTCATCTTCGCGATGATGATGGTGTTCGGCCTGGCAGGCGCGATCCTGCAGACGCCGCCGCAGTTCGCCGTCGACCGCATCACGCCGAAACTGTCGCGGATCTCGCCGATGGCCGGCTGGAAGCGAATGTTCGGGGCGCAGGGCCTGTCGGAATTCGTGAAATCGGTGGCCAAGGTCGTCTTCGCCACCGCCTTCGTCGTCTTCGTCCTGCGCGATACGCCGACCCGACTGCTCGACGGCATGGCGACCAATCCGACGACCTTCGCGCCCGTGATGCTCGACATCGCGTCAGAAATGCTGGTCACCGTCACCATGATCATGGCGCTGATCGCGATCGCCGATCTGGTCTGGTCGCGCTTCCAATGGCGCTCGAACCTGCGCATGACCAAGCAGGAGGTGAAAGACGAGCACAAGCAGCAGGAAGGCGATCCGATCGTCAAGGCGCGCATCCGTTCGCTGCAGCGCGACCGCGCACGCAACCGGATGATGGCGAACGTGCCGCAGGCGACCCTCGTGATCGCCAATCCGACCCACTTCTCGATCGCCCTGCGCTACGATCGCAGCAAGGACAGCGCTCCGGTCGTGGTGGCTAAGGGCCAGGATCTGGTCGCGCTCAAGATCCGCGAGATCGCCAAGGAGCACAACATTCCGGTCTTCGAGGAAGTGGCGCTCGCCCGCTCCATGTACAGTCAAGTTTCGGTGGATAGTGTCATCCCGTCGCAGTTCTACCAGGCTGTGGCCGAACTGATCCGCATCATCTACGCAAACGCGGCGAAGAAATCGCCCAGCCCAAGGCCAGCATGATCCGTCAGCCCCACACATCGTCGCGGGAAGCCCTGGTCGCCAGCGCCATCCAGGAGGTGGTGAGCGAACTGCGCATGGTCGACGTCGTCGACTATATCGCGTTCATCCGCATGGAGCGTTTCGGCAACATCTCGGACATCGTGGACTCGGCGGCCGAGCTGTATTTCATGCCGGGCACGCTCAGGCTCGGCCACGGGGGCGAAGCGCATGTCGCCTGGGCGTCGCCGCCGAGGATCGTGCTGGATCTCGAGCTCCGGTCGCAAGGCGCGACAGTCTACTTCTCGCTGACGATGACCGACGAGCACGCGGGGATCGAAGTGAACTACGTGTCGTTCGATGCCCCCGATTCCGACCCGATGGTGAATACGCGCCGGCTCGAAGATTCGCTGGAATATGCGCGCATTCGCAAGACCGCCGTGCCCGGAGGGGAACAGCGGGTCGCCTGAATGGGGCTATTCGATCAGGCCGAGCCGGATCGCCTTGGCGACGGCGTGGGTGCGGTTGACCGCATCAAGCTTGGAAGCGGCCGTCGTCAGATACTGGTTCGCGGTGTGGATCGAGAGACCCAGGATGCGCGCGATGTCCTCGCTGGTGCGGCCGGCGGCCGTCAGCTTGAGGCATTCGAGTTCGCGCTTCGAGATCGACGACGCACTGGAGGCGCTGGTCGACTTGAGCTGCGCGATGCCGAGGAACATCTCGAAACAGTCCCGGTGGAGATCGTAGATCGCCTCCTGCGCGAACCGCAGGTCGGGACCGGTGAAGACGAACATGCCGGTGTAGACGGGATCCGCGGAGACCGGCAGCACGATCCCGCGCCTGTCGTCCAGGATTTCCGGGAGCCGGACGAAGAAGGAATGATCGGGAGCCGCGACGGAGTCGGACATGGTCCAGAATCCGGGCAGGCATGAGCCCATCGCATGTTGGCTGAAACTGTCCGCACCGTTGGCCATCAAAGTCGCCGAGACAGGAGACCGGCTTGGAAAGGCTTCGTCGAAACAGGGCAGCAGCCTTGCCTTCCCGACACCTCCTCCGGCGAAGAACAGCGCGAAGCCGGAAGCGCCTATCGCAGGAGCCAGCCGCCGGCATTTGCGTATAGCTTCCGGAATCACGCCTGCCGAGGCCATCCTGGCGAGGCGCGATATCTCGGAGAGAGGACGCGGTTCGTCGATGCCGATCTCATGCCGGGCGATATCGATCGGCTCAAGGGTCATCAGATGACCCCGCAGCGCATGGCGATCGCCACTGCCATCGTCCGGTTGCCGGCGGAGAGCTTCTGGATGGAGCTGACGATGTATTTGTTCACGGTGTTGGCCGACACGCCGAGGATCAGCGCGATGTCCTCGGTGGTCTTGCCTTCCGAGACCCAGAACAGGCACTCGCGCTCGCGCTCGGAGAGCGGGTCGCTGGTGGCGTCGCCGGCGTTCTGACAGTAGTGCGCCATCAGGTAATTGGTGGCGACATGCGCTCGCGGCAGCATTTCGCGCCTGATCCTGCCGACCACCGAAGCGGAGAACATGCAGACGCTGCGGCGCAGACCCGAGCGGAGCTTCAGCAGGAAGATCTCGGCATGGCCGAACTCGAGCAGGCGCAGCGCGATGGTCTCGTCCACGACCCGAGGCGTGCGGCCCGGATTGGCGGTTTCGAAAGCGAGCGGGCTCTCCCCGAGCGGAACCGCGAACGGGCTCTGATGCAGGAGTTCGATGGAGGCCGTGCCGATGATCTCGATCGCATCGAAGGTCCAGTTTGAGGAAAGGACCTTTGGCGGCTCTTCGGCGTGGCTGCGCGACAGGTCGGCGAAACAGAACTGCTCGGCCCCGACGCTGGCGCACAATTCGCGCATGGAGCGCGAGAGCGCGCTTCGGGTGAGTGGGCCGTTCAACTGGTCGAGACAAGGTGTCGACCAGCCCACGAATGTTCCCGGATTCACCCCTTGAGGATGACGGATCGCGCCATCCAGAATTGCTATCGTCATGCCCCCGGCCGTTCCCGGCGCGTGCCAAAACTGCTCTCCCCCGACGCTCCCGAAGCCCCGAGGTAGATGGATGCCGTGCCCCGCCGCGCACGACTTCCCGATCACGCCGGTCACCCGGCGCGTTGTCCAACTCCGCGAACACACGCTATTTCGGCAGAGCGGACATAGGTCCGCCTTTCGCCAACTGGTCAGCGAAGCAGTCTGTTGCTTCGCTGATTTGCAGAAATTCCACGACTGGCGACTCGCGTCAAGCGACGGACTCCAAAAAGTCGAAGAGTCAATCTCAAGCGACCGTTTTCAAGCCGATAATTCCCGCTGCGATCAGGCCGATGCAGGCGAGGCGGGCAAAGGTCGCCGGCTCGGAAAACAGCGCGATGCCGAGGATCGCCGTGCCAATCGTGCCGATGCCGGTCCAGACCGCATAGGCGGTGCCGACGGGCAGCGATTTCAGCGCGAGGCCGAGCAGGCCAAGGCTGACCACCATAGAGGCGACGGTGAGAACCGTCGGCAGCGGGCGCGTAAAGCCATCGGTGTATTTGAGGCCGATCGCCCAGCCGATTTCGAACAGGCCGGCGAAGAACAGATAGGTCCAATGCATGGGATATTCCTTGCCGGACGGGTCGTCCCATCCATGTGAATTTATCAAAGGGCCGTCCCTGGGCCTTCCTAACCAATCGCCCCGGACTTGAAAACCGGCGCGTTCCTGTGCGAGCCATGCGCGGCCCCTGCCATCGCGGGACCGTGGAGGAAACAGCATGACCCCGTTCGTCTTCAACACAACGCCGTCGATCGTCTTCGAGGCGGGTTCGTCGCGGCGATTCGGAGCGATCGTGGGTAAGAGGCTAGGTACGAAGGTGCTGGTGGTCACGGATCCGGGGTTGCGCAAGCTCGGCCTTTGCGATCCGGCGATCGCCTCGCTCGAACAGGCCGGCGTCGCCGTCACGGTTTTCGACGAGGTCGAGGCCGACCCGTCGCGCGCGACGCTGATGAGGGCGGTCGAGGCCGGCAGGGCGGCCGGCGTGACGGGTGTCGCCGGCTTCGGCGGGGGATCGTCGCTCGACGTGGCGAAGCTTGCCGCCCTGCTTCTCGGCTCCGGCGAAAACCTCGACGAAGCGTGGGGCGTTGCGCAGGCCAAGGGCCCCCGCCTGCCGCTGGCACTGGTTCCCACCACAGCGGGGACGGGCTCGGAAGTGACGCCGGTGTCGATCATCACGGTCGGCGAGGAAGAGAAGCGCGGCGTGTCGTCGCCGGTGATCCTGCCCGACGTCGCCGTGCTCGACGCGGAACTGACGCTCGGCCTGCCCGCCGCGATCACCGCTGCGACCGGCGTCGATGCGATGGTGCATGCGATCGAGGCTTATGCCTCCAAGAATGCCAACAACAATCCGCTGTCGAAGATGCTGGCGAAGCAGGCGCTGCAGCTGCTGGGCGCCAACATCGAGACGGCCGTGTTCAACGGGAAGGATGTGGAGGCGCGCGGCGCGATGCTCTTGGGCTCGATGCTGGCGGGCCAGGCTTTCGCCAATTCGCCGGTCGCGGCGGTGCACGCGCTCGCCTATCCGATCGGCGGGACGTTCCATGTGCCGCACGGCCTGTCGAACGCACTCGTCCTGCCGCATGTGCTGCGCTTCAATGCGCCGGATGCTGCGCATCTCTATGCCGAGATCGCCGCGGATGCGTTTCCGCGGCTGGCCGGCGAGGAGGGCGCCCAGGGCCGGTGCTCGGCCTTCATCGAGGAACTTGCGGCGCTGTCGAAGAAGCTCGGCATGCAGACGAAACTGCGCGAGGTCGGCATCGGCGAGGAGCATCTCGCCAAGATGGCGTCCGATGCGATGAAGCAGCAGCGGCTTCTGGTCAACAATCCGCGCGCGGTCGGCGAGGCCGACGCGCTGACGATCTACAAGGCAGCCTGGTGATGGCCGGCCGTCCCGTTCCCTCCGAGCGCGGCGCCTATCGCGCCTTCCGGACGATCACCACCCGCTGGATGGACAACGACCTCTACGGGCACATGAACAATGTGGTCCATTATTCGCTGTTCGACACGGCGGTGAACGGCTGGCTGATCGAGAACAAGGTGCTCGACATCCACGGCGGCGACCAGATCGGCCTCGTCGTCGAGACCGGCTGCCGCTATTTCGGAGAGCTCGCCTTTCCCGACACCGTGACGGCCGGGATCCGCGTGGCGCAGATCGGCTCCTCATCGGTGCGCTACGAGGTCGGTCTGTTCCGCAACGAAGAGGATGTCGCGGCCGCCGAAGGGTTCTTCATCCACGTCTATGTCGACCGGCAGACACGGCGGCCGAAGCCGCTGAACGCAGCACTGCGCGCGGCGCTGGAGACGATCTCGGCGAACTAGCCCGATCCGAATCCGGTCAGGAAAGAGGTTAGGTTGTCGCCGAGCTCGTCGCAGAGATAGCCGCCTTCCTGGACGATGACCGTTGGCAGCCTGAGCGCCGCGATCTTCTCCGCGATGCGGGCGAAGCCGGGTGTCGAGACCGACAGGCCGCCGAACGGGTCGCCCTCGAAGGCATCGAGGCCGAGCGCCACCACAAGGGCGTCCGGCGCGAAGGCGCGGATGCGCTTGATGCCGACATCGAGCGCTTCGAGGAATCCGGCGTCGGCGGTCTTGCGGGGCAGGGGCAGGTTCAGGTTGTAGCCGAGGCCCGGACCTTCGCCGCGCTCGTCGGCATGTCCCCAGAAGAACGGGTAGAAGCGCACCGGATCAGCGTGGAGCGAGACGGTCAGCACGTCGGCGCGGTTGTAGAATATCCCCTGCGTGCCGTTGCCGTGGTGCAGGTCGACGTCGAGGATCGCCACCCGCGCGGCGGTCTTTCGCAGGTGCTGCGCGGCGACGGCGGAATTGTTGACGAAGCAGAAGCCGCCCGCGACGTCGGCAAAGGCGTGGTGGCCGGGCGGGCGGCAGAGCGCATAGGCGGAAGGTGCGCCGGCCATGACCGTGTCCGCCGCCTCGACCGCGCTCCAGGCGCTCCACTGCACGCTCTCCCAGGTCTCGGCCGAGATCGGGCAGGCGGTGTCGGCCATGTGGTAACCGGCCTGGCCAACGGCGGAGGCCGGATAGGCACCGTTGCGCGCGATCGGGTGGATGTTGGGGATCACCTCCTCCGAGGCACCCTCGATGCGGCGCCAGCGCGGATAGATGTTGGCGAGGAAGTCGAGATATTCCGGGGTGTGGACGGCGGCGATGGGACCGAGGCCGTGGTTGTTCGGACGGACGATCTCGCAGCCTGCAGCTCTCGCGCCGGCAAGCAGGCGCTCGACACGCTCGGGCTGTTCGGGGTTGGGCTGCGGCGCGCCGGAGGAGAGAAAAGCCTTCGGATCGTGCTTCTTCTGCTCGGCGGCGTAGAAGGCTTTCATCGCTCGTCCCCTTCACTCAATCTGTCGAACGCCTCGCCATAGGCGGCGTGGATGCGGTCGTCGGCGTAGTGCGAGACGCCCAGGCGTTCGTAGAAGGCCTGCGCCCTGGTGTTGTCGAAGCCGACGGCCAGCCGCAGATGATTGGCGCCGCGCGCGCGGCCGATCCGCGCCACACGCCGGATCAGCGCCTCGCCGATCTTCATGCCGCGGAAGCGATCGTCGACATAGAGGTCTTGTATGTAGACGCCGGGCTTCCCCAGCCAGGTGGAGAAGACGGGCAGATAGAGGCACATGCCGGCGAAGGCGCCGTCGACCTCGGCCACCAGTCCCTCGAAGGCGCGGCCGGGCGCCAGGCCTTCGCGGGCGAAGATCTCGGGCGTGCTAGCGATCTTGTTTGCCGTTCCCAATGCTTCGCCCAACGCGAGGATCGCGCGGTGGATGGTCGCGGCGTCGGCGGGAGTAGTGTCGCGGATGAGGAGGCGGGGGCTCATCGCGGTCCTGGCGTCGTGGCGCACGCCCCCCTCACCCTGCCTCCGCTTCGCTCGGCGGACCTCTCCCCGAGGGGAGAGGAGGTAACCAACGCCGGCGCCAGACCTCTTCTCCCCAGCGGGGAGAAGGTGGCCGCGAAGCGGCCGGATGACGGGGATACCTGGTTCACGATGCAGACTACTCGTTCACCGGCAAGCCGAATTCGCGCGCGGCGGCGGCGATGGAATCGCCGAGGATCGAAACGATCTCGCCGATCTGCTCGCGGGTGACGATGAGCGGCGGGGCGACCATGATGCAATCGCCCTGCACGCCGCCTTTCACGCGGCGGAAATAGACGATCAGGCCGCGCTCGTAGGCGAGGTCGAGGACGCGCTGGCCGATGGTGATCTCGGGCGGCAGGTTCTTCATCGTCGCCTTGTCGGCGACGAACTCGATTGCCGTCATCAACCCCTTGCCGCGCACGTCGCCGATGAACGGGAAGCGGTCGGCGAGCGACTGCAGCCCGGCGATCAGGTCCTCGCCGCGCGCGGCGGCGTTGTCGATCAGCTTCAGGCGGTCGATCTCCTGCATCACGGCGAGTCCCGCCGCGCAGGCCAGCGGGTTGCCGGCATAGGTATGGCCATGCGCAAAGCCGCCCATGTCGAGCACCGGCTTGACGATGCGCATCGGCGCGCACATGGCGCCGAGCGGCATGTAGCCCGAGCCGATGCCCTTCGACAGCGAGACGATGTCGGGCGTGCAGTTCCAGTGGTCGCCGCCGAGGAACTTTCCAGTGCGCGCGACGCCGCTCATCACCTCGTCGTGGATGAGGAGGATGCCGTAGCGATCGCAGATTTCGCGGATGCGGGGATAGTAACTGTCGGGGGCGACGAGCGCGTTGGTGGCCGCTCCGCCGATTGGCTCCATGATGAAGGCGACGACGCTCTCCGGCCCTTCGGCCAGGATCTTCTCCTCCAGCATGTCGGCATATTTCACGCCGCGCTGCTCGAGCGTGAGGTTGTCGCGGTCGCGGTAGGCCGTCGGCGCGGGGATGGAGGGCATGGCCTTCATCTGCTCCTCGAAGTGGCCGGTGAGCATCGCGTCGTGCGTGACGGTGAGCGCGCCCAGCGTGCCGCCATGGTAGGAGGGCATGCGGCCGATCACCTTCCAACGCTTTGGCTGGCCGGTCGCGACCGCCCATTGGCGGGCAAGCTTGATGCAGGATTCCACCGCTTCGGAGCCGCCCGAGACGAAGAAGATCCGGTCGAGCTGGTTGGGCATGCGGCCGGCGATGTCGCGGGCGAGGTCCTCGGCCGGCTCGTTCTCGAAGTGGAGCCGATAGGCGAAGGTGGTCTTCTCCATCTGCGCCTTCATCGCGTCGAGGACGTGGCGGTTGGAATAGCCAAGGTTGACCGCGACCGGGCCGGAGGAGCCGTCGATGAAGCGGCGGCCGTCCTGCGTCCAGAGGTAAATGCCCTCCGCGCGGTCGACCAGCGGCCGGCGCAGGCGCGTGACATAGAAGAGATGGGAGGGCGCGCGGTTCGCGCCGACGGCGACGGTCTGGTTCATGGTCATGTCTTTCCGAGATATCTGTCGAGCACGTTGGCCGTCACCTTCTCGACCATCGCGTCCTTGCGCAGCAGTCCGGCGACCCATTCGCAGCTGCCGGCGTGGAAAACGTCGCCGTCGCCCTTGGGGAAGTTGACGATCATGCCGTTGGAGCGCTTGACCTTGTCGAGGTTCTCGTCGCTGGGCGAGCCGTAGAGCGTTTCGGCAATGAAGCGGCCGTCCTCGTCGGCGAGGAAGCGGGCGCTGGCGGGAAGGTCGGCGCTCTCCTCGACCTGGCTGGCCATGCCGACGGCGAGGATCGAGAGCCCGTCGGGCGCGCCGCTTTCGGGGGTGGGGTAGGGCAGGCCGCCGCGGATCTCGTGGTCGAGCCCGTCGACCTCGTAGCCGTAGACGCCGCCTTCGGCGCCCAGCAGGTCGCCATAGTAGATGCCAGTGCCCTTGAAGGCCCAGTGCTCCGGCCGGTAGATCGGAAAACCGCGCACGCCGCGCGGAGCGCAGCCGCCCCAGCCGGTGTAGACGCCTTTCGCGGCGTTGAGGCCGAAGGTGGTAACGCCGGGCCGGCCGATTTCGGGGGCTTCCCAGGAGTTTGTGGCGCGGGTGACGTCGCCGCCCGGCTGATAAGCGGGGTCGTCCGTTCGCGCCTTGTACTTGTAGCAGACCTGCTTGCGGCCCTGATCCTCGAAACGCGTCTGCCACATGAAGTTGCCGGCGAAGCGCGCCGCGCCCCCGCCGCGGGCGACCCAGGCATCGACCGTGTCGCGCATCTCCCAGGTCCAATATTCGTCGTGGCCGACAAAGGCGGCGCAGTCGTAGCCGTCGAGGATCTCGGGCTCATAGTGCAGCTCGTGCTGTCCGATCAGGTCGACTTCGTAGCCGGCGCGTTCGGCCCAGCGGAAGAAGTGGCTGTCGTAGCTCGCCCAGCCCGACGAGGCGTATTTCTTGGAATGGCCGGTGGCGAAGGCCCATTCCATATGCGGGTAGCGCGGCACGGTGGCGATGGGCGTGGCGAAGTCGAGCGGCACGCGCGGTGCGTCGGGCGGCAGCACGATGAAGCCGCGGCACCAGGGGCGCTGGTTCGAGACGGTGGTGGCGAACTGGTCCCGGTTCGGCCCGGTGATGCCCTGGTAATGGTTGGAGCCGCCCCAGGTGTTGTAGGCGTGCCAGGTGCCGGTGGCGGCGACCTGCAGCACACGGCCCGGCCGCTTGCCGGGGCGCGGCTTGACGATGAAGAGGTGGTGGCTTGTGATCGGCTTCCCGTCGCGGCCCTCGGCGGACAATGTCGCGCGGTAAGCGCCGGATGGCCATTCCTCGGGTACGCGGAAGGCGAAAGTGGTGTCCCAGCCGCAGCCTTCGACCGAGCACTGGTCGGGCGTGTCCTGCCAGCGCGCGGGGATGTTGTCGCGGGTCAGGACGTGCCGTTCCTCGCCGCCGTCGCGGACGATGTCGAGCCGGAAGGAGGGCGCAGTGGAACTGACCCGCAGGTCCACCTCCTCGCCGGGGAAATAGGCGTAGCGCGACGTGTAGGCCCAGATTTCGCCGCGGTCGCCATCCATGCCCGGCCACTCGTAGTAGTGGCCAAGCACCGCCTCGCGGCGCTGATCTTCCGTCAGGCCGAAATCGGGAAAGGTGCCGCTCTGCGCGCGCATGGATGGGTGCTCCTATCGGCCCGAGATCACCACGCCGGAGAGCGGATGGGCAAGCTTTATCATGGGGCCATCGATGCCTGACCCATTGGTGCTGCTCTCGCAGCTGCTGATGTTGCCCCTCACCCGTACCCTCTCCCCGTGAAGGACGGGGAGAGGGGGGCGCCAGTGTCGGCATGCCTCTTTCCACGTCGAAGTTGGGCATGAACCTGCGCGATCCCCTCTCCCCGCTTGCGGGGAGAGGGTACGGGTGAGGGGCAGTGGAGACAATTGAGGCGGCGCGCGCGTCGCGAATCGCTCAGCCCGTGAAGCTGTCCTTGTAACTCTCCCGCAACTGCGCCTTCTGCACCTTGCCCATCGTGTTGCGGGGGAGTTCCGCGACGATCTCGTAGCGGCGCGGGTGCTTGAAACGGGCGAGTTTCTCGCTGACCGTCGCCTGCACGGCCTCGATGTCCAGGCCGGGCCTGGCCACGATCACCGCGACCGCCGCCTCGCCCATGTCGGGATGCGGCACCCCGACAACCGCTGTCTCGACGACGCCGTCGATCGCATCGATGACCTCCTCGATCTCCTTCGGGTAGATGTTTAGCCCGCCGGCGATGATCAGGTCCTTCTGGCGGCCGACGATGTGGACGTAGCCGTCGGCATCGATCATCGACATGTCGCCGGTGATGAACCAGCCGCCCGGACGGAACTCGGCCGCCGTCTTCTCGGGCAGGTTCCAGTAGCCCTTGAAGACGTTGGGGCCCTTCACCTCCAGGATGCCGATCTCGCCCTGCGGCAGGACCTTGCCCTCGGGGCTGGCGACGCGGACGCTGACGCCCGGCAGCGGGAAGCCGACGGCACCGGCGCGCCGCTCGCCCTCGTAGGGGTTGGAGGTGGTCATCGACGTCTCGGTCATGCCGTAGCGTTCGAGGATGCGATGGCCGGTCTTCTGCTCGAACTCGACATGCGTCTCGGCGAGCAGAGGCGCGCTGCCGGAGATGAACAGGCGCATGCCGACGACATGGTCTCTAGTCAGGCGCGGGGACGCCAGCAGGCGCGTGTAGAAGGTCGGCACGCCCATCAGCGCGGTGGCGCGCGGGATCGCGTCGAGCACGGCGTCGGGGTTGAAGGCGGCGTGAAAGATCATCGTGCCGCCGACCTTGAGCATGATGTTGCAGGCCACGAACAGGCCGTGCGTGTGGTAGATCGGCAATGCGTGCACCAGCACGTCGTTCTCGGTGAAGCGCCAGATGTCGACCAGCGCCAGCGTGTTCGACAGCAGGTTGTCGTGGCTGAGCATCGCGCCTTTGGAGCGGCCTGTGGTGCCAGAGGTGTAGAGGATCGCGGCGAGGTCGTCGGGGCTGCGCTCGACGACTTCCACCAGCGGCGAGGCCTTCGCTGCTTCCGCCGGGAGGCTGCCGCCGCGATCGGCCGAAATCGTCAACTGGCCGATGCGGAGCTTCGCCGTGAGGCCTGCGTGCCCATCCTTCGCTGCCTCGTCGCAGACGAAAAGGCGTGGGGAGGCGTCGGCCAAGAAGAATTCGACCTCGGTGGGCGTGTAGGCGGTGTTGAGCGGCAGGAACACCGCGCCCACCTGCTGGCACGCGAGATAGACGGCGAGCGTCTCCGGCGTCTTGGGCGCCTGGACCGCGACTCGGTCGCCGGGCTCCACGCCGTGAGCGACCAGCACCGACGCAATGCGGGCGACGAGGTCGGCGAAGTCGCCGAAGGTGAGGCGTCCCTTGCCGTCTAGATCGAGAAAGGTCTTCGTCCAGCCGCGATGCGGCAGGACCAGAGCGTCATAAAGCGGATTGGCCATGCGATTCCTCCCGGCTCATCTCGCATGAAGAGGACCGGGAATTCCAGAGGTGGCCTGGATCAGACCCTCTCCACCGCAAGCGCAATGCCCTGGCCGCCGCCGATGCACATGGTGATCAGGCCGTAGCGGCCGCCGGTGCGCTGCAGGTAGTAGAGCGCCTTGACGGTGAGGATCACCCCGGTGGCTCCGACCGGATGGCCGAGCGCGATGGCGCCGCCGTCGGGGTTGACCTTGGCCGGGTCGAGGCCGAGTTCGCGATTGACGGCGAGTGCCTGCGAGGCGAAGGCTTCGTTGGATTCGATCACGTCGAAATCGGTCAGCTTCAGGCCGGCGCGATCGATCAGCGCCCGCACCGCGGGAACGGGGCCGATACCCATCAGGCCTGGTTCGACACCCGAATGCGCATAGGCGACGATGCGGCCGAGCGGCGTAACGCCGGTGCGCTTGACGTAGGATGCGGACGCGAGGACGACCGCGCCGGCTCCATCATTGATGCCCGACGCATTGCCGGCCGTGACGACGCCGTCCTTCTTGAAGGCCGGCTTCAGGCCGGCGAGCGTCTCGGCCGTCGTGTCCGGCTTCGGATGCTCGTCGGTGTCGAAGACCAACGTCTTGCGGCCGGCCTGAACCTCCATCGGCAGGATCTGCGACTTGAAATGGCCGGCGGAGATGGCCGCCGCGGCGCGGCGCTGGCTTTCGACGGCGAAGCTGTCCTGGTCGGCGCGGGAGATCTGGTATTTTTCGGCGACGTTTTCCGCGGTGACGCCCATGATGCCGTTGCCGAACGGGTCCATCAGGATGCCGGTCAGGCCGTCGATTATCTTGACGTCGCCCATCTTGTGGCCGAAGCGGGCGGACTGGACGTAGTGCGGAGCGCGGCTCATCACCTCCGCGCCGCCGGCCAGCGCCACGTCGACGTCGCCCAGCATGACGTTCTGCGCCGCCGAGATGATCGCCTGTGTGCCGGAGCCGCACAGCCGGTTCAGCGTCATGGCCGGCGTCTCTTTCCGGATGCCGGCATTGATCGCCGCGACGCGGGCCAGATAGGCGTCCTTCGGGCCGGTCGGGATGACGTTGCCATAGACGACGTGGCCGATCTCGGAGGGCTCGATGCCGGCGCGCTTCATCGCCTCGACGGCGACCGCCGCGCCGAGCGACGCAGGCTCCTCGCCCGACAATGCGCCGCCGAAAGTGCCGATCGCGGTGCGCGCGCCGGAGAGGATGTAGGTGGTCTCAGTCATGTCCCTGCCAATCGTGTCTGATGCGGTCAATTCGTGGTGCCGGCGGCCCGGCGGTCGTCGTCCAGGCCTTCCAGCATGCGCCGGTGGTGGGTAAGCATGGCGTCGGCGAAGCCGTCAAAGGGCATGTCGTCGAATTCGCCGATGAAGGCGACGTATTCCATGTGAGGGCGCCCGGCCTGGTCGTGGGGCTGGAAGATCGAATCCTCGCGCCCGTCGAAATCAAGCGGCGTCACGCCATGACGCTCGCACAGCCGGATGTCGAAGGCGGGCGTCGCCTTCACCCATTTCCCGTCGAGGAAGAGCGAGGTGTAGGCGTGCCAGTAGAAGATGTCGTCGTCCATCAGCGCCAGCAGCTTCGGCGAAGCCAGGTGGTTGCGGACATTGGCGAAGCCGATACGCGAGGGGATGCCGACCGCGCGGGCGAGAGCTGCCAGCGCCACCGCCTTCGGCACGCAGAAGGCCGATTTCGACTGAAGGACGTTCGAGGCGACGAACCGGTCCTCGTCCAGCGCGAAGGCGCGCATGTCGTAGGAGACGGCGTCGCGCAGCGCATAATAGAGGTTCACGGCCTTTGAGACATCGTCGCCGGAGCCCGCGTGGGCTTCGGCGTAGGCGCGCACGACCGGGCTGTCGGCGTCGACGAAACGGGTCGGCTTCAGGGTATCGTCCATGTCCGTTCTCCCGCGGGTGGCCTTGATCCCACCCGCTTCCAGATGCCGCTGGCCGAGGCGATGATCCGGTCGCCCACCTTGCAGTCGCCACGCATGAACATCATCGATTTCGTCGCGCTGACGACCTCGGTCTCGGCGACGACCAGATCTCCGACCACGCTTCCGCCGATGAACTGGCAGTCGAACCCAATTGTGAAGAAGCTGTCGTGCGGGCGCGCAATGTGCGTCGACCAGCCGAGAGCCTCATCGAGGAAGGACATCACCATGCCGCCATGCGGGCGGCCTTGCGTGTTGTCGTGCTTGGGTGCGACGCGGAAGCAGTATTGTGGCTTGTCGTCCCGAATGCGGATGTAGAACGGCCCGATCAGGGTGATGAATGCGCCCGGCCGGATGGGTTTCCAGCCGTCGGCGAGCAAATCCGGTTCGAGTTCCGCATTCGTCGTCAAGCGATCATCCCTTTCGCTTTGCAAAGAAGGCGGCGATCTGCGCCTTCATCGCGGGCGTGCGTCCGGCCTCGCCCTGCAGGTCGCGCTCGAGCGCGAGTTGCCCGTCCGCGTCGAAATCGGCGGCGCGGTCGATCAGGCGCTTGGTGCCGGCAAGCGCGGCAGCGTCGAGCTTCGACAGCCGGGCGCAGATCGATTCGGCGGTAGCTGCGAGATCGGAGTCGTCGACGACGTCCCACAGCAGCCCCCATGCGAGCGCCTTCTCGGCGGGAACGCGGTCGCCGAGCAGCATCATGCCCGACGCGCGCACGCGGCCGAGCATGCGCGACAGGAACAGCGTGTTGCCGGCGTCCGGCACCAGCGCGATGCCGACGAAGGGTTCGTAGAAATAGGCGGAGCGGGCGGCGATGACGATGTCGGCGGCGAGCGCGATGCCGACGGCCGCGCCCGCGCAGGGGCCGTTGACGGCCGAAACGATCGGCAGGCGCGATTGGCGCATCGCCAGCACCAGCGGATTGAAATGGCGCTGCAGCACGTCGTCGAGCGCGGGAACCTCATCGGGCTTCACCGTGGCGAGGTCGTAGCCGGCGCCGAAGGCGCGGCCTTCGCCGGTCATGAGGATCGAATGCACGGACGGGTCGCGCCCGGCGCGAAGGACGGCGTCGCGCAGTTGGTCCGCCGTTTCGTTGCGGTAGGCGTTGAGCTTGTCGGGCCGGTTGACCGCGATGCGAGCCCGACCGTTCTCGACCGAGTATGTGATGTCCTCGTAGGCGGTCATGTCCTTCCTCCCGACAGGAACCAGCGCAATTGCGGCAGCCTGTCTGCACCGAAAAGGCCTTCGCCGTCGACCAGGAAATGCGGCGAGCCGACGACACCCGATGTGACCGCTTCCGCTACCGCGGCCTCCAGGCCGGCCCGGCCGACAGCGCTCTGCATCGCTGCCGCAGTCGCTTCGGGCGCGATTCCAACCTCCGCCGCCAATTCAGCCAGTGTCGTCGCGTCCGAGATATCCCGTTCCTCGGCGAAGAAGGCGGGCAGCAGGCGGCGGGCCAGCGCCAGGGCCTTGTCCGGATCCTGCGCGTGCACCGCATAGAAGAGGCGGCCCGCCAGATGCGAGGAGAGCGGCAGCTTGGCCGGCGTCTTATAGGGCATGCCGAAGAACGCCGCGGAGCGCTGCATGTCGTTCAGCATGTAGGCGCGTTTCGCCGGCGCATCCATCGGGGCTGCGATACCGTGCGCCTTGAGGACCGCCCACATCAGGATCGGCCGCCACTCGACCGCCCGCCCGAACTCCGCTCCGATCCCGTCGATCTGGCTCGCCGCGAAATACGCGTAGGGCGAGGCGAAGTCGAAGTAGAAGCGGATCGGGTCCTTCCGGTCGGGACTGGCCATGGTCAGAACCTGAACACGCCGTAGCCGGGGTCGCCCAACGGGGCATTCAGCGAGGCGGAGATGGCGATGCCGAGCGCATTGCGGGTGTCGACCGGATCGATGATGCCGTCGTCCCAGAGTTCCGATGTCGAATAGTAGGCCGACAATTGCTCCTGGTAGGCCTTGCGGGTGTCCTCCCAGACGCGGTCGACCTCGGACTGGTCGACCAATCCGGCGCGCTTCATCTGGTTGAGCTTGACCTCGGCCAGCGTGTTCGCCGCCTGGTCGCCGCCCATCACGCCGATCTGGTGGTTCGGCCAGGTGAACAGGAAGCGGCCGTCGAAGGCGCGCCCGCACATGCCGTAATTACCGGCGCCGAAGGAGCCGTTGCACATGACGGTGAACTTCGGCACCCGCGAGCAGGACTGCGCCATGATCATCTTGGCGCCGTCCTTGGTGATGCCGCGACGCTCGTATTCGCGGCCGATCATGTAGCCGGTGATGTTCTGCAGGAAGACCAGCGGCGTGTTGTTCTGGTTGCAGAGCTCGATGAAGTGGCCGCCCTTGAGCGAGCTATCGTTGAAGAGGACGCCGTTGTTGGCAAGGATGCCGACCTTGTAGCCCCAGATGTTGGCGTAGCCGCAGATCAGCGTCGTGCCGTAGTTGGGCTGGTATTCGTGGAAGCGGCTGCCGTCGACCATGCGGGCGATGATCTCGCGCATGTCGAACGACTTCTTGATGTCGTCGGGAACGATGCCGTAGATTTCCTCGGGATCGTAGGCGGGGTCCTCCGGCGTTTCCTGCTGGCAGTCCCATTTTTTCGGACGGTCCCACTGGGCGACGATCTCGCGGCCGATATGGATCGCCTCGTCCTCGCTCGCAGCCGGATAGTCGGCGGTGCCGGAGACCGAGGTGTGCATGTCGGCGCCGCCGAGCTCCTCGACGCTCACCTCCTCGCCGGTCGCGGCTTTTACCAGCGGCGGGCCGCCGAGGAACACCGCGCCCGTGCCGCGCACGATGACGCTGTAGTCGGACAGGCCGGGGATGTAGGCGCCGCCTGCGGTACAGTGGCCGAAGACGAGCGAGAGCTGCTTGACGCCCATCTTCGACAGGATCGACTGGTTCCGGAAGATGCGGCCGGCCATGTATTTGTCCGGGAACACCTCCGACTGGAGCTGGAGGAAGCCGCCGGCGGAATCGCACAGGTGGATGACCGGCAGCCGGTTCTCCATCGCGATGTCGAGGGCGCGGACGATCTTCTTCGCCGTCAGCGGATACCAGGCGCCTCCCTTCACCGTCGGATCGTCGGCGCGGATGACCACCTCGCGGCCCGAGACGATGCCGATGCCGACGATGGAACTCGCGGACGGCGAGTCGCCGTCATAGGCCATGTTCCCCGCGAGCGAGGAGAGTTCCAGGAACGGCGTGCCGGGATCGAGCAGTTTCTCGATCCGCTCGCGAGGCCGCATCTTGCCCTGCTTGGCGAGCCGATCGAGGTCGCGGGCAGGGCGCTGGTGGCGCGCAGCCTCTTGCTTGGCCCGGAATTCCGAGACGACGCGGCGGTTGTGCACGTCATAGCGGCGGAAGTCCGCCGACGAGGTGCTGATCATGGACTGGATCTTGCGCATTCTCGTCAGGCCTTCTCGGTCTCGGGCTCGAGCGTCACGATGATCTCGTCCTTCTCGAACGTTTCGCCTTCGCCCTTCAGGATCTTCGCGATCACGCCGTCGCGCGGCGCGGGCAGGGCGGTCTGCAGCTTCATGCTCTCGATGGTGACGATCGCCTCGCCGCGCGTGACCTTGTCGCCCGCCTGCTTCTGCACCGAGACCACGGCGCCGGGCATCGGTGCCTTGACCGCATCCTGACCGGCGCCGCCGGCACCGCCTTGCGAGAACGGATCGACGACGCCGACTTCGAAGGTGCGGCCGCCGATCCTCACGACCTGGCGGTCGCGCAGTTGCGCACGGGAGAAGGCGACCTCGTTGCCGCCGACCGTGATCGACTTGCGACCGTCGCCGAGGCCGGGAAGGCTGGACACCTCGTGCTCCACGCCGTCGATGACGAGGACGAGATGGGGATGGCGCCGGGCGATGGTCACGCCGTGAACCTTGCCGTCGAGGGTGAGCTTGATCGCCATGCTCAGTTCCTCCAGCCGCCGATGGCGGAATAGGGCTCGGGCGTCCCGAGCGCGAGGTCCTGAAAGTCGCGGAAACCGAGCGCCGCCGCCGCCAGGAGTTGCACCAACTCGGTCTCGTCGAGCGGAACAGGGCCGAGATCGGATTTGTGCTCGGCGACGAAGCCGGTGTGCAGATCGCCATCGCGGAAGGCCTCGTGGTCGAGCACGCGCGCCAGATAGTCTATGTTCGTCTTGACGCCGAGGAGCGCCAGCCCATTCAGCGCGGCGATCGAACGGTCCACGGCCTCGGCGCGATCCGCGCCATGCACCACCAGCTTCGCCAGCATCGGGTCGAAGTCGGCCGTCACCTTCTGCCCCTGGTCGAGCGCATTCTCGAAGCGCAGCCAGGGCTCCTCGGGCACGCCGAGATACTTCACGACGCCCGTCTCGGGCATGAAGTCGTTGTCGGGGTTCTCGGCGCAGACGCGGCATTCGATGGCGTGACCGTTGGCCTTCACCTGCGCCTGCGTCAGGGGAAGGCCCTTGCCGGCGGCGATCTCGATCTGGCAGCGGACGAGGTCGAGGCCGGTGATCATCTCGGTGACCGGATGCTCGACCTGAAGCCGGGTGTTCATTTCGAGGAAGAAGTAGCGGCCGTCGGCGCCGAGGATGTATTCCACCGTGCCGGCGTTCTTGTAGTTGGCGGCGGCGGCGAGTCGCACGGCGGACTCGCAGATCTCGGCGGCGAGTTTCGCCGGCAGGTTCGCGGACGGGGCCTCCTCGATGATCTTCTGGAAGCGGCGCTGCACCGAGCATTCGCGCTCGAACAGGTGGATCGCGGCGCCCTTGCCGTCGCCCAGCACCTGCACCTCGATGTGGCGCGGACGCTCGACATAGGTCTCGGCATAGACGCGGCCGTCGCCAAAATAGCGCTGCGCCTCGCTCGACGCGAGACGTGCCGCCTCGCGCAGCTGGGAGGCGGAGCGAACGATGCTCATGCCCTTGCCACCGCCGCCGGCCGCGGCCTTGATCAGGAGCGGGAAGCCGATCCCTTCGGCCTGCGCGATGAAGGCGTCGAGGTCGCCGGTCGGCATGACGGACGGAGCGACCGGCACGCCATGCGCCTCGGCGAAGTTCCGCGCGGAGATCTTGTCGCCCATCAGCGAGATGGTCTCGGCGTCAGGTCCGATGAAGGTCAGGCCCGCATCCGCCACAGCTTTCGCGAAGCCGGCGTTCTCGGACAAGAAACCGTAGCCGGGGTGAATCGCGTCCGCGCCAGTCGCCTTGGCCGCCGCGATGATCTGGCCGATGTCGAGATGGGCGGCGACGGGGGTGTCGCCGGCGATTTCGACCGCTTCATCCGCCATGCGGACATGCTTGGCGCGAGCTTCGACGCGGTGGTGGATCGCGACGGAGGCTATGCCCATCTCGGCCAGCGTGCGCATGACGCGGCAGGCGATCTCGCCGCGATTGGCGACGAGAACCTTGTTGAACAGCGGAGTGCTCATGCTGCGGCGTCCTTGTCCCATCCGTCGAGCGCGCCGCCCGTGGCGAGCCAGTCGGCCGGCACTTCGACGGGGAAGTCCATGAAGATCTGCGCCAGCGCCTTGCCCTGCGGGTCGTGGCGCAGCGAGGCGATGCCGCCGCCGCCGAGCCCCTCGTGCAGCATGAAGTTCAGCCCGCTCAGCCCCGGCCACTCGAAGCGCTCGACCTTGCCTTTGACGAAATGCGCGAAATAGCGGCCGACCGCCTCGGGTGTGGCGCTGCGGCGGATCCAGGGCAGGTAGTCGGCCTTGCGCGCAAGAATGCCGATATTGCCGATGTCGCCCTTGTCGCCGCTGCGTCCGTGCGCCAGCGCCACCAGCGGCACGGTCGCGAGCTTGCCGGAGGGGGCAGGGAGCTCGCCCGGCGTTTCCGGTGACAGGTCGCCCAAAACGTCGTTCGGCAGATGCGGCACGACCTCGCGGGTCATGCCGTCGAACTCGTAGGCGACGGGGATGTCGGCCTTGGGCGCGAGGAAGGAGAACAGGCGCACGATCGGCTGCGGCTCCGGGCGCCCGCCGGCAAAGCCGGTGATCGACTGCGCCATGGTAGTCGCTGCGGGGAAGATCTCGCGTCCGAAGATGGCCAGCGCGTCCTTGCTGGCATGGCGCACGGCGATCTTGAGCACGACCTCGCGCGTGCCGCCGGTGCGGGCCTGGGCACCGTAGTTCGTCTCGCTGCCGAGGACCTCCACCGATGTATCGGCGAAGCCGTCGAAGCCGGCGGCGCGCATCAGCCTCTCGGAGCGGGCGAGGATCGCCTTCGCGGTCGCTTCGGCGCGTTCCTTGGCCTCGCGGCCGGCGATCATCATCGTCACCTGCGCGCGATAGCCGTCGGCGTAGGTGGCGCTGACCTTGTAGCTGTCAGTGGGTGCCGCACCTCTCGCGCCGCTGACCTTCACGCGGTCCGGCCCGACCTGTTCGAGCCGGACCGCGCTCCAGTCCGCGGTCACATCTGGGAGGATGTAGCGCCTGGGATCTCCAACCTCGTAAACGACCTGCTCGGCGATCGTCCCGATCGAGACGAGGCCGCCGGTGCCCTCGGGCTTGGAGATCACGAACGAGCCGTCGGCGGCGCATTCGGCGATCGGGAAGCCCATGTCGTCCCAGTCGTCCGCCACCTCGCGCCAGTCGGTGAAGACGCCGCCCGTTGCCTGGGTGCCGCATTCGATGACGTGGCCGGCGAGGCTGCCCGCCGACAAAAGGTCGTAGTCACCCGGCTTCCAGCCGAATTCGTGAATCAGCGGGCCGAGCACCACGGCCGAATCGACGACGCGGCCGGTGATGACGACATCGGCGCCGGCGTCCAGCGCCGCCGCGATCGGGAAGGCGCCGAGATAGGCATTGACGCTGGCGAGCCGCTCGGGCATCGGCGCGCCGGAGAACATCTCCGTCGTGCCCGCCGCGCGATAGGCATCGGCCGAGGCCGAAAGATCGTCGCCGCGTACCACCGCGACCTTCAGGTCGACGCCGGCTTCCCTGAACGCTGCCAGCAGCGCGTCGCGGCAGGCATCCGGGTTGACGCCGCCGGCATTGGTGACGACGCGGATCTTCTTGGCCGCGATCTCCTTCGCCAGCGGCTTCATCACCATCGTCACGAAGTCGGTGGCATAGCCGAGTTCCGGCTTTTTGGCCTTCATCCGGGCGAGGATCGACATGGTGATCTCGGCCAGATAGTCCATGACGAGATAGTCGATGTCGCCCTTGCGGACGAGCTGGGCCGGGCCTTCCGGGCTGTCGCCCCAGAAGCCCGCGCCGCAGCCGATGCGTACGATCTTGCCCATCGTGCCTATTCCGCCGTCCAGTTCGGTGCGCGCTTCTCGTTGAAGGCGAGCATGCCCTCGCGGGCATCCTTGGTGCGGGTCATGTTGGCCAGCATGAACTGGGCATATTCGAGCGCCGCGTCAGTCGACATCTCGCGGATCTTGGCGAGCGCCTGCTTGCCGAGCCTGATGCCGGTCGGCGACTTGTCAGTGACGCGTGCGAGCAGCCAGTCGAGTTTCCGGTCGAGTTCCTCGAACGGCACGGCGTAGTTGACGATGTTGTCGGCGATCGCTTCGCGCGCCGTGATCAGCTCACCGGTGATGCAGAGTTCCATCAGTCGGCGGTAGGAAACGATCCGCAGCAGATAAGGCAGGATCATCATCGGAAAGATGCCGACCTTGACCTCGGTGACGCCGAGCCTGGCGTCTTCGCGCGCGACGACGAGGTCACAGGCGCACATGATGCCGAAGCCGCCGGCCAGCGCCGGACCGTTGACGCGGGCGATGATGGGCAGGCGGCAGGCGTCCATGCGGCGGAGCAGGCGCGCAACATAGTGCCGGGGATCGGCGGCCTCGATGGTGAACGGGGTTCCGTCGGCCTGGAGCTGCAGGTCGCCGCCGGCGCAGAAGGCCTTGTCGCCCGCTCCGGTGAGCACGACCGCGCGCACGCTCCTGTCGGCCTCGGCGGCGTCGAGACCCGCCTGGATGCCGAGCGCAACCTTTTCATTGAGCGCGTTGCGGCGCTCCTCGCGATTGATCGTGATCCATTGAACCGCGCCGCGGCGTTCGATCAACACTGGTTCCGTCACGGTCTCCCCCGACATGTCTCACTTGACGAGCCTAAATGATTTCAGTTCATCAACCTTGTCAACCGGAATGCGGCGCTTTTCCGCATACGTGTTATCGAGGAGAAGGGAACCCTTTCATTTCCGTGTCAAATCTGCTCATTGGCCTCTTGCACAAATGATGAAATGATCTCATTAACGGTGAAACCGTGGCCGTCCGGCACGGCCTGTGCGGGAGGGATGAGACGACATGCAGAACTTCACGGGGCTGAACGAGAAGCGGAACCTGTTCGATCTCGACGCCGAGCAGCAGATGATCCTCGACAATGCGGACCGCTTCGCCCGCAACGAGCTCTATGCGCTGTCCGAGAAGATGGACAATGAGGAGTGGTGGCCCGAGGAGGCGTTCCCGAAGATCGGCGACAACGGCCTGTTCGGCATCACGGTGCCGGAGGAGTATGGCGGGGCGGGGCTCGATCTCGTGGCGGCCGGCCTTGTGCTGCAGGGTCTGGCGCGCTGGAACCATGCGATGGCGCTGGCCTGGGTCGCGCACGACAATCTCTGCGCCAACAACATCTATCGCAACGGCAATGACGCGCAGCGGCGGAAGTATCTCCCGGACCTCTGTTCGGGCCGCAAGATCGGCGCGCTCGGCCTGACGGAGCCCGGCGCCGGCTCCGACGCACTTGGCTCGATGCGCACGACGGCGCGGCGCGACGGCGACCACTACGTGCTCAACGGCTCGAAAATCTACATCACCAATGGACCGGTGGCCGACGTGCTGCTCGTCTACGCCAAGACGGACAAGGACAAGGGTGCGCACGGCATTTCGGCGTTCATTGTCGAGAAGGACATGAAGGGCTTCAAGGTCGCGCAGAAGCTCAAGAAGATGGGCTATCGCGGCAGCCAGACGGGCGAACTGCTGTTCGAGGACTGCAGGGTGCCGGCGGAGAATCTCGTCGGCGGGGAGAACCGTGGCGTTGCGGTCGTGATGAGCGGGCTCGACCTCGAGCGCGCGATGATCTCGCCGCTGTGCCTCGGCATCGCCGAGCGCGCTCTGGAACTGTCCGTCGACTACGCCAAGACCCGCAAGCAATTCGGCAAAGCGATCGGTTCGTTCCAGATGGTGCAGTCGATGCTGGCCGACATGTATGTGCAGGTCGAGACCATCCGCAGCTTCACCTACCGCGTGCTGGCGGCGGCCGCGCCGCTCGAGATCGGCGAGGGCGGGCGCGGCGACATCCATATGCTGACGGCGGCCTCGGTTATGTATGCCGCCGAAGCGACGCACAAGGTGCTCGACCTCGCCGTGCAGGTGCATGGCGGAACCGGCTATATCTGGGAATCGGAGATCAATCGCCTGTTCCGCTCGACCAAGCTGATGGAGATCGGCGCCGGCACGACGGAAGTGCGCAAGATGATCATTTCGGGCGAACTGCTGAAGGGGACGGACCGCAATGGCTGAAGCGGGCGAGGCACCGGAGTTCGGGCTCGACGACGAGGCGCTGTGGGCGCATCCGACGATCTACGGACCGGCCGCCTTCGCCGGCAAGACGGTGCTGATCTCCGGCGGCGCTGGCGGCATCGGCCGGGCGACCGGGTGGCTGTTCGGCCGCTGCGGCGCGAAGCTCATCCTGGCCGGGCGCAGCGAAGCCAAGCTCGGATCGGCCGTCGAGGTGATGCGGGCAAAGGGGCTCGACGTCTCGGCCCACACCGTCGACATCCGAGAACCGGACAGCGTCGCCGAACTCTATCGCAAGACGAGCGAGGAGGGCGGTTTCGACATCCTCATCAACAGCGCCGGCGGCCAGTTCCCGCAGGCGGCGATCGACTTTTCGGTGAAAGGCTGGAACACGGTCGTCAACACCAATCTCAACGGCACCTGGTACATGATGCAGGGCGCCGCACGCGCCTGGCGCGACCAGAACCGGCCGGGCAGCATAACGACGATCGTCGTGGTCACCCGGCAGGGCCTGCACGGTGTCGCTCACACCATCGCGGCGCGGTCGGGCGTGGTCGGCCTGACGCAGGCGCTCGCGGTCGAATGGGCGCCGCTGAAGATCAGGCTCAACTGTATCGCGCCGGGCGTCATCGAGACGCCGGGTTGGCGGGTCTATGATCCGAAGGCGCTGGAGGCCTATCCGAAATCCAACCCGATGATGCGCAACGGCAGTACATGGGACGTCGCCGAGGCCTGCGGCTATCTCGCCGGGCCGGGGGCGGAGTATGTGACGGGCGAGGTTCTCAACGTGGCTGGCGGCGCTCAGCTCTGGGGCGAGACCTGGACGACCGGCAAGCCGGACTATTTCAAGGTTTGACGATCCGGCCTACGCCGGGCGCAGGAAGTGCATGAACTCGAAGACGACGCCATCCGGGTCCTCGGCGCAGAAAATCTTCATCACTGAGCCGCCAAGTGTGATGTCGGTCGGCGGGGAGTAGACGCGGAAGCCGGCCGCGACGAGGCGGTCGTGCACCGCGTCGGCATCGGTCGTGCGCATGCAGATCCGCCCGACGCCGGGATGCGCGAGCGTCCTTGGCGGAAGCGATGCTTCCTTCGGCGATCTCCATTCGATCAGGTCAATGCGTGGTCCGTGGCGGTCGCCCTTCAGCTTCATGAGCACGGCGCGGCCGGCGCAGTCGTCGGGCAAGTTCAGGACCGGCCCCAGCCCGACTTCGCCGAAGCCGGCGTCGCCGGAGAAATCGTTCACGACCTCGAAGCCGAGGAGGCGGTAGAAGGCGAGTGAGCGTTCGAAATCCGTGCAGTTGACGTTGATGTGGAAGAACGAGGCGACGTCGCCCCGGTCCTCGCCGTCCTGCCTGATCGCCGTCACTTGAAGACCTTGCCCCGCAGGAGTTTCACGTAGGTATCCACGACGCTCGGAGCCGGTCTTACGAAATCCCCGTCCTCGTAGCAGAAGCGACCCGACAGGTATTCGCGGGTCGAGATCAGCATCTGCATCAGGATGTCGATCTCCAGCGGATCATCGATCAGGAGGTTGCCGCGCCGCCGCTCATATTCCAGGGCCCGGCGATAGCTTGCCGACTGCTTCTCGAGGTGGGCGCGGAAGCCCCGCGGCGCCTGAACGGGGCCTTCGCTGAGAATCTTGAAGAGGTGGGGCTCCTTCTCGAGGAACTCGAAGAAGCCGCTTAGCCGCGCCCGTTCGCGCTCGATCGGGTCGTCCGGAGCCTGCATGACCCTCTGGCGGATCAGGTCGTGCAGCCGTTCGCTGATCGATGGCAGCAACTGGTCGAGCAGATCCTGCCGCGATTCGAAATAGTTGTAGAACGTGCCCTGCGCGACGTCTGCCCGCGCTGTGATCAGCGCCACCGACGCCCCCGCATAGCCCAGTTCGCCGACGATCTCGATCGCCGCCTCGAACAGGCGCGCCCGCGTGGCCTCGGCCTTTTCCGCGCGCGTCGGCCGCGTCTTGCGGACGTCGCGGGGCAAGAGCGGTGCAACTTTCGATGTCGGCGAATTGGTAGCCATGGATCACCGAACGCTAATGACGCAAAGCGGATGTGTCAAACCGAAATGAATTATGACTCGTGATTCATTTCTGTTTACAACCCGGGGAAATCGAATAGCATGGCGATTGCGGGCGGTTCCGGAGGAGGTGGTCCGAGAGGACGCGGGAACGCGCGCATGACCGGCATTGGCCGGTTGTTTTCATCGTCTGGCCGTTCCGATCGGGACCCCTGGCCTCGAAACGATTCCGGCTGTCCCAAGGGAGGGCATAGTGAGTTCATTTGCACGAAAGCTTATCGCTGCGACCGCCATTCTCGGCGTGGCACTGACGACGACGGCCAGCGCCGCCGACCTCATCATCTCCACCGGCCTCGGCAAGCCGCATCCGTGGGTCGGCGCCCATATGGACCCGTTTGCGGACGCGATCGAGAAGGGCAGCCCAGACGTCAAGTTTACCCGGTTCTATGCCGGCGAGCTCGTCGGTGTCGGCAAGGAGCTCGACGCGCTGACCAGCGGCACCATCGCGGTCGCCGCACCGCTCCTGGCGCCCTATCACGAGGGCCGCTTCCCGCTGTCCGACGTGACCCAGCTCCCAGCCTACGGCACCGACTCGCCGATGGTCACGCGCGCCTTCCAGAAGATGCTCGATTCCGACGTCGCGCTGAAGGACGGGAAGACGTTCTACCAGTACGAGATCGCGGATAAGGGCATCCGCGCCTGGGCGCTCGGCGCCACCGCCCCGTATTCGATCTCGACCGTCAAGAAGGTGCTCAAGGAGCCGGCTGACTTCTCCGGCACGCCGCTGCGCGCCGGTTCGGCCTTGCACACGATCATGCTGGAGAAGCTCGGCGCCACGCCGGTGACGCTGCCCGGCTCGCAGGCCTTCGAGGCCGCCTCGCGCGGCACGATCGAGGGTCTCGTGATCGCGATCTCCGACTGGCCGTCCTATTCGCTGCAGCAGTTGCTCCGCCATTCGATCGTCGACGTGTCGATCGGCCATTGGGAGAGCTACCTGGCGATCAGCGACGCCGCCTGGAACGAGCTCACCGACGACCAGAAGGCTCTGTTCGACAAGAGCGCCCGCGACGTCGGCATGTCCAACGAGAAGGAATGGGAAGACCGTCTGACCAAGGTCAAGGACGAATCGATCGCCAAGGATGGCGGCTCGTTCGTCTCCATCGACGACCTGTCCCAGGCGATGAAGGATCACATCCAGAAGGCCGCCGCCGACACCTGGGTCGCCTGGATCGAGAAGACCGAGGCCAACGGCCACCCGGCCAAGGCCGCCGCGAAGCTCTATGCGGAGCTGATCCAGGCCGAGGGCGGCACGCTGCCCGAAGGCGTCGCCGACTACCTCGCGAAGTAAGCGAAGCAACCGGCCCAAAGCGGCGCCGCCCTCGCGCGGCGCCCACCCACCGGTGGAGCGAGCATGTCCAAGGACTGGATCATCTGGGTCGTCACCCTCTGGATCGTCGTCTTCATGATGGCGGGCCAGGCGGTCGCCACCTGCCTGCTCGGCGCGGGCATTCTCGGCGTCATGCTGTGGATGAACCCGGCCGTGCTCAACGGCATCATCGGTCAGGACACGTTCTACACCGCGTCGACCTATACGCTCTCGATCATCCCGCTCTATCTCCTGATGGCGCAGCTGCTGCTCAAGGGCGGCGTCATCGTCGACCTGTTCCGCGTCGGCCACCGCATCGCCGGATACCGCCGCTTCCCGCTCGGCGTCGCCACGCTGGTCACCGGCGGGCTGCTCGGCGCCGTCTCCGGGTCGGGCTCCGCCAGTGCGGCCGCGCTCGCGACGCTGGCCGGCCCCGAGCTCGAGCGCGTCGGCTACACCCGCTCCTTCTCGGTCGCGCTCGCCGCCATCTCGGGCTCGCTGTCGGTCATCATCCCGCCGAGCCTCCTGATCATGATCTACGGCTCGCTGACCGAGACTCCGATCGGCCATCTCTTCATCGGCTCGATCGGGCCGGCGATGCTGTGCATCCTCGTCTATATCGCCTGTCTCTACGTCCTCGGCGACGTGGTGCCGGGCGTGGCCGACGGCGTGAAGGGCGACGAGGGCGAGGAGGATCCCGCCGCCACGCGCCGCTCCGTCGCCGCCTTCACCTTCGTGCTGGCGCTGATGTTCGTCGTGTTCGGCGGCATCTACGGCGGCGTCGTCACGGTGGGCGAGGCGGGTGCGCTCGGAGCCTTCGCTGCCTTCGTCGGCATGCTCGCGATGCGCCGCGTCACAGCGCGCGACATCGGCCAGGCGCTCGTCGATTCCGTCAAGGTCTCGGCCATGCTCCTGATGCTGCTCATCGCCGCGCAGATCTTCTCGCGCTTCATGTCCTTCTCGCGCCTGCCGACCGAACTGCTGCACTTCGCCGAGCCGCTGGTCGCCAGCCCCACGGTCCTGGTCCTCGTCCTGATGGCCGGCCTGTTCGTCGCCGGCATGGTGCTCGAAGAGGTGACCACGATCGTGCTCGCCATTCCCATCATCCTGCCGATGGTACAGGCGGCGGGCATCGACGTCATCTGGTTCGGCGTGCTCGCGTGCTTCGTCATCTCGCTCGGCCTGCTCACTCCGCCGGTCGGCCTGGTCGCCTTCTCGGCGGCGACCGCCGCGCGCACCCCCGTGGGGCCGGTGTTCCGGCCCTGCATGGTCTTCTCCACCATCTCCGCCGTCGTGGTCGTGCTCGCGATGATGCTATTTCCCGGCATCGCGACCTGGCTGCCGAGCCATCTGAACTGAGGGCGGACGATGCGATTCTGGAGAGCGATCTGGGCCTTCGAATGGGGTCTCGCGGCCTTCGGCGCCGGCTCGATGCTGTTCGTCATGATGATGGTGACGGTGATCAGCGTCGCCGGGCGCTACTTCCTGCAGATGGACCTGATCCCGGGCGCCTACAACATCGTCGAGCGCATTCTGTTCCCGCTGCTCGTTTTCTGGGCCCTGCCGATCGCACACCGCGACGGGCTCTTCCCGCGGCTGGAAACCTTCGTCGACACCCAGCCGTCTGGCCGCCGGGCGCTGGTCGGCGCGGTCGTGCTGGCGGTCGAGATCGCCGTCTACGGCGTCTTCCTCTACTACGTGTCGCGCTTCGTCTGGAGCAGCATCGCCAGCAACCGCTCGATGCAGATCGGCACGGACTTCCTGCCGCTGTGGCCGATCCTGATCATGATGCCGCTCGCCTTCGGCCTGATGCTGCTCGAAATGCTCAGGCTGCTCTACCGCGACGTCCGCCGGGTGCTCGGCCACGCACCGCCGCCCGACGACGCCCCGCACCACGGAAGCTCCGCCGTATGACTGCCACGACCCTTCGCCCGCGGCCGGCCGATGCGCCCGCGGCCGTCTTCGACCCGACCGACGTCGAGACCGTCCGCGCGACGCTGGCCGACTTCGCCGCCGCGCAGGTCGGCGGCCTGGTCGAGATCGGCCCGCTCAGGCGCTTCACGGTCGGCTTTTCCTGGGTGACATATGGCTTCCGCGCGATATGGGCAGAGGAGGGGCGCACGGTCGAGCGGAACCTCATCCTGCGCGCCGGGCCGCCCACGGGCATCTTCGGCCCCTACAAGGCCTATCCGGAGTTCGTCACGCTGAAGGCGCTTGAGACGAGCACCGTGCCGGTGCCGCGCGTCTACTGGTCCAGCGACGACCTTTCGATCCTCGGCGCGCCGTTCTTCGTCTGCGACCTGGTGCCCGGCGAAGCGCCGATTCCGTGGACGCATGACGGCGGCCCCGCCTTCGACGAGGAGCGGCGAGTGCTGCTCGGCACGCAGTTCGTCGGCGCGCTGGCCGCCCTGCACGATTTCAGATGGCAGGACACGCCCGTCGCGACCATCGACGGCACCAAGGACGTTGCCCACACGGCGATCGACCAGGTCGACCACTGGATGGATCTGCTCGGGCGCTGGTCGCCGGAGCGGGTGCCGATGCTGGAGATGGCGGCCGCCTGGCTGCGCGAGCACGCGCCCGTGGCGTCGCGCATCTCGATCACGCATGGCGACTACCGGATCGGCAATTTCCTCGAGGTGGACGGGAAGATCACCGCGATCCTCGACTGGGAACTGGTAAGGCTCGGCGATCCGGTCGAGGATCTCGGCTGGGTCTGCCTGCAGGCCTGGCGCGGACGCTCGCCCTACATGTGCCATTTCTTCGAGCGCGAGGAGCTGCGCGACCGCTACGCGGCGCTGACCGGCAACGAGGTGACACTCGCGCAAATGGCCTATTGGGAGGCCTTCGGCACCTACAAGCTGGCGATCATGCATTACGGCGCGACCGACTGCTTCTCGCGGCGCGGCTTCAACGACCTGCGAATGGCCGGCATGGGCGCGCAGATCCCGCGCATGCTGCTGCAGCTCGAATCGGCGATGGAGCGCGCGTCGTGAACATTCCGCTCAGCCGCCTGATCGACGGCATCATCGCGACGATGCGCAGCGACGTGATCCCGCATGTCGCCGACCCCTATGCGCGCGGCCAGGCGGTCGGCGTGATCGACCTGCTCAACAACATCGCGCCCCGCGTGGAATGGGCGCAGGCGCCGCTTGCGCGGCTCGTCCAGGCCAAGCGCGACCTGCTGGCCGAGATCGCCGCGCTGGCGCCCGGTGTCGCGGCGCCGCCTGCAGCGGACGCGGCGCTCGACAGCGCCGACGACCTGCTGGCAGCCAAGGGACGGCTCGACGCCGCGATCGGCGACGCCATCGCTCTGATCTGGCCACGCCGGCACGAGGCGGCGTTCGGCCGTGCGGCGGCGCTGGTCCAGGCGCATCTGCACGACGAAATGGCGGCGGAACTGAAAATGACGCGCAAGCCCCTGTTCGCGGAAATCGCGAGCGGCGGCGAGGGTGCCAAGAGCTGAGGGAGGCGGGCATGACCTATCATCTTGATCCCAGAATGCCGGCGGCAGAAGCATGTATCCAGCGGTCCATGCTGGAGCGCTGGGCGTCCGTGCAGCCGGACAAGGTGTTTGCAGTCTTTGCCGACGGCAGCACGTGGACCTATGCGCAGACGCTCGACGTGACGATCCGCACGGCGAACGCGCTGCGGGCGCTCGGCGTCAAGCAGGGCGAGCGCGTGATGGTCTGGCTGCCGACCAGTGCCGACTGCCTGCGCGTCTGGTTCGGCCTCAACTATCTCGGCGCGGTCTTCGTGCCGCTCAACCTCGCCTATCGCGGCAACCTGCTGCAGCACGCGCTGAAGCTGTCGGAGGCGCGGCTCGGCATCGTGCATGGCGATCTCCACCAGCGGCTGGGAGACATCGATCGCGGGCAGCTCCAAACGATCGTCGTGCTCGGCGGCGAAGGCCAGCCGGTGGAGGGCCTGAAGGTCTTACCGGACTCGTCGCTCCAGTCGACAGACGCGCGCGCACCGGAACTGGAACGCGAGATCGCGCCCTGGGACCTGCAATCGATCATCTTCACGTCCGGAACAACCGGTCCGTCCAAGGGCGTGCTGTCTTCCTATGTCCACCTTCACGAGATGGCCAAGGCCGCGCCCTTCCTCGACGGCGACGACCGCTACCTGATCACGCTGCCGATGTTCCATTCGGGCGGCGTCATGCCGGTGACGGCGATGCTGATCCACGGCGGCTCGATCGCCATCGTCGAATCCTTCAGCACCGAGAATTTCTGGCCGACCATCCGCCGCGCGCAGATCACGACGGTGATCCTGCTCGGCGTGATGGGCAGCTTCCTGCTCAAGCGCCCGCCGAGCGATGACGACAGGAACCACACATTGCGGACCTGCACCTACGTGCCGCTCAACGACACCGCCCCCCAGTTCCACGAACGGTTCGGCACCGACATCCACACCCATTTCAACATGACCGAGATCTCGATGCCGATCGTGTCGCAGGCGAACCCGACTGCGCTCGGCAGCGCCGGCCGGCCGCGCGATGGTGTCCAGGTCCGCCTCGTCGACGCCAACGATTGCGAGGTGCCGGTCGGCACGGTCGGCGAGATGGTCGTGCGCACCGACTGCCCGTGGGCGATGAACCACGGCTATGCCGGCAATGCGGAGGCGACCGCAGCCGCCTGGCGCAACGGCTGGTTCCACACCGGCGATGGGTTCCGCATGGACGCCGAGGGCAACTTCTTCTTCGTCGACCGGCTGAAGGACGCGATCCGCCGGCGCGGCGAGAACATCTCCTCCTTCGAGGTCGAATCCGAGGTGCTGGCTTATCCGGCGATCCGCGAGGCGGCCGCCGTCGCGGTCAAGAGCGAGGTGGCCGAGGACGAGGTGATGGCGATCGTGGCGTTGAAGGAAGGCGAGGCTTTCGACCCGGCCGACCTGATCGAGTTCCTGCGGCCGCGCATGGCCCATTTCATGATCCCCCGCTACGTGCGCGTGGTCGACGGCTTGCCGCGCACGCCGACGGCCAAGATCGAGAAGGTGAAGCTGCGGGAGGAAGGGCTGACCGCGGACACCTGGGACCGCGAGAAGGCGGGAATCACCATCAAACGCGAAAAGGTCGGCGTGAAGAACGCCTGACGGAGGAAGTTATGTTCGCTGAACTGTCGCCCCATGCCCGGGACTTGCGCGACCGCCTGGTCGCGTTCATGGACGAGTACATCTACCCCAACGAGCACGAGCTCCTGACGCCGCCGCCCGAGGCGCAGCGCTGGGCGCCGCGGCCGCTCGCCATGGCGCTGATGGAGGAGGCCAAGGCGCAAGGCCTGTGGAACCTGTTCTACAATCACGGGCCGGAAGGGCAGGGGCTGTCCAACTTCGAATATTCGCAGCTCTGCGAGATTCTCGGCCGCTCGCTCGCCGCCCCCGAGATTTTCAACTGCAACGCGCCCGACGTCGGCAACATGGAGATCCTGTCGACCTACGGCACCGAGGCGCAGAAGCAGCGCTGGCTGAAGCCGCTGCTGACCGGCGAGATCCGCTCCTGCTTCGCGATGACCGAGCCGCGCGTCGCCTCGTCCGACGCCACCAACATCGAGACCGAGATCCGGCCGGACGGCGACCACTACATCGTCAGCGGCCGCAAGTGGTGGGCGACCGGCGCGCCGTCGCAGCGCTGCAAGGTCGCGATCGTGATGGGCAAGAGCGACAAGTCGGCCGCCAAGCACAAGCAGCAGTCGATGATCCTGGTGCCGATGGACGCGCCGGGCGTGCGCGTCGAGCGCGCGCTCAGCGTCTATGGCTACGAGCATGCGCCGCTCGGCCATGCGGAAATCGTCTTCGACAACGTGCGGGTGCCGGCGGAAAACATCCTGCTCGGCGAAGGGCGCGGGTTCGAGATAGCGCAGGGGCGGCTGGGGCCCGGTCGTATCCATCACTGCATGCGCTTCATCGGGCTGGCCGAGCGGGCGCTGGAGATCATGTGCCAGCGCGCGAAGTCGCGCGTCGCCTTCGGCTCCAGCCTTGCCGAGATGGGCGCGGTGCGCCAGGCGATCGGCCAGTCGCGCTGCGACATTGAGCAGATGCGCTTGGTGACGCTGAAGGCCGCCTGGATGATGGACAGGGTCGGCAACAAAGCCGCCCGCAACGAGATCGCGATCGCCAAGATCGTGGTGCCGGAGACGGCCGGCAAGGTGATCGACCGCGCGATCCAGGTGCATGGGGGGGCGGGCCTGTCGCAGGACTTCTTCCTGGCGGAAGCCTTTGCCGAAACCCGCTTCCTGCGCATCGGCGACGGGCCCGACGAGGTCCACCGCGAGGCGCTCGCCCGTGTCGAACTGGCGCGACTCAACTGAGGGACATGAGATGATTCCACTGCAAGCCGGCCAATCGGTCGTTACCGGCGGCCGCACCATCGGGGAGGGCGACGTGAACCTGTTCGCCGGCCTCGTCGGTGATTTCACGCCGATCCATATCGACGAGACCTTCGCTCAGAAGTCGCCGCATGGGACACGCATCGCGCACGGGCCGCATTCGATGGCCACCGCTATCGGCATGGCGACGCATACCGGCCTGTTCGGCGAGCGCGTCATCGGGCTGGTCAACCTCAACTGGGATTTCGCCGGCGCGGTGAAGATCGGCGACACGATCCGTTCGCGCGTCACGGTCGAGGAGGTGCGCCCCACCTCCAAGCCCGGGCGCGGGCTCGCGACCTACCTGTTCGAAGTTCTCAACCAGCGTGACGAGCCGATCCAGCGCGGGCGCATGAAGGTCATCGTCACGCTGGACGACACCGCGGAGGCGGGACAATGAGCGACAAATACATCATGCGGCCCGAGCACGAGTTCAGCCACCAGCCGGACCAGTCGATCAACTTCAACGAGAGCGTCTACACCAACGCCTTCGACCCGAAATCCGCCTTCGGCGGCTGGATGCGGCTCGGCAACCGGGTCAACGAGGGCTATGCCGAGCTCTCCGTCTGCCTCTACCTGCCCGACGGGCGCATCGCCTGCCAGTTCCAGCGGCCCGCGATCACGACGAACGAGAAGCACGAGGCCGGTGGCATCAAGTATATCGTCAACGAGCCGCTGAAGAGCGTCACGATGTCGTATGACGGCGACCTCATCATCGTCGACAATCCGGAGGATCTGCGCAATCCGCAGGAGCTGTTCGCCAAGGGGCCTCGGCTGCCGGGTCACGTGTCGTGGACCCATGTCGCCGAGTCGCCGGTCCACGGTGGCGAGCCGGTCGACGACAGCGTGCAGACGATGTACGGCCGCGATTTTTCGCTCGGCCATTTCAACCAGCACGGCCGCGCCAGGGGTGTGATCAAGGTCGGTGACGAGAGCTGGGAGATCGACGGCCATGGCTGGCGCGACCATTCCTGGGGCCCGCGCTACTGGCAGGTGATCTATTTCTACCGCCTGTTCATCGCCAATTTCCCCAATGGCGACGGCTTCATGCTGCTCAAGATCACTGACCAGGAGGGCAAGGTGCGCCGCCAGGGCGTGCTGCTGGTCGACGGCGACTACGAGGAGGTGCTCGACCTCGAGGTGCAGACCGACTGGACGGAGCAGCAGGACCCCGCCTTCGTGCGGCTGGGCGTCATGACGGCGAAGCGAAAGGTCCGCATCGACGGCGAAATCCTCAAGCTCGCGCCGCTGCGCAATCGCCGCAAGACGGACGAGGGCGTGCTGGTCAGCCGGGTCGCGGAAGGCTTCACCCGCTTCACCTGGGGCGATCAGGTCGGCTACGGCATGACCGAATATATCGAGCGGATCGAGGACGGGAAGATCGTCGGCTATCCGCTCTGACGAGCGCAGAGGATCGGCTCAGGATTTGAGCCGGTCTTCCATCTCGTGGCGAAGGATCTTGCCGGTGGTGGAGCGGGGAAAATCCTCGAAGCGGATGAAGTGCACGGCCTTCGGCCGCTTGTAGCCGGCCAGCTCCTGCCGGCAGAGTCTTTCAACGTCGCCTTCGGACAGGCTGTCGTCGGTGCGCGAGACGAAGGCCACCGGAACCTCGCCCCAGCGGTCGTCCTTCTGGCGCACGACGATCGCGTCGCTGACGCGCGGGTCGGACAGGAGCACGCGCTCGATCTCCGCCGGATAGATGTTCTCGCCGCCCGATTTGATCATGTATTTGGCGCGGTCGACGAAGTCGTAGCTGCCGTCCTCGTTGCGGCGGAACAGGTCGCCCATGCGGAACCAGCCGCCCTTGAAGTCGCGCGCATTGGTCTCGGGCGCGTTCCAGTAGCCGGAGAAAACCGTCGGACCGCGCACGGCCGCCTCGCCCGGCTCGCCGTCGGGCACCTCGTTGCCGTCGGGGTCGACGAGCTTGAGGTCGCAGAACGCGCTCTTGCGCTTGGACAGGCTTTCCGGAACGACGCCCGGCGGGAACAGGCGGGACGATGCCGGCGGAAGGCCGGTCTCGGTCGAGCCGAACGAGTTGAGATAGGGCGCGCCGGCCAGCCGCGAGAGTTCGGCGATCAGGTGATGAGGCACCAGGTCGGCCATAGCGCCAACGGCCCGGATGCTTCTGGGGCGCCGGCCGGTCCTCTGCAGCAGTTCGACCACCGGCTCGATCGAGCCCGGCATCAGCAGCATCCAGCCGAGGTCGTTCTCCTCCATCAGGTCGACGATCCGCTCGGCGTCGAACCCGTCGACGATGTGGACGGTCGCGCCGGACATCAACGCACCCAGCACCTGGTCGGTCGAGCCCATGTGGAACATCGGCGCCCAGGCGATGAAGCCGTCGCTCTCGCGGGCATGCATGTCGATCCGCAGGACCATGTTGCGCGCCATCTCGGCGCGATGGCTGATCAGCGCGCCCTTCGGCAGCCCGGTGGTCCCTGAGGTGTAGAGGATAACGAGCCCGTCTTCCGGGTCGACATCGGGAAGCTCGGCCAACGGCTCTGCATCCGACAGAAGCAGCTCATACTCGGATTCGAGGACGAGCAGCCTGCGCCCGCGCAGATCGAGGCTTCGGGCGGTTGGAGCATAGCGCTCCGAGGCGATGACGAGGCACGGCTCGACGAGATCGATGCAGTGCTGCAACTCGGCCGGCGCCAGGCGCCAGTTCTGGCAGGCGACGATGGCGCCGAGGCAGGCGGCGGCAAGCTCGATCTCGGCATATTCCTGCCGGTTCTCGGAGATGAGCGCGATGCGCTCGCCGCGCGCAACGCCAATTCCGGCGAGCGCCGAGGCAAGGCGAAGCACGCGCTTATCCAGATCGCGGTAGGTGAGGCGCGCGGAGGCGGTGTTCAGCGCAATGGCGTCGGGGTCCCGCCGCACGCAGGCGCGGAAGAGGCCGTGGACGGTCAGCTTGCCCGCAGCCGCGACGCCGTCGCGCCAATTGCCTGTGGTCGATTGCATCGGGTCTCCTCCCTGCGTGCAACTCGGAATGTCCTGGGAGCGCTACAAGGCCGGCTTGCCCGCCAGATTTTCGAGCCTTTCGACGGCCTTTTCCAGCCGGTCGGCAAGGTCGGGTCCCTGGGGCGTGCGGCGGATCTGAAGGCCGCTCAACACGAGGTCGACGATGGAATCGGCCGTTGTGTCCGGATCGAACTGCCCTTCACCGCGCAGATAGGCCCAGGTGTGGTGTTCGATGCAGCCGTAGATCATGTCGCGGACGAGGCGCAGCGTGACGTCATTGCGGAGTTCGCCGGCCGCGATGCCCTCCTTGATGATGTCGAGCGTACGGCGCGTGTACTGCTTGTTGAGCTCGTAGACCGTGGTGTGGCTGTAGTCCCTGCCTGTGCGCAGGAACTGGAACATGAGATCGCAGAGCGCCGGTTCCTCGTGGATGGTCATGAGGTGGCGCCAGATCATGAAGCGCAGCCGGTTGCGCGTGCCGCGGATGCCCGAGAGCTGCTGGTCGTAGTCGGCCAGCATCGCCTCGTACCAGTCCTCGATCACCTTGACGAGCAGGTCGCGCTTGTTTTCGAAGTAGCGGTAGATCGAGCCTTCGACGACGTTGGCGCGTTCGGCGATGTCGGACATCGGCGCGTCTTCGTAGCCCTTTTCGCGGAAGACGTCGCGGGCGGCGGCCATGATGTCGGCGACGCGGCGTTCGCGCGAAAGCCTGAAAACCTGGCGGCGTGCTGGTCCGTTCTTCATCCGTCCTCCATCCGGAAGCTCGCCGGCCGCCGTTCGGCGAAAGCCGCCATGCCCTCCCACCATTCCGCGCCGGCGGATGCGGCAAGAACCGCGTCCAATGCGATTCGGTCGGCCTCGTCCGGCGCGGCCGTTTCGCAGCGGTACAATGCGCGTTTGGTCTCTGCAACGGAAATGGGGCTGCACAGCAACAGCCTTTTGGCGAAGGCGAGCGCCGAATCGGCAAGTTCGGAGCCGGGGTGAACCGCAGTGACGAGGCCTGCGGCTTTCGCGTCGACCGCCGTCAACTGGTCGCCAAGGAGCGCTATTTCCAGGGCCTTGGCGCGACCGACGACGTGAGCGAGCGACTGCACACCGCCGGCGGCGGCGAGCGCGCCGAGGCGGGTTTCAGTCAGGCCGATCCGCGCATTGTCCGCCATCAGGCGGAAGTCGCAGGACAGCGCCAGCTCGCAGCCGCCGCCCAGCGCAAAGCCGTTGATCGCGGCGATCGTGACGAAGGGCGCTTCGCGTAATCGGCGGAAGACCCGGATGATGGGGAGCACGTAGTCGTCGCGGATCGCGCGGGCATTGCGGTAGAGCGGCGAGGCGGGGTCGGTGAACAGCCTGATATGGGCACCGCCGCAGAAGGTCTTGCCCGAACCGGTGACGATCAGCACGCGCGCACCACCGGCCGAAGCCTCGTCGAGCAGGCGGTCGAGGGCCACGAGCAGTTCCGTGGTGAGAGTGTTGTGCGTGTCGCCTCTCGCCAGCGTGATCTGCGCGATGCCCGCGACCGGCCATGCCAGTTCCGCCGCCTCTGCCTGCCCCATCCATTCCTCCACAATTCCGATAATGGCCAGTTGACAAACTGTGCCGATCAATCTCTTAATGAACACAATTCATCATTTCGTAGCCAAGCGCAAGAGAACTTATGAGCGCGGGCGGCGGTTCCGGGGAGGGGAGAGATGAGCTGGACCGACTGGAATTCTTTGCGCTGCAGTGCGGAAACCGCCTGCTCGTGATGGCCTGCACCAATCTTCCTCGCTCCACCGGAATTCATTCAAGATGACCGTCCGTCGAATTGATAAGCGTTGTTCATTTGTGCCGCGGTCCTGACGCATGCTGGCTCTGAAGAACATCCAGATCCTCTACGACCGGGCCATCGAAGCCGTCCGCGACGTCTCGCTCGAGGTGCCGACCGGCCAGATCGTGGCGCTGCTCGGCTCGAACGGCGCGGGCAAGTCGACGATCCTGAAAGCAATCTCGGGCGTCCTCTACCAAGAGGACGGTGAGATCATGAGCGGCTCGATCCAGCTCGAAGGCGAGCAGATCTCCGGACGCACGCCTCGCGACATCGTCGAGAAGGGCGTGCTGCAGGTGCCGGAGGGCCGGGCGCTGTTCGCGACACTGACAGTCGAAGAAAACCTCCTGATGGGCGGCTTCACGCGCAGCCGCGCCGAGACGTCGGAAGGGCTGGAACGCGTCTACCAGATGTTCCCGCGGGTCAAGGAACGGCGGACGCAGATTTCCGGCTACCTGTCTGGTGGCGAGCAACAGATGGTTGCGATCGGCCGTGCCCTGATGGGAAAGCCACGGCTGCTGATGCTCGACGAGCCGTCTCTCGGGCTGGCGCCGCAGATCGTGGACACGATCTTCGACGCGGTCATCGCGCTCAACCGGGACACCGGGCTCACCGTTCTCCTGGTCGAGCAGAATGCGCAGCTCGCGCTGCAGACGGCCTCCTACGGTTACATCATCGAGAACGGGCGCATCGTGCTCGACGGCGCGGCGGAGAAGCTGCGGGCGAACGACGATGTGCAGGAATTCTACCTGGGCTTCTCGGGAGGCGAGCGCAGGAGCATGCGCGACGTGAAGCACTACAAGCGGCGCAAGAGGTGGCTGTCGTGACCGCCTTTCTCGAACTCAGCGGCGTAACCAAGCGGTTCGGCGGCCTCGTCGCGGTGAGCGATGTAGGCCTCACCGTCGAGCAGGGGCAGATCTATTCGCTGATCGGGCCGAACGGCGCCGGCAAGACGACGCTGTTCAACCTGATCAGCGCAGTGTTCCGCCCGACCTCGGGCAGCATCCTGTTCGAGGGCAAGGACCTGACGCGGCTGCCCACCCACGCGCTGGCGCGCCTCGGCATTGCGCGGACGTTCCAGAACCTCGCGGTGTTCAAGCACGAGACGGTGGTGAACAATCTCCTCGTCGGCATGCACACGCATCTCAGGTCCGATCCTATCTCGGCGGCCATCTTCTGGGGCCGCACGCGGCGCGAGGAGATGCAGGCGCGCGACCGGGTCGAGGAGATCATCGATTTCCTGGAAATCGAAGACATCCGCGACCATCCGGTCGGCACGCTGTCCTACGGCCAGCAGAAGCGCGTCGAACTCGGCCGGGCGCTCGCGGTCTCTCCGAAGCTGCTGCTCCTAGACGAGATGGTGTCGGGCATGAACCAGGAGGAGCGCGAGGACATCGCCCGCTTCATCCTCGACCTGAAGGACGAGCTCGGCATGACCGTGTTCATGGTCGAGCACGACATGGGAATCGTGATGGACATTTCCGACCATGTCTGCGTGGTCAATTACGGCCGCAAGATCGCGGAAGGGGCGCCGGCCGAGGTCGCGGCGAACCCGGCGGTGATCGATGCCTATCTCGGCGCCAAGAGGAGCGCGGCATGAGCGGGGCGATCGATTTCGCGCGCGTGACGATGCCGCAGGTGCTGCAGCACCATGCGCAGACGCAAGGGTCCGAACTTGCCTTGCGGGTGAAGGAGAAGGGGCTCTGGCGCCGCTTCACCTGGCAAGACTATTTCGACCACGCCCGCCTCGTGGCGATCGGATTGCGCGCGCTCGGCCTGGAGGCCGGCGACCGGATCGCAGTTGCGGGCGACGACAGCCCGGAATGGCTGTTCTCCGACCTTGGCGTGCAGATGGCCGGCGGTGCCTGCCTCGGCATCTATCCGACCAACCCATGGCCGGAGCTGCAGTATATCGTGCGCCATTCGAAGGCGCGGATCGTCGTGTGCGGCGACCAAGAGCAGACCGACAAGGTGCTGGATGCGCGCTCGAAGGACGGCGGCCTGCCGGACCTCGAGCACATCGTCTGCATCGACACGAAGGGCATGCGCCACTACCGCGAGCCCGGACTGATCTCGTTCGAGGACCTTCTCGAACTGGGGCGCGCGAACGAGGCGAAGCTCGGTCCCGTGGTCGACGCGCAACTTGCCGGGGGCAAGCCCGACGACGTCGCCATCATCGTCTACACCTCGGGCACGACCGGCATGCCGAAGGGCGCGATGCTGACGCATCGCAACATGCTGCATTCGGCTTCGCAGGTGGTGCAGATCCACGGGCTCAGCCGAGAGACCTATTCGGTCCTCTGCTACCTGCCGCTCTGCCACGTCGCGGAGCGCAGCTTTTCCACCGTCATGCAGCTCGTCACCGGGTGCACCGTGTCCTTCGCCGAGTCGGTCGACACGGTGGTCGTCAACCTGCGCGAAATCGCGCCGAAGGGTTTTCTCGGCGTGCCGCGCATCTGGGAGAAGATGCAGCAGAGCGTGCTCTACCGGGTCAAGGACACGACGCCCTTCCAGCGCCGCGTCTACGAGGCCTGCATGAAGCGCGGACGCCCGATCGCCGAGCGGCGGCTCGCCAATGGCGGCACATTTGCGAGCCTCGGCGACCGGCTGACGTTCGCGCTGCTCTCGCTGATCTGCTTCCGCAGCCTGCGGACATTCCTGGGCATCAACCGCGTGAAGAACGGCTTCTGCGGCGGGGCGACCGTCTCGCCGGAAGTGCTCCTGTTCTTCTGGATCCTCGGCGTGCCGGTCTACCAGATCTACGGAATGACGGAGAGCGCGGGCGTCTCGCACACCCAGCGCCCTGGCGCGACGACGCTCGGCCGGTCCGGTCCGTTGATCCCGGGTCTGGAGCAGAAGGTCGATGACGACGGCGAACTGCTTCTCAAGGGAGCCAGCGTCTTCAAGGGCTATCTCTTCGACGACACGGCCACGTCCCGCGCCTTCAGCGACGGCTGGCTGCACACCGGCGACATCGTCGAGATCGAGGCGAGCGGCGAAGTCCATGTGCTCGACCGCAAGAAGGACATCCTGATCACGTCGGGCGGCAAGAACATCACGCCCTCGCTGATCGAGAACTCGCTGAAGGACTCGCCCTATATCCGCGAAGCGATCCTGCTCGGCGACGGCCGCAACTTCCTCGCCGCACTCATCCAGATCGACCTGGAGACGACAGGCAAATGGGCGCAGCAGCAGAACATCCAGTACACGACCTACCGGACGCTGGCCCAGAACGAGAAGGTCCGCGAGCTCATCTCCGGTGAGGTCAAGCGGGTGAACGACCGCTTCGCCCGCGTCGAGAACGTACGCAAATTCCTGATCCTGGCCAAGGAACTCGACCATGACGACGGCGAGCTGACCGCGACCATGAAGGTCCGCCGGCGGATCATCGAGGACAAGTTCCGCAGCGAAATCGAGACGATCTACGGGAGCGCGGCCTGATGGATTTCTTCCTTCTCCTGGTCGCCACGGGCCTGGTTTCCGGCGCCGCCTACGGGCTCATCGCGATGGGCTTCGCGCTCATCTTCAAGTCGACCGGGGTGGTGAACTTCGCCCAGGGCGAACTGGTCATGCTCACCGCCTACATCTCGTTCTCCCTCTACACGACGTTCGACCTTTCCTTCTTCCCGCTGATGCTGGTGACGATCCCGATCTCGATGCTGATCGGGCTGGTGCTCGAGCGGCTGTTCATCCGTCCGATGCTCGGCGAGCCGATCTTCGCGATCGTCATGGTGACGGTCGGCCTCGCGGTCATCCTGCGCGGCGTGACGATCATGATCTGGGGGCCGGATCCGTTCAATTTCACCGCCGGCATCCCGACGGAGGTGGTCTATATCGGCTCGGTTCCGTTCTATCCGGCGCAGCTCTACCTGATCGGTGCGCTGGCCGTGATGACGTTCGCCGGCTGGGCCTTCCTGCGCTTCAGCCGCATGGGCATCGCCATGCGGGCGGTCGCGGCCAACGAGACGGCGGCGCTGCTGGTCGGCATCAGCGTCAGTCGCATCCATGCAGTCGCCTGGATGCTGTCGGCGGCGATCGCGTCGGTGGCCGGCGTGCTTTTCGCAGCGAACTTCAAGCTCGCGCCGGACCTCTGGTTCCAGGGGCTGAAGTCGTTCCCGGCGGTCATCCTCGGAGGGCTGGATTCGGTCATCGGGTCGGCTGTCGCCGGTCTCATCATCGGCATGATCGAGAACCTGTTCCAGGGCTATGTCGGCCAGGGACTGCGGGAAATCTCGGGCTTCATCGTCATCGTCATCGTGCTGATGGTCCGTCCTTACGGCCTGTTCGGCTCCAAGGATATCGAGCGCGTCTGATGCGGACAGGTCATTTCAAGGAACGCACGGGACAGCTGGTCGCGCTCAGCGACAGCAAGGTGGTCTGGTCCTTCGTCGCGCTCTTGTTCGCCCTGGCGCTCGTCGCGCCCTTCGTGCTCGGCAACTATCAGGTCACCCTGCTGGTCTCGGCGCTGATCGCCATCGTCGGCGCCGTCGGGCTCAACATGCTGACCGGCACCACCGGGCTGATCTCGCTCGGCCAGGCCGGGTTCCTTGCCGTCGGCGCCTACACAAACGCGATCCTGATGATGGATTTCGGCTGGCCGGTCTGGCTGTCGCTGCCGGCGGCGGGTGTCGTCGCGGCGCTGATCAGCATCCTTGTCGGTGTCCCCTCGTTGCGGCTGAAGGGTCTCTATCTGGCGATCACCACGCTCGCCTTCGCCTTCATCATCAACCACGTGATCCTGTACGCCGAATGGCTGACCCACGGTCCGAACGGCATCTTCGTCTCGGGTGCGAAGCTCTTCGGCTTCGATATCCAGAAGGGCAAGCCGCTCTACTACACGGCGCTCGCGGTTGCCGCGATCGTGGTCTTCGCCGCGCTCAACATCCAGCGCTCGCGCATCGGCCGCGCCTGGATGGCGATCCGCGACCACGACATCGCCGCCCGCGTCATGGGCGTCGACCTGGTGCGCTACAAGCTCTACGCCTTCATGGTCTCGTCCTTCATCGTCGGTATCGCGGGCGCCCTGATCTCGCTGCAGATCCGCTTCGTCAACATCGACGTCTTCGCGCTCATCCTGTCGATCGAGGCCCTCGCCATCATCATCCTCGGCGGGCTCGGCTCGATCGCCGGCGCCATCCTCGGGGCGATCTTCCTGTCGCTCCTGCCCGAGGCCATCCGGCTCTTCTTCGACACCTTCTCGGACACGAATTCGAGCTTCTACACGACCTATGTCTACGAGATCCGCGGCATCACCTACGGCGTCGTGATCATCGCCTTCCTGCGGCTGAAGCCGGAAGGGCTGATCGGGCTTTGGCGTGACATCCGGAAATACTGGAGCAACTGGCCGCTCGCCTACTGACGCGCGACCGCAACGACAAAGTGGAGGAAACAGCATGAAGAAGACATTGATTGCACTCGCTGCCGCACTGCTCGCCTCGACAGCCGCCTACGCCCAGGACCCGGGCGTGACGGACACCGAGATCAAGATCGGCGACGTCAACATCATGACGGGACCAGCTTCGTTCATCGGCAAGGCCGTCTCGGTCGGTTCCAAGATCGCGGCGGCCGAGATCAACGAAGCCGGCGGCGTCAACGGCCGCAAGATCACGGTCATCACCGAGGACGACGGCTACGTGCCGGCGCGCTCGTTCCAGGCCTTGACCAAGCTGATCGAGGTCGACGGCATCTTCGCGCTCAACGGCACGTCGGGCACGGCGAACGTGCTCGCGATGATGCCGCTGATCGAGGAGAACAACCTGCCGACCGTGGTCACCACCGCGCCTAACGAACTCGTCTACAAGCCGGTGCGTCCGTCGGTCTTCACCGTCGGCGCGAGCTATGCCGACGCGTTCTACGGCCAGCTGAAATACATCCACGAGAATATGAAGGTCGAGAACCCGGTCTATGGCTTGATCCGCCAAGACGATGATTTCGGCGCCGCGATCGAGCATGGTTTCGACCGTGCGATCAAGGAGTTCGGGGTCAAGGAAGGCCCGCGTGTCCGCTTCAAGAAGGGCACGACCAACTTCGCGGCCGAGATCGCGCAGATGAAGCAGGCCGGCGTCAACGTGCTCGCCAATGGCGGGATCATCGCGGGCGCGGCCAACATCCTGGGCGAGGCGCGCAAGCTGAGCATGGACCTTCAGGTGGCCGGCGTGTGGTCGGAAGACATGCCGCCGTCTGTGAACCTCGCCGCTCCGGCCGGCTACGACTACCTCGTCGCCGATTATGTGGCGCTCAACGGTCCGGCGATCGACGCCTTCATGGAGAAGGCCAAGAAATACGCCTCGGCCGATGAAGTCGGCGCGATCAACCGCTACACCTACCTCACCTATGTCGGCCTGCATGCGCTGGCGGAGGGGATGAAACGCTGCGGCAAGGAGCTGACGCGCGCCTGCACCATCGAGCAGCTGCGCGGGCTGAAGGACTTCGATACGCAGGGCGTGTCGGCTCCGATCAGCTTCGACAACGAAAGGCAGCTCTCCGGAACAGCGCTGAAGATCTACCAGCTGAACTCGAAGGACAAGACCTTCAAGACGCTGCAGGACTTCACCCAGTACTGAGTTACACCCCGCCTCGGCCCGCCGCTCGCGCGGCGGGCCTCTTTCTTTCCGAGGGCTCCTGCGATGCCGCTTCCCGCCAGCTGGACCGGGCGCCTGCGCCTGCCGGTCGTCGCCGCGCCGATGTTTCTCATCTCGGGACCCGATCTCGTGGTCGAGACGTCCAATGCCGGCGTAGTCGGCAGCTTCCCGGTGCTCAACCAGCGCACCAGCGACGGCTATCGCGACTGGCTCGACGAGATCGCCGGACGGCTGAACCATGACGCCGCGCCATTCGGCGTCAATCTGGTCGTGCACAAGAGCAATCCGCGGCTGGATACGGATCTCGCCATCACCGTCGATCGCAAGGTGCCGCTGGTGATCACCTCGCTCGGGCTCAACCGCGACCTGATCGCGGCCGTGCATTCCTATGGCGGCCTCGTCTTTCACGATGTCACCAATCTCAAATTCGCGGCCAAGGCAGCCGAGGCGGGCGTCGATGGGCTGATCGCCGTTTCCTACGGTGCCGGCGGTCATGCCGGCTTGATCAGTCCCTTCGCTGCGCTGCACGAGATCCGCCAGATCTTCGATGGCACGCTGCTGCTGGGAGGCGCGATCTCGACCGGGCGGCAGATCGCCGCCGCGCGTCTGATGGGCGCCGACATGGTCTACATGGGCACGCGCTTCATGGCGACGGCCGAGAGCATGGCGGTGGAACGGCAACGCCAAATGATCCTCGACGCGAAGGCGGCCGACATCGTCTACACGCCGTCCGTCAGCGGCATTCCCGGCAACTTCCTGCGCGCCAGCCTCGCGGCGGCAGGCCGGAACCCGGACGATCTGACGCCGCCCGACGCGTTCAATTTCGGCACCGCGCAGGGCGACGTGAAGGCCTGGCGCGATCTTTGGGCGGCCGGGCAGGGCGTCGGCGCGATCGACGACGTGCCGCGTGTCGCGACCCTGGTCGACCGGCTGGAAGCAGACTACCGATCTGCGGCCTCGCTGCTCGCCTGAGCAGGCATAGCCGCGGCCCCGCGCCGAATACAGCTCCCGCTTTGCCCTTCGCTTCTCACAGGTTGCGCTTCAGCCGGTCGGCGATGGTGCCGACAATGCCGGCCCGGAACGTCAGCACGCACAGAACGAAGATCACTCCCTGGATGACGGTGATCCACGATCCCGCCGAGACAAGGTAGTTCTGCAGCGTCGTCATGACCGCGGCGCCAACCAGCGGGCCGAATATCGTGCCGACGCCTCCAACAAGCGCCATCAGGATCGGCTCGCCCGACATCGACCAATGAACGTCGACCAGCGTCGCAACCTGGAACACGATCGCCTTGGTCGCCCCGGCGAGTGAAGCGATCGCCGCGGACATCACGAACGCCATCAGCTTGTAGCGCTGGGCGCGGTAGCCAAGCGAAACGGCGCGGCGCTCGTTGTCGCGCACCGCCTGCAGAACCTGGCCATAGGGCGAATGAACGAAGCGGTGAATCAGGAGCATGGCGCCCATGAAGATCGCGGCCACGGTCCAGTAGAGCGTCATGTCGTTCGACAGGTCGAAGAGGCCGAAGAGGTGGCCGCGCGGAACCGCCTGGATACCGTCCTCGCCATTCGTGAAGTCCGGACGCTGGACGGAGAAGAAATAGACCATCTGGGCAAGCGCGAGGGTGATCATGGCGAAATAGATGCCCTGACGGCGAATGGCGATGGCGCCGAAGGCCAGACCGAGCAAGGCGCCGGCGGCTGTTCCCGCCAGGATCGCCAGTTCGGGCGTGATGCCCCAGAACTTCGCAGTATAGGCGGAGACGTAGCTGGCGAGGCCGAAAAAGGCGGCGTGACCGAAAGAGAGGAGTCCGGCATAGCCGAACAGCAGGTTGAAGGCCGAGGCGAAGAGCGCGAAGCACAGCACCTTCATCAGGAAGACAGGATAGATGAAGGCAGGGGCTACGCAGATCGCCAGCGCGAGCACGATGAAGATGACGCGGTGAAGGGCCTTGTCATCGCGCTCGGCTGGCACGACAGGCACGAAATCCGGAGTGATGGAAAGAGGCTCGGCCATCGATTTCTCCTAGCTGGCGCGGCCGAACAGGCCTTCGGGCTTTACCATCAGCACCAGGATCATGATGAAGAAGATCACGACCGACGACGCCTCCGGGTAGAAGACCTTGGTGAGCCCCTCGACGAGGCCGAGACAGAGGCCGGTGACGACCGAGCCGAGGATCGAGCCCATGCCGCCGATGACGACGACCGCGAAGACAACGATCAACAGATCGGCACCCATCTGCGGCTGGACGGAATAGATCGGCGCGGCGAGGACGCCGGCGAATGCGGCGAGCGCCACGCCGGCGCCGTAGGTGATCGTGATAAGGCGCGGCACGTTGATGCCGAACGCCTCGACCAGATTGGGGTTCTCCTGCGCGGCGCGCAACGTCGAGCCGATGGTGGTGCGTTCGATGAGGAACCAGGTCACCAGACACACCGCCAGCGAAACGAAGAGGACCCAGGCGCGATAGTGCGGCAGGAACATGAAGCCGAGATTGGTGCCCGACGAGAGCGCGGCGGGGATCGGGTAGCGCAGGCCGGATGCGCCGAAATAATTGCGGAACAGGCCCTGGATGATGAGCGCCAGACCGAAGGTGAGAAGTAGGCCGTAGAGGGCCGGCAGGTTGCGGATGCGGACCAACAGCAGGCGCTCGATCGCAACGCCGATCAGGCCGACGACGAGCGGCGCGAGCAGCAGCGCCCACCAGTAGTCGATGCCGGCATAGGTCATGCCCATCCACGCAGCGAAGGCTCCCATCGTGTACTGCGCGCCATGGGCAAAGTTGATGATGTGCAGGAGCCCGAAGATGATCGCAAGGCCGAGGCTCAGCATCGCGTAAAACGAGCCATTAATGAGACCGAGGAGCAGTTGCCCGGCAAGCGCCTGTATTGGGATTCCGATGAGATCCGTCAGCATGCCCGCCTCAGATTCCGAGATAGTTCTGGAGCTTGTCGAGATTTGCCGCGATGTCGCGATTCTTGATCATGTCGATCACCCGGCCTTGTTCCACGACGTAGTGGCGATCCGCGACGGTGGAGGCGAAGCGGAAATTCTGCTCGACCAGCACGATCGTGTAGCCGCGCTCCTTCAGGAGCCCGATCGTGCGTCCGATCTGCTCGATGATGACGGGAGCCAGTCCCTCGGTCGGCTCGTCGAGCAGCAGGAAGCGGGCGCCGGTCCGCAGGATCCGGGCGATGGCCAGCATCTGCTGCTCGCCTCCGGACAGCCGCGTGCCCTGGCTGGACAGTCGCTCGCGCAGATTTGGAAAGAGGTCGGAGATTTCCTGGTCGGACATCGCCGACCGGCTGAACACCGGCGGCAGGTGCAGGTTCTCCAGAACCGACAGACTGGCGAAGATGCCACGCTCCTCGGGCACGTAGCCGATCCCGAGGCGTGCGACGGTCCTGGCCGGAAGCGCAATGGTCTGCCTGTCGGCAAAGACGATCGAGCCGGCGCGCTTGCGCATCACCCCCATGATCGACCGCAGCGTGGTCGTCTTGCCGGCGCCGTTGCGGCCGAGCAGCGTCACCACTTCGCCGGGAGCGACGTCGAAGTCCATTCCCTGGAGGACATGCGATTCGCCGTACCAGGCGTTGAGACCGCGCACGGCCAGTAGTGGACCCACCGGCTGGACAGCGGAGGCGGCCGCGGCAGGTGCTTCAGCCATGCGAACCTCCGCCGAGATAGGCTTCGATCACGCGCTGGTCGGCTGCGACCGTCTTGTAGTCGCCTGCCGCCAGAACCTTGCCTCGGGCCAGCACGGTGATCCGATGCGCAAGGCGCGAGACGACGGAAAGGTTGTGCTCGACCATCAGGATGGTGCGCCCTTCCGCGGCCGCGAGAATGAGATCGGCCATCCGGTCGATGTCCTCGTGCGCCATCCCGGCCATGGGTTCGTCGAGGAGCAGCATCTTTGGTTCTATGGCAAGAGTGGTCGCCAGTTCGAGGGCGCGCTTGCGGCCATAAGAGAGTTCCGAGGCCCGGGTTCGCGCCATCGTGTCGAGCCCGACTCCCTTCAAAAGCGCCATTGCCTCGTCGTCGAACCGACGGAGCCGGTTCTCCGATTGCCAGAAGGCGAAAGAGTCGCCGGATTTCCGCTGCAGCGCGATGCGGACGTTCTGCAGGACGGAGAGCTGGTCGAATACCGCGGAGATTTGAAATGAGCGCACCATGCCCAGCCGCGCGACCTCGGCCGGCTTCAAGGCGGTGATGTCCTTGCCCTCGAACAGGATGCTGCCGGCGGTCGGCGTCAGGAACTTGGTCAGGAGGTTGAAACAGGTCGTCTTGCCCGCCCCGTTAGGACCGATGAGCGCATGGATGTGGCCGCGCTCGATGTCGAGCGAAACGCCGTCGACCGCGGCGAAGCGGTTGAAATCTATCCGCAGATCGCGGCTGGACAGGATGACGTCGCGACCGTCGGAAGTCGGCAATGCGCTCCCGTCAGCCATGACCGGCCCGTCTGTTGCTAGCTGCATCGATGGTCCTCCCGGCAGGATAATGACCAACCGGCCGGGCCATGGCCAGCTTGGCTTCGCGCCACGCGGCGCTTTCCACGTTTATGGATATTCAGGCAGGTAAGTAATATGCACTCATTTGTTGTGGTGATTTTACATACCCGGAAAATCGAGCAATACCTAGAAAAACTGTCTAGACATCGATGTGCTGACGATATCGTATTCCGGAAATCGCATTTTTAATGAGTGGTGCTTGCATATGGATTTTTCGCTGTCGCCGGACGAACGCGCGTTCCGTGAGGAGGTGCGTGCTTTCCTGCGCGAGCGCCTGCCGAAGGACATCGCGCGGCGGCATGCGCGGGGCTATCATCCGCCAAAGGCCGATCTGATACGATGGCAGGTGATCCTGCACGAGAAGGGGTGGTCGGCGCCCGGCTGGCCGCGCGAATGGGGCGGACCCGGCTGGAGTGCGATCCAGCAGTTCATCTTCGAGGACGAATGCGCGCTTGCGGACGCGCCGCTGCCAAGCCCGTTCGGCCTCAAGCTGGTTGGCCCCGTCATCTACACGTTCGGCTCGGACGAGCAGAAGGCGAAATACCTGCCGAAGATACTGTCGGGAGAGACGTTCTGGTGTCAGGGCTTCTCGGAACCTGGTTCAGGCTCCGACCTCGCGTCTCTCCAGACCAGGGGCGAACGCGACGGAGGAGACTTCGTCGTCAACGGCAGGAAGATCTGGACCACCGAGGCGCATTTCGCAGACATGATGTTCTGCCTGGCGCGCACGGAAAAATCAGAACGGCAGCAGGACGGCATCTCCTTCCTGCTGATCGACATGAATGATCCGGGCATGACCGTCCGCCCGATCGCCACGATCGACTCGGGGCATACGGTCAACGAGGTCTTTATCGACGATGTCCGCGTCCCTGGGCGCGACCTGGTCGGCGAGCCGGGCAAGGGCTGGACCTACGCCAAGTTCCTGCTGGACAACGAGCGGACGACGAACTCCTTCGTCCACCGCTCGAAACGCGACTTCCGGCGAATGATGGACATCGCCCGCGCGGCCCAGGCCGATGGCGGCAGCGTCCTTGAGGACGAAGCGTTCCGCCGCCGCGCGGCGCGCGTCGAGATCGACCTCAAGGCGCTGGAATGGGCGGTGTTGCGGATGCTCTCGGGCGAGGTTCCGGATCCGAGCGCCTCCGCTTCGGCCCTGAAGCTCAAGGGTTCGTCCATCCAGCATGAGATCCTCGATCTCGCCATCGCGGCGATGGGCCCGGACATAATCCCTTTCTATCCCGACACGGAACAGGGTCCGGGCGACAACCTTCCGTTCTGGACGCCGGACGAAGCTCCAGGCCTCATGGCGCAATACCTCTATCGCCGTGCCGGGACGATCTATGCCGGCACGTCGGAGGTCCAGCGCGGCATCATCTACAAGCAGCTTTCCAGGAGATAGCGGTGGACCTTCGTCCGAACGAACAGCAGAGCATGCTGCGCGACAGCGCGCGCCGGTTTCTCGGTGAAGCGTACGACTTCGATGCGCGGCGCAAGGACATCGTGGGCAATCCGTCTCCTGGCCTATGGAAGGTGGTCACGGATCTTGGATGGCCGGGTGCTGCCTTGCCCGAAGACGCCGGCGGTCTCGGTGGATCGGTCGTCGAATACGCGATCCTGATGGAGGAGATGGGGCGCTCGCTCTATGTCGGGCCGTTCCTCTCGACCGCGATCTGCGCAGCTGCGCTTCGGTCCGCCGAGGGGCCGCGCGCATCCGAATTGGTGGCGCAGATCGCCTCGAACGGCGCGAAGGTTGCTCTGGCCCATGGCGAGCCTGGCGGGCGCGGTTTTTTCGATCGCCCGACAGCGGTCGCGCGAGGGGACGGAGACGGCTACAGGATCAGCGGCCGCAAGCGCCTCGTGCATGATCTCGCGGCGGCCGATTTCGCGCTCGTCACCGCCGCGATCGCCGACGGGGTGGGTCTGTTTCTCGTAACCCCGGACATTTCCGGTCTTGCCCGGCGCGACTACCGCGCGATTGACAATGGTCAGGCGTCGGACCTGGAACTCGACGGCACGCCGGCCGAGTTGATCGTCGCAGGCGACGCCGCGCAGCGTGCATTGGACGACGGCTTCTACTGGCTGTCGATCGGATTGGGCGCGGAAGCCGTCGGCATCGCCGAGGGTGCGCTCAGCCACACCAGTGACTATGTCGGCGTCCGCAGGCAGTTCGGCCGCATGTTGAGCGACTTCCAGGTGATCCAGCACAGGCTCGCCGACATGTTCGTCGAGATCGAGCAGTTGAAGTCGTCGCTGCTTGGCGCCATGTCGACGCATGGAGGCGGCCCCCTCGAGCGGATGCGCGCCGCGCTCGGCCTCAAGGTGCTTGCCGGGCAGGTTGCCGCCAAGGTCTGTGGCGACGGACTGCACCTGCACGGCGGCATGGGGATGACCGACGAGATGCCGATCTCGCACTTCTACCGCCGTGCCCGCGTGCTCGAGGCACAGTACGGGAACTCCGACTACTTCCTGGCAGCCTACGCCCGTCTGCTGGATTGAACGGCGGGCCGGGGGTCGCACGGCTGCCGTAATGACGGCCGGCGGCGCGGCCGTTCTTGCCCGCCGTCAGGCGAAGAGCGGTTCGGCAATCACGGTGCCGCGGGTTGCACATTCGCCCTTCGCCGACATTTCGGCCGCCGCCGCCAGCGTCAGTTCGAGCAGGCGCGGCAAGTCGCGCCGGATTTCCTCGGCGGGACCGCCCAAGCCAAGCACCAAAGGCGGTTCCTTAAGCGGCTCGGGCAGCGGCACGGCAATGATGCCCGCACCCTTGAAGAAGCCGTCGCTGGAATAGGCATAGCCTTCGCGGCGGATATCATGGATCTCGGCTTTCACCTCGGCTGGCTCGATCCGCGCCTGCCCTTCGGTCCGGTCGGCGTTCGCCCGGCGCACGAGGCGGTCGATGGCGCCGTCCTCGTCGAGAGAAAGCAGCGCGCGCCCCATCGACGTGTCGACCAGCCGCTGCCGGCTGCCGATCGGCAGATAATAGCGAACCCGCGTTTCGGGCGCGACGACGCGGACGTACTGGATGTGGTTTTCATTGCGGAATCCGAGAACCACGGTCTGCCCGGTCTCTGCGGCGAGGTGCTCGGTGACATCGTTCAGGACGTCAGGCGCAAAGCCACCGCTGTAGGTCCAGCCGCCGAGCAAACCGACACGAAGGCTCGCCTGGTATGTGCGGGCGGTCTTGTCGAAGTGAAGGTAGCCGAGCCGCGCCAGGCTTTTGAGCAAGGCCGCCGTGCTGGAGATCGGATAGTTGAGCTGGATCGCGATGTCGGTCGTCGAGAGCGGCCGGCGCACCTCTTTGAGCAGTTCCAGAATCTGCAGGACGCGTTTGGCCGACTTTATCGTCGCGGAGTCGTTGTCCGGCTCGAAACGGTCACTGTTGCCGGCCTGCATGGCGGCAGGGCGCTGACTTTGCGACATTTCCCTCTCCCATCTTATTCTTCCGACCCAGACACCCGCACGGACAAATTTATAATGAGCGACATTCATGAATGTCCGGCTGTGCTCCTTCCTAAGCCAGGATGCGAAAAACTAGCAGAAATCCACGGATGTGCAAAGGTTGAGAAAGCGCACTACGGCTCTTCACAACGACAAAAATGAGTGAGACTTTTTTAAGCGCTGAAGCCAGCGGCGATGTTGTCGACGAGACGGGGAAGCCTGGCCCACGACCGCACCGGCAGCCCGGCGCCAATGAATCGATTTTCGGCTGGAGGAGAACAGGACATGAAGACATTCGCAGCAAAGGCAATGGGCTGCACCGCATTCGTCGCGCTCGCGGCGACGGCAGGTGCCGCCTACGCGCAGGACTCATTCTCAGGAGACGCCATCAAGATCGGGATCTTGAACGACATGGCGAGCGGCTACTCCGACACGGTGGGCGAAGGCCTGTTCCAAACCGTGAAGTGGGCGGTCGAAGATTTCGGCGGCAAGGTCAAGGGACACCCGGTCGAAGTGCTCAATGCGGACACCCAGCTGAAGGCGGATATCGCCTCGACGACGGCGCGCCGCTGGATCGATGAAGACAAGGTGGACGTGCTGATATCGGGCTCGGGCAGCCCGATCGCACTCGCTGCGATGGAAGTCGGCAAGGAGAAGGGCGCCGCAGTGCTCAATACCGGTGGGCTCAGTTCCGACCTGTCGAGCAAGTTCTGCAACGAGATCGCAACGCACTGGAGCCTGGACACCTACGCGGCCGCCAAGGGTGCGGCAAAAGCCGGCATCGCGATGGGCGCGAAGAAGTGGTTCTTCGTTACCGCGGACTACTCCTTCGGCGAGGCGCTTCAGCGCGACACCGAGGCGGAGCTGAAGCGCGCAGGGGGGCAGGAGGTCGTGGGTTCCGTCCGGGCACCGCTCGGCACGACGGATTTCTCGTCCTTCCTGCTTCAGGCGCAGGGCTCGGGCGCTGACACCGTGGCGTTCGCCAACGCCGGCAATGACACGATGAACTCGCTGAAACAGGCAAACGAGTTCGGCCTCGCGGCGGGAGGACAGAAGCTGATCGGTCTCGTGACCAGCATCACCGACACCTACGCGCTTGGATTGGACGTCGCCAAGGGACTGCTCGTCACCGAGAGCTTCTACTGGGATCGCGACGACGACACGCGCGCCTACGCGAAGCGTTTCGAGGAGAAGTTCGGTCGCATGCCGACGCAGAGCCAGGCAGTCGCCTACTCGGCGGTGACCCACTATCTGCGCGCCGCGGAAGCGGCCGGCAGCGACGACGGCAAGACCGTGACGGCCCACATGAAGAAGATGCCGGTGAAGGACTTCTTCGCGATCGACGGCAAGGTGCGCGCGGACGGTCGCCTGATCCCGTCCTACATCTACCTGCTGCAGGCGAAGAAGCCGGAGGAGTCGAAGGGCGGCTGGGATCTCTACACCATCGTCGAGAAACTGCCCGGCGATCAGGCCTACCGGCCGGTGGAAGAGAGCGCGTGTCCTCTCCTGAAGGGCTGATACCGCCTCGATCGGCATGCAACCGGGGCTTTCCTTCGTGGAAAGCCCCTTTGCGCGTCAAGTTCTCCTGCCGTCGAGGCTTGCGCACCGAAGGCGAAGGAAATCAGCCTGCCCGCGGGGCGAAGTCGGTGTCGAGCGCAGCCGCCGCCTTGCGGTCCCGAGCCTCGATCTGCGACAGAAGGTGGGCGTAGTGTTCGCGCATGTCGGCTGCGAAGGGCTCATAGGGGAAGTCGTCGAACTCGCCGATGTCGCGCAGATATTCCATATGACGCCGGCCGGAAGCGTCGAATGCGTGGAACACGGAGTCGCCGGTGCCGTCGAACTCGAGCGGCTTGACGCCGAACCGGGCGCAAAGGCCCGCATCGAAGGCAGGAGTGGCCTTCAGCCACCTGCCGTCGATGAAGAGGGCGGCGTAACCGTGCCAGCGGAACACGTCGCTGCGCATGAGTTCGGCCAGACGCGGCGAGGTGAGGTGGTTGCGGACATCGGCATAGCCGAGCTTCGCCGGGATACCGACTGCACGCGCGGCCGCGGCGAGAAGGATGGCCTTGGGCACACAGAAACCGCTGCCGGCCGCGAGGCAATCGGACGCCGCGTAGCGCGCCGGCTCTAGGCGGAAACTGTAGGGATCGTAGCGGATGCCGTCCCGGACTGCTAGGTTGAGCCGGACGGCCATTTCGCGCGGACTGCCGGTGCCGGCATGCTGCTGTGCGAACGCGCGTACTGCCGGTGTGTCAAAGTCGAGAAATCGCGTGGGTTGCAGATACCGGTTCATTTCATCGTCCAAGGCTCGATCCTTCGTGTTGACCGGGCCTTTTGCAGGCTCGGCAAAATCGATCTACAGCTGTGCGACATATTCCGCCGGCGCGCCATTCCCGCATCGCCGCGGCCCGAGAAGATATGCATGACCCAGAAGACTCCACGCAGACGCCGGCTTCGCAAGGAGGTTCGCCAGGCCGAACTGCTCGAGGCGGCGGCGGAAATGTTCCGCGAGACCGGCTACCATAATACGTCCACGGCTGAGATCGCGGAACGGGCGGGCGTGGTCGAGGGCACCATCTACCGCTACTTCTCGACCAAGCGCGAACTGCTCGTCAGCGTCGTGGAGCGCGCCTACGAGAAGGCAATCGCCGATTTCGAAGTGCAACTGCAGGGCATATCCGGAACCTGGAACCGGCTGCGCTACCTGATCTGGCGCCATCTCAAGACGATCGAGGAGGACCCGCAACTTGCCAAGCTGGTGACCTACGAAATCAAGGTCGACCCGGACTATCGCGGCATGCGCGTCTTCCATCTCAATCGCGCCTACACCCGGCGCACGACCGAGATCATCGAACAGGCGATCCGCTCCGGCGAGTTCGTGGCCGATGTGCCCATCCCCATCATCCGCGACATGATCTATGGCTGCATCGACCATCACACATGGAGCTATGTGCGAGGCGAGGGCACCTTCGATCTCAATTCGACCGCCGACTACATCACCCATCTGGTCTATCGCGGCCTCGTCGCCGACAGGCCGCAGCCCGCTGGCGACCCGTCCCTCGCGCGGATCGACGAGAGGCTCGCGCGGATCGAAGCTACCCTCGGCGTGGTCGACAAGTAGGCGGGCTCCACGGATCCGCGGCTTTCCTTCAGAACGGAACCTTCAGGCCGTGCGCGGCGGCGGCCTTGCCGACGAGGTTGCGGTTCTGCTCGAACGCGTTCTGCATCGTGTGCAGGATACCGGTATCACAGATCCGGCCGAAGGCCCTTTCGACCGCTTCCGGCGACAGCTCGTCTTCGGTGAAGTGAACGGCGTCCGTCTCGTTGAGCACAATGCGCGCGAAGCTGCCCGCTGCTCCGCCGAGGATGACGCGGGAAGGGCCGTTCTCGCTGACGAGATAGAGGACGCCCGGCGTGATCAGCTCGGGCTTCATCAGCGCGACGGCTTCCTTCGGCAGGAGCTCCTCGGTCATGCGGGTCACCGCCGACGGCGCCAGCATGTTGACGCGGACGTTGTGGCGCTCGCCCTCGAGATGCAGGACGTTCATCAGACCGAGCATGCCGGCCTTGGCCACACCGTATGCGGCCTGGCCGAAATTGCCGTAGAGGCCGGAGGTCGACGTGGTGAAGAGGATGCGCCCGTACTGCTGCTCGCGCATGATCTCCCAGACCGCCTTGGTGCAGTAGACCGTGCCGTTGAGGTGGACGTCGAGCACCTTGCGGTAGTCGTCCAGCTCCATCTTGGAGAAGGTCCTGTCGCGCAGGATGCCGGCATTGTTGATCAGGATGTCGACGCGCCCCCACTTGTCCTTCGCTAGGGCGACCATCGCAGCCACCTGTTCGGGGCTCGAAACGTCCGCTCCGTCAGCGATCGCTTCGCCGCCTGCCGCGCGGATCTGCTCGACGACGGCTTCGGCGATCGCAGAGGACGATCCGCTGCCGTTCACCGCGCCGCCGAGATCGTTGACGACGACCTTGGCGCCGCGTGCGGCGAGGCCGAGCGCATGTTCCCTGCCGATGCCGTTGCCGGCACCGGTGACGATGGCGACGCGGCCGTCGAAGCGAATGGTCATGTTGGTCTCCCTCGTAGACTGCGCCGAACTACAGTGGCGATGCGATCCCCAGGCCGGCGGCAGCCTTCCTGACGAGATAGCTGTTCTGGTCGAAAGTGTCGGTCACTTCGCGCTGGCCGGCTGCGGACGAAATCTCGTCGAACCGAGCTGCGATCATCTCGGGCGTCCGCCCCTCAGGCGGGAAGAATACAGCATCGGATTCAAGCAGTCGGATCCGTGCGAAGCAGCCGGAGCCGGCGCTCAGGATGACACGGGCGGGCGCGTTTTCGCTGACCAGATAGAGCACGCCCGGCGTGACGGTGTCCGGCCCCATAAGGTCGAGCGCCTCCTGCGGCAGAAGGCCGGCGGTGAGGCGTGTCGCGGCCCAGGGCGCGAGAAGGTTGACGCGGATGCCGTGTTTGGCGCCTTCGATATGGAGGACGTTCATCAGCCCCAGCATGCCGGCCTTGGCGGAGGCATAGGCGGCTTGCGCGAAGGCGCCGTAGAGGCCGGAGGTGGACGACGTCAACACAATGCGGCCGTAGCCCTGTTCGCGCATGACGTTCCACACTGCCTGGGTGCACAACGTCGTGCCGACGAGATGAACGTCGAGCACCTTGCGGAAATCGGCCATGTCCATCTTGCCGAAGCTCTTGTCGCGGGTGATGCCGGCATTGTTGACGAGGATGTCGACGCGCCCCCAATGCGCCATCGCCGTAGCGACCATATCGCGGACCTGGCCCTCGTCGGAGATGTCGGCTCCGTCCGCAATCGCCTCGCCGCCCGCGCGCAGGATCTCGTCCGCCACCGCTTCCGCCACCGCGGACGAGCGTCCAGCGCCATTGCCGCTTCCGCCGAGATCGTTGACGACCACCTTCGCACCACGCGAGGCCAACGCCAGCGCGTGCGCCCTGCCGAGGCCGTTGCCGGCGCCCGTGACAATCGCCACGCGTCCGTCGAACCTGATCTCCATGGGAGCTTCCTCCGTTCCCTGATGGAACCACTAATAAGTAATCCTCATTACATACGTTGTTTTCGACGTCAATGCAGACGAGAACGGGCAGCGCGAAGCCTGATTTGCCGCCGCACACCGAGATCGGCGCACATCGGCGAGGACTGCCCTCCGCACAGGTTCGCGCGGACGAAAAGGCTGCAGCGCGGGCGAGCTCTATGACGGGATTTCGCAGATTATCGCCGATTCCACCGCAATTTTATCTGGTTCTGCTTCATCCCGCTCCCGACCCGCCTGGGCGTTTTGTCCAGATATGTGGAGAATCGAAATCTCCCGGTGAGTCTCGGCCGCGAACAGATTCCGCGCGTTGACATGGGATAAGTGAGCGATACACATTATAGGAGTGATGTGTGAGAGCTTGTGCTCGGATCGAGGGGCGTCGTCTCCCTGATCTCGATGAGGAATGTCATATGGAAATCGTTCTGGCGGGAGGCGTTCGCACGCCATTCGGTGATTTTGGCAAGAGCCTGCGCGATGTCCCACTGCAGAAGCTCGGTATTCACGCCGTGAAGGCCTCGCTGGACAAGGCCGGCATCAAGGCGACCGATGCCGACAATCTCGTCTTCGGCAATGTTACGCCGGTCGACCGCGAGGCGGCGATCGTCAGCCGGGTCATCGCGGTCAATTCAGGCCTGCCCGTCGAGTCGGGCGCGATGGGTGTCAACCGCGGCTGCGCCTCCGGTCTGCAGGCGATCACCACCGCGGCCGAAAACATCATGTCGGGCGAATCGCGTGTCGGCGTCGCGGCGGGAGGCGAGAATTTCAGCCGCATTCCCTATGTCGCGCGCACCATGCGCTGGGGCGACACCAAGGGACACGTACAGCTCGAGGATGGCGCGGACGTGATCTACCGGTGCGGCTTCTCGGGCGAACTGATGGGTTCGACCGCGGAAAACGTGGCCGAGAAATTCGGCTACACACGCGAGGAGATGGACGCCTGGGGCCTGATGAGCCAGCGCCGCGCCCAAGCGGCGATCGAGAGCGGATTCCTGGCCAGACAGATCGCGCCCATCGAGGCGCCGGAGGGTCGCGGCACAAAGATGCTGGCGCAGGACGAGTTTCCGCGCTTCGGCATCACTGCTGAAAAGCTCGCGTCGCTGCGACCCGTGTTCCGCAAGGAAGGCGGGCGCATCACGCCCGGCAGTTCGAGCGGAGTGACCGACGGGGCGGCCGCGATCGTGGTTGCCTCGCGGCAGGCTGCCGACGATCTCGGCATCACGCCGGACGCGAGGCTGGTCGGCTGGGCGGTCGCGGGCGTGCCGCCGGAGATCATGGGCATCGGCCCGGTGCCGGCGACGCGCAAGCTGCTCGACAAGTTCGGGCTTAGCATCGACGACATCGACTATTTCGAGATCAACGAGGCCTTCGCCGCAGTCAACATCCATGCGGAACGCGAACTCGGCATTTCGCGCGACAAGACCAATCTCTATGGCGGCGGCATCTCGCTCGGCCATCCGCCGGGCGCGACCGGGCTACGGATGACGATGACGGCGATCGACCACCTGAAGGATACCGGCGGGCGGTACGCGGTGATCACGATGTGCATCGGCGGCGGCCAGGGCATGGCCGGCCTGATCGAGAACATCAGCCATTGAACTGATACGCGGAAATGGCACAAACCCAGGGGCGCCGCTGAAGGGCGGCGCGGCAGTGGCGGGAGGAAGAGAATGCTGTTGACGCAGGCGCTGCGGCGCATGGGACAACTGGGCGGTGAGCGGATCGCGACCGTCGACGGGAGCGAGCGTCGCACCTGGGCCGAGGTCAATGACCGCGTCGCGCGGCTTGCCGGCGGACTGGAGTCGCTCGGGGTCGGCGAGGGCGACCGCGTCGCGATTCTGGCGCTCAATTCGGCGCGCTATATGGAGGCCTATTTCGGCATCCTGTGGATGGGCGGCGTCGTGGTGCCGCTCAACACGCGCTGGAGCTTCGAGGAACTGGCCTATGGGCTCACCGACTCCGAACCCGTCGTCCTGTTCATCGACGCGGCATTCCTGCCGCACCTGCCCGGTCTTCGCGAGCGCTGGAAGGGCTTGAAGCACGTGGTCTTCATTGGGGCGCCGATGGACGGCTCGGCCGGCCTGATCTCCTACGAGCGTCTGGTCGCCGAAAACGGTCCGGCGCAGGTCGCACCTCTCGCGCCCGATGCGCTGGGCGTGATCTGTTACACCGGGGGAACCACCGGCCTTGCCAAGGGCGTCATGCTCTCGCACCTGGCGGTGTGGGCGAGCTCGGTCGCGCTCAGCATCGACTATGCGCATCTGTCGGATCCAGGCACGATCTTCCTGCACGCGATGCCGCTGTTCCATTCGGGCGGGTCGGCGGTGCTGTTCGCCACCACCATCGCAGGCGGCAGCCACGTCTTCCTCCCGGGCTTCAATCCGCAGCAGTTGCTCAAGACGATCCAGGACGAGAAGATCACGCATACGCAGCTGGTGCCGACCATGGTCCGCATGCTGCTCGACCAGCCGGACTTCGCCGCCTATGACGTGTCCTCGCTAAAGACGCTCGTCTACGGCGCGGCGCCCATGTCTGCCGCCCAGATCGAGGAGACGCAGGCCAAGCTGCCGCATGTCGGGCTCCAGCAGGGCTACGGACAGACCGAGCTCGCGCCCTACATCTCGAGCCTCAGGCCGGCCGACCACCGCGCCACAGGGGAAGCGGCCAAACGGATCCGCTCGGCGGGCTATGCGGGGCTATGCTCAGAAATCACGATCAACAGTCCGGACGGCAAGGAACTGCCTCGCGGCGAGATCGGCGAGGTCTATGTGCGGGGACCGCACATGATGAGCGGCTATTGGCGCAAGCCGGAAGAGACCAAGACCGCCCTGGTCGATGGGTGGGTGAGGACCGGCGATGCGGGCTACATGGACGAGGGCGGCTACGTATTCCTGGTCGACCGTATCAAGGATATGATCGTGACCGGCGGCGAGAACGTCTATTCGACCGAGGTCGAGAATTCGATCGCCCGTCATCCGGCCGTGTCGACGGTCGTCGTCATCGGCGTGCCGAGCGAAAAGTGGGGCGAGGCGGTGCACGCGATCGTGATGCTCCGTGCCGGCCATTCAGCGACCGCCGGGGAGATCATCGAGCACTCCCGCAAGCATATCGCGGGCTACAAATGCCCCCGCTCGGTCGAGTTCCGGACAGAGCCGCTGCCGGTTTCGGGTGCAGGCAAGATCCTGAAACGCGAACTGCGCAAGCCCTATTGGGAGGGCCGGCAATCGATCATCGCCTGAGGCCGGGAAGCCGGCGCCGCTGACGGCGCCGGATCGAATCCAAACTGCAGAGGTTGTCACATGCTGGACGCCGTCCGGCACGGGCCCGTGCTCGTGCTCACGCTCAACTTGCCGAAGAAGAAAAACGCGATCTCGCGCGCCATGTGCGAGGCCATTCTTCGGCAGCTCGACGAGGTCGGGGCCGATCCGGACATTCGCGCCGTCGTGATCACCGGGGCAAACGGCACGTTCTGCGCAGGCGGCGATTTCGACGACATGCAGGAGCGCGGGCTGGGCGGCTGGCGCGAACATTTCGACCACGTTATGCGGCTGGCGCGCCGCATGATCTCCTATCCGAAGCCGATCATCGCGGCGGTCGAAGGTTGGGCGGTCGGCGCGGGTCTGTCGCTTGCGTGCTGTTGCGACCTGATCGTCGCCGCGGAGGACGCGCGCTTCGCCTATGGCTTCGACCGGGTGGGCGTGCTGCCCGATATGGCGCTCATCCATACGCTGCCGGTGCGGGTTGGTGTCGTCCGCGCCCGCCAGATCATGATCTGGGGCGAGAAGTTCGATGCCGCCAGGGCGAAGGTCGACGGGCTCGTCGACCGCCTGGCCGCGCCTGGCAAGGCGCTCGATGCCGCACTCGCGGCGGCCGCGGGGGTGACGAACGCCGCGCCGCTGCCGATCGCCTACCTCAAATCGTTCACGGCGGAGGGCCTGGACCGCGCGCTCGCCTTCGAGCGGGACTGCGCGTCCGTGCTCTTCACCAGCGCCGATCATGCCGAAGGCGTGCGGGCATTCAAGGAACGGCGCGAACCCGTCTTCGCCGGCTGCTAGGGGAGATACGAATGTTCAAGGATGACCTTCTGGCCGGCAAGCGTATCCTGATTACGGGTGGCGGAACGGGTCTCGGCAAGAGCATGGCGTCGCGCTTCTCCGAGCTTGGCGCCGACGTGATTATCTGCGGCCGCCGCGAAGCCGTCCTCAAGGATGCCGCGAAGGAGATGTCGGCTCGGTCCGGCAGGAAGGTCGGGACCAAGGTTCTCGACGTCAGGGATCCCGACGCCGTCGAGCGCGTCTTCGACGAGATCTGGGCGGATGGCCCCCTGTCGGCGCTGCTCAACAATGCCGCCGGCAACTTCATCGCGCAGACCGAGCGCCTGTCGGCGCGCGCCTTCGACGCGGTGGCCAGCATCGTGCTGCACGGCACGGCCTATTGCACGCTCGCCGCCGGGCGGCGCTGGATCGAGGCGGGCGACCCCGGCAACATCCTGTCGATCGTCACCACCGCGGCCTGGACCGGCCAGCCTTTCACCGCGCCTTCCGCGGCGGCCAAGGCGGGCGTTCTCGCGCTGATGCGGACGCTCGCAGTCGAATGGGGCCCCAAGGGTATCCGCACCGCCGCGATCGCGCCGGGCTATTTCCACACGGACGGCGCGTGGGACCGGATGTACCCGCAAGGGGCCATCGCCGAGCCGCTGCACAACGAGATCCCCGCCCGCCGCATGGGCGATCACTCCGAGCTCGCCGACCTCGCCAGCTACATGATGTCGGACCGCTCCAGCTACATCACCGGCGAATGCATCGTCATCGACGGCGGACGCTGGCTCTCCGGCACCAACGGTTTCGCCACGCGGCCGCTGTTCACCTGGGACAACGAGCGCTGGGACCACGCACGCGCCGAGATGCGCGAGGCCCGATGAAGGCCGGCTGACTTCGGAAATGACTGAACCAGGGAGGAAGGTCATGAAAGGGAAGAGCTTTGCGACACTGAACGCCAGTGTGGGACGCCGCACGCTGCTGAAGGGAATGGCGGGCGCGGGTGCCGCGCTCGCGGGCATGACCGGCTTCGCGCCGCTGGTCTTCGCCGAGAACGACGTCATCCGCATCGGCTGGATCCGCGCCACGACCGGGAAGGCGGCGTCGACCTATGCGCCGATCTTCTCCGGCGGCCTCGTCGCAATCGACGAGATCAACGAGGCCGGCGGTATTCTCGGCCGCAAGGTCGAGCCCTACGAGGTCGACGACGAAGGCAGCCCGTCGACGCAGCCGGCGGTCGCGCGGCGGCTGATCGAGGAGAAGATCAACATCGCGGTGGGTCCGGGCGGCAGTTCGCAAGGGCTCGCATCGCTCGCGGTGACATCGCCGGCGAAGATCCTGTCGACGGCCTATGCGCTGTCGGACGATTTCGGCGACGCGCAGAAATATCCCTACCACTACCAGTTCGTGCTCAATACGCGCGCCCAGGCGGAGGCCACCGTCCGGCATCTGGTCGACAAGCTCGGGATCAGGAAGATCGGCATCCTGCAGGAGCAGACGGCGTTCGGCGAGGCGCTGGGAAAGAACACCGTCGACTTCCTGTCGCAGCGGGGCATCGAGCCAACGACTATTCAGACTGTGCCGCTGTCACCGACGACTGTGCTGCCCAACATCGACAACATCCGCAAGTCCGGGGCGGAGGCCGTCTGCGCCTGGGTCAGCCTTCTGCCGGCCTACGGCATGACGTTCAAGGCGCTGGCCGATCTCGACTGGGCACCGGTGCTGTGCTGCCATCTGTCGGCTCTCAGCGACACGCTGTTCGAGATGGCACCCGAAAAGGTGTTCGAGAACGCCGTCGCCACCTCCTACAAGAACCTCACCTGGACAGCGGACGAGCCGATCGGGGCGCGGCAGACGGCTTATCTGGAGAAAATCCGGCAGAAGCCCGATATGGCCGGGCGCGAGCCGATCGCGATGATGGCGCCGTTCTACGACTTCCTCCATGCGATCAAAGCAGTCGCGGAAGAGAAGAAGTCGCTCGAGTCCGACGCGCTCAAGGCGGGCATGGACGCGCTGACGAACTACGATGCGATGCTCGGCCGCATCAACTTCTCCGCAACGAGCCACTCCGGCCATTCGGCGGACAGCCTTGCTCTGGCGAAGCTCCTCTCGGCCCGCGACGAGCGGGCGCGTGGGGCGTTCCGCGAGCGGGCCTGAGCCGCAACGTCCGGCCGTCCAGGCGGCCGGACGACTTCCGAGCTGGAGACATGCCGATGCATCACGATCCAAGAATTCCGCCCGCCGACGCATGCGTGGTGCGCGATCTGATCGAACTGCGCGCGCGCGAATGCCCCGACAGGATCTATGCCGTCTTCGACGGCGGCGAGACCTGGACATACCGGCAACTCCGGGAACAGGTTCTTCCGGTCGCGCGCGGCCTGCAACAGATCGGCGTGCGCCAGGGCGACCGCGTGCTGGTCTGGCTGCCGACCGGCGCCACCTGCCTCAAGGTCTGGTTCGCGATCAACTATCTCGGTGCGACTTTCGTGCCGATCAACACCGCCTACAAGGGCCGCCTTCTGGAACATGTGGTGCGCAATTGCGGCGCGCGGGTGGGTGTGATCCACGCCGAGCTCGCCGAGCGGCTGAACGATATCGACCGCTCCAACCTCGATACGCTCGTCTGCCTGCTTGGCGATCCCGTGCCGGTGCAGGGTTGCGTCATTCACGGAGCCGATGTGCTGGAAGGTGATCCGGTCGGGCTGGAGCCTCCCGGACGGCCGATCGAACCATGGGACGAGCAGACCATCATATTCACCTCCGGGACGACCGGTGCGTCCAAGGGCGTGATGATGTCCTATGTCCACATGCTGTCGACGGGGGAGGGATTCTGGTATCTCGACGAGACCGACCGGATGCTGGTCAACCTGCCGATGTTCCACATCGGCGGCACGATCTTCTGCCACGTCGCGCTGGCACGGGGCGGCTCGATCGCCATGGTGGAATCGTTCCAGACCGACCGGTTCTGGAGCGTCATCAGAACGCTCGGCGTCACCTACATGTATCTGCTCGGCGTAATGGCGGCCTTCGTCATGAAGCGCGAGGAGACGGGAGACGAGAAGGGCACGACCCTTCGCCATTTCGGCGCGATTCCGCTGAGCGAGGAGGCTATCGCCTTTGGCGAGCGCTACGGCTGCACGGCCTATTCCGTCTTCAACATGACCGAAATCTCCTGTCCGCTGGTCACGCAGGCCAATCCGAAAGTGCCGAACACCTGCGGCAGGCCACGGCCGGGCGTGCAGGTGCGCATCGTCGACGAGAACGATTGCGAGGTGCCGCAAGGGACCGCCGGGGAGCTGATCGTTCGCACCGACCGGCCCTGGGCGATGAACAGCGGCTACAACGGCGACGCGGAAGCGACCGCGCGGGCCTGGCGCAACGGCTGGTTCCACACGGGCGACGGGTTCCGTCAGGACGAGGACGGCAATTTCTTCTTCGTCGACCGCATCAAGGACGCGATCCGCAGGCGCGGCGAGAACATCTCCTCGATGGAGGTGGAGGCCGACGTGCTGCTGCACCCGGCGATCCGCGAGGCGGCTGCCGTGGCGGTCAGGAGCGACGTTTCGGAGGACGAGGTGCTGATCGCGGTTTCGTTCGCGCCGGGCCGCTCGGTCGAGCCCGGCGAGCTGATCGAGTTCCTTCGCCCGCGCATGCCGCATTTCATGATTCCGCGCTATGTCCGGATCATGGACAGCCTGCCGCGAACGCCGACGCAGAAGGTGCAGAAGCATCTCGTCCGCGCCGAGGGAATCACGCCTGATACCTGGGATCGAGAGAAGTCCGGGATCGTCATCAAGCGCGAGCGGCTCGGCACGTGAAGGAAGCAAGAAAGACCGCATGACATTCAAGAGACTCCTGATCGCCAACCGTGGCGAGATCGCCATCCGCATCGCGCGTGCCGCAAGCGAACTCGGGATCGAGACAGTGGGCGTGTTCGCGCCTGAAGATTCGCGCTCGCTGCATGTCAGGCGAGCCGATCGAGCTATCCAGCTCACGGGGCGCGGCGTCGGCGCCTATCTCGACATCGCCCAGTTGGTCGAGGTCGCGCGCCGGGAAGAGTGCGACGTCGTGCATCCCGGCTATGGTTTCCTGTCCGAGAACGCCACCTTCGCGCGCGCGCTGGCGGATGCGGGCATCACCTTCGCCGGCCCGACGCCGGAATTGCTCGAGCTGTTCGGCGACAAGCTGAAGGCGAAGGCGCTGGCGCGCGAAACGGGAGTGCCGATCGCGGGCGGAACGACCGGTGCGACGACGCCTGAGGAGGCGCGGGCCTTCTTCGCGACGCTGAAATCGGGTGAGGCCGCACTCGTCAAGGCCGTCGCGGGCGGCGGCGGGCGCGGGATGCGCGTGGTGCGCTCCATCGACGAACTCGACGGCGCGCTGGAACGCTGCCGGTCCGAGGCGCAGGCAGCCTTCGGCGACGGCTCCGTCTATGTCGAGACGCTGATGCCGCGTGCCCGGCACATCGAGGTGCAGATCATCGGCGACGGCAAGGGCGGGGTGACGCATCTGTGGGAACGCGAATGCACGCTCCAGCGCCGGCACCAGAAGCTAGTCGAGATCGCGCCCAGCCCCGGCCTTTCGCCGAAGGTCCGCGCGCGCCTCTTCGACGCAGCGCTCGTGATGGCGGGCAAGGCCCGCTACCTCAGCCTCGGCACGTTCGAATTCCTGGTCGACGCAGACGGCGGGGACGATGCCGACTTCATCTTCATCGAGTGCAATCCGCGCCTGCAGGTCGAGCATACGGTGACCGAGATGGTGACCGGGATCGACCTGGTGAAGACACAGATCGCCATTGCCGGCGGGGCGACGCTTGCCGCCGCTGGGCTCAATCCGGCCTGCGTCCCGCCAGCCGTTGGAAGTGCGATCCAGTTGCGGGTGAACATGGAGACCATGCTGCCCGACGGCGCCACGCTGCCTGCGTCCGGCCGGCTGGATGCCTTCGATGCGCCGAGCGGGCCGGGGGTGCGGGTCGATACGTTCGGCTATGCGGGCTACGAGACGAACACAAGCTTCGATTCCCTCCTCGCCAAGGTGATCGTCCATTCGCCCGATGACTTCGGAGCCGGGTTGCGGCGGGCGGAGCGGGCCCTTTCGGAGTTCAGGATCGAGGGCGTTGGGACCAATCTCGCCTTCCTGCGGCGCGTCATTGGCCATCCCGACGTCGTTGCAGATCGGGTCCATACGCAGTTCATCGAGGAGAACGCGGCGTCGCTCGCCCCGGGGTTGGCCGAGCCGGGCGGGCTCTACTTCCCGATCGAGACGAGCGGGGTGTCCGCGACCGACCGGAAGCAATATGAGGAAGCGCCGGAGAACACGGTGGCCGTGGTGACCCCGATGCCGGGATTGGTCGTCAACGTCATCGTGTCCGCCGGCGAAACGGTCGAGAGGGGTGCGGAACTCGTCATCGTCGAGGCGATGAAATCCGAGCTGGTGATCCGGGCGGACATCGCCGGCATCGTCCGCGCCCTGCCGGCCCGGCAGGGCGACGTGCTCCGGCTCGGCGACCCGGTTGCCTTCGTCGAGCCATCCGGCTCGATCCATTCCGAAGCGGAAGTTGCCGAAGCCTACGATCTCGATGCGATCAGGCCCGATCTTGCCGAAGTCTTGCAGCGCAAGCATGAGCTCAGCGACGAGGCGCGGCCGGACGCGGTTGCCAGGAGACACGCGGCCGGCAATCGCACCGCGCGCGAGAATATCGACGATCTGTGCGATGCCGGCAGCTTCATCGAGTACGGCGGGATGATCCTTGCGCTCCAGCGCGGCCGCCGCTCCATGGACGAGCTGAAGCGGCTCAGTCCTGCCGACGGCATGATCGCGGGGGTTGGGGATGTGAACGGAAGCCTCTTCGCCGCCGACAAGACACGCTGTACGGTGCTCGCCTACGACTATACCGTCTTCGCCGGTACCCAGGGCTTTCAGGCGCATGCGAAGAAGGATCGGATGTTCGAGCTTGCCGAGCAGCTCGAAACGCCGCTGATCATGTTCACAGAAGGCGGTGGCGGACGTCCCGGCGACACGGACTATGTCGGCGTGGCCGGCCTCGACATGCGCACCTTCTGGCATTTCGGCAGGCTGAGCGCCAAGGTGCCGCTGATCGGCGTCAACTCCGGCCGCTGCTTTGCCGGCAACGCGGCCCTGCTCGGCAGTTGCGACGTCATCATCGCAACGAAGAACTCATCGATCGGCATGGCCGGCCCGGCGATGATCGAGGCCGGCGGGCTCGGCGCGGTGAGCGCCGATGAGGTGGGGCCGGTTTCGGTGCAGGCACCGAACGGGGTCATCGACATTCTCGTCGAGGACGAAGCGGAGGCGGTTCGCGCGGCCAAGCACTATCTTTCGTTCTTCCAGGGCTCGGTGTTGGAATGGTCCTGCCCGGACCAGCGCGAACTGCGCCGGCTGGTGCCGGAGAACCGGCTGCGGGTCTACGACATCCGCGCGGTGCTCGGCACCCTCGCCGATACCGGCTCGCTGCTCGAACTGCGCAAGGCGTTCGCGCCGGGCTTGGTCACGGCGTTCATCCGGATCGAGGGACATCCTGTCGGGGTAATCGCCAACAATCCGATGCATCTCGGCGGTGCGATCGACGCGCCGGCGGCGGACAAAGCGGCCCGGTTCATGCAACTGTGCGACGCGTTCGACATTCCGATCCTGTCGCTGTGCGACACGCCCGGCTTCATGGTGGGGCCTGAGTCCGAGATGACGGCGACGGTGCGACATTTCTCGCGCCTGTTCATCATCGGCGCCAATCTCGACGTGCCGATGTTCGCGGTGGTCCTGCGCAAGGCCTATGGCCTCGGCGCGGTCGCAATGGCGGCCGGTTCGTTTTCGGTGCCGATGTTCTCGGTGTCATGGCCGACGGGCGAGATCGGCCCGATGGGGCTGGAAGGCGCGGTGCGGCTAGCCTACCGCAAGGAGCTCGATGCGATTGCCGACCCGGCGGAGCGCGACGCGGCCTACAAACGGTACGTCGCCGATCTCTACGAACAGGGAAAGGCGATGAACGCCGCAACGTTCATGGAGCTCGACGATGTGATCGATCCCGCCGAGACGAGGCGATGGATCATGCACGGTGTGAAGTCGTCACGCAAACCCAAACTCCGGTCCGGCAAGAAGCGCCCCTTCATCGATGCCTGGTGAGTCGATGCTGGCGGGCGGGTTCGATACCCCGACCCGCTTAAAACGGGACTGGCCTATCCGCCGGTATAGGCACGGCGCACGAGATCGCTGCCCCTGATCGACGTGGCCGGTCCGTTCCCCGTGATCCGGCCCGACACCATCACATAGGCGTGGTCGGCAAGGTCGAGTGCGCGCTCGACCAACTGCTCGACGAGAAGGATTGCCGTGCCGCGGGCGCGCAGTTCCACCAGCACATCGAACACCTCGTCCACGATGATCGGAGCCAGACCGTGCGACGGCTCGTCCAGCATCAGGACTTTCGGCGAGCGCATCAGCGCCTGTCCGATCGCGAGCATCTGCTGCTGGCCGCCGGACAGCGCGCCGGCGGGGAGATGAGCCTTTTCCAGCAGGATCGGAAACAGCGCATGGACGTCGGCAAGCCGCCGGTGCTCCTCCTGCCGGTCGAGCCTGGCGCCGATCAGCGCCAGGTCGAGGTTCTGGGCAACCGTCTGCGAGCGAAACAGCCGGCGGCCTTCGGCGACGTGCTGCAGGCCCATGGCGACGATCATGTGCGGTTCGATGCCGCCGATCGGTGCGCCGTCGAGGCGGATTGTGCCGGAGGACGGTTTGAGCAGCCCGGAGATCGTCTTCAGCAAAGTGCTCTTTCCTGCTCCATTGGCGCCGACGACCGCGACGATGCGGCCGGTATCGACGGACAGGGAGACGCGGTCGAGAACGGGCACCCGGCCATAGCCGGAGGAGAGGTCGTGGATCTCGAGCAGCGGCATCAGGCGGTCTCCGTGCCGAGCGCGCGCCTGCCCATGTAGGTCGCGAGGACCTCCGGGTCGGCGAAGACCTGGGCCGGCGTTCCCTCCTTGAGCACGCGACCGCGATCGAGCACGGTGACGCGGGCACAGAGATCCGCGATCAGCTCGAGATGATGCTCGACGATCACCACCGTCGTGCCGGTGGCCGCAATCGCCGCGATCGTCTCGCGCAGCCCCTCCAGCTCGGCCATCGAAAGCCCCGCCGCCGGCTCGTCGAGCAGCAGCAGGCGCGGCCGGCCGACCAGCGCGCGCGCGATCTCGGCCAGCCGCTGCTGGCCGTGGGTCGCTTCGCCAACGGACATATCCGCCTGTGCGGCAAGTCCGACGAAGTCGAGATAGCTCATCGCCTCGGCCCGCCTTTCGCGCGCTTCGCGCCGGGCGGAAGGCAGGCCCAGGGCAATGGAGGACAGCGAAGCTCGTTCGTCGGAATAGGCGCCGAACATCACATTCTCGACGATCGACAGGTCGGGGATCAGTTTCGGCGTCTGAAAGGTTCGGCGCACACCTTGGCGCGCGAGGCCGGAGGCGGAGACCGCGGCGCTGGAGATGCCGTCGATATGGATTTCGCCGCCATCGGGACCGTAGAAGCCGCTGATCAGGTTGACGAGCGTGGTCTTGCCGGAGCCGTTCGGCCCGACGATGCCGTGGATGGTGCCGGACGGCACCGCGAGTGTCACGTTGGACAACGCCTGCACGCCGCCAAATCGCTTGCCGACCGTGTCGATGTCCAATTGCGCGCCGTTGACGCGCGGGATGGCGGCTTTGGCGATGGCGGTCGTAGCCGGGCTTGGGTGCCTGCCGATCCGCCGTGCGAAAAGGGCGAGCAATCCCGCAAGGCCCTGCGGGAAGAAGATCATCAGAATGAGCAGCCCGACCGCGTAGATCAGCAGGCGCCATTCCTGCAGGCCGGTCATCAGATAGGGCAAGAGGAAGAACGCCGCAGTGCCGAGCAGGGGACCGTGCAGATTGCCGAGCCCGCCGAGCACGATCACCAGCAGAAAGTAGATCGAGAAATGGACCGAGAAATCGTCCGGGGTGATGACGCTCTGGTTGGCGGCGAAGAACGCCCCGGCGATCCCCGCCAGCGCTGCGCTGTAGACGAATGCGCCGACCTTCACCGCGCCGGTCCGGACACCGGCGCTCATCGCGGCCAAGGGATTTTCTTTGATCGCAAGAAGCGCTCGGCCGAAGCGCGAACCGATGAGGTTGCGGGTGACGAGGAACGCCCCAAAGCCGGTTCCGGCGACGAGCCAGAAGAGGTTTCGGCCGGCGACAGTTGCGCCGAAGAACTCGGGCAGCGGAATCCCAACGATGCCGCTGAAGCCATACGTCAGCCAGCCGAGCTCCATGATCAGGCCCGAGACCACGCTGCCGAAACCGAGGGTGATGAGCGCGAAATACCAGGTGGACAGGCGGAAGGCCGGCAGGGCCAGGAGCAAGCCGCAGAGGCTGGCGGACAGGATGGCAGCCGCCATTCCGCCCCAGAAGGGCCAGCCGTGATCGACGGTGGCGATACCGGTGGCGTAGGCGCCTACGGCGACCAGGGCGCCATGGCCGATCGACGTGATGCCGCCATATCCCGTCAGCACGTTGAGCCCGAGCGCGACGAGGTAGAGCACCGCCGCCTGCGTCAGCAGAAACAGCACATAGTCGCTCGTCACGAGCAACGGCAGCCCCGCCAGCGCCACGCCCGCCGCGGCGGGTGCGATCAGATGGCTCGGCGTTGCGGCGCCGGTCGCCATCAGACCGACCGTCCCATGGCCGTGCCGAAGAGGCCCTGCGGCCTGACGAGCAGGATCGCGAGGACGACCGCGAAGCTGACCGCCTCCTGCAGGCCGGGCGTCAGGACGCGGGCCGTCGCCGCCTCCACCATGCCGATGATGAGTGCCGCGGCGATCGCACCGCTGTTGGAGCCGATTCCGCCGACGGCGACGACGAGGAAGCCCTTGAGCAGCAGCATCCCGCCGAGCGAGGTGCTGGCGAAGAGGATCGGGGCCGCGAGGATCCCGGCGATTGCCGCCACCGCGCCGCCGGCGGCGAAGGACAGGAGCGTGACGCGCGCCGGATTGATGCCCCTGAGCAGGCTTGCCTCGCGATCCTCGGCGATGGCGCGCACCGCCCTGCCGGGGCGAGTGCGGTAGAACAGCTCGGTCGCCGCGACGAGTGCGCAGGTGAAGCAGACAAGTCCGATCTGGAACGAACTGGCGGAAAAGACGCCGAAATCGATCAACGAGGTCTGGAGGGGAGGGGGAGCAGGCAGGACGCGTGGATCGGGTCCGGCAAGCTTGTCGGCGATCTCGTGGATGATGATGGACGCAGCCAGCGTCGAGATGATCCATCCGGCGCCGTGAGGCGAGCGCTTGATGACCGGCGACACGGCGACGAGGTCGATCAGGATGGCAAGCAGCATCACGGCGACGATCGCAATCGCGGCGGCGCCGTACCACGGCATGCTGTTGCCTCGCGCGAGGACGGCGGCGAGCAGGGCGCCGACCATCAGCAGGTCGCCTTGGGCGAAGTTGAAGATGTTGGTCGGGCGATAGATGATGTTGAAGGAGACGGCGACGATCGCGTAGATCGACGCCATCGTCAGTCCCTCGACGAAGATCTCTCCCATCGTCTGCCTCCCTCGTTCGCACCGTCCCCGGTGCGCTCTATCCCCGGGTATGCATCAGTCCGCCGGTGATGACCGGTATGTCGCGCTCCACCACGCTGCAGCGATAGGCGAAGGTCGTCGCGTCCTCCTGCCAGATCTCGGTGCGGATCGTCTCGCCGGGATAGACGGGCGCCGAGAAACGCGCCCGCAGCGATTTCATCCGCTTCGGATCGTAGCCGCACGCGGCCTTCAGCAGCGCGTGTCCGGCGATGCCGTAGGTGCACAGGCCGTGCAGGATCGGCATCCGGAAGCCGGCGCCGATCGCGATCGCGGGTTCGGCATGCAGCGGGTTGTCGTCGCCGTTGAGGCGATAGAGCAGGGCTGCCTGCGGCAGGGTCGGGAGGTCGACGACGTGGTCGGCGATGCGTTCGGGGGTCGGATGCACCGGCGGGCGCGATCCACCCGGTCCGCCGAAACCGCCGTCGTTGCGGTTGAACGCCGTGGCATAGACCGAGGCGATGAGCTCGTCCGTCGCCGCGTCACGGAGATCGTTGCGGGTTGTCAGCAGCGAGCCCTTGCCCGGCCCCTTGTCGATCAGGCTTTCGACGCACATCCGTCCGATCACGCTCCCTGTCGGGGGCAGCGGCCGGTGCAGCACGATTTCCTGCTCGCCGTGCAGCGAGTTCGCCCAGTCGATGCCGGTCGCCGGATGGCGTATCCAGAAGCCAGGACCGGCCATTACCGCCGCCATCGTCGGCAGCGCCTCCAGCCACGGCTCGTAGACGAACCTCAGTTCGTCGCGCGACATCGGGTCGGCGCCGAGGCCGATGCCGAGCGCGTAAAGCACCGTGTCCTTCCAGCCATAGGTCTGCGTCTTTTCAGGGAAGCGCCAATTGGCGAGCGTTTCGTAGTTGATGGTCATTTTCCGACTGCCTTCCAGATACCCGAACTGGCGGCGATCGTCCGGTCACCGACGGAGCAGGTCGATCGCATGAAGATGAGCGAGCGGGTGGCCTTCACCACTTCGCAGCGAGCCTCGACGAATTCGCCCTCGCTCGCCGCGCCGATGAACTGGCAGTCGAAGGACACAGTGAAGAGACGTTCGCCGGGCCTCTGCGCCTGTGCATGGTTGCCCATCGCGTCGTCGCACAGCGTCATGATCATCCCGCCGTGCGGACGGCCCTGGGTGTTGTCATGCTGCGGCCCGACCAGAATGCCGAAGCGCATCCGGCCGTCCTCGTACTTCCTCCATAGCGGGCCGACATGGTTCATGAAGCGCGAGGCGTTGGCCGGCGTCCAGCCGCTCGCTTCCAACTCCTCGCGTTCGCAAATATGCGCCTCTGCCTTCGCAGGCTTCGTCATCTCGCCTCTCATTATTGAGCATTCCTCATTATGAGTAGCGGTCGCGAGCGGCGCACGCCAGCGGAGCCGCTTCACATATGTGGAAGCATGGCGCGGTCGGCGCCGAGAAACTGCATGAACTCGATCACCATGCCGTCGGGATCTTCGACACAGAAGACCTTGATCAGCGACCCGCCGAGCGAAACCTGGATCGGCTCGCTGTAGGTCGGGTGGCCGGCATCCACGAGCCGGGAATGCACGGCATCGGCATCGGTAGTCTTGAGGCAGATGCGCGCCATGCCGGGCTGGGCCAGGTTCTCGCGCCTGCGGCTGGCAACCCGCGGCGATCTCCACTCGATGAGATCGAGGCGCATCGCGCCGCGGTCGTTGGAGAGCGTCAGCAGGGCGGCGCGGCCGTCACAGTCGTCCGGCAAGCCGAGGATCGGTCCCAGCCCGACCTGTCCGAACGTCCGATGCGATCCCGGCGCGGTCGCGAAATCGAGGAAGATCTCGAAGCCGATCAGGCGATAGAAAGCCAGTGACCGGTCGAAGTCGGTGCAGTTGAGGTTGATATGGAAGAAGCGCTCGACATCCTTCGCACCCGGCATGCCCATGGGTGATCCCACCTCTCAGACAGACAGGCCGCCGCCGACGACCAGCACCTGGCCGCTGACGTAGTTTGATTCCGGGATGCAGAAGAGGTAGGCGCCGTCGGCGGCTTCCTCGGGCGTTCCGATACGTCCGAGCGGACTCAGCGCCTCGGTATTCTCGCGGAATTTTCGCGACAGACCGAGTTCGATCGTGCGCTCTTCGATGGTGGCCTGGTTGCCGCCCTCGTCCCGCGGCATGTTGAGCCGCGTCTCGATCAGGCCGTAGGCAACGCAGTTCACGTTGACCTTGAAACGTCCCCATTCCTTGCAAAGCGTGCGCGTCATGCCGATCAGGCCCGCCTTCGCTGACGAGTACGCGAATTGGCCGGCTACGCCGCCCGTGCCCGCCATCGAAGAGATGTTGACGACCTTGCGGAACACCTCGCGACCTTCTGTCTTCTCGCGCTCGTACATTGACCGGATCGGACCATGGGCGGCACGCAAGAGACGAAAGGGCGCCATCATGTGCACCTTGAACATCGTTTCCATCTGCTCGTCGGTTGTCATCGAGGCGGGTCCGTACCAGGTGTAGCCGGCATTGTTGACTAGGATATCCAGTCCGCCGAACCGCTCCATTGCAAGGGCGACGAATGCGTCGGCGAAATCGGCATCGGTCACGCTGGCAGCGAGGGTCGCAACCTGTCCTCCCGCCGCCTCGATGGCGCCCGCGGTTTCACCGAGAGGCCCGGCGTCGAGATCGTTGATGACGACAGCGGCACCTTCGCTTGCGAGCTTAAGTGCAAGTGCCCGACCGATACCACGGCCGGCGCCGGTGACGAGAGCGGTCTTGCCCTGGAGTTTCGACACGTTGCTCCCCCTGCGACATATAATGAGTATCCTTCATTTTCTTGCCTGAAAGGGGAAGGTCAACCCGAATTTGTCCAGGAGCGAGGACGGGGCGTATTCTCTCTATCCATGGAACTCTGGGCGGGCGGCAGGTCGGAAGTGCCTTTCTCGACCGGCTTCGAGCGCCGGATTGAGTCAGATCAAGCCAAGCCGCCGTGGAATCCGCTAGGATGAAAAAATGAAGGAAGCAAAGAAGATACGCCGTGCGTCCGTCGCCATACCTCCGGTCCCCGTACCCGAGGAACTCGGGAGCGAGGCATATCGCGCGATCGACAGGATGCGCGAGGCACTGACGGCGCGCATGAGCGCCGGACTGTCGCCGACCGCTCTGTCGCTCGCATTGTACGACTGGTGGGCGCACCTCGCCGCAGCACCAGGCAAGCGCCTGGAACTCGCGGACAAGGCGGGCCGCAAGTCGGCGCGCCTCCTGTCACACATTGCCGCGCTCGCCGCCGACCCGGACGCCCCGCCCGCGATCGAGCCGCTGCCGGGCGACTACAGGTTCTCGGCGGATGAATGGAAGAAGCCACCGTTCAGCCTGTGGGCCCAGGCGTTCCTGCTCAACCAGCAATGGTGGCACAACGTCACGCACGAAGTGCCGGGGATGACGCCGCATCACGAAGACGTGGTGTCCTTCGGCGCGCGGCAGATGCTCGACGTGTTTTCCCCGTCGAACGTACCGTTCATGAACCCCCAAGTCCTGAAGCGAACCTTCGAGACCGGCGGCATGAATTTCGTCACCGGCTTTTCCAACTGGATGGAGGACCAGGCCCGGACGTTGAGCGGCCGGCCTCCGGTGGGCGCCGAGGACTTCGTCGTCGGCAAGGACGTTGCCGTCACGCCCGGAAAGGTCGTCTACCGCAATCATCTGATCGAACTGATCCAGTATGCGCCGGCGACCGCGGATGTATTTGCAGAGCCGGTGCTGATCGTCCCGGCGTGGATCATGAAATACTACATCCTCGATCTGTCGCCGGCCAACTCGCTCATCCGCTATCTCGTGGAGAAGGGGCATACCGTCTTCTGCATATCGTGGCGCAATCCGACGGTGGACGATCGCGATCTCGGCCTGGACGATTATCGGCGACTCGGCGTGATGGCGGCAGTCGACGCCGTCAGCGCGATCGTGCCGGACAGGCGCATCCATGCGACCGGCTACTGCCTCGGCGGAACCCTGCTGTCCATTGCCGCCGCCGCGATGGCGCGGTCGCGTGACGAGCGGCTGGCCTCCGTGACGCTGCTCGCGGCGCAGACGGATTTCTCCGAGCCGGGCGAACTCGCGCTCTTCATCGACCACGACCAGATGCATCTCTTGGAGAGCATGATGTGGGATCGCGGCTATCTCTCCGCCGACCAAATGGCGGGAGCCTTCCAGCTTCTGCGTACGAACGACTTGATCTGGTCGCGCATGGTCCACGACTATCTCATGGGCGAGCGCCAGCCGATGTTCGACCTGATGGCGTGGAACGCTGACACGACCCGCATGCCCTACAGGATGCACGCCGAATACCTGCGCCGACTCTATCTCGACAACGAATTGGCGACGAGCCGCCTCATGGTCGACGGCCGGCCCGCTTCGATCCAGAACATCCGGGTGCCGATGTTCGTGGTTGGAACCGAGCGCGACCACGTCGCGCCTTGGCGGTCCGTCTACAAGATCCATGATCTGAGCGACACCGAAGTCACCTTCGCGCTCACCAGCGGTGGGCACAATGCCGGCATCGTCAGCGAACCTGGACGTCCGAACCGCCACTACCGTATTGCCACGAAGCACACCGACGGCGTGTCCATCGGCCCGGACGAATGGACTGCCGCCGCCGAGGCCCGGCCAGGCACGTGGTGGGAAGCATGGGCGGATTGGCTCGCGGCTCGTTCGGATGCCGCACGAGTACCGCCGCCGTCGATGGGCGCACCGGATCGAGGCTTCGCACCCCTTGGCGACGCGCCAGGCACTTATGTGCTGCAGCATTAGGAACGGTGCGCCGCCGCTTGATCGAGGTCAATGCGCAGACGACCGATGCCGCTAGCGTCCGGATCATATTCCAGGACGCAATCGGGGATCGAGCCATGCCGACGAAGAAAGCGACTTCCACCGTTGAAGTGCCTGCCATGCCGCTCTTCGCCGAAGGGCGGAACGCCTTCAATGCGGGCATGCAGGTCCAGGCGCAGGCTTTCGGGGCGCTGTTGCGCTACCAGATCGAGGGCCTCGCCTTCCTGAAGCGGCGCTACGAGCAGGATGCCAAGCTGGTCGAGGATCTCGCGACGAGCGAGGAGGGGAAAGATGCGCTCGATATTCTCAGCGCTTTCGCCCAGAACGCCGCGTCGGACTATACGGCCGAAGCCGGCCGGCTCGCGTCGCTCAGCTCCAGGCTCGCCTCCGAGGCGGCAAAGCAGGCGCGCAAGGAAGCCGAGACCATCGTCGAGGACATGGCCGCTCAGACGGTCGCCTGACGAACGACGGGCGTACGGTTTGCCCCGATCCGACAATCGGTCGAATCTCAAGTATCGCAGCATTCGGTCAGGTGATCGAAGGCTTGCTTGCCGTGACGAGAGCCATGATGTTGCCGACGATCCGGGCCGGACTGGCTGCTGCGTCGAGCTTGCGCCAGTCGATCTCGCCGGCGTTCCTCTGGAGCTGTCGCGACAGAATATCGACCGTGGCGTCCGATGCGCTGCCCGATCGCTGCTCGACCCGTTGCCAGAGCACCTCGGGGGCGGCTTCGAGCCATACTCCAAAAAACGGTACGCCGCGATCCAGGGCAGACTGCCTGATCCGGGATCGGTCCGCAGGGCGGTCGAAGACGGCGTCGGCGACGACCGACCCGCCTTCCGCGAGGATGAGCCCGGCGCGCCAGGCCAGCTCGCGATAGACCCGCTCGGAAACCTCAGGGCGATAGGCCTTGTCGGGCAGGTGCGTCTCGGCCGGAACACCATGCAGCGCCTTGCGGATGCGGTCGCTTTCGACGATGCGCGCGCCGGGCGGCGTTCCAATGTCGGCTGCCAGCGCTTCGGCGATCGTGGTCTTGCCTGAACCGCTCAGGCCGCCGATGGCAATCAGACGAGGCGGGCACGGCGCGAGCAGTCTCAGGGCGAGGTCGAAATAGGACCTGGCCTCCGCGCGAAGCGATCCGGAAGCGTTGGTGCTTTCCTCGACCTGCGTCGCCAGGACATGCGCGCGGACGGCGGCGCGGACCGCCATGAAGAAGGGGAGGAGAGCGAAGCCGTCCTCGTCGTCCGCCTCGTCGAGGTAGCGGTTCATCACCAGATTGGCGAGTTCGCGGAGATTCCGGTGCCAGAGGTCCATCAGCAGGAAGGCGAGGTCGTAGAGAACGTCCACGGTCGCGATCTGATCGTTGAACTCGATGCAGTCGAACAGACGCGGCACGCCGTCGAGCAGGCAGATGTTGCGCAGGTGCAGGTCGCCATGACAGCGCCGTACCTTGCCGGCCTGCTCGCGGCGGTCGAGCGATGCCGCGTGGTGCGCGAGCGCTGCGCGGAACGCGGCATCGAAGCGTTCGACTTCGTCGGCCGGGAACACGCCGCTGGTGGCGAAGCCGGCCCGGTTGATGTCGAGCACGCCCTCCATGTTCGCCGCTCCTCCTCCCGCATGCACCACCGGCGCTGCGCGGTGATAGTGGACAATCGTCCTCGCGGTCTCGGTCAAGAGCGCAGGTGTCAGCGTTCCAGCCGCGGCCATCTGGTCGAGCAGGGCCGATTGCTCGAAGCGCTGCATCTCGACGACGGCGTCGATCATTTCGCCGGACCCGTCGAAGGCGAGCCGGCCCCCGGTTTCGCGCGTGATGCGCCGAACGCCGAGATAGAGGCCGGGAGCCGTCGGAGAATTGAGTTGCACTTCCTTTCGGCAGGCGGCGAGCCGCAAGGCGGGCGTGGAGAAATCGACATAGGGCAGCTTGACCGCGCGCTTCGCCTTGAACGCGCGGTCCCCTGCCAGGAAAATACGCGAGATATGCGTTTCCATCGTCTCGACGGGGACCGACAGTCCATGCGACGCCGGATTGGCGAGAAATGCGATCGCGTCGGTCTGGTTCTCGGTGATCAAGGGTGGTGGCTCCTTCCGCCTGGTGCGGATACTCGGTCATTTCCAGCGCCCGGCAGCGCGAGCGGCCAGTGCTTCTCGAGACGTACTGGCCAACCCTTTGGGTTTAGCGCGAACGTCCGACAATCCGACGACGCCAAGGTGGCGCAGATCGGCAGGCGTTCGAAATCCGGTGAATCCCGCTATCTGGCCATCAGGATCGGCAGCGGCGGTTCGTCGATCATCGTCTTCGTGACGCCACCCAGAATCCGCTCGCTCAGCCGGGAATGACCGTAGGCACCCATGACGAGGAGTTGAGCCGACGTATCGATCGCATGCTGGCGCAGAACGGCCGCGATCGACCGTCCCTGGCTCGGCCGGCGCTCAACCGTCACCTTGATGCCGTGGCGGGCCAGATAGGTTGCCGCGTCGGCTCCGGGTTCCTCGCCCTGTCCGAACTCGCCTTCGACAGGGTCGACGAGCACGAGGCGCACATCCTCGGCGGTGCGCAGCAGGTCGAGAGACCGGGCCACGGCGTTGGAGGCCTCGATACGGGAATCCCAGGCGACCAGAACGCGTTTCGGCCTGAGCGTCGGGAACGATCCCTGCGGCACCAGCAGAAGCGGTTTGCCCGAGGAAAACAGCGTTCCGGACACCACTTTGTTCTTGATCGCGTTGCGGGACAGCAGTTCCGGACCGATAACGGTCAGGTCGGCGTAGCGGGCACGCCGTCCGATGACCTCGTCCGCCCACGCCTCTTCGGAGTATTCGCTCGACACATCGGACGAAATCGGGCTGGCTGCCAGCAGGGCCGAAACCGCGGCTGTTCGCTTTTGAAGTCTCTCCACGTCGGCCTGCCTTTCCTGCAGCCACGCGTCCGACATGATGGCTGCATATCCGCCGAACGGAGGCGGAGCGGCCATATTGAGAACCAGAACGGCAAGATGCGCCTCAATCTCCTCGCACAAGGTGGCAGCGAGCTTGAGGTCCGCATCGCCGAGGTCGGGACTTGTGACGGTAAGGATGGTTTTCATTGGAGGTCACTCACTATTGTCGTGGTCACAGTTTCAAATCTAGCAGCGGCGGGCGGTGCGTCCTTTGAGCGGGATCAAGGACCTGACGAAAGCCGGGGCCCAGATTCCATCACAAGGATCGAACGGCGCATCCTGTCCTCTGGAGGCAGCCAATGAAAGCGATGGTTCTCGAAAGGCCGGGATTGCCGCTCGTCTTCATGGAGCCGCCGGATCCGACGCCGGGCGCGGGAGAGATAAGGCTGAAGATCGAAGCCTGCGCGGTCTGCCGCACGGACCTGCATGTCGTCGACGGCGAGCTCGATCATCCGAAGCTGCCTCTGATTCCCGGGCATGAGATCGTCGGTATCGTCGATGCGGTGGGGCCGGGCGTCGATCCGGCGAGGATGGGACGCCGGGTCGGCGTGCCCTGGCTCGGCCATACCTGCGGCACATGCCCCTATTGCCGCTCGGGCTGGGAAAACCTCTGCGATGCGCCGCTGTTCACCGGCTACACCCGTGACGGCGGGTTCGCGACGCACGTCGTGGCGGATTCGGGTTTCGCCTTCGACCTCGATCCCGATGCCGATCCCGTCGCCTCTGCGCCGCTCCTGTGCGCGGGGCTGATCGGATGGCGATCCCTGAAGCGGGCAGGACAAGGCAAGCGCATCGGCCTCTACGGCTTTGGTGCTGCGGCGCACATCATCGCGCAGGTCTGCGCCTGGCAGGGCCGCGAAGTCTACGCCTTCACGCGGACGGGAGATGTCGAAGCGCAGCGCTTTGCGATCAGTCTGGGCGCGGTGTGGGCGGGCGGATCGGAGGAGGTGCCGCCCGCTCCGCTCGATGCCGCCATCATCTTCGCGCCGGTTGGCGCGCTCGTGCCCGCCGCGCTCAAGGCCGTGCGCAAGGGCGGGCGTGTCGTCTGCGGCGGCATCCATATGAGCGACATACCGGCGATGCCCTATTCCATTCTCTGGGAGGAGCGCGAACTGGTTTCCGTCGCCAACCTCACGCGCAAGGATGCGGAGGAGTTCTTTCCGGTCGCGCGCGCAGCCGGCGTGCGGACGCACACCACGGTCTATCCGCTGGAACGTGCCAATGATGCGCTCGACGACCTGCGGCAGGGGCGGCTGAGCGGAGCGGCGGTGCTCGTGCCGTAGACGGGGCGGGTCACGCGCTCAAGGCGAAAAGGCCGGGGTCCGCTTTCGCGACCTGAACCTTCTCGACAAACACCGCGCCGACACCGATCAGAATCGGCGCTGAACGGTCGAAATCGGCGGTCGCCGCGGCCAGGTCGCCGAGGGTCGCATGCGCCGTGCGCTTGTCCGGGCGGCCGACATTGGCGGCGACGCAGGCAGGCGTTTCCGCAGGCAGGCCTTCCGCAATCAGGCGCTCGGAAATGAGGCCAGCGGTGCGGGCGCCCATGTAGAAGATCGTCGTCGCTGAAGCGTCCGCAGCCCCGCGCCAGTCGACATCCTGCGGCAGACCGCCTGACTTCGAATGGCCGGTGATGAAGCGGACGGACTTGGCCATGTTCCGATGCGTCAACGACACCCCTAGCGTGGCGGCGAGTGCGAGACCTGCCGTGATACCCGGCACGACGTCGTAGGCAATGCCGGCGGAGTCCAGTTCGGCGATCTCCTCGCCGGCTCGGCCGAAGATCATCGGATCGCCGGATTTCAGCCGCACGACATGGCGGCCGGCGCGGGCAAGTTTCACCATCAGCGCGTTGATCTCGTGCTGCTTGCAGCTTGGGCGGCCGGCGCGCTTGCCGACCAGGATGCGCCTGGCTTCGCGGCGGGCGAGTTCGAGCACGTCATCGGAGACGAGATCGTCGAAGAGGATCACGTCGGCGGACTGCAAGGCGCGGACGGCCTTGAGTGTCAGCAGTTCGGCGTCGCCGGGGCCGGCGCCGACGAAGGTCACCTTGCCGGATCTCGCGTCGCGGCCTGTCCCGTGCAACATGTGCGCCAGATCGGTCTCGGTCGCGTCCGAAGGCGCCGGGCCGAACGAGCGGTCGACGAAACGCTCCCAGAAGGCACGCCGGGCCGGGCCGGGCGCGAGCGTCTCGACCACGCGCTCACGGACCGTGCGGGCAAGGGCTGCCCAATCCGCGAGCGACGGTGGCAGCAGCGTCTCGATACGCCGGCGCACCGCCTGTCCGAGGATGGGCGCGGCGCCAGACGTCGAGATTCCAACCACGACGGGAGAGCGGTTGACGATCGTGCCGAACTGGAAGTCGCAATAGGCCGGCCTGTCGATGACATTGCAGGCGGTGCCTGCGGTCCGCGCGGCGACCCGGAACGCGGCGGCCCCGTCCTCGTTTTCGGCGTCGGCCAAAGCGACGGCCGCGCCGGCGAGGCAGGCGGCATCCCAGCGCCGCCGGTGGATCGCCAAATTCGGCTCGCGGCCGGCGACACGCAGCATTTCCTCCGACAGTTCGTCATCGCAGGCAAAGACGTCGACAATGGCCCCGGCCGCGCAGAGCAACTCGGCTTTCCACGCGGCCGCCTCGGTACCGCCGGCTACGACAGCTCGCTTGCCGGCAAGATCGAGGAAGACCGGCAGGACGGACAGCGGCCTGATGCGCGCCGGCGCATTGTCACTCGGCAGCCTGGAGACGACCTGCATCGATGATGGTCCTTATCTCGGAGCGGCAGGAGCCGCAGTTGGTGCCGGCACGCAATTGCGCGCCGACCTGGTCCACGCTGGTGCAGCCGGCGGCCACTGCAGCGCCGATCTGGTTGACGCCGACATTGAAGCAGGAGCAGACGACACGGCCGATCGACGGCATGGGAACCGGCGAGCGGCCCGACAGCAGCGCCATGCGGTCCGCGGGCCCAAGCGCCTGCCGCGACGCCAGGAGCGACACCAGCCAGTCGCGCGGCGGCAACTGTCCGGGTGGCGCCACGAGCACGGCGTCGGCCAGAGCGCCGTCGCCGTCGAGCGCGGCGGCCCGGTAGTTGAGGCCGCGCCTGTCGGTGTATTCGACCAGCTGGTCGCGCGCGATTGTGCCGAGAAGCTGGCGCGACAGGAGAATGCCCTGGTCGGGTGTCTCCGTGCCGCAGAGGTCGTAGAGCCAGCCACCCTCGACGGGACGACGGCTCCAGTGCACGAAGCCGGTTGGACGCAGGTCCCGCCGGGTGATCAGGGTGCCGGTCCAGGCGACCGCCTCGCGCCGCAACGTCACCGGGACGTGCTTCAGCTCGGGCTGGCCGGAATGGGCGTCGGTCGTCGGGTTGGCGAGCGGTCCGGCGCCAGCATTGGCGGCGAAGCTGCCGCTCCAGTGCATCGAGAGAAACGCCGCGCCGGGCTTCTGCGCGTCGGTGATTGCGACGCGGGCGCGCGACGAGCCGTAGCGGCTCGATATCTGCGCAAGATCGCCTTCGGCCAGCCCGTTGCGAGCGGCGTCGGCGGCGTTGACCTCGATCACCGGCTCGGGCGCGTTGGACATCAGCCGCGGCACGCTGCCGGTCCGGGTCATCGTGTGCCACTGGTCGCGCAGCCGGCCGGTGTTGAGCGCGATCGGCCGTTCGGCATCGACGGCGTGAGCGACGCCGCGGTGGCGGACGGCGACGAAACGCGCCCGGCCGTCGCCGGTGGGAAAGCGCCCGTCGTCGAGCAGTCGCCCGGCTTGCGTGCCGTCCTGCTTCGCCGGCCAATGACGCGGCGGGAAGCGCTCGTAGTCGGCGTCGGCGATGGTCGCCAGTCCGCCGATATCGAACAGCCGCGCGCCGTCGTTCTCGAAGCCCGACAGCGCGGCGTGCTCACGAAAGATCGCGGCGGGGCCGTCGAAGGCGAAGGCATCGGCATAGCCCATCCGCCGCGCGACGTCGCAGACGATGTCCCAGTCTGGCCGCGCGGCTCCGGGCAGCGGCAGGAAAGGCCGCTGGCGCGACATGCGCCGCTCCGAATTGGTCACCGTGCCGCTCTTCTCGCCCCAGGCGGCGGCCGGCAGAAGAACGTCGGCATAACGGGTGGTGTCGGTGCGGGTCACGTCCGACACGACGACGAAGTCGCAGGCCTTGAGCGCCGCGCGCACCCGCGTCGCATCCGGCATCGAGACCGCCGGATTGGTGCCCATGATCCACAGCGCCTTGATCCGGCCATCGCCGACGGCCCGGAACATGTCGACCGCCTTCAGGCCGGGCCTGCGGGCGATGTCCGGCGCATTCCAGAAGCGCGCGACTCGATCGACATCCTCCGACCGGTCGAAGCTCATATGCGCGGCGAGCTGGTTGGCCAGCCCCCCGACCTCGCGCCCGCCCATGGCGTTGGGCTGGCCGGTGACCGAGAACGGCCCCATGCCGGGCCTTCCGATGCGACCCGTCGCCAGGTGGCAGTTGACGATGGCATTGACCTTGTCTGTGCCGTGCGACGACTGGTTGACGCCCTGGCTGTAGACGGTGACGGTGCGTTCGGTCTCGGCGAAGAGCTGGAAGAACAGCCGCACGTCGGCCTCGGCTAGGCCGCAGCTCGCCGCGACGCTTGCCGGTGAGGGCGCGTCGGCCATCGCTGCGGACAAGGCCTCGGCGAAGCCCGAAGTCGATGCGGCGACATAGTTCTGGTCGATCGCATTCGCGCGGGCGAGGTGCGCCAGCACGCCGTTGAAGAGCAGGACGTCCGTGCCGGGATCGATCGCCAGATGCAGATCGCACTCGTCAGCCGTCGCCGTGCGGCGCGGGTCGATGACGACGATCTTCGTGCCGCGTTCGCGCCGTGCGGCGAGCAGGCGCTGATAGAGGATCGGATGGCACCAGGCGGTGTTCGAGCCGGTGAGGACGACGAGGTCGGCTTGCTCGAAGTCCTCGTATGTGCCGGGCACGACGTCCTCGCCGAAGGCGCGGCGGTGGCCGGCGACGGACGAGGCCATGCAGAGCCGCGAATTGGTGTCGATATTGCCGGAGCCGATGAAGCCCTTCATCAGCTTGTTGGCGACGTAGTAGTCTTCCGTCAGCAATTGGCCCGAGACGTAGAAGGCCACCGAATCCGCGCCGTGTACGGCGATCGTGTCGGCGAAGCGCTTCGCGACGAGATCGAGCGCTTCGTCCCAGGAGGCCTGCCGCCCACCGATCTCGGGCGCCAAGAGGCGCCCGTGGAGCGCCATCGTTTCGCCCAGCGCCGAGCCCTTGGAGCACAGCTTGCCAAAATTGGCCGGATGATCCGGATCGCCGCGGACGGACACGGCTCCGTCCGCGGCGACCTGGGCCAGCACGCCGCAACCCACCCCGCAATAGGGGCAGGTGGTCCTCACCTCGGCTGCCGGGCGGTCGACCATCGCGTTACTCGGCCGCCATGAGTTGGCGGTCGAGCGCGATCAGGATGCGACCTTCCTCGATCTTGAGCGGTATCGTGCGGACCGCGCCCTCGTCGGCGCCCTGCGCCAGCCCGGTTTCGAGCGAGATCACCCAGTTGTGCAGGGGGCACGTCACCGACGCGCCGTGCACGATGCCCTGGGTCAGGGGGCCGCCCTTGTGCGGGCAGTGATCCTCGATGGCGAAGATGCGGTCGTCATGGGTGCGGAACACGCCGATCTTGCCTTGCGGGGTCACCACGCACCGCGCGCCGCGCTGCGGGATGTCGTCGATCGTTCCGATGGGGAACCAGGTCATGCGATCACTCCGCCGCGAGCTGGTAGGGGACCGCCGCCAGCGGGCGGAATTCATGCTTGTCCTTGCCCGACACGCGTTCGGACCAGGGATCGACCTGCGCGAACTTCTGGCTGAAGACGAAGCGGTCGTAGAAGTCCCTGCGGCGCGGCAGGTCGTGCAGCACCTGGCGCCGGATCTCGTCGTAGCCGATGCGCTTGGCCCATTTGTAGATGCGCTCGAGATAGCGGGCCTGCTCGCGATACATCTGCGTCAGCGCCACGATGACCTCGAGGGCCTCGTCCTCGGTCCTGACCTGGCCGAGTACCTCCGTGCCCTTGATGTCGAGGCCGGCGGCGCCGGCGAAATGGATCTCGTAGCCCGAGTCGACGCAGATCACGCCGACGTCCTTGCAGGTCGCCTCGGCGCAGTTGCGCGGGCAGCCGGAGACGCCCATCTTGACCTTTGCCGGCGTCCACGAACCCCACATGAACTTCTCGATGCGGATGCCGAGACCAGTCGAGTCCCGCGTGCCGAAGCGGCACCAGTCCGAACCGACGCAGGTTTTTACCGTGCGCAGCCCCTTGGCATAGGCGTGGCCCGAGACGAAGCCGGCTTCGCCGAGATCGGCCCAGACAGCCGGCAGGTCTTCCTTCTTGATGCCCAGCATGTCGATGCGCTGACCGCCCGTGACTTTGACGGTGGGGATGGCGAATTTGTCGACCACGTCGGCTATCGCGCGCAGTTCCTTGGCCGACGTGACGCCCCCCCACATGCGCGGGACCACCGAATAGGTGCCGTCCTTCTGGATATTGGCGTGGACGCGCTCGTTGATGAAGCGCGACTGGTAGTCGTCGGCATATTCGTCCGGCCAGTCCGCGACGAGATAGTAGTTGAGCGCAGGCCGGCACTTCGCGCAGCCACACGACGTCTTCCACTCGAGTTCCTGCATCACGGCGGGGATCGTCTTCAGCCGTTTCGCCTTGATCAGGCGGCGCACCTCGTCGTGACCGAGCGTGGTGCAGGTGCACATCGGCGTGATCGCCGCCGGGTTGTAGCTGTCGCCCAGCGTCAGGACCATCAGCTTCTCGACCAATGGCGTGCAGGTGCCGCACGACGCAGACGCCTTGGTATGGGCGCGCACGTCGTCGAGCGACGTCAGGCCCTTCGATGTGATCGTGCCGGTGATCTTGCTCTTGCAGACGCCGTTGCAGCCGCAGATCTCGGCGTCATCCGCCAAGGCCGCAACGGCCGCCAAAGGGTCCGCGGAGGCGCCCCCCTGGAAAGCCTGCCCGAAGATGAGCGTGTCGCGCATCTCGGAGATGTCGGTCTCTTTCTTCTTGAGATCGTTGAACCAGGCGCCGTCGCCGGTCTCGCCGAAGAGGACCGTGCCGATGATCCGGTTCTCCTTGAGGACGACACGCTTGTAGACGCCGGCGGAGGCGTCGCGCAGGATGATCTCCTCGCGGTCGTCGCCGTCGGCGAAGTCGCCCAGCGAATAGAGGTCGATGCCGGTGACCTTCAGCTTGGTCGGCGTGTCGGAGTGGACGAAGCGCTTGTTCGCGCTTTGAGCGAGGTTGGCCGCGGCCACGCGCGCCATCTCGTAGAGCGGCGCGACGAGGCCGTAGACATTGCCGCCAACCTCGGCGCATTCGCCGACCGACAGGATGTTTGGATCGGAGGTTTCCATGCGATCGTCCGTGACGATGCCGCGGTTGACCGCCAGCCCCGCATCCTTGGCCAGCGCCACGTTCGGGCGGATGCCGACGGCCATGACGACCAGCGTCGCCGGGATGACCGCGCCGTCGGCAAGTTCGACGCCTTCGACCTTGCCGTCGCCGACGATCGCCTTGGTGTTGGCCTTGGTCATGACCTTGATGCCGCGCGCCTCGACCGCCTTCTGCAGCAGGTAGCCGGCCGCGGGATCGAGCTGCCGCTCCATCAGCGTCGGCATGACGTGCAGCACGGTGACGTCCATGCCGCGTTCCTTGAGGCCTGCCGCCGCCTCGAGCCCGAGCAACCCGCCGCCGATGACGACGGCCCTGTCGCGCGACTGCGCCGCAAGCAGCATGGCGTTGACGTCGTCGAGGTCGCGGTAGGTGATCACGCCGGGCAGGTCCTTGCCGGGGACGGGAATGATGAACGGCACCGAGCCGGTGGCGATGACCAGCTTGTCGTATCTCTCGGTCACGCCGTGGTCCGAAGTCACGGTCCTGGCGTCGCGATCGACGGCGACGATCTTGTGGCCCTTGTAAAGCGTGACGCCGTGCTGGATGTACCAACCGTCGCCGTGGATGACGATGTCTTCATAGCTCTTCTCGCCCGACAGAACCGGCGACAGCATGATGCGGTCGTAGTTCACGCGCGGCTCGGCGTTGAAGATGATGACTTCGTAGCGGCCGGGAGCCTCTTCGAACAGATGCTCAAGCATGCGCCCCGGCGCCATGCCATTGCCGACGATGACGAGCTTTTCGGCCATGGCGCTCACTCCGCGGCTTCCACGAAGCGGTGGCGCTCGTAGAGGAACTTGAGCACTGCCTCGCGGCACTTGAGGTAGGTCCGGTCCGAGGCGAGCGCGATGCGGTTGCGCGGGCGCTCCAGCGGCACGTCGAGCACTTCGCCGATCGTGGCGGCGGGACCGTTGGTCATCATCACGATGCGATCGGACAGAAGCACCGCCTCGTCGACGTCGTGGGTGATCATGATGATCGTGTTGCCCAGCCGCGCGTGGATCTCCATCATCTGGTCCTGCAAGTGCGCGCGGGTGAGTGCGTCGAGCGCGCCGAACGGTTCGTCGAGCAGCAGGATCTTCGGCTCCATCGCCAGCGCGCGGGCAATGCCGACACGCTGCTTCATGCCGCCCGAGATCTCCGACGGACGCTTGTCCGTCGCATGCGCCATCTGGACGAGGGTGAGGTTCTCCATGATCCAGTCGTGGCGCTCGGCCTTCGTCTTCCGGCCCGCGAACACCTTGGACACGGCGAGATTGACGTTCTCGTAGACGGTGAGCCACGGCAGCAGAGAGTGGTTCTGGAACACCACGGCGCGGTCGGGGCCCGGCGAGTTGACCTCCTGGTTCTCCAGAAGCACTGCGCCTTGGGAGACCTGGGTCAGGCCCGCGACGAGATTGAGCAATGTGGACTTGCCGCAGCCGGAATGGCCAATGATGGAGACGTATTCGCCCTTGTCGATCGTCAGGCGGATGTCGCGCAGAACCTCGGTGGAGGCGGAGCCGCGGGTGAAAGTCTTGCCGATATGGTCGAGCTTGAGATAGGCGCTCATGGGTCTTTTCCTTCTCAGTTCGAGGATGTGCCGCGGGTGACGAGCGCGCCGAGGAAGGACACCAGCTTGTCGAGCATGAAGCCGACCAGGCCGATGTAGACGAGCGCGACGATGATGTCGGTGAGGCGCGACGAGTTCCACGCATCCCAGATGAAGAAGCCGATGCCGACGCCGCCGGTCAGCATTTCGGCGGCGACGATGGCGAGCCAGGACAGGCCGACGCCGATCTTCAGGCCGGAGAAGATGTAGGGCGCGGCGGCCGGCACCATGATCTTGAAGAAGTATTCGACATGGTTGAGCCGCAGCACCAGGGCGACGTTGCGATAGTCCTGCGGGATGTTGCGGATGCCCACCGCAGTGTTGATGATCACCGGCCAGATCGAGGTGATGAAGATCACGAAGATCGCCGAGGGCCGCGAATCGAGGAACGCCGCGAGCGAGAGCGGCAGCCAGGCGAGGGGAGGCACCGTGCGCAGCACCTGGAAGATCGGGTCGAGGCCGCGCATCGCCCAGATCGACTGGCCGATGAGCGCGCCGACGAGAACGCCGACGATGGCGGCAAGCCCGAAGCCGTAGGCGACGCGCTCCAGCGACACCAGGACGCGCCAGCCGAGCCCGATGTCCTGGTCGCCGTTTTCGAAGAACGGGCTGACAATCAGGTCCCGGCTCTGCGCCCAGACTTCCGAGGGCGGCGGCAGCGAGGAGTTCGGATCGGAGAAGGCGATCTGCCAGAGACCGAGGAGGATGGCGAGCACCACGATCGGCGGCAGGACGGATTGGGCGACCTTGACGGCGAGGCCGCGCAGATCGAACCGCCTCGGCTGCGCGGCAAGCGGGACGACGGTCGCGGGACGCGGCTTGAAGGGACCGGCGACGACGACATCGCTCTTGGTGGCTGGCAGTGACATGGGCTTACCTCTGTCCGGGGTCGGGAACGGGCCGGCGGACGAGCCGCCGGCCGGTGGCGTCGGCGGTCAGGCCATCGCCTTGATGGCGAGGCTGTCGAGATAGGCGGTCGGATTGGCCGGATCGAACACCTTGCCGTCGAAGAAGGTCTCGATGCCGCGGCTGTCGCCCGACGGAAGGTCGGTGAGGCCCAGTCCTTTCGCGGCTTCGAGCCAGAGATCGGAGCGGTTGGTCGCGTCAACCATCTTCTTGACGTCGGTCGTGCCGGGGAAGTAGCCCCAGCGAATGTTCTCGGTCATGAACCAGGTGTCGAGGCTCTTCCAGGGATAGGACGTCTCGCCCTTCTCGCCCCAGAACTTCATCAACAGGTTCGTGCCCTCGGCGGTGCGGCCGTTGCCGTAGTTGATGTCGCCCTTGATGCGGCCGATGATGTCCTTGACCGGCACGTTGTACCACTGGCGCTTGCCGATGATCTCGGCCATCTCCTGCTTGTTCTCCATCTTGTCGCACCACTGCTGGGCTTCCATGGTGGCCATCATGATGGCGAGCGCGGCCTTCGGGTTCTTGTCGACGAAGTCGGCGCGCATGCCGAGAACCTTCTCGGGATGGCGGAACCAGAGTTCGCCGGTGGTCAGTGCGGTAAAGCCGATCTTCTGGTGAACGAGTTGCTCATTCCACGGCTCACCGACGCAGAAGGCGTCCATATTGCCGACCTTCATGTTCGCCACCATCTGCGGTGGCGGAACGACGATCAGGTCGACGTCCTTGTCGGGATCGATGCCCCCGGCTGCGAGCCAATAGCGCATCCATAGATCGTGCGTGCCGCCGGGAAAGGTCATGGCAACGCTGGCCGCCTTGCCGGCGGCCTTCTTCTTGGCGAAGGCCTCCTTCAGCGCGCCGGCATCCTTTTGCACGCCGGTGTCGGCATATTCCTGCGCGACCGAGATCCCCTGGCAGTCCTCGTTGAGGTTGATCAGCGTGTACATCGGCAGCGGCTGCTTGTTCTGCATCACCGCGCCAGACGAATAGAGGTGCACCTTGGGGCGCAGGATGTGGCCGCCGTCGATGCCCCCGTTGGCGGTGCCGAGCGCCATGTTGTCGCGCGTGGCGCCCCACGACGCCTGCTTCAGGATTTCCATGTCCGGCAGGCCGTATTTGTCGAAGATGCCCTTTTCCTTGGCGACGATCAGCGGCGCGGAGTCGGTCAGGGCGATGAAGCCGAGCTTGGTTCCGGTCACTTCCGGTCCCGCCGCGGCCGCATAGGCACCGGAAGGCAGCAACTGGCGGCCGGCCAGCAGCAGGGCGGTCGTCGTCGCCACATCCCTGAGGAACCGGCGGCGGTTCGGGGCGAAGGTCTTCTTTGAGGTCTGGCTTTCGGTCATCTCGATCTCCGGGCTTGACGGCTGGGAGGGTCCGTCGGTTGCAGATGGTCAAAAACAAAAAAAGCTGCCGACCAGAACCTCGCGTCCGTCCATCCGGGAGCGCGAATTCCTGAGCGGCAGCTTTGCCTGTGGGGCGCCCGTCCTTGGACGCCGATCTCGTGGCCTTTCGGCCTCGTAAATAGAGAAGCACGAAACGTGCCAACTATGGGTTCTGGAGACTTTCCATTGAGAGTCAGTTACTTGGCCGTCGGTGAGACTTGACCGTCAGCCGCGCGGATGACTGCCTTATCGGCAATCAGCCATTTTGCACTGCACAAATTGTGTGCATTGCATTTCGAGCGGTATGAGTCAGGCGTCCGCCTGCAGGCCGGTCGCCTGCGCCTCGATGTAGACGTCGAGCATGTCCGGATCGAAGATGCGGCCGTCGAAGAACCCGTCCGGGCCAAGGACAAGGCTGGCGCCGGCCGAGCCGACCGGGGTCGCGGTCGTCAGCGCTCCCTCGACCTTGGCGTTGGCGCCCGGCAGGGCAACGCCAAGGGGCTTCAGAGCGGCGCGATAGAGGTCGGGACGGTAGCAATCGAGCGCGATCGACGTGTTCGCCGGCGAGTAGCGGACATCGCCCCATCGCACCATCTGGGTATAGAACCACAGGGCGTGGCTCTTCCACGGGAAGTTCGCCGCCTTGTCGAAGGGCAGGAAGAAGTCCTGGACTTGACGCATCTCACCGCCGCCCACGTCCAGGCGACCGGTCAGGGCGCGCATCTGGATCTCGGCCGGCTGGCCAAGGAAGGCAGGCTTGCTCATCAGATCGGTGAGCTCGGCATGGTTCTTCGGATCCTGGCACCAGCGCGCCGCGTGATGGAGCGCGCGCAGCAGCGCCGACAGGGCCTCCGGATGGTCGCGCGCCCATGATTTGCGCACGCCCAACACTTTTTCGGGGCTGGCGCGCCATATCGCCGCCTTCACCGTGACGATATGGCCGGTGCCGCCGACGACCGAGACGCTGTTCCAGGGTTCGCCGACGCAGTAGCCATCGATGCGCCCGGCCGCCAGCGCATCGGCCATGATGGGCGGCGGCACGATGACGATCTCGACTTCGCGCGAAGGGCCGATGCCGCAGCCGGCGAGCCAGTAGCGCAGTTCGTAATTGTGCCCCGAATGCGGGTGCGTGACGGCGAAGCGCAGGGGGCTTTCGCCTGCCGCGGCGCGTGCGCGGATCAGGCGGCCAAGCGCTGCGCCGCTTCGTGTCGGGTCGAGATCGGCGAGCGCACCGTGCGCCGCCATGCCGTCCCAGACGGCATTCGAGACCGTGACGCAATTGCCGCCGAGCCCGAGCGAGAAAGGCACGATGGTATCGGAGGCAAGCGGCGTCAAGCCGAGATTGCAGGCGAGCGGCATCGGCCCCAGCATGTGTGCCACGTCGAAATGCCCGATCGCGATGCGGTCGCGGATATTGGCCCAGGATGTCTCGCGCGACAGCCGAAGGTCGATGCCCTCCCGTTCCGCGAAGCCGATCTCGCGGGCGACGACGAGAACCGCGCTGTCGAAGAGCGGCATGAAGCCGGCGTTGATCTGGAATTGCGCCATGATCACATGCCTCCGGGTCCAAGTAGCTCGGCAGCCGTAACGAGGCTCTGGGCCACGTCAGCCAGCTTCCGGTTCTGATTCATCGCTGTCTTGCGCAGCAGGGCGTAGGCGTCTTCCTCGCCCAGGCCGCGCGATTTCATGAGGATGCCCTTGGCGCGATCGATGAGCTTGCGGCCTTCGAGTTCGCCGCGCGCCTCCTCCAGTTCGCGGGCCATCCGCGAGAAGGCGTTGAAACGGCTGATCGCCATCTGCAAGATCGGCTTGACGCGCTCCTTGCGCAGCCCGTCGATGATGTAGGCGGACACCCCGGCGTCGACCGCCGCCTCGATCGAGGCGGTATCGGAGCGGTCGACGAACATGGCGATCGGCCGCTTCACCGCGCGGGAGAGCTGGAACATGTTCTCCAGCATGTCGCGGTTGGGGTTCTCGAGGTCGATGACGATGACGTCGGGCTCGATCTCGGCGATCCTCCTCGCGATCCCGCCGACATCGTGGACGATCGTCACCTGATCGTAGCCGGCCTCGCGCAGCCCGGCCTCAATGATGGCCGAGCGGATGCGGTTTTCGTCGATGACCAGGATCTTGAGAGGGGCCGGACTCATGGCGGCATTCTGACCGGCGGCGAGATTTGTGCAATGCGGCAAACTGGAGGACGATTTCCCCCTGATCAGACGACGGCGTGACGGTGGACCGTCGCGGCCTGATCCTGGACGATTTCGCCTTCCTCACCGTCGCCGACGCCGATGCCGGCCGCGTTGCCCTCGTCGGTATCGATGTGCATCTCGGTGAAGGAGTTGGCGCCGACCCGGATCAGCGTGCGGGCGAAGGTCAGGCCGCGGTCGTGGTCGCCGATGCGGACGTCGACATATTCGCCGTCCTCGAGGCCCAGCCGCGCGGCATCCGCCGGGTTCGTGTGGATGTGGCGGGCCGCGATGATCAGCCCGTCGGTCGCGAGGCTGCCTGCGGGGCCGACGATGGTCACAACGGGCGTGCCGTCGAGCTTGCCGCTGTCGCGCACGGGAGCCTTGATGCCGAGCGCGAAACTGTCGGTGCGGGAGACCTCGATCTGGGTGCGCGCGCGCAGTGGACCGAGGATAGCCACCCTCTCCAGCCGGCCTTTCGGTCCTTCGAGGGCGACACGCTCCCGCGCCGACCACTGGCCGGGCTGCCGAAGCGGCTTGTCAGGGGTTAGCTGATAGCCCGGACCGAACAGCATTTCCACCGCGTCGCCCGTCAGGTGGACGTGGCGGGCAGAGACGGCGACCGGGATGGGCTCGGCGACTGGCTCCGGGCGCGCGAGGGCAGCCGCCGTCTCGCGGGCGATCATCAGCTGCTCGGCCGTTTCGGTGACGAAGATGCGGACACGCGACCCATAGGCCTGAATTTGCGGCGCGGCGCGGTCGGAGAGATCGACCGCCTGGTTGCGGTCGTGGTCGAGCTGGAGCCCCATGAAATCCAGCCCGTCGCAGATGCGCCGCCGCATGGAAGGCGAGTTCTCGCCGATGCCGCCCGTGAACACGACCGCGTCCATGCCACCCATCGCCGCCGCATAGGCGCCGACATATTTGCGCGCGCGGTAGGCGAAAATCTCGATGGCGAGCTGGGCGTCGGGATCGCCCTTGGCCGCGCGATCCTCGAGATCGCGCATGTCGGACGAGCCGGTCAGGCCCTTCAGGCCACTGTCATTGTTGAGAACCGTCTCTATGGCTTCGACCGACAGGCCGAACTGCCGGCTGAGGAACCCGAAGGCGCCCGGATCTATGTCGCCCGAGCGGGTTCCCATCACGAGGCCTTCGAGCGGTGTCATGCCCATGGAACTGTCCATGCTCTGGCCGCGATTGATGGCGCAGACGCTGGCGCCGTTGCCGAGATGGACGGAGACGATCTGCAAGTCGGATAGCGGCCGGCCGATCTCTTGCGCTGCCCGCTGCGCCACATATCTATGCGACGTGCCGTGGAAGCCGTAGCGGCGCAGGCCCGCGTCGCGCCACTGCTTGGGCACGGCATAGGTGGTGGCGAAGGGCGGGTTGGTGGCATGGAAGGCGGTGTCGAACACCGCCACCTGCGGCAGGTCCGGCCAGAGCTTTCGGCACAGCCGCACCGCCCGCAGATTGGCCGGATTGTGCAGTGGCGCCAGCGGCGTCAGCGCGTCGATCTCCGCGACCGTCGCATCGTCCAGGATCGTTGCGGCCGAGAACCGGGCGCCGCCATGCACCACGCGATGGCCGATGGCGTCGATTGCCGAAAGACCGAAACGGTCAAGGACGGCGGGGATCGCCTCGATCGCCCGGTCGATGTCGCCGATGTCGGCGGTGCCGCGTTCGTCCGTGTCGCCGTGGCGAAACCGGAATTCGCTTCGGCCGTCGCGGAAGCGCTCGTAGGAGCCCTTGAAGACCTCGATTGCGCCGTCCTCCGCATCCAGGCGAAACACGCCGAACTTGAGGCTGGAGCTGCCGGCGTTGAAGACGAGGATGTGCATGAAGGCTCCGCGCTGGATTCGGATATCGGCGATGTCGATGTCACCGACGCGGCGGGCCGCGTCAAGCCGGGGAGGCGCGAAGCCTCCCCGACATTATCAGGCGGCCGACCACTGCCAGTCGAGGATCTCCGACATGTCCTCGCCGTGTTCGCGGACATAGACGCGATGGGTGGCCAGTTTAGCCTCGATCTCGGCAGTCAGCGTCTGCGCACGTCCCGCCAGACCGGGGACGCGGCGGATCACCGCGAGCGCCAGGTGGAAGCGGTCCAACTCGTTGATGACGGCCATGTCGAAGGGCGTCGTTGTTGTGCCTTCCTCCCTGAAGCCATGGACATGGAGATTGTGGTGGTTGGTCCGCCGGTAGGTCAGCCGATGGATGAGGTAGGGATAGCCGTGATAGGCGAAGATGATCGGGCGATCCTTGGTGAACAGCGCGTCGAACTCCTCGTCGGTGAAACCGTGCGGGTGCTCGCTGTGCGACTGCAGCGTCATGAGGTCGACGACGTTGACGACGCGGATCTTCAGATCCGGCAAGGCCTGGCGCAGCAGCGCAACGGCAGCCAGCGTCTCCAGCGTGGGAACGTCGCCGGCGCAGGCCATCACCACATCCGGCTCCTCGGCAGCCGGACAGGTGCAGGCCCACTCCCAGATGCCCGCGCCGGCTTCGCAATGCGCCTCAGCCGCGTCTGCGCTCAGCCACTGCGGCTGTGGCTGCTTGCCGGCGGTAATGACGTTGATACGGTTCCAGGTCCGCAGGCAGTGGTCCGTCACCCACAGAAGCGTGTTGGCGTCGGGCGGGAAATAGAGCCGCACCGTGTCGGCCTTCTTGTTGGCGACGAGGTCGACGAAGCCCGGATCCTGGTGGCTGAAGCCGTTGTGGTCCTGCCGCCAGACATGTGAGGTGAGCAGGTAGTTGAGCGAGGCGATCGGCTTTCGCCAGGGCAGTTCCGACGAGGTCTTCAGCCATTTCGCGTGCTGGTTCACCATCGAATCGACGATGTGGATGAAGGCCTCGTAGCAGGAGAACAGGCCGTGACGGCCGGTGAGCAGATAGCCTTCGAGCCAGCCCTGGCACAGATGCTCCGACAGCACTTCCATGACACGGCCTTCCGGCGCGAGTTGCACGTCATAGGGCTCGATACGTTCCATCCAGACCCGGTTCGTAACCTCGAAGACAGCGTCGAGCCTGTTCGAGGCCGTCTCGTCGGGACCCATGAGGCGGAAGTTCCTCGCCTGTGCGTTGAGGCTGATCACGTCGCGCAGATAGGCGCCCATGTAGCGGGTCGTCTCGGCGGTCGGCCCGCCCGGCCGCGGCACGTCGATCGCGAGGCTCTTCCAGTCGGGCAGGACGAGATCCTGCTTCAGCAGTCCGCCATTGGCGTGGGGCAGGGCGCCCATGCGCTTGTCGCCTGTCGGGGCGAGTGCCGCTAGCTCCGGCAACAGCCGGCCGGATTGGTCGAACAGCTCGTCCGGACGGTAGCTTCGCATCCAGTCCTCGAGGATCTTGCGGTGCGCCGCGTCGCCGCGCGCATTCGCCACCGGAACCTGGTGCGAGCGCCAGAAATCCTCGACCTTCTTGCCGTCGACCTCCTTCGGGCCGGTCCAGCCCTTGGGGCTGCGCAGCACGATCATCGGCCATCGTGGGCGAACCACTGTCGCGCCCGGGGCGCGCGCCGCCCGCTGAATCTCCTTGATCCGGTCGAACGCGGTCTCGAAGGTCGCCGCCATCGCCTCGTGCATCGGGAGGGGTTCATGCCCCTCGACGAAGAACGGCTCGTAGCCGTAGCCGGAAAAGAGGTCGCGCAACTCCGCGTCGTCCATCCGCGCGAGCAGTGTCGGGTTGGCGATCTTGTAGCCGTTGAGGTGCAGGATCGGCAGCACCGCTCCGTCGACCTTCGGATTGAGGAACTTGTTGGAATGCCAAGCCGCGGCGAGCGGGCCGGTTTCCGCCTCGCCGTCGCCGACCACGCAGGCGACGATCAGGTCGGGATTGTCGAAGGCCGCGCCATAGGCATGCACCAGTGCGTAGCCGAGTTCGCCGCCTTCATGGATCGAACCCGGCGTTTCGGGAGCAACGTGACTGGGGACACCGCCGGGAAAGGAAAACTGCTTGAAGAGCTTCCGCAGCCCTTCCTCGTCCTGGCCGATTTCGGGATAGACCTCGCTGTAGGTGCCTTCCAGGTAGGTGTTGGCGACCATTGCCGGACCGCCGTGGCCGGGGCCGCAGACATAGAGCACGTCCTGGGCGCGCTCCTTGATGATCCGGTTGAGGTGCACGTAGAGGAAGTTCAGGCCGGGCGTGGTGCCCCAGTGGCCGAGCAGTCTCGGCTTGACGTGTTCGGCCGCCAGCGGCTGCCTGAGCAGCGGATTGTCGAGCAGGTAGATCTGGCCGACGGACACGTAGTTTGCCGCGCGCCAATAGCGATCCATGAGTTCAAGCGTTCTGCTCGTCAGTGCCATCGTGTCTCCTTTGCCGTGTGATCGTGCGGAGGATAGAGCAAAGCTCAGCGCCGACAAACCTGTCCGGCTCGGGGCGTCAGCGCTTCGCCGCGCTCCAGCCGTGCGGCAGGCGACGCTTGGTGATTATTGGCGACAGGGCAATGACACACATCAAAAGGCGCCGACGCGTCGGCGAACATCGCACCAATTATCGCGCCAAGGGCAGGGATTGCTCGGACATTTCAGCAGGCGCGATTTTCGCAGGCCGCATCGCGGAAGTTGATTTCCGTCAAAGCGACCCGACCTGCTTGCGCGCAACGTGTTGCGCACCTCAGCTCGTTCGCCGAGGATAGGAAACCGAGTTCACAGGTCCTGGGAGAGAATGGACCGTGGGTTCGTCCCAGGGAACAGGAGACATGGACATGAAACGCTCTCTGAAGACGTGGCTGGCCGCGACCTTGCTTGCCACGAGTACGCTGACCGGATTCGGTGCAGCGGCCGCCGATTTCACCGCTTGCGAAGTGACCGACACAGGCGGCATCGATGACAACAGCTTCAACCAGACCGCCTGGAAGGGCGTCCAGGACGCACAGGCCAAGCTCGGGATCAAGGGACGCTATCTCGAATCGCAGGCCGAGACGGATTATACCGCCAACATCAATTCGCTTCTCGGCCAGTGCGATCTGATCATCACCGTCGGATTCCTCTTGGGCGACGCAACGAAGGCGGCGGCAGAGGCCAACCCGAACCAGAAGTTCTCAATCGTCGACTACGCCTATGATCCCGTCCTGCCCAACGTCGCGGGGCAGGTCTATTCGACCGACCAGGCAGCGTTCCTCGCCGGGTATCTTGCCGCAGGAATGACCAAATCGGGCAGCCTCGGCGTTTTCGGCGGCATCAACATCCCGCCGGTAACGATCTTCATGGATGGCTTCCACCAGGGCGCTGAGTACTACAACAAGCAGAAGGGGACGAAGGTCAAGGTGCTCGGCTGGGATCCGGCCAAGCGCGAAGGTCTCTTCACCAACAACTTCGACTCCCTCGACGACGGCCGCGCCTTTGCGCAGAACCTCTACGACGAGGGCGCCGATATCGTCCTGCCGGTCGCCGGCCCGGTCGGATTGGGCTCCGCGGCGCTCGCCAACGAACTCGGCGTCGACAAGCTCAAGATCATCGGCGTGGACGCTGACCTCTACCTGACCGATCCGGAGCGGAAACACGTCTACCTGACGTCGATTACGAAGCGGATGGATGCCACCGTCATGGAAGTGATCGACAGCGCCATGAAGGGTACTTTCAAGGGTGGCGTGGTTGTCGGCTCGCTCGCCAACGGGGGTGTCGATCTCGCGCCGCTTCACGACATGGAGACGCTGGTGCCGGACGAACTGAAGAAGGAACTCGCGACGATCCGCCAGCAGATCATCGACGGCACCATCAAGGTCGGGAACTGAGCTTCGCAGAAGGCCCCGCTGCCGCTTCAGCGGCAGCGGGTTTCCGCCGGAAACAGGGAGGAGCCTCGTGGAAATCGAGCTGCGCGGCATAACGAAGCGCTTCGGCGAGGTCGTCGCCAATTCCGATGTCAACCTGACGATCCGCGCCGGCGAGGTGCTGGGCCTCCTGGGCGAAAACGGCGCCGGCAAGTCGACATTGATGAATGTGCTGTCCGGCCTCTATCGTCCGGACGGAGGCGAGATCCTCATCGACGGAAAGCCGGTTCAGTTTCGCGGACCTGGCGATGCGATACGAGCGGGCATCGGCATGGTGCACCAGCACTTCATGCTCGTGCCGGTGTTCACCGTCGCGGAAAACGTTGTCCTCGGCGTCGAGCCGACGGGCCCGGTCGATTTCCTCGACCTGAAGAAGGCGCGCGCTCAGGTGCGTGAGATCAACGAGACCTATGGCCTCGAGGTCGACCCCGACGAGTTCATCGAGAACCTGCCGGTGGGCGTGCAGCAGCGCGTCGAGATCATCAAGGTCCTTTTCAGGTCCGCCAACGCGATCATTTTCGACGAACCGACAGCGGTGCTCACGCCGCAGGAGGTCACCGAATTCTTCGCGATCGTGAAGTCGCTGCGCAGTGCCGGCAAGGCCATCGTCTTCATCACCCACAAGCTGCACGAGATCCTCGAGGTTGCCGACCGCATCAGCGTGCTGCGCGAGGGGCGGATCGTGGGCGAGGGCGTGCCCGGAAAGACGACCGACCTGGAGCTTGCCGAGATGATGGTAGGCCGGCCGGTCAGCTTCAACGTGGCCAAGAAACCGTTCTCCCCCGGCCCCGTCCTGCTCGACGTCCAGCACCTGACGGTGCTGCGCGAGAACGACGCGGTCGCAGTGAACGATCTGAGTCTCAACGTGCGCGCCGGCGAAATCGTCGGCATCGCCGGCGTCCAGGGCAATGGCCAGTCCGAGCTGGTCGAGGCGCTGGCGGGCGTCAGGCGTGTCGCAGGCGGCAGCGTGATGTTCCAAGGCAAGGATATCACCGGTGCCAGCGCGCGCGACCGGCATCGCCTGGGCATGGCGCACATTCCGGAAGACCGTCAGCGCACCGGGATCATCGCGGCCTTCACGGTCGCCGAGAACATGGTTCTCGACACCTATTACGACAGCCGCTTCTCGCACGGTCTGGCGATGGACTGGCAGGCGGTGAACCAGAACTCGGCCGCCGCCGCCGCCGCCTTCGACGTGCGCACCCCCTCCGTCTTCGAAAAGGCGGGCCATCTTTCCGGCGGCAACCAGCAGAAGCTGGTCGTGGCACGCGAACTCAATCGCGACACCAAGCTTCTCATCGCCGCGCAGCCCACCCGGGGGCTCGATGTCGGCTCGATCGAATATATCCACAAGCGCATCGTCGACGCGCGGGAGGAAGGCGACGGCATCCTGATCGTCTCGTCGGAGCTCGACGAGATCATGTCGCTCTGCGACCGGATTCTGGTCATGTTCAAGGGTCGCGTCGTGGCCGAATTCGGCGCAGCGGGCCGGCCGGCAAACAAGAACGACATCGGCCTTGCAATGGCGGGGGTAGCGGCATGAGCGAGCAGGGCGATACGACCACTCTCACCGCCCGTCTACTCGAGCGCGCCGCGCCGAAGCGGGCCGACTTCGAGGACCTTGTGATCGTGCCGCTCTTTGCGGTGGTGGTCGCCCTGATCCTCGGCGGCGTGGCCATGCTGGCAACCAATGTCGATCTCGAAACGATCGGGCGTTCCTACGTGGCGCTCGCCTACGGCTCGGTCGGATCGATCAATGCGCTGTCGGAGACGATCACCGCCGCAACGCCGCTCATACTCGCCGGACTGGGCGTGGCGCTCGGCTTCCGCGCCGGCCTGTTCAATATCGGCGCCGAAGGCCAGATCCTGATGGGCGGCATGGCGGCGGTTGTCGTCGGCTTCAGCTTCACCGGGCTGCCGATGCTCGTGCACCTGCCGCTGGCCCTACTGGCCGGTATCGTCGCCGGTGCTCTCTACGCTGCGATCGCGGGTTGGATCCGGGCGGCGACGGGCGCGCACGAGGTGATCCTGACGATCATGCTGAACATGATCTCCTACCGTCTCGTCGACTACATGCTGAGAATGCCCGCGATCCAGCGGCCCGGGCGATCCGATCCGATCTCCAGTTCGGTCCTGCCAAGCGCCGAGTTGCCCCGGCTCTTGGAATGGATCGGGCCTAACCTGCGCCTGCATTCGGGCGTCTTCCTGATGCTTGCCGCGGTGCTGTTCGTCTACTGGCTGCTGTTCAAGAGCACGATCGGCTTCGAGTTCCGCGCCAGCGGCGAGAGCCCCGAGGCTGCGCGTTTCGCGGGCATGCGCTCCGGCCTGATCATCGTTTTGGTGATGGCGCTCGGCGGGGCCCTTGCCGGCCTTGCCGGAGCGAACCAGGTCCTCGGCGTCCTGGGCCGTGCGTCTTCGGGCTTCTCCGCCGGCATAGGCTTCGATGCCCTGGCCGTCGCCTTGCTCGGTCGTTCTCATCCTTTCGGCGTGGTGGTCGCCGGGCTTCTGTTCGGCGCGCTGGAAGCAGGCGGACGCCAGATGCAGGTGGACGCCGGCGTCAGCATCGACCTGATCGGCATCATCCAGTCGCTCATCATCCTGTTCATCGCCGCACCGCTGGTGGTACGCGCGCTCTTCCCGTGGGGGTTCCGCAAGGCGGCCCCGGCAAGCAAGGAGTAGACCGCCATGGCGATCGAAACAGTGCCGGCCAACCGCAAGCTTGATACACAGGCGGGCCGCCAGAGCAGGATCGCGGCCGTCCTGTTGATCGGTCTTTCCGCCTTGACTGCGATGGTCTTTGCCCAGGTCGGCGACGGCGACGCGGTGTTCAGGCTGTCGCGCGCAACCGACGCAATCGTATTGCCGGACCTCGCCGTGCCGGCAATGGAATTCAACTACATCGCGGCGGGCATTCTCGCCTTCCTCGGCGTCCGCCTGTGGATCCGGGGCGGTTCGGGACGCATCTCGCTGTCGCTCGGCTTCGGATTGCTGCTCGCGGTCGCGGCGTTCCTCGTCTGGGCGACGGTCGGCAAGGCGTTCTCGCTGACCGGCATGCTGCAGGCGACCGTCGTGCGGGCGGTGCCGATTGCGCTTGGAGCACTCGCGGGCGTGCTTTCAGAACGGGTAGCGGTAACCAACATCGCCATCGAGGGAATGTTGCTGGCCGGCGCCTTTACCGGCGCGCTGGCAGGATCTCTGCTCGGCGGCTGGGGCGGCGTCGCGGCCGCAGTGGTGGTCGGCGGGCTGTTCGGCCTGCTACTTGCTGCGCTGGTCGTCACCTACCGGGTCGACCAGATCATCGCCGGCGTCGTGATCAACCTCTTCGTCCTCGGCGTCACGTCCTATGTCAGCAGCCAGGTGTTCCAGGAATATCGCTTCCTCAACAACGCGCCGGTGTTCCGGGTGATCAGCATTCCGCTCCTCTCCGACATCCCGGTCATCGGGCCGGTGCTGTTCCAGCAGAACATCTTCGTCTACGGGGCGCTGATCATGGTGGCGGTGGCCACCTACTACCTGTTCTATACGCGCAGCGGGCTGCGCGCCCGCGCCGTGGGCGAGCACCCGCGCGCGGCGGACACGCTGGGCATCGACGTCTATCGGATCCGCTACGTGAACGTGACGATCGCGGGCATGGTCGCCGGTTTCGGCGGCGCGTGGCTGACGCTCGGTCTGGTCGGGCGCTTCGACGAGAATATGACTGGCGGCCGCGGTTTCATCGCGCTCGCGGCCATGATCTTCGGCCGCTGGCACCCGGTCGGCGCGCTGATGGCGGCACTGATTTTCGGCTTTGCCGATTCCCTGCAGCAGAAGCTCGCGCTGCTGCAGACCCCGATCCCGGCGGAATTCCTGGCGATGGCGCCCTATCTGGCCACGATCGTCGTCGTCGCCGGCCTGATCGGCCGTGCCCGCGCTCCAGCCGCCGACGGAAAACCCTACATCAAGGAGTGACCGTGGGGCAGGGTGAGAGCCGCGCAGGATCTTCATGATGCCGAACCCTGCGATGCACGAGGCGGGCCGGAAGCCCGCCTCGACATTTCGCGAAGCCGTGTCGGGGGCGCTGGCCCGCCTTTACTCGATGTCGAAGGAGACGCCCTGCGCCAGGGGTAGCGCCTTGGAATAGTTCACCGTGTTGGTGGCGCGGCGCATATAGGCCTTCCAGGCGTCTGAACCGCTCTCGCGGCCACCGCCGGTCTCCTTCTCGCCGCCGAACGCGCCGCCGATCTCGGCTCCCGACGTGCCGATGTTGACGTTGGCGATGCCGCAGTCCGAGCCGTCGACCGCCAGGAAGCGCTCGGCCTCCTGCATGTTCAGCGTGAAGATCGACGACGACAGGCCGGCGGCGACCGCATTGTGGTCCTCAAGGGCTGCGTCGAAGTCAGAATATTTCATCACGTAGAGGATCGGCGCGAACGTTTCTTCCAGAACAGGGCCGGCCTGTTTCGGCATCTCCACCAGCGCCGGCTTGACGTAGTAGGCCGTCTCCTTGCCTGCGTCCGCCACGCGCTCGCCGCCGGTGACCGTGCCGCCATCGGCCCGCGCCGCGTCCAGCGCCTTGTGCATGTTGTCGAAGGCCGCCTTGTCGATCAGCGGTCCGACGAGGGCGGAGGTTTCGAGCGGGTTGCCGACGGAGACGCTCTGATAGGCCTTCTTCAGGCGCGGAACGAGCTGGTCATAGATGCTGTCGTGCACGAAGAGGCGACGCAGCGTCGTGCAGCGCTGGCCGGCCGTGCCCATGGCGCCGAAGGCGATGGCGCGCAGCGCCATGTCGAGATCGGCCGACGGGCAGACGATGCCGGCATTATTGCCGCCGAGCTCTAGGATCGAGCGGGCGAAACGCTTCGCAAGCCGCGGGCCGACTTCCTTGCCCATGCGGGTCGAGCCTGTCGCCGAGACCAGCGCCACCTTCGGATGGTCGACCAGCGCCTCGCCGGCCGCCCGGTCGCCGATGAGCACTGTCGACAGGCTCTCCGGCGCGTCGCCGAAACGGGCGAGTGCGCGCTCCAGGATCGCCTGAGAGGCGAGCGCGGTGAGCGGCGTCTTTTCCGACGGCTTCCAGACGACCGAATTGCCGCAGACGAGCGCCAGGGCGGCATTCCAGGACCAGACAGCGACGGGGAAGTTGAAGGCCGAGATGATGCCCACCACGCCGAGCGGATGCCAGGTTTCCATCATGCGGTGGCCGGGGCGCTCGGTGGCGATGGTCAGTCCGTAGAGCTGGCGCGACAAGCCGACAGCGAAGTCGCAGATGTCGATCATTTCCTGCACCTCGCCCAGGCCTTCGGAGGCGATCTTGCCGGCCTCAATGGAGACGAGGCGGCCGAGGTCGGCCTTTGCGGCGCGCAGTTCCTCGCCCAGCAGGCGCACCAGCTCGCCGCGCTTCGGCGCCGGCACCAGTCGCCACTCCTTGAAGGCCTGGTGGGCCGCCTCGATCGCGGCAGCCGCCTCGGCGGACGATACCGGCTTGAGCCGAGCGATCTCCTCGCCGCTGACCGGGCTGAAGGAGGCCATGCCGCCGCCCGTCCAGGCCGCGCGCGGCACGCCCAGCCTGTCCAGAATGGCGGCGGTTTCCTGCTTCACGTCGACAGACTTGCTCATTGCATGCTCTCCGAGTTCTCGTTCGCCGCGCCGGCTTCGCCGCGTCGGACGCCTATACCCGCTATCCGCATATGAACGTCAAGGTCGTCGGCTGCCAGGAGTGCCTCCTGGGCCGCGACCAACTGTCCTCGGTGAGCCGTGTCCGGCGACCGACCCGGAAGGATGCTCGGAGAAACCCTTCCGCGAGGATCAGATAACAGCCTCGGCGGCAAGGCGGCGAAGGTCCGCCTCGCTGTAGCCAAGGTCCCGCAGCACGGCATGAGTATCGCCGCCGAGTTCCGGCGGGGCTACCGTCGCCGCGATCACCTCGTGGTTGACCTTGAAGCCCAGTGTCGGCAGGTGGATGTCCTGTGGCTCGCCGCCCCACCGCATGGCGCGGACGAATTCGCGGGTTTGCGCGTGGTTTTCCGCCAATATTTCATCGAGCGAGCGGACTTTCGCGGCGGGAACGCCTGCCGCGTCGAGCGTCTTTTCCCAGTCCAGCGCGCGGCCCGACCGAAAGATCCGCACCAGTTCTGCGCGCAGTTCAGAGGCGTTGGCCTGGCGGGCGTCCGGACTGCGGAAACGATCGTCTTCCAGAATATCGGGGCGCCCCAATCCGGCGCAGAGAGCCCTGAACTGCTTGTCATTGTTGGCGGCGACCATCAGCAGTCCATCCTCTGTCTCGAAGGCGCCGGACGAGGGGCTCTGGCTCCAGGCCTCGTTGCCCGACGGCTTCGGCGTCCAGCCGGCCGTCAGGTGGCTGGTGACAAGCGATATCATCAGCAGCATCGACGTATCGAGCATTGCGACATCTAGATAGATTGCCTCGCCGGTGCGCTTCGTCTCGTGCAGCGCCGACACGATGGCGAAGGCCGCGTTGAGGCCAGTCGCATAGTCGACATACGGCGCTCCAACCTTCTGCGGACCAGTCTCGACGGTGCCCGTGGTCTTCATGATGCCGCTCATGCCCTGGATGACATGATCGTAGGCGGGGCGACGGCTCATCTCGCCGTCCTGTCCGAAAGCTGAGATCGAGCAATAGACGATGCGGGGATTGATCTCGCGCACGACGTCGAAGGAGAGGCCGAGCCGGTCGATCGTGCCCGGGCGGAAATTCTCGATGAAGACGTCCGCACCGGCGATCAGGCGCTTGAGAATCTCCACGCCTTCGCTGGATTTGAGGTTTAGCGCGACCGATTTCTTGTTGGCGTTCTGGGTCAGGTAGGCGAGCCCCATGGCTCGCGCGTTCAGCTCCGGCAGGTGCCCCTTGTCGCGCGACCAATCGCCTACGCCGGGCGCCTCGATCTTCAGGACCTCGGCTCCCATCAGACCGAGCTGATAGGCGGCGTATGGGCCGGCGAGCACCTGGGTTAGGTCGATGACGCGCACGCCGGCGAGGGGCTGAAACATCAGATTGCTCCACCAGAAGAAATGTATATCGGGGCCTGCCCTTCGCGGGCCTCCGTCTTGCCGGCCTTCTCGACCGGTCGCGCGCCACGGCGTTGCCTGGAGACCGTCATGGCGGCTACTTGCGCTTGAACAGGAGACAGCAATCGCCGACCCGGTCGTCAATCGCTCTGAGCCAACTACGTGCCGCGGAACTTCCGCGCACGTGCGCGTCGAGGAAGGCGAGCGTGAGCTGGCGCACCGCATTCTGCTGGGAGGGCACCTGCGTCTGCAGGCCGTTGTCGGCAAACCCGCCGAGATAGTGGTCGCCGTCTTCGAGCACGGCGAGATACTTGCCGCCCGCGGGCGCAAGGTCGAACGGTTCCGACTTCCAGTGCCAGTCGCCGCCCTTGGCGCCCTGGTCGAGTGTGCCGGTGACGGTGAGCACAGGGCCGTCCATGCCGTTCCACGAGCCATCGCGCAGGCCTTGCTGGTCGCGCCCCTGGGCGCTGAGCAGGATAGCTGCGCCGAAGCGGTCGTCGCGGAAGCGGCGGGCTTGCCCGCCGGGCAGGTCGATTTCCGCTCCGGCAGAAAGCTGCGCGGTGTAGGCGCCGAAGGAATGCCCGGCGATGGCGCCCGGGATCGGCCGGTCGGGCCGGCCGCTCGTTGCGTCGAGCACGCTGTCGAGCTTGTCCATCAGGGAGTTGGCGGTGGCAATTCGTTCAAGCCAGTGCTCCGGGGCATGCAGAATCTCGTGCATCCGCGCGCGTACGGCCGGCATCTGCGTCCAGCGGGAAAGATCGGCGTCGGGATCGAGGCCAAGCTCCGGCTCGTGGAGCGCTACACGGCCGATCGCGTCGGCGAATGTTGGCTGGATCACCAGATAGCCGTGGCGCGCCCAGTAGCCGGCAAGATCGGCGTATCCGCGCCCGTTCGAGCCGAGGCCGTGACAGAACAGGACGAAGCCCAAGGGCGTACGGTCGGCCGGCCAGCGACAGGTCAGACCGGGACCGATGCCAGGCTCGCCGGCGAGTACGTCGTGCGCTTCTCGCACATCGCCCGCGGCGATGTCGCTCGCATAGGGAACGTCCGTCATGCCGGCGCTCCCAGGTCACTCGTGCGTTCCGTCGTCGCGGTGGACCCGTCGAAGAGGAAACAAGCCGCGGTTCCGCCGCCGTCGACCGGATAGTCGGGCGGCATTTCCGCCTCGCAGCGCGGCATGACATGGGGGCAGCGGTTGCGGTAGGGGCAGCCCTGTGACGCCACGCGCGGCGTCTCCCGGGCGGGCAGCGCCTTGCGGGTGGCACGGCGGCGACGCTGTGCGTCGGGATCGAGCAGCGGCACCGCGTCGAGGAGCGCCTTCGTATAGGGATGGGCGGGCGACCTGTAGACCCGGTCCGACGGCCCCTCTTCGACGATGTGACCGAGATACATCACTGCGATCCGGTCGGAGATATGATGGACCAGTGCCAGGTCGTGGGCGATCAGCAGATAGGCGATGCCGAGCGCATCGCGGCGCTCGTAGAGCAGGTTGATGATCTGGTTCTGGGTCGAGACGTCGAGCGCGCTCACCGGTTCGTCGAGGACGATCAGCTTGGGCGTCAGCGCCAGCGCCGACGCGATGGCGATGCGCTGGCGCTGGCCGCCGGAGAACTGGTGCGGATGCCGCTCGAGATGTTCCTCCGACAGCGACACCAGCTTGAGCAGTTCCAGCGCGCGGCCCCGCCGCTCGTCCCTGGTCATCGCGGTGTGGACCCGCAACGCCTCGGTGACGATGTCCTCGACCGTCATCGACGGATTGAGCGACGAATAGGGATCCTGGAAGACGGCCTGGATTTCCTTTCGCACGGCCGAGGGATAGCGGGTGCGCATCGAGGCGAGATCGACGTCTCCGAAACGGATCGAACCGGCCGTCGCCGGCACGAGGCCGAGCACGGTATTGGCGATGGAGGACTTTCCGGAACCGGATTCTCCGACCAGCCCCAGCGTCTCGCCGGGCCGGATCGACAGGTTCGCGCTCTTGACGGCATGGAAGCCTTTTCCCTTCAGGCCGAGCAGCGAGCGGCCCCAATAGGTGACGTCGAGGTCGCGGATCTCGAGCAGCGCGTCGTCGCTCATTGCGCGGCCTCCAGGGAAAGTTCCTCGGCCCGGATGCAGCGGACCAGGCGATTTGTGCCGGTCAGCGGAATCCGCCTCTCGCAGGCCGCGATCCTGAAATCGCAGCGGTTGGAAAAGCGGCAGCCGGCGGGCCAGGTGCCGGGACGGGGGACGTTGCCGCGGATCGTCGGCAGCGGCGGATTGCGGTCCGAGGCATGCGGCATCGCCGTCAGAAGGCCGCGGGTATAGGGGTGGCGCGGCCGGGCAAAAAGCCGCCCGACCTCGGCCATCTCGACCATCTCGCCGGCATACATGACGCTGATGCGGTCGCAGATGTCGGCGGCGACGGCGAGGTCGTGCGTGACGAACAGGATTGCCATGCCGAACTCCGCCTGCAGGTCGCGGAAGAGGTCGAGGATCTCCTGCTGCACGGTAACGTCGAGCGCCGTCGTCGGTTCGTCGGCGATCAGCAGCGACGGGTTGCAGCTCAGCGCCCGGGCAATCGCGATGCGCTGAGCCATGCCGCCGGACAGTTCGTGCGGGAAGGCGCGGGCGCGTTCCTCGGGTCGCGGGATGCCGACGCGATCGATCAGGGCGACGGTCCGCTCCCACGCCTCCTTCTTCGACAGGCCCTTCTTGGCTCTCAACACCTCGGCGATCTGGCTGCCGACGGTGAAGGCGGGATTGAGGCTGGTCGTCGGATCCTGGAAGACCATCGCGACTTCATTGCCGCGGACGTGCTGAATCTCGCGCTGCGATAGCGAACGCAGATCCCGACCGTTGAGCATGATCGAGCCGTGCGTGGTGCGCAGTGCGACGCTCGTCAGGCCGAGGATAGCCAGGCCCGTCAGCGTCTTGCCGCTGCCGGATTCGCCGACGAGGCCGAGCGTCTCGCCCTTCGCGATGGAGAGCGAGAGATCGGTGATGAGCGGCACGCCCGTCCCGTCCTGCGACGCCACGGTCACCTGCAGGCCTTCGACGCGGAGCACTTCGTCCGGGCGGAGAGGGGGCAGGGCGGCGGCGGAGGGTTCGACCGCGCTCGCCGCCTCGAACCGCGCGACGGGCGTATCGTGCCGCGCCGCCACCGTGATGCCGCGTCCGATCCCGTCGCGGATCACGTCGCCGATCAGGTTGACCGACAGGACCGTGAGGATAATCGCGATGCCGGGCGGAATGGCGAGAAACGGGTGCAGGTCCATATAGGCGGCGGCGGTCGAGAGCATCGTGCCCCAGCTCGCGTCCGGCGGCTGCACCCCGAGACCGATGAAGCTCAGGCCGGCCTCGGCCAAAAGCACGGCGCCCACGGTCAGCGTCGTCTGGACGATCAGCGGCGGAGCGATGTTGGGCAGGATGTGGCGGAGGAGGATGCGGCTGTCGGAGGCGCCGATGACGCGCGCGGAGCGAACGTAGACCTCCTCGCGCTCGGCCAGCACGACGCCGCGCGCCAGCCGCAGGAACGAGGTGGAGAACAGGATGCCGAGCGCGATCATCGCCTTGTGCAGCCCGGTGCCGAGCAGGGCGAGGATTACGATCGCGACCATGATGCCGGGGATCGAGACGATCGCCTCGACGACGCGCATGACGATCCAGTCCCACCAGCCGCCGCGATAGCCGATGAACAGCCCGATCGGCACGCCGATGAGAAGCGCGATCGTCGTCGCCTCGGCGGCGGCGATGACGGCGATGCGGCAGCCGTAGATGAGGCGCGAGAGCACGTCGCGGCCGAGGTCGTCAGTGCCCAGCCAATGCGCGGCCGACGATCCTTGCAGGGAGTCCATCAGGTTCTGCGTCAGCGGGTCGTAGGGCGAGACCAGGTCGGCGAAGATCGCGAGGAAGAGCAGCAGTGCCAGAACCGCGGCCGCTACCGCAACGATGACGAACGAGCCGCCGGCCAGCCAGCGCGGGCGCCGCGACCGTGTCGCGCCGCTATCAGTCGCCCGGGCGGTCACGACGGCCGCGCCTTGGGATTGAGGAACCCGTAGATCACGTCGGTGGCGAGCTGTACGATGACGACGAGACCGACCATGACGAGAACCAGCCCCTGGATCATCGGGATGTCCTGCTGGCGCACCGCCGTGATCGCCAGCGTGCCGAGACCGTTGATGGCGAAGACCTGCTCGACGATGAGAGCGCCACCGAGCAGCACGGTGATCTGGAAGGAGAGCACCGCGACCACCGGCACCATCGCGTTGGTCAGGGCATGTTTCAGGATCACGCGGCGTGCGGACAGGCCCTGTGCGCGGGCGGCGCGGATATAATCCTGCTGCAGCACGCCGACCATGGCCGAGCGGACCTGGCGGGCGATGGCAGCACTTGAAGACAGACCGAGCGCTACGGCCGGCAATGTCACGCTGCGCAGCCAGTCCCATGGCGAGACCGAGATCGGCGTGAAACCGGTGGCCGGGAACCAGCGCAGATTGACCGCGAAGATGGCGACGAGCAGCAGTCCGAACCAGAAATTCGGGATGGCCTGGCCAATGGTGGCGCCGACGGTGGCGAGCCGGTCGATCCACGAGCGCGGCCGGAGTGCAGCGGCGACACCTGCCGCTATTCCCACGATGATGGCGATCAGGGCGGAAACCGCCGTCAGCGAAAGCGTGACGGGAAGACGCTGCATGACGGCCCCCGTGACGCTCACGCTGTTGAAGAAGGAATTCCCCAGGTCCCCTCGCACCGCCCGCCCGAGCCACTGGACATAGCGCACGACGATCGGCTGGTTCAGCCCCAGCCGTTCGCGCACCATCTCGTGCTGCTCCTGAGTGCCCGTGTCGCCGATGATGAGATCGACCGGGTCGCTCGGGAGCAGCGACGTGAAGGAAAACGTCAGCACCGATACGATGAACAGCAGCGGCGCCAGGGCCAGCAACCGCCGGAAAACGAGCCTGAGCACGACGCCTCGATTCAGTTGGCCTTGAGGCCTCTGAGATTGATCGAATCCTCACCGTAGCGGTAGACGACAGTGGGGTTGCCGGCGGTATTTTCGCTGACGCCGATCAGGATCGGCGCGTTGGTGACGAAGATCAGGAAAGCCTCCTCCGCCAGCTGCGCCGCCATCTTCCTATAGGCCGGCGCGCGCACCTCCGGCTCGACGGAGGTCAGCCCTTCCTTCGCCAGGGCGAGCATGGTCTCGCTCGGCTTCGTCTTGAACGGGTTGTAGTTGGCGTCCTCGTAGACGTAGCGCAGCGCGAGGAACTTCGGATCGGTGGTCGTGTTCCAGACCAAGTTGGTCGCCGGGAAGTCCGTCGTGCGGGAGCGGCGCGCCAGCGTCCCCGGCTCGACGGGGACGATGTTCATGGTGATGCCGATCTCCTTGAAGAACCCGGCCAACGCCTCGAGGCGCGACTGGTAGACCGGGATCGACGGCATGTCGAAGGTGAAGCCGTCCGGGAACTTCGACTGCGCCATCAGCGCCTTGGCCTTCTCGACGTCGTATTCGTAGACGCCCTCGAGGGACGGATCGTAAGCCCAGTCGCCGGGGCCGTAGGGCTGGAACGACTTCGCCGCGAGGCCGAACTGGATAGCCTTGTTGAAGCCCTCGCGGTCGATCGAGAGCGCCATCGCCTTGCGCACAAGGGGGTCGGCGAAGGCCGGCACGACCGTACCTTCCCGGTCGGAGATGACGACGTGATAGTTGAGACCGCCGTTGACGCGGATCAGCTTCAGGTCGGGCGTGCGGTCGATGATCGCTGCCTGCGGGTTGGACAGCCAGTTGCCGGCGTCGATCTGGCCGGTCTTGAGCGCGTTCAGGCGCGCCGTATCGTCGGGGATCTCCCACACCTCGTAGCGGGCGAGACCGATCTTGTCCTTGTCCCAGTAGGTCGGGTTGGGCGTGTAGACCTGCACCTCGCCCTCGCGCGACTCCCCCTTGCTGTGCACGTACGGGCCGGTGCCGACCGGATTGCGGTCGAGCGCCGGATCGTCCATCACCGCCGGGGCGATCATCATTCCGCCGGTGTAGCAAAGCGTGTTGATGATGGCGGGATCGAATTCCTTCAGCTTGATGCGCAGCGTGAACTCGTCGACCGCCTCTGCGCTGTCGACCGTCTTGAGGCCCTCGACGATGCCGAGCTTGACGCCGCGGTTGATGTTCGCCGCCGCGGCCTTGGCGTTGAAGGGCTCGCCGTTGGAGAAGCTGACGCCCTTTCGCAGGGCGATGTTCACGTTCAGCCCGTCGACCTCGTAGCCGGTGGCGAGCAGGGGAACGGTTTCGCCCTTGGGGCCCTTCTCGAACAGGGATTCATAGGCGGGGCGAAGGAACGGGACGCCGCTGCCGCTCTGCTTCTGCGGGTCCATGGTGATGAGCTTCACCTGCTCCGCATACTTGAACGTTCCGCTCCCCTGCGCCCACGCCGGCATTCCGGCAAGCCCCAGCGCCATTGCAGCGAGAAATGCTGATCTTGTGATCCACGTCTTCATCTCGGCCCTCCCAGCCTGTGTGGCGCCCGCCTGCGGCGTCGCCGATCCCGCAATCGAGCTCTTATTTCGATTGTGATATAATAATAGCACTATATCACTTTAGTCGATCGGCTCAACCGGTTTTTCGTCGGCTCCGCGCCTTTCGAATGATTGTTTTGCACCGCCCCAATGCCTTAACGAAGCATCGGAGTGCGTTTGAGAGGAGGACCGCTTTGCCGAGCGTGACCGCAGAGAAGCAGCTGCTCCGGGAAGACGGGACGCCGTACTACGTCCAGCTTGCCGCGATCATCCGCCGCCGCATCGCCGATGAAACCTGGAATGTGGGTGATCGCCTGCCGACCTTGAAACATCTGGTCGCCACCTTCGGCGTCTCGCCGATGACGGTCCGCCACGCACTCTCGGGGCTGGAGAAGGAAGGACTGATCAGCGCCGAACGCGGTCGGGGCACGTTCGTCACCGCAAAGCCCGACACGACGGTCCCGGTGCCATATGGCCTCATCCGTTCGCCCTCGAACCGTGGCTCGGCCTTGAGCTTCCGGGTGCTTGCGACGCGCCCGGCCGCAACTGAGCTGCGCATCCTGTCGGATGAGGGCGCCTCGGCCGGCCCATACCACTACATGAAGCGGATCTTCGAACGGGGGGGCCGGCCGTTCATCGTCGGGGAATACCTCGTCTCGGATCGCGTCTACGAACTGATTCCCAAGCGTCTCTGGGCCACAGAGCTCATCAGCAACCTGCTCTACGACGCGAAGGACATTGGGCTTGCACGGGTTCGCCAGACCTTCCGCGTCGTGTCGGCCATGCCGCAGGAGGCAGCGGAGCTCGACATCCAGGTGAACGAGCCGGTCATGCGCGTGCGGCGCATTTTCCTCAACGCCGAGGGCGAAGTCATCTGCCTCGCGCAACTGGTCTATCGTACCGACGGCGTCGTCTTCGACATCAACATCGACATCGACGACCGCAACCGTCTGCTCGAACTCGGCGGCATCCCCGAGTCCTGACATGTGCCGCGACGGCGGATGGGTCATCGTCGCGCTTCCCGCTACATCAGAGACGGCAGGAAGAGCGCGATCTGCGGGAAGAGCGTGATCAGCCCGACCAGCGCCAGGAAGGCGAACCAGAACGGGAAGACGCCGCGGAAGATCTGGTACATCGACACGTCCTTGGTCATCGCCGATATGGCGAAGACGTTGACGCCGATCGGCGGGGTGACGACGCCGAGTTCGACCATGATGACGCAGATGACACCGAACCAGATTGGGTCGAAGCCAGCGTTCATCGCCAGCGGAAAGAAGAGCGGGACGGTCAGCACCAGTGCCGGCAGGGCGTTCATGAACATCCCGATCAGCACGTAGAAGGCGACGATCGCCGCCAGCAGCTCATATTTGCCGAGGTCGAAGTCGACAATGAGCTGGGCGAGTTGCCCCGTCAGCCCGCTGATGGCGATGAAGCGGCTGAAGACGGTCGCGAACATGAAGATGATGATGATGGCGGTGGACAGCCGCAGCGTCTGTTCGATGGCGCTCCAGAACGTCCGCCGGCTCAGGCGCCCCATCACGGCGGAGATGAGAAGCGCGCCGAGCACGCCGACGCCGGCAGCCTCGTTCGTCGTCACGATTCCCGAATAGATGCCGCCGAGCACGGTCAGGATCAGGGCGAGGATCGGCCAGGTCTCGACGCTGGTCGCGAAGCGGTCTTGCCAGCCGCTGCGTTCGCCTCTGGGCGCGAGCGCAGGATTGATCATCGCGCGAACGGTGATCATGGCAATCAGAATGACCGCGAACAGAATCCCCGGCAGCAGCCCCGCCAGGAAGAGCTTGCCGATCGAGACCTCGGTGATCATGCCGTAGACGATGAAGGCGATCGAGGGAGGGATCATCACGCCGATCGTTGCGGCGCAGGCGATCGAGGCCGTCGCGAGCTTCATGTCGTAGCCGTAGGCCCTCATCTGCGGCAGCGCGATCGAGCCCATCGAGTAGACGCCGGACAGCGTGTCACCGACGATCGAGGACAGGCCCGCGCAGGCAACGGTGCTGGCCGAGGCGAGGCCGCCCGGCAGGTGGCCGATCCACTTGTAGGCCGCCCTGTAGAGGCCTTCGGCGAAGCCCGAGGCGACGACGATCAGACCCATCCAGGTGAACAGCGGCACCGCGCTCCAGGTCGGATCGCGGACCACGTCGAGGGTGGTCGTGCCAAGGCTGGTGAGACTCGCCGCCGGTCCGACCAGCAGGCTGATTCCGAGAACGGCGCTGATCGCCATGGCGGCGGCGATATGCACGCCGAGGAAGATCAGGACAAAGCACAGCAGGATGCAGGCCACGCCGCGCATGTCGCGCGGAATCTCGAACGGCAGGTCGGCCGGACGGAAGGAAAACCAGACGATTGCCAGGGCGAGGGCCGCGAAGAAGGCCAGGATCGCCAGCGACCTGACGTCGCGCAGCCGAACGACATCGCGCGTGGCGCTCGACAGGTTGCGCAGGAGCGCCAGGGCAAAGAGGGCCATGAACACGCCTGCGGCAAGGGCAAACGGCCATTCGGGTACGGAAAGCACCCCGGTCATGATGCCATTGCCGGCCTGGTACATCGACTGCCGGAACACCTGCTGGGTCGCAAGGCAGATGGTCGCCAGTGTCAGCAGAAGGCCGCCTGCGTTCAGTGGCAGTCTTGCGAACTCCGGCACGCCGTTCAGGACCACGTCGACGCGAATGTGGCCCTTGTCGAGTTCAACCAGACTCAACGTCGAAAGCGCGACGAAGATCATCAGCAGGCCCGTCATTTCCATACCGCCGGGCACGACCACGGAGAACAGGTTCCGCAGGATCACGTCGGCTGCGGTCAGGCACATGATCGCCACCAGTGCGGCCCCGCCGAGATAGCGAGCCGCCTTGCTCGGCCAATCAAGAACGCGCGCCAGGAGCGGACCGGGTGTCTCGGCAAGAGGGGGCATGGCCACTGTGGTTGATTGCATGTCGTCGGCCTTGGCGGAGACGTAGGATGAACTCCGACGCTGGACAGCGTGGAGGGATCACCCGGAACCGGCCCGCCGACGCTTCGCGAGCGTCGGCGGTGCCACGGGCAAATCTAGTTCTGGTCGTAGAGCTTCATCAGCCGCACGGCCTCGTCGAGGATCTCCTGCCCGGGCATGCCCTTGGCGTTGGCCTTCTGCACCCAAGCGTCCCACATCGGACGCATCGTCGTCGCCAGCGTCTCCTGGTCGGCGGCGGAGAGCATGTGGATGTTATCCGGCGGGATTGCCGACATCGCCTGCGCCGCGCCGTCGGTCGTGTTGTTGAAGAAATAGACCGGCAGGATATCCGCCAGGTGCTTCTTCTCGTCCTCGGTCAGCTTGTCGTGGGCGTCCTTGTTCATCACAGTGCTGTAGGTGCCGGGATTGAGATTCACCAGCGTGTGGTGCGTGGTCACTTCGTTGAGCTTGAAGTTGTTGACCCAGCCCCAGGCACAGAGAACTCCATCGACCGCGCCACGCTGGAGCGCGAGATAGGCGTCCGGGCCGACCATGACGCTGGCGCTTGCGCCGAGCTTTTGCAGCGCCTCAACGCCGGAAGCATCCTGCGCGGCGAAGACCTTGCCCTTCAGGTCGGCGAGGGTGGCGACAGGTTCCTTCGAATGGATATGCGCGCCCATCGCGACGAAGGTGGCAATCTCGACGACGTTGTCTTCCGGAGTGAAGAGTTCGCCCAGTGCCGGATACTTCTCGCGCAGGCGCCAGTAGACAGTGCTCGCGACCGTCTGGTTCTTCGCCAGGCCCGGCAAGGTCAGAAGTTCGAGCTGCGGGAACTTGCCCGGCAGGACGGGATGCCAGACGAAGCCGATGTCGAGCAGGCCGGAGCCTGTCGCCTGCAGCCAGTCCTTGAACGGAGTGACCGAGTTCGGCGGGAAGAACACCACCTTGGCCCGATTGTCGGTGATCGCTTCCAGCTGGGCGGCGAAGCGGCGGTCCATCGCGTTCCACGGGGTCCCGTCCGGAGAGGCGAACTGCATCTTCAGTTCGAGATCGGCCGCCGCCGCGGATTGCACCATCGGCTGGCTGCCGATGAAAAGAAGCGCGAGCGCGCCAGCTGCAAGTCTGGTGAATGTCATGTCTGCCTCCCGGATACGACGATTGCCGGTGTGAAGACGCTCCGCCGTCTCCGCGTTCACGACGCGGCAATTGTCCAGCCCCGGCAGGCGAGATCACATCCTCCAGTTCCAATCGTAGGCCTGGGGCTGCATTAGGAGCACTTATTTCTTCTAAAGCGATCGTTAACCCAGGCTTATAGCCGTGGCCATGATCCGGGACCACTCGTCCTCTGTCCGTTGCAATTCCTGACGGAAGTAATCGTAGAGAAGTTGGGCCGGACGCGACAACGGTCGCTGCGCCGGCACGATCAGCGCGATGTCGACCTGCAGCGTCGGATGGATGATCGGGTTGACCGTGACGCGGGGGTTGCTCAGTTCCTGGAGCCCGATCCAGTAGGGCAGGATCGCCGACCAGTCGGTCTGGCTGACGAACTCTAATCCGGCTGAAAGGCTGTCCATGATGATCTTGCGTTCCAGCACAATTTCGCCGGTGCGGATCGCATCCTCGATCCTCGGCCGCAGGCTGTTGGTGGCCGAGGGAACGAACAGCTTCAGCGGCGCCACGTTGTCCAGGCTCACCGGCCGCAACGACGTGAATCCCCGCCGTGCGCCCGAGATGAGGGCTACCGGATAGCGGCCGATATGAGTCGCGGAGAGTCCAAGCTGCCTGCCGGCGAACTGGCCGACGTAGAAATCCAGCGCGCCGTCGGCAGCTTCGGACACGAGCGTATCCGCCGTGCCGCTGGCGATGTCGAGATCGATGCGCGGGAACTCCCGGGTGAAGCGGGCAAGCACCTGAGGCAGGATCGACCGGGCGAAGCCGGGCGCGAAGCCGGCGGAGACCGAGCCGTTGAGCCCGGCCTTGAAATCCTGCAACTCGATCTCCGCCTCCGAAACCGCCTTCAGCACGGCGAGGCACCTGTCGTAGAAACGGCTGCCCGCCGGAGTCGGCCGCACGCCGCGCGATGTCCTGTCGAAGAGGCGGGTTCCGACCCGTGCTTCCAGCGCGCTCATCTGCTGGCTGACGCCGGGCGCCGTGCAGTTCAGGCGCGCGGCCGCGCCGCTGAGCGAGCCTGTCTCGCAGGCGGCGACGAAATAGCGGATCTGTCTGAGGTCCATTTCCCGCCCGGTATTAGTGAAACCTAATGCCACCCTCAGGATATTTAACTACCGCTGATAGCGGAACGCACCGTATCCTTGGTCCGCCGCACCTGCAACGGGAGGAACGCGGCGAGGTGCAGGATGACAATTCTCGAGGTTCTTTGAAGCATGACGCCGACCGAACGGCAGACATGGGTTCGCCGGATGGGCACGCGCGACGCATGGTGGGCGCTGACCCCGGAGTATGCGATCGAGCCCGACTGGGAGGTTGTCGATGCCCACATTCACCTGTGGGACGAGCGGGACTTTCCCGATCCCGAAGGCGGGCCCACGCCGCTCAGGACGAGCCGCTACATGCTGCCGGAACTGTTGCGCGACACTAGGTCCGGGCATCGTGTCGCCCATTGCGTCTATGTCGAATGCGGTTCGGGCTATCATACTGACGGTCCTTCGAGATTCCGGCCGGTCGGCGAGGCCGCGTTCGCGGCGAAGATGGCGGACAGTTTGCTGGACTTTCCGGCTCAGACCCGCATCGGCGCCGCGGTCTGCCACGCCGATCTTCGCGATCCGGATCTCGGAACGGTCCTCGATGCCTACGCCTCGGAGGGCGGCGGGCTCGTGCGCGGCGTGCGGCAGAGCGGTGCGCGTCTGGACGATCCGTCCGCCCGCCTGCTGGCCGGCGCAGCACCGCGCGGCCTCTACGCCGACCCGGAGTTCCGGCGCGGCCTGGCGAGCCTCGGCGAACGCGGGCTCGCCTTCGACGCGTTCCTGTTCCATTTCCAGCTGGGCGACCTGGTCGAGATGGCGCGCCAGGCGCCCGACACCACGATCGTCGTCAATCACGCCGGCGCGCCCATCGGCTATGGCGGGACGGCAGGTCCCGGCGATCTCTTCTTCGACGCCTGGGCCCGGCAGATCGAGCGGATCGCGGACCTGCCCAATCTGGTGATGAAGCTCGGCGGCCTGGCATCCATCGTCACGGGATACGACGCGCATCTGCGCGCGCGGCCGCCATCTTCGGACGAGTTCGTGACGGAGCGCGGCGCCTACTTCCGCCATGCGATCCGGCTCTTGGGGGCCGATCGGTGCATGTTCGAGAGCAATTTCCCCGTCGACAGCACGTCGATCGGCTACCGGACGCTGTGGAACGCCTACAAGATCCTGGCGGGAGAGCACCGGCCAGAGGAGCGCCGCGCGCTGCTCTGCGACACCGCACGGAAGACATATCGGATCCAGCCGCGAGCCGGCGGCGAAGCGCGATAGTACCGCCAGCCGAAAACGTCAACGATTTCGAAGGAATGATGGTAGCGGAGAGTGGACTCGAACCACCGACCCCAGGATTATGATTCCCGTGCTCTAACCAACTGAGCTACTCCGCCAGAGGGCGTCCGGACATGCCGATACCCGGCCACGCTGGTCGGGCGAGGCCTCCGCAAGGATGGGCGCGATATAGTGTGCGCCGGCGGGGCCTGTCAAGCAGTCGGCGGCGGTCAGGACGGTGGTCTGGCCGCGTCCGGCTGCGGCACACCGGCTGACGCTGCGTCCTTGGAGCGCCGGGGTTGAGTTCGCCCTGCTCGCTGGCTATGTGTCAGCCACCTTTTCTCCTGGAACGACATACATGGCGCCGCGCATTGCAGTTCTCGGCTGCGGATACTGGGGCAGCAACCATATCCGCACGCTGAAGTCTCTCGGCGCGTTGCACGCGGTCTCCGATGCCAACCTGGCTCGCGCCGAGGGCTTCGCCGTCGAGCAGGACGTGTTGGCGATTGCGCCGGATGACCTGTTTTCACGCGACGACATCGACGCGATCGTCATGGCCCTGCCGCCGCAGTTCCACGCCGAGATGGCGATCCGCGCGGTTAACGCCGGCAAGGACGTGCTGGTCGAGAAGCCGATCGCGCTCACCGTGGCGGACGCCGAGCGCGCGGTCGCTGCCGCGAAGGCGGCCGGGCGCATCTTCATGACCGGCCATGTGCTGCGCTTCCACCCCGCCTTCGAGACGCTGAAGGATCTGATCGACCGCGGCGATCTCGGCGAAATCAAATACATCCACTCGCATCGGCTCGGCCTCGGCAAGTTCCACACCGAAAACGACGCGCTGTGGGATCTCGCGCCGCACGATCTGTCGATGATCCTGGCGATCACCGGCGCCTTCCCGATCGAGGTGCGAGGCGAGGGGGCGGCGCTGCTCGATCACCTGTCGGACTTCGCCCACCTGCACATGCGCTTTCCCAACGGCTTACGCAGCCACCTCTTCACTTCGCGGCTCAACCCCTATCGCGAGCGGCGGCTGACGGTTGTCGGAACGAAGTCGATGGCGGTGTTCGACGACGTCGAACCTTGGGAGCGAAAGCTCGCCGTCTACCGCCACGCGGTGTGGCAGGACAGCGGCCACTGGGCGTTCACCGCCAACGAGCCGACCTACGTGCCGGTCGCCGAAGGCATGCCGCTGACGCGTGAATTGCAGCATTTCATCTCCTGCATCGAGACGCGCGCCGAGCCGCGCACCAGCGGCGAGGAAGCGATCGGCGTGTTGCGCATCCTCACCGCCGGAACCGTCACCCACGACTGATTCTTGCGATCACCCCGCCTTACAGGGGCGGTATGTGTGTGAAACAGACGCACTGGCGTATGCCGGCGGATCGAATTATGACGGCATGTCCGTCGGCGGCTCCCTACCGCCCAGCCACAAGACCTGACAAGGGCGACCCATGCAGTTCATCGACCTCGCGGCCCAGCGCGCACGCATCAACGACCGTCTGAAAGCCGCGATCGACAAGGTGGTGAATGAAGGCCGCTACATCCTCGGCCCCGAAGTTGCGACATTCGAGAAGCAGCTCGCCGACTATGTCGGGGTGAAGAACGTGGTCGCCTGCGCCAACGGCACGGATGCGCTGCTTTTGCCGCTCTATGCTTCCGGCATCGGGCCGGGCGACGCCGTGTTCGTGCCGAGCTTCACTTTCGCGGCGACGGCGGAAGTCGTGGCGTTGGCCAAGGCCGAGCCCGTCTTCGTCGACATCGATCCGGATACTTACAATATCGACATCGAAGGCCTTGAGGCGGCGATCGCGATGGTCAAGGCGGAAGGACGTCTCAATCCGCGCGCGATCATACCGGTCGACCTGTTCGGGCTTGCCGCCGACTATGATGCCATTGGCAAGATCGCGGCGCGCGAAGGGCTGATGGTGATCGAGGACGCGGCGCAGGCGATCGGCGGCGTGCGCAACGGCGTGAAATGCGGCGCCTTTGGCGACGTGGCGTCGACCAGCTTCTATCCGGCCAAGCCGCTCGGCTGCTACGGCGACGGCGGGGCGATGTTCACCAATGACGATGCGCTGGCCGAGCGGCTGCGCTCCTTTGCCTTCCACGGCAAGGGCGAGACGCAGTACGACAATGTCCATGTCGGCATCAATTCCCGCCTCGACACGATCCAGGCGGCGATCCTGATCGAGAAGCTCGCCATTCTCGAAGACGAGATGGAAGCCCGTCAAGTCGTGGCAAGGCGCTATGCCGAGCGTCTCACCGGAATCGTCAAGCCGGCGCATATGCCTGTCGGCAACCGCTCAGCCTGGGCTCAGTATGCGATCGAGACGCCGGTGCGCGACGGCCTGAAGGCGCATCTGCAAAGCCAGGCGATTCCGTCGGTAATCTACTACGTCAAGCCGCTGCATCAGCAGGTGGCCTATGAGCGCTTCCCGCGCGCGCCCGGGGGCCTGCCGGTGTCGGAGGCGCTGCCAGAGCGGATCCTCTGCCTGCCGATGCATCCCTATCTGAGCGAAGCCGATCAGGACCAGATCTGCGACGCGATCGCAGGCTATGTCGGGCACAACGCCGCGATCGCAGCCGAGTAAGTTCAGGCGGGCAGCCGGGTTCCCTCGGCAGCCATCTTCCGCAGCATGGCTTCCGCCTCGGGTGCGCGCTCCGAGCGCGCGATGAAGCCGCCGCCGAAGATCCGCGCACCGTCTCCCTCCGCGTCGTAGAGCACACAGGCCTGGCCCGCGGCCACGCCCTGTTCGCCAGCGGCGAGTTCCACCTCCGCGCGGCCGTCCGTCCAGCGCAGGACGGCGGGAGCGGGGCGGCGGGTCGAGCGCACCCTGGCGAAGAGCTCGAGGCCGGAGGCGGGGAGCGCCTCGAGCGGCACGTCGCCCAGCCAGTTCATGTCGCGCAGCACCACTTTGCGGGTCTCCAGCGCCTCGCGCGGCCCGACGACGACGCGTGCGTGAGCCGCGTCTATGTGTACCACGTAGAGCGGATCCCCGGTCGCGACGCCGATGCCGCGGCGCTGGCCGATCGTGTAGTGGAGGATGCCGTCGTGGCGGCCGAGCACGCGCCCGTCGAGATGGACGATCTCGCCCGGTGACGCCGCTTCGGGCCTGAGCTTGGCGATGATGTCGGAATACTTGCCCTGGGGCACGAAGCAGATGTCCTGGCTGTCCTGCTTCTGGGCGACGGAAAGGCCCATCTCCGCTGCGAGCTCGCGCACCTGCGGCTTCGGCAGGTCGCCGAGGGGGAAGCGCAGGAAGTCGATCTGCTCCTGCGTCGTGGCGAAGAGGAAGTAGCTCTGGTCGCGATCGGCGTCGACGGGCCGGAAAAGCGCGCGATGCGCGCCATTGGCGCGCGACCGGATATAGTGACCGGTGGCGAGCGCATCCGCTCCGAGGTCGCGCGCAGTGGCCAGGAGGTCGGCGAACTTGACCGTCTGGTTGCAGACGACGCAGGGAATGGGCGTCTCGCCGGCGGCATAGCTCGCCGTGAACGGGTCGATCACTGCCTCGCGGAAGCGCTGCTCGTAGTTGAGCACGTAGTGCGGGATGCCGATCGTCTCGGCGACGCGGCGTGCGTCGTCGATGTCGCGTCCGGCGCAGCAGGAGCCGGGCCGGTGCGTCGCCGCGCCGTGATCGTAGAGCTGGAGCGTGACGCCGACGACGTCGTAACCCTGCCGCTTGAGCAGACCGGCGACGACCGAGGAATCCACGCCGCCCGACATCGCGACGACGACGCGCGTGTCTTCTGGACGTCCGGGAAGGTCGAGGCTGTTTGCTGTCATCGCTGCATGGCCGTGCGGAAAGTGGGGTCTTGGGGCTGTCGTCAATATAGGTCAAGCCCCCTCGATCTGCCACGCCGCGGACGCTGAGCCTGCCCACCTTGGCAAAAAAGACAATTAAAACAGAGTGTTGGAAGCAATCTAATTCGATTGTTCCGCTTAGGCAATTTTTAAACCTGTGGCGGTATTGTGTTCTGGATCGAGTGTGAGTGCGTAGTTTAGAGAGTATGATGACCGATCTGATCAGACCTCGCGTCAAGTATGTCATCGGGCCGGACGGCAGCCCCCTTACCATTGCCGACCTGCCGCCGTCGAATACGCGCCGCTGGGTCATCCGCCGCAAGGCCGAGGTCGTTGCCGCCGTACGTGGCGGGCTTCTCAGCCTCGAAGAGGCATGCCAGCGCTACAAGCTGACCACCGAGGAATTCCTGTCCTGGCAGGCGTCGATCGACGAATACGGCCTGGCCGGCCTGCGCACCACCCGCATCCAGCAGTACCGGCACTGAGCCTTTCTATACCGCGGCGGCCTGTCGAGATTTCACCAGCGCCGCAGCCGCCACTGTCAGCACCACCGATCCGGCGAAGAACCACAGCCCAGGCTGCGTGAAGGCGGTCGCGAGGCCGCTCGTCTTTGCCGCGAAGATCACCAGAGCCACGAGCACCACGTCGAGCATCGACCAGTTCGACAGCGCACGGAACCAGGCGGGCAGCAGCCGGTCGCCGTCGGACTGCGCGAAGGCGGCCGCGTGAAGCAGATAGAGCTTCATTGCCGGAAACATGATCGAGAAGATCAGGATGAGGGCCGCGGTCGGCCAGTCGCCGGCGTTCCAGAGGCTGGTGACCATGGCGATCAGGGACGGTTCGTCCGACAGGATGAGGAAGCGTTCGATCCGAACCAGCGGCAAGGTGATGCCGAGCGCGAAGGAGAAGGTGGCGCCGCACAGCACGGCCGGGAGCAGGAACCGCATCGGGTTCCTATAGCGGAGGAAAGGCTCGGGCGTAAGGTTCGCGCAAGCGGTTCACGCGATACGTCGAAGCGGGGCGTTGTTCAGCCGACGGCGCGACGGGCGTCGGTCTCCAGTTCGCGCTGCCGGGTATCGCGGTTTTCCAGCATCTCGGCCTTGGAAAGTTCACCCTCGGCCTCGGCGAGGGCGGCTTCGGCGCCGGCCTTCTGCTGCAGGAGATCGTGCTGAGAGGTCTTGAGGTTGTCGCGGCGCATGCGCGCCGCCTTCGCGAAGGTGGGATATGCGAAGTGATTGATGTCGGTAATGCCGGACTTGCGCTCTTCCGAGGCGATCTGCGCGTCGAGTTCGTTGGCCATCCGTTCGAATTCGGCCACCATCATCTCGATCTGAAGAAGCTGACGACGCTTCTCGCTGACCTGGAATTTCTTCAGTCTGACGAGATTCCCGCGTGACTTCATGACGACAAACTCCAGAACACGAACCCAACTCAACACAACATCGGATCCGCCGGGTCGGGCGGGCCGTGCGCTTCATCCGAAAGTGTCGTCCATCGTGCCGAATAAAATCTTAAGGCGAGACGGACTTGGTAACCTTTCGTTTACGCGCATTGTTAATCATACGGGTCATGGCTTAAGGGCCGGTAAAAATCGATCGGTGGGGACCGATATTCGGAGACAGCGAATCCGGAACACCAGCTTACGCTGGTTTCCTAATTCGGCAGTTTAAGAAGCTCGGTTGGTGATTCGCGTTTGGATTCAAATGCGTGTTACGAAGAGTTGGCAATAACTGATTGTCCTTGCGTTATGGAATCAGATTTTGTTAACCATTCGGTGGCAGCTTCTGAATCAGGCAATCACTGTCCTTGGCCGGTTTGATGCTCCGGTCCGGCGGCGGAGAAGGGGAATGAAATGCGCGTCCTGCTGATTGAAGATGACAGTGCAACGGCCCAGAGCATCGAGTTGATGCTCAAATCCGAGAGCTTCAACGTCTACACGACGGACCTTGGCGAAGAAGGTGTCGATCTCGGCAAGCTCTACGACTACGACATCATCCTGCTCGACCTGAACCTCCCGGACATGTCCGGCTACGAAGTGCTTCGGACGCTGCGCCTTTCCAAGGTGAAGACCCCGATCCTGATCCTTTCCGGCATGGCCGGCATCGAGGACAAGGTTCGCGGCCTCGGCTTCGGTGCGGACGACTACATGACCAAGCCTTTCCACAAGGACGAGCTCGTGGCGCGCATCCACGCCATCGTCCGCCGCTCGAAGGGCCACGCCCAGTCGGTTATCAGCACCGGCGACCTGATCGTGAACCTGGACGCCAAGACGGTCGAGGTCGGCGGCCAGCGGGTGCATCTGACGGGCAAGGAATACCAGATGCTGGAGCTGCTTTCGCTCCGCAAAGGCACCACGCTCACCAAGGAAATGTTCCTTAACCACCTCTATGGCGGCATGGACGAGCCGGAACTGAAGATCATCGACGTCTTCATCTGCAAGCTGCGCAAGAAGCTCGACGCCGCGTCGGGCGGCCAGAACTACATCGAGACAGTCTGGGGCCGCGGCTATGTGCTGCGCGAGCCGGAAGATCTGCGCGTAAGCGCCTGAGAATCCCGATCGAAATCTGAAAAGAGGCCCGGCGGGCTAACCGCGGGCCTTTTTTTATTGGGGCCGAGCCTTTCGCTGTTCCGCCGACCGAGTTCAGGCCGCCGCCTGGAACTGGCGGAAGCGCTCGAGCAGTTGCGACCTGTTGAACGGCTTCAGAACGTAACCAGCGGCGCCCGCCCGCTTGGCCCGCATGATCGCGCCGAGATCGAATTGCGGCAGGCAGATCATGACGCGGGGGCGGATGACGGCCGGAATGGCCACGGCCTGACGGATGAACTCGACTGTCGTCATGTCCGTCAGCCCGCCGTCGACGACGATGATATCGGGCATCTGCGCCATGCACATGTCCAGCGCCTGCGTCCCGGTCGAGGCCTCGACGACCATCATCTCGGGTCCCGTCAGGATGCGCTTGGCGACCTTTCGGATCACACTGGAGTCGTCCACGATTATACAGCGCTTCATCGGCATGCCCTTGGTTCGGCGTCTCCGAGGCGAGGTGCTTCGGGTCCATCGAGGCGGACACTACCCGCAGGACAGTAAAAATCCGTCAAAGCCGATGCCTAAAAATGTATTCATCGACACTTTAAATGCGCGGCCGGGATAACTTCAATTCAACGCCGATATACTGTCAGCATCGAGTTCACATTCAACGCGCGGCGAAGACGATCTCCTCCGCGCCGGCGCGGATCGAAATCTCCATGCCGGCTTCGCGCGCGAGCAGCAGCGTGTAGTAGGGCTGCACCGAATGCGCGTCGATCGGCTCCGAGGGCTTGCTGCCGGAGTGCAGCTCGAGGAATTTCGGCGGCACGCGCACCATCGGCCCGGCGGCGGTGATGCTGAACAAGGGCGCAGTGTCGAGATCGTCCAGGTTCACCCTGATCTTGCCGCCGCGCGGAATCGCGCCGATCCCGACGAGGATGAGATTGAGGATCAGCTTGACCTTGTTCTTGGGCAGCAGCACCCTTTTCCCGACCCATTCGAGATCCGGCTTCTCGTTGCGGACATAGGCCAGGGCGACGGCTTCCGCGTCACCGGTATCGATCTGCATCCCGGCCGAACCGGCGGCCCCGAAGGCAATGCGGGCGAACTGCAGCCGCGCCGATGCGTTGCGGGCGCTGGTGCGGATGAGGTTCATGGCGTCCTCGTCGGCGCCGCCTTCGTCCAGCAGTTCCAGGCCGTTGTTGATGGCGCCGACCGGCGAAATGATGTCGTGGCACACGCGGCTGCACAGCAATGCCGCAAGTTCCGGAGCCGAAAGCGTGAAAAGGTCCGCCATTCCCGTGAAATCCCCTGATTCGTGAAATGTACTAAGCAACCGGAACCGACACCCGCCACAGTCTGCGAATCAACAGCAAAACCCGCGACTTCGCGATATACGCCGACCTGAAACCGGGCAACAAACGGCTGCGTGCAACGCGACGGCAGCCATCAAAGAAACACGATCATTTGACGGATTAATGGTTGAAAAAGGATTAGCGCCTAGGGTTGCCAAATGATTGCGAGCGGCCGCAGAGCCGCAGCGGTCAGGCGTCGAATAAGGGTGCTCCCAAGAAGGGAGAATGTACAATGTTTCTCAAGGTCTTCGCGCGGAGCTTCCGCGTCTTGTCGGCGGTCGCCGCGTTCGTGGCCCTTTCGCTGGTGCTCGCCTCGGGCGCGCGCGCGAACGAATACACGGCGCAGGAAATCGTCGATTCCGGACACAAGTTCTTCGGTGCGACGTCGGGTGGCCTCGCGACCGTCGTCGAAAAGATCTTCGCGTCCTACGGGCTGCCGAACGGCTATGTCCTCGGTGAAGAAGGATCCGGCGCCATCGTTGGCGGCCTGACCTATGGCGAAGGCACGCTCTATACCAAGAACGCCGGCGATCACCGCGTGTTCTGGCAGGGCCCGTCGCTCGGTTGGGATTTCGGTGGTCAGGGCTCGCGCACCATGATCCTGGTCTACAACCTCGACACGATCGAAGCGGTCTACGGCCGCTTCGGCGGCGTCGCGGGTTCGGCCTACATAGTGGCCGGCCTCGGCTTCAACGTCATGAAGAACGGCCGCGTGCTGCTCGTGCCGGTGCGCACCGGCGTCGGCGCCCGCCTCGGCGTGAATGTGGGCTACCTGAAGGTCACCGAGCGTCCGACCTGGAACCCCTTCTGAGCCACGGCCGCGCCGCCGACATTAGGGTTAAGCGAAAGTAAATTGCATCGGGGCTGGATTCATCCGGTCCCGATGTGGCACATCTGGCGGGCCGTTCCCGCGGGGGCGGTGAGATGTTGCGTCCTCGCCGTATCGCACGCCTGGCGACACGGCCGAACCGTCCGGAACAACCCAGTTGATTCAGTCCATCCTGTTCTTTTCGCTGGGCTTTCTGACTGCCGGCTTCCTTGCGCTCATGGTTGCGCCCGCGATCTGGCGCAGGGCCGTGAGCCTCACGCGCCGGCGGCTGGAAGCATCCCTCCCGCTCTCTGTCAACGAGATCCAGGCCGACAAGGACCGCCTGCGGGCCGAGTTCGCGATGTCGACGCGACGGCTGGAGATGAGCATCAAGAGCTTTCGCGACAAGGCCTCGGCGCAGATCATCGAGATCAACCGAAACCGCGAGGAGCTGCGGCGGCTCGCCGAAGAGCGCGCCCAGCGCGACAAGACGATCACCGAACTCGAAGCCCGCGCGGGCGACCTGCGGGTGGAGCTCAAGAACCGCGAGGAACAGCTGCAGCGCCTCGCCGGCCGGCTGGCCGAAACCGAAAAGGTGCTGGAAGACCGGGCGCGGGAAGTCGAGCGACTCGGCCAGATGTATGACGAAGCGACGCTGTCGGCCAGCAATCGCCAGATCGAACTGGTCGCGCGCGAAAGCGAGTTCGACCGCATGGCGGGCAATGTCGGCGCGCTGCAGAACGAGCGCAAGGAAGCCGAAAGGCGCCTGCGCGAGATGGCGGCCGAGAACCGGGCGGCACAGCAGGCGCTCAAGGACGAGCGCAAGCGCGCCGCCGAGCTCGACCGCAAGCTGGAACGCATGACGGCGACCGTGTCCGACCGGGAAGACAAGCTCGCCCGCCGCGAAAAGGAACTGGCGCGCATCCGCGACGAGATGAAGACGGCCTCGTTCGGCTCGAACGACCTCGATTCGAAGCTGACACAGGCACAGGCCGACCGGGTGAAGCTGGAGGCTGAGGTCGCCGAACTGCAGCTTCAGCTCTCGACGCTTCTGTCCGGCGGCACCGGCGGCGACGTCGACAAGGCGGTTTCCAGTCTGCAGCAGGAACGCGATCGCCAGGCGGAGAGGCTCGCCACGCTTGTGCGCGAGAACAAGAAGCTGCGCTCTGAGCTCGAGGCGATCGAAAGGTCGAAGGCCGACGACTGGAACGTCGAACGCCGCGACAGCGCGCTGTTGCGCGAACAGATCAACGACCTCGCCGCCGAAATGGTGCATCTCACCGCGATGATCGACGGTTCCAACTCGCCGATCACGCAGATCCTCGCCTCGGCGCAGGAGGATTCGGGTGCTGAAGGCGCAGAGCGGATCGTCAGCCTTGCCGACCGCGTCAAGGCATTGCAGAAGGCTGCGTCGGCGAAGTCAGCCGCGCCAGAGCCGGTGCAAGGCAACCGCTGAGGCGGCCGCCACGTTCAGGCTGTCGAAGTCTTCCGCGATCGGGATCCGCACCGTCGTCAACCGCGACATAAGCGCCTCCGGTAGGCCATGTCCCTCGCTGCCGAGAAGCAGGGCCGTGCGTCCGGTGGCGGGAACTTCGCCGATCTCCATCTCGCCGCGCGGCGACAGAGCGAGGATATTGAAGCCCGCGGCACTCAAGCCGGCGATCATGTCGTCGAGGCTGCCGGCCCGGGCGAAGGGCGTCTTGAGGATCGCGCCCACCGAGACACGGATGGCCTTGCGGTAGAACGGATCGCAGCAGGTCGCGTCCATGACGACGGCGTCCGCGCCGAAGGCGGCGGCGTTGCGAAAGATCGATCCCATGTTGTCGTGATTAGCGATCCCGGAGAGCGCCATGACCAGAGCGTTGTCGGGCAAAGCTGCGAGCAGGTCGCCAAGCGGTTGCGGCTCAGGCCTCCTGCCGATCGCCAGGATGCCGCGATGGATGTGGAACCCCGCGATGCCGTCCATGGTCGCGGCATCGGCGACGTAGACCGGCACGTGGTCGGGAATCATCGGCAGCAGCTCGTCGAGCCCGCCCACCCTGTTCTCCAGCAGCAGCACCGCCTCGGTTTCGTAGCGGGCGGCGGAGAGCAGCACGTTGAGCACGACGCGGCCCTCGGCGACGAAGCGGCCCTCGCGGCCGACGAGGTCGCGCTCGCGGATGTCGCGGAAAGCGGCGATGCGCGGGTCGTTCGGGTCGTCGATGCGGATCAGGCGTTGCACTGCGGTTCAGTCAAGGTGGCGGGGCTTCCAGCGCGCCAGAAGCGCGGAGTTCGTTACCACGGAGACCGAGGAAAAAGCCATCGCCGCCCCCGCAAGGATCGGCGAAAGCATGCCCAGTGCTGCAAGCGGGATGCCGATCACGTTGTAGAGGAAAGCCCAGGCGAGGTTGTGCATGATCGTGCGGCGCGTGCGCCGTGCAATGTCGAGCGCGGCGGGCACCAGGCGCAGATCCGGCCGCATCAGCGTGATCGCCGCCGCCTCGCGCGCGACGTCGGTGCCCGACGACATGGCGATGCCGAGACCCGCCGCGGCAAGCGCCGGTGCGTCGTTCAGCCCGTCGCCGACGAAAGCGATGGATCTCGAATCGCCGGCCAGGCCGCGCAGCGCCTTGGTCTTATCCTCCGGCAGCAGCGATGCCCGGAAATCGGCAAGGCCGATCTCGGCTGCGATGGCGCGTGCGGCGTCCTCGTTGTCGCCGGTGAGCATGACCGTGCGGACGCCTTCCGCGGCCAGCGCGCGCAGCGCCGCCGCCGACTCCGGGCGGGGTCGATCGGCGAACAGGATGGCGCCGCCCAACTCGCCGTCGATGGCGATGAAGGAGAGCGTGCCGGCCTTTGCGAACCGCGCCTTGAGCGCGTCGACGCGATCTTGCGGGATGCCGAGTTCGGCCATCATCCGCGCATTGCCGACCGCGACCGATGCGCCGTCGACGGTTCCGCTCATGCCTTTGCCGCGCGTGGCGGATACTCCGGTGGCCGCGAGGCCTTCGTCGGCTGCCGCCGCCGCCCGTGCCACGAGGGCGCGGGCGAGGGGGTGTTCGCTGCGGGCCTCTATCGCCGCGGCCATGCGCAGCAGCGCGCCAGTGTCGCCGTCCGTGGCAAGCACGTCCACCACTTCCGGATGGCCCAGCGTCAGCGTCCCGGTCTTGTCGAAGGCGACGACCCTGATGGACTGAGCCTTTTCCAGCGTGCCGATGTCGCGAATCAGGATGCCCGCGCGCGCGGCGGCGCCAGTTCCGGCGACCAGCGCCGTCGGCGTGGCGAGGCCAAGCGCACAGGGACAGGCGATGACGAGGACCGCGATCGCGGCGTCAAAACCGGCGGCGAGATCGCCGGCCGTCCACCAGCCGACGAAGGTGACAACTGCGATGGCGATGATGACCGGCACGAAGATCGCGGAAATGCGGTCGACCAAGCGCTGGACGGGAGCTTCGGAAAGCTGCGCGTCCTCGACCAGCCGCGCCATGCGGGCGAGCCGCGTGTCGGCTCCTACCGCCGAGACCCGCACTTCCAGCACGCCGTCGCCGTTGACGGTTCCGGTGACGACGGCAGCACCTTCAGCCTTGTCTACCGGCAGGCTTTCGCCGGTCACAAGCGATTCGTCGAGGCTCGAGGCACCGGCGACGATAAGGCCATCGGCGGGCACGCGGGTGCCCGGCCGGACGATCACCACATCGCCCGGCGAAAGGTCGCCCGAGGCGACGACCTCCGTTCCGGAGGCGGTCTTCCGCTCCGCCTGCGGCGGCTGCAGCTTGCCAAGCGCGGCGAGAGCCGCCGACGCGCCCTGCTTGGCGCGGGCTTCCAGGTATTTGCCGAGCATGATCAGCGTCAGGACGACCGCCGCCGCCTCGAAATAGAGGTGACCGTGGGTATTGCCGGCGATCACCATCCACAGCGAATAGAAGTAGGCGGCCGAGGTGCCGAGCGAAACGAGCACCGCCATGTTGGCGCCACCGCCGCGCAGCGCGAACCAGGCTTCGCGATAGAAGCGGCTGCCCGAGATGAGCATGACGCCGGTGGCGAGCGCGGCCTGCGTCCACGGGCCGAGCCAGGCATGGCCGGTGCCCAGCATCATCGGCAGCATGCCGATCACGAGGGGCAAGGAGAGCAGGGCGGACGCAGCGAAGCGCAGCAGCGTCTGCCGCTCCTCGGCGCGCCGCGCAGCCTCGCGGATCTCGTCGGCCTTGCGCTGGGCAGCGCGGTCGTCGGGCCTGAGCGTCGCGCCGTAGCCGGCGCGTTCGATCGCTGCGATCAGCTTCGCCGCGTCGATGTCGCCGTCGATCTCGAGGCTGGCACGCTCCAGCGGCAGGTTGACGTCGGCGCGGGTGACGCCGTCGACGCGAGACAGAACCTTCTCGACGCGTGACGAGCACGCGGCACAGGTCATGCCCGTGATGTCGAGCGCTACCTTGGTCATGGAATTTCTCGCTTAGGGGAGGTTCAGCTCGCGAGCCGGGCGTCGTAGCCGGCGTCTTCAACGGCCGTGAGGAAGCGGGCCGGGTCCGCGCCGGCTTCCGTCTCGACCAACGCTTCGGCCTTGGCGAGGTCGACCTTCGCCGACTTCAGCCCTGCGACGCCGGCCAGCGCCTTTTCGACCGAGCGGACGCAGCCGCCGCAGGTCATGCCTTCGATCTTCAATGTGAATTGCATGGTCATATCTCCAGTTGGAGTGGAGATAGGGCTTCCAGTCGATGGAAGGTCAAGGGTGTCTGAAAAGAAATTCGAAGCTGCATGTCAGCCGAGCGCGGCGCGGGCCTGCTTCGCCATCTCGACCAGCTTCAGATGCGCGTCGCGCGGCGCGGCGAGGGGTCGTTCGAAGAAAATCCGCAGCACTTTGTCGCCGAAGGCGAGGTCGATGCCGTCGGGATCAAGGCCGGTCATGCGCCAGTCGCCCTTCGCGGCGCCGGCGAAATGGATCGCATAGCGGCCGATCGCGTCGGCATGATCCTCGTTCATGTGGTCGAGGGCGGATTGCTCCGATTGCGCGAAGTCGGCGATCGGACCCGGCGACAACAGGTCGTCGCGCGTCAGCAGATAGGCCTTGCCGAAGCCGCCGTTGAGGCTCGCCTTGTCGATGTCGAGCCGGAAGAAGGCGAAGTCGCCGAGGCCGACATAGAGCTTGGCCTTCGGGTTCTTGTTCAGATAGCGCCGCTCGGCGCGCGCCCAGTCGGGCGTATTCCGCTCGAATCGCTCCGCCCGGCAAGAGATCGACATGCGCGGATGGGCGAGCGGGTCACCCTTGCCGACCTCGCCCACAAGCAGCGAACAGCGCGGATCGGCGACGATGGCCGCCGTATGGGCCGAGAGGCCGGAAACCAGGATCAGCGGGCAACCGTCCGTGTCGGTCGCCACACCGACGCGGCTCGCCAGAGGCGCGCCGTCATTCGGGTCGATGGCCGCCAGCGCGCCGTAGCGCGAGGCACGCAGCAGGGTCTTGGCAAGGCGGATGGCGTCGGCGTCCGTTTCCCGGATCACGTCCTTCGGCTTGTCGTTCATCGCGCCTCGCAAGAAATCCTGACTGCTGGGCTCCTCTTATTTCATGACCGGACAGACTCGCAAGAAGCCTATTTCGGCGCCATGCGAATCGCGCCGTCGAGGCGGATCACTTCGCCGTTGAGCATCTGGTTCTCGACGATGTGGACCGCGAGCGCGCCATATTCCGCCGGCTCGCCGAGGCGCGGCGGGAAGGGCACCTGCTTGCCGAGCGAATCCTGCGCCTCCTGCGGCAGGCCCGCGAGCATCGGCGTCTTGAAGATGCCGGGCGCGATGGTCATCACACGGATGCCGGCGCGGGACAGGTCGCGGGCGACAGGCAGGGTCATGCCGACGATGCCGCCCTTCGACGACGAATAGGCGGCCTGGCCGATCTGGCCGTCATAGGCGGCGACCGACGCGGTGTTGATGATCACACCGCGCTCGCCGCCTTCCAGCGGGTCGAGCGTCTCGGCGCGCACCGCCATGAGGCGGATCATGTTGAACGAGCCGATCAGATTGACCTCGATCACCTTGCGATAGACGTCGAGCGAATGCGCCCCGTCCTTCGAGGTGGTCTTCGCGGCAATGCCGATGCCAGCGCAATTGACGAGGATGCGCGGCGTGCCGAGCTTCTCCACAACCTCGGCAAACGCCTTCTCGCCGCCCTCGGCGCTCGACACGTCGCACCTGACCGCGATGCCGCCGATGTCGGCTGCCACTTTCTGGGCGCGTTCGAGACCGACGTCGAAGATCGCGACCTTCGCGCCCTTGGCGGCGAGCGCGCGCGCTGTCGCCTCGCCGAGCCCCGAGCCGCCGCCGGTGACGACCGCGACCTGTCCTGATGGGTTCATGCCTGTTCTCCTCCGTGAGCCTGGATTGTCCGCGCCATGCCTATCGATCCGCGTTGCCGGGTGCAACATGTCCAAACGACGCGATTGCGGGATCTCCTTCAAACGCTGCCATCGGTTGCGCCGGCTTTGCGTGCCGCCATTTCCCGGTTACATCGCGCTGCGACACCGGCATCGATTCTGAATGGGGGGATTGCATGGCGCAGCCAGCGAAACGTTTCCGGATGTCCAGGCGGGCGCTGTTGGGCCTCGCGATCGTCGGCGGCGGCGTGGCCTGGGCAGGAGCGACAACGGCGCGGCTGATGCGGGCGCCGTCGGGCGCCAAGGACGCCGGACGCATCGCCGACCTCGACGGGGTGGCGCTGGCGCAGGAGCCGAACTTCGACAACCCCTATTACGACCCGGCGCTGCCCTGGGCGTCGGAGGGCGGCACGATCAACGACGTCAGCGCGCTGTCGCGCACGCCGGTCTACGGCGTCGTGAAGGTGAGCGAGGAGAAGCACGTCGCCGACGCACTCGCCTTTGCCCGCAACAACAATCTGTCGATCTCGCTCGCCGCGGTGCGCCACTCGATGGGCGGGCAGGCCTTCGACGACCACGCCATCGTGCTCGACATGATGGGGCTGAACTCGATCGAGGTCGACGAGGGCGCGATGACCGTGACCGTCGGGCCGGGCGCCACGTGGCACGATATCCAGAACGTGCTGCATCCGCGTTTCGCCGTGAAGGCGATGCAGTCGACCGACATCTTCTCCGTTGGCGGTTCGATCTCGGTCAACGCCCACGGCATGGACCATCAGGCCGGCTCGATCGTCGGCTCGGTGAAGGCGCTGGAAGTGATGCTCGCCGACGGGACGAAGTTCACCTGTTCGCGAACCGAGAACGCGGACCTCTTCCGGCACGTCGTCGGGGGCTACGGCCTGTTCGGCGTGGTGCTGAAGGCGACGCTGGAGATCGTGCCGAATGCTGTCTATCACACCTCGCGCGCCATCATCCGCTCGGACGATTTCCCGACGCTTTTCGAGGCAGAGATGGCCGGCGACCCGAACCTCGGCCTGTTCTACGGCCATCTCTCGACCGCCCGGTCGAACTTCCTCGAGGACATGATCGTCTACCGCTACGACAAGGTGGCCGAAACGGCACCAGCCGACATGGGACCGCTCGGCGCGCCGGGCATGGTGGGCGTCAAGCGGCTGATCATGAACCTCGCCAAGCGCGGCGAACTGTTCCAGTCGTTCAAGTGGTATATGGAAAAGGAGCTCGAGCCGGAGTTCGAGAGCTGCACCGTGCCGCGCACGGCGGCAATGGGCGAGGGCGAGGCCTGCCTCGTCTCGCGCAACAACCCGATGCACGATTCCGTGCCTTATCTGTTCAACGACCTGCCGGAAGAGACGGACATCCTGCACGAGTACTTCTTCCCGCGCTCCGAGTACAATGCTTTCATCGCCGGGGCGCGCGAGATCCTGCGCAAGAGCGAGCTGCCGCTGCTCAACGCCTCGATCCGCGTGGTGCATGCCGAGGACACCGCGCTGACCTACGCCAAGGAGGACGCGTTCTCGCTGGTGCTCTACATCAACCAGCGGACCGACGAGGACGGCAATGCGAAGATGCGGGCGTTGACCCGCGAGCTGGTCGACCTGACGCTGAAGCATCGCGGTCGCTTCTTCCTGCCCTACCAGCTGCACTACACCCGCGCGCAACTGTTGGCTTCCTATCCGGAACTGCCGGCCTTCCTGGCGAAGAAGCGGGAATACGATCCGCGCGAGCTGTTCACGTCGACGTTCTACAGAGGATTGAAGGCCGCGGCGGGTATGGCATAGTCGTCGCGACAACGCTGCGAGGTGCCCGGATGTCGGGTTTTTTCGGAACGGATGCGCAGATCGCATTGCAGCGCCTGACGCTCGAGAAGCGCGCGCTGATCGACGAGACACCGGGTCTCTACAGTGCAGGACGCTTCTACGGGACGGATGACCCCGACCGCGTCGGATGGGACGGCATCGACGCGATCCTGCGCGAGCAGGGAATGCTCGGGCTGAGGATGATCTCGCCGGCACAGCGCAGCGCCTATTCTCCGGGCCTTGCCGAAAGGGGATTTCGTTTCGACACCTGGGACACGATGATTGCGGACCGGGAGACGATACGCCCGAGAATCGAGGCGATCCTTGCGGCCGGGCTGCCCGATGGCCTTGCCCACGCGCCGGCGCTGACCGAGGCCGAAGGTGCTGCCACCCGGCGCGTCCAGCAGTTCGTTTCGGACGCCGGGATCGTGCCCTTTCCCGGGGCGCTGCTGATCGAAGCGCCGGGGCAGGCGAGCGTGATCATCGCGGACCGGGACGGCAATCCGGTTGCCTTCGCGAATGGCTGCTTCCCGCACAATCGCTTCAGCCCGCACTACAGGAGCGCATGGGTCGGACTGGTCGCGGTCGATCCAAAGGCGCGGGGGCTCGGGCTCGGGAAGATCGTCAACGCGCTGGCGATCCGGCGGATGGTGGAGGAGTTCGGCGCCGACCGCGTCTATGAGCTCGTGTCGCCGTCAAACGAGACCTCGGGCCGGATGGTCGAGGCTTGCGGGCCAACGGTCGACACCACGCTCCTCTGCGGATCTGTCGTGCCGGACGGCGCGCAGCGCTTCACGCGCTGAGGCGCGATCAGAACCAGTCCGGCGTCACCGAGGTCTTCAGCCAGGACATCGTATCGAGGGCGCGCTGCGAGGCGCTCGACCAGGTGCTGCCGACCGTGTCGCGCACCGAGACATAGCCGTTGAGCGTCCTGAACACGGTGGTGATGCGGCCGAGCCGGTCGGTCGAGACCTCGCCCTGCCTCCCCTCGGTGACGATCGAGCTCGCGGCGAGCTGGACCTGTTGGGTCGGGGAGGGCTGGAAAGACGCGCCCGCTGACGCCATCACCGGCGTCTCGGACATGTCGCGGCAGATTGCGATCACCAGCGGATAATTGTCCTGCTGGCGCACCACGCGCTTCTGGATATCGGCTTCGCACTCCGCGACGCTCGCCCATTGCTGGTCGGCGGTGCGGATATATTCGCACATCTTGGCGTCGCAATCGCAGCCGATCAGCGCCATTGCGACCAGACTTTCCTTGATCATGGCCCTTGTTCCCTTCTCTGGGACAAAGGGATGACGATCGATGGCGGCGCAAATTCGATCCAATCGGGGCGAACTCGCGGCGGAGTGTAAAGCTATGTTGCTGTGGCCTCGCGGCCACGCCTTACTCAGCCTTGAGCTTCTTGCGCGCCTTCTTCAGCTTGCGCTTTTCCGCGCGGGCAGCGCCCGGGGCAGACGGGGGCGGAGCCTTCTTGTCGAAGTGCTTCTTCTTCGGGCGGGGCCGGTCGGTTTCGGAGGTGAACTCGCGCGGCGGGCGGGAGGGAGCGGGCGGCGCGTCCGCCGCGAGCCTGGCGATCGACACGCCCTTTTCGACCGCGCCCGGCTTGGCGATGGCCTTGGCGAAGGCGTCGGCCTCACCCGGCGCCACCTCGAAGCGGGTCTCTGTGTCGAGAATGCGGATCGAGCCGATCGCCGATTTGGTCACGCCGCCGGCCTTGCAGATCAGCGGCAGGAGCCAGCGCGGCTCGGCGCGCTGCTTGCGGCCGACCGAGATGACGAACCAGTCGCCGTTCTGGAAGCGGGTGTCCGGACGCTCGCCCTTGGACGGATCGTGCGGGGCGACGGGGCCGTCGGACAGGTCCTCCGGCGCCGGCTGCATGGAGAGCTGCTGGCGGATATAGGCGGCGGCCAGCTTCTCCGGGCCGTGGCTCGCCAAAAGCTCGGCGGCGAACGACGCCTCGTCGTCGGTCAGCGGCTCCGACAGGGCCGGGTCGGCGACGATGCGCTCGCGCACCTTGCGGTCGATGTCGGCGGCCGACGGCGCGTTCATCTGCTGCGACTTGAGGTTCGCCAGCCTGAGCAGACGGGTGGCGCTGCCGCGGCGGTGGTGCGGGACGATGATGGCGCAGATGCCCTTGCGGCCGGCGCGGCCGGTGCGGCCCGAGCGGTGCAGCAGGGTTTCCGGGTTCGACGGCAGGTCGGCATGGATGACGAGGTCGAGGTTCGGCAGGTCCAGCCCGCGGGCGGCAACGTCGGTGGCGACGCAGACGCGGGCGCGGCCGTCGCGCATGGCTTGGAGCGCATTGGTACGCTCGGCCTGGGACAGCTCGCCCGACAGCGACACGACGCGGAAGCCGCGGTTGGCCAGCCGGCTGGTCAGCCGCTTCACCGCCTCGCGCGTGGCGCAGAACACCAGCGTGTTGGTGGCGTCGAAATAGAGCAGCGAATTGATGACCGCGCCGTCGCGCTCGGAGGGCGAGACGAGGATCGTGCGGTATTCGATGTCGTCGTGCTGCGCGCCGTCGCTCAGCACTTCGATGCGCTCGGCCTTCTTCTGGAACTTGCGCGCCAGCTGCTCGATCTGCGCCGGCACGGTGGCGGAGAACATCAGCGTGCGGCGCTCGGCCGGGGCTTCGGAGAGGATGAACTCGAGGTCCTCGCGGAAGCCGAGGTCGAGCATCTCGTCGGCCTCGTCGAGCACCACCGCCCGAAGGTCCGACATGTCGAGCCCGTGGCGGGTGATGTGGTCGCGCAGGCGCCCCGGCGTGCCGACGACGATGTGCGCGCCCTGGTCGAGCGCGCGGCGCTCGGCGCGCATGTCCATGCCGCCGACGCAGGAGGCGATCTTCGCGCCGGCGCCGGCATAGAGCCATTCGAGCTCGCGGCGGACCTGGATGGCAAGTTCGCGCGTCGGCGCGATGACGAGGCCAAGCGGGCGGCCGGCGGGGGGAAGGCTGTCCGCCTCGCCCATCAGGGAAGGCGCGATCGCAATGCCGAAGGCGACGGTCTTGCCCGAGCCGGTCTGGGCCGAGACCAAAAGGTCGCGGCCGCGGGCGCGCTCCTCCAGCATGGCGGACTGGACGGCGGTGAGCGTGTCGTAGCCGCGAGCGGCGATGGCGGCAGAGAGTGCCGGAACGATGTTTTCCAGGGCGGACATGTCGTGACTTTCGCAAGGGCGCCCGAAACGGCGCGGGGCGGCCTTGGGCCGCAATCGTGCGCGGACTGCTACAGGGATGCGGCCGCTGGGTCAATTCGGACGGTCGCGGGGCTGGGTTGTGAATGTGGGGGAGTAGGGGAGTAGGGACAGTTTCCTTCTCGACGCCGGATTGGCCTTCGGCGTGGCTGAGGGAAACGCCGCCTGGGCGCGGTCCGGCGGACCACGCTCTTCGCCTTCGCGAACCGGCCGGTCGCTGCGCGGAAGACAGGGCAGAGTGTCACGGGGCGGGTCAGGATGTGTCAAACCGCGCGACGGGAAAGGCTGCTGCGTCCGACAGGGGCCGGACAGTGTCCTGGAGCAATCGGCTGTCTTGGCCGGCCTCGTCCGAGGCGTCACTCTGCCGCCAGACCGAAACGCGGCGAAGGTATGCGGCCATGCCGCTCACGACCATTGCCAATGCGCGCAGCGAGGCGGCGAGGTCGAGCGCATCGGCTGGCTCGGTGCCGTAGCGGACATTCGGCAAGGCGGGCGACCAAAGCCGACCGGCCGTGTTCCAGGCGGAGCCGGCGACATAGTCTCTCGCGATCAGGTCGGCCTGCCGGGCGGCCCACAGAACGCACCAGCGCACCCAGGGCGTATCGCCGGCGGCCTGTTCGGCGAGACCGGCAAGTGCAAGCAGGGTCGAAACGATGCTGACCAGCACGCCCAGCTCCCTCCTTGTCTTCGCCTTCCACCTCACCGCCGGCTCCTTTCCGTCGCACCGGCCCTATGGTCCATCAGGCCGGAGGGGCGTGGATCGAAAAAGATGGGGTGCGAAGGGGAACAAGGGGTTGGGGAAAAACAGGCAGGAATCGATACACGGGGTCAGGCACGGCGCTGAATCTCTCCCCTTGAGGGAGAGAAAGCGATTTCAAGACCTTAGCCGCAGGCTAAGTCTTAGAAATCGCCAGAGAGGGGGTGTCACCACGCCGGCGATCCACCCTTGGCGGGAATCGATGCAGGCCATTGTCGCACCAGTGGAGCCTCCGGCCCTTCGCTATGGCTGAGGGCGTTCGAGCCCTTTCATCGTGCCACCGGCACGATAAATTCGCCCTCGGCGAACCGGGCTCTCACCACCTCTCTTGCAAATTCCAAGGACTTGGCTCCGCCAAGACCAGGAATTTGCTTTCTTCCCCTCTAGGGGGAGACAGAGGCGCCGCGCCATTCGCGCCGGCAGTCCGCAACCGCCCGGGCCGATCCTCTGGATTCCTGTATCTTGCGACTGTCACTTGGCATAGTGGCGGCAGGTCGAGATAGCTCGTTGGATTCCTGGTCGCGCAGTGATCGTGATCCCGGCATGGGCGTCTGGATCTGTTTTGTCTGATCGAACAGTCGCAAGGGC
>NZ_JANJTZ010000014.1 GCF_024710845.1 Mesorhizobium sp.
GGCGCCATCGAACACATCTGCACCTGGTCTTCGGCGCATACGGAAGCGGTGATCGCCGAGGATCCTGCGGTGGTCGACCGTTTCTTCTCGGAGATCGATTCCGCGATCCTGCTGCACAACGCCTCGACGCAGTTCGCCGACGGCGGCGAGTTCGGCATGGGGGCCGAGATCGGAATCGCCACCGGCAAGATGCATGCGCGCGGCCCGGTCGGCGTCGAGCAACTGACCTCGTTCAAGTACCGCGTCCGCGGCTCGGGTCAGGTGCGGAAGTGACACCGGAGGAGGGCGTTCCGGCTCCCTATCTCCGCATGCCGCATGTCGAGAAGGGCATGTCGGTTGGACTGTTCGGCGGATCGTTCAACCCGCCGCATGCGGGCCATGTGCTCGTCGCCGAGATCGCGCTGCGACGGCTGGAGCTCGACCAGCTCTGGTGGATGGTGACGCCCGGGAACCCGCTAAAGAACGGACGCGAACTGAAGCCGCTCGCCGAGCGCATCACGCTCTCCGAGAAGATCACGGCCGATCCGAAGATCAAGGTGACCGCCTTCGAGGCCAGCCACCACGTGCGCTACACGGCCGACACGCTGGCCCTGGTCAAGGCGCACAAGCCTGGTGTCAACTTCGTCTGGATCATGGGCGCGGATTCGCTGCGCGACTTCCACCGCTGGCAGCGCTGGCGCGAGATCGCGCTGACCTTCCCGATCGCGGTCATCGATCGGCCGGGCGCCACGCTCGCCTTCCTGTCGTCGAAGATGGCGAAGACCTTCGACTATGCGCGCTGTGACGAGGACGACGCGCCGCTGTTGGCGAGAATGCCGGCCCCCGCCTGGACCTTCATCCACGGACCGCGCTCGACGCTCTCCTCCACCGCGATCCGCGCCGGACACACGAAGGCTTGAACCAGCCCGAATTGATTGCCGGCCCAGAACTCCGCCGCCGGGCCATGTCGTTTTTGGCGCGGCGAAACCGCGTCGCCGGCGGCACAGTCGGATCATGACCGCAAGCGCTCCCATCAGCGACGACGCCGAGACGCCGATCATCGGCGTCGCCGGCGTCATCCTCGCCATGGCGCTGACGGCGATCGGCAACGGGCTGATGTTCGCCTACATTCCCGTCAGCCTCGGCGCCGGCGGATACGCCCCGACATGGGCGGGCATGATCCTCACCGGCCTGTCGGCCGGCGGCATCGCCGGCTGCCTGCTGACGGCCTGGCTGGTGCGCCGCGTCGGCCATGCCCGGGCCTACATGGTGTTCTCGGCGCTGATCATCCTGTCCAACGCGCTGGTCGCGATCGGCACCAACCCCATCGTCTGGATCGCCGCCCGCGCGCTCTACGGCTTCGCCATCTGCGGCATGTTCGTCGTCGCCCAGAGCTGGCTGAACGATGCCGTCGGCAACACCATCCGCGGACGCGTGATGGCGATCTTCTACGTCTGCTACATCGTCGGCCTCGGCGTCGGCTCCTACCTGATGGGCTTCCTGGACATTTCCACGCCCATTGCGCCCATCCTCGGCGTGGCCTTCACCGCGATCTCCATTCTTCCGGTCGGGCTGACCCGGCTGCGCCAGCCGCCGCCGCCGGAGGGCGCGTCGGTTGCCATCGGCGAGGCCTGGCGCATCTCGCCGGTCGGCGTCGCGGGCATGCTCGCAGTCGGCGGCCTGTCGATGATGATTGCCGGCTTCGCGCCGATCCACGCCACCGCCAGCGGCTACAGCCAGAAGGACGTCGCCACGCTGATGTTCGCCATGCCACTCGGCACGTTGGTTTTCCAGATCCCGTTCGGCTGGATCTCGGACCGCACCGACCGCCGCTACGTCCTGATCGCCGCCGCGATCCTCGTCGTGATCGCGGGCGCGGCCGCGAGCCGCTTCGACGGGGGGCCGCTCCTGCTGATGATCGCGATCTACCTCGTGTGGAGCGGGGCCAGCGAGTCGATCTACTCGCTGTCCTCGGCGCATGCCAACGACCGCGCCTCCAAGGAGGAACTGGTGCGTCTGTCCGGCACGATGCTGTTCCTCTGGTCGGTCTCCGGATTCCTGGTCCCCGGCATCGGCACCGCATTGACGGCGGCCTTCGGAACGGCGTCCTTCATCCTCGTCGCGATCGTCATCGCAGCGCTGTTCTGCGCCTTCACGATCTGGCGCGTCATGCGCTCAGCGCGCGTCCCGCCTGAGGCGACAGGCCCGTTCACGCCGCTCTCGGCCCAAACCCCGTTGCATGTTCCGTCAGTAGAAGAATAGGCGTGGCGCTGTCGCGTCTTGAAACTGTCAGGGGACTCTGCCTATCTTTAGAGTGTTCGCGCGGGACGAACGCTGATTTGCAATCCCGCTGGGAAAGGAACGAAGCTGAGAACAGAACTGCGGAAGAAGGCTGAAACAATGCCTTCGCCGGTCGGGAACAGCGGATCCATCGCCTCCCCGGCCTTGCGCACAGTCCTTGACAGTCTCGACGACTCCAAGGCCGAAAACATCATCCCCATCGACATTCAGGGCAAGTCCAGCCTCGGCGATTACATGGTGATCGCATCGGGTCGGTCGAACCGTCATGTCGCGGCCGTTGCCGACCATCTTCTCAAAGCGTTGAAAGACGCGGGTCACGGCATGGCCAAGGTCGAGGGATTGCCTGGCGCCGACTGGGTGCTGATCGATGCGGGCGACATCATCGTCCACGTCTTCCGGCCAGAGGTTCGGGAATTCTACAACCTCGAGAAGATGTGGATGACCCCGGACCTGGAGGAAGGGACGGTTCACTGAACCGTCTCTTCGGACGTCCATGCGTATTGGAGTCCATGCCGTCGGCCGCATGAAGGCGGGCCCGGAAAGGGAACTCGCGGCGCGCTATTTCGACCGCTTCGCCAAGGCCGGACCGGCGATCGGCCTCGAGTGGGCCGGCGTGACCGAAATAGCCGAGAGCCGTGCCCAAAGCGCGATCCTGCGCAAGCAGGAAGAAAGCCGCGCGCTCACCGCGGCACTACAGGGTTCCGCCCTGATCCTCCTCGACGAGACCGGAAAATCGATCGGCTCGGAGGCTTTCGCCGCCCGCATCGGCGAGATGCGCGACGCGGGCACGCGGTCTGTTGTCTTTGCCATCGGCGGCGCCGACGGCCACAATCGGGAACTGTGCGGCAGCGCCGCCTTGGTCCTTTCCTTCGGCGCCATGACCTGGCCGCATCAGATCGTCCGTGTGATGTTGGCCGAACAGCTCTACCGCGCGACGACCATCCTCTCCGGACATCCCTACCACCGCGCCTGAGCGAGTCAGGCCTTGCGCAATCGCGCGGCGAAGAACCCGTCGAGACCTGACAGGTGCGGGGTCTCCATCCGAAGGCCGGCGGGCGTGGTCCGCAGGAAACCTTCGGCGGTCACGAATTCGGCAATGCCTGGAATTTCGTCCGCGCGGATGGGGTCGATCTCGAAATCGGGCGTCTCGGATAGAAAGGCGCCGACCAGATCCTCGCCCTCGAGCGGGTCGAGCGAGCAGTTGGAGAACACGATCGTTCCGCCGGGTTTCAGCAGGCGGGCTGCATGACCGAGCAAGGTTCGCTGCACCTGCGCAAGCTTGGCGATATCGGCCTCGGTCTTGGTCCAGAGCACGTCGGGATGACGGCGCACCGTCCCGGTCGACGAGCACGGCGCGTCGAGCAGGATCGCGTCGAAGAGCTCGGCCGGCTGGTAGGTTGCGAGATCGGCCGTCACGAGCTCCGCCTCGAGCTTCAGCCGCGCCAGATTGACGGTCAGGCGCTTCAGCCGGTTGGCGGAAATCTCGACGGCGGTGACCCGCGCGCCGGCCAGCACCAGTTGCGCCGTCTTGCCGCCCGGCGCTGCACAGAGGTCGGCGACGCGCTTGCCGGCAACGTCGCCCATGAGGCGGGCCGGGAGGGCGGCGGCGGCATCCTGCACCCACCATTCTCCTTCGGCATAGCCGGGAAGGTCGGACACGGCGCGGTCGAGCTTCCCGATCCGCACCGAGCCTGTCTGCAGAACGATCCCGCCCAGACGCTCTGCCCACCCGGCAGGATCGGCCTTCACGGTGAAATCGACCGGCGACTCGACCCGGTGCGCCGCGAGGATCCCCGCGGTCGCCTCGGCGCCATAGGCCTTCTCCATCCGCCGCACGAACCAGTCGGGCGCGTCGCGCGTCGAAGCGAGCAGGCGCGGCAGCGCCTCGTCCTTGGCGCGGCCCGCGCCGCGCAGGACCGCGTTGACCAGCGAGGCGAAGCGCTGGGTGCGCGGATCGGCCTTTGCCTGCTCGACCGCGAGGTCGACCGCTGCGCTGTCGGGCACGTCGAGGAACATCATCTGCGCCAGCGCGACATGCAGGATGTGCGACAGCGTGTGCGCATTGCCCGGCAGTGGCCGGTCCAGCCGCTCGGAGATCATCGCCGCGATCGTGTTGCGGTGGCGCAATGCCGAGACGAGGATGGCGCGCACGAGGCCGCGATCGCGCTCGTCCAGTGCACGGTATTGCGGGTGGCCGTGCTGGGCGTCGGTCATCCCGTCGAGCGGCGTCTTCGCTTCCACGACGGCGGCGAGGAGGCGCGTCGCGGCCAACCGCGCCGCAAGGCCCGGCACCGAACGGACCGGGGCTTCTGGCTGTTTCGAAGAGCTGTTGCGGCTCGACCGGGCAGGCCCGGTCACGACCAGTTGCCTTTGCGCGGCCCGGTCGGGTTGCGGCCCCAGGGGTTGGACTTGGGCGCCTGAGGAATATCCGCGGGCGGAGCACCCCACGGACCCGCCGACGGCTCGGGACGGCTCGTCGTCGGCTCCTCACGCCCGGGCGCCTGCCGCGTCTTTGCGCGTGCCTGCGGCTGCGGCGCGGGCTGCGCCTGGAACTCGACCGCCATCTGGCGCAGCGCCGCGATGCGGTTCTCGGTCGCCGGATGCGTCGAGAACAGGCTGTCCATGCGCTCGCCGGAGAGCGGGTTGATGATGAACATATGGGCCGTGGCGGGCGCGCGTTCGGCGTCCGGGTTGTGGATGCGCTGCGCTGCGGCCGCGATCTTGCCCAGCGCCGAGGCGAGCCAGTCCGGGTTGCCGCAAATCTCCGCCCCGCGCCGGTCGGCGGAATATTCGCGCGTGCGGCTGACCGCCATCTGAACCAAGGCGGCGGCGAGCGGCGCGACGATCATCGCGACCAGCACGCCGACGAAGCCGAGCGGATTGTTGTTGTCGCGGTTACCGCCGAAGAAGAAGGCGAAATTGCCGAGCATGGAGATCGCGCCGGCGAGCGTCGCGGTGATCGTCATCGTCAGCGTGTCGCGGTTCTGGATATGCGCGAGTTCGTGCGCCATGACGCCGGCGACTTCCTCGTAGCTCAGCCGTTCGAGCAGGCCGGTCGTGGCGGCCACTGCCGCGTTCTGCGGGTTGCGACCCGTTGCGAACGCGTTCGGCTGATCGTTCTGGATCAGGTAGACCTTAGGCATCGGCAGGCCGGCATTCTGCGACAGCCCGCGCACGATCTCGAACAACTCAGGCGCATTGCGCTCGTCGATCTCGACGGCGTGGTGCATGCGCAGCACCATCTTGTCGGAATTCCAGTAGCTGAACAGGTTCATGCCCGCCGCAACCAGGAAGGCGATCGTCATGCCGCCGGTTCCGCCGATCAGATAGCCGACGCCCATGAAGAGCGCGGTCATCGCGGCAAGCAGCATTGCGGTACGCATCAGGTTCATCAAGGTCTCCAATACCCGGCCGACACCGGGCCTATGCCCTGTTTCCGGCACGAATGTCTCTATATGATGGGTAACCTCGAAACCCAGTTCAATATTCGGATGGTTCGAATGGCCGAAGAAGCCGCACCCCCTCCCCAGCCGCGTATCCTGTCGCCTGAGGCCCAAAGGGCTCTCGCTGAGGCCGAGGCGCGACGCAAGGCGGCGCGACGCAAGCCGGCGCCACCGAAGGAGATCGGCGGGCGCGGCGGCGAGGAGCCCGTTCGCTACGGCGACTGGGAGGTGAAGGGCATCGCCACCGACTTCTGACGCACAAGTTCGCAGATCTGCCGGGAACCGCGAGCGCAGTTCGGCGTTTTCGGAAAATCCTTTCTGAAAACATGGTGCAGGTCATGCTTATTCGCCTCGGTTACGAACTCGCGCTCGACCTGCAACAGGAGACGCCGGTCGTCACAGCGCTCGAAATCCACTCCGATCGCAGGCAGGACATCCGCTGGGAATCAGGCTTCCTGCCGACCCCGATCGTGCCGACCGAGACCTATGCGGACGCTTACGGCAACCGTTGCCGTCGTTTCGTCGCACCGGCGGGCCGCTTCGTCATGCGCTACGACGCGATCGTAGAGGATTCGGGCAAGGCCGACCCGGTCGTGCCGGATGCAGAGGAAACGCCGATCGCCGAATTGCCGACCGAGTGCATCGGCTATCTGCTCGGCAGCCGTTACTGCGAGACCGACCATCTGTCGGGTCTGGCCTGGAATCTGTTCGGCCAGACGAAGCCGGGCTGGGAGCGCGTGCAGACCATCGTCGACTACGTCCACGACAGGCTGTCCTTCGGCTACGGCTATGCGCGCCCCACCCGCACCGCCGCCCAGGCGCACGAGGAGCGAGTGGGCGTATGCCGCGACTTCGCCCATCTCGCCATCGCCTTCTGCCGGGCGATGAACATCCCGGCGCGCTACGTGAACGGATACCTGGGCGATATCAACGTGCCGGCCGATCCGGCGCCAATGGATTTCAGCGCCTGGATGGAGGCCTATGTCGGCGGCCGCTGGCACACGTTCGACCCTCGCCACAACAAGCCTCGCACCGGGCGTGTGGTGGTGGCGCGGGGTCGCGACGCCACCGACGTGCCACTCGTCCATACCTTCGGCCCGCACGGGCTCGGCAAGTTCGAGGTGTGGACCTACGAATGCAGCCAGGAAGCCGGGCAGGATGCCGCAAGTCCCGTGAGCGTGGCCGCGTAGCTCGGGCGGACTCGCCGGCCTGAAACGAGAAAGGCCTCCCGCGAGGGAGGCCTTTCCGTGTTTCGTCCGCGGGCGCGACCCTGGCAGCGAGAAAATCGCCGGCCGCGCGTCATGCACTTGTCAGGAAGGCTGCTTCCCGAAAAGGCAATCCACCGAGGCCACGCGCTTGGAAACGACAACACTCGACATCGGATCACCTCCTTCCAGTTGGTTGAACACGGGCCAAATAGTGGGGTGGGAAATGCAGCTTGGCAATAGGTAGCGGCAGAAAACGCGAATCCGGTCTATGCTGGCGCAGGGGGAGCAATACATATGCGCCATTCATGGCTGATGCTCGCATGCGCGGCTACGGTGCTTTTCGAAGCGGGCAGTGCAACAGCGACCCCAGCCCCGCCGGTGACCTACCCCAGCGCGACGCACGTGAAAGCGCGAACCTGCAAGCAGGTGGCCAGTTGCGAAGAGGCGGTGCAGATCTGGTGCGACGGCTATCGCCGCGCCGATGGCGACGGGGACGGAATTCCCTGCGAGAACATCTGCCGCTCGAAGGAACAGGTCGATGAGATTCGGACCCGGATCGGCTGCTGAGCCTTCGGTCAGCCGGCCAGGTGTTGGAACGCCGCCACCACCTGTTGGTAAATCTGCCGCTTGAACGGCACGATGAGGTCCGGAAGCTCCTGCATCGGCTTCCACTCCCAGCGGTCGAATTCGGCTGTGTGGTCCCCCGGCGGAGGATCGATCTCGATCTCGCTTTCGTCGCCCTCGAAGCGGAAGGCGAACCATTTCTGCGTCTGGCCGCGATACTTGCCCTTGAGCGCGATGCCCATCACCTCTTTCGGCAGATCGTAGTTGAACCACCCCGGCGCCTCGGCCAGCAGCGACACCGACTTCATGCCGGTCTCCTCGTAAAGCTCGCGGATCGCCGCCGGCAAAGGATCTTCACCCTTGTCGATGCCGCCTTGCGGCATCTGCCACAGGTTTGTCGCGCCCGCCATCTCGCTGTCGGGCTCGGCTATGCGCCGTCCGGCCCACACCAGTCCGTCACGGTTCAGCACCATGATCCCGACGCAGGGACGGTAGGGAAGCTTGTCCGGATCGATCGACTTCTTCTTCGCCATCTACCGTCCGGTCGCCGGGTCGCTTGCGAGTGCCGAAACCGGCACGATCTCGATGCCGCGCTTCTTGGCTTCCGCGACCCAGGAGGTGACGGTCTCCACCGTCAGGTCGAAGGCGGAGCCGATGCCGATCGCCGAGCCTTTCGCCCGCGCAGTCGCCTCGAGCTGGTCGAGCTTCTTCAGGATGTCGCCGCGTTCACGCACGCCATCGATCATGGTGTCGGCCGCGGCGAACGGCACGCCGCTTCCGAGCGCGAGTTCGGACGCGACGCTGCGGGCGCTGGACCCGTCGTCGAGATACATCAGGCCTCGCTTGCCGAGGTCCTGCATCACCGGCGCCATCGCCTCGCGCTCGGTGACGAAGCGCCCGCCCATGTAGTTCATGATGCCGGTGTAGTTCGTCGTACGTGACAGCGCCCAGTGGAGATCGTCGATATTCTCGTCCGCGCCGGCCTCGACCGTCAGCGGATTGCGTCCCGGATCGACCGCCGGGTAATCGAACGGCTCCATCGGCACCTGCATGACGATCTCGTGGCCCTTCTGCCGCGCCGTCTGCATCCAGCGCGACAGGCTGTTGCCCGCCGAGGCGAAGCCCAGCGTCACTTCCGGCGGCAGCGCGTTGATCGCGGCCTGCGTGCCCGTCTGCGACAGGCCCATCCCGCCGATGACGAGCGCGACCTTGGCCCCCCGCGAGCCCGACCAGGCCCCCGAATAGACGTCGAAGGGCCGCCTTCCGTCGGCGGCACGGACCGGCAGCGGCCCTGTCGGACTGTCCTCGATCAGTTCGCGGTCGGGCAGGTGCGCGGTGCGCGGATTGCGCTCCAGCGCCGAAGGATCGCGAATGACGATCGTGCCTCCCGACGCGGCGGGATCCGGCTGAACCTTGATGATCGCCGGGCCGTCCGTCTTCGGCTTCGGCGGCGGAACGATCCTGGTCGGCAGGACTTCCACCGGAGCGGCGGCGACTTGCGGCACCGAAACCGTCTCGTGGGCCGGCATCCTCAGCCCGTTGCCCTGCATTGCAATGAAGGTCGAGGCGGCGAGCGCGGCGGCGCCGAACGCCAGCGGCCCGAGCGGAACCCTGCCCGCGCCTGGGCGGCGCCCGCCCGACCGGGGCGGGGCCGACTGGCCAAGCGGTTGCTCGATGCTGCTGTTCAGGGGGTGGCTCCAGCGGCTGTCTCGAAGATATGCCGAGAAACGCCGGCCTTACGCACGAGAGGGAGCAGCCGGCGGAACCTGTCCGCCGGCCGCGCCGATCACTGGTTCATGACCGACTTGGTCGGGTCGGCCGGAAAGGCCGCGTCGGTCTTCACGCCGCGGATCAGGTCGAGCGCGTAATTGAGCTGGATGTCATCCTTCGGATCCGGCGGCACGTAGGCGGCCGAGCCGGACCCTTCCTCTCCCTCCTGCTGGCCCTTGATGTGGCCCTTCAGGTCGGATTCGCCGCGGGTGATGTCCTTGCCCTTGAGATCGTCCGGCAGCGGTTGCTCGACCTTGACGTCGGGCGTGATGCCCTTGCCCTGGATCGAGGCGCCCGACGGCGTGTAGTAGAGCGCGGTGGTGAGCTTCAGCGCGCCGTTTTCCGGCAGCGGGATGACACTCTGCACGGACCCCTTGCCGAAGGACTGGGTGCCCAGCACCGTGGCGCGGCGGTGATCCTGCAATGCGCCGGCAACGATTTCCGACGCCGAGGCCGAACCGCCGTTGACGAGCACGATCAGCGGCTTGCCGTCGATCAGATCGCCGGGGCGGCTGTCGTAGCGCTCCGTCTTCTCGGGATCGCGGCCGCGCGTCGAGACGATCTCGCCCTTGTCGAGGAAAGCGTCGGACACGCTGATCGCCTGGTCGAGCAGCCCGCCGGGGTTCAGGCGCAGGTCGAGCACATAGCCCTTGATACCCCCGGCCGGAGCCTTGTCGCGGATCGACTGGATGGCCGCCTGGAGATCGCCGAAGGTTTTCTCCGTAAAGGAGTTGATCTTGACGTAACCGACGTCGTTCTCGACGCGGAAGCGCACGGCGCGCACCTTGATGGTCTCGCGGATGATGGTGATCTTGATCGGCTCCGGCGCGCCTTCGCGCAGGATCGTCAGATCGATTGGCGTGTTGACCTGGCCGCGCATCTTGTCGACCGCTTCCTCGAGCGTCAGGCCGCGGACTTCCTGGCCGTCGATCTGCGCGATGAGGTCGCCGGAGAGCACGCCGGCGCGGGCGGCTGGCGTATCCTCGATCGGCGAGATAACCTTGACCAGTTCGTTCTCCATCGTCACCTCGATGCCGAGGCCGCCGAACTCGCCGCGGGTCTGGACGCGCATGTCCTTCGCGGCATCCGGATTAAGGTAGGAGGAATGCGGATCAAGCGATGTGAGCATGCCGTTGATGGCGCTCTCCACCAGCTTCTTTTCCTCGGGCGGCGTCACGTACTGCGCCCGAACCCGCTCGAAAATATCGCCGAAGATTGCGAGCTGGCGATAGGTTTCGGAGGAACCGGCCGCGTTCGCGCTCGAGCCCGGCGCACCATAGACCAGGCTCATCGCGGAAGCGCCCATGAGCGCACCCGCAAACAGAAGCGAGACCTTACGAATCATTGCCTGCCCTTCCAGATCTGCGAGCCTGCCACCACGGGGCCGGATCGACGGGTTTTTGGTCCTTGCGGAACTCTATATAGAGTTCCGGCTGCGCATTCACACTGCCGCTCGCGGACGCACTTGCGACCCGCGTCTCTGCCATCGCGCCCACAGGCTCTCCCGCCAATACCGGCTGACCCTGCGAAACGCTGATTCTGCCCAGCCCCGCCAAGACGACATGATAGCCGCCGCCGGCATCCAGGATCAAGAGTTGGCCATAGGAGCGGAACGGACCTGCATACAAAACCGTGGCGTCGGACGGCGCAGTGACGATTGCGCCCGATTGTGTCCTTACCGTGTCTCCGAAGGCCGTGACTCCGGCTTCGTCGACATGGCCGAACGCCCGGATCTTCTTGCCCGACACCGGCAGTGCGAGTGTCCCGAGCAATCTCGGGAACGGCGCCGATTCCACCAGCCGGTTATGCTCGGGAACCGCGCGTTCCGCGTCTCTTGCCTCGCGCCGGGCGCGTTCCTCCTCGGCAATGCGGGCGGCTTCGGCGGCTTTGCGGGCAGCTTCGATGCCGGAGTCGAGCGAGGCGATGAGGTCCTTCAGATTGCCGGCCTTGGCGGCGAGATCGGCCGCGCGCAACTGTTCGTCCTTCAACGTCTCTTCCGAACCCGCCTGGAGCTTCCGCTTCTCCTCAAGCAAAAGTGAAAGCCTCGTGCGCCCCTCGGCCTGTTCGGTGATGGCTGCCACCAGGCGCTGACGCTCCGACGCGATGGTCTCGCCGAGACGGGACAATTCCTTGAGATCCGCCAGAAGCATCGCCGTCTGCTCGCGCAGTTCCGGAACGACGGCGCCGAGGAGGATCGAGCTTCTGACCGACGACAGCGCGTCCTCCGGACGGACCAGAATGGCCGGCGGCGGGTTTAGGCCCATCCGCTGCAGCGCGCCCAGCACTTCGGCCAGCACCTCGCGGCGCTCGGACAGCGATTTCCGGATGGTCTCCTGCTGGCCCTTCAGGTCGTCGAGCCGGCCCTCCATCGCCTCGACGTCTTCCGACAGCTTCTTCTCGGTCTTGGCCGCCTGGATCAGGGCGGACGTGATCGAGACGTTGTCCTTCCTCAATCTCGCGATTTCGTCCGACAGCGTTTTCTGCCGGGCATCGGACAGGCTGAGTTCGCTGGTGATGCGCTCATATTCGCTGCGCGTCTGCGCCTGACGCGATTCAAGCTCCGCCGAGGCCTCGGCGCGCGCCTCGAAAGGCCCGGCGACCGAGAGCGTCACGACAAGAGCGGCGATGAGAATCGGGCGTTTCACACTAAACTCGCACCGGCGAAGCAATGGGATCGGGGAAGCCTATCGCTGCGATCCTTAAGGAACCATCAACCATAGTCCCGGCCGCCGCAGCCGCGGCCACAATGGATGGAATGCTCCCCGCAGCGCCTTGTCCATCGCTTTTTGCGCCTTGCACATCGCGCAAAAAACTGAATCAGGTATTTTCGCGCTGGGGGACGGCGAGGAAGGCAGGAATTCACTTGGAGTTCGGACGGGGACAGGGGCCGGCCCTATGGGCTTACAAGGCTCGCGCGTACTGGCGGCGCTTCGGGCGCAGGCTGGCCGCCGGGCCGGCCTATCGCTGGCGTTTCTCCGGCCGGACGCCAGAGCGCATCCTCGTCGCGCCGCCCGACCTTCGCCTGCCCGACCCGCAAATCGCCGACGATATCTACCACGGCCGCTATCCGTTCGCCGGACAGCTGATCGAAACCGGCGGCGCTTCTCCCTTCCAGGTGACCGGCGCTTCGCTCGAGTGGCAGCATGCCCTGCATGGCTTCCGCTGGCTGCGCCACATGCGCGAAGCCGGCACGGAACTCGCCTTTGCCAACGCACGGGCGCTGGTCGCCGACTGGATCGCCATCCACGGCGGCCGCATCGCCGAGCCCGCCTGGAACCCTACCGTCACCGCCGTTCGCATCATCGCCTGGCTGCAGCACTCGACCGTCGTGCTGCAGGGCGCCGAATTCCCGTTCTACCGCTCCTACCTGAAATCGCTTGCCGCGCAGGTGCGCTACCTGCGGTTTGCCGCGCGCGACATGGCCGACGGAGAAGATCTGCTGCGCGCCCGCATCGCGCTGACCTTCGCGGCCTTGTCCCTGCCGGTGCCCGGCTCTGTCGTTCGAAACGCAACCAAGAACCTCGCGGCGGAACTCGACCGGCAGATCCTACCGGACGGCGGGCACGTCTCGCGCAACCCGATGGTGTTGCTCGAACTTCTGGCCGACCTCCTGCCGCTGCGCCAGACCTATGCCAACCAGGCCGAAGCCCCGCCGCCTGCCCTGATGGGGGCGATCGACCGCATGCTGCCGGCATTGCGCTTCTTCCGTCACAGCGATGGCGGTCTCGCGCGCTTCAACGGCATGGGCCCGACGATCGCGGATAGGCTGGCGGCGATCCTTCGTCACGACGACACCGCCGGAGCGCCGCTCCTGCACGCCCCCTACTCCGGCTATGAGCGGCTCTCGATGGGCGGAACGACGGTGATTGCCGACACCGGCATGCCTCCGCCCTTCGACGTTTCCCACATGGCGCACGCGGGCTGCCTGTCGTTCGAAATGTCTTCGGCACGCCAGCAATATATCGTCAATTCCGGCATCGACCTGTTCGGACCCGATGAATACCGGCCGCTCGCCCGCGCCACGGCGGCGCATTCGACCGCCACGCTCAACGACACCTCGTCGGCGCGCTTCAGCTTCTCGCCGAATGTCCATCGCCTGCTCGGCACGCCGCTTTACGGCGGCCCGGGCAAGGTACCGTGCGAACGCCGCGATACGCCCGAGTCGCAGGGTTTCGCCGCTAGTCACGACGGCTACGTGGCGCGTTTCGGGATCTTTCACGAGCGCGAGTTGACGCTGTCGCGCAGCGGTTCGGTGCTCGACGGCGTCGACCGCTTCTTCCGGCAGGGAGGAGCACCCGTTCGCGCGGGCAAGGACGTCGTGACGATCCGCTTCCACATCCATCCGGACACGGAACTCTATCGCGACTCGGCGGACCGCTTCGTGCTCGGTTCGGAAGGCTCCGACTACTGGGTCTTCTCCTGCGAGGAGGTCCTGCCGACGGTCGAGGAATCTCTTTTCTTCGCAGGCATCGCCGGCCCGCGCCGGTCGCGCCAGCTCGTCCTCACCTTCGCGCCGGCCGAGTTCGGCCTCGTCCGCTGGCGGTTCACCCGGACCCAACTCGCGACGCGGACCTGACGCGCCTTATCGCTCGGTGAGCTTCAGTTCGATGCGCCGGTTGCGGTCGCGGGCTTCCTGCGTATCGGCGGCGTCGAGCGGCTGGAACTCGCCGAACCCTGCCGCGACCAGCCGGTTTGCCGGAACGCCGTTGGCGATCAGATACTTGACGACCGAGGTCGCGCGCCCGCTCGACAGCTCCCAGTTGTCGCGGAACCGGCCGGTTCCCGACAGCTGGACGTTGTCGGTATGCCCGTCGACGCGCAGCACCCAGTTGATCTCCGGCGGAATCTCGCGCTGCAGCTCGATGATCGCGTCCGCCAGCTTCTTCATTTCGGTCTGCCCGGCCGGATTGATCACGTCGGAGCCCGACGGGAACAGCACTTCCGACTGGAAGACGAAGCGGTCGCCGACGATGCGGATGTTCTCGCGGTCGGACAGGATCTCGCGCAGCCGGCCGAAGAAATCGGACCGGTAGCGGTTGAGCTCCTGCACGCGCTGGGCCAGCGCCACGTTGAGGCGGCGGCCGAGGTCGGCGATCTTGGTGTTGGACTCGCGGTCGCGCTGCTCGGAGACTTCAAGTGCCGACTCGAGCGCGCCGATCTGCTTGCGCAGCGCCGCGATCTGCTGATTGAGCAGCTCGACCTGCGACAGCGCGCGCTGGCTCATCTGCTTTTCGGATTCGAGCTGGCCGGACAACTCGCCGATCTTCTGGTCGGCGGCCGCCCCGGCGCCGGCGCCACGCTCGAGGAGCTGGCGAAGGCGGTCGCGCTCGCTCTCGGCATCGCCGAGCGATGCGCGCAATCCTTCCAGCGAATCCTCCGCGTCCTGCACATTCGACCGCTCCAGCGCCAGAAGCTGGGTCAGCTCGTTGATCTGCGAGTTGAGCCGATCGAGCACCTCGTCCTTGCCGGTGATCTCGCGGCTCAGCAGGAACTGCGCCAAAACGAAGACCGACAGCAGGAACATGATCGCCAGAAGCAGCGTCGACAGCGCGTCGACGAAGCCCGGCCAGTAGTCGATCGTCCGCCGCTCGCGACGGCCGCGCGCCAGGGCCATATTAGTCGACCTTCTGCTTGTTCAGCGCCTTGGAGAGCTGCTCGAGCGTTTCGCGTAGCCGTCTCTGCTCGTCGGACTGGGCCTCGACCCAATCGCGCATGATCTGCTGCTCGTTGCGCATGTTCTTGACCAGGCCGGAGATGCCCTCGGCGAGGCTCGCCATGGCGGTTGCTACCCGCTGGTTGGATCCGCCCGATTCCTGGACCATTCGAAGGCGCTCGGAAAGCGCCCGGATCTCGTCCGACGAGCCCGCCTTGGACGGATCAACCGCGAAGTCCGAGCCGAGGTCGGTCACGGTGGAGAGCCAGTTCTCGAGTTCGGTGTAGAAACGCGTCTGCGCGCGCCCCGCCTGAAGGTCGAGGAAGCCGAGCACCAGAGACCCCGCAAGGCCGAACAGCGATGACGAGAAGGCGGTGCCCATGCCCGCCAGCGGCGCGGCAAGTCCGGACTTCAGGGAATTGAGCACGTCGTTGGCGTCGCCGGAGCCGGGATCGAGTGACTGAATCGTCTGGCCGATCGAGCCGATCGTGCCGAGCAGACCCCAGAACGTGCCGAGCAGGCCGAGGAACACCAGCAGTCCGATCAGATAGCGCGAGATGTCGCGGCTTTCGTCGAGACGCGTCGCGATGGAATCGAGGATCGACCGCATCGAATTGGTCGAGAGCGTCATCGCCGACGAACGGCTCAAGAGCGCCTTCATCGGCGCGAGCAGCACCGGCTCGGTGGCTTCGCTCCCCATCCGGAAGGAATTGACCCAGCGGACCTCGCGGAACAGGCGGCCGACCTGGATGAAGGCGAGCAGGATGCCGACGGCAAGGACGCCGAGGATCAGCCCGTTCAGTCCGGGATTGGTGGTAAAGGCGGACGAGATCTGCCGGTAGAGGATCGCCGCCACGAAGCCGGCGATCGCCAGGAACACCAGCATCGAGAGAAGAAAGACCTGGGGAGACGAGAGCTTCTGTGGATCGTATCCGGCTGCACTGCCCAATCCGTCAAACTCGGCAGATTTGAACAATGCCATCGCCACGCCTCTGCGTTTCCGTGAACCCCATCATGTTCACGAATCTAACCGGAATTGTGACAAAATTGAAAGGCGCGTGACAGTCGACAGGCGCTGAGAAGGGGATATCCCGGCTTCAGACGCGCGCGATGACCATGAAATCCGTCATGGCGACCAGGTGCAGCGTCGCGCCGGTGACCACGAAGGCATGCCACACCGCGCTCTGGAAGCGCAGGTCGCGCCACACGAAGAACACCACGCCGCAGGAATAGGCCGCTCCGCCGGCTGCGATCAGCCACATCGTCGAGCTTGGCAGGACGTCGGCGAGCGAGCGCACCATGATCGCGCCGCTCCATCCCATCGCGAGGTAGAAGACGATCGCGAGCCCGTCGAAACGACCGGGCAGGAAGAGCTTCACCGCCATGCCGACGACGGCACCGCCCCAGACGATCGCCATCATCGAACCGGCGACCAGCGGATCGGGAACGCTGATGAGAAACGGCGTATAGGTTCCGGCGATCAGAAGATAGATCGCCGCGTGGTCGGCGCGCCTCAACACCCACTTCACCGGCGAATGCGGCCACAGATTGTAGGCGCAGGAGACGCCGAGCACGGTCAGGAGCGACGACAGATAGAAGATCAGCGAGGCATATTCGCCGGTGCCGGTCTTGCCGATCGCGAGCGCGAGAAGCGCTGTTCCCACCGCGATCGCGATCAGGATTCCGATCGCGTGGACGACGCCGTCGGCGATCAGCTCGGCCCGCGAAGGGACCCTGAAATGGACGAAATGAGGGTGCGGCAGATGGCTCATGCCGGCACTATTGCATACCGACATGACGGAATGGTTTCAAAAATTCGCCGCTGCGCCGATGTGAAGCAGGCTCAGGTCGCGCGCGGCAGCGGCTTGCGGATCGTTTGCAGCAGGGTCTTCTGGATGATCTCGTTGCCGGCGACGATCGAGCCCTTCTCGAGCATGTCGGTGCCACCGTCTGCGTCGGAGACGAAACCGCCGGCCTCGCGGATCATCAGGATGCCCGCTGCCATGTCCCACGGCGAAAGACCGCTCTCCCAGAAGCCGTCGAGCCGGCCGGCCGCGACATAGGCGAGGTCGAGCGCGGCCGCGCCCATGCGCCGGACACCGGCGACCTCCGCCATGACATGGCGCATCTCGACCAGGAAATTGCCGTGATGGCCGCGCCCCAGATGCGGCACGCCGGTGCCGATGACGCAGTCGGACAGCTTGCGCCGCGCGCCGACGCGCAGACGCCGGTCGTTGAGGAACGCGCCGCCGCCGCGCTCGGCGGTGTAGAGTTCGTCCATGGCCGGGTTGTAGATGACCCCGGCGACGATCTGGCCCTGCCGCTCGAGCCCGATCGACACGGCGAAGATCGGAATGCCGTGCAGGAAGTTGGTCGTTCCGTCGAGAGGATCGATGATGAAGCGATGCTGGCTGTCCGAACCGGCGACCGCGCCGCTCTCCTCCATCAGGAAGGAATAGTCGGGACGCGAGCGCGACAGTTCCGTATGGACGATCTCCTCGGCGCGACGATCTGCCTGGGTGACGAAATCGCCCGGACCTTTCAGCGAGACCTGCAGGTTCTGCACCTCGCCGAAATCGCGCGAGAGCGAGCGGCCGGCCTTGGTGGCGGCCTGGACCATGACGTTGATGATGGCTGAGCGTGGCATCGTGTGCTCCGTGGGTCGTGGGTCGGATGGCCTCTCGACCGACGACCGACGAATTGCGACCGACCTTAGTCGGCCCTGCGCATGTAGCTGATTTCGTTGGTGTCGACGAGGATCCGCTCGCCCGCTTCGATGAACGGCGGCACCAGCACGCGGATGCCGTTTTCGAGGATCGCCGGCTTGTAGGACGAAGCCGCCGTCTGGCCCCTGACGACCGGATCCGCTTCGGAGACGGTGAGCGTCACATGGTCGGGCAGCGCGATACCGATCGGCCTTTCATCGTAGAGCTGGACCGTGACCATCATTCCGTCCTGCAGGAAGGCGGCACGGTCGCCGACGAAATCCTTCGCCAGTTCGAGCTGCTCGTAGGACTCGGTGTCCATGAACACGAGCGCGTCGCCCTGTTCGTAGAGGAAGGAGAAGTCCTTCAGCTCGAGCTGAACGCGCTCGACCGTCTCGGCCGATCGGAAGCGCTCGTTGAGCTTGGTGCCGTTGATCAGGTTCTTGAGCTCGACCTGGTTGTAGGCGCCGCCCTTGCCGGGCTTCACGGAGTTGGTCCTCACTGCGGCCCAGAGTCCGCCCTGATGCTCGATCACGGTGCCTGGACGGATTTCATTGCCATTGATCTTGGCCATCGGGTCATTCCGGAGGGTTTGGGGAGTGCGGGAGCCGCCTGCTACGGCGCCCCAAGACCACAAATCGGGGAAACAGGCAAGCCGCAGCCTATCGCAGCCGGTTGGCGCGCTCGATCGCCTGCTTCTTTTCCTCGTCGGTCAGGCCGTTCATCACGTCTTCCATGTAGTAGTCGACGAGACCGGCCCGGCGCGCCCGGATGTACCAGGCCGCGCCCTCGATCGCGTCCGGGTCGACGCCGAGCCCCTCGACATAGAGCTTCGCCAGCCTGTTCTGTGCGGCGACGTTGCCGCCCAGTGCGGCGCGCCGCATCCAGCCGAAGCCGGCCTTCAGGTCGCGCGGCCCGCCCTTTCCCTCGACCAGCCATGACGCGAGGTCGACCTGGGCGGTGTCGAAGTTCTGCTGCGCCGCCATGAGCAGCCACTTGCGGGCTTCGGGCAGGTCCACCGTGATGCCCCCCATGCCGTTGGCATAGATCTGGGCGACGGCATATTGCGCATCGGCCAGTCCCGACTCGGCAGCCTTCATATAGTATTCCACCGCCTTGAGTTGGCCGGCGGGGCCGGGTTCGCGGTCGATGATGATCTGCGCCAGATTGAACTGCGCGAGCCGGTTGCCGGCATCTGCAGCCGCCTGCATCAGCTCCCGCGCGCGCTTGTCGTCGCGCTTGACCAGGCGCCCGTCGATCAGCAGGAGCGCGTACTGGAACTGGGCTTCGGCAACGCCGGCATCCGACGCCTTCGCATACCAGGCCGCCGCTTCCGTTTCGTTCTTGGGCACGCCAAGTCCGCGGGCATAGATCTCCGCGACCAGGGTCATGGCGGCGGGGTCCCCGGCCTGGGCGCGCGGCAAGGCGAGCCGATAGGCAGTCAGGTATTCGCCACGCTGGTAGGCGCCGAAGACGTTGTCCGGAAGGCGCTGGCCGAAGCGATTCGGATCGATGCCCGACGACGAAGGGTCAGGCGTCGGCACGGTTGCGGCGGACGGCGCGGCGTCGGCGGGCGGGTTGTCGACAGTCGCCGGCGCGGTGCCGGAAGCGGGCGGCGAGGCATCGGGCTTTGCCTGCTCGGGGATCGCATCGACGGAGGGTCTCAGGTCCTGCGCGGGCTTCGGATCCTCGACGGCACCGGCCGGGCAGGACGCGACCGCGAGGATCGCGCCGAGCAGCGAGACGACGACTGAGTGCCTCATTCCTCGAACCTCGGCGCCGTGCGGTCGAGCAGTTCGTTCGCGCTCCGCACCGCTTCGGCCGGAGAAAGAGCCCCGCCGAACACGGCGGAGGACAGCGCGACGAACTCGGCGCCGGTCGCGGCGACCGCCTCGACGGAGGCGATGTCCGACCCGCCCTGCGCGATACAGGGCACGTTGACGATCTCGGCCCACCATTTCGCTAGATCCAGGTTGCGCGGGTGCGGCACCGGATCCTGATCGTAGCCGAAGCGGCCGAAGAAGATGTAGTCGGGCTGCGCCTCGCCAAGCTCGAGCGCGTCGTGCCGCGTCTTCGCCCCGCCTGCACCGACGATCAGCCGCCCGTCATGCTTGCGCACGGCGGCGTCGATCTCGGCCTTGCCGGTCTCCAGATGAATGCCGTCGGCGCCGACACGGCCTACCACCCGGCTGTCGCCCGAAATCACCACGGCCACGCCGCGCGCCTGCGCGGCGGGGACGATTGCCTCGCAATAGTCCTGGAACTGCGCGTCCTCAACCGAGCCGCCGACGAGGATGAGCGAAGCGACGTCGCCGCCCGAAAGCGCGTCGAGCACGCGAGGCGCGTCCATGCCGCCATCCTTCTTCGGATCAGCGATGAGCACGAGGCGGCAGCGGTTGGGCAGATCGTCGTCAGACATGCAGGCTCCGGGTTTTCGCCCGCTATGGGCGGCGATCGTGTTTGGATTTTGGCATAGCGGAGTGGACGTGCGATGGACAGCATCTCTCGCCAAAGCCGCTGCGCATGGTTATTGCGGGTTGGCTCACCCGGACCGGACGATGATTCCCCTGATCTCGGACTCAACCTTCTACGCGGTTGCGATCCCCGCCGTCATCCTCGTCGGCCTGTCCAAGGGCGGGCTCGGCGGCGCGGCCGGGTTCATCGGCGTGCCGTTGATGGCGCTCGCCACGTCGCCCGTCCAGGCGGCCGCCATCCTCCTGCCGATCCTCCTCCTGATGGACGCAGTGTCGCTCTGGACCTGGCGCGGCAACTACGACCGCAAGATCCTCGCCCAGACGATCCCCGGCTCGCTGGTCGGAATCGGGCTCGGCTGGCTCACCGCGGCGATCGTTTCTCCTGCGATCGTGCGCCTCATGCTCGGCATCGTCGCCATCGTCTTCGTCGGCCGCTGGCTCTACACGCTGGCCCGCCGCACCGGCCATATCAGCCAGAAGCCGAACGCCGTGAAGGGCGCCTTCTGGGGACTGGTTTCGGGCTATACGAGCTTCGTCGCGCATGCCGGCGGACCACCCTTCCAGGTCTATACGCTTCCGCTAAAGCTCGACCCGCGCGTGTTCACCAGCACGGGCGTCTATTTCTTCGCCTTCATGAACGTCGTGAAGCTCGTGCCCTACTTCGCGCTCGGCCAGTTTGATCGAACCAACCTGACCACGTCGCTGATCCTGATGCCGCTCGCCCCGCTGGCGACGCTGGCCGGCGCCTGGGTCGTGCGGCGCATGCGGGCGGAGGTTTTCTACCCGTTTACCTACGGCATCATGGCGCTGATCGCCGCCAAACTCGTCTGGGATGGCGTATCCGCAGTTCTACGATGATGACGGCCACCCGACTTTGTGATCTAGCGATAACAGAGACTGCGGGAGGAATGCATGTCGAACGCCTATGAGCAGGGTCTGGATCGCAACCAGGCCAACCACCAGCCGCTGACGCCGCTGACCTATCTCGAGCGTGCGGCGAGGACCTACCCCGACCATGTCGCGATAATCCACGGCGAATATCGCGCCACCTATCGCGACTTCTGGCGACGCTCGCTGAAGCTGGCCGACGCACTTTCCAGGCGCGGCATCGGCAAGGGCGACACCGTGACCGTCATGCTCTCCAACACGCCGCCGATGCTCGAATGCCATTTCGGCGTGCCGATGGTGAAAGCGGTGCTGCATTCGCTCAACACGCGGCTCGATGTGGCGATCATCGCCTTCCAGCTCGACCATGCCGAGACGAAGATCCTGATCGTCGACCGCGAGTTCTCCGGCGTCGTCGCCGAGGCGCTGAAGCTCGCCACGGTCAAGCCGCTGGTGATCGACTACGACGATCCTGAGTACTCATCCGACGCACCCTATCCGAAGAGCGCCCGCATCGGCTCGCTCGACTACGAGGCGCTCGTCGCCGAAGGCAGCGAGGATTTCGCCTGGTCTATGCCCGACGACGAGTGGGACTCGATCTCGCTCAACTACACGTCCGGGACGACGGGCAATCCGAAGGGCGTCGTCTACCACCACCGCGGCGCGGCGCTGATGGCCTATGCCAACACGATCCACGCCGGCATGGCCAAGCACGCGGTCTATCTCTGGACGCTGCCGATGTTCCATTGCAACGGCTGGTGCTTCCCGTGGACGCTCGCCATCCAGGCCGGCACCCATGTCTGCCTGCGCTGGGTGCGCGCCAAGACCATGTACGATGCCATCGCCGACCACGGTGTCACGCACCTGTGCGGCGCGCCGATCGTCATGTCGACGCTGATCAACGCGCCCGACGACCAGAAGCGCGACTTCCCGCAGACGGTCACCTTCAACACCGCCGCGGCTCCGCCGCCTGAGGCTGTGCTGTCGGGAATGGCGGACGCCGGCTTCGCCGTGACGCATCTCTATGGCCTGACCGAGACCTACGGGCCTGCCGTCGTCAACGAGTGGCATTCCGACTGGGATGACCTCGACAAGGGGCCGCGCTCGGCGAAGAAGGCGCGCCAGGGCGTACGCTATGCCGCGCTCGAAGGGCTGACCGTGCTCGATCCCGAGACGATGAAGCCGACGCCGGCCGACGGCGAGACGATCGGCGAGGTCATGTTCCGCGGCAACATCGTGATGAAGGGTTACCTCAAGAACACCAAGGCGACAGATGAAGCTTTCGCCGGCGGCTGGTTCCATTCCGGCGACCTCGGCGTCATGCATCCCGATGGCTACATCCAGCTCAAGGACCGCTCGAAGGACATCATCATCTCCGGCGGCGAGAACATTTCCTCGATCGAGGTCGAGGACGCACTCTACAAGCATCCCGCCGTCGCCTCCTGCGGCGTCGTTGCGCGGCAGGACGAGAAATGGGGCGAAGTGCCGGTGGCCTATGTCGAGCTGAAGCCCGGCAAGTCCGCCACCGAGGCGGAAATCGTCGAACACTGCCGGGGTCTCCTGGCGCGGTTCAAGGTGCCGAAGGCGATCATCTTCGCCGAGATTCCCAAGACCTCGACCGGCAAGATCCAGAAGTTCCGCCTACGCGACATGGCAAGGGCAGGCTGACGCCGGCCGCTTGGGCCGGCGTCGCGATCGACGATCAGGCTTCCGATGGGGCGGTCTGCCCCCACGAGCCGAAGGCGGCCGCCGCGCCGGCAAGGAGCACGACCGCCATGGCCGTAAGCAGGGCCGTGTCGGCGAAGGTCGGCTTGAACACCATGTCGGCAACCACGATCAGCATCACGGCATAGTCGAACCGCGCGACCTTGAGCATCGCCCTGCCGTCCTGCAGTGCCGCGGGCGTGATGCCGTCGCGCGCCACCATCGCCGCCACGCGCTCCGAAGTCGGCTTGAAATAGAGCAGCCCGATCAGGAACGTCGCCGCGTAGCCGGCAAGACCGATGATGATCCACAAATCCGTGAACCCTACCCAGAACCAGCACATGACCAGCCCGAAAACCAGCGTCAGCATCGAGGCGGGGACCATGAGACGTCCGCCAAGATCGGAGGACAGGTTGATGGCACGCATCGTTGCCTCCTCATCCCCCGCCCTGACGGCCAGGACTCCGTTGAGCATCATCGCGAAGCCGCCGCCGACCCAGATCAGCGCGCAGATCACATGTCCGAACTTGACGATCGAATACCAGTCCATTTCCACACCTTGCAAAACATTGAGTGTTCCGTCGTCGGCCCTGGCCGGCGATCCGGAGAGGCGGCGACCTATCATCGGGCCGGTATCGACTTGTTGCCGCGGGGGAGGCTTGAGCGGTTACGCCTCTGATACATCGGGAGGCAGGCGCGGAATTCCTGCGCATTTCGGGCTGGCCGTTAACCGTCTGTTAGCCTTTACGGATGTTTACTGTGGGCATCCAGTGATCTGGATTCTTGCCGGGTGGTTGGAGCCACCCTGTTTGACGCCTCCCTGTTAAACTTCTGAGAGCCGCTTTCCCGCGGCTCTTTTTTTTCGGGGATCGGGCGGCGCTCCGTTAACCCTTCGTTAAACATGCGCTTGCGTTCGCGACGCGGCGGGAGCATCTTCGCCTCCTTGCTGCAAAGGGGTCGGCAGGCGGGGCCAGTCGTCGAATCGAAGGCTTCGGTGGGGAGTGTTCAGGGGTGCGTGACATGATCGACGCGGGTGTCGGCGGGGCAAAGACCATCAAGCTCGCGGAGCGCCGGATCTTCTCACCATCGTTCAAGCCGCTCTACAATGAAGGCATGGGGTTGGTCGAACAGACCGCCGAATATCTCGACGGGCAGGGACGGGTCGAGGCCAAGGGCCTGTCGCGCGTCGCGGCAACGCTCTACGCAGCCGAATCGATGCGGCTCACCACCCGGCTGATGCAGATCGCGTCCTGGCTGCTCTTGCAGCGCGCAGCCAATTCCGGCGAGATGACCCGCGATCAGGTCGCCTCGGAGAAATCGAAAGTGCGGCTCGACACCGCGTCGGCCCAGGACAATGCTCCCGGCTGGCAGGAGCTTCCCGAAGCCTTTTCCGCGCTGGTCCACCGGTCGCTTCAACTGCAGGCGCTCATCCGCCGCATGGACGAGGAAATCTACGGCGGGGCCGAGGCCGCGATCACGCAGCCGCCGCGGATGTCGAATCCCGTCTCCGACCAGATCATGCTCCTCAACACCGCCTTCGCTCGCGGCTGAGCGGTCAAAGACCCGAAGCGGCGGCGATATCGCCCCACGGGAGTGCCAGGAACGCCGACAGGACGACCAGTGACAGCGTGATCTGCCGGTAGTGCGCGTCGCTCGTGCGCCCGTGCGCGGCCCATCCCGCAAGCAGTCCGGCGAAGTAGACCGGCGTGACCCCCAGTGCGATGGCGACGACTGCCGCTTCGAACAGTCCGGACGTCCAGGCGGTGGCGAAGGACATCAGCTCCGAAATGAAGAACAGCGACAGGAGATTGGCGCGGATGATCGCCGATGGCAGCGGCGAGGCGAGCCAGTCGACGAGGACCGGCGGACCTGGGATCTGGGCGGTGCCGGAGAGGAGGCCCGCCACGCCCCCGACCGCGAAAGACTTCGGCGGCGTCCGTTCGCCGGTGTAGCGCCAGCCGCGCCAGAGTGCGGCCGCGCAAAGCAGTATCGTCACGCAGATGAACCAGCGCAGCGCGACCGGATCGGCGATCGTCAGGATGTAGACGCCGACCGGGATGAACAGCATCAGCCCGACGACGGTGGGCAGAACCTCGCGCCAGATCGCGATCCTGAGCGCAGGGATGGTCACCGGGATGGTCGGCAGCGAATCGATGATCACCAGGATGGCGAAGGCAGCCTTGGGACCGTAGAGCGCACCGGCGACGGGCGCGACGATGAGCCCGGTGCCGAATCCGGACAGGCCGCGGGCGATGCCGGCGACGAGCACCGTCACGGCAAGGATGAGAAACGGGCCGTCGAACGATGGCAGTTGCATGAGCACCCCTTCCAGCGTTCCACCTGTAGACGGCGCGGAACCCAGGTGCACGCGCCACGTCGGCGATGTCCTTTGACACAGGTGGATGTTTCGCTTTTGTTCACTTTCCGCTGGCATGACAGCGGCGGAGCGATAAGGTTCATCCCATGGCAGACGCGATTCGCATCATCGGCCTTGATCCGGGCCTTAGGCGCACCGGGTGGGGCGTCGTCGAGAGCCAGGGCAACGCGCTGCGTTTCGTTGCCTCCGGCACCGTCACCTCGGACGAGAAGGACGAGCTCGCCGCAAGACTCTGCCAGCTGCACGACGGTATCAGCGCTGTCATCGCCAGCTATTCGCCCGAGGAAGCCGCGGTCGAGCAGACATTCGTCAACGCCAATCCCTCCTCCACGCTGAAACTCGGCCAGGCGCGCGGCATCGCGATGCTGGTGCCGGCCCGAGCGGGCCTGCGGGTGGCGGAATACGCCCCCAACGCGGTCAAGAAATCGGTGATCGGCGTCGGTCACGGCGACAAGGCGCAGATCCGCATGATGGTGCGCGTGCTGCTGCCGAAGGCGACTTTCGAAGGCGACGACGCAGCCGACGCGCTGGCCATCGCGATCTGCCATGCGCATCACCGGCAGAGCGCCGCCTATCGAATCGCAGCCTTGACCTGAGACGAGGTCAGCCCGGCGCCGGCCTGATCGGTACCGTTTGGCGCCGGTTCAACACCCAGACCAGCACGCCGCCGGTGATGTAGGCGACGAGGCCGTAGGCGGCCGGCGGGATGGCCATCTCGGAGTTGCCGAGCATGTGCTTCGAGAGCGCGACCGCGATCACCAGCGCGGCATTGTGCATGCCGATCGACATCGCGAGCGCGATCGCCTGCGGGTATTCGATCCGGAACAGCCGTGGGACGAAATAGCCGACCGCGAGACTCATCAGATTGAAGACGACAACGATCGTGCCGACGGTCGCTCCCCACGTCGCCACGAGTCCCCACTGGCTGACCAGCGCGAAGATGACAACGGCTGCGAGGAACAGCATCGCCAGCATCTTGACCGGGCGTTCGAGGCGTTGTGCAAAGGCCGGGTAGCGGCTCTGGATCATCACGCCGACCATGGCCGGGACCACCGCGATGACAAAGATCTGCGCCACCTGGCTGAACTCCAGGTAGACCGCCGCCGCTTCGCCGTAGAACTGGACGAGCGCGAAGTTGGCGATGAGCGGTACCGCGATGATGGACAGGGCAGAAGTCAGCGCGGTCAACGTGATGCTGAGGGCCACGTCGCCGCGTGCGAGGTGCGTGTAGAGCGTCGCCGAGGTGCCGCCGGGGCTGGCGGCCAGCAGCATCATGCCGACCGCGATCGCCGGTGGAAGGCCGGATGCGTAGGTAAGCCCGAAACAGATGACCGGCAGGATGACGATCTGGCAGACCAGTCCGATCAGCACCGCCTGCGGGCGATGCAGCACACGGCGGAAATCGTCGAGCTTGAGCGACAACCCGAGGCCCAACATGATGATGCACAGGACCACCGGCAACCCGATGCTCAATGCGGCGCTCGATTGCATGTTCGCTCCTTGAGGATCTGCGTGCACAATAGTGCCGACGTGTTGAGAAACCCTCACTTTACGAAGCGGTCGCAGATTGCCTCTGTTCTTGACTTGTTCCAGCCCTCGTGCAAGGCGATGGTTCCTCCACCGGCGGCGGGAATCGTCGATGACGAGAATCGGGAGCACCCTGACGTGATCGGCAAGCTCAAAGGCGTGGTCGACGAGATCGGCGAGGACCACTGCCTCGTCGATGTCCACGGCGTCGGCTACGTTGTCTACTGCTCGACGCGCACGCTGGCCGCGCTCCCTTCGCCCGGCGAGGCGATCGTTCTCTACATCGAGACCTATGTGCGCGAGGACATGATCCGGCTCTACGGCTTCGGCTCGGCGCTGGAGCGGGAGTGGTTCCTGCTTCTCCTCAACAACGTCCAGGGCGTCGGCGCCAAAGTGGCGCTGGCGATCCTGTCGACGCTCTCGCCCTCCGACCTCGCCAACGCGATCGCGCTGAAGGACATCGCGATGGTCTCGCGTGCGCCCGGCGTCGGCAAGAAGGTGGCCGAGCGCATCGTCATCGAACTGAAGAACAAGGCGCCCGCCTTCTCCGGCGCGCCGACCGGCACGATCGGCCTGATGCAGGAATTGGGCGAAGGCGTAGCCCCCGCCCCCGTCTCGGACGCCGTCTCGGCGCTGGTCAATCTAGGCTATTCGCGCGATGTGGCGGCGACGGCCGTGGCACACGCGGTCAAGGCCGCGGGAGACGGCGCCGATTCCGCCAAGCTGATCCGGCTGGGGCTGAAGGAGCTGGCGCGGTGAATCGCAGGATGGAAGATCGCATGACCGCCATGGAACGGCTCGCATGAGCCTCTCCCCCCGCCTCATCTCGGGCGACAAGCGCGGCGAGGACGCGGAAGGGACGCTGCGGCCGCAGACGCTCGACGAGTTCGTCGGCCAGGCGGCGGCGCGGGCCAATCTCAAGGTGTTCGTCGAGGCGGCCAGGGGGCGCGGCGAGGCGCTGGACCATGTCCTCTTCGTCGGGCCGCCGGGGCTGGGCAAGACGACGCTGGCGCAGATCATGGCGCGCGAGATGGGCGTCAACTTCCGCTCGACCTCCGGCCCGGTGATCGCCAAGGCGGGCGACCTCGCGGCACTGCTCACCAATCTCGAGGACCGCGACGTCCTCTTCATCGACGAGATCCACAGGCTGAGCCCGGCGGTGGAGGAGATCCTCTATCCGGCAATGGAGGACTACCAGCTCGACCTGATCATCGGCGAAGGCCCGGCGGCGCGCTCCGTCAAGATCGACCTGGCGAAGTTCACGCTGGTGGCGGCGACGACGCGCCTCGGCCTGATCACCAATCCGCTGCGCGACCGCTTCGGCATTCCGGTCAGGCTCAACTTCTACACGGTCGAGGAACTGGAGCTGATCGTGCGGCGCGGCGCCCGCATCCTCGGCCTGCCACTGACCGACGACGGCGCGCTGGAGATCGCGCGGCGCGCCCGCGGCACGCCGCGCATCGCCGGGCGGCTTCTCAGGCGGGTGCGCGATTTCGCGACCGTCGCAGGTTCGGGGGAAGTGACACGGCCGATCGCCGACGCGGCGCTGACCCGCCTCGAGGTCGACGCGCTCGGCCTCGACGCGCTCGACCGGCGCTACCTCAATATGATCGCGAAGAATTTCGGCGGCGGCCCGGTCGGCGTCGAGACAATCGCGGCCGGCCTATCCGAGCCGCGCGACGCAATCGAGGACATCATCGAGCCCTATCTCATCCAGCAGGGATTTCTCCAGCGCACCCCGCGCGGCCGGGTGCTGACGGCGATCGCCTGGCGGCATCTGGGGCTGGAGGCGCCGCGGGACACGTTCGTCCAGTCGACGCTGTTCGAGGACGAGTGAGCCTTAGCGGCCGAGGCTCCGGATCATGTCCATAACGTCGGGCTCGGCAGGTTTGCCGTCGAATTCCTCGACGATGCCGAAGGCGCCGCCGTAGCCCCACATAGACCAGGCGTAGCCGCGTTTCTCCGCAAGCCCGATCATGTCGCGGAAATAGGCGGCGCGGTAGCGGGCGGGCATGACGAAGCTGGTGCCGTATTCCTGGCGGATCATGCCGAACTCGCCGAGGAGTATCTCGGAGGACGGAATGCCGTTCTTCGACGCCCACTGCCCGACCGTGTCGAACGGCTCCGACATGGCGGCGGAGAGCTTTTGCGGCGTGTCGAGGGCGGCCACCTGCTCGTCGAGATAGGCGAGCAGTCCCGCCCGGCGCGTGAAGGGCGCGTCGCGGCGGATGGTGTCGCGGACGCGCTCGATCGCGGCGTCGAGCTCCGCCCTCGGCACGGCGTCGAGCGGATAGGGGAGCCCGGTGACGTGAGGGATGAAGTCGCCCGCCCAGGTCGCGCCCTGATGCGTCAGGAGGAAGGGCGCATAGGAGTGGAAGCTCCAGATCAGGTTGGCGTCGGGCACCATCTTCGGGTCGAGCGCGGCGAGCCCTTCCGCCGTGCCCCAGCAGCTTCCCGACAGGATCAGCGTCAGGCGGGTGGCGGAGGCGCGGGCGGCGGAGAAGATCCGCATCAGGCGGTCCTCCCAGCCGCGCTGCTCGGCACCCTCGCAGCCGACCGTCGGCTCGTTCATCAGCTCGAACGCCACCTGCTCCGGGTCTTCCTTCGACAGGAGCCGGCCCATGTCGCGCACCAGCTCGACATAGCGGTCGAACAGCGCCGGATCGTCCATCACCTGGCCCATGCCGATGGAACGGTTGCCGCCGGCGGGCATCAGGTGCAGGTCGACGATGACCTTCAGGCCGGCGGCGTTGGCCATGCGGGCGGATTCGAGCACAGAGGCGAAGAGGTCGTCGCGCAGCGCGCCGGTCTTGGTCGAGAGGAAGGGCGACGGGTCGACCGGCATGCGCACGAAGTCGAGCCCGGCGGCCTTCAGCGCCGCGAGGTCCGCCTCGGTCACGCTCTTGCGCCATTCGGGAAAGGGCAGGATCGCCTCGCGCTCGTCCCAGCGGCTCTCATCGGGCCAGGTCGTCCAGATGTCGAGATTGATGCCGCGCTTGACCTCAAAGGTTGCGGCATGGGCCGGCAGCGTGAGACAGATCACGAGGGCCGCGACCATCCGCTTGATCGCCTGAGCGAGAAATGGCATCCGGTCAGCTCCGCTTCGATCCGTCTTTGTCAGGCGCCGCCGCGAAAGGAAAGTCGAATGGGGGATCATGGTGAATCGGGGCACGCGGACGAGGCGATTCCGCTGGCGGGCATCCTGACGCCGACGGGCCACCGCCACATGGCGCGCGTCTATTTCGCCGACACCGACTTTTCCGGCGTCGTCTATCACGCCCGCTATCTCGAATTCTTCGAGCGCGGCCGCTCCGACTTCCTGCGGCTCGCCGGCGTCCATCACACCGAACTCGCCGACGGCAAGCATGGCGAGAAGCTGGTCTGGGTGGTGCGCCGCATGGAGATCGACTTCAGGGGCTCGGCCAAGATCGACGACGTGCTGACCATCGACACGGTGACCGAAAACGTCTCCGGCGCGCGCATCTTCATGGCGCAGAAGATCTCGCGCGACGGCCAGGTGCTGGTCGAGGCCAAGATCGAGGCGGCGATCGTCTCGGAAAACGGCCGGCCGCGGCGGTTTCCGAAGGAATGGGTTGCGGCCTTCATGCCGCAAGGGTGAGCGGTGGAGTGTTTTTCCGCGCGGAAGCGTCGCCCGTGCAGCACAACCGCCGTCATCCTCGGGCTTGACCCGAGGATCTACCGACTTCGGCGGATTGGCTCGACCGTCTTCGAACACCAGCAATCGGCGGTAGATCCTCGGGTCAAGCCCGAGGATGACGCCACGCGGGGGGCAAGGCCGGGTTCCACGGCCGGGTTTCACGCGCGCGACGTCATCCCGGGCGCCGAAGGCGACCCGGGACCCATTTTTGGTCGCGGTTAGCCGTCATGTGCCCAGATGTCGACGGCCAATGGATCCCGGCTGGCCTCCGGCCGCCGGGATGACGCCGCGTGTGGGTGGGCGTGCGGAGTGCTTCTACGATGTGTCGAAGATCGTCACCGCCGGGGCCGCCCTGCCCGGCGGGAGCAGGGGCGCGGCGAGCCGCCAATCGAGCGTGCCGGCGCTGCCCTCGGGATGCAGCAACGCCAGCCGGCGAATCTGCCCGGCCATCGCCTGCACGATGAGCGCCAGCGCGCGCAGCGAGGCGGCGAGCGCCATCGCGTCGGCGGGTTCGGTGCCGTAGCGGACGATCGGAACGGCGGGCGACCAGAGCCGGCCCGCCGGGTTCCATGTCGAGCCGGCGACGAACTCCCTGACGACGGCGTCGGCCTGGCAGAGGCTCCACAGCACGCAGAAGCGCACCCAGGGCGACCGGGTCGCGGCGTCTTCGCCGAGGTCGGCCAGCGAAAGCAGCCGGGCGACGATGCTGTAAAGCACCCTCTGTCGCCTCCCTGTCTTCGCCGTCCAAGCCATCGCCGTCTCCATTCGACCGCCGACAGTGTGGTGCAGGCCGGAAAGGTGGTGGATGGAAAAAGATGGGGTGCCAACGGGAACAAGGGGTTGGCGGAAGGAGCGGCGGAATCGATGCACGGGGAGAGCGCCGGCACTCAGATACGGGGATCAAATAGCTTTCCAGATGGGAAACTGCGGAGCCTCAACACGGCGCTGTTTAGTGATCTGGATCACTCGGCGGCATGGTCTTGCGTAGTCGCGAAATCTAAAGCTAAATCTCTATAAGAAAATCGGTTGATCGGTCCGCGAGGTTTAATACACTGGTATGAAATATTAGGCGGAGGGGTGACCGCCAGATGACCGTAAGTGCGACGATACTTTTGAGCGGTGGCATAGATTCGGCTGTCTGCATGCACATGCTGGGGCGAGAGGGCTATGATCTCATGCCCATATACATAGATTTCGGACAGGCGGCTGCGGCGCAAGAGTGGCCATCCGCCCAGAAGTTATCAGTGTACTTTGGTTGCAAGCCAATCAAAATCAACCTGCGAGCCGGCCGGCCTTTCGGCTCTGGCGAAATACGCGGACGAAATGCCTTCCTGATCTCAACGGCACTAATGCTGTCTCCTGCGCCATCGGGGCTTATTGTCATCGGCATTCACGCCGGAACGACTTACTACGACTGCTCTCCTGCCTTCTTCGATCGCATGGCAGAGCTCACCGGAGAGAATTCCGACGGGAAATTTGCGTTGGCCGCACCTCTTCTCCGTTGGACTAGGGCCCGGACCCATAAATAGGTTTCATCGAGCGGCGTGATGTGATTCACCGTCTCCGAATGGAGGCGAGCGATGAATCGGGACCACTTCTGGCTGACGGACGAGCAATTCGGGAAGCTCAAGCCGCATCTTCCGACTG
>NZ_JANJTZ010000049.1 GCF_024710845.1 Mesorhizobium sp.
GTCAGGGTCCTCGGTAATGATCATCGTTGCGCCGAGCCCTTCCAGTCGCGCCCGATACTTCGCATCGATGAGACTTGAAGCGGTGACCAGCGTGAGGCGGTATCCCCGGGCAGCCGCCAGCAGCGCGAGAGCCATGCCGAAGGTGCCAGACGTCGTCTCCACGATGCGCACCCCGGTCTGGAGCGCGCCGTCAGCGGCGGCACGGTCGAGAATGTATCGCGCCGGCATGAGCTTCATCAGCGGGAAGGCCGCCACAACCAAATTGGGCGACAGCACCGCCATACGCGGGGTCTCAAGCGCGCGGAAATAGTCTGCGTCCGTACCTACCATGTCGCACCATCGTCATTGATCTGGTGAAACTCGATGTCGCAGAAGCCCACCCTGCGTAGCGAAGCCGTGACACGATGAGCGCGCTGGCGTAAGTCTTTGGCCGCGCGGTCGAAGAGGACGCCGAGCAGTGAACCGCTATGTGCCACCTGGACGCCGCAAGCTCCGGCACTCTGTGCGATCGCAATGGCTTGTTCGAAACGCTGTTTGGGCAGCCGTCGCTGACTAATCCAGGCGCTGGCGGTTGCCGCGCGTCCAAGACAGTCCGGATCCTGATAGCGGACGGCATAGGCGACGAGCCCGCGTAGTGCGCGGAACTGTTGAATTTCCAGACTGTCATAGCGTGCGGGGGGCAGGTTGAGCGTGTCGATGGGCAGGCCGCCATTCGCCCTTGACCCAATTAGGAGGAGCGGCGGCAACGCGCCGCCGAAATCCTCCAGGACGATGCCCTCCCTCTGCGCGAAGAGGATAGCATGGCTATCGAAGACGATGGCATCGCTGGCTTGTTCGGCGGCGACCGCGAGTCGGCCGACACGGGACGGCACCAAGTGGGCACCGTATGCCGCCGCCACGGCGCGGATGGCCGCCACCACATCGGCCGTCGACGAGCCGTAGCCCTGGCCAATCGGAATGTCGCTCCTTATGTCAAGCGCACCGCCTTCAGCGACGGCCAGATGATCAAGCGTCAGACGCGCCGCGGCGCTGGCCTTTGCCTTGCCATCCGGACGCACCGTGACGCGCTTGAATGGGCGCCGATGAAGGTCGCCTGCGATGTCATCCCTGGGAGGGGGAGGGTCACGAGTCCCCTGTGAAGCCGCCCGTTTTCGTCTTCGAACACGCCTTGCAGAAGCTCTCCATGATGAGCGATCGCTGTGCCGACGCCCTTCCGCGATGACGGCTCGATATTCCGCGCCGATCTGGAGATATCAACCACGATCCGCTCCCAGTTTCCGCATCTGGGATGATGGTGGTGTCGACGCCGCGAGGCCGCCGTCACCAAATTCCGGCATTTACCAAGAGCTGGCTGCCGCAGTTCACTGCTCTGACTTATGCAACGGAACCCAGATGCCCAAATACTTTGGGCAGTGACATGGACGCGCGATCCGCGTGTATTTCTGGCAATTTACTGGCGAACGATAGATGACTAGATTCTTCACGCGAACTGGCATTACGATGTCGTCGAACATCGCGCGTCACAGCCGATTGCGAGCTGGAATTATCGCGCTGGAGAGACGTCATGAGCAGACACGGTTGCTTCTGCGCTATCCAGTGCTGGTCTACTATCGCTGGCGTGAGAAGTGCGCTTATTCAAGATTACTGTCCTCCAAGCCGGCAAACGCTGCAGATGCACGAGAAAAGCTGATCTACCTGATGGCGCTCATGTCCTCGAACGCCGTCGTGCTGCCGCCGAGCGACGTCCAACGCGCTGTTCGCACCCTGCGTCCGTTCAGATCAGACCTTGCAAGAGCTCTCGGCAGAAGGCTTCCGGGGGACTGCCATTGAAATTTTGGCGAAGGCCCGCCTCCGATACCTAAGTTTGCCAGTGAGACACCACTATCGGATGCGTGACCGGACCGCTACCGTGTGGTGACGTCTATCGGCGCAGGCTGAACCAGTGTCGTGTGACATTGCCGTCATGATGCCGGATGTCGAAATAGTATGGATCCTCGCGCAAGGGCCTGGGCGTCGTGACAGTCTGCTGGCAATCGTCACGGCGACCGGAACCTGGGGGGCAGGTGTTTCGCACCTGCACGCAGATGTCGGGCTGCCCGCCGCCGTGGTCCTGGTCGCTATAGCCGATGTTCCACCCCGCCGGGCAATCGTCATACACTTCATAGCCCGGTCTGCCAGTCCCTGCTTCGGGGCAGGTCGGCCAGGAGAAGCCCCAGCCTCGCATCGCCGTAATCAACCGGTACATCGGCGGATGACACGCGGGAACGCCGCGCCACGACGGATCGGACGACGAGGCGCATAGAAGCACCTCGCAGCCCCATTCGCTGGCCTCGGCGCGATCGGCCAGCGAGAGACATCCGGCACCGGACAGCACGGTGGCAATTGCGGTCAGTTTCGCAAGATGCATGGGAGCTCTCCTTCGATTATTTAGCGGTCGGTTCGCAGTGGACGCTTTCGTGCATCCTCGAATGGTGGCGAAATCTCGCGCTCGCGTTCGGCCAGCAGGTTGAAATCCGCGATCGGTCGGCGCGACAGTGTCCGGTCGACAGCCTTGGCGCGCCATTCCGGCATGTCGAGCACATAGGTAGCCCACATGCCGTGGCGGGCCGACATGGCGTATTGCTGCCAGGCCGTATATTCAGCAGGCGCCGGAGAGATCGTTTTCGCCCAGCCGACGCGCAGCATTTCCGGGGCGAGGTCTCGGCCGTGGACGGAGCAACGGCCGAGAAGGGCGCCGTCAGAATCGGCCGCCTGGACGATGCAGGTCACCTGAGCGTTGCCAACCGTGCGCTTCAACCAAGCCTTAGCCAACGGCCCACACGGCACCGGTTTGGGGATTTCGCTCTCGCCATGCCGGCGCGGGTCGTAAGACCATTGCGGCAGTTCGCAGGTATCAAGCGAAGCAAGGCGGATCTTGTTGCCCGCTGCGGGAAACCGGAGCGTTCGTCCATCGATGACGGACGTCCGGCCGGAGATTTTCACAGGCTCGCTTGCAAAGAAAGGCGGCTCCGCGTCGCCGGTGGATAGGCCCTGGTACAATCGGTCTGCTGCAAGGGCAGGGCTGGGCAGGGCGGCCATGAGCAGCACGAGCAGCAGATTCGCCCGAACCATCGGTCGACTCACGGCTCGCTCCCTCGGTCGCGCGCGGCCTGACCAAGCAGGACCGCCGGATGCTGGGCGTCGTCGAACAGCCAGAGCCCGATCTTTTTCTCCCGCGCGGCCTGCTCCACAACAGCGTAAGGGGCGTGGTGGGGCAGGCCGCGCGCGTCGAGGGAGGCGAAGGCAAAGCCCGAGGAGATCATCAGAATGGCGAGATCCAGCCGATCGGATCCGATCGTCGCGTAGCAGGCCACGAAGGCCGTTTCGGGCGTTTGCACGACCTGC
>NZ_JANJTZ010000009.1 GCF_024710845.1 Mesorhizobium sp.
TGGACAAGCGAAATGGCTGGCTTCTGGCAAAGCCGGTTCAACCACCTCGAAGAGGTACTCAAAAGGATGGACCAATGAACGAAACGTCGACCGAAACGCGCTCCGTCGTTGTCGAACGTGAGATCGCTCATCCGCCGGAAAAGATCTGGCGCGCTCTCACCCAACCTCATCTCATTGAGGAGTGGCTGATGAAGAACGACTTCGCGCCAGTCGTCGGTCACCGTTTCAATCTTCGCGGCGAATGGGGCGGCGTGTTGGACTGCGAGGGACTCGCCATCAAGCCGAACGAAACGCTGTCCTACACCTGGAATTTTGCGCACGACGATGCGGCCTAAGGGCGAGCCGGCCTATCTCACCGAGGCGACGGGCAGCGGGACCACCATCCGCCTCGGATGGCTCCGATCGTCGGACGAGACCTGCGCAATTCTGTTCAACTGCCGCACCACGCTTGTCGAGACGTTTCGCGCGCAGTTTTCCGGCGTCCTAGGCTACGAGAAGAATAGGGCCATTCTCGTCCGCACGTCTGGCACACTGCCGAGAACGCCGCTCGCAATCTGCCTCGCTATGGCGCTCACCTATCACCGACGCAAGACGGCAGCGTAGGTATGCACAATCGAGGCCATGACGAGAACGTCCCAGGCCACCGAACGCCGCCGACCATGCGACAATGAACCTGTTCCGGTGCAAACTGACGCAGCGGAGCGGAAGAAATCGTTGTTTCGGCGGAGTTGGCGCACCCGACACGATTCGAACGTGTGGCCTTCGCCTTCGGAGGGCGACGCTCTATCCAGCTGAGCTACGGGTGCATCGTGCTTACGCAGTGCTTACGCGGATTTTCCGCGACTGTGAAGGGCCGGATACCCCTCGCGTAAGTCTTTGATCTTCTGAGTTCTTTTTCTCTCCAATTCGCCACCTACCGACTTGACACGAGCCTTCGGAGGGCAACGCTCTATCCAGCTGAGCTACGGGTGCGGGCCATGGTCGAAGCGCTGAGGCTTCGAGGTTCCTCATAGACGATAGATCGCGGCGCTTCAACGACCAAAAAGCCGGAGCCCATCGCTCCGCGATGGCTTCACGCGCCGCTTCGCCCGCGGGTGCTGGCGAGGCAGGTGATCCGGGTCGCGGATCCGCTTCCTTCGCCCAGCGGTGCGGCGATCGCCGGTGCGCAACTACACGGAACGGCACGTTTCGTGGCATCAGGCCCGTCGCAGTTAACAGGACGGAAATGTCTGCGCACTAGTTTGACGCATCGGAAGGCGCGACGGCGCCTCGCCGCCCGCTGGAGTAGCCAAAACGATGTCAGCCAATCCGGATCCCGTCCTCCAAGCCCCGTCCCTCGGCGGGCTTGTGCAGGCGATCGGATCCATCGCTTCGATCGTCGAGGAGCAGCGCGAACGGATCAGGCTGCTCGAAGCCGTGGTGGACAATTTCCCCGGAGGAATATCGCTGTTCGACGAGGACCTCAACATGGTGCTCTGCAACATGCGGCAGCGCCAGATGCTCGACTATCCCGAAGAACTCATGGCCCACGGCTATCCCTCGATGGAGGACCTGTTCCGCTTCAACGCCAGGCGCGGGGAATATGGGCCGGGCGACGTGGAGGCCATCGTCGCGCGCAAGATGCAACTGGCGCGCAAGCGCGAACCGCATGTGTTCGAACGGACGCGCCCGAACGGCGCGATCCTCGAAGTGCGCGGCATGCCGATCGCCGGCGGCGGCTTCGTCACGATCTATCTCGACGTGACCGAACAGCGCCGGGCGCAGGCGATGATCGCGCATATGGCGCATCATGATGCCCTGACCAAGCTGCCGAACCGGATGCTGTTCCGCGACCGGCTTGAGCAGGCGGTCGCGCTCGCCTCACGCGGCGCTGTGATGGCGCTGCACTACCTCGACGTGGACGGGTTCAAGCCCGTGAACGACAGGCTAGGCCACAAGGCGGGCGACGAGCTTCTCGTCGCCATCTCCGATCGGCTGCTCGGAACAGTGCGCAAGCACGACACGGTGGCGCGCCTGGGCGGCGACGAGTTCGCCATCGTCCAGACCGGTATCCGCGAGAACAGGGACGCGGTGAGCCTGGCGAGCCGGGTGATGAAGGCAATGGCAACGCCTTTCCCGATCGGCGGTGGAACCGTATCGGTCGGTGTCTCGATCGGCATCGCCGTCGCCCCGAGCGACGGGCTCGACCCGGACGATCTCCTGCGCAAGGCGGACGCGGCGATGTATGCGAGCAAAGGCTCAGGGCGATCGCGGATCAGCTTCTTTCAGGCGGCGCGCGCCGCCTGAGGGCCGCTCTCCTGCCAGCTTCTATCTGTCGACACCGCCCCAGATCGCCTCGGCGGTCCTGACGACGAGATCGAGCTTGCGGCGCTGGTCGTCGGCGGTGACCTTGTTGCCCTCCTCCGTCGACGCGAAACCGCACTGCGGCGCGATGCCGAGCTGGTCGAGATCGGCGAATTTCGACGCCGCGTCGAACTTGCGCTTGAGGTCGTCCAGATTCTCAAGCTCACCCGTCTTGGTGGTGATGAAGCCGGGCAGCACGCGCTTCTTGCCCTTGGGCAGCAGGCGCAGCGGCTCGAGCCCGCCGGCGCGCTCGGTGTCGTATTCCATGAAATAGACGTCGACGCCCGTCTGGTTGAAGATCGCGTCGGCGGCCGGATCATAGGCGCCCTCGGCGGCGTGGGTGGAGACGAAATTGCCCCGGCACATGTGCATGGCGATCAGCATGTCCGCCGGGCGGTCCTTGATCGCCTCGTGCATCATCCAGGCGTAGCGCTCGATCAGCCAGTCCGGGTCCTGGCCCTCGGCCTGCTTTGCGGCGCGGTGCTTGGGATCGCACAGATAGGCGAAGAAGATGTCGTCCATCTGCAGGTAGCGGCAGCCGGCATCGTAGAACGCCTTGACCGCCTTGGCATAGGTCTTCGCCAGATCCGCGAACAGCGCCTCCGGATCGTCGCGATATTCCTTCGGGTGGATGTCCGCCTTGGCGACGCGGAAATGGCAGCAGGACGGACCGGGGATCGAGATCTTCGGCGTCACCTTCGTCACCGAGGCGACATATTTGAAATGCTCGAGCATCGGGTGATCGTCGGGAAAGTCGAGCTTCTCCTTAATCGTCGGGAAGATCGGCCGCAGCTTCACGCCGTGGAACTGCACGCCTTCGTCGCGCTCCTCGAGATCGAAGCCCGTCAGCTCGCCCATGAAGTCGTAGTGCCAGAAGGAACGCCGGAACTCGCCATCGGTGACGGCCAGGAGGCCCGCCTCTTCCTGCTGCCGGACGGCTTCGCGAATCGCCTCGTCCTCGATCGCGGCCAGTTCCTCGGCGGGCATCTTCCTGTCTTCGAAGTGCGCCTTGCGCGCCAGCTTCACAGACACGGGCCTCAGGAGGCTGCCGACATGGTCCGCGCGATAGGGTGGGGTAGGCATGGCTCCTCCTTGGAGTTTATTCTGTCCGGCATCGGGATCGGGCGCGGAAGCTGCCACACAATCCCGGCGCTGGCAATTCGCTGTATACAGAGCATGGCGGGCTGCTAGAAGGGGATTCATCCAGGCGACATGGCGGCAATGGCGCGTGGGCTCCAGCGGTCTTTTCCGCCGATGCGCGGCCGTGCCGGCATGCGCAAAACGGACTCGCGGACACGAAAACGGCCCGCTATGCTGGATATGAAGAAGGCGAAGGGGTTGGGACGAAGCGAGGGTTGTATACCGATATCGACATTTCCGCAGGCTTCAAACAAGCCCATTCCCAAATTCGTTCTTTTGTATAACAATCGGCCATCTGTTCAGGCCATCCATGGGAGGAAAATGCAATGACCAGACTGACACGCATGCTATTGGGCGCAACGGTGGCGCTCGGTGCGATCACCGGCGCCGCTTGGGCGCAGGACGCCACGCTCAAACTGCACCAGATGCTGCCGCCGCAGGCGACGATCCCGGCCAAGGCGCTGAAGCCCTGGGCCGAGAAGGTGATGAAGGAATCGGGCGGGCGCATCAAGATCGACCAGTTCGACGCCATGGCCCTGGGTGGGAAGCCGCCAGAGCTGATCGACCAGGCCACGGACGGCGTGGTCGACATCATCTGGACCGTCATCGGCTACACGCCGGGCCGCTTCCCGTCGACGGAAGCGTTCGAACTGCCGTTCATGATGACGACCGGCGAGGCGACGTCGCGCGCGATCCAGGAATATTGCGAAAAGAACTGCATGGACGAGTTCAAGGACTGGAAGGTCATTGCCTGGCACGCCCATGGCCCCGGCCTCATCCACTCCAAGAACCCCGTCACCAAGCTGGAGGACATGAAGGGGCTGAAGATTCGCGGCGGATCGCGCGTCATCAACCAGATGCTGGAAAAGCTCGGCGCCACGCCGGTGGGAATGCCGGTGCCGGCGGTGACCGAGGCGCTGTCCAAGGGCGTGATCGATGCGACCACGATTCCGTGGGAAGTGACGCCGTCGCTCAAGGTCGCCGAACTGGTGAAGAACCACACGAGTTTCGCGGGCAAGAACGGGCTCTACACGCAGACCTTCGTGGTGGCGATGAACAAGGCCTCCTACGAGAAGCTGCCGGACGACCTGAAGAAGGTCATCGACGCCAATTCCGGCATCGAGACGGCTGCCTTCTTCGGCAAGGTGATGGACGAAGGCGACAAGCGCGGACTGGGAATCGCCGAGAAGCTCGGCAACAACATGATCACGCTGGACGAGGCCGAGACGCAGCGCTGGAAGGACGCGGCCGCGCCGATCGTCGCGGCATGGGAGGCGGAGATGGACGGCAAGGGCAAGAACGGCAAGGCCCTCGTCGAGGAAGCCCACGCCCTTATCGAGAAGTATTCGACCAGCAAGTGACGGCTGGAAAATGCGAGAGGCCGGCCGCGGCGACGCGGCCGGCTTTCTTGTGCCGGCCATCCTGGCCGGCTTGACCGGGTGCGGGCGCAGCCCGATAGAGGCGGTGGCCCGGCGGATATGGCCGCGGCGAACCGGGGAGACAGGTCGATGAAGCGCTCGGAGGTCAACCGCATCCTGCGCGAGAGCGACGCCTTCATGCGCGCGCACGGCCAGATCCTGCCGCCTTTCGCCTACTGGTCGCCGGACGAAATGCGGGCCAGGCGCGCCGACATCGCCGGCATCGTTGAGCGCCGTCTCGGCTGGGACATCACCGACTATGGGCGCGGCGACTTCGCCCGGCGCGGCCTGTTCCTCTTCACTGCCCGCAACGGCGATCCGGCGGACCTGCGCAAGGGGCGCGGCATGCTCTATGCCGAAAAGATCATGATCTCGCGCAAGGACCAGGTGGCGCCGATGCACCGCCACAACGTCAAGGCGGAAGACATCATCAACCGCGGCGGCGGCGTGCTGGCGATCAAGCTGTTTGCCTCCGGGCCGGACGGGCTGATCGACCGGGGCGAGGACGTGACCGTGCCGACCGACGGCGTGATGCGGACCCTTCCGGCCGGCGGCATCCTGCGCCTGTCGCCGGGCGAAAGCGTCACGCTGCTGCCGGGCGTCTGGCACGCCTTCTGGGGCGAAGGCTCGGACGTGCTGATCGGCGAAGTCTCCACCGTCAACGACGACCTGACCGACAACGTCTTCGCCGAACCGATCGCGCGCTTCTCCGAGGTCGAGGAGGACGAGCCGCCGGTCCATCTGCTCGTCTCCGACTACGACAAGTGGCTTGCCTGACGCATGGACGAGACGGGCCTTCTCGCTGCGATCATGGCCCGCGCCAGCGGCCGCGACCGGCTTATCGTAGCGATTGCCGGAGCGGCGGGCTCGGGCAAGTCGACGCTCGCGGAGCAGCTTCGCGAAAGCATCGAGGCGTCGGGCGAAAGCGTGGCGGTCGTTCCGATGGACGGCTTTCACTTCGACGACCGGGTGCTTGTCGCGCGCGGTCTTCTGACACGCAAGGGCGCGCCCGAGACCTTCGACGTCGCGGGCTTCCGTCACCTCGTGATGCGCCTTCGCGCGTGCGAGGCGGATGTCGCGATTCCGGTCTTCGACCGCTCGATCGAGATCGCGCGGGCAGGCGCCGCGATCGTGCCGGCCGAAACGCGCATCATCCTCGCAGAGGGCAATTATCTGCTGCTCGACGAAGCGCCGTGGGACAGCCTCGCCGGCGCTTTTGATCTGACCGTGTGGCTCGACGTGCCGGTGGCCGAACTCGAACGCCGGCTGGTGCGGCGCTGGCTCGACCACGGCTTTGCGCCCGACAAGGCGCGCGAGAAGGCGCTGTCGAACGATATTCCCAATGCACGGCGCGTCGCCGCCGGCAGCAGGAAGGCGGACTTCACGCTGTAGCTATTGCGTGCCGCCGAGGTTCCAGCCGCGACCGCGCGCACCCATCATCTCGTAGCCGTCCGCCGTTACCGCGATCGTATCCTCCAGCTTGATGAAGCCGCGCGACGTGTGGAGCATCGTCGTCTCGACCGAAACCACCATGCCTGCCTCGAGCGGCTTGTCGGCGTCGATCCCTTCATAAGCGACCGGATGGTTGGTCATGAGGAACGGCGCTTCGTGGCTGATCAGGCCCATGCCGTGGGCGAAGAAGTCGGTGTAGGCAGCGACCTTGGACGCCTTCAGCACCTGTTCCGCATGTGCAATGAAGTCGCCTCCACGCGCGCCATGACGGATGTGCGCGAAGGCCGCCTGCTGCACCTGGTCGATCTCGGCAAGCAGGTCCTGCAACTCGGCATCGGGCTCGCCGAGTACCGCCATGCGGCAGAGGTCGCCGATATAGCCGTGATAATTGCCGCCGGAATCGAGCGACATCACCTCTCCCCTGCGCCAGGTTTGCGGCGAGACCGCGCGGTTGTGGCTGGAGCCCAGCGTGATCAGCGCATAGTCGAACGTCAGCCCGCGATCGGTCTCCTCACGGCGCAGCCGTTCGACGATATCGCCCTTGGACGATCCCTCACGCTGGCTGGCGAAGACCGCGAGCATGGAATCGGTGATGAGTTCGGAGGCGAGGCGCAGCTTCGCCAGTTCTTCCGGCGTCTTGATCGCGCGCAGCCGCTCCAGCATGCCGGTGGCATCGACGAGCTTCGGATCGCCGAGTTCGGACTGCAGCGTCGCCCAGGCATCGTGCGGCACGAAGGCTGGTTCGAGGCCGATGCGCGCACTGGCCAGACCAATAGCCTTCAGATGTGCGGCTGCCTGTTTCGCGGCATCCACCGAGCCCCAGCAATTGGCGAAGACGGACGGCGTCCAGAACGGGTTCACCTGCTGCTCGTGTCCTTCCATCCGGTTGCCGACATAAGCGGCCTTGTCCGGATCGCCTTTGGCATAGACTACGACGGGCAGGTACCTGCTGTGGCCGATCGCATCCATCGCGTGGAAGAAGATGTAGCGGTAGCCACCGAGCAGATACTGGACATTGTGCTTGGATGTCGCGAGCAGCACGTCGATGCCGGCCTCGTCCATCAATCGGTCGAGCTTGTCATGGTCGAAGGGCGCGCCGGCAGCGAGCGACTTCGCGGGCGATACGGTCATGGCTTCCTCCCATCCTCGTTCAGCCTTTCTAGACCGAAGCGCACCGGAAGGAAACTGGTCCAACCAGATGATCAGACCAAAGGCGTGCCCGCCAAGGGTTGGCAATCGCCTCGTCTTCGCTAACATGGCGGGTTCATCGTGCCGGCCATAGCGGCACCTATTCGGGAGGTTCATTGATGAAGCATTTCGGAGCGCGGCTCGCGGCCGCCGGAGCAATCGCATTTTCGCTGGCGGCGGGCGGAGCCGCGCGGGCAGACGAGTTCATCAACGTGCTCGCTGGCGGCACGTCGGGCGTCTACTACCCGCTGGGCGCGGCACTCGCCAACATTTACGGCGCCAAGATCGCGGGCGCGCGCACCCAGGTGCAGGCGACCAAGGCCTCGGTCGAGAATCTCAACCTGCTGCAGCAGGGCAAGGGAGAGATCGCCTTCGCGCTGGGCGATTCCGTCAAGTTCGCCTGGGAAGGCAACACGGATGCCGGCTATCCCGGCAAGCTGGACAAGCTGCGCGGCATCGCGGCGATCTACTCCAACTACATCCAGATCGTGGCCAGCCAAGAATCCGGCATCAAGACGCTCGCCGATCTCAAGGGCAAGAGCCTGTCGGTCGGCGCGCCGAAGTCGGGCACGGAACTCAATGCGCGCGCGATCCTGACGGCGGCCGGCATGACCTACGCCGATCTCGGAAAGACCGAGTACCTGCCGTTCGGCGAATCGGTCGAGCTGATCAAGAACCGCCAGCTCGACGCGACACTCCAGTCGGCCGGCCTCGGCGTCGGATCGATCAAGGATCTCGCCTCGTCCGTCGCGATCACGGTCGTGGCCGTGCCCAAAGCGGACGTCGAGAAGATCGGCAGCCCGTATCTCGCGGCCACCATTCCCGCCGGCACCTACAAGGGCCAGGATGCGGACGTGGAGACGGCCGCGGTCGGCAACTTCCTGATCACCCATGACGGCGTGTCGGACGAGACGGCCTACCAGATGACCAAGCAGCTGTTCGAGAACCTTCCCGACATGGTGGCGGCGCACAATGCGGCCAAGGCGATCGACATCAAGAAGGCGCTGGACGGCATGCCGGTTCCGCTCCATCCGGGCGCCGAGCGCTACTACAAGGAAAAGGGCCTGATGTAAGGTCAGATCGGGACCGGCCTGCGCTTCGCGGCCGGTCCATCATCTGCATGTCCACGTTCCGCACGGAGTCCGTCCGATGACCACGGTTGCGTCCAACGAGGCCGCCCCACCGGCGGTCGACATGCACGATCCTCTCGGCGCCGGATTTCCGGCCACGCGCGAGGGCCGGCTGCTGTTCTGGCTCGCTGTCGTCTTCGCGCTCTACCAGATCGCGACCGCAGCGCACCTGATCAGCCTGTCGAGCCAGGTGGTGCGCGCGTTCCACGTCGGCTTCCTGCTGCTGCTCGCCTTCCCGCTCGCTGCGGCCGCCCGCAACGCCGGACCGGCATGGCGAGTTGCCGCATGGGGGCTCTCGGCGCTGGGCGTGTTCGTGGCGCTCTACCAATGGTGGGAATACAATGGGTTGATCCTGCGCTCGGGCGACCTGCTGACGCGCGACATCGTCGTCGGCTGCGTGGCGCTCGCGACGGTTTTCGCTGCCGCCTGGCTTGCGATGGGGCCGGCACTGCCGATCATTTCGGGCTTCTTCCTCGCCTATTGCCTGTTCGGGGAATACCTGCCCCGCCCGTTCGACCATCGCGGCTACGACCTGTCGCAGGTCATCGATCACATGGCCTTCGGCACCGAGGGCATCTACGGCATTCCGACCTATGTCTCGGCGACCTATATCTTCCTGTTCATCCTGTTCGGCTCGTTCCTCGAGAAAGCGGGGATGATCAAGCTGTTCACGGACGTCTCGCTCGGGCTCGTGGGCCATGCCCGCGGCGGGGCGGCGAAAGTGTCGGTGATCTCGTCGGCGCTGATGGGAACGATCTCGGGTTCGGGCGTCGCCAACGTCGTCACCACTGGCCAGTTCACCATCCCGCTGATGAAGAGGTTCGGCTACCGCGCGGCATTTGCCGGCGGCGTCGAGGCGACGGCCTCGATGGGCGGCCAGATCATGCCGCCGGTGATGGGTGCGGTGGCCTTCATCATGGCCGAGACGCTGGGCGTCGAGTATTACGAGGTCGTCAAGGCGGCGATCATCCCCGCCATCCTCTACTTCGCCTCGGCCTTCTGGATGGTTCATCTTGAAGCCGGAAAGCACAATCTGCTCGGGCTGAAGCGGTCCGAACTGCCTTCTGCCATGGCAGCCCTCAAGGTCGGCTGGCATCTTATCCTGCCGCTCGCAGTCCTCGTCTGGCTGCTCTTCTCCGGCTACACGCCGCTCTTCGCCGGCACGGTCGGCCTCGCACTGACGGTCCTTCTGATCCTCGGCGCGACGGTGGCGCTGGGCCTGCCCAACACGGTGGTGCGCACGGTCTTCTGGATCGGGCTGGGGCTGGTGGCGGCGAGCTTCTTCCGCTTCGGCATAGGCGCAATCATGGCGGCGGTCGCGATCCTGATCCTCGTCAACCTCGTCGTGGCCGGCGGGCGGGACACGCTCGCCGCCTGCCGCGACTCGCTCGCCGACGGGGCGCGCAATGCGCTGCCGGTCGGCGTCGCCTGCGCCGTGGTCGGCATCATCGTCGGCACGATGACCTTGACGGGCGTCGCCAACACGTTCGGACAGTTCATCGTCTCGGTCGGAGAGAACTCGCTGTTCCTGTCGCTGCTGCTGACGATGGTCACCTGCATCTTCCTCGGCATGGGCATCCCGACGATTCCCAACTACATCATCACCTCGTCGATCGCGGGACCGGCGCTCCTCGACCTCGGCGTACCGCTGATCGTCAGCCACATGTTCGTGTTCTATTTCGGTATCCTAGCCGACCTCACACCGCCTGTGGCGCTCGCCTGTTTCGCCGCGGCGCCGATCGCGAAGGAGAGCGGATTCAAGATCTCGCTCGAGGCGATCAAGGTCGCTGCGGCCGGCTTCGTTATTCCGTTCATGGCCGTCTATACGCCGGCGCTCATGCTGCAGGAGGGTGGCGCGCTGGCGGCGGCGATCGGCTATTGGCCCTCCGTCGCCTATATCGTCGTCAAGACGACGCTCGCCATCGCGCTCTGGGGCGTGGCGGTGATCGGCTTCCTGAGGATGCGGCTGGCGCTGTGGGAACGTGCGCTGGTGGCCGCGGCTGCCTTCACGCTGATCGCGGCCCTGCCGGTGACGGACGAGATCGGCTTTGCGCTGGCGGTGGTGTTCTTCGCGCTGCACTGGTGGCGCAGCCGCGCCGCCGCCGCGAGCACCGCTTGATGCCGATCTGCCTGATCGCCGGCAGCAAAGTGACCGCGATCGCGCTGGCCTCCTTCACGCTGGCGTGGACGCATTCGGTCGAGAAGGTGCGGTGGGAGGAGGACTGGGAGCTTTCTGGCGCCGGCCTTCGGATCGTCGAGGCACGCGTGAAAGGATCGGGCGCCGGAATGGAGGTTCCGGACGGCGCGGTGCTCCGGGATGGAGTCTGGCATTATGTGCCCAGCCTGCCACCGCAGAGGGAACTGCTGCTCGCGCGCTCGGGCGCGACCGTCGGAAGTTGGGAGCTCTGCGCCGAAGGCAAATGCCGCGAGATCGGAGCCACGGCGGATGCGGCAGCGAGAATTGCCGCCTGCACGTCTGAGCATACCGACGACTAGTCCGGCCCGCCCGAAGAGGCCGGCTCGCGGGATTGCGCGAAATCAAAGCAATTTCGGCAGGATAACTTTAGACTTGAAGGTACATTATCGCCGAGCCTAACCGAGGATTTCACATGTTCAGGTCTGCATCGGCCGTCTTGTTAGCTGCCGCCGCCCTCGGCGCGCTCTCGTTGGCGGATACCGCGGCAGCCCAGACGCTGCGTCTGGGCGGCACTGGCGGTGGCATGGGAATGGCTCAGCGGATCACCGACGCCTATGCGGCGAGCGGCCCTCGGATCGAGATCATCCCAGGCCTGGGCAGTTCCGGCGCGATCAACGCTGTTGCCGACGGCGTCATAGAGCTTGCCATTGCCTCCCGGCAACTGAAGCCGAAAGAAGCTGAGCGGGGTTTGACGGCGGTTTTCTTCGCCCGAACCCCGATTGTATGGGTGACCTCGCACCCGGCGCCACCCGCGATCCGAAGCGCCGATATCCCCGGCATATTTGAGGCCGCGGCCCCCAAATGGGCTGACGGGTCGCCGATCCACATCGTCCTGCGTATCGCATCCGAAACCGACGTCTCGATCGTCGAGGGATACTTCCCGGGGTTGGCGGAAGCCTTCGCGACGGCAAGGCGGCGGCCCGAGATTCCCGTCACCGCGACCGATCAGGACAATGCCGCGGTCGCCGAGCAGCTCCCCGGTTCGTTCGTGCATGCCGGCTTGAGCCAAATCGTAACCGAGAACAGGAATCTGAGAACAGTGCCGCTCGACGGCGTGGAGCCTACGCCGGAGAACCTGGAGAGTGGCGCTTACCCCTATGAGAAGCCGTTCTACCTGGTCTATGCCCCCGGCACCGCCGAAGCCGCGGGGCGATTGCTCGAATTCCTCCGATCGGAGCAGGGCCGGACGCTCCTTCGCGATGCCGGCAGTCTGGCGGTCGTGGAGTGACGCGTCCCATGGCTCCCATTGGCCTGCGCAGTCTCGTCAGCACAATTGGCATTGTAATCGCGCTGTTGGCGGCCGTGCTTACGCCGGCCGGTTTCTTCGCCGACGCCTACACCGACGCGCGGGATACGTTGGCATTCAAGGCCCGATTCAATGCCAACAGGGTCGCTACCTACATCTACAGCCACGAGGAGTTGTGGCAGTATCACCAGCTCCGCCTTGTGGAGCAGATGCAGCTGCCCTCCGACTATGGCGAGCCCATCCATCAAAAGCTCTACACATCCGACGGCAGGCTGGTCCTCGAAGAGGGTCCCTCGCAGGCGTGGCCCGTGATCACGAGCCGGGCCGACATTGTCGTAGGCGGTACCCCGCGCGGCTACCTCGAAGTAACGTCGAGCTTCCGCGGCGCGCTGCCTCTCGTCGGCATCGTCGCAGCGCTGAGTGCGCTCTGGGGCGCTGCCGTCTATTTTGCCGTGAGGACGTTCCCGCTGCGCGTGCTCGACCGCACCATAGGCGAACTGAACGAAGCGCAGCGCACGCTTGCCGAGCAGAACGAGCGTCTGCGGATAAGCGAGGCACAGCTGTCGAATGCGTTGCAGATCGCGCGAACCGGCAACTGGGAATACGACGTCCTGAGGGATTTGTTCATCTTCAACGACAATCTCTACAGGATCTTCCGCACCACGGCGGCGGATGTGGGCGGCTATACGATGAGACCGGCCGACTATGCGAAGCGGTTCGTGCATCCAGACGATATCGAGGTGGTCGGGAAGGAGGTCAAAGCCGCGATCGAGACGACGGACCCCGCCTACAGCCGTGAGTTCGAGCATCGCATGATCTATGCCGATGGTACGCCCGGCTTCATCGCCGTGCGCTTCTTCATCGTCAAGGACGAGAAGGGACGCACCGTCAAGACCTTCGGCGTTAACCAGGATATCACCGAGCGCAAGCGCAACGAACTGGCCCTTGCCGACTCCCGGATGAGACTCGACGCGGCCCTGACGAACATGTCCCAGGGTCTGGTCATGTTCGACGGCCAGGACCGGCTCATCGTCTGGAATCAGCGCTTCGCCGACATACTTCGACTGCCGCCGGAGCAGATGAAGCAGGGCATGACGCTGCGTGAAGTGGTGGCGCTGATCTTCGGCCAGGGTGTCAGGACGACCGAGGAAACGGACGCGATATCTGCCCGGCTGGAAAGCGACACGGCCGGTCGCGTATCTGGCTACCTGGTGGAGCGCGTCGCCGACGGCAGGAGCATAGCCGTCAGCTACACCATTGCGTCGGACGGCGGCTACGTTGCGACGATCGAAGACATCACTGAACGAGAGCAGGCCGAGGCCGAGATCGAGTATCTGGCGCACCACGATGCCCTCACGGGCCTTCTCAATCGCACGTCCTTCTACGCCAGGATCGGCGAAGTCCTGCAGCGCTCGGGCCGCTCCCAGGCCATCGCGGTGCTCAGCATCGACCTCGACCATTTCAAGAGCGTGAACGATTCGCTCGGGCATCCGATCGGCGATCTGCTGCTGAAGGCCGCAGCCGACCGCATGAGCGACAGCATTCGCGGCGAGGATTTCGTGGCCCGGCTGGGCGGGGACGAGTTCGCCATCGTTCAGGTTCTGCCGTCCGAGACTCCGCCCGACGTAGCTGCCTTCGCGGCGCGTCTCATCGAGACGTTGATCGCACCCTATGACCTGTCGGGCCACCAGGTAGTCATCGGCTCGAGTGTCGGCATCGCGCTGTCGCCCGCGGACGGAAACGAGGCGGACACGCTGATGAAGAAGGCCGATCTTGCGCTCTACCGCGCCAAGGCCGACGGCGGCGGCGCCTATCGCTTTTTCGAACCGGAGATGGACGCCCGCATGCAAGCGCGGCGGACACTCGAACTCGATCTGCGCAAGGCAATCGTCAACCACGAGTTCGAGCTGAACTATCAGCCGATCATCGACGTCAAGACCAACCGGGTCACCAGTTGCGAAGCGCTGGTCCGCTGGCATCATCCGGAACGCGGCATCGTGCAGCCGACAGAGTTCATCTCGGTGGCAGAGGATACCGGACTGATCGTTCCGCTGGGTGAATGGATCCTGCAGCAGGCCTGTGCCGACGCTGCCTCCTGGCCGGAATACATCACAATCGCGGTCAATCTCTCGCCGGCCCAGTTCAAGAGCAGGAACCTCGTTTCGGCCGTCCACAAGGCGCTGGAGTCGTCGGGGCTTCCGGCGGGGCGCCTTGAGTTGGAGATCACGGAACTGGTGCTCCTGCAGGACAACGAAGGGGCCTTCACCGTCCTGCACCAACTTCGCAATCTCGGCATCCGGATCGCCATGGATGATTTCGGCACCGGCTACTCCTCGCTCGGCTATCTGCGCAGCTTCCCGTTCGACAAAATCAAGATCGACCAGTCGTTCATCCAGGATCTGCCGCACCGGGAAGAGAGCCTGGCCATCGTGCGCGCGGTGGTGGGTCTGGGCAGCAGTCTCGGGATTACCACGACGGCCGAGGGCGTCGAGACGCAGGAGCAGCTCACGAGCCTGTCCTCGGAAGGGTGCACGGAGTTCCAGGGATTCCTGTTCAGCGAACCGCTGCCCGCGACCGATATGCCCGAAATTTTCCGGAAGAAGGGAACCGCGCCGGCATCCGCCGTCTGATCCTGAGAGCTTCCGGAATGGAGGTTCGGGACGGAGTCTGGGACTATGTGCCCGGCCTGCCGCCGCAGCCGGCGCTACTGGTCGCGCGCTTTAGCGCGACTATGGAGAATTGGCATATCTGCGCCAAATTCGCAGAGACGTTGGGCGCACCGCCCGAGATCAGGGCCTGCGCGCACGGCGAAGCGCCATCCGGCGGCGGTCAGTGAAACGTGACACGCGCCTCGATCGACGCGCCCCCCATGCGGCGAGCGCATGCCGGACCCGGTCCGCGCATATAGTAGCGCTCGGGCCGATAGGTCGGAGCGACGAATTCGCGGATGGCCACCGCGTAGTGGCTGATGGTTGACCAGAGCAACATCTTACCTTGACCCTGTCCCTCGGAATGTCCCTTCCGATGCGGCGCACCATAGCGATCGAACGTGAATAGCCGGTGAATCCCGCGTTTAACGAACGGACAGAAATCGCCGGATCGTGTCGCCTCGGGGGAAAAATACGGCGTTTTGCCGCCATATATGCGAATCCGCTCACACGGATGGCCAGCGTGGCGAAATGGCAACAGGCCGGAACAGGAACCCGTCTGGCGGGCGAACGTTGACCAAGCAGACCGGAGCCGCTCCGGTTTGAAAGGACGATCAGTCCTTGCCTCGACACCAATCAACAGGAAGGGCCAGGAAATGGGTTTGTTTACCAAGGATATCAAAACGCTGGACGATCTCTTCGTCCACACGCTGCGCGACATCTACTATGCCGAACAGCAGGTCGCGAAAAATCTCCCCAAGATGGCAAGGAAGGCGACCAGTGCCGAACTGAGGAAGGGCTTCGAGATGCATCTCGACGAGACCAAGGGCCATATCGAGCGGCTCGAGCAGGTGTTCGAGATGCACGGCGCGAAGGCCAAGGCCGTGAACTGCCCGGCCATCGACGGCATTCTCGAAGAGGCCGACGATATTGCGGGCGACATTGCCGACGACCAGGTTCTGGATGCCGCGCTGATCGCGGCTGCCCAGGCGGTTGAGCACTACGAGATCACCCGCTACGGCACGCTGGTCGAGTGGGCGAAGAAGCTCGGACGCAGCGACTGCGCCTCGGTGCTGGAGAAGAACCTCAAAGAGGAGGTCGCCACCGACAAGAAGCTCACGGGCCTCGCCGAACGCAAGATCAACCTGATGGCGGCGGAATAGACCCCACTTGCACAGTCTTCGAGGGCCGGCGGCGACGCCGGCCCTCTTCTCAGGCGTTGCCGATGAGTACGCCGGCCGCGAAGACCAGCCCGCCGCCCAGCACGACCTGGAACGCAGCGCGCAAGAACGGTGTTTCCATGAAACGGTTCTGGATGTAGGCGATGGCCCAGAGTTCGATGAAGACGACGATCGCGGCGACCGTGGTCGCGGTCCAGAAATCCGTGATGAGATAGGGCAAGGCGTGGCCCAGGCCGCCGACGGCGGTCATGATGCCGGACGCCAGGCCGCGCTTGAGCGGAGATCCGCGCCCAGAGAGCTTGCCGTCGTCATGCGCGGCCTCGGTGAACCCCATCGAGATGCCGGCGCCGACAGAGGCCGAGAGCCCGACCAGGAACGTCTGCCACGTATCACCGGTGGCGAAGGCTGCCGCGAAGATCGGCGCCAGCGTCGAGACCGAGCCATCCATCAGGCCGGCAAGACCCGGCTGCACATAGGTGAGGATAAACTGCCGGCGTTCGGCGAAGTCCTCCTCGCCGCGAGCGTCCTCCGTCAGGTATTCCTTGCCCAGACGTTGGGCCAGCGTTTCGTGCGACTTCTCGGCCGCTGCGAGCGCGCCGAGCAGGTTGCGGGTCGACGCGTCGGAGGTGCGCTTCGCCGCTTCGAGGTAGAAGCGCTCGGCCTGCGACTCCATCTCCTCCGCCATCGCCCTGACCTTGTCCAGGCCCAGCGGACGTACCAGCCAGTCCGGCTTGCGCTCGTAGTAGCCACGGACATGCTCGCGGCGGATGAGCGGGATCCGCTCGCCGAAACGCGCCTGGTGGAGCTCGATCAGCGACGCCCGGTGGCCGTCTTCCTCAGCCGCCATCTGCTCGAACACTTTCGCCGAGTTTGGGTAGGCTTCTGCAAGACCGTCGGCATAGGCGCGGTAGATCCGGGCGTCATCCTCTTCCGACGAGATCGCGAGCGCCAGGACTTCCTGTTCGGTAAGCGAATCGAACGAACGGCGGCCAAAGCCGAAAACACGGGAAAGCATGAGTGGAACCGTCTTGTTTAGAATAATTCTAATCTAATGAATGATGCCGATCGTTGCAACCTCGTCGTCGGCGATGGAGCGGCGGTCAGTCGAGCGTTCGCCGGAACCGGAGCAAGGCAAGCGCGGCGTAAGCGGCGATGAAGACGCACAGGATGCCAATCTCGAAGGCGACGGCCGGGAACTCGGCGCCCTTCAACATGATCGCTCGGACGACACGGAGAAAATGCGTGAGCGGAAAGAATTCGCCGAGCGTCTGCGCCCATTGCGGCATGCCCCGGAAGGGAAACATGAATCCGGACAGCATCAGCGAGGGCAGGAAGAAGAAGAAGGTCAGCTGGAGCGCCTGCATCTGCGTCCGCGCCATGGTGGAGATCGTGTAGCCGAGCAGCACCAGCGCGAAGACGAAGGACAGGACGGAAAGCAGCAGAAGGCCGAGGCTGCCGACAAAGGGGATGGCGAAGAGGAGTTTCGCCGCCACGAGTACCACCGCCACCTGGACGGCGCCGACGACGAGGTAGGGCAGCACCTTGCCGAGCATCACCTCCGCCGGGCTGGTGGGCATGGCGAGCAGGTTTTCCATCGTGCCGCGTTCGGTCTCGCGGGTCAGCGCGATGGAGGTCATCATGACCATGGTCATCTGCAGGATGACGCCGAGCAGTCCCGGCACGATGTTGTACTGCGAGACGCTTTCCGGGTTGTAGCGGCGGTGGACGATCACGTCGAGCTGGCCGTCGGCCGCGGCCGCAGCCGCCTGTTCCTGGCCCTGCTCGCGCAGCAGCGCCCGCGAGGCGACCGTGGATACGGTGGAGATGGCGCCCGACGCCACCGCCGGGTCGGTCGCATCCGCTTCGATCAGGATCGACGGGTGGTCCTTGCGATCGACCCTGCGCGCGAGATCCGAGGGAATCGTCACCACGAAGGCGACCTCGCCGGATGCCATCAGTTCCTCCGCCTCCGCGGCGGAGCCAGCGATATGGTCGAAGCGGTAATAGCCCGTCATCTCGAGCGACGACACGATCGCCCGCGTGTAGCGGTCGCTGCCGAGCGCCACCAGCGCGGCCGGGAGCTGCTTCGGGTCGGTGTTGATCGCATAGCCGAAGAGCACGAGCTGGACCAGCGGCACGCCCAGCATCATGCCGAAGGTGATGCGGTCGCGCCGCATCTGGATGAACTCCTTGATGAGCATTGCGTTAAGCCGGCCGAGGGAGAACCATGCGGTCACGACATGTTGTCCTTCGACCGCGCCATGAACTGGATGAACACGTCTTCGAGGCTGGTCTCGCCCTCTTCGTAGGAAACGCCGTCGGCCTTGATCGCGGCGAGCGCCGTCTCCAGCGCAGTGCGATCGAGGCCGACCACATGCAGCGTCGCCCCGAACGGCGCGACCTGCTCGACACCGGGCGAATTGCGCAGCCGGGCGGTTATGTCCTCGAGATGCGGCCCGCGCACGACATAGGTGAAGAGGCCGGCATTGTGCACCACCTCCTCCACCGTGCCGGTGGCAAGCAGCTTGCCGTAGGAGATGTAGTTGATGCGGTGGCAGCGCTCCGCCTCGTCCATGTAGTGGGTGGAGACGAGCACGGTGAGCCCACGCGCGGCGAGCCGGTGGATCTCGTCCCAGAACTCGCGGCGCGCCTTGGGATCGACGCCGGCCGTCGGCTCGTCGAGCAGCAGCAGCTTTGGGCGATGCATGATGCAGGCAGCAAGCGCCAGCCGCTGCTTCCAGCCCCCCGACAGGGTTCCGGCCAGCTGCTTGCGGCGGGTGGTGAGGCCAAGATCCTCCAGCGTGTCGTCGACGAACTTCGCCACCGGCTTCAGCCGATAGAGGCGGGCGACGAATTCGAGATTCTCGGCGATCGTCAGGTCCTCGTAGAACGAGAACCTCTGCGTCATATAGCCGACCTCGCGCTTTATCAGCAGGCTCTCGCGGCGAAGGTCGTAGCCGAGAACTTCGCCTTCGCCTTCGTCGGGGGTGAGAAGGCCGCACATCATGCGGATCGTAGTGGTTTTTCCCGATCCGTTGGGGCCGAGGAAACCGACGATCTCGCCTTCCGCCACGCTCATCGAAACATGATCGACGACGGTCTTGTCGCCGAAGCGCTTGACGAGACCGTTGACCTCGATGGCGTTCATGGATCGCGCAGCGTTACGTCGACCAATTGGCCCGGTTGCAGAGCCTCGGCATTGGCTTCGGGGCGCGCCTCGATCAGGTAGACGAGCTTCTGGCGGCGTTCGAGCGAGTAGATCACCGGCGGCGTGAACTCCGGCTCGGGCGAAATGTAGCTAACGGCCGCGGTCAGGTCGTCCGGGCAGCCGTCGCAGTGGACGGCGAGCTTCCTTCCCACTTCGATACCCGAGAACTGGCCCTCGCCGACATAGAGCTTGAGCTTGACCGCGCCGTCGGGAAGCAGGGAAAGCACCGGCGCGGACGGTCCCGCCACGTCACCGGGATTGCGGATGACATCGCCGATTCGGCCGGCCGCCTGGGCGACGATGCTGCGCTTGGATAGCCGCCACTTCGCCGTTTCGAGCGCTGCCTCGGCTTGCCGGACCTGGTTCTCGGCGGCGCGGATGGTCTCCTCACGCGCGGGCAGGCGGGCGACGGTGACGTTCGCCTTGGCCTGTTCCACCGCGGCATCCGCCAGTTCGAGCGCGGTCTGGGCCGTGTCGAGCGCGGCGGGCGTCGCTGCTCCTCGCTTGACCAGATCGGCGGTGCGGGCGAGATCGCGCGCCGCTGCGCGTGCCTGGGCTTCGGCGGAGGCCAGCGTCGCCTCGATCACCGCGATCTCCTCAGGCCGTTTGCCGAGCTTCAGGTCGGCGAGCTGCGCCTTGGCCTGATCGAGCGCGGCCGTCGCCTGGCCAACGGCGATCCGGGCGTCCTCGCTCTCGAGTTCGGCAACCACCTGCCCGGCAGCCACGCGCTGGCCACGCCGGACACCGACCGTCAGTACGTCGGCGATGTCGTTTGGGGCAAGCAGCACATATTCGCCTTCGACATAGCCGACGGCGAGAGGCGCAGCCGGCGTGCAGCCGGGAATCAGCGAGGCGATGACTGGAAGCGTGCAGAGAACGCTCATGCATTCTCCTTCCTGCGGCTTTCCAGGATCGCACGGAGATTGGAGCGTGCGACCGAGGTGATCGCCTCGGTTTCGGCCGGGCCGATCGTCTTCCAACCCATCCGGCGGGAGACAGCCTCGCGACCGATGCGGAAATAGACGATCTGCCCGACGAGGGTGAAGACGGTGAGACGGGTGCGCTCGCTGTCGGGTTCGTCTCCCGTTGCGGCCGACCATATGGCACAGAGCCGCTTGTGGACCGGTTCGAACACGCCGAAGTAGATCGTGTTGAGGGCCGCCGTCGGACGGTTCAGCTCGCGCAGGATGAACTGCACGATCTCGCCGCCCTCGGGGCGCGCCACGATGAAGGAGACCATGCGGGAGAGTGCGCCTTCCAGGATCATCGTTGCCTGCTCCGGCGTTATGTCGGGCGCGGCCTCCGGCACCTCCACTGCCTCGCCGGCGATGCCGCGTATCGTGTCCACGATGTGCTGCGCGCAGGCCGCGTGCAGGCCTTCCTTGCCGCCGAAATGATAGGCGATCGAGCCGACGTTCGCTTTTGCCGCGGCGGCGATTTCGCGCGTCGTCGTGGCATCGAAGCCCTGGCGACCAAACAGGACGAGGGAAGCCCTGATCAGCGCAAGACGCGTCTGCTCGGCACCCGACAACTGGGCGGATTCCGGCTTCTCGAGATACTGACTCATGCTGCTATTTAATCAATCGATTGATTAAATGTCAAGCCGACGCACGATCGGATGCTCGCAGGATTCAGGCGGCGGCGGAAAGCGGCGGCAGACCCCATGCGCGCCGTGCGAAAAGGCATTCGGGATCACCGGGCATGCAGGCGCGGCAGACATCCGGTCGGATCGCGTAGATCGTGCAGGCGGTCTGTTTGCCGACATCGCCGGACAGGGCCATGCACCGCGCGCCGTTGCAGCGCATGCCGCTCTGGTCTGCCGCGACCAAGGCGGGCGGAATCCGCGCGATCTGGTCGTCGTCCTCGAGCGTGAAGCGCGGCCACTCTGACGACGTCGCGCAGCATGCGCCGCAGGAAGTGCAGTCGAAGCTGTCGCCGTCGTCCATGCGGCTTCCTCTCACCGCTTGCCCGGGATGGCAGGCGGCAGCTGTTCCTCTCGCATGGGCGAGGGAGGCTTCGCAAGCGCCGCACCGCCATGTGGATCGGGCGGTCTAGCGATTGGTCAATTGCGGGCCGAGCGTGATCAGCCCGACGGCGACGATGGCCAGAAAGATCCCGACGCTCTGAATCGGCGCGAGCTTCTCGCCAAAATAGACCAGGGCGATCAGGTTGACCGCAACGAGTTGGATCACCGCCGACAGGCTGAAGGAGGAGGCCATGCCGAACTCGCGCACCAGCCGCAGCATGATCAGGTTGCCGAGCGAATAGAGAAAGAGGGTGACGACGAGCTTGCCCATGCCCGGCGCGAGCGCCCACTGCTTGGCCATGGTCGCCGCGGCAAGGAAGACGAGCGTGGAGAGGCCGAGCTGAAGCAGGCCAGAAATGCTCATGGAGGAGGCTTTCGTTCTGTTCAGGCTGGCGTCGGCGCGGCGGGCTGCGGCGCGCGCGACTTTCCGTATCGCACCAGAAGCCAGGAAATCAACGCCCCGACAACGAAGATGCCAAGCGCCAGGAGCGGTCGATACCAGAACCAGGCGAAGGCGATCACGACCGTGCCGACCGCGATGGCGAGCACGAAGGCGACCAGCCCGGTGCCGAGCCGCGCCAGCGAGCCGAGGAAGGGGATGACGTCGAAGATCACGCCGATCGGCCCCATGACAAGGCCGAAGCCGACCGCGAGCAGCAGGAGCCCCACGCCGCGCAACAGCCAGGTGATGAAGGTGTTCTCGGCGACGGCCTCGTCGAACATCTGCTTGGCCGCCACGGTGCCGCGGTCGACCATGAACAGCGAATCGCCGGCCTGTGTCTGGTAGTGGGCGAAACCGTCGCCCTCCTGCTTGGCGATCACGCTGATCGGCCCGAGCGGGACGAGTTCGTAGGAGATGCGCTGGTCGCCGATCTGCGGCGCATTCGGGTCCTTGCCGAGATAGATGCGCGACTGGACGATCTGCGCGTCGCCCCAGCCGTAGGTTTCCCTCACCTTCTGCGCATCTGCGGCGGTGACCGGCAGCGCCTCTTCGCCGCCGATGCGGCTCAGCGTCTGAACGTCGAGCCGCCAGGCGCCCATCTGCGCCTGCGAAAGGGCGAAAGTCTTGTCCCGCCAGCGCATCTCCGGGTTCTGATGGCCCTGCGGCTGCTTGAAATCCGCGGAATCCTGCGGGCTGTCGGCCCAGCCGCGGCTGTAGGTGTAGGTGGTGACGGTTTCCTCGCCGCCGCCCAACGTCTTCTTCGTCTCCGAGCGGCTATCTTCCTTCCACTGGAACATTTCCGCGCGGCGGATCAGGCTGACGCCGGTCGCGGTGATGCCGAAGTCCGGATCGGTGAGCGTCTCGGTGGTGGTCACCGTGCCCGATGTGTGGACAAGCCGGCCCTGATTGGCGGGATCGATCGCGTCCGACGAAACGTCGACGACCGCGCCGGCGCCTTCGGCGAGCGACTGCGCCGTCTGGACCGCACGCCCCTCGTTCCAGAACAGAAGCACGATCATCGCCAGCACCAGCAGGAAACCGATGATGACGCCAATGAAGGAACCCGCGATGCGGCTGAACCAGCCCCGCCGCGTCGTCACGGTGAAAGTGTCGCTCATGTCCGTCCCCGTCCACCCACGCCGGCTAGATCGGCGCACTGCTCAATCTATCGATCAATCCGTCGATTTGCGCAATTCGGCCAATGCCGGTTGCCGACGAAGGAACGGGAAAAAGTGAACGAGGAGGACCTACTTGACCGAGCCGACCAGCGGGGCGGACTCGCCGCGAATCGTCACCCAGCGCCCGGTGTGCTCGCTCGCCTGGCGCTTCAGGAAGCGGTAGGGCGTGTCGGTCCAGAGCTTCACCGCCTCGGACAGATTGTCGAGGATGTAGTCGCCCTTGTCGGTGCGGACGGTGAGCACTGCGTGACCCTCGCCGTCAGGCTTGCGAACCACGGTGATGAGCAAGTTCGACAGGGAAATGCCCTTGGCGGCGAGCATCCTGCGCTTGGCCAGGACGTAATCCTCGCAGTCGCCGACATTGAGCTTGTCCGGATAGGCCCAGACCTCGTCCTTGCCGTAGATGTCGAAATCGTTCATCGGCTTGATCGAGTGATTGGCAAATGCGTTGATCGACTTCAACTCGCGCATCATCGAACCGGTCAATGCGACCGGGCCTTCATCGCGGGGCCTGATCGAGCACTCCGCAATATTCGCCTTGCAGAATTCGTAATGACCGATCGGCTGCGAGGTAAGGCCGCCGGTTGCCATCGGGGCGGCGGCAGACGCGAGCGAAGGGACCGCGAACAAGCACAGAGCGACCGTTGCGAGGCGCATGCGCGACGTCGCGGCTGCCCGGAAGGCGGTCATGAAGGTCCCCGTTCGCCCGTTTCGTTTCTTAATGAAACGTTAAAGGGGATATCCGGCGAAAGTCAATTCGCCCGGCCGCACTCTTCGGGGCATGGTTAGCACCCGGCCGGCCGTCCGATTCACAATGGCGTGAGCCGGTTTGGGAATTCAGACCTTCACGGCCCGTATCGCGCGGGGTTTCGAGGGCACCCGGGTCGCCCGGCCGAAGCTCGACTGGAAATCGACGATGCGCGGCAGGATTTCGGCGCGGTAGCGCGAGCCGTTGAACACGCCGTAGTGACCCACTGCCGGCTGGACGTAGTGCACGCGCAGGTCGTCGGGGATGTTGGTGCACAGCGTGTGTGCGGCCTTGGTCTGGCCGAGACCGGAAATATCGTCGTTCTCGCCCTCGACCGTCATCAAGGCGATGTTGCGGATCCTGGAAGGGTCCACCCGCTCGCCGCGATGCATCATCTCGCCTTTCGGGAGCCGGTGCTTGACGAAGACAGAGTCGACGGTCTGCAGATAGAACTCGGCGGTCAGGTCCATGACGGCGAGATACTCGTCGTAGAACTCGCGGTGCTTCTCCGCGTTGTCGCCATCGTTCTTCACCAGGTGGAAGAAGAAGTCCTTGTGCGCGCTGATGTGGCGGTCGAGATTCATGCCCATGAAGCCGCCGAGCTGCAGAAAGCCTGGATAGACCTGCCGCATGAAGCCGAGGTTCGGCCACGGAACCGTCATGACGACGTTGTCGCGGAACCAGTCGATGCCGCGCTCCTCGGCAAGCTTGTTTACGCCTGTCGGGTTGACGCGGGTGTCGATCGGACCGCCCATCAGGACCATGGTGGACGGCGCCATCGGATCGCCGCGCGCTTCCATCACGGCGGCGGCCATGAGCACCGGAACCGAGGGCTGGCACACGGCCATGACGTGCGTGTCGGGTCCGAGTTCGTGCAGCATGTCGATGACGTGGTCGACATAGTCTTCGAGGTCGAATTGTCCCGCCGAGAGGGGGATTGTCCGGGCATCCACCCAGTCCGTGATGTAGACCTCCGCGTAGGGAAGCATGGATTCGACCGTGCCGCGCAGCAGCGTTGCGTAGTGGCCGGACATCGGCGCGACCATCAGGAGCTTGCGGTCAGGCTTGCGGCCCTTCGGCAGATCCCGCTTGAAATGCAGCAGCCGGCAGAAGGGGGTCGACCACACGACCTCTTCGGTCACGTCCACCGGTTTCCAGTCGACGATAGTCGAGGTGAGGCCGAATGCCGGCTTGCCGTAGCGGCGGGTCGTGCGCTCGAAGAGTTCGGCCAGGCCGGCCACGGACCTGCCCCAAGGCGTCTGCGCGACCGGATTGAGCGGGTGGGAATAGAGGACCCGGGTTGCATCCGCCATGGCCCGCATCGGCTGAACCGCGGCATGGTTCATTTCATACAGATGATAGAACATCGAACCCCTTGGTGCGCCGGATCGGCTAGGAACGTCGTATGCTGCCCTGCAACAAAGCTAGCAGCAATACGTTCCAACGCAACTGGTGGAAGTACGACCTTTGGACAGTTTGCGCGCGAATTATGCGCTATTTTGCCGTTAGTTGCCTAACAAGTAGTCACAAGGGCCGCGCCACCGGAAATCCGTCGCCGAGCGGGGCGATCAGGCGCCTTCGACGATGACCATCTCGGCGGTGGCGTATTTCTGCCGAATCACCTTGGCTGCCTGATACTCGGGCGAGTTGTAGCAGGCCTTCGCAGCGTCCACCGATTCGAACTCGATCACCACGTTGCGTCCGCGAGCCTGGCCCTCCATCGCGGTATAGGGACCGCCTCGGGCCAGGAATTTCGCACCGAAGCGCTCGAAGGCGGGCTTGGCCGTCGCCACGTAGCCCTTGTAGCCCTCGGGGTCATGCACGTCGACGCGCGCGATCCAGTAGCCCTTCGCCATGATCAGGTTCCTCCCTGGCTGTTCATTTCGTTAAGGATCGCCTCCGCCGCCGAGCGCCGGTCCGGCGCGCCGACGATCGGTCGAGCCACCACGAGATGGCTGGCACCGGCCTTGAGCGCGTCGGCGGGCGTCATCACCCGCTTCTGGTCGCCATGATCCGCACCCGCCGGGCGGATACCCGGCGTGACCACCGCCAGTTTCGGGCCGACGATCCTGCGGACCGCCGAAGCCTCCTCCGCCGAACAGACAATACCGCCCATGCCCGCTGCGAGCGCCTGTTCTGCGCGACGCAGCACCAGCGTATGCGGATCGTATTCGTAGCCGGCCTCGATCATGTCCTGTTCGTCCATGGAGGTCAGGACTGTCACGCCCAGCAGGCAAAGGTCCGAGCCCCGGGCCGCCTCGACCGCCGCCCGCATCGCCTTGGGATAGGCGTGCAGGGTGAGCATCGACATGCCCATGCGGGCAATGTTCTCGACGCCTTTTGCCACCGTGTTGTCGATGTCGAGCAGCTTCATGTCGAGGAAGACCTTCTTGCCCTGTGCGGCAAGGTCGCGGGCGAATTCGAGCCCGCCTGCGAAGGCCAGCTGGTAGCCGATCTTGTAGAACGACACTGTATCGCCGAGTTCGGCGACGACCTTCTCGGCCTCGGCGACCGACGGCACGTCGAGGCCGACGATCAGTCTGTCCCGCATTCCGGTTCGCACGATCGCGTTCATGGCTCGATCCTCGACGAGTGCAGCCGGGCATGCGTGATCAAGGTGGAACAAAGCCGCGCCATGCCTTTGCGCAGCCGCTCTTCCTTGAAATTCCCGTCCTCGTCGAAGGCCTCGCCCGCTGTCGGCACCGAGACCTGCGGCGCGATGACCTCCATCTGGATGTGGGACAGGACCGCGCGGAGATGGTTGGCGCTGCGGATGCCGGCGAAATGGCCGTCCGAAGACGAGCAGATGGCGACCACCTTGCCCGGATAGATGCTGATCGGCCTGCCGTTGTCGCGATGGATGCGGCTGACCCAGTCGATAGCGTTCTTGAGCAGTGGCGGCATCGAGCCGTTATATTCCGGTGTGCAGATGAGCACCGCGTCGTGAGACGCGATCAGCCGGCCGAGCTTGTAGGCGTTCTCCGGGATGCCTTTCTCGACCTCGAGATCCTGGTCCATGATCGGCAAAGGATAATCGGCAAGCGATATGCGCGTGACTTCGGCGCCCTGCCGGGCGAGCTCCGTCTGGGCAATGTCGGCGGTCTTGCCGCTATAGGCTCCGGTGCGGATCGATCCGGCGAAGACGAGGATTCTCGGCGTCATGACATACTCCCGACCTGCCCTCCGCTAAAGGGCCAGGCGACAGGAATCAAGTCACTACGCCCTCGCGCCGCGGCGATAGATCCAGAGCTGCGTCGGCGGGATGTTGCGGACGACGAAATCGAAATGCTCGACGGTGTAGTTGCCGCGCCGAGGCGGCACCGGCGAAAGCGGTCCATACGTGAGCTGGACGATCGGACGGCCCGGCGGGATTCTGCCGAGGAGGTCTTCGATGTAGCGAACGCGCTGCTCGACGGGGAAGTTGAGCAGCGGCACGCCGGAGACGACGGAATCGAAGACCATCCCCTTTTCGGGCAGCGTGGCATCGAGGTCGAAAGCATCGCCGTTGATGAAGTTCACGCCCGGCATCTTGCTGCGAAGATGCTCGATGAAATCGGCGGAATACTCGATCGACCAGAGGTTTTGCGGCTTGACGCCGCGGGCAAGGATGGCGCGGGTGATGACCCCGGTGCCGGGGCCCAGCTCGAGAACCGGAAGGCCGGAATCCGGATTGACGACGGACGCCATCTTGCGCGCCGTGACATTGCTCGTCGGGACGATCGAGCCCACCGCGCGGGGCTTGTCCATCCAGCCGCGGAAGAACTTCAGCTCGTCATCGAATCTCTGCCCGATGGTCTTCTTCAGGCTGTTTGATCGCATCCGCCTCAGCTCCGTGGTCGTCCTAACGCTGGGTTATGCGATCATAACGCGCCAAAAGAAAGACCGAAGCCGCCGCGTTGCACAATTTGTCGAGCCAGCCAGACTCGCCCGGCGCCTCACTGGCCGAACGACTCGAAGAAGTCCTTCATGCGCGAGAAGAACCCGTTCGATTGCGGCGAGTTCTCGGTGGAGGAGATCTGTTCGAACTCCTCCAGCAGCTCGCGCTGGCGCTTGGTCAGGCTCTGAGGCGTTTCTACCGCAACCTGGATATAGAGATCGCCGACGTTGGGCTGGCGCAGCACCGGCATGCCCTTGCCCTTCAGGCGGAACTGCTTGCCGTTCTGCGTGCCTTCGGTGACCTTTACACGGGTCTGGGTGCCGTCGAGTGTCGCCACCTCGAAGGTGCCGCCCAGCGCGGCCGTCGTCATCGAGATCGGCACCTTGCAATAGAGGTCGGCCCCGTCGCGCTGGAAGAACTCGTGCGGCTTCACCGACAGGAAGATGTAGAGATCGCCCGTCGGGCCCCCGCGGGCACCGGCCTCGCCTTCGCCGGCGAGGCGGATGCGGGTTCCGTCCTCGATACCGGCCGGAATGTTGACCGACAGCGAGCGCTCCTCGGTGACGCGACCCTGGCCGGCGCACTTGCCGCAGGGGTCCTTGATCGTCTGGCCGCGCCCTTGGCATTGCGGGCAGGTGCGCTCGATCGAGAAGAAGCCCTGGCTGGCGCGCACGCGCCCGGAGCCCTGGCACATCGAACAGGTGACCGGCTGGGTGCCCGGCTTGGCGCCTGAACCGGAACACTCGGAACACTGGATCGACGAGGGAACGCGAATCTGCGCCGTCTTGCCGGTGAAGGCCTCTTCCAGGCTGATCTCCATGTTGTAGCGGAGATCGGCGCCGCGCTCGCGACCGCCCGACGAGCGGCGCCGGCCGCCCATCATGTCGCCGAAGATGTCCTCGAAGATATCGGCAAACCCACCGGCGCCGGAGAAGCCCCCGTTCATGCCGCCGTTCTCGAAGGCCGCGTGCCCGAACCGATCATAGGCCGCCCGCTTCTGCGGATCCTTCAAGGTTTCGTAGGCCTCGTTGATCTCCTTGAACTTCGCCTCGCAGGCATCATCCCCCGGATTGCGGTCGGGATGGAACTGCATCGCCAGCTTGCGGAAGGCAACCTTGAGTTCCTTCTCGTCGGCTCCCTTGGCTACGCCGAGTGTCTCGTAGAAATCGGCTTTCATGTCGCCCCGTGTTCGAAAAGCATCTGAGCGGAAGAATCGCTACGTTGGCCCCGCATTTAGTAAGCCAGGCGCGCGGATGCCATAGGTCACATGCGCGGACGCGGCGTTTTCTCGCGATATTGGCGGGGAATCAGGCGAGACTCGGGTGCGATGCGGCTCTGCCGGCGGCCAGCGCCCTTGTCTTCATGTCACCCGTTCGATGCAAAACGGCCGACATCGCTGCCGGCCGCCTGCATGCGCCTATCCCAAGGGTCAGGCTGACTTCTTGTGATCGTCGTCGAGATCCTCGAAATCGGCGTCGACCACGTCGTCGCCGGCATCGGCACGGGCATCTGCTTCAGCAGCCTCGGCCTGCGAGGCCTCGTACATCGCCTGGCCGAGCTTCATCGCGGCTTCGGCCAACACGTTGGTCTTGGCCTTGATGTCCTCGATGTCGTCGCCTTCGGACGCGGTCTTCAGCGCCGCGATCGCATCGGAGATCGCAGTGCGGTCACCCTCGCCGATCTTCTCGCCATATTCCTTCAGCGACTTCTCGGACGAATGGATCATCGCCTCGGCCTGGTTGCGGGCCTCGACCAGCGCACGCCGCTGCTTGTCCGACTCGGCATTCGCCTCGGCGTCCCTGACCATCTTCTCGATATCGGCATCGCTCAGACCACCCGACGCCTGGATGCGGATCTGGTGCTCCTTGCCGGTGCCCTTGTCCTTGGCCGAGACGTTGACGATGCCGTTGGCGTCGATGTCGAAGGTGACCTCGATCTGCGGCACGCCGCGCGGCGCCGGGGGGATGCCGACCAGGTCGAACTGACCCAGGATCTTGTTGTCGGCCGCCATCTCGCGTTCGCCCTGGAAGACGCGGATCGTCACCGCCGACTGCGAATCCTCGGCCGTGGAGAACACCTGGCTCTTCTTGGTCGGGATCGTCGTGTTGCGGTCGATCAGGCGGGTGAACACGCCACCCAGCGTCTCGATGCCCAGCGACAGCGGAGTCACGTCGAGCAGCAGCACATCCTTGACGTCGCCCTGCAGCACGCCGGCCTGGATGGCCGCGCCGAGCGCGACGACTTCATCCGGGTTGACGCCCTTGTGCGGGTCCTTGCCGAAGAACTGCTTCACGACTTCCTGGACCTTGGGCATGCGGGTCATGCCGCCGACCAGGACCACTTCGTCGATCTCGCCGGCCTTCATGCCGGCATCCTTGAGCGCAGCTTTCAGCGGCTCGACCGTGCGCTGCACGAGGTCGTCGACCAGCTGCTCGAACTTGGCGCGGGTCAGCTTCATCGTCAGGTGCTTCGGACCGGTCGCGTCCGCCGTGATGAACGGCAGGTTGATCTCGGTCTGGGCCGACGAGGAGAGTTCGATCTTGGCCTTTTCCGCAGCTTCCTTGAGGCGCTGCAGGGCGAGCTTGTCGCTCTTGAGGTCGATGCCCTGTTCCTTCTTGAACTCCGCCGCCAGGTATTCCACCAGGCGCATGTCGAAGTCCTCACCGCCGAGGAAGGTGTCGCCGTTGGTCGACTTCACCTCGAACACGCCGTCGCCGATCTCGAGGATCGAGATGTCGAACGTGCCGCCGCCGAGGTCATAGACCGCGATCGTGCCAGCCTTCTTCTTGTCGAGGCCATAGGCGAGCGCCGCGGCCGTCGGCTCGTTGATGATGCGCAGCACTTCCAGGCCGGCGATCTTGCCGGCATCCTTGGTGGCCTGACGCTGGGCGTCGTTGAAGTAGGCCGGGACGGTGATGACCGCCTTGTCGACCTTCTCGCCGAGATAGGCTTCCGCCGTCTCCTTCATCTTCTGCAGCGTCATCGCCGAGATCTGGGACGGCGACTGCTTGCGGCCGCCGGCTTCGACCCAGGCGTCGCCATTGTCGCCCTTGACGATCTTGTAGGGGACGAGCTTCTTGTCCTTCTCGGTCACCGGGTCGTCGAAGCGACGGCCGATGAGGCGCTTGACCGCGAAGATGGTGTTTTCGGGATTGGTGACCGCCTGGCGCTTGGCCGGCTGTCCGACGAGACGTTCGCCGTCGCCGGTGAAGGCGACGATCGAAGGCGTGGTGCGCGCGCCTTCCGCGTTTTCGATGACCTTGGGCTCCTTGCCATCCATCACTGCGACGCAGGAGTTGGTGGTGCCGAGGTCGATACCGATGACTTTAGCCATTGTTTCTTCTCCGCTTAGCAGGCTGCCAGGACCCTTTGAGGCATTCCACGAGGCAGCCCCTTCTCACTTCGGTTTTCCCTCGATCCGCCACGTCGCCGCGCCGGAGTTTCGGGGGTTGCGGTGTATATAAGAATGGCGTTTCGAGTCGCAAGCGCGTCGAACCGGCTAATTTCACGCCGCCGTGATCAATTCCGTCGCACCGCGCCGCACCATGTCCGCCGCGAGCAGCGTGAGCCCCACCTTGAACCAGAAAGCAAAGCTCTCCTCGGGCAGCCGCTCCAGCAAGCGCGTTCCGTAGACGGTGCCGAGATAGCCCGAGACGATCATCGCGGCGACCAGCGGCACCCAGCTCGCGAAAGCAAAGCCAGCGAGGCCAAAGACAACGATCTTGAGCAGGTGCTGCACGGTCATGCCGGCGGCGTGGGTGGCGACCAGCGCCTTGCGGTCGCCGGCGAAGATCTGGCCGAAGAAGGCCGCGAGCAGCGGCCCGGTCGCGCCGAAGAGCATCGACAGGATCGAAAGCACCGCGCTGCCGATGGCAATGCCTGCGCGCCCGAGCCGGTCCATGCCGGGAATCTTTGTCCAGGTGATGGCGATGATGAACAGGCCGAGGACGAGTTTCATGATGGCGTCGGGCAGCTGCACGACGACAAAGGCGCCGACGATGGCGCCGAGGATGCTGCCGGCGACGAAGGGCGCGCCGACATCCCAGCGGATGCTGGCGCGCTGCTTCCAGGCGCGGCCGGTGTTGGAGCCGAGCTGCACGGCGCCGTGCACCGGGATCAACGCCGCTACGGGCACGAACAGCCCCATCAGGGCAAGCATCGCGAGGCCGCCGCCGATGCCGAACGCGGCGGTCAAGGCAGAGGTGAAGAAGCTTGCGACTATCAGAAGCGCGGCAGGCGCATAGCCGAGGCCGTCGGGAAGGAAGGCAGAGACGTCCAAGAGATCAGGCCAGGTTGCTCTTGGTGTACTGGCCGGCGATCCTGTAGCGCCACAGATAGGAGGGCAGGATCGCGTCGAGCGATTCCGCCGTCACTCCCAGCCCGGCGAGCGTGCGGCCTTCCGCCTTCGCCGCCTCGGACACGACATTGTCACTCTTGAGCAGCATGACCTGGTCCGTCGTCAGAAGCGGATTGGGCAGCATGCCGAGGATCGCACCCTGAATTCTCGCGATCGACCACGGCACCGGCACCAGCATGCGCTTGCGGTCGATGATCTTCAGCATGTGCTCCATGCACTCGCGGAAGGTCAGCACTTCCGGCCCGCCGACCTCATAGGTCGTGCCCGGTTTCGCCTTGCCATCTACCGTCAGCGCCAGAGCTTCAGCGACGTCGACCACGTAGACCGGCTGGTAACGCGTCGTCCCGCCGCCGATCAGCGGCAGGACCGGCGAGAATCGCGCCATGTTGGCGAAGCGGTTGAAGAACCCGTCCTCCGGCCCGAACACGATCGACGCGCGGATAATGTTGGCGTCCGGGAGCGTCGCAAGCACGGCGGCCTCGCCGCGCGCCTTGGTCCGCGCATAGTCCGATTCGGACGCCGCGTCGGCCCCGATCGCCGACATCTGCGTCATCTTCGCGCCGGCGGCGCGGGCGGCTTCGGCAATGGCGCGGGCGCCGAAATCCTGCACTGCGTTGAACGATTGGCGGCCGGATTCGTGCAGGATGCCGACCAGATTGATGACGTGATCGGCGCCCTCCACGGCGCGGTCCACCGACCAGCGGACGCGCAGATTGGCCTGGACGGGCTGGATCTGGCCGACATTGCCGAGCGGCTGGAGGTGGCCGGCGAGTTCGGGCCGACGCACGGCGACGCGCACGCGGTAGCCGCGCTGCGCCAGCGCGCGCACGGTGTGGCGGCCGATGAAGCCCGAACCGCCGAAAACGGTGACGAGTTTCGACGTTTCCGTGATCAGGGTCATCGCAGGCTCCGGCGCGGCAATCGAATGAAAAACCGTCGTCGTCTTAGTCCGTTTCGCCGCGATCGCCAAGCGCGACAAGGCGCGGCAGAATGCGCCTTCGCCTCAGTCGACGACGATCTCGATCAGGCGCGGACCGCCGCCCGCATGGACCCGACGCAGCGCACCCACGATCTCCGCCGCCGAGGCGATCCGCTCGGCGGGAATCCCATAGGCGTCGGCGAGCTTGAGGAAGTCCGGCGGAGCGGGAGAGACGCCGACCGGCTCGACGCCGGCGTCACGCATCGAGGTCTCGATCTCGCGGTAGCCGCGATTGTTCCAGACGACGAAGATGACCGCGGCCCCGGTCTCCACGGCGACAGCGATCTCCGGCAGCGTGAACTGGAAGCCGCCGTCGCCTGTGAGGCAGACCACGGGGAGGTCGGGTCGCGCGATCGCCGCGCCGATCGCCGCCGGCGGTGCGTAACCCAGCGCGCCGTAGCCGGTGGCGGCGTTGAACCAGCCGCCCGGGCGGTCATGATCGTAGCAGAGATTGGCGGCGTAGACCGGCTGCGTGGAATCGCCGACGATCAGGGATCCGGGCAGCGCGTCGCGGATCGCTTCCACCACGCGGACCTGGTTCCGCATCACAGGACCGATCTCCGCCCAGGCCGCCTCGCGTGCTGCCGCGGCGCGCCCCACGCTCATGGCCCGACCCATACCGCCGTCGCGCAGTTCGGCGACGAGCGCCTCGAGCAGTTCGGCGGCGTCGCCCTTCACGGGTATCGCCGCCGGATGACGGGCCAGCTGGTCAGCGTCGATGTCGAGCCGAACGAGATGGCGCGGCATGACAAAACTGCCATCGGCATACATGTCGTAGTCGGTCGGGCCGAACTCCGTCCCAACCGCGATGACGAGATCCGCATCGCCGATCAACGCTCGAACCGCTTTGAGGCTCGGGCTCGCATGAACGGCGAGCGGGTGGCGGTGCATCAGGCCGCGCGCATTGACGGTGGTTACCACGGGCGCATCAAGCAGCTCGGCAAGCGAGCGCAACGGCGCTTCAGCCTGCCTCGCGCCGCCACCCGCGAGGATGAGAGGCGCCGACGCAGCGCGCGCCTTTGCCTCGACTTCGCCGATCTTGCCTAGGTCCTGGGAATGGTGCGGGGCCTGGTCTATGCGGCTATCCAGCGGAAGCGCGGGCATACCCATCACATCGAGCGGGATCTCGATGTGAACAGGTCCCGGGCGCGCGGTCGAGAAACGAGTGAACGCCCGCGCCAGCACATCCGCAAGTTCCGCCGGATCTTCCACGCGGTGCGAGAACAGGGCGACCTTTTCCAGCATGCCGCGCTGATCCGGCAGTTCGTGGAGGTAGCCGAGGCCTTTTCCGAGCGTGTCGACCCGGTTGACGCCGGAGATGACCAGCATCGGGATCGAATCGGCGCGCGCCTGCGCCATCGGGGTGATTGCATTGGTGAGGCCGGGACCGGTGATGACGAAGGCGACGCCAGGCTTGCCGGAGGCGCGGGCGTAGCCGTCGGCCATGAAGGCTGCGCCCTGCTCGTGGCGGGGTGTCACATGGCGGATGCGGGATGACGCCAGGCCGCGATAAAGTTCGATCGTATGGACGCCGGGGATGCCGAAGACCGTATCGACCCCATGCGCCTCGAGCAGATGGATGAGAGCCTCGCCGACCGTCAGGCCCGCCATATCGGCCTCGTCAGACAGGTCGGCCCGCCCTCGCAGGAAATGCACAGCGCCGTCGCCTCGAAGGTCTCGACGCGGCAGCCGGCCGCCGCCATCGCGGCAGCCGTCTTCGGGAAGCCGGCGACCGCAATCACCTCGCGCGGCGCGGTCGGCAACACGTTGAGGCTGAGACCGAAGCTCAAACGGAACTCGTCCGGATCGCCCTCGACCAACGTGATTCCGCGCGATTTCAACAGTTGCCAGAACGGCGCCGGCAGCAGCGGAGAGTGGACCAGGGCCAGATCGTCGGCCAATGGGCTGATCACCGACATGAGGTGAAGGCAAGCCTCCTCGCCCTGCCAGAACGGAAGATCGAAGCCGTAGACCCTGATCCCCTTCGGTCCGAGGAGGTTGGCGACCTGCTGAATCCCGTCCTGGTTGGTGCGCACGCCCCGGCCGATCGCCAGCGTGGTGCGGTCGATCCAGACGCAATCGCCGCCTTCGACGGTGCCCGGCGCCTCGACGCGCCCGAGGACCGGGATGCCCAGCCTCCTGTAAGCTGTCTCGTGCAGGCCGGGCTCGGGCGTCCGCAGCGCCTTGCCCATCGACAGGATCAGCGCCCCGTGCTCGGTCATGAGCGACGGATCGTGGGTGAAGACGGAATCTGCAAGTCCGTCGTCGTCGTCCGCCAGGAATTCGATGGCCGCACCCGACTTCGCGACCAGGTCGACCAGCTCGTCGTGCTCGGCCGCGGCTCGCGCGGGATCGAAGCTCGGACCGTAGTGCCATTCCGCCGGATCCGCCCGGCGCATCGCGCTCGATGCCCGGCGCATCAGCACGCGCCTGAGCGGCGCGGCCATCGACTGAGATCCGTAATCCTGCACCGGAGGCTCCTCCCGTTCTGCCGTGCCCAATCTCTACACAGCGGCCATGCGGTGCCGCAAGGGCGGGCAATCCCCGGTTGACGGCCCCGCGACTGCCGGTCCATGCTGGAGGCGGACGGAGAATTGGCCAGCGTGACGGGACGGCAAAACCGGCGCAAACGACACCCGATCCCCCAAGAGAGGGGTCGCGGATGAATGTCGCTTCGGCCGCCAGCCCGAGTGCCGGCCAGACGGCCGCCGAAGCGATTCACGTCGAGAACCTGCACAAGAAGTTCGGCGAGCTGCACGTGCTCAAGGGCGTGTCGCTGTCGGCCCGCGACGGCGACGTGGTCGCAATCATCGGCGGCAGCGGGTCCGGCAAATCGACGCTGCTGCGCTGCATCAATTGCCTCGAGAACCCGACCAGCGGGATCATCCGCGTCAACGCCGAGGAGATCAGGCTCAAGGCCGACAGCCACGGCAACACGGTGCCGGCCGACCGCCGGCAGATCGAACGCATCCGCTCGAAGCTTGGAATGGTGTTCCAGAACTTCAATCTCTGGAGCCATATGACGCTGATCGAGAACGTCATCGAAGTGCCGATCCATGTGCTCGGCGTCCCCCGCGCCGAGGCGATCACGACTGCGGAGGCACTCCTCGCCCGGGTCGGGCTGGCGGAAAAGCGCGACGTCTATCCGGCCTTCATGTCCGGCGGTCAGCAGCAGCGCGGCGCGATCGCGCGTGCGCTCGCCATCCAGCCGCGTGTCATGCTGTTCGACGAACCGACCTCGGCGCTCGACCCGGAACTGGTCGGCGAGGTGCTCAAAGTGATCGCCGACCTCGCCCGCGAGGGGCGCACGATGATCCTGGTCACGCACGAGATGAAGTTCGCGCGCGAGGTCGCGACGCATGTCGTCTTCCTGCGCAACGGGATCGTCGAGGAGGAAGGGCCGCCGGATCAGCTGTTCGGCGCGCCGAAGACAGAAGCACTCAAGCAATTCATCCGCACGGTCGGCTGAGAAGGACCGGCGGATGCGTATTCGGGAACCAGGTTAGGAACGGGAGAAATGCAATGAAGATGATCGTCAAACTGGCCGCCGCCGCGGCCCTGCTGGCAGCCTCCGCCGGCTTTGCATCGGCGCAGACAGTCAAGGTCGGGTTCTCGCCGGAGGCCTATCCGCCCTTCTGGTCGGCGGATGCCTCCGGCAAATGGGGCGGCTGGGAGGTCGAGATCATCGACGCCATCTGCACCGAGGCGAAGCTCACCTGCGAACTGACGCCGATCCCGTGGGACGGCCTGATCCCGGCTCTGACGACGAAGAAGATCGACGCGATCATGAACTCGATGTCGATCACCGACGAGCGCAAGAAGTCGATCGACTTCTCGGACAAATACTACAACACCCCGACCGCCGTGATCGGGCCGAAGGGCGAAGCCTTCACCGCCGATCCGGCGGGCCTGAAGGGCAAGATCATCGGCGTGCAGGTGTCGACCACCCATTCCGCCTATGTGAAGAAGCACTTCACCGAGGCCGCCGAGATCAAGGAATACCAGACCCAGGACGAGGCCAACCAGGATCTCGCCGCCGGTCGCATCGACGCGACCCAGGCCGATGCGATCGCGCTCGACGCCTTCCTGAAGTCCGAGGCCGGCATGGCCTGCTGCGACCTCAAGGGCAATGTCGCGGAAGATCTCGAGATCCTCGGCCCCGGCGTGGGTGCCGGCCTGCGCAAGGAGGACACCGAGCTCAAGGGCAAGCTTAACGCCGCGATCAAGGCGATCCGCGACAATGGCAAATATGCCGAGATCACCAAGAAATACTTCGACTTCGACGTCTATGGCGGGTGAACGGGCAACCGCTAGCCTTCCACGCTCCTGAGCTACCCCTCGCCGACGTGCCACGCCGCCGGCGAGGGCGGCTTCCTCCGGAAAGCGGCCCGACCGTTGATCGAAACCCTCTTCGCCCCGCTGCTGCAGGTCTCGACGATGGACCTGCTCGCGCTCGAGCCTCCCGGCTGGGGCGGAAACCTGCTTCGCGGGCTGTTGAATTCGGTCATCATCGCCGTCGGCGCCTTCGGCTTCGGCCTCGCCATCGGCATCGGCGGCGCCTATGGCAAGCTCTACGGCGGACCGATCCTGCGCGACCTGCTCGAGGTCTACACGACGATCGTGCGGGCTGTTCCCGAACTCGTGCTGATCCTGATCCTCTATTTTGCCGGTACCGACCTGATCAACCGCGTGCTGGAGGCGCTCGGCTACGCGCGCATCGACATCAACGGGCTGGTGGCCGGCATCTGGGTGCTTGCCGTCGTGCAGGGCGCCTATTCGACGGAAGTGCTGCGCGGCGCGATCCTGTCGATCCCGCAGGGCCAGATCGAGGCGGCGCGTGCCTACGGCATGGCGCCGATGCTGATGATGCGCCGGATCACCCTGCCGGCTATGTTGCCCTTCGCAATTCCCGGGCTCGCCAATCTCTGGCTCATTGCGACCAAGGACACGGCGCTGCTCGCCATCGTCGGCTTCAACGAGCTGACGCAGGAGACGCGCACCGCGTCCGGCCAGACCAAGGCCTATTTCACCTTCTTCCTGGCGGCCGGCGTGCTCTATCTGCTGCTCACGCTGGTCTCGAACCAGATCATAGCGCGGGTCGAACGCTGGTCGCGGCGCGGCATGCCGTCGGTGTCGGGGAGCACCCGATGAACGTTCGCACGGCCAGCCTCGCCGAGTTCGCGGCACGCAGCCCGTGGCTGCAGCCGCACCGCATCCTGCTGATGGCGGTTGGGGTGGCGCTGGTCGCCGCCGCGGCGATATTCATGCGCTGGGACTGGCTGCCGAACTATTACGGCCTGGCGCTGCAAGGCATCTGGCGGACGGTCTGGATTCTGGTCGTCACCTGCGTGCTGGGCATCATGCTGGCCGTGCCGCTGGGGCTAGCGCAGGCCGCGGGGCCGTGGTGGCTGGCGATGCCGGCCAACGCCTTCTGCACGGTGATCCGCGGCACGCCGCTGCTCTTGCAGCTGTGGCTGCTCTATTACGGACTCGGCTCGCTGTTTCCCCAGTTTCCGTGGATCAGGCAGTCGGACCTGTGGCCTTACCTGCGCCAGGCCTGGCCCTACGCGGTGCTGTCTCTGACGCTTTCCTTCGCGGCCTATGAGGGCGAGGTGATGCGCGGCGCCTTCGCTGGCGTGCCGAAGGGCCAATTAGAGGCCGCGCGCGCCTACGGCATGCGGCCCTTCACCATCTTCCGCCGCATCTGGCTGCCGCAGGCGCTGCACCGGGCGCTGCCGACGCTGGCCGGCGAGACGGTGCTGCAGCTCAAGGCGACGCCGCTGGTGGCGACGATCACCGTCATCGACATCTATGCAGTCGCCTCGCGTGTGAGGCAGGACACATTCATCGTCTACGAGCCGCTGCTGCTGCTGGCGCTCATCTATCTGGTCATCTCGGGCATCATCATCTTGCTGTTCAGGAAGATGGAGGCCCGAATTCCGGTGCGGCTCGGATGAGAATGCCCGCCATGGAGCGCATATCGCTGGCGGAAGCGGAGCGGCTCTGCATCGACGCGGCGCTCGCCGCCGGGGCGTCGGCGCCGGCTGCGGAGTCCATCGCCAGGGCCGCCGTGGCCGCCGAGGCCGAGGGCCAGCCGACGGTCGGGCTCGCCCATTTCATCGACTATCTCGACGCGCTGGAGGCGGGCCGGATCGACGGCACGGCAACGCCCTTGATCTCGCGGCCGGCGCCGGCCGTCATCCTGTCCGATGCGGGCGGCGGGACGGCGCATCTGGGCTTCGACATGGCGTTCGAGGATCTGGTCGCGGTGGCGGAAACCTTCGGCGTCGCGATCTTCAGCCAGAAGAACGCCTATACCGCGGGCGCGCTGGGCTATTTCGTCGGACGCCTCGCCCAGCGCGGCCTTGTGGGTCTCGCGGCGACCAACGGGCCGGCCCTTCTCGCCGGCTCGGGCACGACGAAGCCGGTGTTCTGCACCAACCCGCTCGCCTTCGCCGCGCCGACGGAACATGGGCCGTCACTGCTGATCGACCAGTCGTCCAGCGCGACCGCTTTCGTCAACATCCGTGCGGCCGCCGATCGTAGCGAGGCCATCCCCGACGGGTGGGCGCTGGGACCCGACGGCCAACCCACCACCGATCCGCATGCCGCGATGCGCGGCGCGCTCGTCGCTTTCGGCGGAGCGCGTGGCGCCAATATCGCGCTGATGGTGGAGGTGCTCGCGGCCGGCGTTTCGGGCGCGAACTGGTCGCTCGATGCGCCGTCCTTCGCGGAAGGCGGCAAATCACCGGGCAGCGGGTTGTTCGTCCTGGCGATCGACCCGCGGGTGTTCACGGACAACTTCGCGCGACGGACCGGGCGGCAGCTGGAGAAATTGTCGAACCAGTTCGGACTGCACGTGCCGGGAGAAGGAAAGGCGAAGCAGCGGGCGAGGTCCGACCGCGACGGGATGGCGGTCGACACCGCGGTCCTGGCGCGGATCCGGTCTCAACCGTCCCGTACATGAAAGACCCCGCCTGAGCGGGGTCTTCCATTCGATCGAACTGCGCGGATCAGTGGCGCGAGAGCCAGGAATCGATGTCCTTCTCGGCGGCGTCCTGCGCCTTGCCGTAGCGTTCCTGCAGGCGGCCGGCGAGTTCGCGGCGGTTGCCCTTGATGACGTCGAGATCGTCATTCGTGAGCTTGCCCCACTGCTGCTGGACCTTGCCCTTGAACTGCTCCCAATTGCCTTCGACCTGATTCCAATTCATGGCGCATCTCCTTGATTTCGAACGAGCCGGCGACGCTGCCGGTCTGGGAGGAAAACGCGACGAGGCGTCCAAGGTTCCAAGGCGTCTCACCCTGCTTCCAAAGAAAGGTCCGGCGTATCGCCGAATCGTTTTCGGGCGCGCGCCAGCGGCTCCGGCGACATGGCTCGCCAGAGGATAAGGCTCGGGGACAGAGGATGGACGCTGTGCTTCGGCCAGCGCCGGACCGACCGTCAGGACGTGTCCGGCGCGCGCGGCGCCGCGAGCGCATAGGCGGGTACGGCCAGCGCGCTGGCAGGCGCGATCCGCGATCCCGCCGACCGCCGGCGGGCTGTCCTCAGCATCCACGCCAGGAGAGTTGCCCACACGAGCGACAGAGCCCGCAGGCGGAGCGCCAGATGCGCGGCGTCGGCCGGCTCGTTGCCGGGTGCATCGGACATCGCGGGATCGGGGCATCCGCGGCCCAGCGGCGGCGCACCGCGTTGGCGGGCATGACCGGCGACCTGCGCGACCATTTCGGCCCGGCGCAATAGCCCGAGGATACGGCAGCGCTCGGGGCGGGATGCGTGGCGCGCGCGGTCGGCGAGATCGGCGAGCACCAGCAGCACGGCGACGATGCGTCTGATGATGTCGGTCTGCGTCGCCCAGTCCATCGCGGCCCCCGTTTCGGTCACGCGCAGTGTGGGGGCGGTGGCGAGGGGTGTGGATCGATTTTCTTCCCGAAGCGCAGAAATCCGGGCCCGACCGGCCCGCCGAGATGAAATCCATCCACGTCGGCCCTAGAACGAGGCTGGGCCGACGCAGGACGAATCGGGTGGGCCACGCAAAATGAAAAACCCCGCCGGATCGCTCCGGCGGGGCTTTCACATTGTATCGACGTCGGTCGATCCTAGTTGCGGCTCTTGAGCGCTGCGCCCAGGATGTCGCCGAGCGATGCGCCGGAGTCGGTGGAACCGTACTGAGCGACGGCTTCCTTCTCCTCGGCGATTTCCAGCGCCTTGACCGAGACCTGCACCTTGCGGGTCTTCTTGTCGTAGGCGATGACGCGGGCGTCGAGCTTCTGGCCGACCGAGAAGCGCTCGGGGCGCTGCTCGTCGCGGTCGCGCGACAAGTCGTTGCGCTTGATGAAGCTCTCGAGACCGCTCTCGACAAGCCGCACCTCGAGACCGCCGTCGGTGATCTTCGTCACTTCGCAGGTGACGACGGCGTTCTTGCGCAGGTCGCCCGAGCCGGCATCGGCGCCGGTGTCACGCTGCAGCTGCTTGATGCCGAGCGAGATGCGCTCCTTGTCGATGTCGATGTCGAGCACCTGGGCCTGCACCATCTGGCCGCGCTGATACTCCTCGATCACCTGCTCGCCCGGACGGGTCCAGTCGAGGTCGGAGAGATGGACCATGCCGTCCACGTCGCCGTCGAGGCCGATGAACAGGCCGAACTCGGTCTTGTTCTTGACCTCGCCCTCCACGGTCGAGCCGACCGGGTGGCTGCGCACGAAGGCTTCCCACGGATTCTCGAGCGTCTGCTTGAGACCGAGCGAGATGCGGCGCTTGGCCGGATCGACCTCGAGCACCACGACGTCAACGTCCTGGCTGGTCGAGAGGATCTTGCCGGGATGGACGTTCTTCTTGGTCCAGGACATCTCGGAGACGTGGATGAGGCCTTCGATGCCGGGCTCCAGCTCCACGAATGCACCGTAGTCGGTGATGTTCGTGACGGTTCCCTTGATCTTCTTGCCGATCGGGAACTTCGTGCCGATGTCGCCCCACGGATCCGACTCGAGCTGCTTCATGCCGAGCGAGATGCGGTGGGTTTCCTGGTTGATGCGGATGATCTGCACCTTGACCGTCTGACCGATGTTGAGGATTTCGGTCGGATGGTTGACGCGGCGCCAGGCCATGTCAGTGACGTGCAGCAGGCCATCGATGCCGCCGAGGTCGACGAACGCACCGTAGTCGGTGATGTTCTTGACCACGCCCTCGACCACCTGACCCTCTTCGAGGTTCTGGACGATCTCGGAACGCTGCTCGGCACGGCTCTCCTCGAGCACGGTGCGGCGCGACACGACGATGTTGCCGCGGCGGCGATCCATCTTGAGGATCTCGAAGGGCTGCGGCGTGTGCATGAGGGGCGTGACGTCGCGGATCGGACGGATGTCGACCTGCGAACGCGGCAGGAAGGCAACGGCGCCGTCGAGGTCGACCGTGAAGCCGCCCTTGACCTGGTTGAAGATGACGCCTTCGACGCGCTCTCCGCGGTTGAACTTCTCTTCGAGCTTGACCCAGCTTTCCTCGCGGCGAGCCTTCTCGCGCGACAGGACGGCTTCGCCAAGCGCGTTCTCGATGCGCTCGACCATGACCTCGACCGTGTCGCCGGCCTTGAGATCCTTGGCCTTGGTGCCGAATTCCTTGAGCGGTACGCGACCTTCGACCTTCAGGCCGACGTCGATGATGGCCATGTCCTTTTCAATGGACGTGATGATTCCGCGGACGACCGATCCTTCGGCGGAATTGCTCTCCGAAAAGGATTCGTCGAGCAGGCTCGCGAAATCGTCGCGAGAGGGATTTGCAGCTGACATGTGTTCTCCTGGACATCCCGCGATGCGGGACGGAGCGCCGTGGTTAGAGTTGCGTTGACCTGCCGGCGTTCCGGGCTAAAAGCCCTGGTGCCGCCCGTAGCGGCAAGTTCCGGCGCATGAGAATGCTGGCAGGCTGGTTCAGGGGCCAGAAATGGCTGGCGAGCTTCCGCTTGGAATGGCTTGCCGCCGGATCAGGCCTCGTTCCGTTTGGCCAGCACACCATCGACGATGGCCCGAGCCGCCCGGAACGCGGCCTCTATAGACATTTCGGACGTATCGAGCAAGTGCGCGTCTGACGCCGGCCGCAGGGGCGAGTCGGCGCGGCCGATGTCGCGCTCGTCGCGGCGGCGGATGTCGGCGAGAATCTCGGCGACATCCGCGTGTCCGCCCCGGTCTTCGATATCGCGCAGGCGGCGCTGCGCGCGCACCTCCGGGCTCGCCGTCACATAGAGTTTCACGTCGGCGTCCGGCGTCACGACGGTGCCGATGTCGCGGCCGTCGAGCACGGCGCCGCCAGGCTGGCGGGCAAACTCCCGCTGCTTCTCGACCAGCAGGCGCCGCACCTCCGAGATCACGGCGACGCGCGAGGCCGCCTCGCCGACGCTGTGCGCAGAGAGTGCGTGCTTGTCGAGATTGCCAAGGTCGACGCGGCGCGCAGCTTCGATCGCGTGCGCCTCGTCGTCCAGCGGCTGGCCGCCGCGGATCAATTCGTGGGCCACGGCGCGATAGGTCAGCCCGGTGTCGAGATGCGGCAGGTGATAATAGTCGGCAAGGCGACGCGCGAGCGTGCCCTTGCCCGAGGCGGCCGGTCCGTCGATGGCGATGAGGAGACTGGTCATGGCCGGCATCAAGCCTGTCTCGACATTTTGCGCAAGTGCGGACTCAGCCCTAGACCAAGATGAAGTCTAGCCCCAGAACCGCCTGGAGTCTTTCAGAGTGCGCCAGAGACCGGCGGCTTCTTTCCATGCGATCTCCGCACGCAACTGCGTCGCTCCGAGGATCCAGCCCACCGCACGCTGGAGTTCGGGATCGGCCGTGGGGGCGAAGGCCGGATCGGTCACCAGTCGCCGAAGCATCGCCGCGTCGTTGAGCTCTCCGAAGATGTCCTGCAGGGCCGCGAGGCGGCGGGACAGGCGCGCGGTCCGCTTCGGCTCGTAGAGCGGGCTGAAGAATTCGAACGTGTAGCGCAGCTTCTTCAGCTCCTTGCGCAGTTGGTGGCGCTCCGCCACGCTGAGCTTTTTCAGGCCGCGCGCGTGATTGCGCGTCTTCTTCCAACGTCGTGCCAGGGCTTGGTCGGCAAAGGCAGACACGGGCGCGGCAAGCCGCTTCGACTGGTCGAGATCCGATTCCTCGAACCAGCCCCGGGTTTCGACGAAGCGAACCAGGTCGAGCTCGAAAGCCTGCACCCGGCGTCCGTTCAACACCCGCAGCAGCCTTTCGCGTTCTTCGGCGGAATGCCGTGCGAACAGGCCGGCAAGCGCCGCGAGCGAGGTCTCGTCAGGATATCGCGCCGCTTCCGCGCCAACGATGTCACGACCCGCCACGTCCATGTCGCGCAGGCGGCTGACTTCGCCTGCCAGCCAGCCAGCCTCCTCGGCGAGCCGGCCGAGCTCGGCGCTGCGGGCAACATGCTGGAAGATGGAAAACCAGCTGCGCAGGCGGCGCAGTCCGACCCGAAGCTGGTGCGGCCCTTCCATGTCGTCCGCATCGCGCACGACATCGATGTTGGCGCAGATCTGGTCGGCGCATTCGCGCGTGATGTCGCGCGCAGCCGCCTCGATCGACATATCGCCGGCCAGCGGCACGTCGACGGCGTTGCGCGGCACCGGCGGGGGCGAGACGCGGCCTTCCGCTGCCAGGAGCTCCGCGCGGGCGGACTTGGGCAGGCGCGAGAAGCGCAATCCACCATCCGGATAGAGCGCGTTCGCGACCTCGAACAATGCCCGCGGGCTGCCTTCGACCCGCTCGATCTCAAGCTCGTTCCAGGGAGCCGTGGCACCCTGGGCCGAGATGGTGCCGATATCGGTCGATATTTCGACCCTCGCGCCGTCGGGCAGCGCAACCACGCCGCTCGACCGCTTGAAGCGCATGTCGGCGACGACGATCAGCTCCTTGCCCTGGCAGAGGTCGACGACGCGGGTTCGCAGCGCTTCGTCGGGGATCGCGTTCGGGTCGGGGGTGCGGCCTCGAATGACCGTCTCGGATTCCTGCACGTCGGTGAAGCCGCCGAGCGCCTGGCGGCCGGCTTTGACCGTCTGCAGGGACCGCCTGCCGTCACGCCGCGTCCGCAACGCGATGCCGGCATCACGAAGCGCGCGGTCGGGCGTATCGTAGTAGAGAGTGCTGAGAGTTCGCGTATGTGGCCCGGCAAAGGAACTATCGAGGCCCTTCACCCGGGCCCACAGCCTGGCGGGTGGCTCCGAGAGCACGAATTTGAGTTCCATCTCCCGCATGGAGGATGATCCGTTCCGATCCCGCGCAAAGCCGGCGCGCCGGCAGCCGGGAGCCTACCGACGCCCGTGGGCAAGGCTATCTGCCTGTCATGATATCGATCGCATCAGGCCGCCGTCGACCCTGAGATTCTGGCCGGTGATATATGCCGCACCGTCGGAGACGAGGAACGAAATGGTCGCCGCGATCTCGTCGCTGGTGCCGTAGCGCTGCATCGGCACACCGGCGCGCCGCTCCTCGGTTGCCGGCAGGCTGTCGATCCAGCCGGGCAGGACGTTGTTCATGCGCACCTTCGAGGCCGCATATTCATCGGCGAAGAGCTTGGTGTAGGCGGCGAGCCCCGCCCGCGCCACGGCGGACGTCGGGAACATCGGGCTCGGTTCCGACACCCAGGCGGTCGAGATGTTGACGATCGCACCGCCACCCTGCTTGCTCATGACCGGCGCGACCAGCCGCACTGCGCGCACGACATTCATGAAATAGACGTCGAAGCCCTTGTGCCACTGTTCGTCGGTGATCTCGAGCAAAGGTGCGCGCGGGCCGTGGCCGGCGCTGTTGACAAGCGCATCGATGCGGCCCCAGCGCGCCAGAGCGAGGTCGACGAAACGCTTCAGGTCGTCGTTCGACTGGTTGGAACCGGTGACGCCAAGTCCGCCAAGCTCCTTGGCCAGGGCCTCGCCCTTGCCGGAAGACGAGAGAATGCCGACGGCGAATCCGTCGGCCGCCAGGCGGCGAGCCGCCGCCGCGCCCATGCCGGAACCGCCACCGACGACGAGGGCAACCTTCTGCACGTTCATTTCATTCGTTCCTTGCTGTCGCGAGCGGCGAACCGCAGGCCTGCCTGTTCTCGCCGGGCGTCATTCGATCTCTGCGCCGAGACCGCGCATCAGGTCGGCGAATTGCGGGAAGCTGGTGGCGATCATGCCCGTGTCGTCGACCGTCACCGCGCTTTCGGCAGCCAAACCCATGACGAGGAAGCTCATCGCGACACGGTGGTCGAGGCTCGTCTCCACCGTCCCGCCGCCGAGGCCCCGGCCTCCGGGCGACCCGCGCACCAGCAGCCAGTCCTTGCCGTCCTCGCAGTCGACGCCGTTGACCTTGAGCCCCGCCGCGACGGACGCGAGCCGGTCGGTTTCCTTGACCCGCAATTCGTCCAGCCCCTGCATGAGGGTCTCGCCCTCGGCGAAGGCGGCGGCGACGGCGAGCACCGGATATTCGTCGATCATCGACGGCGCGCGTTCGGGTGGCACCGTGACGCCTCGCAGTTCGGAGGCCCGGACGCGCAGATCGGCAACGTCCTCGCCGCCGGAATTGCGGCGGTTGAGCATCTCGATCGAGGCGCCCATGTCCCGCAGCGTGTCGAAAAGGCCGGTGCGCGTCGGGTTGACCAGGACGTTTTCGACCACAACGTCCGATCCAGGCACGATCAGCGCGGCGACGACGACGAAGGCCGCCGAGGACGGGTCGCCAGGCACCGCGATGGCCTGGCCGGAAAGCCGGCCCTGCCCTTCGATGCGGATCTGGCGCAGGCCGCCGGCGCCCGTTTCGATCTCGACGCTCGCGCCGAAGCCCCGCAGCATCTTCTCCGTATGGTCTCGGGTGTGAACCGGCTCGATCACGGTGGTCACGCCCGGCGCGTTGAGGCCGGCCAGCAGCACCGCCGACTTGACCTGCGCCGACGCCACGGGAACGCGGTAGGTGACCGGCGCCGCGGTTTTCGGTCCGCGCAGCGTGAGCGGCAGGCGGTCTCCCGGAGTGGCCTCGACCTGGACGCCCATCAGCCGCAGCGGATCGAGGACGCGGCCCATCGGCCGCCTGGACAGCGATTGGTCGCCCGCAAAGGCGGTCACCATGTCGTAGACGCCCGCCAGCCCCATCGCGAGCCGAACGCCCGTGCCCGAGTTGCCGAAGTCGAGCGGCGCCTCGGGCTCGAGCAGGCAGCCATTGCCGACGCCCCGGACGACCCATTCGTCGCCGGCGCCGTCCACCTGCGCGCCGAAGGCCCGCATGGCCTCCGCGGTGCGCTGCACATCGTCGCCTTCAAGCAGGCCGGTGATCCGCGTCTCGCCCGATGCGAGCCCGCCGAGCAGCAGCGCGCGGTGGGAGATCGACTTGTCGCCCGGCACCCGCAGATGGCCCGTCAGCGCCGGGGAACGGCGGGCGGTCGCTGGCTGCGGCGGTGGTCGATCGGTCATCGGCGGTTCCTGTCGCTTCCCGCGCGCGTTCTGCGCCTCTCGCCGCGGGTCGAGGCGGGTCTAGCATGCGTCCGCGGGACGGTCATCCCCGCCGCGCGGCTGTCTCGCGCGTCCATGTCCGGGCAGGGCGGCAATTCCGGCCCTGAATAGGCTTTGACAGTGGCTCCACTTGTGGATATGGGACCGAACTCATTTTTACGGCGCGGCTCCGGCGGACGATCGCCCGCGCGGCGCGGCCCGGGCTCTCTCCGGGCCTGTTTCCACGAGGCGGACACAGTGGCGAAACCTGAACTTGGCACGAAACGTATCGACCCGGAGACGGGCAAGAAATTCTACGACCTGAACCGCGACCCGATCGTCTCTCCCTACACGGGCAAGAGCTATCCGCGGTCCTATTTCGAGTCGACCGTCCTCAGCAAGATCGAGGAGGAAGAGGAAGTCGTCGAGAAGGAACTGGACGCCGAGGACGATGCCCCCGAAATCGTCAGCCTCGAAGAGGCCGACGACGAGACCAAGAGCCCCGCGGACGACATTCCGGACCTGGGCGACGACGATGTCGAGATCGACGACGAGGACGACGACACCTTCCTGCCCGACGAGGAGGAAGAGGACGACGACGTTGCCGATATCATCGGCGTCGGCGGCGAGGACGACGACGAAATCTGACGTATCGGGCCGGCGGGCCGGATTCCGACAAAGTCGGCATTCGTGTCGGTGAGGCCTTGATCTTGCGGGGCGGCGGGGTTAGAAGCCGCCTCGATCTTTGGCGGGGTTCCCATTCCGCCAAGCTCTCCGCCGGAGACGGCGCGGCCGCGAGGTCGGAGCGTGGGGCCATAGCTCAGTTGGGAGAGCGCTTGAATGGCATTCAAGAGGTCGTCGGTTCGATTCCGATTGGCTCCACCAAACATTCCTCCGCGGTAACGCGACTTTACCCCGTCTCCAAATCACCTCGACCTCTCCGCCTCTTAGCAGCGCTGAGACCGCATATCGTGGTCGAGAGACGGCGTTTCCGGCTGCAATGAGCCCGATAAGTCGAGGCCGTCTCAGAGACGCGGCTTCCCCGTCCAGGATATTGTTCGGACGATGCTCGACGATTGGCGGACTGCCGCCTTTAGTTCGGCAGCATCCTGTCCGATTCCGGTTTTATAGGGGGCAGGCTGCCATCAGGACGGCAGGCTTGCAACTCGCACTGTTCGGCGGTCAGCGCAGGAGATGCGTTTCCTGATCCGCCCAACGAAGCGGCAGATCGCTGACCCTGGCGAGCTTGCGGATGGTCAGATCTGCCGGCTGGGTGCCATTCAGGATCTTCTCGACGATCTTCGGCGCCAGGAATGCGAGTGGCAGGATGCGACTGACGTCGGCGCTGTGGACACCGAACAGATCGGTGACCTCTGCAACAGTTCTACCAACTCCGTCTGTAAGCTTGGCGAGGAAGAGATGTGCTTTCGCGATCACATCAACCAGTTTCGCGTCCGGCTCTCGCTTCGAAGACGAGTCTGAATCGATCACCAGCCGAGTTTCGACGCCGCGCCGCTTGATGATGATGGGCGTCGAGATCGACACGATTGCGGAGTTTCGCACCGCGATCGCGGCATTGCTCGACCGGTCGATCGGACCGATGTCTGCTCCACCGCTGTCCAACATGATGAGAAGGCGCGCAGTGTCGATCTGCATCTCAATGCGATCAGGGTGGAGCGTAATGCGGCGGACGATCTGGCGGATCAAGACTCGCGGGTGATCCGTGCTGAGGCCTTCGAGCCGATCGCGCGCCGCCTCCAGAGTCTTTTCGATCTTCCCTACATCTGCTTTGACATCGACCCAGGATGCCAGGCGAGCCTGATCGCCGAGCAGCTGTCTGATCTGCTGATCGACGATGGCCTCCAGCTCTGCTGCCGGAACGCGCCATCCTTCCGTGCTGCGGGCTGTCTTCAGCCGCGCCGAGACGTAGTAGCGATAGCGCTTGCCATGATTGCTCGCATGAGCGGGACTGAGCCGATCGCCCGTCTCGTCGAAGAGGATGCCCGTGAGACGATGCAGATCTGCTGCGTTCGAGGACGACCTGGCTCGACGCGGTGCCTGGATCGTGAGCAGCTTTTGAACCTCGTCGAACTGCTCCGCGTCGATTATCGCCTTGTGGTCTCCGTCAAAATACCGGTCGTGATGGCGCACCTTGCCGACATAGATCTGATTGGCGAGCAGGTAATAGATCTTGCCGCGGGTCCACTCCGGAGCATCGGTCTCGCTGGAGCGCTTGATCTTCGCACGGTTCACCTCGTCAGTGAGCGCAAGGACCGACTTGAGATGCAGGTAGCGCTCGAAGATGTGGCGCACGTGACGCGCGTCCGCCTCGTTGATCACCAGCTTGCGCTCCGAGACCTCATAGCCGAAGGGCACGCGACCACCCATCCACATCCCCTTCTTGCGGGATGCTGCGATCTTGTCCCAGATACGCTCAGCCGTCACCTCGCGCTCGAACTGCGCGAAGGACAAGAGCACGTTCAGGGTCAGGCGACCCATTGAGCTGGTGGTGTTGAAGGCCTGTGTCACGGACACGAAGGACACGCTGTTCGCGTCGAAGATCTCGACGATCCTGGAGAAGTCCATCAGCGACCGCGTCAAGCGATCGATCTTGTAGACGACGACCACATCAACCCGCCGATCCCGGATGTCCTGCAACAGCCGTTGAAGCGCCGGTCGCTCCATGGTGCCTCCGGATATGCCGCCGTTATCATAACGGTCCGGAATCAGCTTCCATCCGAGACCAGCCTGCGATGCGATGTAGGCGACGCAGGCTTCGCGCTGCGCGTCGAGCGAGTTGAACTCCTGATCAAGTCCCTCCTCGCTCGACTTGCGGGTGTAGACAGCGCAGCGCAGTTTGGGTGTGCTGCTCATAGTCCGAAGAACCTCGGGCCGGACCAATGCGCCTTGGTGATCTTGCGCGCGATGGCCGACAGGGAGCGATGAACCTTCCCCTCGAATAAGTAGCCGCCCTCGACCACATCCACCACATTGGTGTGACCGTTCCACACCCGGACAAGCCGAGCGCCAACCGAGGGCATCGAAGCCGGCATCGAGCCCGCCTTGACCGAGAGTGTATTGTCACCAGGCGACAACCCTTCTCCTCTGATCTCCCTTCCTGGAACACGCCGAGTGCCGACGCCGCTCGCCACCTGAGCAATTGCCTGTCTCAGTCGTCGCTTCGTCTCTGGGGAAAATCCCCCGAGACGCTTCGACTGGAGATCCCAGGCAATTGCGTGGCTAAGCAGCTCGCGGCGGATGGCAGGTGGACGTTGGCCGTAGACCTTCCTCCACCGCAGTGCCAGTTGATCTCGGCTGAGCGCCTCAATCGCAGCGATCTCGCCGTCAAGACTGTCACGGGCGCCAGTCATCTCACGCCTCGGCTGAAGTCGGTCCGGCGACGATCCGATATCGTCGCAGGCCGTCCTTGCCGATCTCCGATACCAGTGTACGCCCAAGCTTCTTACGAACCACTCCCGAGAGGAAGCCGCGCACCGAATGAGCTTGCCAGCCGGTTGCTTCCATCATTTGCGGAATCGTCACCCCCTTGGGCGTACCCAGTTTCTTAAGAATCTGCTCCGCCTTGCTGGTCGCGGCTTTGGCCGTACGCGACTTTGGCGGACGATCTGATACCCGGTCCTTTGACGTCTTCTTGGGACGTGTCTTACGCGGGGGTGCTGCCTCGGAGCTTATCGAATCAATGGAGGTCTGGTCGGTCATCATCTTGGTTCCCTTGGTCGGCGCCGGCCAATCTGGCGCTTGCACCGACCAAAGCCCGCGGCGTATTGCGGGCATAAGGAAGACGAGAGCGTCGCGCTCGCCCCATAACCAATGCGTGGTTTAAGCCAACAGTCCAGTCGGAAAGTGTTAGGCAAGACGCCGTTACGGATGGCGGCTTTGCGCCCCCTTTCCGGTCGATAGAAAACGCCCGCCCGCATGCTGAAAGCGGACGCTCACGTAGCCTCATTGCATCAGGTCTCGACATTGCAATCGTAAGCGTTGTGTCGAGGTGGGTTGCGGCGACCGAACTCGGTGCAGCAGACTTGGATGCCCTGCTATCGAGAGTCGGCGATGCGTCCCTTACAGTTGCAAAAGTCCCAACCTAAGGCTGCGGATGATGCACGGAGCGATCGGGCGCCGTCTGGCCGTGGCGCCTAGCGCTGGCCCTGCGGGCGGTGAAGCGCGGCCTCGATGCCGCCGGTGCAGAAATCGATCAGGGTGCTCCTGAGGTCCGCGGGCGAGGGCTTGGTCGATCCCTTCGCGGCCGTCCCCAGGGCGGCGATGCGCACGGTTGACGCCACGATCGACAGCATGCTGGCGACCGACATGACGAAGGCGGCGGCCAGCCTGTCTTCATCCGCTTCCGGCCGGGCCGCGCGAATGACGGCTAGGAATTCGCGGGCCACCGGGTCATAGAGGTCTTTCACGAACGGGTACCACCTCTCGTCACTGACCATGTGAGCGATCAGCCGGGCATAGGCATGCCACTGCCTGTCCTCAAGCGAGGCGACATCGATATACGGCCCGATATAGGCGCTCATGATCTCGCGCACGGGGACCGACTGCCCGTAGCGCGCGACCACCGCGCGAAGTGCCTCGCGCCGGGCACTGGACAGTGCCTCGACACGGCGCTGCAGTATCGTCTTGAAAAGATCGAGCTTGGACCCCGAGTGAAAACCGACCACGCCAAGCGTGACACCGGCCGCCTCGGCGATCTGCCGAATGGACACACCATCGAAGCCCAGGTCGGCAAACAGAAGCTCGGCGGCATCGAGCACCCGCTCGCGGGTCGCTTCGCCGCGCAGCAGACGCCCGTCTTCCTTGCCTGCCTGCGGCTGGCGCTGCCTCATTGATGAAGCCATTACCTACCTCGCTCCCGCTCCGTTGACCGGCGGTGTCCCTATCCTGCGCGGTCCACGGCACCCCGTGGCCAACGCTGCACCTCCACCGGATACTGCATCAAAGGGCAATACAGAAAATACGGCTTGACAAACTATACATACGTATCAATAAATTTATCAAGCCTGCTCGGAAGGCACGATCGTATCGATCTGCATGAGCGGGAGGGGACCGCGCGGGCGGGACCATTGCTCAGGGAGGAGCTTTCATGCGTAGGATTCTTTGTTTCGCCGCGGGAGCGATGTTGCTCGCCTCCGCCGGCGTTTCCGCTGCCCAGCAACTGACACTCGGCACCACGGCCAATCCGGCCCCCGCGGCCATCTTCCTTGCCGACCAGAAGGGGCTGTTCAAGAAGCACGGGGTTGATCTGACCGTGCAGCTGGTAACCGGCGATCCAACAATACCCGCCGCGCTGATTTCGGACTCGATCCAGATCGCGTCGGTAACACCCACGACGTTCCTCAACGCCGTCGCGAACGGAATCGATCTCGTGGCTTTCTCCGGCACGACCATTACCACTCACGGCTCCAAGGACATCGCCATCGTCGCGGGCAAGGATAGCGGCATCAAGACGCCGGCCGACTTCGCCGGCAAGACGCTCGGCGTTGCCGGGATCGGCGCCGTTCTGGACGTCATGCTCAAGAACTGGCTCGACCAGAACGGGGTCGACGTATCGACGGCCAAATTCATCGAGATGACGCTGCCTTCCATGGCCGACCAGCTGAAGGCAGGGCGTGTCGACGCCCTGATCACAGTCGACCAGTTCGCGCAGCGCATGATCAGCGAGGGTTTCGGCATTCTCATAGCCAATCCGCTGGCCGAGATTCCAGAGGGACAGTCGGCGCAGGAGATCGTCGCGACCCGCGCCTGGGCTGATGCCAACCCGGAGACGATCGCCAAGGTCCGCGCCGCCATCAAGGAAGCCGAGGGGATCGCCAAGGCCGATCCCGAAGCGATCCGCGCCGCGCTGGGGAACGCCATGAACCTGCCGCCGCCGGTCACGGCGCGCATCGCTCTGCCCGTCGTCGACACCTCCCTGTCGGTCGCCCAGCTCGACTGGTGGCTCGCCATCATGAAGAAGCACGGTCTCGTCAAGGGTGACGTCAACACCGCGTCGCTGGTCCTGCCGTGATCGCCATGCAAGCGCTGCCCCCAGCGGTCACCTTCCCCGCCGCCGCACCTGCGGCGGCCGGGAAACCAGTGATCCGCTTCATCGAGGTCGGACTCAGTTACGGACAGCGCCGCATTCTCGAGGGCATTGACCTCGATATCTGGCGCGGCGAGTTCGTCTCGATCGTCGGCCCGTCAGGTTGCGGCAAGACCACGCTGCTGCGGCTCATTGCGGGTCTCGCCCGCAAAGATGAGGGCCAGGTTTTTTACAATGGCGCGGACGTGCGCGAGCCCAGCCCGGATGTTGCGGTGGTCTTCCAGGACTACTCGAAGGCGCTGCTTCCATGGCGCACCGCGTCCGGCAATGTAGCGCTGGCCCTCGAGGCCATGAATGTGCCGCGCAAGGAGTGGGCCGACAGGATCGGCTCACTGCTGGATCTGATGGGTTTGTTCAAGGACCGCGACAAGCTGCCGGGGCAGATGTCGGGTGGGATGCAGCAGCGTCTTCAGATTGCACGCTGCCTTGCGCAGGAACCCAAGGTGCTGCTGATGGACGAGCCCTTCGGCGCACTGGATGCGATCACCCGACAGTCGCTCCAGGATGAAGTGCTGCGCATCGTTGCCGAACGCAAGGTGACCGCCTTCTTCGTTACGCATGATCTTGAGGAGGCGATCTACCTCGGCGACCGCGTCGTCGGCATGGCTGCAAATCCAGGTCGCATCGCAAAGTCGTTCGTGGTCGACCTGCCGAAGCCGAGAGACCAGCTCACCACCCGGGAGCATCCGCGCTTCCTTGCCATGCGGCACGACCTGTTCTCTTTCATCAAGCACGGCTGAGCATGCGCGCGAACCAGCCCGTCATCGCTCCAAGCAGGATGTCGCAGGGCTTCGACCCCCGCAATCTCGTCCTGCCGGTGGTGGTATTTGCGATCGCCGAGGTGCTCGCGCTGGCCTATGTTCCGGCGGACAGCTTCAGCCTGGCCGCGCCACACGATGTCGCCGTCGAGCTCGTCCGGCATCTTGCCGACGGCACGCTGATGCTCGCAACCGCCCAGACGCTCGGTGCTGCCCTGTCAGGTCTCGGCCTTGGCGGCGGTCTCGGCCTTGTGTTCGGGGTCGTCCTCGGCCTGTCACCTGCGGCCGACCGGCTGATGAGCGTGACGGTCGAGACCTTGCGCCCGATCCCTCCCGCGGCGCTCATCCCGCTTTCGCTGCTGGTGTACGGCTTCGGCCTGCGTATGGAGCTCGCCATCATCGCCTTCACGACCATGTGGCCGGTGCTGGTACTGACGCGCGCCGCGATCAGGGAGACGGAGCCCGGCCTCATCGAGGTCGCGCGCGTTCTCCGGCTGAGCGCGTGGCGGACCGCTACTCGCATCGTGCTTCCGGGGGCTGTGCCGCGGATATTCGTGGCGTTCCGGCTGGCTGCGGCCATTTCCCTGGTGGTTGCTGTGACGGTGGAGGTCGTCGCGAACCCGCGGGGGCTGGGTTACGGCATGATGCTGGCGGCCCAATCGCTGCACCCTGCGATTTCCTTCGCGTTCCTCGTCTGGATCGCCATCGTCGGCTGGTGCTTCAACTGGTCACTGGTCTGGCTGGAACGTCAGTTCTTTGCGCGGCGGGGTGCGGAATGAACGCCGTCGCGCGCTCCCTCTGGCTGGCAGGCAGCCTCGGTGTAGCCGCCGGTTTCGTCGCCGTATGGCACGCGGTCTCCGCGGCCGGCCTCGTGTCGCCGGTCTTCCTTCCGCCGCCGGCGGCGGTGGGCCGCGCCCTGGTCAATGGTTTCACCAATGGCGACATGCTGGCGAACCTCGCTGCGACGGTGGCCCGTGTGTTCGGCGGCTGGCTGCTGGCATCGCTTCTCGGCATCGTCCTTGGCGTGATAATCGGGATTTCGTCGCGTGCCCGCATCTATGTCGCGCCGTCGCTCGAGGCGATCCGGCCGCTGCCCGTTTCGGCGCTCGTGCCGATTTTCATCGGCCTGCTGGGCTTTACCGAGCAGATGGTGCTGGCCGTCATCGCCTTCGGCGCTCTCTGGCCGACCTTGCTCAGTACAGTACACGGTTTCGGCGCCGTCGAGCCTCGGCTCTACGAAGTCTGCCGATCACTGCGGCTCGGCCGCTGGGAGGTCATTCGCAAGATCGCCCTGCCGAGCGCCATGCCAGACATTCTGGCCGGAATGCGCGTGGGCCTGACAGTTTCCCTTATCCTGGTCGTGGTGGCCGAAATCCTCGGCAGCCGCGAGGGCGTGGGCTACTCGATCCTGCTTGCCCAGCGTTCCTACCAGGCTGCCGACATCTTCGCGGGCATCTTCCTGCTCGGCTGCGTGGGCTATGCGAGCGCGGGCCTCATCAACATCGCGGAAAAGCGCCTGATCTACTGGCGCCGATAGAACCAGAAAATACACGGAACGAGCAGGAGGCAACATGTTCCAGTTCTATCCAGGCATCTATCCCTGGAACCTCTCCATCCACCTTGCGCTCAACATGGGCGGCATCCTCTCCGAGATCGAGTCCGTGTCAGGCCCGCTCGCTAAATACAGAAGTGCCGCCGAGCCCGGCGCCTGGACCGCCTGGCGGCAAGCATGGGACGAGATCGGTGACCGCGTTCAGGCGCTGGGCGACAAGGATGCCGCGGCCGGCCACAATCGCACCGCCGGCAAGAAGCTGCTGCGCGCTTCGCTCTACCATCTGATGGCCGAGCGCATGATGCGGGTTGGCGAGCCGGAGCGCGAGCCGCTCTATCGCAAGGGTCTCGCCGAATTTCGCAGGGGCGTCGATCTGATGGGTACCGGGGTCGAGACGGTCGAGATTCCTTACGGCGCTTCGTCTCTGCCTGCCTATTTCGTGCCGGCCCGGACGCAGCCGCTTGGCGGCGCGCCTGGACCTTGCATCGTGTTCGTCAACGGTTTCGACGTCAACAAGGAGATCCTCTACTACCGCGGACCGCGCGAGGAACTGCTCGAGCGCGGCATCTCGATGCTGCTGGTCGACCAGCCGGGCTCGGGAGAAGCACTGCGCTTCCGCAATATGCCGGCGATCCCCGAATGCGAACGCTGGGGCACCGCAATATACGACTGGGTGTCGCAGCGCAGCGATGTGGACCCCAAGCGCGTGGGCCTCATGGGCGTGAGCCTCGGCGGGTTCTACGCCCCGCGCGCCGCCGCGTTCGAGCATCGCTACGCGATGTGCGTGGCCTGGGGAGCCTCCACCCGCTTCAGCGATCGCCTGATGCGGGCCATGCAGCAGGACGAGGAAGCCGCCTCGGTCACCGATATGCTTGAGCAGGCCCGCTGGGTGTTCGGCGCAAAGGACAATGCCGAACTCGTCGAGAAGACGCGCGACATGACGATGGTCGGCATCGCCGACAAGATCACCTGCCCGTTCCTCATCACGCACGGCATCAACGATCGCCAGGTGCCGGCAAGCGAGGCCCAGGAAGTGTACGGCGATGCGGTGAATTCCTCGCATCGAACCCTCAAGATCTTCACCGAGGCCGAGGGCGGCATCGAGCACGTCAACTTCGACAATCCGGATGTCGTCATCGACTACATGGCCGACTGGATCGAAGCGCGGTTTCGCGAGATATGAGACGGCTCGTCGATCTTTCCCGCGCCCTGGAAAACGGACCGCATGCGGATCCGCCGGGTCTGGGGCCGCGGATCGAGTATCTCGGCCACAGGGAGACCGTGGCCGGCATGCTGGCCAATTTCCCGAGCGTGGGTGCCGATGCCCTGCCCGACGGCGAGGGCTGGGCCGTCGAGAACGTGCGACTCACGACCCACAACGGCACTCATCTCGACGCGCCTTACCACTATCACTCGACCATGGACGGTGGCGCGCGCGCCATCACGATCGACGAGGTGCCGCTCGAATGGTGCTGGGCGCGCGGCGTCAAGCTCGATTTCCGCCACTTGCCGGATGGCTACGTCGCGAACGCGGCCGATGTCGAGGCTGAGCTTACCCGCGTCGGCCATCACCTGGCTCCCGGCGATATCGTTCTGGTCAACACGGCAGCAGCGGCTGCCTATGGCACGGCCGGTTACCTGGCCACCGGCTGCGGGATGGGCCGCGAAGCGACCCTTTATCTGACGGAACGGGGCGTGAAGGTCACGGGCACAGATGCATGGAGCTGGGACGCACCTTTTGTGCACACTGCGCGCCGGGTCGCCGAGACCGGCGATGGCAGTCTGATCTGGGAAGGCCATCGCGCCGGCATGGTGCGCGGCTACTGCCATCTCGAAAAACTAGCCAATCTCGACCTGTTGCCGGCGAGCGGCTTCGAGGTGATCTGCTTTCCGGTCAAGATCAAGAACGCCAGTGCCGGCTGGTGTCGCGCAGTCGCGGTCATCGAATCCGAGGTAACCCAGCCATGAAGCTTGCAACCTTCGCCCACGGTTCCGGCGATCGGGTCGGGGCCCTCGACGGCTCAGGCGAGATGCTGATCGACCTGACGTCGCTCTGCGGTACGACGTCAATGCAGGCGTTGATCGAGGGCGGACCCGCTGAGTTGGAACGGGTTCGACAGGCTGTCAAGGATGCCAGTGGCGATCACCTCGTCCGGCTCGCGGCTGTCCGTCTCCGCGCGCCGATTCCGGTGCCGGTGCAGATTCGCGATTTCTCGGTGTTTCCCACCCACATCAGGCAGGCGCCGGTCGGCATGCGCAAGCTAGGCGCGCGCCTTGCCGGTGAGCCGGAGCTGGATATCGCGCCTGAACCGGAAGTGCCGGCGGTGTATCGCGAGCGTCCGATCTACTACTTCTCGAACAGGTTCAGTGTCGTCGGGCCAGAAGCAAAGATCGCCTGGCCCGGCTACTCCACGATCATCGACTTCGAGCTCGAAATCGCGGCGGTGCTTTGGCGCGGCGGAAAAAACATCACGGCCGAGAGGGCCGGCGAACACATCTTCGGCTACACCATCTTCAACGACTTCTCTGCGCGGGACGCCCAGATGGCCGAGATGCGGGGCATGCTCGGGCCGACGAAAGGCAAAAGCTTCGACACCGGCAACGCCATGGGTCCGTTCCTTGTCACGCGCGACGAGATCGGCGACCCCCGGCACCTGCGCGCAACGGCGCGGATCAACGGGCAAGTTTGGGTCAGCGACACGCTCGAGGCGATGATGCATCCGTTCGAGCAGATGATCGCCTATGTTTCCCGCGACGAGACGCTCCATGCCGGAGAGGTGTTCGGTTCGGGAACGATCGGCAACGGCTGCGGTCTTGAGGTCAGCCGATACCTCGCTCACGGAGACGTGGTTGAACTGGAGGTCGAGAAGATCGGCGTCCTGCGAAATACGATCTCGGCGCGCTCTTGAAACCCGCCGCTGACCTGCCGAACGCATGTCTGTTTGGCGGGCATTGCGCCGGCCATGGAGATCGCCACCTTGGCTGAGATCGTCCTCTGCCACGCGAACGAAAAGTCGTCGCTGCGAAAGCACATGTATCGCAAGCTTGGATCGGAGGGCTTTTCCGGGGAGATCGTTGCCGAGTCGGAAGAGCGGCCAGCGTCCTGCCTCCTCCGGGTTGAGAGCGCGCTCGCGGACGGCGGGCGTATCTGCTCGGCGACCGTGTCACCATCCCCGACATCTTACTCATGCCGACGCTCGATGGCGCCCGCCCAAGAGGCGAGTAGCTGATATCACCTCTACGTTGCCGGTCGTGAAGGCCCCTCATGCCGGGCGGTGTCCGGGAAAACGAAGCCGTGGAGTAGCGTGGCGGTCGCTCCGAGGTTGGCGCGAGCCATGGCGGTCCGCCGCTGCACGGTCGGGCACGTCTTCGGCACCATCAAGGGCCAGATGGGCGCCACTCCCGTCCGAATGCAAGGCCTCAAGAACGCCACTGAAGCCAGCCTGGCGATCCTCGCCTAGAACATCAAGCAAACCATCGCCATTGCCGACGTTGCCTCGCGCTTCAAAGCGATAACGGGATGAATGGATCAAATGCGCACCTTGGCTTCAGCCTGTGCGACAAGCCACAATAGGTTCTCACACAGCCTCGCGTCGCCTTCGGAACGGCAGCTTTAAACGTAACTACCGCGAAGACCCGCCGTTCCGCTGCCGGCCCCGATCGTGATGGCCGGTAAGGAGCCGTTGGAAGGGTGAAGGTGGATGACCTTAGCTTCCAAGATGAACTACGAGGAATTGCGGCACCTGCTTGGTGGCCGCGACCGACCAAACTTGGTCCTCCCAAGGAGCGGAGGCGAGGGTTTGTTCCCGTCAGTTGTTGGAAACGGCACGAGGCATTTGCTCCGCAGGGCGAGTCATGCGCTTTGAGCCACATCAATGCGTACTGGGGCAGAAGCGACAGTATCGACAACCTGCTAGGTCGTCGGCTCGCTATCGAGCAGAGCGTGGAGTTGGCACATGGCATTT
>NZ_JANJTZ010000024.1 GCF_024710845.1 Mesorhizobium sp.
ACCTGTTCGGCGGCGTCGCGGAAGCGGCCGGTATACTGCGTCGTCAGGGTCGAGGAGCCCTGCTTCTGCACGCCGCGCATCGACATGCACATATGTTCGGCCTCGACCAGGACGGCGACGCCATGGGGCTTCAGCGACGTCTCGATCGCATGGGCGATCTGGGCGGTCATCGTCTCCTGCGTCTGCAGGCGCCTTGCGAAGACATCGACGACGCGGGCGAGCTTCGACAGGCCGACGACGCCGCCATTCGGGTAGTAGCCGATATGGACCTTGCCGACGAAGGGCACCATGTGGTGCTCGCAATGCGAATGGAACTGGATGTCGCGCACGATGACGAGATCGTCATAGCCGGCGACTTCCTCGAACGTGCGTCCGAGTTCCTCGGCCGGCGAGAGATCGTAGCCGTTGAACATCTCGCGATAGGCCTTCATCACCCGGCGCGGTGTGTCGATTAGACCTTCGCGGTCAGGATTGTCGCCCGTCCAGCGCAGGAGGACACGGACGGCGGCTTCTACCTCCGCCTCGGTGGGCCGATCCGATTGGCGACTGTCATCGCCGGGGTCCGGCAGGAGTTTCTTGATCACGGCGTCCATCGAAGGCGTCTCCCGTAGTTTCCCAAACATATCGGGAAACGAGTTGAACGGGTCACTGCCTTCTTCCGGGGGCCGGGGCGATCCCGGGCGAAAGCGGCACGCTTCCCTGCTATCGGTGGTGGCTGGTCAAAGGGTCAACTTGCCGCAACCGACTATGAACCACTATATATGCTTGGCTGCCGTCAGGAAAAGACGGGAGGACGAGACGCTCCGTTTCGAAATGTGCGTCAAGGCCGGAAAACCATGATCGACGACGTCTACAATGCGAAAATTCTCGGCTTTGCCGGCAATATCAGCCGGCTGGGTCGGCTGAGCGACCCTGACGCCACCGCCAAGGCTCATTCCAGGCTGTGTGGTTCGACCGTGGTCGTCGACCTGAAGATGCAGGATGGTGTGGTGACCGACTTCGCCCACGACGTGAAGGCCTGCGCGCTTGGGCAGGCCTCTTCCTCCATCATGGCGCAGAACGTCGTCGGCGCCTCGGCGCAGGAGTTGCGCGAGGTGCGCGAAACTATGCTCAAGATGCTGAAGGAGAACGGTCCGCCTCCGGAAGGCCGTTTCGCGGATCTGAAATATCTGGAGCCGGTTCGCGACTACAAGGCGCGCCACGCCTCGACCATGCTCACCTTCGACGCGGTGGTGGACGCGATCGGCCAGATCGAAAAGCGCCGGGCCGAGGCGGCCTAAGTTTTCGAAGCAGGTACCCTGGACCCAAACTCTTTCATCACCCAATCCGCAAACGCGGCGGCTGCTGGCGTCAGGGCGCTGAAATCAGGCGCGACCAGCCAGTAGGCGCCGAACGGCACTTCGATGTCGAACGGGCGTATCAGGGTTCCCGCCTCGAGTTCCGTCGCTTCCATAAAGCGGTCGCCGAGGCCGACGCCATGGCCAAGCGCCGCCGCCTGCATGATCAGCGCCGAGTCCGGGAAGATCGGGCCGCGCTGCTGTGCCATTTCCGGAAATCCCGCCGCCTCGAACCATCGAGCCCAGCCATCACGGTTGAAGTCGTGCAACAGCGGGTAGCGGCGCAATTCGGCGGGAGAGGCGAGCGGCGGATCGCCGTCGATGAGGGCCGGCGACAGCACGGGAGTCAGCATGACATTGAACAGGTGCCGGCATTCGACGCGCGGCCACGACGTCGCGGTTGCGCCATAACGAATCGCAAGTTCGATCTCGTCGCCGCGGAAGTCGGAAATCTGCAGGCTGGCGTCGACCACGACGTCGATCTCCGGCCGGAGCGCCTGGAACTGGTTGAGCCGCGGGATCAGCAGCGCGGCGGCGAATGACGGCTCCACGCTCACGCGGAGCAGCCGTGTGACCGGCTCAGCGATGACCGCGGCGAGACGGGCGGATATGTCATCGAAGCTGACGGAGAGCTGGTTGAGGAGGCTCCGACCGGCATCTGTCAGGACCACCCTTCGATGCAGCCGCTCGAACAGCGGCTTGCCGATCAGGCTTTCGAGCTCTCGTATCTGCCGGCTGATTGCCGCCTGCGATACGAACAGTTCGTCGGCCGCGCGGCTGAAGCTCAGGAGTCTGCCAGCCGCCTCGAAACTGCGCATGGCCGTCAGCGGGAGCCGCCCGCGCTTCATGGCATAACCTCAGATTATCTGAAGCGGACATTATACTCGTTTGAAAGCGGCTGCCAGAGCGCGCCAGATGGTCTCCAACACAGAGGTCATCCCATGCGCGGCATCATCGAAATCCTGGGCGAAGCCATTCTCCTCGCGACTTTCCAGCATGCGCCTCGGCGCGCCGGTCTCAGCCGAAATCACCACCGGTCGACGATCGAGCCGGACGGCGTCGAACTTGGAGCGCGGTGCGGACGCCTGGGTCCGCACCGCGCCAGATAGAGCTACTGGCGGGAGCCGGTGCGCAGCTGAGAGATGCCGGCGTCCTCAACGTCAGACGCCAGCAGGTCCTTCACCATCGGCATCACCTTCGTCCCGTAGAGCTCGATCGAACGCATCATGTGCTCGTGCGGCAATGTCCCCGACGAATATTTCATGTCGAAGCGTTTGACGCCGAGTACCTTCATCGTGCCGGCGATCTTCTTCGCAACGGTTTCCGGCGAGCCGACATAGAGCGAGCCCATGTCGGCTTCCGCGTTGAAGCGTGCCATCGAGGTCGGACCCCAGCCGCGCTCGCCGCCGATGCGGTTGTGGATCGCCTGATAGCCTGGCCAGAGCTGGGCGCGCGCTTCCTCGTCGGTGTCGGCGACGTGACCCGGCGAATGCACCCCGATCGGCAGCGCCGGCTGCTGCAACTGCTCTGCCGCGCGATGATAGAGGTCGACGAACTGGCGGAAGCGTTTTGGCTCGCCGCCGATGATGGCGAGCATCAGCGGCAGGCCGTACTGGACCGCGCGCACGACCGATTCCGGGCTGCCGCCGACGCCGATCCAGGTCTTGAGCTTGCCGTTTTCGATCGGCGGGTAGACCGGCTGGTTTCTCAGTTCAGGGCGCACTGAGCCTTTCCAGGTGACCGGCTCCTGTTTCAGAAGCTCGGCGAACAGGTCGAGCTTCTCCGAGAAGAGCTTCTCGTAGTCGTTCAGCGCAAAGCCGAACAGCGGGAAGGACTCGGTGAACGAGCCGCGACCGAGAATGACTTCCGCGCGGCCATTCGAGATCGCGTCGATGGTCGAAAAGCGCTGGAAGACGCGGATCGGGTCGTCGGAACTGAGCACGGTGACGGCCGAGCCGAGGCGGATGCGCTGCGTGCGCGCCGCGATTGCCGCGAGAACGATTTCGGGCGCCGAGACGGCAAAATCGTCGCGGTGATGCTCGCCGACGCCGATGAAGTCGATTCCGACCTGGTCGGCCAGCACGCCTTCCTCGACCACGTCGCGCAGCACCTGCGGCTGGGATTTCAGCTTGCCATCGAGATCGACGGTAACGTCGCCGAACGTGTCGAGGCCGAGTTCTATCTGGTCGGACATGGCTTTTTCCGCAATTCGGTTGGTGGAAATGGTGGCAAGCACATAAGTAAGCGCACGAAGCTTCGCACGCGGCCGGTAGTGAACAGACTGTCCGCGAAAGGAAAAGAGGGCACCTCCAGGTGACCGGCCACAACCATGTCCACGCCCCGCGCGGGCGCAACTACGCCGGGCCGTGGCGAAAAACGCCCGGCCGCGTGCTCGGAACGTCGCTGGTGAGAGTTTACCAGCTCACCCTGTCGGGATTCGTCGGCAACTCCTGCCGCCATCTGCCGACCTGTTCCGAATACACGTACGAGGCGGTCGCCCGGCACGGCCTGTGGCCCGGCGGCTGGATGGGCCTCTTCCGCGTGATGCGCTGCGGCCCCGGCGGCACGCACGGCATCGACAACGTGCCGGAGACGCTCGACGCGCGCTACGCTTGGTACCTGCCGTGGCGCTACTGGACAATAAGCCGGGCCAGTCGCGGCCACTGAGATCCCGACTTTACCCGAACCGGCCGAATGAGTATGAGACCGCTCGCCGGCCCATCCCCGGTATCAACCCCACCCGCGCTCGTTGGCGGGACTGGATAAGGAAGAAGACATGTCTCGATCCGTTTCCCTCACATTTCCCGATGGCTCCGTCCGCGAATATCCCGCCGCTCTGACCGGCCTCGAACTCGCCGAATCGATCTCCAAATCGCTGGCCAAGAAGGCGGTCGCTTATGCGATCGACGGTACCCCGCGGGATTTGGGCGATCCGCTCGAAACCTCCGGCAAGATCGAGATCCTCACCCGCGAACATCCGCTGGCGCTGGAGATGATCCGCCACGACGCGGCGCATGTGCTGGCGGAAGCCGTGCAGGAGCTATGGCCGGACACGCAGGTCACCATCGGCCCGGTGATTGAGAACGGCTTCTATTACGACTTCGCGCGCGACACGCCGTTCACGCCCGAGGATTTCCCGGCCATCGAGAAGAAGATGCGGGAGATCGTCGGCCGCAACAGGCCGTTCACCAAGGAGGTCTGGTCACGCGAGAAGGCTCGTCAGGTGTTCGGGGAGAAGGGCGAAACCTACAAGGTGCAGCTCGTCGACGCGATCCCGGAAGGTCAGGATCTCAAGATCTATTACCAGGGTGACTGGTTCGACCTCTGTCGTGGCCCGCATATGGCGTCCACCGGCCAGGTCGGCACAGCCTTCAAGCTGATGAAGGTCGCAGGCGCCTACTGGCGTGGCGACAGCAACAATCCGATGCTGACGCGCATCTACGGCACCGCCTGGGCGAACCAGGAGCAGCTCGACGCCTATGTGAATATGCTGGCCGAGGCCGAGAAGCGCGACCATCGCCGCCTCGGACGGGAGATGGACCTGTTCCATTTCCAGGAGGAGGGGCCGGGCGTCGTGTTTTGGCACTCCAAGGGCTGGCGCATGTTCCAGAACCTCGTTTCCTACATGCGCCGCCGCCTGGCGACCGAGGGCTACCAGGAGGTCAACGCCCCCCAGGTGCTCGACAAGTCGCTGTGGGAGACCTCCGGACACTGGGGCTGGTACAAGGAAAACATGTTCAAGGTCACGGTCGCCGGCGACGAGACCGAGGACGAGCGCGTCTTCGCGCTGAAGCCGATGAACTGCCCGGGCCACGTGCAGATCTTCAAGCACGGCCTGAAGTCCTACCGCGATCTGCCCATCAAGCTTGCGGAATTTGGCAACGTCCACCGCTACGAGCCGTCGGGTGCGCTGCACGGGCTGATGCGCGTGCGCGGCTTCACCCAAGACGATGCGCACATCTTCTGCACCGAGGAGCAGTTGCGCGCCGAGTGTCTCAGGATCAACAACCTGATCCTGACGACCTATGCCGATTTCGGCTTCGAGGAAGTGTCGGTCAAGCTCTCGACGCGCCCAGAGAAGCGCGTCGGCTCGGATGAGGCGTGGGATCTTGCCGAGAAGATCATGTCGGATGTGCTGGAGGAGATCACCCTCCAATCCAACGGCAGGATAAAGACCTCGATCAATCCGGGTGAGGGCGCCTTCTACGGGCCGAAATTCGAATATGTGCTCAAGGACGCCATCGGCCGCGAGTGGCAGTGCGGCACCACGCAGGTCGACTTCAACCTGCCGGAGCGTTTCGGCGCCTTCTACATCGGCTCGGATTCGGAGAAGAAGCAGCCGGTGATGGTCCATCGCGCTATTTGCGGCTCGATGGAGCGCTTCCTCGGCATCCTGATCGAGAATTATGCGGGCCACCTGCCGCTCTGGTTCGCGCCGGTCCAGGTCGTGGTCGCGACCATCACCTCCGAGGCCGACGGCTATGCCGCCTCAGTGCTGCAGCGCCTGCGCGACGAGGGCATCCACGCCGAGCTCGACCTGCGCAACGAGAAGATCAACTACAAGGTCCGCGAGCACTCGCTCGCCAAGGTCCCGGTCATGCTGGTCTGCGGCAAGCGGGAAGCCGAGGAGAGCACGGTCAACATCCGCCGGCTCGGCTCGCGCGACCAAGTCTCGATGGGCCTGGAGGAGGCGCTTGCCGCGATCGTCGAAGAGGCGATGCCTCCCGACCTCAAGCGGCGCAAGGCGCAGCGGAAGGCCGCTGCCTGAATTCCATGAGGCCGGGGTTTCCCCCGGCCCTTTCATCCGGCTGTCATCAATCGCGCCTAAGCCGCGCCGATGGAGGCCCGACGAATGCCGGCTCGCAGATTCCCGGAACTGTCCTACGCCAATCCCTCCCAGCCGCGGCTGAAACGCTGGTTCATCCGATCGGTCGAGGGGCTGTCCGGCCGCGACCGCTACGCGCGGCTCTACGAGATCTGGCGTTCGTCCATCGTTCCCAGCGGCGATCGGATCTTCGGGCGGATGCTTGAGCTGATCGACGTGCGGTTCGACTGCGCAAGCCATTGGCCGCCGGCGGATCTGCCCGACGGACCGCTGGTCATAGTTGCCAACCATCCCTTCGGCATCGGCGACGGCATCGCGGCGCTTTCCCTCGCGGAGGAGCTAGGCAGGCCGTTCCGGGTGATGATCAATGCCGAGCTTCTGAAAGTTCCCGAAATCGAGCCTTACTCACTGCCCATCGACTTCAGCGAGACCAGGGAAGCGCTGGCGAACAACATGGCGGTTCGCCATGAAGCGCTGCAACTGTTGAAGGATGGCGTCACGATCGTGATCTTTCCCGGCGGAGGCGTCGCAACCGCTCCCAACGGCTTTGGCCGCGCAAGGGACCTGCCGTGGAAGATGTTCCCGGCCAAGCTGATCCAGGAAGCGCGTGCCAATGTCGTTCCGGTCTATTTTCCCGGGCAGAACGGCCGGCTCTTCCATCTTGTCAGCCGCCCGATGCTGATGTCGGAGACGACGACGCCGCTGCGGCGGGCCCTCTATGACGTGTCGTTGACGCTGCGGACCTCGCTGCTCATCCGCGAGTTCGCCCGGCTCCACGGCAAGGCGATCGAAGCGCGGATCGGTCGGCCGATCGTGTGGCAGGACCTGCGGCAGATCCGGAATCGAAAGGAACTGATCGAGTTCCTGCACGCAAAAGTCTTCTCGCTCGGCGATGAGACGAAGGGCAGTCGTCGCGGTCTCTTTCGTCGGAAGCTTCCGACGCGCCTCGCGGCCTGATCAATTCGGAAATGCTCTACTCGACGGGCCCTTCCTCGGGCGGAAACTCTTCGGAGCTGAGCGGCATCGTATCTGTGAAGGGCTCCTCTCCCGTCAGCTCGGTCTTGCCGCCTGCGATATCGCTTTCGGTGATGACCTCGACATCCTCGTTGCGTCCCGCGTCGACCTGGAATTCGCGCTGGTAGATGCGGTCGCGGTTTTTGGCGACGATCGAGTACTTCCCCTCGGCGAGCACCATCGAAGCGAAGGCTCCGACTGTCTCCTTCACGATGTCGCCCGAATCGGTCAGCACCGACCAGGACGTGTCGGCAATCGCCTCGCCGTTCTTCTCGCGCACCAGCTTCATCGTGATCTGCGCCGCCTTGTGCTCGACCAGCGCCTCCGTGAGCTTGCCGGCCTCGACGCGGATGTCGGAGCGGATGACGGCGTTGACGTTCCCGTATTGGGAAACGACGTGATAGGTGCCGGCGTTGAGCCGGACGACGGTGTTCGGTTTCACGTCCGGCACGACCAGGGCACGTTCGCCTTGGTCATTCTCACTTGCCTCGTAGATCGTGAATTTGAGCTTCCCCGGCGGTATTCGTACGCCGCCAGACAGCATGGCATCCAGCTTGAGTCCGCCGGCGTCGAGGACGAGGGTCTCGCGCTTGTTATCGGCGCCCACTGTAATGCGTTTGGTAGCCCCCGCGCGCCCGAACGCCGCGTGGACGAGGTAGCTGCCCGGCTCGAGGTCGAAGGTTGCAGTGCCGCCCTGGGCGGAGCCTCTCAGGGGCAATTTCCCGTCGTCGCCCGGCGTCGGGCTGAAAACCCGCCATGTCAGTCCACGCGTGATTTCGGGACCGTCTGTCGTCAGCTGCGCGGCAAGGGTAAGGGTGCCGGCAGTGACGCCCGGCATGTTGCCCAGCGTCGGCGGCGGCGCGTAAGTGTTCAGTCCGTCGAGCGAAAGGCCAGGCAGCGGATTGCCGAGCTCCTGGCCATGGACGATCGCCGGGGCGACCGCGAAAAGGATCGCCGCGACGGCGGTCATGAACAGTCTGGCGACGATCTTCATGCTTGCCATGAAACGCAAGGCGGTGGCATTTTCAAGACGCAAACGGCAAGGCATCTCCCCACCCGCCGCTTTGGCCATTTCCCGCTAAGAGAGGATTGCCGTTGAACGCCGCTGTGATCGAGTTCCTGTCGAGCCGCAAGTCCGCGCCGATCGACCTCATGACCGAGCCCGGACCGTCGGACGCCGAGATCGAGACGATGATCAGGATTGCGTCTCGCGTTCCGGACCACGGACGTCTGGCGCCCTGGCGGTTCATTCTCTACCGGGGCCAGTCGCGGCATGAGATCGGCGAAAAGCTCGCCGCCCTGGCCGAGAAGCTGGAAGGACCGTTGCCGGAAGCGCGGCTTGCGAAGGAACGCACCCGTTTCTCGCGCGCACCGCTGGTGATCGGCGTGGTGTCGGTCGCGCGCGACGATGCGAAGAACATCCCGCAATGGGAGAAGTTCCTGTCGGGCGGGGCCGCCGCGATGAACCTGTCGCTCGCGGCGAACGCGCTGGGTTACGGTGCCAACTGGATCACCAACTGGTATTCGGACATAGCCGAGGGCAGGGCTATCCTGGGCTTGAGGGAAGCCGAACGCGTGATCGGCTTCGTCCATATCGGCACGTTCAAGGGAGACATTCCCGAACGTCCGCGGCCGGATATCGCCGGACTGATCTCCGACTACGCCGGGCCGGCAGGGAGCTGACCATGTTCTACGAACCGTCAAAAGGCCATGGCCTGCCGCACGATCCGTCAAAGGCGATCGTATCGCCGCGGCCGGTCGGCTGGATTTCCACCCGCAGTGCCACCGGGGCGCTGAACCTGGCACCTTATTCGTTCTTCAACATGTTCTCGTCGAAGCCGTTTCTGGTCTGGTTCTCCTCGGAGGGAGAGAAGGACAGTGCGACCTTCGCGCGCGAAACCGGCGAGTTCGTGGTCAATCTTGCTGGGCGCGATCTCGTCTCGAAGATGGTCGCCAGTTCCGTCGACGCGCCGCGTGGCGTCAGCGAGTTCGGCTATGCCGACCTGACGCCGGAGCCCTCGCGCCTGGTCAAGCCACCGCGCGTCAGAGAGGCGCTCGCCGCGCTCGAATGCAAGGTCACGGAGATCATGACGCCGAAAACCTGGAGCGGCGCTGAATGCGAGGCGGTCGTCGTCGCCGGCGAAGTGATCGGGGTCTACATCGATGAGACGGTCCTCGTCGACGGTCGCTTCGACGCGGCCAAGGCAGGCAACGTCGCAAGGCTCGGCTATTTCGATTATCTCACGGTCGATTCGGTGTTCGAGATGCGCCGGCCGCGGTGGAAGGCCGATTGACGGGCCTATGCCCGCAATTCCAGCGGTTTCTAGCCGGTTAATGAATATGGTGAACCGTTCGTAAACCATTTCTCCCTAGCGTCGGAACTGGGCATAGGGAAGTGGCCGAGTTCATGATCGTCCAGCATTTTCTGAAGTGGGTCGACACCGCGAAAGTCGCCGAGCGGGCGGCGGCCGCAAGTGCGCTCTCCCGCGCCTACGTGTTCTCAGACCTTAGCTTCGAAGATCGCTGCGCCGCGGAGGCTGCGTTGACGCTTCTCCTCGACGATCCCTCGCCGAAAGTCCGGCTTGCATTGGCCGAACCGCTTTCTCTGTGCCATCACGCGCCCGCGCAGATCATTGCCGCGCTTGCCTCCGACCAACATGAGATCGCCGCGCTGATCCTGCTGCGCTCGCCGCTTCTCGCGGACAGTGACCTCGTCGAACGCGTCGCGGAGGGGGCCCCGGCGACCCAGCGCCTGATCGCCATGCGTCCCAGGCTCTCGAATGCCGTTTCCGCCGCGATCGCCGAAACGGGCGACAGGGATGCCTGCCTCACCCTGCTGCGCAACGACGGCGCCGACATTACTGCTGTCAGCCTGCGCCGGATCGCGGAACGCCACGGTGCGGATGCCGATCTTCGGGAAGCGATGCTCTCCAATCGCAAGCTGCCCGCCGACGTGCGCCACATCCTGATGGTGAGGCTTGGCGAAGCGCTTCAGGGCGCTCCCCTTGTCCGGGCACTGATCGGCCCCGCTCGCGCCGAACGCATCACGCGGGAGGCCTGTATCAGTGCCTCGGTCAAACTCATCGAGGCGACCCCGTCGGTCGAATGTGCGGCGCTGGTCGAGCATCTCAGACTGCGCGGCGAGATGACGTCGTCCTTCCTCGTGCGCGTGGTCGCGCACGGCAAGATCGACTTCTTCGGCGCCGCGCTCGTGGCGCTGTCGGGACAGAAGGAAAGCCGCATCCGCTCGCTCCTCGCCGACGGCCGCGACGTGGCGCTTGAAGCGCTGTTTCGCGCCGCGGGGCTGGCGGAAGCGACGCACCGCGTCATCCTGCGCGCGATCAAGGCGTGGCGCGAGGTCGCGCGCGGCCAGCGGATCGCCGGTGCGCAGGAAGTCAGCTGGCTGATGCTGAAGGAGCTCGAGCAGGACAAGGCCGCTTCGGACGGCAGGCTGGCGACGCTCCTGTCATCGATACACCTCAACGCGCTGCGCGAGAATGCCCGCGGCCACGCCGTCGCGATCCAGGCCGCGTGATCAGGGCTTCGACACTTCGTCCACGAAGCCTTCGATCTCGTGCAAGACCCGTTCGCTCCAGATGTCGTTATGGCCGGCCTCGTCGAGGATCAGAATGCGCTTCGGCTCCGACGCCGCGTCGAACAGAGCCTCGCCGCGCGCGACAGGCACCAGCGTATCCAGTCGACCGTGGATGAACAGCTTCGGCGCGTCGATCCCGCCGATCCGCAGGTCGGAGCGGAAGGAATCCTTCAGGAATGGCGCGACAGGAAGGAAGAAATAGGTCTTCCGCGCCAGTTCCAGGACCGAATCGTAAGCGGAAATCAGAGCCAGCCCCGCAACCCGCCGCTGAGCCGCGACCGCGACGGCCACGCACGAGCCGAGCGATTGGCCGAGAAGAACGACAGGTCCACCCGACCGGGAAACCAGCCAGTCATACGCCGCGATCCCGTCGGCGACCAGACCCGTCTCCGTCGGCGTTCCGGTGGAGCCGGGATAACCGCGATAGGAGAGGGCCAACAGTCCGGTTCCGCGCTCGGCGAGGCTGCGTGCCAGGAATTCGTAACGATCGACGCGGTCGGCATTGCCGTGGAAGTAGAGGACGGTCGGATGTCCTTTCCGGGCAGGCGAGTGCAGTGCAAGCAGCCGTTCGCCGTCCGAGGTCTCGATGCTCTCCGCCTGTCCCCAATGGTTCTCCGATATCGGATCGCTAGTCGCGCCCGGATAGAGCAGGGCGCGTTGGGCGAAGAAGAGAACGGTCATCAGCCCGGCATAGGCGACCGCCAAAGCCACGAGCAGACGGAGGATGAAAGGGAAGATGTCGTCCTCCCCAATCCGGGCTAGACCAAGATGAGGTCGGATTGAACCGTTCTGTTTCCCGATGGCGAGGCGATCCGCCAGGAAGGCGGCGCAGGCCGTGCTGG